>NZ_LWBP01000023.1 GCF_002078015.1 Niastella populi | reverse complement strand
GAAAAGATGACCAGGTAAAGATCAGGGGTTATAGGATTGAACCGGGAGAAATCGAACACGTATTATTAGAGCATAAAGAGATAAAACAGGCGGTAGTTGTAGCCAAAGAAAGCCAGTCAGGAGAAAAAGAACTGATTGCATATATTACTTCACGGGTTGAGCAGAACATGCTTGATTTGAAATCTTATTTAAAAGAACTGTTGCCGGAATATATGGTTCCGGCTCATTTTGTTCAACTCGAATCAATGCCATTGACAGCTAATGGCAAGATAGATAAGAAATCACTGCCCGAGCCGGAAGGTTTGGAACTATCCAGTGGCGTAGAATATGTAGCTCCGCGCACAGCGCCCGAAAAGGTTTTAGTTTCGGTTTGGTCAGATGTATTAAAGAGAGAAGGTATAGGAATAAAGGATAGCTTTTATAACCTGGGTGGAGACTCCATCAAGTCGATACGGGTAGCAGCCAGGTTAAAACAACAGGGTTACAAACTAAAAGTAGAGCACCTGCTGCGAACACCTGTACTGGAAGAACTGGCCCGGTTACTTGAGCTGACTACCGATCATACCGATCAGAGAGAGGTGAGTGGAGAGGTGGTGCTAACCCCCATCCAGGAATGGTTTTTCAAAACGTCAGAGATAAAAGTTCATGATCACTATAACCAATCTGTTTTACTGAGTAGTAAGGAGGAACTGGACAGTAATATCCTGGAGAAGAGCATAGCGGATCTGACGAAGCATCACGATGCGCTTCGAATGGTTTATAAACAAACCCCCGAAGGATGGCAACAGTTTAGCCAGGACACAAGATCGAAGAGATATACATTAAACTTCTATGACTTAACCGAATCGGATGACGCACCCGGGGAGATAGCTAAAATTGGAGAAGTGCTGCAATCGGGCATCAGGTTATCCGAAGGCCCTTTACTCAGAGTGGTTCATTTAAGGTTGAAAGATGGTGACCGCTTAGGCTTAATTATTCATCACCTGTTGGTGGATGGTATATCCTGGAGAATTATTTTAGAAGACCTGTCGGGTCTGTACTCGAGCTATAAAGCAGGCAAACGAACAGACTTAGCATCAAAGACAGATTCTTTTCAAAGATGGGCGCTGTTGCAAAAAGAATACGCGGCAGGCAAAAAGCTTGCCAGGGAGCGATCTTACTGGCAGCAGGTATGCGATCAGCAAATCCCGGATTTACCCCAGGATAAAGCGGTAGGAACAGATCAAACAGTTGTAATCGATTCAGCTGAATCTTTCAAACTGGATAAGCAAACCACTGAGTTATTGCAAACGCGGGTGCACGGGGTTTATAATACAGAGATAAACGATCTGTTACTGGCAAGTCTTGGTCTTGCCCTGAAAGAAGTCATGGCCGCGGATAAAACTGTCTTAAAGATGGAAGGCCATGGAAGAGAGGAGATCATTGATGGAATAGACATCAGCAGAACGGTTGGATGGTTTGCTACGGATTATCCATTTGTACTGGATGTATCCAGTTCTTCCAATCATGTAGAGGTTTTGGTAAATGTAAAAGAAGCGCTACGAAGCGTACCTGGTAAGGGAATCGGGTATGGTATTCTCACTTACTTAAGTGAAGACAAGCTTGAAACTAAACTCACTCAACAGGTTACCTTTAATTACCTTGGAGACTTTGGAACAAATGTATCAAACGATAAAAATTCCCTGTTTGAATATGCATCAGAGCAACTCGGATCAGATGTATCAAAAGAGAATGGAACGGACACAGTGCTGGATGTATCGGGGATGCTGGTAAGGGAAGAACTGGGTATGTCGATCCGGTATTCAAGTTTGAGATATGACGCGGCAACGATCAAAAAGTTAGCCGGATCTTATAAAAAGAACTTACAGTTTTTAATAGAAGAATTATCTAAGAGCAAGCAGCGGTATCTGACCCCTTCGGATGTAAGTTTCAAAGGGCTGAGCCGTCAGGAGCTCTCAAAAATCAACCCCGACGATACGTTGGAAGATGTGTATGAGCTATCTCCTCTTCAGGAGGGAATATATTTTCATTGGCTGACTGAAGCGTCCAGTACACTATTTTTTGAGCAGACATCCTACAGGGTACGGGCCAAAACACTGGATATAGAAAAGTTAAAAGGAGCTTACGACCGGTTAACAGCCAGGCACGCTGTCTTGCGCACCAGTTTCAGTACTGAATATGGAGGCCGCGCCTTACAAATAGTAAGGAAAGAAGTGCCGGGCAATTTTACTTATGAAAAACTTGATAGTCAGGTAAAGCGGCAGGCGCAGGTTGCGCTCATCAAGCAGCAGGACAGGGAAAGGGGCTTTGATTTGAGCCAAGGTTCCCAGATGCGCCTGTATGTGATTGATCTGTCGGAAGGGGAGTATGAATTTATCTGGAGCCACCATCATATCCTGATGGATGGCTGGTGCGTGAGTGTGCTGATCAACGACTTTAATGAGTTGCTGAGCGCGGCAATCAAAGGCAGTACAGCAGACCTCCCGCCGGTGATGCCATACTCCAATTATATTAATTGGTTACAAGCAATAGACAGGGAAGGTTCGCTTGGTTACTGGAAAAATTACCTGTCGGGCTACACGTCACCGGCAGAGATACCATTCAAGGTAAGCGTAGCAGGCAACAGCTATGTCGAATCGAGCGAACATCTTCTGATAGGCGGCGATCTGTTTAAGAAAGTAGATGCTCTTTGCAGCGGGTTGGGTATTACCCACAATACTTTTGTACAAGGGGTATGGGGTTACTTATTGTCGCGCTATAACAACTCGACTGACGTGGTATTTGGTGCGGTGGTGTCAGGTCGTCCGGCCGAGTTAGCTGGCGTTGAAGAGATGATCGGGCTGTTTATCAACACTATTCCGGTAAGGGTAAAGTATGATCCCAATGATACGCCTGTTGGCCTGTTGAAATCACTGCATGAACAATCGATACAGAGTGCATCTCATCATTATATGAATCTGTCAGAGGTTCAGTCCCAGAGTGAATTGGGAAGGGACCTGATGAATCATATCATGATCTTTGAGAACTATGCTGTCAAGGAACTGGAAAATGAAGGGGCGTTAAATACAAAAAGTGAAGAAGGGCTGTTCATAGATTCGATGGAAGTCATTGACCAAAGCAACTATGATTTCAATATAGCAATTGCTCCTTCGCCCGTCTCATTAAATATAGGCATCAGGTACAATATCAATCGTTACGATGCCACGGCACTAAAGCACCTGGTAAATCACTTTGATAAATTGATCAATGAGTTTGCACAAAACCCGGATCAATCTTTAAGCAAAATTGATTACTTATCGGAGGAAGAGAGACATCAGCTACTGATCACATTTAACGATACAGCAGTAGCTTATCCGGAAAACAAATCGATTGTAGACCTGTTTGAAGAACAGGCCGCGATGACCCCGGAGAATATAGCCGTTGTTTTTGGAGAAAAAGAGCTGACTTATCGCCAGGTCAATGAAAAGTCTGGTCAGTTGGCGGCGTATCTGCAAAGGAATTACAACATCCAGCCAGACGACTTAGTAGGAATACACCTGGACAGAAGTGAGTGGATGATCATTTCGATACTGGGGGTATTAAAGGCGGGAGGGGCTTATGTTCCGATCGATCCGGAATATCCATCTTCCCGGAAGGAGTATATAGTTAAGGACAGCGCTTTAAATCTGCTGATTACGGAGGCCAGTTTCATTTACGATATTAATTATTATGATGGAGAAGTTTTTGCCATTGACATAGAATTTGATTCGGAGAATTATAATCCTGAGGAAGTAACGAAATTATATACACCTGGTAACCTTGCCTACGTGATCTACACTTCTGGTTCAACGGGAAATCCTAAAGGAGTGATGATAGAGCATCGGAGCTATCTGAACATGGTATTGGATCAAATAAAAACTTTTGGTATCAATACGCATGATAAGGTACTGCAGTTTGCCTCCAGCTCCTTTGATGTTTCGGTGTTGGAGATTTTTATGCCTCTTTATGTTGGGGCTCAACTGGTGTTGATTAAAAAAGAACAAATTCACCAGGAAAATGAATTTGTAGCATACCTTAATAGCAAACAGGTAAGTGTCATTGCGATGACCCCTTCCTATTTAGAGACGCTTGCTATCGAACAATTGCCATTCCTTAGAATTATCATCACCGGGGGAGAGGCTCTTAGTGTAGAAAAAGCTATTGAATGCGCTTCCGTCGCGGACTATTATAATGAATATGGTCCCACCGAGTATTCAGTATGTACCAGTATCTATAAGGTAGATAAAAAAGACAGGAGCAAAACATCTATTCCTATAGGCAAGCCCATAGCCAATACTCAACTATATATAGTAGATAGCGCAATGAACCTGGTTGCCCGGGGAGTAGTTGGAGAGATCTGCATATCAGGAGCAGGCCTGGCCAGGGGCTACCTGAACCTTCCGGAGCTTACAGCCGGGACCTTTATAGATAATCCTTTTGTTGCGGGAGAAAGGCTTTACAAAACAGGCGACCTGGGCTATTGGTTAGCTGATGGCAACATAGAGTTCATTGGCAGAAAAGATGACCAGGTAAAGATCAGGGGCTACCGGATAGAACCCGGAGAAATAGAGCATGCCTTATTAAAGCATGGAGAGATAGACCAGGCCGTAGTAGTAGCCAAAGAGAACCAGGCAGGAGAGAAGGAGCTGGTGGCCTATATTACTTCCGGTAAAGAGCAAAGAACAGGTGATTTAAGAGCCTTTTTAAAACTGACGATGCCTGTGTATATGGTTCCCGCCTACTTTGTACAGCTTGAAGCAATGCCATTGACAGCTAATGGCAAAATAGACAGGAAATTGTTACCAAACCCCGAGGCCCTTGGGTTCACGCGTGATGTAGCGTATGTGGCTCCGGGAAATGAGCTGGAAGAGAAACTGGTGAAGATATGGGAAGAGGTGCTGCAAAGGGAGAAGATTGGAATATTAGATAATTTTTTTGATTTAGGTATGGACTCATTAAAGACCATGAGATTGGTCACCTTGATTCATCAAAAATTAAATATTGACCTGAAAATAGCTGACATTCTTGAAAATACGAACATACAGGATATAGGGAAAAAAATTATGTTGATAGAAGAAATTGCAAAATTGGAGTTGGAGAATAAGTCGGTAACCTATAAAAACAAAATTGAAATTTAAATGGAGAAGTTGATCGCTGAACTTTTTGAAAAAGGTGTTTATCTTTCTAAGAACGGGGATAAGCTCAATGTTGAATTCAACAGCGATTCAATACCTGATGATTTATTGCAAAAGGTTAAGAAAAACAAAAATGCATTATTAGACCACTTAAGCAGAAGGGTTACAAAATCGGATTATAAGGACATTATTCCAGTTGATGGCCCGGGGCCATTTAAATTATCATCAGCCCAACGCCGATTGTGGATAGTAAGTCAGTTTGAAGGAGGATCGGCGGCTTATAACACACCAGGAAGCGTTTATCTGAATAAGGATATTGACATTGAAAGCTTCAAAAGAGCCATAAATGCCACCATAGACCGTCATGAGATTTTAAGAACCGTCTTCAGGGAAGATGAGTCAGGAGAGATCAAACAATGGATACTTCAAAGAAAAGAAGCAGGCTTTGCAGTCGACTACCTTGATTATAGAAATGAAGTTGACAAGAAAGAAAAAGCGGAAGCCTGGATTGCGGCAGATGCTTACCGGGCATTTGATTTATCGAAAGGGCCGCTGCTGCGGGCAGCCTTACTCCGGGTAGATGAAGAGGAGTATGTATTCTACTTCAATATGCACCATATCATCAGCGATGGGTGGTCAATGGAGGTATTGTCTAAGGATGTATTCAAATACTATGAAGCTTATAAGGCAGGCAAATCGCCTGAGCTAAAGGAATTGCGCATCCAGTACAAGGATTATTCCGCGTGGCAGTCAGAGCAGTTGAAAGGGGATTCATTTAAGGTTCATAGAGCATATTGGCTGACCAGGCTCTCAGGAGAATTGCCTCTGCTGGATCTGCCGGCTAACAAACAGCGGCCCCAGGTGAAAACCTATAATGGGCAGTGCCTGGCTGCTTATGTTGATAAAGCAACGACCGCTAAACTGAAGGGATATATCCAGGAGAATGGGGGGAGTGTGTTCATGGGCTTACTGGCCACATGGAATGTGCTGATGTACCGCTACACTTCGCAGCGAGATCTTATTATAGGGACTCCGGTAGCGGGCAGGGAGCATGCGGATCTGGAAGACCAGATCGGGTTTTATGTAAACACCCTGGCGTTAAGAAATGAAATTGATCCGGAAGAAAGCTTTGCTGGTTTCTACGGCAGGGTGAAGGATGATACTTTAAGGTGCTATAGTCACCAGATGTATCCTTTCGATCGTTTGGTGGAAGAACTGGGGCTTCAAAGGGATACAAGCAGAAGTGCGGTGTTTGATGTCATGCTCATCCTTCAAAACAATGGCGAAAGGATCGAAGGAGTTGAATTATCAGAAGAAAAGTTAAATCAGATAATTGATCAGGGGTATAGCCCATCAAAATTTGATATAGAGATTACAGCTCAGGAGATAGGTGATTACTTGTCCCTGAATTTTGTATTCAACCCTGATGTCTATGAGAAGGCCATGGTTGAAGGGC
>NZ_LWBP01000022.1 GCF_002078015.1 Niastella populi | reverse complement strand
TTTCTCGAGAAGCTTCCTGATACATTTAATCGGGCAACAGCGATGGAAATAGCATCATTGATAGGTATCAAGGAAAAAACTGCTGAGAATTACATTACATGGTTTATTCGGGAAGGCCTACTTGAACGCTCAGTACAAAATCATTACCAAAAATTATAAAACTTTAAGGGGTTAGAGAAAATCTTCAGATTTCCTAACTCCTAATTTCCTAAAATTTATCTCATGCGCTTACATACATTTTATCAGGTAGCTCGACTATTAGGGGACTTAGGACTTGGAAGAAATAAAATATTTCAAATTCTTATGAAGAAAGAAATCATAAATAATCGGCACATTCCACAGCAGAAATTTATTGATGCAGGTTATTTGCAGTATAAATTAAAAGAGAAGTACTTAGCAAGTAAGAAAATTTATTATGTAGTATTGTATGCTACTGACACAGGGATTGGCTGGTTGCGAAATTTGTTAATTGAAGAAACAACAGTTGTATAAATTGTTACCGCAATTTACTATGGCCCCTATACGGCCAGTATTAAATTTTCGGTGAAGGTATCGCCCAATTTTTACTGGGCCAATATAGCGACCATAATGACCGTATATTGCACTATAGTTGCTTTATACGCATAATCACTTTTAATGGTTTTGTCTCCAAGTTATTGAAGGAGCATTAAGCTTAGCTTTTTCAATTTGCTGACCAAATTTTTTAATTGATTTTTCATCTTGGCAATCAATAGTTATTAAACTATCGTTCTCCATATATGAAATATAATCATGCCCCATGCTGTCGGAATAAGTAGCACAAATGATATTACTACTTGTTGTCCAGTCCATTGGTTCTAACTGATTGGTGGCTTGAAGTGAATGCCAAATAAAGCCGTATTTCCAGGCATTATTATGGAAGTCAGATTTAACTATAATATTTATTGCTGGGCCATTCCCAATATTTTGTATCCAATAGCGACCCCGAATTAAAGAAAAACTAATGATCGGTCTCTCGAGCATTCGGCTCCTAGTTTCGATAAATTTGTTGTTGGATTCATTGTACCCTTGGACATAGTAGGTCAATATTGCAAAAAGAATTAAGTTACAAATTCCAATAAAAAGGGAAACGAATGTTGCAAAATTCGCCCAGTCTTCAGCTTTAGCAGACACTCCATTTTTGGCAAAAACCAATAAATAAAGTATAAGGGGTATAACGCAGAATCCTAAGATTATTGAGGCAAGGGTTGGCTTTAAATTTTTCATACTTATTTATGTCGCAAGTATGGTTAAAATGTTACATTAACTATGTAAGTCATAACGTATAAACTTGATAAATGCCTTGCTATTCGACCCAATGCCACGTTAAGTTATTAGCTCATTAAATATTTTTAGAGAGAAGTGAAGTTTATTCGGCTTCTAAGCCTTCTTCAAATTGTGTTGGCAAAAGCATTTTCGCCTTCTCGTCTATTTTACACAATAACGGGGAAAAGAATTGCAACTCACTTTCTGATGAAAACAGCGGTATTAAGTAGTCTCCCAATCTAAAATGAATATGAAGTTCACTAATTTTTGGATGACCGCTTATTTTCGCATGTGCTATCCAGGAATCTGCAATACCATCAAGTTTAACAACCGCAACACATGACAGGCCATTGCCCTCAAAAGGGATATTTATATTTTCCATTAATTACTATTTATTCAAATTTATTTAATTTTTGAAATAATGCTATTTTACTTTATCCTATCCAATTAATAACTAAACACCTCAGGATAAATCTACCATTTTAGTGGTTAGGATTTAGGAAATTCGGAAACTCTATTCATTAAGAACTTCCTTTTAAGTTGGAATATAATTGGTTAAAGGCCATTATAGCAACTATGCGATTACTATATATTGTTCGGGAAATGTTCTGACGAGTCTCAAGTGAACCTGTATAACAGTTATCGTGGCGGTATATTAGATTATATAGATTGCATGTGCACTTACAAATATACCCCTTATTGCAGTTTGCATTGCTAAATGCTTTTTCTTAATTTTAGCAACCTCAATGAAGATAACCCCTTAGTCATGAATATACATCAATTACGAGAAGCGCAAGTGAGCTTTGAAAATAGCATGGAAAAAGTAATGGAGGCGAGGGCACCATTGCATGAGATCCGTGAACAATTTATTCGTTACTTTACTCCAGCTCGTATTAATCAAATGCAAATCCAAGATTACGCGTTAGGCTATTCAAAACCAGAAACAGGATTTAACTTCTGTTATGGAATAGAAAGACAATTGGATGGTTTAGGAAGAATTCGAGGTTCAAGAGCGCCTAAGTTTGGCATTTACTTCTCCTCCCGAGATCAACGATTACTAATTACTAAAAAATGGGGTGCTATAGAAGAAATTGCGTTTCCTAAAATAAAGCAAGCTATTATTGATATTATTGCAGCAGGGAACAGAAATGATCTTGAGGCAATTGCAAATAATCCACTTAGTCCAATGTTTAAAGGAAAAATATTGGCAACTTACTTTCCAGACACTTTTTTAAATGTGTTTTCTGAAGAGCATCTCAACTATTTTCTAATTCAATTCAATTTAGATACAGAATCACTGATAACCTCTGATGCTGTTTATAAGAAAAGGGCATTAGTAGACTTTAAAAATACTGATGCTGTAATGCAGCATTGGTCATTGGATTTGTTTTCTTACTTCTTATATAATTATTATCCAGGTAGGCCGCCTAAAAATAACCAGGTGGAAAATGACCCTCTAGCTAGGTATAGATTACCATACTTTCCTCCAAATCCTATACCAACAGTAGTAAGTTTAAATATACTTTCGCCAACAACCCCTCAATCAAATAATGAAAGAAGGACCGGAGGTGCTAATCCTGATTATGAGGCAGAAGCAAGAGAATTAAAACTCTTAGGTGAAAGAGGAGAAAAAATCGTTTTAGACATGGAGCGTAAGCGATTAAAGGATGCTGGTAAAACTAGATTAGCCGCTCAAGTGGAAAAAGCAAAATATGATTATGAAGGTTATGATATTTATTCTTTTGAAGAAGACGGCACTCCAAAGTATATTGAAGTAAAAACAACCAGAGCTAATGTTGGCAAGGTAAACTTCTTCTTATCCGCAAATGAATTAAGAAAAGCTATGGACTTGGCTAACTATCATGTTTATATAGTATTTGAAATATTAAAAGCTCAACCTAAAGTTTGGATGATAGGCAACCCCTTCAATCCAGAAAACACGAACGTCTTAAAAATACCAGTATCGTATAAGGTAACTATAAATGCAAAATGAATCAGGATTTAAAACATCAAGTATATGAATGAGCACATTACGGAATATTTGAATTATTACATCCGACTTCCCAAAGCTCCTCAATTTGCAGTTATGCTAAAGGGGAATTGGGGATGCGGGAAATCATTCTATATAAACAAATTTATAGAAGATAATGGCAGGGAAAAGTTCCTATACATATCTTTATACGGTGTTGGTTCTACAAGGGAAATTAATGAGCAAATATTTGAACAACTAAACCCAGTGTTGGCATCTAAAGGAATGAAAATAGTAAGAAAAGTTTTCACTAGTGTCTTGAAAACTGCGCTTAAAATTAATTTATCCGATAGCGGTGAAGTAGAAATTGATCCCGACCTTTCAAGTATTAACCTGCCAGACTATCTTACTAATGCTGATAAGAAGATAATTGTATTTGATGACTTGGAAAGATGTACCATGGATTTAGCAGTAGCATTAGGATATATTAATCAATTTGTAGAAAATAATGGAAATAAAGTTTTAATTGTAGCAAATGAACAGGAAATTATTTCAAATGAAGAAAAGCGAGAGAAAAAGAGGTATCAAAATATAAAAGGAAAGTTTGATAATAAAACGTTTGAAGGAGAATTGGGTAGTAATGAATTAAGCGAAAATGTAAAATATTTAAGGACGAAGGAAAAGCTTATTGGGAAAAGCTTTGAAGTAAAATCTAATTTTGATGAAGCACTTAATGAATTTATTACAGACCTACAAAATCAGGCATTCATTAACCTTTTAAATCAAAAAAAATCCTTAATTAAGGAGTTGTACAGTGCAGCGGGTTATAATAATTTGCGACATTTGAAACAGACTATTTTGGATTTAGAAAGGCTATATTTATTACTTCCACCTATTGCTCATAGGAAAGAAAATCTGATAATTGACTTGATTTCCCTTTTTCTTGCTATTTCATTTGAGTTAAAAAAAGGGAACATAAAAGAGGAAGATATACTGAATCTGTTTGCTGGGGGCCACCCGCTTTTATTTGACAATAAGGATTCCATATTCCAAAAACTAAGAGAGACTTACAGCATTGAATCATTTCCGTTGAATTCTAATTTATGGTTTGATTTTTTTAGCAAAGGGATAATTTCAAACAGAGATGAGCTTGAGCAGTCTATAAGAAATAGCCGCTATTTTCTAAATGAAAATACTCCTGCTCATATTAAGCTATGGAGTTGGACTGACTTAAGCGATGACGAGTTTGAAACATTATTTCAAAATGTATATAATTATTTTCAAAATGAAGAAGTTGAAGATCAGCACCTATTAGTTCATATAACATCAATGCTAGTTTATTATTCGGAAATAAACCTTATACCGATTGCTAAATCCCAAATAATATCATTAGCTAAAAAAAATGTTACTAATCTTAGAACCCAAGGGAAGCTATCATTTAATTATAACGACGGCTTCTCTGTTGACGCTTATGGATCTTTGGGTTATCATGGTAGGGATATTCAACAATTTAAAGACTTTATTGTGTATTTGAAAAAGGAAGCGCAAAAATATATCATTTCAAATTATCCCAATGAGGCTTCTACGCTTCTTACAGAAATGAAGAATTCTCCATTAAAGTTTGCACAAAAACTTACACTATCTAATACATCCGAAAATAAATATTACAACATTCCAATCCTTAAACATTTTGCAGTTAAAGATTTTGTAAATGCATTCCTTACTCTTTCTAATGAACATAAAAAACATATTGGGTCTATGATAAGAGAAAGGTATAGACATCTTGAGTTAGCAGCGGAACTAAAAGATGAATTAAAATGGCTTAAAAAGGTCAATGAAGAGCTAAATAAAGAGCAAAAGAAGCGAATTAATAAGCCAAGCGGGTTCATACTTAAAGGAATAGCGGAGCATTATTTAGCTCCTTCAATACAGGTATTAGAATCAATAAATTCTAACTAATTAGAAACCGCTTGTTATTCCTGACCTGGCAGCCTAAATTTGAAGTTCTAAGCTTTCAGAATCCTTTCCTAGCTTCGCATAGGATACTGGAAGCTACTTTTTCAATTTAATATCAACCAATACTTTTAAATCTATCTTTAATGCCTGGGCTATTACATAGAGAGTTGATATAGTAGGATTATTTTCTCCCCTTTCAATACGCCCAATTTGAGATAGGGGCACGTCTGCTTCATTGGCAAGATCTTCCTGAGATAATTCTTGCTGAGTGCGTAAATCTCTTATCCTGTCGCCTAATGCCTTTACTAAAGCTTTATTCTTAACATTTATCACATCGCCAAGATGTGGTATCGCCGTGATTTTTATTGACGCATATATGCGTTATTTAATTAAATTGCAATATATTCATTAATCTATTAAATACCAGCTCAATGCGCTTTATTTTAACCCTTGCAATCATTATTATTTCTTCATGTTCTGCTATTGAACTTAAACCAAATACAGATAAGGCATTTGAAAAAGTTAAAACTCAAAAATTCAATGCGCTTAGGTCGGGAGACATTTTTGAGGTAATCAAATTTGACAAAACCAATGGAGAAAATCTTACTGTATTTGGCCAGGATGTTTACCGGTTTCAATATTCAATGACTGTTAAGTTTAAACTCAACGCCCACAGTTTATTTAGAGACGATCTTAAAAATCTAATTACCGATGCTGAGCTTCGTGAAGAAGCCAATGACCACAAATACAACTTTGATATTGACAACTACTACCACTATAAATCAGGTCAACTAAAAGTGGTTAAGGGATGGGTAGAATTTAAAAAAACTGAAAATGGCTGGCAATAATTAATCACGCCCCTTAAATCAAAACCCATATGAGTTACATTGTTACAAAGCAAACAAAAAGCACAGGTGTTGCTATATTGCTCACACTCTTATTTGGAGGAATAGGACTTTTTTATGCCTCAATTGTAGGCGGAATTATTATGACGCTTTTATTTCCTGTCATTGTTTTTCTTCTGTTCTTTACAGGGCATTTTATAGCCAGCATTGGATTAGCTTGCAGTTACTACATTATTTGTATAATCTGGTCCATTGTTAGTGTATCAAGCTACAATAGAAATATTCAAAATGAATCGTCCCTTTTGGTTGCCTATAGACACACGCCCCTCCAAATCGCAGATGATAATTACTATGACCAATACCGAAAATCATTAAAAAAAGATCACTCTACGATATGGGTTATAGCAACCCTGTTAATTTGCGGATTGCTTTTCTATTTGGCCTATCACTTTAAATATCTTTTTTCAATAACACTTTTCTAATCTGGAAATAAAAGTTGCTGCAATATTATCATTACAACTTCTCATGTGATGATTAGGGGATTGCCTTCTATATAATTAAGAAAATTACTATTGCATATCAAATAATACATGCACTCATATTGATTATGTTCGAAATTTTTCAAAGTCTTTGGCCTCCCTTGGAGGCCTTTTTACCTTTGCGGTAAATTTTTAAAAATCTTCAACAATGGTAAAAGCTGATTATGATAAGGTAAATCATCTTTTCTTGGCCTACCCTGATG
>NZ_LWBP01000021.1 GCF_002078015.1 Niastella populi | reverse complement strand
TTGTTCCTTGCCATTTTTTGCTGATAGTAACCTTCGAATTTATTTTAACAAAAACAAATTTATCTGTTACCATTATGCCTCCAGAATTAATTCCAGAAGTTAAAAACCCAGCAATAAACTCCAAGATAGTTGATTTACCCGTTCCATTAGCACCCACTAATGCACTTATACTTGAAATAACACCGCCCTTCTCTATCCTAAAAAAATCTTCACCAATTCCAGTTCGTTCTGTCCGCAGAAGCTCTCCGCTACCATTATCATAAGTATAAAAAGCATTAGGATTGAAATTAAATCCTTGGTTTTTTATTAAACTATGCTTTTCTATCCATAGGAACTCTAGTTTCATAGATAAAATTTTAATTTTCCAGCGCAGAAATAGACAGCATATTTTTATTGTGTAGAACGCAATACCGAACCTCTCTCTATTGTAACAATTGAGTCAAACATCTTAAAATATACCTACTATGTTACATTACACCACCTACTACCGCGGACAAGTGCAAAAGGTAAAAATGGGAAACGCTATATGACTGCCCAAACTACTAAAAATTCTTAGCCCCTGATTCAAAAAAAGTCTGACAAGACTGATGACATGCTTTGGGTTGTTACAATACATTTTTTCTATATAGTATTCATTTGCCCGGTGGACATTTCAATGTTGCAATCAAAATCAGTTTCATTTGCAGTGAACCATAAAAACGATTATCATTAAGTGAATAATTCATACAGCTTATTGGCAGAAACGATTGTCACCTTGAATCCCTGGAGGTCTCCCATATTATCCATACGTATGTAGTAGGCAATTTCATCCTGGGGATTGTGACGAAGGACGTGGCTACGATTGAATTCCCAGGTTCGCCCCGTCCAAAATTCATTGTTATTGATCTTATCCCATTCATAAGGTTCAAGTTCCCCATTGCCACTACTATCAGTCCCGTACAACCTAATTAGCTGCTCGGCAATTGATCTGATTTTTGAAATATCTGGACTACCATTATGGTATAGGTCTATATTAAATCTTGGCAGCTTGCCTTCTGCCTGAATTTCAGTACCCACTGATAAAATAAGGTGTGTGAAATAATCCAATTCTTTCCGATCAAGCTCCAAAGTATATTCCAAAACACCATACTCATTTATTGCGCTTTCAGCTAGTCCATTGTAAAGCGTACTATCTAATAAATTCCATATATTGATGGACAAACGTTCGGTTATCGTCCCATTATTATTCCTTTTTGAATGATCACGCACTTTTGGTATAAGTCTGGTAATCAACAGTGAAAACTGATAACGTGGTTTTTGACAATACTGGAGTACAATGGAAATGTCATCTGACAGGCTCCAATAATGTACAACATCTTTGCCTGTTCCAAATCCGGGGGAGGTTGCGACGAGATTAACATTTTGGCGATCTGCAAAAGAAAAAAACTTTTCCCGATCGAAGTTGCCAGCTCCAAGTTCCCCAATAAGTAATTCAAACATTTTGAAAATTCCATCAATATTTGAAATCGTTCCGTAAAACACCACTTTGATGTTTCCATTATCGTGATACTTCAAAAGAATATTTCGGAATACCCCAAAGCATTCTACATCAAAAAGCATACGGACCTTATTCACACCAGCTAATACATCAAATTCATTGGAAATAAGCATCTCAAAGGGTGCATCTTCAAATTTATCAGGTGAAATCTGAAGCATATCACAAAAATCCCTATCGCCTCGCTTTAAAAAATGGATCACTTCTTTAAGTGTCGGGATATTGTTTTTGTCCATATATGTAGAAGGGTAATTTATATACTCTGGTTAAGCCATTGGAACACCCACGATATAGTATCCAGCACCAGGACAATGGTTACCTGATATTGAAGCTTATTTCGGTAACATTCTGCAAGGTAAACGACCTCCCTATACTTTCTTAACTAGCATTTTATTACCTGAATTACTTTACCACTCACGACATAACGGGAAGCTTCGTTTGTACTGATAAAAATTGGTGGATAATGTTGAGTTGATTCAGATTCCAATTTAATCTGTTCATGTTCGAGGTCTATAACAATTTTCTTAATATTAGCCATTTCATCGATGATGGATAATACATAATCATTGGACTGAATATTTTTATCATCGGGGTCAATAATAACCAAATCGCCTTCCTCAATACTTTTACCATTGATATTGGCCCTGTTCATAGATGCCCCAACTGCACGCACGGCGAAGGTATTGCGGCGGTTCCTCAGTAAGCTGAAGGATATTTTTACATGTTCAACAATCCGTTCCTCAGCATAGAGCATTGCAACACCACAATTAGCAGCTCCTAACACCGGAATCACAGCAAAATCAGAGTTGACAGATACACCTGTAGCACATCTTTTGATCGTCTTGTTCGTTTTATCCCACTCAATAAGTCCCTTTTTTTCTAAAGCTTCCAGGTGATGTTTTATTGTTTGCGGATGGTCCTCGTTGATGATCTTGGCAATATCACGTAAAGGGAGCGCCCCTAAATTACTGGTATCTGCCAACTTCAATAACTTCTGTTGGACTGGATGCATGTACCTATGTTTTGATCAAACAGGACGCTTTATAGCCAGGGTCCTGAAATTCATATAATTGGATTTGTCCTACGGATGTAAGCTTCTGCCCGAGAAAAATAGATAAACCAATCGGACCATAATAAAACAAATGAGTTTTTCTGGATTGATACAGGGTCACCATTTCCTTTATTATGTTTTTTGAAGCACTGGCCAAAGATACAGCTTCTGAATCGTTTTGAATTGATAAGTTACCCGGAGTTGATGATGGATGAATCAACACCAATTGTTTTATAGATATGTTGTTGTTTCTTAAGAAAGCAACAACATCGTTCAGGGCCTGGCCAGTTATATTGAAAATTACTGCAATTTCCTGATTTTCTGAATCGATGCCATAAGTGGCGGGATCTTCCGTCTCGTACCTTAACTTGTAACCAGTAATTTTTTCTGCATCAGATCGCCACACATTCGGTGGCTGCTGAATTTCAAAACTCCAATTACCAATTTCCGGAAAGGCCATGCCCAAGGCAAAGCCGGTTGACAAAGTACATTTGCCTCGGAATATAATGTGCCTATTGGAAGTTGTTTTTGCAATATCCTGCCGGGTGGTAATAAGTTGAGGAACCAGCACTTTATCCCACATTCCCACATCAGGCACTGTACGTGTTTGTCTGTCAAAATAGGTAGACCAATCAAGAGTGACAGTAGCATCAGGCGTGTATTTTTCCACCGTCCAGTTATGGATATGAAGTACACTGTCATGATTCAAGGTAGGAGGGGCCGTCAGTACCCCTTTAATAAAGCCGTGTAGTTTGTCTTGCTCAAGAACCTTACCTCTATGAGCCAATACCTCTTCAATCAATTTTGAGTATACTTTACCAAACACGCTAAAATATTCCTTGTAATGAGGATGTTCAACAAGATAACCCGCAAATATATTCCTACAGAGATTGTTATCATTAAAATCGAAAGCGCCAATTTCAAAAAAGAGTTTATTGATAACAAAGTCTACGTACTCCTTGAAACCCGCAGCTTCAATCTTAGTAATCAAAGTTTCTTTTGTTGTTTTTAATATCACTTCCCGATCCTCTTCTGCATACAATTTTTCCGCTTCTCTAAATCTTGACAGTGCATCGCACAACCCCTTCACATTTTGGCTTAACGAGGGCGCAGCTAGGATAAACTTACGATACGCTTTTTCCGTACCCTTGTCAATTAATACAAAGCCACTGATCACTTCTGCTAATTCAGCAGGTGTTACATTATGATCTTTCACTTGCACGTGATCGTAATAGTGCCTCTTATTTTGCTCAAATACTACATCCACGTCACCAGTACCCTCATACATGAGTTTCACAAAATGCAAGTCGTTTAGCCATTTCGGGATATGGCACACTATGTACCGTTCCTGGAATGTATAACCGTCTCCACCAATTATACCTCCCATTCCCATAGGGTGTAATAATGAAAATGGTTTACTATCGCCTGTATGCTGGTTTTCCATAAATTAGTTTTTAAGATAATGGAAACATATCACCGAATACGTTATCGCGCCAAATACGCAAGGCACCGACTTGGTTGCCATTACGCTCTGCCTGGATAGCCTGATCTACAAACTTACCTGCTTCCGCCAGTTTCTGCCGGGCAAGTGTAATCCTTTGTGCATCCATCTGGTCAGACACCGGTGATCCCAGGCCGGCAGGGTCATTCCAGGTTTCGCTAATACGGTCAGCAGCGGTTGCAAAAAAGCTTTTCAATTCATATACGTATCCTCCGGAAAACGGCGGGTATAGCATCTGCATGGCCATTACCTCAATAAGAAATGAAGGTTTGATGGGCTTGCCTTGCGTTTCATTCCATTTCTTTATCATCTTTACCATTGGCTTCCACTCCCCATCAAAAGCCTTATTGGCGGCAGTAGCTTCTTCGGCGTGAATTTCCGGGTCGGTGTTAACCCAATCTTGCAGGACATTATCTGGTATTTGATAATGATTGTCTTTATCAAAAGCAGGCACTACATCAATGCTTAGTATTTTATCTTCATCATTGGGATCGTAGGCAAGATCAACACCTACTGACCGGCGGCCAACCTTTACCTTTGCTTCGCCATACACGGGAGCAAGCACCTTACGAATATCTTCCAGCAAACCCAGTGGGTTATCCAGGTACTTTTTTTCTTTTTCTTTATCCAGCACAAAAAATATATCTACATCTTTTAGAGGACGTGTCTTTGTATGCCGTTTATAAGACCCTGTTAAAAAATCCCTGGCAATGACAAAATGCTCGCCAACTAACGCACGGGCGTCTTGTTGCAGTTTGCTGGCCTTTTTCTGCTCTCCATCTCTTAACTCCAGACGGGATTTAAATTTTTTGAAAGCGTCAAATGTGTTGATCATGATTTCCTCCAATATGATGCCTGAGCGCCGATGGAACTAGTTCCTATCGTCGTACCCAAGCTTTGTTTAGTAAAACCTTCTGTTGAAAGATAGGATGCAGGCCCCCAACCAGCAACATCCGACCTATTTGGATCGGTTGTGAGTATGATACTATATGTGCATGATGAAGGGATGGTACCGAACTTGGTAATGGCAAATTTCAAGGCATCTGTATCCAACCACATAGAACCTTCACCATTGCCATAAGTATAATTGATTTCAAAATCACACCTTGTTACCAATGCACCTGTTGGACTGACAATCTCCAAAGTAATACCTTTGAGGTGCTTGGAAGTCAGCCAGGTCTGAACCCCCAACTCATAAGTTTTCCAATCGTTAACAAATTTATTGGGATCAAGTCCCGTGCTGGTAATAATATAGCGTAGAGATTTGAGCATTTTATCCGTCACAAAAGTGACGGTGTGAGCGTAGGTGTTCACTGAGACTAGCGTACTCATATCATTACAATTTTGAAATGTCTATGGTTAAATGTTTAGTTTGTTGGCTGGAGGTCTTCTCTCCTTCATCTTCTACTGGCTTAGTACCAGCTTCGTAAGCCTTGAACCTTGCGCCTTTTTCACTAAGGGCTTGAGTCACCCAGTCCAATTCATCTTTTTCAGCCGGTATATGAATTTCCCATTCCCCGGCAAAAGGGTTCCAGTTTAGTGGAGATTCGTTCACTTCTTCAGCAGAGCCATTTTCTTCATACAGGCAGTATACACGCAAGCGCGAACCAGTTCCGATAATCGTTATGGGACTTTTGCGTGGCGTTTCATCCGAAATGATGGAAGCTGCAATACCTTCAATTTTTAAAAGTTCACTACGAGCCTCAGCAGAGACTGAAGAAATCACACTTACAATCGTTTCCCAGGTATCAGCCGCAGTCCTCACCGGGCAGGCTGAAAATTTTCTTGTGACTATGCTCATTTCAGTTTCTTTTTTGCTTGCGTGAAAGATTTTTTCAGGTGATCAATGGTCATAAGACCAGGATTCAAAACGACCTTAATATCCTGTGTACAAGCGCTGATTACTGCTTTGCGAATTTGGCGGCCATCCAACCCTAAAGCAGATTGCGCCAGTTTGCTATACTCCTTATCTTTTGGAATTTTCTTAAGTTCTTTCCATTCTTCACCCATCGCATCAAGAGTATCTGTCAAGATGGCTTCACAGGCTTCAAGAGTGGGCTTTTCAACGTATAAAACCAAGTCTGCACGAGAAATAAACGCAGGATCAAGTGCCCCTTCAAAGTTGCTGGTGGCAATGAACAATAAATGCGGAAACTTTGCAGCAAGATTATCAAGCCCGGCAAGCATAGCATCGGTTGCCCGATGAACATCCACAGGGTTTGCTTCCAGGCTCATTTTGGTTCGGTCAGCCACTAAGGTTTCCACTTCATCCAGCAGAACGACCAATGGGCCAAGAAGGGCCTGTTCAGTCACCACTTCTTCGAGGAATCTACGAATTTCCCGCTGGCTTTTACCCAAGGCGGAGCTTGTTAAAGCGTGTGGCTCAACTTCTATGAAATTCACTTTCGACTCCTGGAGTTTTGCTGCCGCTACTGAAGCCACACCTTTTGCGATAGAAGTCTTTCCCGTTCCTGGCGGTCCTACCAGCAAAATGATTCCATGTAAAGGAATGGCAGCTTTCGACGGTATTTTAGACCGTAAAGTCAGCTCTAGTAAAACTTGCGCCAGCAGTTGGTTTTTCACTTCATCTGGCATAAAAATGCGACCCCATAACTCGGTAAAATCCTTATCTGGCAGCTCTCTTTTGTCAAGAATCCCTTTATCCTGCATAAATCGTCAATTGATTTGACAAATATTTGACAAAATTAAAATAATAACGAAAAATCTTATCCCCAGAATCTGAATAAAACATAATACATTGATTATCAATATCAAAATAGTTGCAGAAAAAAATCCTGTTTTCTTTTTTCTACTTTCCTATTTTAGTATAAATCTGCCATTTATGGGGAAAACGACAAAGTATGCCAGTAAGGGATTGACAACGGGTGCCTTAATAAAAGGAATTATTAATGTTATTGAGCAACGCAAGCGAATTCAGCAAACACCGGGCGCCTCACTTAATTGGCAGGAACTGTTTGTCGAAGCAGGAATAGGGGCTTTGGCTGGTGTAGTTGTTGGTGGTACGTTGGGTGCAATTATGGATCATGATAACAGTCTTGAAAAGCCAATTAATACAGATTATATTTTAAATGGCATGCTTCATAATATGCATCTCTCTCCTTTGAATAGGGACTATTTAGAGTTGCGAAAAAAGGGAGAAGAGATCATACAATTATTCGAAAGGAAATTCAGTGGGCTTTTAAAGTGTAAACCCATGTTTACGGGTTCTACAGAAAAAGGCACCGCATTACGAAAGAAATTTGATATTGACAT
>NZ_LWBP01000020.1 GCF_002078015.1 Niastella populi | reverse complement strand
TAACCTCTATATCAAATTTTGATGTGCGATATCCCAGATCTACAATCTGATTTATCCCTTCTTTTGATAATTCAAGTTCTTCTGCCCCATCTCCAAGATCGTGAAAATCAAGCAGTACATCAAACACCGCACTCCTGCTTGCATCTCTCTGCAGGTTTAGTTCTTCTACCAAACAATCAAAAGGATACATTTGATGGCTATAGCTATTTAAGATGTCCTCTTTTAAAGACTTGTAAAAACCGTGAAAGCTTTCATCAGGATCAACCTCAATTCTTAAAGCCAGCATATTTACATAAAACCCTATCTGATCTTCCAATTCTGTATGTTCTCTTCCCGCTACCGGAGTCCCAATAATAATATCTTTCTGAGATGTATAACGATACACCAGAATATTCCATACTGCAAGCAGTCCCATGAAGAGACTTCCTCCACTTGCCTGCGAATATTTTTTTAGTTTATCGGTTGCTTCCGAACCTATGTATGTAGTTAAACCTTGCCCATTACTGGTCTTTATTTGTGGACGCTGCTTTGTGCCAGGCAAATCTATTGTTGGTAATTCTCCACTAAGGCTGTCAAGCCAGTAACGTCTGTGAGCAATAAAGGATTTCTCATTCAACTGGGCTAACTGCCAGGCTGAGTAATCTTTGTAGTGAATCCTAAGTTTTTTCTTCTGCGGCTGCTTATTCTCCTTATAGGCATTATAATATGAGAAAATATCTTTGGATAATACGTTCAGTGACCAACCGTCGCTTATGATATGATGCATGTTATAGCAAAAAACATACATACTATCCTCCACCCGCAGTAAAGCGGCTCTTAATAAGGGACCATTTACCAGATCAAAATTTTTATACGAATCTTCCGTTATATATTCCTTTACTTTTTCTTCCTTGTTTTGCGCTTGTCTGAAGTCCTTATAGCCGATCTCAAAACTAAAATCCTCCTTTCCTAACACCCACTGCCTGATCTTCCCTGTTTTGTCTTCTTTAAAAACTGTGCGTAAAATCTCGTGCCTTTCTATTACAGAATCTATTGCTCTTTTGAAGTTTTCAATATCAATTTCCTGGTTCAGGTATATTCTCCCGGGCATGTTATAAGCAGCCGAAACACCTTCAAACTGGCTCAATACCCAGAGTCTTCGCTGGGCATTTGATAAACTGTATGACTCTGCGTTTTTGACCGGAATTATATCCTGATAATCCGGATTAATGTTCTCCCTACCAAGATATCTTAACAATTCATCTTTATTATTCTTAATTTCCTTCAGCAAGTCGTCAGAAATCATATCTCCATTATACTCAACACTTAACTTATCGCCCTTTTTAGAAAGATAAATGCCATTTTGTAATAGATGAGAAATGAGTTTATCCATTACAATTCGATTTTATTTTCAAAATTCATAGTTGATTGTTCCTCCTGCATGTGAGTAATCCCAGTTAACAGGTCAATTTTCTTAGCCAATTCTTTAATACTGGAATGTTCAAATACGTCTCTGATTTTAAGTCGAATATTTGATTTTTTATGAATGCGGTAAATTAATGTCATTGCCTTTAAAGAGTTTCCGCCGAGTTCAAAAAAATTATCATCAATTCCGATTTCAGTTTTCCCAAAAAACTCTTCAAACATATAACACAATTCTACCTCTGTTTTGGATTTGGGCGGAGAATAAACCGCAGATAAATTAAACCGTTCCACATTTATGGAAGCAACAGGAGTTTCCGTGATCTGTAGCTTGTTATCTGGTTTTGGATAAACCCATTTTTTAATCCGATTTTCCAGCTGAACGGGAGAAACAAGTATTTGAGGATCATCGGCCAACAATAACACTTCCAAAACTTTTACTATTTCCGTTTGATTTAATGCGTCTGGCTGATTAGGTGCCGGTCCTAACTTTGGTTCTCCGAAATTAAAAGATCCAAAATTCGCACTCACGCAATTTTTTATCCTGCGTGCGCATGAAAAGTAATCCATATATGCGCATGCCGGTGCATACGCTCCAAACTCCTTCCCTCCAATTATCGATGCTAAAGAAGAAGTAAACAAACAAAAATCCAATTCCCTGTTTCTGAATAGTTCTTCAATTACCTGAATACCATTCATTTTAGGATCAAATTGCTTTTCACATTCGGCAACAGATAAGAAATTAACTCCAACAAATGCCTCTCGTCCTACAATAGCCGCCGTATGAATAACACCGTTAATTTCTCCGAATTTAATTTCTGCACTTTCAACCACTTGTTTCATGGAAGCGAAATCAGATATATTGGCATTGTAGTATACCGCATTTCCATTTTCCTGTAATAATTGAAGTCGTTCTTTTCTTTTTAGTTCATTGTTTCCGGTACCCGAATCTTTTGAAGATGCTTGTGCAACTCCTGAGGTTGAAATATTGCTTCGGCCGACTAAAATTAAATTAGCCTTGTATTTTTCCTGTAAATACTTCGAATAGATAAAACCAAGGTTACCCAGGCCTCCTATAATCAGATAAGTTCCGCCATGCTTTATTTTCGATTGTGTTTTTTCTATAGATGGCATTGTCAAACTATTATAATGCTTAACCCATCTGATGCCATTCCTATATGCAAGAAATTTTTCACGGACATCAGATTTAACTTCTCTTGCCAATTCAGTCAGTACATTCCCACGGCTACTTTCCAGAGATATATCAATAAGCCTACCTTGAATGGCAGGATTTTCCTGAGACATTACAATAAGAATTCCGGCAATTAAAGCTTTAGATGGATGAATCGTTTCCCCGTCGAATACACTTTCCAGATTATTGGTAATTACAGAAAGATTTATTGGCAATTGATTATCCATCTTATTCAATTCCTTAGCAATATGAAGCAGGCTATAAAATCCAAAGGCCTTGTTTCTTTCTATATTTTCCTGTGATGTTTCTGTTTGTGTATGCTGGTCAAGGGTTAGTAGGTGAACAATGTGTTTCGGGTGAATTTCTTCACTATGTAACTCACTAAATAATTTTTCGTATCCTTCATACTCGTAAGGATTCAATTCAAATTCGAACTCATTTATTTTCCTGTAACAAGATCCACCTTTGATAGTGATTATTTTATCCGAGCTTATTTCAGGGGAATAAGTCATTTTTTTTCCGATATCTCCTTCGTCACTAAAAACCAAACACCAATCACCTTCCTGCCATAGATCTCCTTGTTGCGGTAGTTTTGACTTTCTCCAGGATGGCTCATAATACCATTCTGATTCCTCCAAACGTTTCTCCTCGTTAAATTGCTCCAGCTTCTTAGTGATCACCTTCATCACATCTCCCATCGGATATCTTGTTCTTTCAAAAGCATAGGTAGGCAGCGATATTTTGTTTTTTATACTTTCATTATTTAACTGAGGCCAGCGTATTTCTAACCCCGATCGCCACAAATCTGATATTTTATCGAATAAAAATCTCTTATCATCATACGCTGTTTTAGGTTGCCTGATTAGTTGATGCACTTCGGCTGATGTACCTTTTTTAAATTGCTGTCGTGCAAAGCTGCCAAGTGAATTTCCGGGCCCAACCTCAATAAAGATCGTGTTATCATGAGAAAGCACTTCCTTAATACCCCGGGAGAATTTTACAGTATTTCTAAGATGTCTTGACCAATACTTTTTATCACTCAACTCTTTTGAAGTAATGTGCAAACCGGTTAAATTAGAGATGTATGGTATTTTTGATGGTTGTATATCAACGTCCCTGATTGCCTCTGTAAACTCATCGAGCATTGGCTCCATCATTATCGAGTGAGATGCATGTGATATATGCAATATCTTTGCAGAGATACCTTCCTGCTCGAATCTTTCTGACAACTCCACTATTGAGTCTGTATATCCGGAAATAACACAACTGGTCGGTGAATTAACAGCAGCTAAATCAACACGATCCGACAAATAATCACCAATCTTATCGCTTGAGATTTCGACCGCCATCATCGCTCCCTTTGGTAATTCCTGCATTAATTCGCCACGTTTAATTGACATTTTCAATGCGCCTTCCACTGTAAGACTTCCGGCAAAACAGGCTGCGACATATTCTCCCATACTATGGCCAATCATAACATCCGGCTCTATCCCATAATACTCTATCTGTTTGGCCAGGGAATATTCGAACATAAAAAGTAACGGCAGCGCGTTTATGATCTCATTGATCTCATTATTTTTGCCCGGGTTATCCGGATATAAAATATTTTTGAAATTAATATCACTTAGCTTTTCTGCAATTTCAAAACAATCATTCATTGTTTTTCTAAAGACACTTTCTTTCATCTCGTATAACCCAAGCCCCATATTTTGATACTGCGACCCTCCCCCTGGAAACAGAAAGGCTATTTTTTTCTTTCCCTCACCTTGAATCTTTCCGCTTTGTGATTTTATACCTTCATTTTTTTCCAAACATTCAATTGCCTGGTCAACAGTTTGTGCTACAAAAGATGCTCTATATGGAAAGGACTGCCTGTTTTGTAATGTCCAGGATACATCCACCAGGTTTACATTTTTATTTTCGATTAGAAATTCTTTCAAATTTTCCTGTTGCCTGGCTAAGGCTCCGCTTGTTTTTGCTGAAAGCGCTATTATCTGAAGTGAGGGATCTTTTATTTTTGCAGGCGCAGGTTGTGCTTCTTCCAGTATCACGTGAGCATTTGTTCCTCCAATACCAAACGAGCTAACTCCGGCACGACGAGGAAAATCTCCCCGGGACCATTCTTTTAATTGTGTATTGACATAAAATGGACTCTCTTCAAAATTAATTTCAGGATTTGGCGATTCAAAGTGCAATGAGGGCACCAATTCTTTATTTTTCAGGCACAATACTGTTTTAATAAAGCCTGCGACTCCCGCTGCGGTATCCAGATGACCTATGTTCGTCTTTACTGAACCCAAAGCACAATATTTATTTACACTCTTTCCAAAAGCCCTGGTTAATGCAAGGACCTCTATTGGGTCGCCCAGTTTTGTAGCCGTACCATGTGCCTCTACATACGATATACTTTCCGGACTTACATTTGCCACTCTATGTGCTAACCTGATGACCTCAGACTGACCATCCACGCTCGGTGCGGTATACCCCACCTTTCTATTTCCATCGTTATTAACCGCACTTCCCTTGATTATTGCATAAATTTGATCACCATCTTTTTTTGCAGCCGATAGTCTTTTCAATACCACAGCACCAGCTCCTTCTCCTCCTATTGTGCCACTTGAATTAATATCAAAAGCTCTGTTGTGACCATCTTTTGATGCTATCATTCCCTCCCGGTAGAAATACCCTTTTTCTTTTTCGCTATTCCTAATTGAAACTCCGCCGGCAATTGCCATATGGTTCTCTCCTGTAAGTATACTTCTCACTGCATGATGGATGGCGACCAGGGAAGTTGAACATGCCGTATTTATGGCATTTACCGATCCATTTAGATTTAGTTTATGTGCTATTAGTGTGTTTGAAAAATCTTTATCACTCAACTGGCTTGCCGAGAAATCATCTACTATACCTGCATCCGATATATGGTTAAAAACCTCCCACTCAATATTACTTGCCGCCCCGGCATACAAACCAATCCATCCTTTGTAAATAATCGGGTCATATCCGGCGTCTTCTAAAGCAGACCATACAACTTCATGAAAAACCCGTGTTTGTGGATCCATTGTTTTGGCTTCATCCGGTATATATCCAAAAAAGTCCGAATCGAAACATTCTTTATCCTCCAGGTGCGAATTTGCCCGAACATAATTTTCATTATTTAATGTATCCTCAGATATACCAAAAGACAAAAGTTCTTCGCGACTGAAATGCGTAACTGATTCTTTTCCATCTCTCAGATTTTTCCAAAATTCCTGGATGTTTTTAGATCCGGGAGCTTTTATTGACATACCGATAACAGCAATGTCGGTATTACCTTCAACACTACTTTCTTCCTGCAATGCAGATGCTAACCTGTCTGATTCCGCAACACTATTAATTTCAACTGAATTTCCCTGCAACAACATATCTGCTTGTTGACGGATGGTACTGTATTGAAATAATAAAGCTACCGGGCAACTTGTCTTAAACCCGCGTTCAATTTTTGATTGTAAAGCGATAAGCTTTATTGAATTGCCCCCAACCGTAAAAAATCCTTCATCTATTCCAAGTTTCTCTTTTCCCTTCCCAAGAACTTCCTGCCAGATCATTTCTAACTTTTCTTCTATCTCGTTTCCTGGGGCAATATATTCTATCCCGCTCTTAAGTCCCAGTCCCTGCGGATCAGGTAATACCTTCCTGTCTATTTTACCATTAGAACTTAATGGAAGTGCTTCCAACTGAACATAATGGGCCGGTAACATATATTCCGGAAGAATCTCTTTCAAATAATTTCTTAATTCGCCTGGCTTTTGTTCTGATTTGCTGATGAGATATGCCACCAGTTCCTTTTCATTGTTTTGGTTTTCTTTGGCAAGTACTACTACTTCTTCTATCTCTTTGTGACTTTGCAGAACCTGTTCTATCTCCCCTAACTCTATCCGATAACCATTTATCTTTACCTGGTCGTCTTTTCTGCCTATAAACTCTATATTGCCATCAGGTAACCATCTACCTAAATCACCGGTCTTGTATAAGCGTTCGCCTGCCCTGAATGGATTTGATATGAATTTTTCTTTTGTGAGGGCATCCTGGTTCAAATACCCCCTGGCTAAACCTGCTCCACCGATACAGATTTCGCCCATCACTCCCTTTGGGCATAACGATAAGCTTTCGGTCAATATATACGCAGTGTTATTTGACAATGGTTTTCCTATCGGCAAAACATCCAGCCCTGCTAAACTATTATATGGGCAACAATACTCAATAACTGTTACTGTCGTTTCTGTAGGACCATATTCATTATAAAAATCTGCTACACCAGCCCACTTCTCCCTTAATCCTTTTCTACATGCTTCTCCCCCGGCAATGACTCTCTTCAGAACCTTGCAACTGGCAGGATTTATAGTTTCAAGGAAACCAGGTGTAGTATGTAAATGCGTTATCCTGTGTTCCTGTATAAAAGCTTCTAAAGCACTTGTATTCAACAGTAAATCTTTTGCAATTAGAATCAAAGAGGCTCCGTTAAATAATGCCAGGAAGATTTGCTCAACTGAAGCATCAAAACAATAATTAGAAAATTGCAAAACTTTCTCTGTTTCCGTTATATTAAATTCCTTTGTTTGGCAATAAATCAGATTCGTTACTCCTCTGTCTTCAACCATTACTCCTTTGGGCTTACCTGTGGAACCCGAAGTGTAGATCACATAAACTAAATGGCCCGGATTATTTTTTGACTTTAGTTTCTTTATCGAATATTTTTTTTCTTCCTTTTTAAAGCATTCCAATTCCTGTTCGTCTATCACTACTTTACACTGGCTATCACTCAGCATATAATTAATACGGTCTTGAGGATATTCAGGATCGATCGGCACATAAGCACCTCCTGATTTTAACACCCCCAGTATCG
>NZ_LWBP01000019.1 GCF_002078015.1 Niastella populi | reverse complement strand
ATTTTTGTTTATTTCAAGTTTCAGGCGATCCGATACTACGTTGAAGCTGATGCACGCCCCTTTTGCAGCGGCCCCTTTTTCTTCACAAACCAGTAATACCGCATCATTTTCCGTACGTGCAGTAATTTTTTTCAGGCTGCTGCTTTCTTCTTCACTTACAAATAAAATGTGACAGTCATAAGCTGTTTGAGAAGGAGAAAAACGCCGCACAACAATCCGCTGGTTCCATGCTTTTTTATTGCCTGTTATTCTTTTCAATTCATCAAAAAGCATGGTTTCTCCAACCACCCCTATTATAAAGTCGTCGGTTTTGCTCTTTTCAGGCCAGTCGACATATTTTGTAAAATGATAAATGATATTGGCATGAACCGAATAGTTCATTGTATTTTGGGCCTTTCCATTAAGAAATGGAGAAATGGAGAATAACATCATCACCACCACTCTTTTATACTGACGCCCAATACGCTGCTTATACAAGGTGCCTGTTGAAGATGAACCCTCTGCTGGTTTTTCGGTTTTCATTGGTCTGGTTCGATTTGTAAATCCTGTCTCAAATAATTTGCAAAGAAAACGAAGCGGTAAAGCGTGAAGTGTAAGAAATACGAATAATACTAAACAGTAAGTGTTTATCACCATATAGTAAGTAGGAGAAACACATAGTCGATAACTGGCTATTACCGGATACACTTTTGCGTCAAATTGCTGAGGTATAATTGCAACCAAAAATTATGTTTGCAGTAAACCTGGAAAGAGCTGCATGATAACGTCAACCAGATACTGGCTAGTGCAACCATTATGCTTAATTATGACCAGAATAACTTTGATCAAAATGTAAAAGCATCTCTTGGATAAAAGCAGGCAATACCTGCAACTAGCCATTGGAGAGATCCGCAAACTTTCAAAATCGTTACATACGTCTGCTGTTAAAGATATGGGTTAATAAACCAGGTGGAAAATTGTTATAAATATGAAGCTAAACAGGCCGGTTCCGTTAAGTTTGAACCGAAACAACCAGGCTGGCATATATTATGTAGGTTATACTGTGAAATGGGAATCATTTTTTAAAAATATTGTGCCATGTTCAATAGCAGGGACATAAACGATTTACTTGATATTAGGGAGATTTATCTGGAACCAGCAGTAAAAGAATACGGGAGAGGACGGGAAATATTACAGCGGTTCCCAAACGCCCGCCTAATTGAAGTGCCGTCCCACTGGAAAATTCCTGAATTACATGGATTTCAGGGTTCTGTAGAACATTGGCTAAAAATAAAAAGGAATGTGCTGATCCTTGGCGTTAAAAAATCTTTAACCTGTCGTCCGAATACCCGCAGTTCAAATTTTGTATCACCCAGTGAATCAAATGGCTGCACAATGTCGTGTTCATATTGTTATGTACCACGCCGAAAAGGGTATGCAAACCCGATTACCTTATTTGTGAATATAGATCAAATCATGGGCTATCTCGAACGGCATGCCAAACGACATGGTTTAAAAACAGAACCCGATCACATCGATCCGGTGTATTGGGTATATGAAATCGGCGAAAATGGGGATTGCTCAGCAGATGCTGCTATATGCGACAATGTCAAAGACCTGGTGAACCTGTTTAAAAGAATTCCCAATGGCAAACTTACTTTTGCCACCAAATTTGTCAACCGCAACATGTTGGACTACGATCCCCAGGGTAAAACACGGATCCGATTTAGTTTAATGCCTCATGTTCTGAGCAAATTGGTTGATGTTCGTACTACCCCCATTAAAACACGCATTGAAGCCATTAATGATTTTACTGCAGCCGGTTACGAAGTAAATCTCAATTTTTCCCCGGTTATTTATTATGAAGGATGGGAAAAAGACTGGAGTGAGTTATTTAACGAACTAAATGATATTATAGACGATCGTACCAGGCAACAATTAGTTTGTGAAATTATATTTCTTACCCATAATGAACAATTGCACAATGTAAATATGGGATGGCATCCTAAAGGTGAAGAGTTTTTGTGGCAACCAGATTTACAGGAAGTGAAATACAGCAAACAGGCGGACGCAATGTGCGTTATAAAAGAGGTATTAAAGGTTCGCTGGTAAAACAACTGGAAAGTATGGTTCACGAAAAATTACCCTATTGTAAAATTCGTTATGCATTTTGAATTAAAACTTGAAAACAAAAAAACATGACCGCCACCACCTCTTTGGAACTGTGACTGTGATCCGGCATAACTATTTTGTTAACCATATAGCCTTTAGATAACCTGTTTCCAAATTGAAGCGGTTCGTTTACATACTTTCCTCAATATTAAACTTCACGATTTCTGATGAATATTAAAATGTATATGCGCTGGTATTCAAACAAAGAATTGGCGCGTTTACTAACTCCCGGTTGCCTGGTTATTCAAAAAAGAACGTGGCGGGCACCCATAAGTGCAGAATCGGCGGAGTTCAGTGCTGCGACCTACCGGTTTCATCCGGTTATGAAATAAATAATTACATAAACGAAATGATACAAAAAATACTTAGGTTGGCATTTCTTCTAATGCATAACTCCTAAACCCAATATAAAAAGTAGTTGGTTTGCATAGTACAATTCATACGGTATCGGATTTAGGCCTGCATTTTTTAGTGCGGGCTTTATTATTTAACCGGAAAGCCTTTTTATGATACATTTATTTTAAAGGAACTATAAGGTATGTAATAAGCATTATGATGTGCAAAACCTGATTCGTGAATTATATTTCAAACTCCTATTATAGAAACAGTCACTACAATGCAGAATTGCTGTACCCGCCGCAATGATAGCACTCCATGAATGTACATTCTACAGACGTCCTTACATATTTCCGTATAAAACTTTAAGAGTAAATACTTTTTTCCTATAAATCCGTATCGATACGATACAGCAAAAGCGTAATACTACCACATCTTTGCTGAAAAGTAAGATACTGAAGAAGATGTTTAAGGAAATTCCATTGATCCGCTTCATTTTTTCGATGCTGGGACTATTATTGCTCATCAATACGGTAAGCAACTATTTGCTGGCGGTAATATAGGTAGTATGATACTTCAAATCCTGATTTCAGCCCTGTTTCTTTTAATAATTGAAGATGAAAAATTTTGTAAAAAGGCCGGCTGTTTAGGGTATTTGAAGAACCCTCATTTTATCTCGGGCTACGATGTTATAGCCAAAGAGCTACTTACCATCATAAATACAAACCTCGTTTGTGACTAATTATAAAAGTTATTCGTTTCTGCAAAGGCCATCAATCTTCAAATTCATTTCAAACTATACTCCAATTAAACAGGCTTGTGAAGCTAAATAGGAATACGTATTCTTGTATTGGCAATCGGAATAAGTGCTTTTTTTATTGTCAATACAACCTTTTACCTGTTCATTCAAAATAACAGCTTAAGTAGTTCCTTTTAAAGAAATCCGAATATAACTTTATCAAACGAATGTAACCACTAACACATTAACCGGATACAAATCTGTTATTGTAAGGGCCAAAAGTTTACTTAAATCGACAATTAACAGCCAATCATCGAAAACAAACAAATGTATAAAAAATAATATATAATTTTTAATTAGAATAATGTAATACAAACTTTTATTCGTCACTTTATGAAAGTTGCCCCTTGTACCCATCCCCTTTATTCCATGCCCTGGTTGGAAGTTACGATGCCTGACCCTAATTTCCAGGGTTATATATTGCAGTTAAATAACGCCGAAAGCGTTAGGAAAGTAAGTGAAAATTTATTTTGTGAATATCTCGACAATAGTCTCGCACCGGCGTGGATATATGACGAAGATGGTTATGCCATATATATGAACAAACTGGCAAAACAAATATGGCGCATAGACGAAACCTATCATTACAAGCATATTAATGAGCTGTTCCCCAGGCGCCATGCTGATCAGTTTCTTGCCAGTGACAAGGCAGTTCTCGAAACAAATAGAGCTATTTCGTTTGTAATTTCCTCAACTCGTCTGGATGGTTCGCCAGGTTACTTTATGTTACAAAAGTATCTTTTGCCAATTACTACTCCTAAACGGATAATAGCCGGACAGGCCATTGATATTACAGAAGAAATAAATACACGCGAAGAACTAAGAAAAAGCAATGAACGTTTTGCCTATGTTGCAAAAGCTGTTTCTGATTGCATCTGGGACTGGGATATTGAAACAGGGAAGGTATACCGCAGCGAAGCGTTAATGGCATTGACAGGATATTCAGGAAGAGACATACATGGATCGCTTGGCTGGTGGGAAGGAAAGATACATCCGGAAGACCGGCAAATGGCGATGGACAAGTTACATACTTTTGTTGCTCAGGGGCATTCATATTGCGATGCAGAATACCGATTCCGTTGTGCGGATAATAAATACCGATCCTTTATGGATAAAGGTTATATTATTTACCGGGACGAAAAACCGGTAAGGGCAATAGGGATTGTTCATGATATAACCGAAAAAAAGAAACTGGAAGCCAGGTTGCTTAGGAATAAAATCCGGCATCAAAAAGTAATATCCCGGGCAATAATTGCAGCCCAGGACAATGTTTGCAATGAACTAGGGAAAGAGCTGCATGATAACGTCAACCAAATTCTGGCCAGTGCAGGCATTATGCTCGACTATGCGCAGCAGAACAATGATGAAAATTCAAAAGCGTGTCTTGATAAAAGCAGGCGATACCTGCAGTTAGCCATTGAAGAAATCCGCAAACTTTCAAAATCGCTGAATACGTCTGCAGTCAAAGATATGGGGTTAATAAACCAGGTGGAAGAAATCGTTAACAATATGAAGCTTAGGAGGCCGGTTTCCGTTAGGGTTGAATGCGATTCAGCATTGGAAGAAAAAATAAACAGTGAGCTAAAATTAATGATTTACAGGATTATTCAGGAGCAAACAAACAACATAATCAAATATGCTGAAGCCACCGAAGTAATCATTTCAATAAGAAAAAACCGTACGTCACTTCACTTGTCAATTAAAGATAATGGCAAAGGGTTTGATGTAAACCAGTCAAAAAAAGGTATCGGCCTGGCGAATATAAAGAACAGGGTCGAAGCATATAATGGTTCATTAAACATTATTAGTTCGCCCGGTATTGGATGCAGCCTTGAGATAAATATTCCAAAAAAGACACGAATGTAAGCTTCCAAACGCGCAGTAGTTTGATATTCTACAATCACTTTTAGAAATAAGAGGGCTATGAACGATTTCATTATTTGGCAGACATATTATACATTTGAGCAATAACTATGACCATACAAGTTCGAAATATTATTCTCGCCGATGACGACGAAGATGACTGCCTTCTTTTTCAGGACGTTATTTTGGATCTGCATATTATTGCCAATATTATTACCGTTCAAAATGTGGAGAAACTTTTACAAATACTTGCAAATAACAGCAATGAGGTACCAGAAGTAATTTTTCTGGATATGAACATGCCTCTGCGTGATGGAATGGAATGTTTAAAGGAAATTCGCAAAACCCCACACCTTAAAAATGTTCCGGTAATTATGATATCTACTTCCTCTCATTCCCAAACCGTGGAAGAAGCATTTAATGAAGGAGCTAACCTTTTTATTAGAAAGCCTGATTCTTTTAAAAAATTCAGGTCAATCCTAAATTATATTTTTACCATGGAAGTAGAAGGACTTATGGAAGATCAAAAAGAAAGGTTTTTAATAACCGGGTAGGTATAAGGCATGATTTGCTGTGGGCTGAGCTGACCAGACAAAATCTGGAATTAGGTCTGTGTCGGGTAATTTTGTTCCTGCGGGGGATAGGACAGTAATTGAGGAAAAGCTGAATCGGACCACGCAACAAAAAGCGGCGTTCGATGTCAAGTTCAGGGTATAAGAACGCAAGAAGTAGTTACTTAATATACCATTTGTATTGTAAACCCAGATTTGACGATGCAAGCCAATACATGGGACATATCGGGGGGATGCAGGATGTTTCAAGGAAGAAAGAACTAAGATACCTCCAATTCGGACTTTAGGATTTTTATTGGTAAGAACAGTGATGGAAAATCACAACACTCATTAAAGTATGAGAAATTTTACGAAGAAACATGTACAAAAATTGCAAACAGCGTGGTCATCAAATTAACTTCTTGGCAAAAGATTGAAAAATATTAACTTATCATTTGAATATATAAATAAAAGATATAATTTTGATTTCACATAGGATAGGACATTAAATAAGGGTTTTTGAAGGCAGCCTCCTTTTACGGAGGCTTATCTTTTTAATTGAATTAGCCAATCTTAGCCTGGATTGGCAAAAAAAGGCCATTGACGAATTTGCATTAAGAAGCGATATTAAAACAGCCGCGTATTTTGGAGGTACGTATGAAAGCGCCAAAACAGATGGCCGCAAAGAGTTTCAGCGCATGCTGGACTATGTTAAAAAGAACAAAGACAAGGTAACCCACGTACTCGTGTATCTTCTCGACCGGTTTAGCCGGTCGGGAGACGGTGCCATGCGGCTTTCTAAAGAATTACGCGAAAAATACGGAGTAACCATTGTTGCAGTTACCCAGCCCATTGACACCAGCAATCTGGGTGGCGTATTCCAGCAAAACCTACAATTTCTGTTCAGTCAGTATGACAATGAACTGAGACGGCAGCGGGCAATGGCTGGGATTAAGGAACATTTGGAGCAGGGGATATGGTGTAAGAAACCGCCAATGGGATACACCGCGATTAAAGAAGGAAAAGAGCGAAAGATTGTTGTCGATGAAACAGGCAAGAAATTACGTAAGGCGTTTCGCTGGAAAGCGGAAGGAATAAAAAACGATGAAATCCTTCTTCGATTAAAGGCAATGGGTATTAACATCTATAAGCAAAAATTAAGCATGATGTTTTCCAACCCGTTTTATTGTGGCATCATAGCGGATAAAATACTCAACGGAAAATTAGTAGAAGGCTCCCATGAAAAACTAATATCACCCGAAATGTTTTTACAGATACATAATGTAAGAGCAGCTGCAAAGGGTAAATATGGAGTTACCCATAAAAAAGAAAATGACCAGTATCCATTAAAACTTTTCATGAAATGTGATAAGTGTGGTAACGGCTATACGGGCTAAGTAGTAAAGAAAAAGAACAAAACAAACAGTAAGGTACATGAGTTCCACTATTACAAATGCCGCTCAAAGGGATGCAATTGTAACCAAGAACTACCGAGGTTAACCAGGAGTTTGTATCCTTTTAAAGGATTATACCTTGCAGCCCCAATTAGTTGCCCCTTTACTATACCATATGGATACAGCTTTTGATAAGCACTACGAAGTGGCCTTGGAGCAACAAAAACTATACAAAGCCAAATTGGCAGATATAGAAAAAAGCTATGAAGAGTTGGAAGACGATTTTTATTTGTACAAGAAGATGCCGCAAGATGTGTATATCAGGCTAAGAACAAAACTGGCGAAGGAAAAAGCCGATATACTGAAAATTCTATCAACCCTTGACGCAGAAAGTTCTAACCTCAAAACTTACTTCCGGGAAGGTATAACACTTTCTACACAACTCACTACCAGTTGGACTTCCAGCCCAATACCAATAAAAGAGAAACTGCAAAAGTTTGTCTTTCCCGAAGGAGTGACCTATAATCGCG
>NZ_LWBP01000018.1 GCF_002078015.1 Niastella populi | reverse complement strand
TATTGTTTTGCCTGCTGTAAAATGTTATCAATTAGAATTTGCATTTATTTTCAATTCAAACATAATTCAAAATATAAAAAACAATCAAGAACCCATCGAATGTAGGATAAGATCTATTATATTTTACCCGATATTGGTAAAAATTCAAACTCTCCCTTTCTAACGAGCTCTATTGTTTTATTGTCAACGTAAAATGTTCTATTTGTCAGTTGTACGACTCTTGATTTTTTTTAATATCCAACTGCACCTACCATGCAAATTATCATTACCCCTTAATAGATCATGGTGATGTCATGCCAACAAGTTGGATAATCAGCTATGACTAAACGAATAAACGATGATTTTTTCAAGCCGCCAACAGCAACCAATATGTGTGTGGTTTCGGCCGATAAGTGAGCAATTTCGGCCGATAAATGTGCCGATTTTCATTGGTCGAAGTCGGAACGAGGTGATAGGCAAGGTAAGGGCAGAAAAAAAGGCATCAAAGACATTTCAGGTATATTCATAAAGAAAAATTCCTGAACCTGTCGCTGACGCCATCGGTCGTATTAATAAGCCTAAGTAATGCCCTGGTAACAGGACATGCCTTAACGGGTAGCAGAGATATACTCCTGCAGCGTGATCTTTCCACTGATCAGCTGGGCATATAACCTATTGCTGTCTACGTCAGAAGTTTTGATCTTACTAACCAGTTCCTTATCAAAAAACAAAGTTTTAATAGCTGATATCATAATTGTATATTTTTAAGTTTATTGATTATCAGGGAAGCTAAATATCAAACGATAGCACTGATAAAATCTTTATGAGGCAAAACAATCGGGTAGTAGCAGTAGTAATGACCGGGGATATATTCTTCTTTTGACAGTACAAAGATATTGCAGTTTTTGGGGCTGCTAAATCAACTCATGGTGTGTTTTATTATCCCAAAGAGCGGGCAATCGCTATAAAGCCCTTATTAACAGGGGATTTCATAAGTATAAGTTGTGATGTCCAACGGTGAGTGGGGGCGCGCAAAGTCGTAATAATCGGAGAATAAAAAGAAAGGCAGGCGCCGGCCTGCCTTATTATGTGAGTGTTGTTTATGTATCTTTTCTCATAACGCAAACCGCCGAACGCCACCGATTTTCGTATCTTTAGCGTATGGCGAAAAAAACCTTATCCATCTTCAGCGTTTTGCTTTTTCTTTCTCCCTGCATAGCCCAAGAGGCCCATTCCATTTATTCAGACAGCGGGGTATTTATATTACACAAGTTTCAGCAGGCTATAGGACGCGAAGTGTATCACATTACCAAAACGAATGGTACCATTCAGTATGATGTGGATTTTAAGTTTGTTGACCGGGGAAGTCCGGTCCCCCTCACTGCAAGTATTCGCGTAAATGCAGCCGGTGAACCGCTGTCTTTTTTCATGAAGGGAAAAACATCCCGCTTTTCACAGGTGCACGATTCAGTTAGTATTACCGGTCAGCAAGCGTATGTGCGAACAGCCGATACATCATTCAGCCAACGGCTGTTACCGAATACTTTTACCATAGAAGGATATTCCCCGGCTACCGTGCAGCAGTTGCTGTTGACGTACTGGAAACGGAAAAAACGGCCTGCCAATATTCATACACTTCCCACCGGCGCCCTGCAGATCCGCCGGGAGGGTACCGACACAGTAACCCTTAAAGGGAAACCCGTTATCCTGAACCGCCTGGCCATCCGCGGGCTTATCTGGGGCAGCGAAATGGTATGGACAGACCAGCACGATGATCTTGTATGCATCCTGACAATAGATGCCGAGGGAGATAAGACGGAGATGATCCGGGAAGCTTATAGCGCGCTGCTACCATCGTTCATTGCCTTTGGCGCTCAATATGGCATGGCTGCCTTTACCGCTTCCATACAAGGGAGTACACGGCCCGAAAAGATGCTCGCCATCAGGGGCGGCCAGGTAATAGATGTAGAGAAAGGCATTGCAGTACCGAACAATGTGCTGCTGATCAAAGATGGCCGCATTTACCAGATGGGCGATAATGTAACTGTGCCTGCCAACATCCGGGTGATCGATGCAACCGGAAAAAGCATAGTGCCTGGTCTTTGGGATATGCACGCACATTTTCAGCAAACGGAATGGGGACCGGCTTATCTGGCCGCCGGCGTAACCACGGTGCGCGATTGTGCCAATGAACTTGATTTTATAACGGCAACAAAAAAAGCGATCGACAACGGCAGCGGGGTAGGGCCTCATATCTTAATGGCCGGGATCATCGACGGCAAAGGGCCAATAGCCCTTGGCATTATCCAGACGGATTCACCGTCGACCGCTATCAAAGCGGTTAATCGTTACAAGGACCTGGGTTTCGATCAGATCAAACTGTATAGCTCTGTAAAGCCTGAAATCGTTAAGGTGATCTGTGATGAAGCACACCGGTTAGGACTTACCGTTACCGGGCATATTCCACGTGGTATGAACCTTCGGGCGGCCGTTGACTCAGGGATGGATATGGTGAACCACCTGCCATTTTTGATCGATCTCATGAAAAAAGATAAGTACCGCAATTTTGATCTTGAAGACTCGCTGACGCATGCTGCTATCGATTTTGTGAAACAGCACCGTACGGTAATAGATCCTACTATAGGTGTTTATGAGCTCTCGGCCAGGAATATAAAGGAAGATATTACAAAGCTGGAGCCGGCTTTTTATACGCTGCCGCTCACGCTTCAGACACAGTTTAAAAGTATGGGCCTGGATTCAGCCACCGCTCAATTGTATAAACCTGCGATTAAAAGTATGGGCATGTTGGTAAAAAAGCTGTATGATGCAGGCGTACCTATTGTAGCTGGTACAGATATGTGTTTCCCTGGGTATAGTGTAGCCCGTGAACTGGAACTGTATGTAGCAGGCGGTCTTACTCCAGCCGAGGCGCTTAAAACAGCTACCATTATTCCTGCCCAGGTTATGGGCAAAAGTGCGGTAACGGGTTCCATAACAACAGGCAAACAGGCCGACCTGGTTATCGTAAACGGCAACCCACTCACCAATATCAGCGATCTGCGCAATGTACAATTGGTGATCAAGGATGGGCAATTGTATCAACCCGAAGTGTTGCATCAGCTTGTTGAATTCAGGAGTAAGGCAAAACCGTAAGGGGAATTGGCCGGGAACAAGACGAAATCAATAGGCTTACTTTCATTATTTACATTAGAGGTGTTAATAAGCTGTCCATGGTGAAAGTTAAGTGGCTTGGGGTGGTGGCGCTACAACTTCCCTTGCTGTTATGTCTATTGTCATTATCTCTGGCAAATCTTTTTTGACAAAGCCTTGTGCTAATTGATTGATCTTTCGCCCTTGTGGTAAAAAATTGCCTTCTAAGCTGCCTACTGCTTTATTGTAGTTATTTATTGTTCCAGTCAGGCTTTTACCAATGCTTGCGATGTGCTCCATTAGGGTTGCACTTCGTTCGTATAATTCCACGGCGGCATCACGGATTGCTTCAATGTTTTCTATAGTACTTAGCTGATTCCAACTATAACCAATACTTCTAAGGATTGTAATCAATGTGGTAGGAGTGGCAAGTATTATACGATTATTTAACGCTTCTTCTATCATCCCGGGCCAAATTTGTAGCGCAGCACCGAAGCTGCTTTCAATTTGCATAAACATCACTACGAAATCAGGTGCGTCGTTAAATTGATCCCAATATGCTTTGCTGCCTAATTGTTTCAGATGTCCTCTGATAGCCTGAACATGTTTATCCATTGATAATTTTTGCGCATTCTGATCTTCAGTTTCGAAGACTTCCAGATAAGAAGTTAGCGGCACCTTACTATCTACAACAACGCATCTCTTTTCTGGCAACCGTATTATCATATCTGGTCTTAAACGACCATTGTCGGTTTCTGTACTTACTTGTTCTTCAAAATCGCAATGCTCCTGCATTCCTGCAAATTCGACCAGGCGCCGGAGAGCGATTTCACCATAGCGACCACGACTGGTGCTTGTTTTTAATGCGCTTACTAAACTTCGCGTTTCTTTGTCTAGGGCCGCAGTACTTTGTTTCATTTGGTCTAACAAAGAGTTCATATGACTATAAGCGCCCTCACGCTTTAATTCCAATGCGTTGATTTTGTCATCCATTTTCGTAAGGCTTTCGGATAAAGGTTTTACTACAGCATCTATGGCTTGCTGCCTTTTTTCCAATTCACTTTTGGATTCCGTTACTTTTTCTTCCAGTTTAGCCTTTGCTAACTCTACAAAAGTGGCATTGTTATTCTGTAAAGCATTGGCAGATAAAGCACCAAAAGCATCTTTCAAATTCTTTTGTGCATCTTCTACAAATTTTTGTTGTTCTTCCAGACGAGTAGAAACCGCTTTAGCATTAGCCTCCAGGCTTGCATTGTCTTCCTTTAGCGTCATTACCTGTCTTTTCAATTCATTTATTTCCTGACCAAGATCACCTTCCCTTCTTTTCAATTCATCAATTGTCTTATTTTTTTGTAAAATAGACTCTTCTGATTTAGCTTTTGCTTGTAGTGCATCGGTCAGCAGTTCTTGTTTTTCCTTTAATACAATCTCCTTATCGCTTCCTGTTTTTTTATGTTCTTCCAAAGAGCCATTAAGTAATTCAATTTGCGTATTTGAGGCCGCATTAAGTTGTTGTGCTTTTACTAATAACATTTGTGAATCTTCCCACTTTCTGTTTACTTCATGTAATTCCTGCTGTTTTAATGCAGTCGATTGTTCAAGTAGCTGAAGCCTGGTTTTTAACTCAGTAATTTGTGACTTTGCTTTGCCTTTAGCTAAAACCCAGGCAATAACAAAACCAACAGTAAATGCGGTAACAGTTATCAAAATGAATATTGTGCTATCCATGTTGTGATGATTGATATTTAAATAAAGAAGAAATCTAGATCAGTCATTATCCGTTGTAGGGAATCTTAGAGTGAGTGGGTTGGATAGAAAGAGAAAGCTGAAAGATAATAAAAAACGGTTTATCTATAGCAACTTTATATATGCGCTAATAGTTTATATGTATTAGTAAAACCGGGAGTGTTTATGATGCATACGTGCTTCGAATCTTTACCAGCTATACTTACTTTTATCAACGTAGGCTAACTAAATCCATCAACAAAAAGTTCGAGTTTTCAGCCCTTAGGGCACTCGGCGAAGGCATTCGAAGATGAAAGAAGAATGATTTACGATGGAAAAAATGTTTTTCTTAACCGGGGAAAGAATAAATCCGATAATAACGGGGTGCGTGGAGTGATGGTAGAATGACCTTTCAGCCGGTCATGAACGAAATAGTAGACCTGATCATTAAGTGGGTGGCAGAAAGCCCAGAACCCATATACTTTGTATATGATGCTATTCGAGTTGAACGAAAAGTATGGTTATGGCCATGAGGTGTACGATGGCACAGCGATCAATTTTGCAAATACGTTACGGCGGCTTAAGAAGTTCGAGAGGCCGGGGGATTTTTAAAACCGGAAAAGATTGTTGAATACCCTTGCCATTGAAAACATCACCATCTATCCTGTGTCAGTATCTTCACTGGAAGCAAACTGTTTTTAATCTGAAATATCCCATACATTTTTCCAACTCCTAAACTCAGCAGGAGTAACCCAATAACGTGCGAAATTACCCTCATGCAAAGACATTAGTTCCGTTTCTACCGTTTCAATGAATTTAGTTCTGTCATTTGAAGGTAGTTGCAAGGCCCTGTCATTCATTAACGCAACAGATTCTTCCCGTCCAAGGGTTTTTGAAATTATCTCGGTTATAAGCGTACGCATCTGTTCCCTATATTTTAGGCGGAACGGGTCAGGCTCTCCGAGGGATTGACGAACCGCAGCGTATTTCAGGGAGGAACGTTCATACGCCCACAAGAATATATCTTTCAAAAGTTCAATGCGGTTTAGCTCATATATTCCCAGCATACCCTGGGTGTAAAGATCGCTTGGCACATCGGTAAATGATAATGGCGAAATATTATTACGATTCAGGGGTATATTCGCTGCCAAACGCGATACACGCTTGTTTACATCATCGAAGGGTTGCAGGTAAGGGATATGAACCATGAGGAAAAAAGCTTGCTCAAATGGATTTTGAATTTGGTCCGCTTTTTCCAGGATGCGTTCAAACATAGCTTCTATCAATTGCGGCATGGCAAGTGGAGTATATACAGATTTGGAAATTCCCACAGCGAATGTGCGGAGTCTACCTGATGCTGCCGGATCAGGAAGCAGGTTGTTTGAAAGTAGCGCATGCAGGTTCAGGATTGTATAACGGTTAAGCCCGATACCATCGGTACCCTGTACAATAAACTCTATAGCATCCTTGTGATTAAGGATCATCTGCGCATCCCTGGCCGACTTATTGCTGGCAGCCTTGCCCTGCACAATGAGCCGCTCGGTATCCAGTAAAGAGTAGGTGTTACCTTCAAGGCGACTGGAGTTCCATGACAGATCAATAAGCAGTCGGTGTAGGATTTCTTTAACATAGGTTCCAGCGGGTTGATCTTCTCTCAGTGTTTTACCCACCTCCCCAAGTTTTTGTTTTTCACCTGACTTCAAATAACTGTCAATGTTAGGCCGGTAGCGTTCCAGGAATTCACGGTTATATCCTACTGGCTTACGGCGCGGTTCTGGAAGCAAAACAAGCGAGCGGATTTCCTGCCCTTCTTCCGAAAGGGGCAATATGCTCATGCCCTTAGTAGTATTTTCAAAATCTGCTCCTGACCGTTCAACACGCGGTACTGTATAATGATACCTTGTAGAGCGTTTATCACCGGAAGTTTTTACTAACCCTAATTTTTTAAGGTCGGCCAATCGCCTCTGAAGGGTGCGAAGCTCGATATCAAGGCCAGATGCGACTTTAATTTCTTCAATACTCCCTCCATGTTCCATTAAGCTAAGCACCTTTATTATGACCTCAATCTGTTGTGTGACTTTACTATTGCGACTCATTTATGACAGTTTATGCGACAATTTTATTGTTTGTGCGTCAAAATTACATAAAAATTGTCGTAAAATCCCGGTATTGCGACATAATCCACAAACCTCTATTTCTACCTGTTTCATAATTGAACTTCGCAATGAAAGGCCAATAACCTGGCATTATAAAAGAGTCCCGCCGTAGCGGGACCCTTCCATAAACCCTTCCATAAAACTATTCATCTTCGTTGAGCACTGCCAATTGGCTTACGGCGCCCATTACGCCACCGGCCACAGCAAGGTAACCTGTCAGGCCGGGGAATGCAAACATCGCTACACTTACGGCTACCAGCGCCACACCTACGTTGCGAAGTATTTTGAAAAACTTCGGGGTGGAACCCTGTATCCGGTTGATAATATTGCTCATATTAAAAAATTTACTGGTTAACAAATAATCACCGCTTTCTACTAATCATTGCCAATAACCACATCTGCGCAACTTACCGGCCACGGCCCCTGCGCACAGGGCGCTGGCCAATAAGGTCTGCCTGAAGGCAAGTATGGAAGCTTCTGTAATTGCATACCTGCTTTGGGGCAAACAAGCGCATAGGGTAAGTTGACCGCAACAAATCAGGGTAGGCTGGCAACGATGAATCCGGGCTTCGGTTGTATGGCTGCTGTAACAACGACAGCGTTTCCATTACAGGAGGTAAGCCGTTCATGGTTGCCTAATGTCGATTACTGGTCAACTCGTCAACTGGTCAACTAACCTTATCTACCAACACAATACTGGAAGCATTGTGATCACCCGATTTCAGCGCATAGCTGCGGGAGTTCACCCGTTGGTAATACTCGATGCCCAGTACCGCCACAACCGTATCGGTGCTATTGGCCGGCAATGCCAGTGTAAGGGTATTTGCCTGCGTGGGATCGCTGTTATAAGGCAAATCAGCGGTTCCCTGCATGGCGTACTCGTACTTCTCCGTGTCGAAGTTGATGGCAGCGGCGGCGGCCACGATCCTGAAATGGGTTGTTCCCCGGGCCTCCTGCACCATGTTGCGTGGTACAAAAGCAGGAATGGTCACCGTTACTTCTC
>NZ_LWBP01000017.1 GCF_002078015.1 Niastella populi | reverse complement strand
ATTTGGGAACAGGAAAAGTAGTTATATCAAATAATATAAGTACTTATTGGAAAAACTATCCCGGGATACTTCAAATGACTGAAAGCAGACTAGAAAATGATAACCTGCCGGCCCTTTTTTCGCATGTGATCAATCATTTAAGCGAATATAATTCAAGGCAGCAGCAGCAGCAAAGAATCGAATTTGCTAAACAATTCCTTTATAAGAACCAGGTATCTAAAATTGAGCAGTACCTGTTTGATTTAAAAGTTAAATAGTACTGTTGTGAATGATACATTAGTTATCAGCCCTTCTGGCAAACTATATGGAAGCGAACGAGTGCTGCTCGACTATGTGACTAATACTTCATTGAAATTTGATATCATTATTCCATCAGGAAGTGATCTGGAAGAAGTTTTGCTTGATACCAGTACTAGGCATAAGATAATTACTTATAATCCTGCCCGCACTGCATTCTTATATTTAAAACTTTTTTATTCGTTCTTCATCGGTAGATATAAAAAATTATATCTTAATGAGGCAGGACATATAAAATATATATTGCTTTTAGCTAAAATATTCCCGAAGTGTCTTTTTACTGTGCATATTAGAATATTGGAAGATATTTCTCCGGAACGCTGGAAATTGGCAAAGAAAAATATACCGGAGAATATTAAACTTATTACGATTTCAGAATACATTTCCAAGCGATTCCCTTTCCGAAATCAAATTATTTGTGATCCCTTTACTTTCAATATTTATAATAGCAGACCAACGTATGATAAGAAGCAACCATTAAATATTGGTATAATCGGTCGTGTAGCTCATAGTAAAGGAATACACTTGCTACCTTATTTACTGGAACAGGTTGATAAGGAATATATGTCGGGAAAAATTATTTTTCATTTATTTGGCGATATCAGTGAAGATTTAGATCATCAGGTAAAGGCTTCATTAAGCAATAGAAAAAATGTTATTTTATATGGTTATGTAAAGGATCATAGTAGTATCTACGATAACCTTAATGCGGTAATGCACCTCAGTGGAACGGAACCTTTGGGAAGAATATTTTTCGAATCGGTAAATAGGGGGTTGCCTTTTATTGGAATTAAAGCGGGGGGCATTGGTGAAACAGCCGCAATATATAATTATAATGAACTGATGGTAGATTATGCTGACGCCAATATTATGGCTGTTGCTTTAATAAATAAGTTGACTTTGCTAATAAAAGATCATAGTAAGTATGTTAATTCTATTGATGAAATGAAGAAGAAAATGATGGAAAGCATGACAGTCTCAATATATTGCAGTCGAGTTGATCGTATAGTTAGTGGAGGGGAATAGATCCTAATTGATTAAGTGTTAAAACCTACGCTTCTTTATGCCAGGAATTTCAGTAATTGTCTGTACCTATAATCCTGTTGAAGAGATATTCAGCAGATGTCTTGATAGCATCACTGTCGCTAATCAATTGCATGCGGCAAAAGAGATCGTTATAGTAGACAACAACTCATCAACATCTTTGTTGGAAAAAGAATACATCAGACAATTTCTCCAGCTGAATAATAATGCAAAGCTTCTAAGGGAAGAAAAGCAGGGCTTGACACCTGCAAGGATCAGAGGAATCAAAGAGTCAACAGGCAGCATATTGGTATTCGTTGATGATGACAACTTTATTAAAAATAATTTTTTTCAATGCGCGGAAGCCATTGCGCAGAACAACCCACATATTGGTGCCTGGAGCGGGCAGGTTCATTTGATATTTGAGCAAGAGCCTGAAGCATGGACAAAAAAGTACTGGGGAATGTTTGTTTATCGTGAATTTGATGAAAACAGATGGTCTAATTTTCCTCATATGCCCGAAACAATGCCTTGCGGCGCGGGTCTTTTTGTAAGAAGAAACGTTGCGGAATATTATGTTTCTTTAAACGATCAGGGAAAAAGAAATATACAATTGGATCGTAGTGGAAAATCTTTGTCATCAGGTGGTGATAATGACCTGGCAGCTTGCGCCTGCGATATTGGGTTAGGCGTTGGATTATTTCATGAACTGAGCTTAGATCATTATATACCCAAAAACCGTTTAAGCAAAGAATATTTGTTGAGTCTTGCAGAAGGTATTTCAGCATCTGCTATTGTTTTCAGATCTTTTAGAAATGAATTCCCTAAACAATTAAGCTTTAAAAATAAGATAGCTAATACTATCAGGCTGCTATTGAAAAATAAGATTGATAAGCAATTTTATAAAGCGGTATTAAAAGGGGAAGCCACAGGACGAAAAATTGTTTTTAACCAAATACTCCAAAATGAATTTGATCAGGAAAAAAATTGAAGCGAAACTTTACAGTGGAGATGTTAAAAGAATGATTGCCAGAAATAAGATACCAGATCAGCGAACTTCTTTTGAGAGGTTGAAAGAACTGGGTTTTTCTCCTGAATTAACTTTTGATATAGGAGCTTATCAGGGAGATTTTTCAAACATGTGTCTTGAAATCTGGCCGGAAACGACTATTTATGCTTTCGAAGCATTGAAAGATAAGATATCGCCTCTAAAAAGGAGATTTGCATCCAATAATGTAAAAGTGATTGAAGGAATAATAGGACAGGAAGATAAAGAGTCGATTAATTTTTATGCAGATGAAACTGCCTCATCGGTACTGGCAAGTGAAGAAGTCAACACCGAAAAAAAGGTTGTTAGTCAGAAAATGATGAGACTTGATAGTTTTATTAAGTCAGAAAACCTAAAGCCTCCAACTTTACTTAAGATTGACACACAGGGGTATGAATACGAAATTTTACAAGGATGCGGGAAAGTTTTAAATTCAATTGAAGTCATTCTCCTCGAATTAAATTTTCTGGAAGTTTATCAGAACGTAAAGTTAGCACATGAAGTCATTGCCTTTTTAAGTGAACATGATTTTGTTATTTATGATATTTGTGAAATACATAGACGTCCTTTGGATATGGCATTGTTCCAGATCGATTTTTTATTTATAAAAAAGGATAATAGCTTAAGGAAAGACAAAAGATGGGACAAAAATATATTGAAAAAATAAGCATTAACAGTTAAAAACATCTAAATGCAGTTAGGTCAATTGTTTAGAGCTACACCATCATTCAAAGGAAAATTACGTCTTGCAAATATGTTTTGCGACCGTAAACAAAATGATGTCTATGTTAATACTAAAACAGGCAAATTTCTGTTGCCCAATTTAACCGACAATCAATATTTTGAAATTTATGCTAAAGGAAGTTATGAACCCGAATTAGTAAGGTACATTATAAATACATTGCCTAAAAACGGCTATTTACTGGATACCGGAGCTAATATAGGAGCTGTTTCTATTCCAGTTGCTCTTGCACGGCCTGATGTTACTATAGTTTCTATTGAGGCGCTTCCTCCCAATTTCACTTATCTTGAAAAGAATATTCAATTAAATAATCTTACTAATATTATTCCTTTAAATGTTTGCTGCTCAAATATTGATGGCAAAGTAATGAAATTTTACTACGATGATACTTTTAAAGGGAGTAGCTCTTTCCATTCTTTACATAGCAAAAAATACGTAGAGTTAGTTACTAAAACATTAGACCGGCAACTATCGGAACTTGGGATTACTAAGATTAATGCACTTAAAATAGATACGGAAGGATCAGAAGCATTGATTTTTCAGGGCGCCAGCAGATTGCTCAATGAATTCAAGCCAACTATTTTATTCGAATTTAATGATTCTTATGAAAATGCAATAGATGGTTTACATGCAGGAGATGCACAGCAAATTCTTATAAATGCAGGATATAAAATATATGATTTTGTAAAGTACCCTAAAGCAGAGGCATTCAAAGCAGCACTTACAAAGGGCTCCGGCGAGTTTTTAGCTATTCCTGATTAGTATTTAAAATTGCAGACTTTGCTTCGTATAATTCATATTGTTGAAAACCTGGATAAAGGGGCGGTAGAAAACTGGCTTGTAAATATTTTCTTGTCGAGCAGAAAGACGAGGCCTGACTGGCATTGGACATTTTATTGCATACTTGGTAAAGAAGGCAGACTGGATGAAAAGGTAAGAGAAGCAGGCGGAGAAATAATTTACTCGCCGGTAAACATCAGTAATAAAATTTCATTTTTACGTCATTTACGATCGGTTTTGAAAAATGGAAGCTATGATATTATGCACGCGCACCACGACTATTTAAGCGGGTTTTATTTGCTGGCAAGTGCGCGAATGCGTTTTAAAAAAAGAATACTTCAGATCCATAATACAGATAAAGCATTGCCAGTGGGCAACCGGTTTCTTCATCAAATGTTGTTAGGTCCGTTCAGGAGACTGGGTTTCTATTTTAGCGATTTAATTGTGGGAATATCAAAAGATACGCTTGTTGAATTTACCGGAGAAAGGAAGTTAAAAAGACCAAAGTTTGAGGTATTATATTACGGTATTGATTTAAGGCGGTTTGAAGAAAACGCTAACCCAGCAGAATTCAGAAGCAATTTAGGAATACCCGAACATGGCAAAATTCTGCTTTTCGTAGGCAGGATGAATGAATTAAAAAACCCGGTTTATATTATTGATATATTGGCAGCTCTTTTAAAATCGAGGAATGATGTGTATGGTGTTTTTGTAGGAAAAGGTGATCAGGAAGCTATTATCACAAAAAAAGCTGCGGAACTGGGCATAGCTAATCATATAAGATTGCTCGGCTGGCACGACAACATTTCCGGTATTATGAAAAATGCAGATGTTTTTGTTTTTCCAAGAAACGAATTTCCAAGGGAAGGACTTGGATTAGTTATAGTTGAGGCACAGGCTGCTGGTTTACCAATGTTTATCACAAAAGGTATAGTACAAGACGCTATTGTTTTAAACGAGCTTGCATTTTATACCGATTTAAGCGATCCTTTCAAATGGTCAGAAAAAATTTCCGGCGTATTGAATAATGGCGTTCCTATTTCAAGAAAAGAGGCACTTTCCAAAATGAAGCAATCAAAGTTTGAACTAAATATCGCTACTGGAAATTTTGTGAATTTATATGAAAGTTGATTTTGTGCGTAAGAAAAGAGTATTACACATTATTGATGGTTTTGGTGCCGGGGGAGCAGAAACGTGGCTGCTTGCCACGGTAAAATATTTGAAAACACATCCTCACTTAAATCTTCAATTTGACTTTTTAGCAACTGGTGGTGAAGTCCGTTTATTTGATGAGGAAATTAAGGAGCAGGGATGTAAGATTTTTTATGTAAAATATTCATTCAATTCTTTATTTTCCTTTAGAGCAAATTTAAAAAGTATTCTTCTTTCAAATCAATATGATGCCATTCATGACCACCAGGATTTTATTTCGGGGTGGCATTTTTTGTTAGGCGCCGGCTATATGCCTGATATACGAATCGCACACCTTCATAATCCATTTAATTTTGTAAATAATTACGTTGTAAACCCTGTAAGATGGTTTTCATATCACTTAGGCCGTTTACTTACTGTAGCATTAACGTCAAAAATCACCGGTACATCTAACGCTGTAATGGATGAGTATGGTTACAATAAATGGCCATTTAGTAAGAGAAGGACAAATCCTGCTTATTGTGGATTTGATGTAAACAAGTTTGCATACAACAGCCATGGTAAAGAGAAATTATGCAAGGAGCTTGGATGGAAAAGCAAAGAATGCAAAATTGCTTTATTTGTTGGAAGAATCGGGTTACAGGATAATGATACTGCGGCAAATCAGAAAAATCCTGAATTTGCATTTTCGGTCGCCAAAGAACTTGTTTCCCTGAATGATAATTGGAAATTTGTTTTTGTTGGTTACAAAGGGAACCTTGGAACCAGTATGGAAACAGAAGTAAAGAGTGCCGGACTTGCAGATAAAATCAAATTTCTCGGTTTAAGAAATGATGTTCCGGATATTATGTCTGCCGCTGATGTTCTTGTTTTTCCGTCTTTGTGGGAGGGGCTTGGAATGGTTGCTGTGGAAGCACAGTGTTGCGGACTGCCGATAATTCTGTCTGAAACTGTTCCAGTGGAGGCAATTTTTTGTGAGGAGTTAGTTGTTGTGAAAAAATTGGAAGATGGAATAAAAGAATGGAGAGAGAGTATCGTCAGAATTTCCAATATTAGATATAACAGAGCAGACTATGCGTTTAAAATAAATGCATCTCCATTTTCAATTTACAACTCCATCAATAACCTCATTCAAATGTATACCCCCTGAGTATGCACGTAAAAAAAATTTTTGTCAACGCTCACAAGTATGATTTTAATCTTGCAAAAATATGTATTGCAAGCATCCGGTATTGGTATCCTGATATTCCAATATTTTTAATTAAAGAATTTATTGCAGGTGATTTTGATACAAGTTTTGTAGAGAAAAAATGGAAAATCCAGATACTTGATATTCCGCGAAAGTTGTTTGGATGGGGCTACGGAAAATTGGAGCCTTTATTTCTTGAAGATGGAGAGTCTTTCCTGGTTCTTGATTCAGATACTGTAATGACAGGCCCGGTAATTGATGCGGTAAAAGATATAGATGCTCAGTTTATCATAGATGATGAAGTGCAACCGGCTGAAAGGTTTAATGAAATATATTATAATCTTGACAGAATTTGTGAATTGGAGGAAAAATTTATTTACCCTGGGTACAGTTTTAATTCCGGGCAGTGGTTTGGAACATCAGGTGTTTTGACAAGGAACGATTTTAGCAAAGTACTGGATTGGACAGAACCCCCCAGACCTAAATTTCCGGAAATCGTATTTAATGGCGATCAGGCGCATTTAAATTTTATTGTGCATTTGAAAGAACAGATGAAGCAGGTAACTGTAAGTCGGATAAAGCTAATGATCTGGCCGAAAGATGGTGCTGCCGATTTTATAGATTTGGAGAAAATAAGAAAGAAGCAAAACGGGTTTCCTTATATTATACATTGGGCTGGCTTTAAATCTGATGTGATAACTTATTTACCCCGAGCAGATATTCTTTTGTTCTTTCAAAATTATTATTATTCCAGGTTTAGTAAAATATATAGGGGCATCGATCAGGTTTATTCCAGATGGCTTTTTTATGAAAAGAGAACTACTTCATTCTTTAAAAAAATAAAAAGAAAGGTCTCTAATTAAATGCGGGTATTATACATAAGTCCATATGGTATTGGAAGTACCAGCAGAATGCGTGGTGAATACTTAAAGCAGCTACTACCTATAAAAGAGTTTAAAGTTATAAACACAGATATCCCTTTACTTGCCACAAATAGGATCTTAAGATCATTGGGCTGGAGATTTAAAAAAGGTACTTTAATTAATAATATTAATAGGTATATAATAAATGAGTTGGATGGGAATTTCGATTTTGATATGGTTTGGATAGATAAAGGTGTTTTTATAAGGCCGGAGATTGTACAGCGGTTAAAAGCAAATTCCGGTAAGTTAGTCCATTATACTCCTGACCCGGCATTTACATTCCATCAATCAAAATTATTTTACGATAGTTTGCCTTTATATGATTATTGTATTACTACCAAATCATTCGAAATAGAGGATTATAATAAGTATGGAGTAAAAACTATCTTCTGCACACAAGGATATGATCCTATGCTACATAAGCCATATCACTCTTTCGAAGAAAAAAGAGGAGTAGTGTTTATAGGGCATAAGGAAAGCAACCGTGAATTTTTGATCTCCAGGCTATTGGAAGCAAATATCCAGGTGACGATAGCTGGAAATAAATGGGAGATGTTTGCATGGAAGTTTAGAAATAATAAAAGCCTTATTTATAAAGGCAAAGGAATTTATGGAGAGCAATATGTTAAGGAAATTTCAGGAGCAATGATGGGATTAGGATTTTTATCTAAATGGATTCCTGAGCGCCATACAACGCGTACGATTGAGATTCCGGCATGCAATACAGCCCTTGTTACAGAGGAAAATCAGGAAATAAATTCTATATATACTCATAATGAGGCGATCTTTTATACTGACCATAAAGATTTACTTGATAAAATAAAGTATTACTTAAGCAACAAAGGAGAACTATGTAACTTAACGTCTAACGGATATCAGAAAGTTAAGAATGGAAAATATAGTTATTACCAGATTTTAGAAAATGTGATCCAGCAAATACAATGAGGTTTAAACCAGCATATTTACTCGGTTTTTTGGAGATAAT
>NZ_LWBP01000016.1 GCF_002078015.1 Niastella populi | reverse complement strand
CCTACCATTGGCTATCTATTTCTTTCCTTCCGGAAACCATGAAGAAAGCATATCGCGAGGTAATTAACGGGAATGCAAGGAAATTAGAGAACTGATTAGTTATGGGCATCTTATACACTTGAATAAAGCAGGATTTTTTTCACCCCAGCAAGAAGGAAATTGCCAGTGTGAATATTTTCAAAGCGCATCGCTACTGTATTAAGGTAACTTCTTCCTCCTCCGGAGTTTAACAATTTATCACTCTACCTTTTCCATTACTAGATTTGATTTTTTCATGTAAGCGATTAATAATCATTACAATTTATGTTGCCAATATGAGCTTTATTAGTATCAAGGCGCATGCACTTCTGCACTTCATTTAATTAATACAAATTTATCGGTTCGATTGTCCGATGACCTAACAACAAAAAAACCACTGAAAATCAGAGGCTTATATCTCGTGGAGTCGGGTGGACTGTAATCGAACCCCTACTCTCTTTTTTATCTTTTATTAAACAGATGCAAACAGTTTAATCAACCACACCCCTGCCTATCCGTTTAACGACTTATATTTAAGAATTACTCCACCTTTCATTAATGGTTGTGAAGATATTAATGAAAGTTTTTTCGCGGGAAGCCCTTTTGGGAATAAATACCTTCCTTGCCTGCAATGACCGGAGCAATACCAATCCTGTATTCGTCAATGAGATTTTCCCTAATTAATGTCACACACAAATTTGCGCTACATATAAGGCTTTGTACATTTGGAACCACCGGGTGCTGATATCCACTTCCTTAAGATTTAGCTTGCAAAATAAGGGATCATTAGAACAAACCGTCGGTTACTGCATCTTCTTAACCAAATAAAAAAACCATTGACAATCAACACTATTTTTTAGTTAGCTTCATTATAACAAACGCATCGCCATTTATGGATTCTTTCTTTAAACTAATGAACTCATTAATAGAAATCAATGAAACTGACAGAACCCTCATTGCATCATTATTAAAACCCAAAGAAATTGAGAAAGGAACTATTTTATTAAAACAGGGTGATATGGAAAAAAGTGTCGCATTTATCGAGAATGGTATATTCAGACATTACTCTATTGTCCAGGACGGAAAAAAAATTATAACGTCATAAAACAACGACAGCTAACATAAAATGAAGACAATAATATTTTGCTGCGGACTGTACTCAATTGCTTTTGCAATCTTTCATATTTTATTTTGGAGACTATTTAATTGGAAAAAAGAGTTAGAAAAATTGGACTTTACAAACCGGGGAATTGTACAAATATTGAACACGAGAATAATATACTTCTTTTTATTCGTTGCATACATTTGTTTCGTTTATCCTGACGAGCTATTGACTTCTAATCTTGGAAAAACATTTTTGACAGGAATTTCTTTATTTTGGTTAGGCAGGACCATTGAGCAATTTGTATTTTTAAAAGTAAACAATAAGTATGTTCATATTCTGACCGCAATTTTTGTAATCGGAACAATTCTATTTGCGTTGCCGTTAATGTTCAACAAATAGAACCGAACTGTAGCCTCCTACAATCGCCAGTTGTAAGCCTGGTATTCTGCGCTGCTGCATTTGGTTTTGCACAAAAAACTGATCCAAAGCAACATATTTGAATAATTGTCGAAAAAGTAATAAATTAAATCCTCGGTTCCATCCCCCTGAAATTCCTCCAATACTTTCCTTACAGTTATTTGTATTTATCCTATTACTCGAAACATTCTTCAAATAGTGTATATGGCCGGCTGCGACCTTAATAATAACTTGTGGCCTGATATGGATTTCAATATCTTTCGATCTTATCAAAATCAGGATATTAAAGGGAGGCGCGATATCATAAATTTATTCAGGCCAACATCAATAAATCCTGTTACCGCAAATGGATGAAACACTGAGAAAAATCAAACACGCCATGTCTGAGCGCAACCCTTATAAGATTGTTTGACTGTTTTTTGACAGGGTAAACAGAAGTGTTTAGTCCATCATAGATTTTATAAAAATTAAGAATGATCAAGAAGGTAATTAATATATACTTATAACCATTCTCCGTATGCATCTATCCAGCAATCGAATAAACCTATAAACTCATTTCCTCGCTTCATGGCCCTCGTAAGTAGAGATACTGGAAATAGTAGTGATTGTTTTATTTCCAATTAAATGGATACGCAAACTTAAACACCAATCGCGTAACAATTACGCATATTTTCGGTTTTGAAAGATGCGGCTTTAACCATATTTTTAAACTATCCCATGAATCAGCAATCCCATCTATTAAGAATATCCGAATTATTATCCAGGTTCAGCGCCCAGGTAAGTATATTGAATGCAAACAGCGAATACAGCATTAATATACATGCTGAGAATTTATTAATAAAAGTATTAAATGAATTGTTTGACCTTGACTTAAAGAATATCAACTATACTTCCGGTAAAATGCAACCTGCTATTGACCTGGGTGACCCGTTACGCAGAACAGCCATCCAAGTTACAGCAACAGCTGACATGAAAAAAGTGCTAGGAACCATTGCCATGTTCAATGAAAAGAAACTGTTTCATCAGTATGATCGGCTTTTTATTTATATCATTACACAAAAGCAGCCTTTTTATAATCCGAAAAAGATAAAAACTAAAGTTGACTGTAAATTCATTTTTACGCCAGAGCATATCATCGATCATAGTGATGTGTACAAAGAACTGAACAGGCAAAATGATCTTAGTAAAATTAACCAGATATTATACTTACTCGAGCAACAATTTACAGATCGTACAGGTGAATCAGGCTTGTTAAATGGTGATTACCACGATAGTTATCATCTCCTGCCTGAACTTCCCCATATCATGATACCAGCAGCGCCTTACATTTCATTAAAGCCCTATACGGAAAAAGAGGCTGCTATTTTCTGGGGAAGAGGCCGTCAGATCAGAGAACTTTATGAAGCTGTATTTGACCAGGATTGTAATCCTGTGATCTTGCTCTATGGTCAGACGGGCGTTGGAAAAAGTTCTTTGCTAGATGCCGGGCTCATACCACGGTTAAAGTTTAAATCAGATGTCAGGTACAAAAGAAGGTACACCGGTGAAGGGTTGGTAAAAACATTACTGGATGCTTTGAATTGCCCTTCTGTGGAAAATATAAAAGAATATCTGATGACCAGGCAACGCAATGGAAAGAAGCTGGTATTGATCATCGACCAGGTTGAGGAAGCTTGGACTAAGCCATTGGAACATGGGCCAGACGAAATAGATCAATTTCTTACTACACTAAAACATCTGGTAATGGCTCTCCCAAAGCGTACGCTTACAGTGATCCTGGGTTACAGGAAAGAATATCATGCAGAGATCGACCAGCAATGTATCCGCTATAATTTGCCGGCTATGACCTACTTTTTACAACCTATAGGGAAAAACGGCATAAAGGAGATCGTAAATGGACCTTCATCAAAAACCACAACAAAAAAACAATATAGACTGGAGATCGAAGCGGGGCTCGACGACCAGATTGCCAACGATCTTGTAGCTGACCCCGATTCACCAGTGATGCCGGTACTGCAAATATTAATGACAAATCTGTGGGATGGCGTAAAACACATACATGCTGAAAAGCGTACGATCTCTTTTGCAGCTTACTTTCATTTGAAGAAAACGGGATATGCGCTTAGTGACTTCTTAAATACCAGATTACAGGAGATTGCTCAAAATTATAAGGAAGAAGTAGATTCAGGCCTGGTTCTCGACCTTTTATTCTTTTTTACCACTTCATTATCTACATCGGACACGCACAATAAACAAACTGTCCTCGATCGATACGATAAAGAATTACCAATACAACAAATACTAACAGCCTGTGTGCAGTTTTACCTGTTGACAGAAACAAAGGAATCTTCAAATAATTATAGCCTCGCGCATGATACACTGGCGCCGGTAATACGATCAAGATTCGGCTCCTCCGAACTGCCCGGACAGAAAGCCCATAGAATACTCGAAAACCGCCGGGCTGATCTTATGAAAGACGATTTACATCCAATGAGCGATAAAGACTTCGCCTCCGTGGTAAACGGCAGGAAGGGAATGCGTATATGGACAAATCAGGAGACTTTACTGATCGAAATCAGCGGACAGCATGCCATGAAATTTGAGCTGCAGGAAAATTTACTGTCTCATATAGGTATGGAAATACATGATAATATAGGCCAGTTATTATCTGTACTTAAACTGCAATTGGAGATAATAGACGAGAGGTCTGATGAGTTGGCTAAAAATTTACATGAAATAAAACAATTGGTCAGGGTGATAGTTCAAGATGTTGCACAACTATCAAGAAGCCTCAATCCGACCTATATTCAACGAATTGGTTTTATAGGTGCCTTACAGGCAGAGATCAACAAGATAAAAAATTATTTCAATGTTCAGTTGGAAATGTCGGGGGATGAGCAGGAATTGAATGAAAAAGAAACGTTGACGCTTTTCCGGGTATGCCAGGAGTCATTGAATAATATCCTAAAGCATTCAAAAGCCAAACATATAAGTTTTAAAATAACATTTAATGCAAAGGAGGTAAGTATTTCTATCAAGGATGATGGGATCGGATTTGATGTCGGCAATCGAACTGACGGAGGCCAGGGACTTAAAAATATGGAATATCGTATAATGGTCTTACAGGGTGAATATACAATAACCAGCCAACCGGGCTCTGGGTGCACAACCTATATAAAGCTGCCTCTACAAAACAGGACGTTGAAAACGTCCTGATAAGTGCTTACGCATGTAACAATCAGCATTAAATAACAAAACTGGATCGTTTTTATGTCAGCTAATAGTAATATAAAATTTGTAGTTGCTGCTTATCCATACACGAATGAGATGCGGGACGAACGAAATGCCATTATGGAAGATATTATAACAGAGCATTACGCTCAGCAAGTGAAAGGAATTCTTGTTATAGGTGTAAACCTGCATAAACAACCGTGCAACATGTGTCGTTGAACAATATAAGTAAGAAATGAAACGAAATCTCATTAATAAACCCTTGAGTCCTCCCCGGACTCACAAATCACTTACACATATCAGATACATAATACATTATAAAACTACCCAACTTCTACTCACGGATTTACTCATAGTAAGTTTGACATGTTTTGACGCCATAGTAAAAATAACTACCGGAATTAATGAGATATGATAAAGAAAATCAGACGATTATAAATTTTTATAATGCTGGGAGTGGAAATTAATAAAAAAGGGATAAATTATAAAATACAAAAGCCTGTAACAAGCTGTCAGTCAGCACATTACAGGCCAAGTGGAGGTGACCGGCGTTCTATCGCAGCACTCTTCTCCTTTTTATCGTTTATAGGTCAA
>NZ_LWBP01000015.1 GCF_002078015.1 Niastella populi | reverse complement strand
TTCTATCGCAGCACTCTTCTCCTTTTTATCGTTTATAGGTCAAATAAAAACTGCCTAGAATCAATCATGATTTGCCCTGTTCAATCTAAGGCAAATGTACTAATCAGGAAAACAATATCGAACACCATTTCATTTTCTGAAAAATTAAAATCGTAATGCAAAATAACACCTGTACATTGTACCAAGACTTCTCTCAGTTGAAGTGTCCACTGTAAATTCAGGGTCAGCGAATTTTCGATCGGCTCAAGTCCATAAAAAGGCCCGGCCCCTCGTCGGCAAAGCGATTTGGTGCGTCAACTCAAACTGGTGCACTTTTTCGATTGGTCTTGTCGGGTTGAGCTTATACTGGTGTTTATTGGATCCAATAAACTACAGCCTTTATCAAACGCCCCGGGTTGTTTTATTTTGTTTTTAATCCTTACTAATTGTTCGTCCATGTTATAAGGTAGTTATTAATGCGGTAACGGAACGATTGTTCGTGAAGTAGTGGCATTAACATTTCTCCGGTTTCACTTTTAATACGAAGTTGGATAATGAGTTGATGAACATGCTGTCAAGCCGCTATTTCATGAACACAATGTTATAGGCCGTTTATTTCAGCGTCCTTACTACCGTATCCAATAAATTTCTTTGCTACGCCTAAACTTGCCAACCCTTTAGCAAGGTCATTTACTGTGTCATCTGTCCACCCGTCGTGGTCAGGAATAATTGAAGCGACTTCTTTGTCTTTTAGATAAAGTCGGCAAATATTGACTACCCTGTGGCGCAAGCCAGGCTTGCCTATTTTATAAGTGAATTGTAAATCCCTTACCGGATAACTTTTAATCCTTTTACTTTTCAAAAGGTTTGTTTCTGTTAAGATGGCTTCTCCTTTGTTAATGTCAATCGAGGTAAGCCTAAAGGTCGACGCAGAATAGAAGAGCAAAACGACTGTTAGAAGAAGGGCGAACGGCCAAACCATAATGAATTCTGGTTTAGTTATAATACCTAACAGAAATAGGGAAGGAAGTATTATTAACCAGTAAGGTATCTCCGTTTTAAGTTCTATTCTGAAAGATTTAGCTATAGTGTCTGGTTGTGTCATTAAATGGCCTATAACAGTAAAAATTATTCTTGAACGATAAATGCTGCAAAAACACATCAACATTTCCGGGAACGGGTGCAATAATATGGTTTATTTTATGCCCATACAAATACCAACGTACCGTCAGGGCGCGAATAACGCTTACTCTTTGGCCGAAATCCGCTAAAATGCTTTTCGCCTCAACCAGTTCCATTTGCTCCGAATTTTTCTCATGTTCGAGCTGGAAAAAATATTCAATAAATTCCAGTTCATTTAAATAAGGATCGAATTCCCTGCATGTACTTTTCTGTTTATGGGTAAGCTCCTGCTGATCAATAACTTGCTGAAGGGAAACACGCAGTTCTTCTTCGAGCGTACTATTTTCTAACCGATAAAAAATCAAGTCTTGAATACTTTTTCCAAATGCTTCTGTTAGGACAAGTAATCCCCTTTTAAGCGCTTCTTGTTAACAATCCAGTAAGATGCAAATTTTTCTTCGTATTCTTTCCGGTTTTCCCACAAGACTGCGTGGTCTATATTCTTCGGTTCTGTATTACTGATTGTAATTTGAAACCCACTTTGCCAGGTTTTGCTTTTAGGCAGTTGTTTGATATCTGAAATTTCTGTTTTGGAAAGCTGATTGCGGTCAATAGTGGCGGTGAATTTTGAAAACGTTTCACCGTTCTTATAAATGCTTTGAAACTCGACTATATCTCCCAAGGCAAGGCTTTTATATCTTCCTTTGCCTTCTTTACCATGATAAGGTCGACCTCCGGGACTTTTAGTCCTTACCTTTTTTTCTGAACCACCCAGTCTTGAAAAAACATCTTTCGCTTTTTCGTAGGTCAATCCGTGCCCATTATCGCTTACCCTAATATATTCATAACCTCCTAGTGAAGTGCTTTTGTATTCGATCTCAATCTGGGTCGCGTCCGCGTCCAATGAGTTCCATATTAATTCCGAAAGTGCATTAACCCCGCTGGCTTTTGTATGAGACTCAATATGATCTCTTTCAACTCCTATATCTAGCTGCATAACATAATTATTGTTTGCTTCTTTTAAAGATACTAATAAACCAATGTTTTTAGCTTAACATATACACTTGATCGTAATCAATATTATATAAACCTTAACCAGTCATTACTATTATAAAATATAGACTTACAAAACCTTTGTTTATACGGCAAAAGAAATAGAGGCGCCAATATGTAACATTAAAGACAACTTACAATCATATAGCCGAAATTAGTAATGAAAAAATCATTACAATGAAGTTAGCCTATTTATACTGTCGGGTAAGCACCGATGAACAAAAAAGAAAAGGTAATTCTCTTGAAGAACAAGAAGATCGCCTTATAAAACACTGCGAAATAAATGGCATTCAAATTAAGGGAATTTTCCGTGAAGATTATTCTGCAAAGGACTTTAACCGTCCCGAATGGAAAAAGCTCATTAAAAAAATCCGGAATAATAAACATAGGCCGAATGAAAATATCTTATTCATAAAATGGGATCGCTTTAGTAGGAACATTGAATACGCTTACCAAATGATAAGAATGTTAAGAGGTTTGAATGTTCAGCCTATGGCGATAGATCAACCGATCGATTTGGAGGTGCCTGAAAGTATCGTTATGCTTGCTGTTTATTTATCGATACCTGAGGCTGAGAACAGCAGGCGTGGATTAACAACCTCAGATGGTATTCGGAGGGCAAAAAAAATGGGGCGATGGCCAGGAAAAGCACCTATAGGTTACGCAAACCGAACAGATACCGATGGTAAAAAATACATTATCCCCAAACAACCAGAAGCTGATCTTATAAAATGGTCGTTTGAGCAATTAGCAAAAGGAATATTTACGATCGCCCAGGTTCGAAGAATGGCTTGTGTGAAGGGATTACAATGTGGCAAGAATAACTTTTGGAGGCTTGTACACAATCCCATATACTGTGGAATCATTTGGATCCCGGAAAATAGGAATGAAGAAAGGTATTTTGTAAGGGCCATTCATGACTCTTTGATCTCAGAAAGTTTATTCCAGCAGGTTCAGCTTATAATAAATAAAGACTGCAACAAAAGAACGAAGAAAGATGAATTAAAATCAATATTTCCCCTAAGAACATTTATAAACTGTCCCTGGTGTGGTCGCAAATTGACAGGTAGTGTATCAAAAGGGAGGCACGGTGGAAAATATCCTTACTATCATTGTACAACATACAAGTGCAAGGGTAGATTCAGGGCCGATATGTTGAATAACAGTTATGAAGAAAAATTAAAGAAACTATACCTACGATCTGAAGTAAATGAACTCTTTGATCTTGTACTGGAGGATGAAAACATTTTTACTCGTCGAAGAGAATATACAGATGAGCGTAAGAAAATAGAGAATGACATATCAAAGCAAGAGCTTCTTATTTCAAAGGCAAGAAAGTATTTTCTGGATGAAAAGATTGATTTTGACGACTTCAGTAAATTAAAAAAGGAAAA
>NZ_LWBP01000014.1 GCF_002078015.1 Niastella populi | reverse complement strand
CAAATGAAAGATTTGCTTTTCCCAGGCCCTGGTAAGAAGTGCTACCACTATATCGAAAAACATCCTTGATTACATTTGTACTTTGACCAATTAATTTCTTTTTAGGACCTTCTTTCTCATCAGTTGCCGGTTCAGGCAATTCTTTAAACTTACTGTGTGATGGATCATCCTGATCAACACTTTGATTTTCGATCTCATAAGGTTTTGCAGCCATCCCATCAGGGTCGATAAAACGTATTGGATTATCATAAGCATAACTATAAACACTCCAACGTCTGCTTAAATCTGCTAACGGATCTACCACATGCCACCTCCCAATCTGCGCATCATACATCCTTGCCCCATAATCATACCACTCTAATCCACTACCATCACTAAATTCTTTCTCCTGCTTTTCTTTACCATTATATTCGAATTTATTGTCCATGCTACCAATAGCCTTCGAACTTATCCCTGCCATCGTTAACCCAAAAGGATAATAATCACCGTCCCTATTTTTATGCTTCCTCAGATTTTGGGGAAGCCATTTTTAAGTGTCTTCAAAGAACTCTAACAGTTTCCAAAATAGGTTTTTTATTTTTCAATTGAAAGAAAAAAATCCGGGCGTACAACCCGGATTTATTAAGTGCTTTAGCTTGTAAGGTTATTAACTACGATCATTGATGAGCTGATTGTACTGGATCAACACATCCTGGACACTGTTGCCGCTGGCGATAATGCGGCCTTCATATTCTTTCAGGAACGCAGCTTCCAGGTCAGGCTGTACTGTCATGATCTTTAAATCTTCACAGCCTACGAGTGTGCAGGGATTTTCGGTAACGATGTAAACTTTCATAAACAAACATTTTTTAAAAGAAAAAAGGAAAAAAAAGAAAGCCTTTCCATTAGTGGGGCGGCGCATAGCGCAGCATATAAATGATGGCCTTGTGTGTGGGCCTTGTGTTTATGCTGCTGCGCTATGGCTGGCTTTGTGCGTCTGCCCGCCCCACTATTTTTGCTGCCTTTTTTATCCTTTTCTTTTAAAAAAGAATAACAAGGCCACTTCTTCCGTGCGTGGGATCAGTACGGCTTACCCCGCCAAGCAATCGCATGGGCTTTGTGCGTGGCTTGCTTTGCGGGGCTGCGGTGTTGGATACTTAACATAATGTGCCTATAGGACAGCCCCTGCGTTGGCATCCGCCAGCTGGCGGATAAGCGTGGCGGGGGATGTACTATAGGAACACATTATGTTAATGTAGCTTCCGCCAGTTCTTGCTGGCATGAGTGGCGCCGTGTGGCTTTAGGAGCGCCACGCCTTTTTGTTTCACAAAAAGCATGACAGCAAAAACTGGCGGCAACACCGCAGAGGCTTGTGCGGATGGCTTTGTGTGTCGGGTCAAGCCTAAGCCGTACTGTATATGGGTTTCTCCTGGCTTCTTATGGTTCGAACTTGTCCCTTTTCTCCATGGACAAAGGGATTCGAACGGACTCAGGCCATGGGATGATGGTTCGCTAATTCATTTTTCAGATCATCGAGGTTGTTCAACTGGTATCGCTGAGTTGAACTTACATACTTATGACCGGCCATGTATTGTACCTGCCGTAAATGATGTTTTCTTAGCCAGTGTGTAATAACGCTGCTCCGTATTTGCTTTGCGTTGATCACTTTTGGATTAAGTTGCTTTAACTGGCTAAACATATGTTGCAGCCGGTTATTGATGTTCTTTTCGCTTATATCCTTTCTCCTCCCCTCTGTAAACAGTTTGCCTTCTTTCCATTTGTTTTTATCCAGGTATTGTTGCAGATCGATCACCTGTATGGCATTAAGATCTAATGTCCGTTCATTTGTTGTTTTAGTTCCGCTGATTCTTATCTTTCCTTCTTTCAGCCTGATATCTTTTCGTTCTATCCTGGTCAACTCTCCAACTGTTACACCCTGATAAACTAATAACCCGAACATGATCTTTTTACTGGCATCTACATTCAACTGGATGCTGTACTGTTTATATAGCTCTTCCAGATCTTCCATGTTCAGCGGGTTAGCGGGTAATTTTCTTACCAGCCCTCTGATGAACACCCCGGCAGCAGGGTTATCCGTTCGCTTCCCTTCATGGATTAAATAATTACAGTAATGACGGATTACACAAAGGATACCATAAGCTGTTCTCTTTGTTACGCCGTTACGCTGGCAATGCCCCATAAAGCTTAACAGTTCATTGTAAGTAAATAAAGCGGCATCGATGTTTTCAGCATTGAGCCAGGCTAGGAACCGTTCAATGTAACCGGTGTAACGATTTACCGTTATCTCGCTGTATCTTTTCTGTTGCAGATATTCAGTAAATGTCATAATGTTTCATTTGCAAGGTGAGTATAAATTTGCGTACTATCCAGGTCGCCATGACCTAAAAACTCCTGTATCTTTTCCAGCTTCATACCGCTTTGCAGTAAATGAGTAGCTATTGAGTGCCGCAGGGTATGAGTGCCTACCTTCTTTTTTGTCTTCGCTTGTTTCACCAACTGCTTTATCCGCACGTACAGGCTTTGCTTTTGCATCGCGTGGCCTTTGTTGGCATCTATAAAAAACGCCTCGGTCTTGTACTCCTGTAATAACAGCGGCCGGCCGTAATCCATATACAACCGCAGTTCCTCATAATTCTTTGCTGCTATCGGTACATACCGCTCTTTGTAACGTTTGCCTTTTCTTACATGCAATAATCGCCTATCGCTGATAATATCCCGGAGTTCAAGGCTGGCACCTTCATTTAACCGCAGGCCGCAACCATAGTACACTGCTAACATCGCCCTGTCTCTTATACCCAGTACACTGTCGCCGGTAACCTCGTATAACGCTTTTATTTCACGCTTCGTTAACCAGGTAGGTTTGCCTTTTATCTGCGGCAATCGTTCCAATACAAAGCCGGTATTGCTTCTGCCGGTTTCTCTTATGTATTGACTGAACAGGTTTAATGCCTGGATGTACTTGTTAATATGCCCCGAACTGAACGGCCGGCCCGTTCGCTCACCGGTTTGCTGCTGCAGATGCCGGATAAACGCTGTAGCGTCTGTTGCATCCAATTGATTGAGCGATAGTTTACCCTGCAGCTCCTGGTAGTATAAAAACTCCTGCACATGGCCGGGCAATACCTGCACGCTACCGCCGGAGTAGTTCAGTAATTGCAACCATTCTTTGAACGCATGGGACAATAAGATGTACTCACTGCTTAAGAGTGTTTTTTTCATAACCGTAAAATTTTTGCTAATAGTCTTATACGGGTGAACTACTGAACCACTGAAGTAAAATGCAGCACTGGACTAATTTTGAGTGGTTCACTAGCTTTACTGAACCACTACTGAACCACTGAACTACTGGCCTTATTTACTGTGTGGTTCTTAACCTGTTCCAGGATGGATTGTAAATGCTGCTCTACGGATGATTTTAAGGCTTCATATTCGGTTATATTCACAATGCTGTACTCGTAGCTGCCTTTGCGGTAACGGTTGCCATTGGCCTTTATATAGCCGTAGCGCACCAGCTCGGCCAGATACCGCTTCATATTCCCCGGATTGATGCGCAGCCGCTCCCTGATGGCTTTGGCATTAAAGGTGTCGCCGCCCGTTTCCTGGCATAGCTGCTTTAGCTGCTCAAAAAAGTTCCTCGTGGCTTTCGTCAGCTCGTCACTCTTACTGAACAGCACATCTTTCAGTAAGGTAAAAGCGGCTTCTATATCTTCCGCTGTTGTGGTAATGTATAGCCGGCCGGTGGCATCCTTTTTTATTTCGCGCTGGTACTGGTGATAGAACGTTACGGCCTCAATAAAACCCAATAATAAGGTCATTGTTCTGCGTGGCTTAAACACCTGCTGCGGCAACTCAATATACTTTGCATACGGGTTAATGATCTGTATGGGACTGAGTACCCGCTGTATGTTTCTAAACAGTTCCTTATACTGCTGTTCCCGCTCCCGGTTCACTTCACCGGCGGCCAGGTTTGCTTGGTACTCGTTTATACGTTTATCCTGCTCCCGGCTCTGATCGGTATACAGCAATATACACCGGTTGGCATTGTCCTCGTATATCTTTTCTTTGGTGGTGCAACCGCTTACACATACCGGGCCTTCAACTGTAAGTGTAATGGTTTTAAGATTCCCTTTGCTGTCCTTTAATGTTACCGTTTTGCTAATGCGCCGTTTGGTTTGTAGTTCCCGCAGCGGATAGAACACACTTAACGCACCGTCCAGGTCTTCGATCAGGATGAGTTTGTTTTGCAACTCATGCTGCTTAAAATAATACAACGCATTTTCGGTGATCTGTGTGATCTCAATCTTATCTTCCTGCGGGATCAGCTCACTGATCCTTTCCTGCAGGTAGGTCTTCCCGCTGCCGCTGGCGCCCAGGAACATGATGTGCAGTGGTATGGGTTGTTTGCGCGTGCAGTACACCAGGTACGCGATCAGGCTGCTGGTTGCTTCTCCTACAATACCGCTCTGGTGTATCATTTGCGCCGTGCGCTGCAATAGGTTGGGCTTTTTTAATTCACTGATGGCGGCTTCTCTTTGAGCAGTTGTTAATTCGGGAAGCGGCTCCTGTTTGGGTTGCAGCGCTTCTATGCGTTTAATGCGGTAGCTTTCCAATTCATTGGTTAACTCACTAACGGTGATTTCCGTTTGCCTGATATTGGCATCATAGTTTTCACTGATGGTTTGTATTAATTGCTCGGTATGTGTTCTGCTGTATAAATCCAATGTATCCCGGATTGGCAATAACTGCTTTTGCTGGTGCTGCACTTTGAGGGTTACTTTCATCCGGTCAAGACCCGTGATCTTGATGCCACCCAGCACTTCTATGCGCAGCTCGCAGTTGTCGTAGATTAACAGTTCAGGATTGGTAGTAATAAGTTTGTTACCTGGTGCCACCAGCATGGTAATGGATTGTGGCTTTTCTTTTTCAATTGAAACAAAAATTTCTGTACGCTGTTCGATCAGGTCAGACAACACTTTCGCATCATCATGCGTGCACAGCACGCTGTTTATATCTTCACCCGCCGGCAATGTCACCTTGCTGATGGTTATATGAGGCAGTAAACTTTTCAGTGTGCCCGCATGCTTTGCAGTGGCCGTTTCGCCTGGCTCGTCGGCATTGAGCATAAGGATAATTTCCTGCAGATCATTCAGGCCGGTAATGGCTTGCAGGTGTTCATCTGTTAAGCCGTTGGTTCCATACAGGGCTAATATTTCATAGTGGGTTGTTATTTCCGGTTGCTGCAACAAACTCGCTGCATCAATGATGCTTTCCGTTAGTATCAGCTTTGTGGCGCCTGGTTTCGGATAACAAGGATATAAACCTTCCCGGCCGGTTAAGTAAAAATGCCGTTGGTCTTTATTATCGGTAGTGCTACGGCCATACAGTGATACAATTTTATTATCCGCATTCTTTAGCGGGAAGATCATACAATCCTTTGCCCACACCTTATGCCCTCCGGCCGGCCTTGGTTTCAGTAACCCATACAGCACCATGCTTTCCACCAGGTGATGGTTCTTGCTCTCTCCATGCAACCCGCCACTGTTAAACGCTACTTCTATTAATTTATAATCAATACACCGGCTTTGCAGATAGGTTACTGCTTTTTTAGAGGATGGAAGGCCGCTCTTATAGTAACTAAAAACTTTTGACAGTACTGCAATTTTATCCAGGTTATCCGCTTTCCCACCTTGCGGGATTTCACTTTGTTCAACAAAAGTTTTGATGCTGGCGGTGGCGGTGATGCAATTACAGCATTATCACCGGCTAGGGCTGTAGCTTTTACCAGTGCCTCATGTTTGCTGCAATTCTCTTTCAATTGTATAAACTGTATCACATCGCCGGTACCGGCGGTGCAGTTGCTGCTGAAGCAGCAAAACGTGTTGGTCTTGGGATAGATCTGCAGGGAAGGCGTTTTATCCGGATGGAACGGGCAAAGCAGCCGGTGGTTCTTATCCGGCTGCAGCCCGTAATGTTGTAATACTTCGTTAATGGTTAGCTGTTGCTTAATGTCCCGTATTTCCATTGGCAGAACGGTTTTGTATGATGAGCGAGTTCTTTTGCAGGGTGATCTCTACCGTGCCGCCAAACGGCACGCTCTTCTCTACTATCCACTCACCATTTACATACTGCACTGGTGTTATTTCACCTGCCTTGCGTTCGTTCCAGCAGAAGGCAACTATCTGCCGCTGACAGGGCGGCTTGACGGAAGGATTGTTTTTCTTGGCCATTGTGGATAAATTTTAATGATATAGTGATTTCGCTACAAACGCAGTGATTTCACTGTATTAGAAAAAATCTATTTCGCTGCATTTATCCTCATTTACTATAAATAACGTGTAAAAATATACCGTATTTGATACTTTTGGGGTGTCATTAAACGCTTTGATGAACTATGAAGCAGAAGCAGCAACTGCCCGACAGACTCCTGGAAGCCAGAAAGAAGAAAGGAATCTCACAGCAAGACCTGGCGCAACAGGCAAAGGTGCATTTTACTAATGTGGGCAAGTATGAGCGCGGCGAAGCTGTGCCCGCTGCTGATATTTTAAACCGGATCGCTAAAGCCCTGGATGTAACTAACGATTATTTACTTAATGGCACAATGCAGGATAAAAGTGCCGATGCGATTTCTGATGAGGAGCTGCTGTCGCAATTCCGTAAAATAGAAAAACTCCCTGACGATAAAAAGAAGCTCGTTAAAGAGTTTCTCGATGCCTTTATTTTTAAAGCAGATCTGCAAAAACAATTGGCCTCTTAAAATGCAAAAGCCCCGAACCGGGGCTTTTGCATTATTGCGGTAGTTCAATTTTCTTTTCATTCCGTTTATACTTCAGATACCAGGTTGTCATTTGTTGCATATCCTTCATAAAATCCTTGTAACAAAAATCCGGCACATACAAATACTCAAAGCTTAATTGCTTACCCATTTCATTACCGGGAACAATCATTACTTTAAACTGCAAAGACTGATAGGGCAATATGCACTCCCCCCTATACGGCGTAGATTCAAATTCAAATGCTGTATCTCTGAAAGAATAACCTAAGCTGTAAAATCGTTGGGAGCTTCTCTGAAAGTGTAAAGGCAATCCCTGTGGTTGACGGCTCTTTAAATTCATAAACATGGAATGAAGTATACAAGCAACGCTGTCACTTAAGTTTTTTATCGTAACATTATAAATACAACAACTATCACCACTCTTTTCTGATTTTAGCAATGTTACCTGTAATTCGCCCGCGCTTTGGCTAAAAGTTACAAAGCCTCCCAGTATAAACACCAAAAACAAAAATATTCGCATATTAGCTGTCTTTTTCATTCTTCATTTTCTTTTGGTTTAGGATGCTGCGGATCGTATCCTCTTAACTCCATACCGTGCAAGGCTCTTACCTTATTTTCATAATCAATCGTATGACCTTTTTGATCAGGGTCCCTTAAAACATATCTAAGATTTCCATGACCACCAACTTCATGATATATTGTTAACCACGGCGGGGCAGAAGACAAGGGTTGACCTGCTGTATTTACTTTTCCAGGATCAATGTTTGCGTCAGTAGTAGGATATACAATACTTACCCTAACATTTTTTGCATCTACTTCTTCTGTCTGTCCCTTCCATTTCATATCCTTGTAAGTCGGATCATAAATCTTTTCGCCATTATCTCCTTGAACATAACTGTTTGGACCAGCACCGACTTTATCATTCTCACTAACCTTGGTTATGGTAAAAGTAACTTCACTTTTAATTGCACCAACAATACCGTTTGCAATTTCCTGTTGCTCTTTAGAGAGTTTATTAATTTTTGATTGACTGTACGCCAGGCGACCACCTTTAAATGAAAATGGATTAGCTTTTGCACTTACCTTTAAACCTTTGGCAGCCCAATCCAATACTTGCTGATTTGTAAATCCTTGTTGTCTCACAGTATCGCCAAGCGGGTCGTTATACGTGATGGGGTTATTCTTCATCCCTGCATATGGACTTTCAGAATAATCAGGTTTGGGATCTATTACATGCCACCTTCCTATCTGCGGGTCATACATTCTAAGATTGGTTGCATACCATTCCAATCCACTGCCATCACTGAACTCTTTATTCTGTAATTCAGAACCTTTATTGAACTTGTATTTGTTTTCAGGTGTTCCAAAGTTAAGCGCTTTAGAACTTATTCCCGCCATCGTTAACCCAAATGGATAATAATGCGTTTCTTCCAATAACGGCCCCCTGTTATGAAACACCTGCAAATTATCAAAGTATACATTTTCCTGGCTCTCGTTGCTACAATATACAAAAACATAACCATTCTTTGGTGCTTTCAGAGAAGGGACACCAACCAGTTGGTGATCTTTCAGAACACCATTACTTCCTACCTGTTGAAATCCACTCCCCGCAAACTTAAACTGCTCGTCAAAGAAGATCCAGTTTATGTATGCCCATGGAGCATCTTCAGTACTTGTACGCGTCGTGAACTGCTCCAGGTCGCCTAACAAACTCGGTGTTGAAATTCCGGCAACCGTCAATCCTTTTCCTACCATTGCAGGAGAACCTAAAAATGCATCGATCAGGCTGCTTACAGGAACAGGGAACTTCTCACTATAGTTGCCGCCGCTATTAAACCAATATGATTTACCATAAATATCGATCTGGTCGCCGGCCATTACTTTTAAGGTTATTCCCAACCCGGTTTTATTGGTGGCAGCGTTTAATTTATATACTTTTCCGCTGTTTGCGGTAACGTTACTATTGGGGTTATTATTATAAGGCGGGTTACCGTTGTTGTTTGGATAATCGGTTAACCCCGTCACGGTTGATTTGTTTACGATATAATCACTTTTAATATCGTAAAAGTCCTTTTCAATATATACCGCATCGGTGCTGGTTGCCAGGTTTCCTTCCAGGGTGGCTGCGGGGTATTGGTCCTGTTTTTGTTCTTCCGTCAACACCATTCGTACATTGCCCAAATGGTCTTTTATAAAATAATCATAGTTGAGCTGCGCTGCAGTAGTTCCCGTAGCCGGAGTAAACCTAATACGGCCCTCTTCATGGCTTACAAATTGTAATACATCATTTTCATAAACCAATCCACCAGCATAAATAGTGGTGGTTGTTTTGGCAGGTGTTACGGTATTGTCTACCGTTACCTTCTTAATTTTGTTTCCTGCTGCATCATATGTAAATGTAATCGTTCCTTTCCCCGCTACAGTTATAACCTCTGGCAGGTTCAGATGATTATAGGTAATACCGCTGATAGCTTTGTTTTTATCGGCATTCATATTACCGTTTACATCATAACTATAATCATCATTTGTGGTATTTTTATCAGTAAAATCGCCCAGCTTGTTATCGGTTGTTCCAAGTGTAGGTTCAGTTACAGACAGCAGTTTGTTGCTACCGGTAATATATTGATAGCTGAGGTCGTCTATCTGGCTGCTGCCGCCTGCTTTTAACCCCCACTGCTGCATTCTTTTTATATTACCATTGTTATCATAAGCGGTATTTACGCTAATACCATCGCCCATTTTCATCGAATAATCAACTATACTCTTTCCCCAATTGCTGCCATTATCATTCTGCTCAAAATCGCCTTTCAGCAAACGGTTTGCAGCATCGTACTCAAAATCATATTTCCTTCTTACCTGGTCGCCTTTGCTTTTCCAGATCATGCCATTGATATTGCCGTTAAACTCACCGCCATAACTGCCAGCCAAAAAATTCCGGTTCGCTTTATTGGTAAGCTTATCATAACCCAGTTCGAAACCAAAAGCCTTACCAGAAGGATTAGTCTCGTCTAAATAATCACGGTTCATACCCAGCAACCAGCCACGGATGTTATATTCATAAGTCAACGTTTCAAGATTATTTGCGCCCAGCGTTTTATTTTTTAACTGCCCCAGCCTGTCATACTCATTTTGTACAATCGTCGTAAAATCCTGTGGCATCGAGCCGTTATTAACTAAACTATTACCTGCCTTCTTTTCAATTTTAGTTATACGGCCAAGATCATCATATGTCATTTGGGTCACAACTTCAGTAGTTTGTGCAGTTCCGGTTACTACCTGTTGCTTTTGTACAATTACCAGTGGCTGGCCAGACCAATTGTATTGCGTAGTCACCACGTCCAACCCGCCGGTTATGTTAGTGCTTTGTACCTGTATTACCCTTCCCTTGTCATCGTAATAACTTACACTATGTAAGAAATCGCCTGTCCCCAGGATCCTTGCTTTCGTCCAGGTGGCCAGACCTTTAATAGTCAGGCTTTTTTGCGGCATTTGCGGAAAGGGCCATGCACTATTATTCGTCGCAGAAAAATAACCATTCCAGGTGGGAAGATAATCTGACAACCCACCCGGCAAACCGTTGTAATCATCATAATGCGTAACTGTAAGTAATTCATAACCACTGCCAGTTGCCGGGTATGCTGTTACATTATTATACGCATTCGTTAAATGGGTATCAAAGCTGGTTCCATTATTAATCCACATACCCGTTTCTACCGGCCTGTTCAGGTTATCATATTTTGTGACCAGCCATTTACCAGCATCCCTGAATTTTGCGTCCTGTACCATTACCAGCCTGTCCCTGCCATCATACACCATATACACTTCACCTGCACCCGGCACCTTCTTTCTTGTCATCCTGTTCCGCTGATCGTATTCATAGCGAAAGCATTGTTCATCGGCCAGTTTACCTGGGCTATAATCAATTACCCAGTTATTTGCGGCTAACG
>NZ_LWBP01000013.1 GCF_002078015.1 Niastella populi | reverse complement strand
GCAAATACGGAATACAGCTTAAAGCCTAAGGCCAAAGGCAGAAAGCAAAAAGCCGAAGATCCAAAGCAAAAGCGAAGGCCGAAAGCAGAAAGCCGAAAGCGAATACAGCTGTAAGCTTCAAGCTGTAAGCGAAAGCAATACAGAATACAGCTTAAAGCCTACGGCTCAAAGGCGGAAGGCGGAAAAGTCTACAGCAAAAAAATGAAGGCGGAAGGCATAAAACCTCGGGCCGGAACCGGAATACCAAAAGCATAAACCTTAAAAACCAGGGTAGCAGACACTGCCCCTGCCTGTGTTCTGTATAGCGTTAACCGGCTAACGTCCTGCAAACCCATTCCCCATTGACCATTCCCCGGCACCAGGAAACCGGTAACCAGCCCCCGGCCCCGGCTAAAAAACCATATTGAAAACACCCCGCCATTCACTTTTACCATTCACAATCCTTGCGCCACCAGTAAACGGAGGTGGTTCACCACCCCATTCCCCATTCAGCGCTGCCCCTGAAGCCCACCGGCCGCCCGTTTCCCTTTTTTAACAAGGCGGAGCAAAATTTTTAGGTTTTAGTACCCATTCACTAAAACCGGTTGAGCTATCAATGCGACTTCGCCCTAACAATTGTTAGCTAAATAATTGACAACAAACTACCCATTAAATTAGATAATATTCAAAAATGCGTCCCATACGCCCATTGGTATGGATAAATTTTAATTATATCTTTGAGCCGTAAACAAACGAACGCTTGTATGTCATTAACAACAATTGCCATCCCCACGAAAGGCCTTGAGGAGCTGGGACTTCACTCAACCAACAATTTATTGCACTACCAGTTATCGGCCGATGAACTGGTGCAGGACACATTACGGTTACACCAGGGCGAACTGAACAACACCGGCGCACTCGTTGTAAAAACAGGCGAGTTTACCGGCCGCAGCCCCAAAGACAAATTCATTGTAATAGACGAGATCACTGAAAACTCCGTACACTGGAATGACTTCAACATTCCGCTGGATGAAAAATATTTTCACTGCATTCGAAAAAAGATCCTCGATCACCTGAACGTGCAGCCCGAACTGTGGGTACGCGATTCCTATGCCTGCGCCGAACCCCGCTACCGCCTGAACATCCGGGTAATAAACGACAATCCCTGGAGCAACCTGTTTGCCTATAATATGTTCCTTCGCCCCGAGGAAGAGGAACTGGATCATTTCACCCCCGACTGGCATATTCTGGCAGCCCCTAGCTTAAAACTCGATCCCATGGAATGCGGCGTTCGTCAGCATAACGCGGCGGTGATAAGTTTTAAACACCGCACCATCCTCATTGCCGGCAGCGGTTATACCGGCGAGATCAAAAAAGGCATCTTCTCTATTCTCAATTATATTTTACCGCACGACAAAGGTGTATTGAGCATGCACTGCTCGGCCAACATTGGCAGGGATGGCGATACCGCCCTTTTCTTTGGCCTTAGCGGCACCGGTAAAACAACACTTAGCGCCGACCCCGATCGCAAACTGATCGGTGACGATGAGCATGGCTGGACCGACCAGGGCGTGTTCAACTTCGAAGGCGGATGTTATGCCAAATGTATTGACCTGAGCGCCGAAAAGGAACCCGCCATATTTGCGGCTATCCGTAATGGTGCACTGGTTGAAAATACCAACTTCTACCCTGGCACACTGGAAATAGATTACACTAACAAATCTATTACCGAAAATACCCGTGTTTCTTACCCGCTGCACTATATCTGCAACGCCAAGGAACCGGCAACGGGCGGTATTCCCGAAAACATCTTTTTTCTTACCTGCGATGCCTATGGCGTTCTGCCCCCGGTTTCAAAACTCACGCCCGCGCAGGCCATGTACCAGTTCATTTCGGGCTATACGGCTAAAGTAGCAGGCACCGAGGCCGGCGTTACCGAGCCCAAATCAACCTTCAGTGCATGTTTTGGCGCCCCCTTCCTGCCCCTGCACCCTGGCTTTTATGCTGGTATGCTGGGCGAGAAGTTGAAAAAACACAACGCCAATGTATGGCTGATCAATACCGGCTGGACGGGCGGCTCCTACGGAACCGGCAGCCGCATGAAACTGTCGTACACCCGCGCCATGATCAGCGCTGCGCTTAACGGCCAGCTTAACCAGGCAGCATTCGAAACGCACCCGGTTTTTGGCATGGCAATGCCCACCAGCTGCCCGGGCGTTCCTTCCACGGTATTGAACCCGCGTAATACCTGGGCCGATAAGGAAGCATACGATAAAACAGCCGGAAGCCTGGCTAAACAGTTCATTACCAATTTTGAGAAATATGCATCGGGCGTTGCGCCGGAAGTGCTGGCGGCCGCTCCAAAAATATAGTTTAACCTTTTTGTTCGTCTTTCAGATATTTTATTGAAATTAGAACGCTTTTTAACAAAAGCATTTCGGTCTCAACGATTACTTTGCCATAGAAAAGGTTGTCTCTTAAATGGGGCAACCTTTTAATTTTACCAGGTTCCTTTGATTTTCGTAAATTTTAGGAAATAGTTTACGGCGATTTGGTTTAAGTTGCCGTTGTGTTTAAGGGCCCCCATTATGAGCAAAGTCTTATTTTCATTACTACTCACGTGTGTTACCGTTATACAAACGAATAACCTGATCCCGTGGAGCGCTTCGCGAAAGCTTAGCTGGAGCGATTTCACCGGCAGCCCCGATCCGCGCTCAACCAATGCCGCACTTACCAGCAGCAATATCAATATCGAATTCGGCTACGATGAGGAAGGATTTCAGTATTCCATCAAATGCAGTTTTGACAAGAACCGCTCGTGGGTGCGTATAAAGAACAATGAAGTGCTGGCGCATGAGCAGGGCCATTTCGATATTGCCGAAATATATGCCCGCAAACTGAACAAGCTAATGAAAGCGTACCGGTTCAATGCCAAAACAGCCGGTACCGATATAAACCAGTTGTACGAGAACGCCATGAAACAACACCGGCTAGTCCAGCAGCAGTACGACCAGGAAACCGATTATTCCCGCAACAAATCGAAACAGCAGGAATGGCTGAAAAAGATAGAAGCAGACCTAAAAAGCCTCGAGCTTTTTGCCAACTATCAGCTTACAAATTAATGGGTAACTATAGAACCGGCCAGCAACGCATTTGCTGATGAAATAATGTATTCAACAATACTCCGAACTGATTTCCATTACTAATTCCGTTGTACCAACCCGAATAGTTTTTTTGGGGGAAAGATATTGCGCATCCGGGTTGTAAAACAGCATGGCGGCATCATTGGCTGCCAATAACTTTTTAAACAGGCTGGCCACCGCTTCCATATTTAAAACAAACCGTATAACTGCGAATCGATCTTGCGAATGATATCACCGAGGTGTTCGTCGTTTTCGGGAAACTTATTTTTATCGATGTCTATCACCAGCAGGGGGCCTTCTTTATATCCATCGATCCATTTATTATAGAAATCGTTGAGGCGTTTCAGATAATCGAGCCGGATGTTCTCTTCGTATTCACGGCCGCGTTTCTGAATTTGCGCAACCAGCGTAGGCACCGATGCTTTCAGGTAAATGAGCATATCGGGCGGCTGCACCATTGTTTTTAAGGTTTCGAAGAACATGAAATAATTATCGAAATCACGCTTGCTCATAAGCCCCATCTCATGCAGGTTGGGTGCGAAAATGTAAGCGTCTTCGTAAATCGTTCTGTCCTGCACCACGGTTTCGGTACCGCGGTGAATATCGTTCAGTTGTTTGAGACGGCTGTTAAGGAAGTAGATCTGCAGGTTGAAACTCCACCGCGGCATATCGTCATAAAAATCGAACAGGTAGGGGTTATGGTCTACATCTTCAAACTGGGGTATCCAGCGATAATGTTTACTGAGCAGTTCGGTGAGCGTAGTTTTGCCCGCGCCGATATTACCCGCCACAGCAATATGCTTCGGTTTCTTAGTCTTTGCCATTATTGTAGAGTTCTATCCCGTTTTAATTTTCCCGTTACTGTTTCCGACAAACCCCGATCCTTGCGGGGCAATCAAAAATTTAAGATATCAATTCTTTCCGGTTTTCAACCTGTTCGCCGGTGTTTTTTAATAATAATTCAAACCCATGGCTTCACGTACCACCTTCATAGTGGCCTGAGCGCTTACCCGGGCTTTTTCGGCTCCCTGCACCATTACTTTTTTCAGGTATTCGGTGTCCTGTTGAATGGCTGCTGCTTTTTCACGTATGGGGGAAATAAAATTCACCATGTCTTCGGCCAGTTGTTTTTTCATATCGCCATACCTGATGGTACATGCGTTATAATCCGCTTCAAACTTCTGAACAACTTCGGGCGTACTTACCAGTTTCATCAGCAGGAACAGGTTCTCAATGTAATCGGGTTTGGGCGTGTTGGGTTCCTTGGGGCCACTATCGGTTGTGGCCTTCATTACTTTTTTTCGTATGAGGTCATCGGGATCGCTGAGATATAAAGTAGCGTACTGATTTTCACTCTTGCTCATTTTACCGGCGCCATCGAGGCTTGGCACTTTTACCAGTTCGCTGCCAAAGTTAAAGGCAACCGGCTCGGGAAACACGTCACCATAACGATGGTTAAAACGGCCGGCAATATTACGGGCCATTTCAAGGTGCTGCTCCTGGTCTTTACCTACCGGTACCAGGTGGGCGCGGTGTAAAAGAATATCGGCGGCCTGTAAAACCGGATAGGTAAGCAGGCCTGAGTTTACGTTCTGCGGATGCTGGCGCACCTTATCCTTGAAGGTCGGCGTTTTTTCCAGCTCACCTACCATCGACATCATGTTAAGATAGAGGTACAGCTCAGCCGTTTCAAAAACATGGCTCTGGCAGTACAGGGCGCATTTATCGGGATTGAGTCCGCTGGCCAGATGTTCGGCCAGCACCCGGTGAATATTATTTTTTAACTCCTTTGTATCGGGGTGGGTAGTAAGCGAATGCAGGTCGGCCAGCATAAAAAAGCAGGGATACTCGTCCTGCATGCGCACAAAATTGCGCAGGGCGCCAAAATAGTTGCCGAGGTGTAAAAACCCGGTGGGACGGATACCGCCCATGACGATCTCTTTCTTAACACTTTGCATAAGGAGCGCGAAGATAAGGATTGTTTGTAGTTTGTAGTTTATGGTTTGTGGTTGTTTCTATTGGGGCCGGCCGCCCGAAACTATGCCCGCTGATGCACAACACATTGAATGTCAGTTTTGTTTTTAGCGGTAGTACGTGTGCCGGAGCTTTGGGTTTTTAGCCTGAGGCCTTGCAGCCTAAAGCGTGAAGCCTATATTTGCCTGCAGCTTGCAGTTTGAAGCTTGCAGCCCGTATTGGCTTCCGGCTTTCACCATTCACCATTGACCATTGACCACTCACCATTCATTAGCATATCAACAAATTATCACTTTAGTACATTGGCCATATTGAGTTATTTTTGTCACTATGGAAGTAAATGATGCATTGGTGCAAAACCTGGCCAACCTGGCCCGCCTGCAGTTCAACGAACAGGAAAAAGAAATAATCAAGGGCGACCTGCAACGAATGATCCATTTCGTCGACAAACTCAATGAACTGGATACCACCGGGGTTGAACCGCTTTTACATATGACCGACGCTATCAATGTGTTACGTGAAGATGTGGTAAAGGGATCAATTCCGCGGGAAGAAGCGTTGAAAAACGCGCCCGATTCAGACGGAACGTTCTTTAAAGTGCCAAAAGTGATCAAAAAAGATTAACCCGGCGCTGCGACCGGTTCCTGTAATATCGGCCAAAACCAACCAAATTACCCGGCTTTAAACTTTTACTATGAATGCGATCATTCAACTTGAGGGCATACGCAAGAGCTATTTTATGGGACGGCAGGAATTACAGGTTCTGAAGGGAATAGACCTCGAGATCTTCCATACCGAATATGTTGCCCTGATGGGTCCCTCCGGTTCCGGCAAAAGTACCCTTATGAATATTCTCGGCTGTCTCGATTCCCCTTCGGCAGGCCGTTATGTGCTGAACGGACAGGATGTGAGCAAAATGGCCGATGACAGCCTCGCCGATGTACGCAATAAAGAGATCGGTTTCGTTTTCCAGCAGTTCAACCTGCTGCCCCGCCTTAGCGCCCTCGAAAACGTGGCCCTGCCGCTGGTTTATGCCGGCGTGGGCCGGAAACAGCGTACGGAGATGGCTATGGAAGTGATCAAAAAAGTAGGGCTGGAAGACAGAAGCCATCACAAACCCAATGAGCTTTCGGGGGGTCAGTGCCAGCGTGTGGCCATTGCGCGCGCCCTGGTAAATAATCCTTCACTTATCCTGGCCGATGAGCCTACAGGTAACCTCGATACCAAAACTTCCAAAGAGATCATGGACATCTTCAACCAGATCCAGGCCGCCGGTAATACCGTGGTGCTGGTTACCCATGAAGAAGATATTGCCAATTATGCCAAACGCGTTGTTCGCCTTCGCGACGGACTGATTGAAAGCGATACGATGAAGGCAACGAAACAACAAGGCATAGAGGCGTAAAACAGTTGCCGGTTGCCGGTTACCAGTTGCCCGATACCGGGCTTCCACTTCAAAGCCCGCAACTATTTGTTACAGGGTACGGGGCCGCGCTAATGGTTACCAGGTTGCGATTGGCGCGGCCTGACATTCCGGTTCCATTGCCAATCCACGATCATGAGCCCCGGATATAAGACCTTGCCGTTTCACGCCCCTCATTAGCCTAACTTTGCCCATCTTTAGCAAGAACTATCATAATTGACAAACAATGGCTCAAAAGATTTACACCAAAACCGGAGATAAAGGTTCCACATCATTAATAGGCGGAACAAAAGTGCCTAAATCGCACCTGCGTATTGAAGCCTATGGCACCGTTGATGAGTTAAGCTCATGGATCGGGTTATGCCGCGACCTGCTAACCGACGAAGCCGCCAGAAACATTTTACAGGAAGTGCAGGACCGCCTGTTCACCATGAACGCCTCCCTCGCCTGCGACCCCATAAAAGAGCCTAAACTACGTATACCCGACTTAAAAGAAGAAGATGCCACTTTGCTTGAAAAGGAAATAGACCGCATGAATGAGGTTATACCGCCCATGAAGAGTTTTATACTGCCGGGCGGGCACCCTACCCTTTCCCAGCTGCATGTGACCCGTTGCGTATGCCGCCGCGCCGAGCGCTGCTGCGTTCGCCTCGACCAGGAAAGCCTCGAAGTGGATGGCATTATTCTGAAATACCTCAACCGCCTCAGCGATTATTTATTTGTACTTGCCCGTTATACCGGCCACCAGATGGGGATTGAAGAAATTCCGTGGAAACCGAGGGTTAATTAGCTAATGTGCTAATTTGATAATGTGCTAATGGAAGAACCAGATAAGAGAGTTTTCGATCATCTGAAGGCATGCCGGCATGTATGGGGCAATATTTTGATGAGTTGTTCTGCCATACGACAGTCTTATTAACTAATTATTGAATTAGCAAATTAGCACATTAATTAAACGATCTTCCCGTCTTTCATATGCAGGATCCTGTCGCTCATTTGCGCCAGGTCTTCGTTATGGGTAACTATCAGGAACGACTGGTTGAACTGCTGCCGCAGCGAAAAGAACAGCTGGTGCAACTCGTGGGCGTTGGCCGAATCGAGGTTGCCCGTAGGCTCATCGGCAAAAATGATATTAGGTCTATTTATCAGGGCGCGGGCCACGGCAACCCGTTGCTGCTCGCCGCCCGACAGGGCATTGGGTTTATTATCAACGCGCTTTTCGAGCCCCAGCATCTGTAATAACGATAAAGCATATTGCTCCACGTCCGATTTGCGCCGGCCGGCCATCCAGCCGGGGATACACACATTTTCGAGGGCGGTGAATTCGGGCAATAAATGGTGGAACTGGAAAACAAATCCCACATGTTTATTACGAAAAGCCGCCATCTGTTTTTCGTTCAGGAAGTTAATTCGCTGGTTTCCCACCCTTACCTCCCCTTTATCGGGCTTATCGAGTGTTCCCAAAATATGTAACAGCGTACTCTTGCCCGAGCCGGAAGGCCCTACTATACTGGCAATTTCGCCCTGTTTTATCTCAAGGTCGACCCCCTTCAATACCCACAGATCACCATAATATTTCTGAATATTCGTCGCTGTTAACATGTGTTGTGAATTACTAATATGGCCGTCAAGATACTACAAACCATTGGCTTCCCGTTCATAGGCACCATTTGTGACAAGTTTTTAAGAAAACCTTCCATTATCTTTCAAAGATAGATTTGGTTTTTTCGTCAGGAGGGTTACTTTTGCGAAAAATTGAGGGGTTGTCGAGGGTAGAAACCATGCTTTATTCTCCGGCCTCTGAATTCAGAACTGTACGTGGATTTAAAACTTAAAACAGGCGAATCGTATGTTTTGGACATTAGAACTTGCATCCTATCTCGAAGATGCACCGTGGCCTGCCACCAAAGATGAGCTTATTGACTACGCGATCCGTAGCGGAGCCCCCATCGAAGTGGTAGAAAATCTTCAGGAACTGGAAGATGAAGGGGAGATCTATGAAGGGATAGAAGACATCTGGCCAGATTATCCGAGCCAGGATGACTTCTTCTTTAATGAAGATGAGTACTAAAAGCCCATGGCTAAAAAATAGTGCAAACCGGTCGCTGTTATGGCGGGCGGTTTTTTGTTTTGTTGTCACCAGTTGCCGGGCAGGTTACCAGGTAATCGAACGGCATACCTGCCTATAAAAACAGTGGGGCGTTCCGGTAGAACGCCCCACTGATATAATCAATATATTTTCTTGTTAACTCATCAACCAGTTAACTCATCAACCAATCTCTATTTCTCCATTTGCTCAATCACCGCCTGGGTTACGCCGGTAAAGGAGAACCCGCCATCATGGAACAGGTTCTGCATGGTTACCATTTTTGTAAGATCGCTGAACAGGGTAACGCAATAGTCGGCACACTGATCGGCCGAGGCGTTGCCCAGCGGGCTCATTTTTTCGGCATAGGAAATAAAACCATCGAAGCCTTTTACGCCGCTGCCTGCCGTTGTTTTGGTAGGCGACTGTGAAACGGTGTTGATACGTACTTTCTTTTTTACGCCATAGTGATAACCAAAATTGCGGGCAACGCCTTCCAGCAATGCTTTCGCATCTGCCATTTCGTTATAATCGGGGAAAACGCGTTGTGCAGCGATATAGGTAAGAGCCACTACACTGCCCCAGTCGCTGATTGCGTCCATTTCCCAGGCTGTACGCAGCACACGGTGCAGCGACATAGCCGATATGTCGAGGGTTTTTTGGTTGAACCCATAATCGATCTCAGTATAATGTTTGTTCTTGCGCACGTTGAGGCTCATTCCAATTGAATGCAGAATGAAATCTACCTTACCGCCAAAATGCTTCGTTGCTTCTTCAAACAGCTTCTTCAGATCATCCATACTGGTAACGTCGGCGCCAACAACGGGTGCATTCACCGCTTCGGCCAGTTTGTTGATCTCGCCCATACGTAAAGCCACCGGCGCATTGGTCAACACCAGTTGTGCGCCTTCTTCATGACAACGCAAAGCCGTTCTCCACGCAATTGATTTTTCGTCCAAAGCTCCGAATATGATCCCTTTTTTTCCTTTAAGCAGGTTATATGCCATAGAATTTGTTTTTTAATTAGAAACGGCAAAATAACATCATTTCCATTTCCCTTCCTTCATCAGGTCGCCAATTATCTTTAATGCCATGTACCGGCCTGTTTTTTCACATAAGGCCTACGCTACACCGGCGGGTTTTCTCATTATCACATTATCCCATTATCCCATTATCCCATTATCACATTATCACATTAATTCATCACCATCTCCCGGGCATTCTCCAGCGCTGCTGCCGTGGGTTTCTCCCCACTGAGCATTTTGGCAATGGCCGTAATGCGTTCGTCCTGCGATAACAGCCTGATGCTTGTTTTAATGGTATTGCCTTTAATGTCTTTATACACGAAGTAATGGGCATCGGCCTTACCGGCTATCTGGGGCTGATGGGTGATGCTGAACACCTGGCGTTTACGGGCAAGGTCTTTCATAATTACGCCCACCTGTTTGGCCGCTTCGCCCGAAATGCCGGTGTCAATTTCATCGAAGATGAGTGTGGGCAGATCGAGCGACTGCGCCACCAGTGACTTTATACACAGCATCAAACGGCTCAATTCGCCGCCCGACGCTACTTTACGTATAGGTTCAAAGCGGTTGCTTTTATTGGCATCGAACAGGAATTCTATATCGTCCTGGCCGGTTGACTGCAAAGAGGGCAGCTGCGTTACTTCTACCTGTAAGCGGGCATTGGGCATTCCTACCTGTGCCAGTAATTTGTTCACTTTATCCTGCAGGGGCTTCACCTGTTTTGTGCGGTTGGCCGTTAGTTTGGCCGCCAGTTCCGTTGCCTTTTGCAACAACTGCTGCACCGCTTTTTCTTTGGCCTGAATAGCTTCATCGATATTCAGCACGGCCTGTAGTTTTTGTTCCAGCCCCTCCTGTATGGCCAGCAGTTCCTGCGTGGTATGAACACCGTGTTTCTTCAGCAGTTTATACCCGGTTGAAATGCGTTCGTTGAGTTGTTCTATTTTTTGCGGGTCGTATTGCACCTGGTCGTTGATCCGCTCTACTTCATCGGCAATATCCTGCAATTCTATCTGTGCCGATAATAACCGTTGTAATAACGCGGGCAACGCGGTATGATGATCGCTGTAAGCGCTCAGCTGGTTGCAAAGCGTTTTCAACTGTTGCACCATGGGCGATTCGCCTTCGCTTAACTCATATCCAACCTTACTCAGGGCCGATTTTATGCCTTCGGCATTGCTGAGCAGTTTAAGTGTTGCATCGGCTTCTTCCAGTTCATTCTCTTTCAGCGCGGCATCCTGCAGCTCATCGAACAGGAATTTATTATAATCGTATTCTTTGGTGAACTGGTCTTTCTGTTGTTGCAATGCGGTGAGCGCATGCTGCGCCTGCTGCAATTGGGTGTAGGCGCCATGGTATTGTTGCAGCACATCGGCATGGCCGGCCAGTGCATCGAGCACCTGCCGCTGAAAATCGCTTTCGCCCAGTTCAAGCGTATCGAACTGGCGATGCAGGTCGACCAGCATGGCGCTTAACCGGCGAAGTTGCTCGAGGTTAACCGGTGTATCGTTTACAAAGGCCCTTGACTTTCCATTGGCGCCAATTTCACGGCGAATGACCAGTTCTTCCTCCACATCGAGGTCCTGCTCGCGTAAAAAGGCTTTTACCGCTTTCTTTTCAGCTATTACAAAAATTCCTTCTACATAACATTTCCTGTCGCGGCTCTGCAATACCGAGGTATCGACCCGGTCGCCGAGGATCAGCGACAGGGCGCCCATTAAAATAGATTTACCGGCGCCGGTTTCACCCGTTATTATATTCAGCTTTTGCGAGAAATCGATCTCTATCTCGTCAATGATTGCGTAGTTCTGTATGAATAGTTTTTTAAGCACAGTACGATTTTGAGCGTAACAAATATAATATCGAATATCGAATGTTACATGCCGAACGCCGAAGTAGTTATCCCCTTCAACATGCGTTGGGGCAACATTCGCTATTCATTATTGCAACGTGCCAGCCCTGCCTTTGCCCGCTGGTCGAGAGAATTTTTAAAATCATGGTCATCCATGTTCAGACAGCGCTGAAACCATTGTCTGGCTGTTTGTTTATCGCCGCGTCGTTCAAAGATATAACCGGTTTGCAGGGCGGCCCTGGCCGCAAAATGTTCCTTACGGTTTTTGCCCAGGTCAATGGCCTGTTTGTAAAAAAGAATGGCCACACTGTCATTGCCTATATCGTCGTATAACCGGCCGGCCCTGTAGGCAAACTCCAGTTTTTCTTCAGGCAATGCAAAACTGCCGGTGTTCTTTCCGTGTAACAGCGCCAGCGCCTGCCGGTAATAACCGCCATCGTTCAGCAACCGCGCCTGTAATAATAATTTATTGGGCCATTGGCTGCTGCTTGCTTCCTTTTGCGCCTGTTTGTCGGCCTCAGAAAAAGTGCTGCCGCTTTTAAGCACCTTTTGCCGGCAGGCTTTGGCTTTGGCCTCATCGCCCTGCAGGTAATAATGCCAGCTCAATTTCTGCAACACATCCTTTACATAAAATTTGCCTTTGAACGTGGCAATAAAGCGTTCCAGATAAAAAGCCGCGGCGGGGTCGAGGTGATGCACTTTGGCATAACCCATTTCCATATCCCATACGGGTGTAAACATATAGGCAGCGCTGTTGTTCTTCGCCGTAATGATCTGCTCCGCTTTTTCCGACTGCTGGTTATTGAGGTTCAAATTGGCGGCCAGATACGCGAACAGGTGATGGTTCACCACATCGAGCCGTTGTTTTTCAATAAACTGAAAAACGCCGGGTTTATCGTTTTCTATATAAAATTTCAGGTAACAATAATAAAAAACCGCTTCCTCATGAAACAGTACCGACCATTCATCGGTTCCCCGCAAAAAGACGTTCATACGGTTCATTCCCTTTTTTATGCTGCCATTGATGCCGAGCAGGTTGCTGAGCCATTTATAGCCATCGGGAATGGTGCCTGCCGCTACCTGCATGGCGCCGGCATATAAAAGGTTGGGCGTAAAGCCGGGGAACGACTGCAGGTTGTTTTTTATTTGCAGGAAGGAACGGCGGAACTCCCATCCTGCATCCCAGTTATTGCCAAACTTAATACGCACGGCCGCCCACTGAAAATGTATAACTGAACGGGTAAATAACAGGAAAGGCGAATTCTTCGGGCCTTCTTCCATTTTATCGAGCCGGGTTTCGCGATTGGGCAGCCGCTTTTTATATTCTTCGGGGTCCTCGTTGAAGAACAGCGTGAAGAAATCGATATAGTTCTCGAGGAAATATGGGATGAGATTATCGGGCTGCTGTGCTTTTTCGGCATTCAGCAGCTGCTGGCCGGCATTCAATTTTAACTGAATGATCTCGTGATAGGCCTGGCGGCACCGGTCGTTGAAATCAAACACTTTTTCAGCCCGGGCGGGCGCATACAGTAAAACCAGTAAAAGCGCCAACCAGGTTGGCCATAGCCGATTCATGGGTGCAATATACGTGAATCGGCAAACAGCGAACGGCTCACTCATTTCGTACATTCCATATTTTATTGCATGGAGCCCCATAAAAAAAGCCCCGTCCGCCAGCTGGCGGACGGGGCTTCAGTATCTTGAATGCATTTGTTATTTTACTACATCTACGGTATCGAACAGATCGCGGTCAACCAGGATACGACCACAGTTTTCGCAAACGATGATCTTTTTACGTTGACGGATCTCGCTCTGACGCTGAGGCGGGATGGCGTTGAAGCAACCACCGCAGGCATCACGCTCAACCGGTACAACACCCAAACCGTTACGGTAGTTCTTGCGAATGCGATCGTAAGAAAGCAACAGGCGCTCTTCTACTTTTTCGCGGGCTTCAGAAGCCTGTTTGTTGTATGCTTTTTCTTCTTTTTCGTTTGTAGCGATGATCTTTTCGAGCTCACCTTTTTTGGTGCTCAACACGCCTTCTTTGGTAGCGATGTTCTTTTTGGCTTTATCGAGGACTACCACTTTCTCGGCAATCTCTTCGTTTGCATCGCGAATGTGCTTCTCAGCCAGTTTGATCTCCAGCTGCTGCATCTCTATCTCTTTATTGATGGCCTCGAACTCGCGGCTGTTCTTTACGTTCTCGCTTTGCTTTTCGTATTTCTTGATCAGGGCTTCAGATTCCTTGATCAGATTTTTCTTTTGGTTGATGAACTCCTGAATTCCGTTGATCTCTTCCTCAATACGAACCTGGCGGGCATGTAACCCCTGAATTTCATCTTCCAGGTCGCTCACTTCCATCGGCAACTCCCCTTTCAATATCTGTATCTCGTCGATCTTCGATTCAATCTTCTGCAATGCAACGAGTGAGCTTAATTTTTCTTCTACAGAGTAGTCTTTAACGTTAGCCATAAAGAGATTAATAGTTTGTTGTTTATACCCGCCCTTCGACCCTTTTGACGGGTTTTTTCTGTCCCCGGCTTCCCATCCCCGATGCTGCTATTTTGTTGCGCTGGTCCTGCTTTTAGCGGATCGCACCCTTCAGCGTCCTGTTCCTTAATCAACAAAATAATGCACAGGATTGGTTTTTAAAGCCGTTTTAAGGACGGCAAAGGTAGGAAATTTTTCCTGCAAAATCCCAGCCAGTAAATCTATGGTAAATTGCTCACTTTCGAAATGCCCGATATCAGCAATTATAAGCCGGCCGTTGGCGTCAAAAAACTCGTGGTATTTCATATCGCCGGTGATATAAATATCGGCCCCGGCGCCTAATGCCTTGGAAACCAGGAAACTACCTGCACCACCGCAAAGGGCTATCTTCCGCACCGGTTTGCCCCGCAAGGCGGTATGCCTGATCACCTGACACCCAAAAGCCTGTTTTAATTGTTTTAAAAAAGCCGTTTCCGCCACCGCATGGGGCAGTTCGCCTACCAGTCCTGCCCCTATGCCGGGATGGGTATTGGCCACATCTACAATATCATAGGCCACTTCTTCATACGGATGGGCGGTGCGCAAGGCCCTGATAAGGGCCGCTTGCAGGTAACCCGGAAAAATGACCTCTATTTTCAATTCCTGTTCATAATGCCGCTCCCCCGGCCGGCCCACAAAAGGATTGGTGCCTTCTTCTCCTTTAAAGGTACCGGTGCCTTCTACCCCAAAACTGCATTCATTATAATTACCTATATGCCCGGCGCCGGCTTCAAACAATGCGGTCCGCACCTGCTCTGCCTGTTCAACCGGCACAAAGGTGAACAGCTTTTTCAGCGTAGCCTCTTTGGGCGACAGGATCTTCCGGTTTACCAGTCCCAGTTTATCGGCCATCATACCGTTCACCCCGGCTATTACATTGTCGAGATTGGTATGAATAGCATAAATCGCTATATCATTTTTTATGGCGGTTATTATGGTCTTTTCTACATAATTGCGGCCCGTTATCTTTTTTAATCCGCCAAAGATGATGGGGTGATGGGCTACCACCAGGTTACAGCCCAGTTGTATGGCCTCATTCACTATTTCTTCCGTAGCATCCAACGTACACAATGCACCGGTGCAGGCCCAGCCGGCATTGCCGGTAAGCAGGCCGGCATTATCATAACTTTCCTGTAATGAAGGCGGGGCAATGGATTCAAGCAAGGCAATGATATCGGCAATTTTCATGTGAAAATATTTATTGTTTTCCGGCCAAATGGACCTTACCATCAGCAATCCGCCGGCTGGCGGATGCCAGTGGCATTATTATCAAAATTTTGCCACGGACGTTTCATAATCATTATGATTGTAGCCAAAGATAACTGATAGGCGGTTAAAACGTGAAACGACCCCCTTCATAGGGGCAGGTTGAGAAAGCCAACGGGGATTGCAGCAATAACTAATAATACAACCTCATTCATCGTGTTATCAAAATATAATTATGACATCAAGGCATGCTAATTGCAAGGTTATTGTTACTTTAATGAATTATTGTCACCAACTACTACTTAACTATGCGGGGAACCTGGATAATCTTATTGATCATGGTCGCTGCCGGTACCGGTATGTACTTTTGGTTTTCTCGTAAACCAAAAGCGGCCAGTCACGATACCATCGTGTTCAAGAATACACCCGATTCAATTATCAGTAAAATGAAAGTTTACCTTGCCGATGATCCCAAAGAAGTGATGCACCTCGATAGTGTGTGGATGCAGTCGGATTCAACGCCGTTGAAACAGGTGCTGAATGGTGTATCTGAAGATACCATGAACAAAGCCTGGTCGAACCTCACCCTCTTCCTCGCTTATGGCAATCATTCTTTTTATGATCTTGAATTGAAAAAGCCCGATCCCAAAGTGTCGTATACCATTAACCTTGAAATTGAACCGCAGAATGGCGATACGCTGATGCTTACGGGCACCGTCATCCCCGATAAAGGCGATGGATTTCAATTTAAGTCGCCCATGATGAAGATCTACTCCCGTTTTGTGGTAACGTACAACTATAAACTACCCGAGCCGCCGGCTGATTCTACGTCGATCAAAGGGCATGACCCGAATAAGACGATCACTATACTTAAAAATTAAGTCTGTCATACCAAGAAAGCAGGCAACAAGGCATAAAGGCAGCAAGGCAACGAGGAATACAGAATTGCAGTTATCGTATTGATTAACATGCAAGCCCAAAGCATTATATTAAACGTAAATATAATTTTTATCGGGCCTTTTGCCTTTACACTCGTTGCCTGTTTGCCTCGTTGCCTTTATGCCTTTCCATAAAAACAAAAAAGCCCCAATGAATATGGGGCCTCAATAACTCTACAAAGAAATAACTTTAATCAATAATCTTCTCCACTCTCGTCAGCTGACCGTCTTCGTTCATTCCTTCGAGAATGATGCGTAAACGTTTCGACACATCGTTATTATAGAAGTTCAGCGTTATTTTATGATTGTTCTTATCGGTTAACAGGTAGGGCGCCCAATAAATGGTGGTGCGGATATCGGGCAGCTCGTTCTGTGCCGATTCCCTGCTGTAATCGGGTGAATAGAATTCCTTTGGCAACGCATATCCGGTAAGCCTGCTTTTATCGAGGCCGCCCACATTGGTCGTTGAAGAACTAACATCTCCCCCTTTCTTCGTGTAGATGGCAATTGCGCCGCCGGCGCCGCCACCCATTGCGCCAAAGAATGGCGGACGGAATGCTTTTACATACGCAATATCAGTGACCGGTATGTTCTCGATGGCACTTACATCAACCGGCATTTCGTTCAGGAACAGGGAAGGTGTGGCCCCGCGCCATTGCAACTGCGATCCGCCGCCACCGGTATTGATCTGCAAGCCAGCCACCCGGCCCTGCAGATAACTGAAGATGTTCATGGCGCCCATGGCCGACACATCGTCGGTAAGATCGAAGGTAGTGGCATCGCCGCCCGAGAACAAACCACTGGTATACCGCTCGTCCATCTGCTGCTGTTTCGTCTTTTGCCTGGCCTTTACCGTAACGGTTTCCAGCACTTTTACTTTCTTCTCCAGTTCAGGCTTCAACCGTTCCGCTTCACTCGCAAAATATTTACCCCTGTTCAGCAGGCTCGTATCAAGTGGCATGGGCACGCGCCAGGCAGTATCGGGTTTAATAATGGCAGGGGCCTTTAGCGTACCATTGGTAAAGTTAACAATGGCTTTATTGGCGAGGTGCTTGCTGTTATTGAACTGGTAAAAGACCGATACCGTATCAAAGAACACCAGTCCGTCCTGTTTAAACTTCCCGGTTGAATCTATTGCCAGGAAGAACAACTGCCGCGAAGAATCCTTTGCCTGCAGAAAAACATTGATCTGCGTATTCTTCGGCACCTGGCTCGGTAATACGCCGGTTAAGGTAGCATTGAGCGCAAGGTAGTTCTCACGCGGGAATTTTATGACAGGCAGTTTACCGGCAGCCAGTTCATCCCATTTGAACCTGCGCCAGCCATTGGTAAGCATAACCAGGTCGAGGTGGGCGCGAACGGTATCATCGTTACCGGTAAAGTAATAATAAGGATTATGTATATAGCCACGCAGATCGCCGCTCAACAACAAATGCGATACAATGTTATCGGCATCGGGATCGGCCTTTGTCAACCCTGCATCGGTAATGGCAATGCTCAGGTTTGTTTTCAGCGTATCGGGCACATCGATCACCAGTGTATTCTTAGCTCTTCGCTCGGTGCTCTTGGCAACCGGCACCACTTTGGTGGTAAAGAAATAATCTTCCTTGTTCACAAAACTTATCCGTTCGGCCAGCGGATTCCAGTTGGCATCGAACAGTGTCATTTGCATGATGCCGGTAGGAATTCCTTCGAGCGGTATTGACCCGCTTACCATAAAGTTTTGCGCCAGGTTCAACCGCGCTTTATATACCACCTGCGAATTGAAATAACCCAGCAGGTACAAGGTCTTTAAATTCTCTGGCGACTCCTGCGAACGTTTTATGATAAACGCCTGCCGGTTGCCGGTAGGTGCGCACTGCAATACAACTCCTGTTGCTTTGGCTACGGGCAATGGCGTTTTATGGGTTTGCTTTTTTTCATCGGTCCATTCGGCATAATAGGTTTTACCGGCTTTTGGCTCAATAGTAAACCGGCCCATGCCATCGTGTGTAGTGGTAAAGACGGCTGCGGCAGCGCCTGAAGCATCTTTGATTACGCCTTCTGCATTTACCGGCAAACCATACAGATCGGTAATCTTTACTGCAACTACCGATTCAATACCGGTTACCAGATCGCCGCCTTCCGGGAAGAAACGCAATGAAACCGCTGCGGGAATGCTGCCGGCCGCGGCTCCGCCCTGTTTGCTTCCTGCCGGTTGTTTGGCAGCAGTAGCGCCCGGCGGCGCTACCGGTACCGTTTTATTTAATATGCGAATGGTTTTACTGAAAAGAAAAGTAGTATCGAAATTCAGCATCCAACTGGTATAGGCCCTGAAAACGATAGTGGGCGGTAAATTGGCCGGCAGATCAAAATGGCCGGCAGATGAACCTTCATAGATCGGCAATACCTTTTGTTGCAATACTTTGCCCGACTGGTCGAGGATCTCAGCATAAAAATTCCTGCTGATGGGCGATGGCATGATGCCGGCAAATAAATACGATTTGAACCAGATGGTTTCACCTGTATTGTAAGCAGGTTTGTCGAAGTGTACATATATTTTCTCCTGCGGATATTTTTCTCCGTACACATTCACCATTGAATCGATCTGTTGAGCATAGCCGGCTCCTAAACCGGTAAAGATCAAAGCCAAAGCAATCAGGGATCTATATAATCGGGTGCAATTCATGGGGCAATTTAACTTTTAACAAATTAATGGCTTTCATAGCTTAAAATTGATAAAATTTTGTCTATGAATTGTTAAAGAAACCTTCATATTGGCATTTTTTGATCTGCAACCCCGAAACCCTGCTATAAAATAGGCACAGGACGTTTATTATCATCCACTGCCACCAGCGTAAAACTGCCGCTGATCGCTTTTTCCCGGTCGAAAGAATACATTTCTTCTATATATATTTCCACCAGCACCCGAACACTGGTTCTGCCGGTATGTATTACCCTGCCGATGAGTTCAATGATCGTTCCTGCGGGAATGGGCCGGGTGAAATCGATCTTATCGGATGATACCGTTACCATTCTTTTCCGGGCAAAACGGGTAGCGCAAATGAACGCCACTTCATCCATCAACGCCATGGCGGTGCCGCCAAATAAGGTATCGTAGTGATTCGTAGTGTTGGGAAATACCGCTTTAAAGATGCGCGTTTCTGATTGACTGATTTTCTCTTCTATCGTCATTTTTACCTTTTATGTATGTTATGTGAATGATAAAATAGTTACCGGTTACAACGGAGGTGTGCCACGGTTCGTTGGCCGCGAAAGGGTAACTGTGGCACACCTTGTAATCAGGAACCCGGTAACCGGTAACTGAAACTGTATCGTAAAAAGCTATACTTAAACCAGGGCCGGTTGTTCAACCTTCTCCCTCGCCTTCTCCGCTGCCTGCACCATGTTCTTCAGTGCGGCAATGGTTTCCGTCCAGCGACGGGTTTTCAAACCACAGTCAGGGTTCACCCACAGGTTTTGCACCGGTAACAGGGCCGCCGCTTTTTCAAGCAACTGCACCATTTCTTCTACCGTTGGCACCCGTGGCGAATGAATGTCATAAACACCGGGCCCGATCTCATTGGGGTATTTGAACTTTGCAAACGCTTCGAGCAGTTCCATTTGCGAACGGCTTGTTTCAATGGTGATCACATCGGCATCCATATGGGCAATGTGCTCCATAATATCATTGAATTCGCTATAACACATATGCGTATGTATTTGCGTTTCATCCCGTACCCCGCTGGCCGATAAACGAAATGCCTTTACCGCCCATTCGAGATATGCCGGCCCATCTGCTTTTCTTAAAGGCAATCCTTCGCGGATGGCAGGTTCATCTATCTGTATCACTTTAATGCCGGCCTTTTCCAGTGCCACCACTTCATCGCGAATGGCCAGGGCGATCTGGAAGGCGGTTTGCCAGCGCGGCTGATCGTCACGTACGAACGACCATTGCAGAATGGTAACCGGCCCGGTAAGCATTCCCTTCATCAACTTACTGGTTTGGGCCTGCGCAAATACGCTCCACTTTACCGTCATATCGCCGGGCCTGCTCACATCGCCTGCAATAACCGGCGGTTTTACACAACGGCTGCCATAGCTCTGCACCCAGCCATTTTTGGTAAAAAGAAAACCATCGAGCTGTTCGCCAAAATATTCCACCATATCGTTGCGCTCGAACTCCCCATGCACCAATACATCGAGCCCGATCTCTTCCTGCACCCTGATGGCCGAAACAGTTGCTTCCTCGATATCTTCTTCGTATTGCTTTTGTGTAAGCGCTCCTTTTTTGAGTTTGGCGCGCAACTGGCGGATCTCATCGGTTTGCGGGAAGGAACCAATGGTTGTAGTGGGAAACAGCGGTAAATTGAACCGCAACTGTTGTATACGCTGGCGTACCGGAAATTCACTGTTGCGTTTTGCGTCTGCCTCTTTAATACCGGCAACCCGGTCTTTCACTACCTGTTTATGAATGCGGGTTGAATTACGGCGGCTTTCAATAGCCTGTTTATTTATTTTCAGCAACTCATTGTTACCGGCCATTATCTGCTTCAGGTCGTTTACCTCGCCCAGTTTTTGTTTGGCAAATGCCATCCAGTTTTTGATCTCCGCATCGATATTCGTTTCGCCGTCGAGATCAACGGGAGAATGCAGTAACGAGCAGGAAGGCGCCAGCATGATCCGGTCTTCCCCAATAACCGCCTTTGCCTTTTCAATCAGCGCAAGGGATCTGCTGTAATCGTTCTTCCAGATGTTGCGGCCATCGACCACTCCCAGCGATAAAGACATTTTGGGTGGAATCGCTTTCAATACATCATCAATCTGCTCCGGCGCACGTACCAGGTCGAGATGCAGGGCGCAAACAGGCAGGCCGGTGGCCAAACCGGTATTCTCGTGCAAACCCTCGAAATAAGTTGCCAGCAACAGTTTCAGGTTGGTTTTGTTCCTTATTTCTTTGAAGGCATACCTATACGCTTCTTTTTGTTTTTCGGTAAGACCGGTTACCAGGAAGGGCTCATCTATCTGCACCCATACGGCGCCGGCATCTTCCAGCCTTTTCAGCACATCGATATAAACCGGCATTAGTTTTTTCAACAGGTCGATCCGGTCGAACTTTTCGCCATTGTCGTTTTGTTTTTCCTTACCCAGCAACAGATAGGTTACGGGCCCAATCAGTACGGGCTTTGGGGTAGTTCCCGTTACGCGTTTACATTCGTTGAATTCGTTGAACAGTTTATCGGAGATAAGACGGAATTGCTGGGCAGCGGTGAACTCAGGTACAATGTAATGGTAATTGGTATCGAACCATTTGGTCATTTCCATGGCCGTTATATCGAGGCCGTTTTGCTGATACCCGCGGGCCATGGCAAAATACAGATCGATCTCCGTATTGTCCTTGATGTCTGTTGCCACAGGTGTATAGCGTGATGGTACCGCGCCGAACAGCAACGACGCATCGAGCACCTGGTCGTAAAACGCAAAGTCATTACAGGGTATCAGATCAATACCGGCCTGTTTTTGCAATAACCAGTTCTCTTCCCTGATCTTTTTAGCGGTGAGAAACAGATCGGTCCTGCTGATAGTACCCGCCCAGTACTGTTCACAGGCTTTTTTCAATTGGCGTTGTGCCCCAATACGGGGGAACCCAGGATTGTGTGTTAGCATACGCATAAAACATTTTGTGAAACATTAATGAATAGTATTAATGTCTTTACGTTTAATGTGTATGCTTTCGTGAAAAAGTGTTAGAGAGAAACAGTTACAAAGTGAGGTGATTTAACTGTCCCTGACTGCTGCTTTTGACCGCGAAAGCATTCGTCTCCGTTTTCAGGCAAGTATCCTGGCTTGTTGTATTACTGCATAGCCTTCCCATACCTTGTGGCGGATATAGTGGCTTGTTATGCAGCATGTGAGGTTGTGACCACTCACTACAACATACAGTTGCGCGACAGCCCGTGATTTGCACACGGTTCCTTTTTAATACTCCGGTTGTGGCCGGAATAACCTGAAAACAAATGTTAAAGTAAAGAACTTCGAAGGGCAAAGATAAGGAATAAGTTTATGGTTTATAGTTTATAGTTTTTTGTTCTTTAACCCTGTTGTTCCCTACAAAACTCAGGCATTCAATAGCGAGGCCAAAAACTTACAGGAAATACTGAACCTAAACAACCATAAACAACAAACCATAAACCACAAACAAAAAAAAAGCCTCCCGTTCAAAGGAGGCTCACACATTGTATATAGGATTTTAATCCACTATTTTGTTAAGCACTGCAGGTAACGCAACCGTCTTCCATACTGCAGCTGCCGCCATTGAGGCCGTCGTCTGTTGTTACATCGGCTGTTTTAGGCATAACGGGCTCCATTTGACGGCTGCCCTGTTTTTCAACCGTGAATTGTACAGCCTGGGCCGCCGCCTGCGTACGCAGGTAATACATGCCGGTTTTCAATCCCTGTTTCCATGCATAGAAGTGCATAGAGGTAAGTTTGGCAACGGTGGGACTGTCGACAAACAGGTTCAGCGATTGCGACTGACAGATAAAAGCGCCGCGGTCGGCTGCCATATCGATCAAATGTCGTTGTTTTATTTCCCATACGGTTTTGTACAACGCTTTGATCTCAGCGGGAATTTCATTGATGTGCTGAATGGAACCGTTGGCCGCAATGATCTTATTCTTCATGGTATCGTTCCAAAGGCCCAGTTGCACCAGGTCTTTCAGCAGGTGTTTGTTTACGATAATAAACTCACCGCTCAATACCCTGCGCACATATATATTAGAAGTATATGGCTCGAAGCATTCGTTATTGCCCAGGATCTGTGAAGTTGAAGCGGTTGGCATGGGCGCTACCAGCAATGAGTTGCGTACGCCATGTTTTATTACTTCCTGGCGTAAAGCATCCCAATTGTACCGGTTTGAAGGGGCTACATTCCACAGATCGAACTGGAACTGGCCTTTCGATAACGGGGAACCGGCAAATGTTTCATACGCACCCTGTTCAATAGCCATATCCTTGCTGGCTGTCATGGCCGCGAAGTAGATGGTTTCGAAGATGTTTTTGTTCAGCATCTTCGCCAGGTCGCTTTCGAATGGCAAACGTAACAGAATAAATACGTCGGCCAGCCCCTGCACACCCAGCCCTATTGGACGATGGCGCAGGTTCGAACGTTTTGCTTCCTCGATGGGATAATAGTTATGATCTATAATGCGATTGAGGTTGCGGGTTACATGGTACGTAACCTCGTATAATTTTTCGAAATCGAATTTTCCATCATTTACATAACGGGGCAATGCCAGTGAGGCCAGGTTACAAACGGCTACTTCATCGGGGCTGGTGTATTCCAGGATCTCTGTACACAGGTTACTGCTTCTGATCGTTCCGAGGTTCTGCTGATTGCTCTTCCTGTTGGCCGCGTCTTTGTACAGCATGTAAGGGGTGCCGGTTTCAATTTGCGCTTCAAGGATGGCAAACCACAGGTCCTGCGCTTTGATCACCTTGCGGGCGCGGCCTTCCTGCTCATAACGATGGTACAGCGCTTCGAATTCATCGCCGAACGTATCGCCCAAACCGGGCGCTTCATGAGGGCAGAACAGGCTCCAGTCGCCATTTTGCTCAACGCGTTTCATAAACAGATCGCTTATCCACAGGGCATAGAACAGGTCGCGGGCACGCAACTCTTCTTTACCATGGTTCTTGCGCAGATCGAGAAACCCTTCTATGTCGGCATGCCAGGGTTCAAGGTAAATGGCAAAAGCGCCTTTGCGTTTGCCGCCGCCCTGGTCAACGTAACGGGCGGTATCGTTAAATACGCGCAGCATGGGTATGATGCCGTTGCTGGTACCATTGGTGCCGCCGATATAGCTACCGGTGGCGCGCACATTATGAATTGACAAACCAATTCCACCCGCGCTTTGCGAGATCTTGGCGGTTTGTTTAAGGGTATCGTAAATACCATCGATGCTGTCGTCTTTCATGGTGAGCAGGAAGCACGACGACATTTGCGGTTTTGGCGTACCGGCATTGAACAAGGTAGGCGTGGCATGGGTGAACCAACGCTCGCTCATTAAATTATACGTTCTGATGGCGTTGGCAATATCTTCTTTATGGATGCCTACAGCAACCCGCATATACATATGCTGTGGACGTTCAGCCACTTTTCCGTCGATGCGTAACAGGTACGATTTCTCCAGAGTTTTAAACCCGAAATAATCGAACCCGAAATCGCGGTCATAGATGATAGAGCTGTCGAGCAACTCGGCATTGGCCTCTATGATCTCCATTACATCATCGGCCAGCAGCGGCATTCTACGGCCGGTAGCTGAATCGGTATAATTATACAGTTTGCGCATGGTGGCCGAGAACGATTTCTCGGCATTCTTATGCAGGTTGCTTACGGCTATGCGTGAAGCCAGCAGGGCATAGTCGGGATGTTTGGTTGTCAATGAGGCCGCTGTTTCTGCAGCCAGGCTATCCAGTTCACTGGTAGTAACCCCATCATAGATACCCTCTATCACTTTTTTCGTCACTTCTATTACATCAACCAGCGGGCTCAGGCCGTACGACAGTTTCTGGATGCGCGCCGTTATCTTATCGAATTTTACCGTTTCTTTTTTCCCATTCCTTTTTATTACGTTCATGCTATTGGGGTTTTATTGTGCTATCAAGTTGAATTTTTGATTTAGGGATTTGGAGATTTGGAGATTTGCGCTTAAATCTCAAAATCATAAATCTCTAAAAGTCTTCATCGAGCGAAAACTGCTGCGATTCCTTGCTGGTATTTACACCTGCCTTGCGGTAATCGCCTACGCGCTTTTCAAAGAAATTGGTTTTGCCCTGCAGCGAGATCATTTCCATAAAGTCGAACGGATTGGCTGCGTTGAACATTTTGGGATAGCCCAGTTCGCTCAACCATCTGTCGGCCACGAACTCAATATACTGTTGCATCAACCGGGCATTCATACCAATAAGATCAACCGGCAGCGCTTCGGTGATGAATTCTTTTTCAATGCGCACGGCGTCGCCGATAATATCATACACCTGCTCCTGCGATAATTTACTGTTCAGCATGCCGTATAACAAACAGGCGAATTCGCAATGCAAACCTTCGTCGCGGCTGATAAGTTCATTGCTGAACGTAAGCCCCGGCATAAGGCCTCTTTTCTTCAACCAGAATATAGAGCAAAAGCTGCCGCTGAAGAAAATACCTTCAACTGCAGCAAAGGCTACCAGACGTTCGGCGAAGTTCCCCTGTTCAATCCAGCGCAATGCCCACTCTGCTTTTTTCTTTACGGCAGGTACCGTATCGATGGCGTGGAACAACCTGTCTTTTTCATTGGGATCTTTTACGTATGTATCAATCAGCAATGCATAGGTTTCGGAGTGAATATTCTCCATCATGATCTGAAAACCATAAAAACAACGCGCTTCGGGCAACTGTACTTCGCTCATGAAGTTCACAGCCAGGTTCTCGTTCACGATGCCATCGCTGGCGGCAAAGAATGCCAGTACATGGGAAATAAAATGACGCTCGCCGTCATTGAGGTTACCCCAGTCTTTCAGGTCGCCGCTGAGATCGATCTCTTCTGCGGTCCAGAAACTGGCCTCATGCTGTTTATACATTTCCCAGATGCGTGGATATTTGATTGGAAGAATTACAAAACGGTCTTTGTTCTCCTGCAACAACACTTCATTTTCGTACTGCATAAATGATGTTAGAATGTTTAATAATGCGGCACGACAACAGATAACAACTCCAATGACTTCACGTAGAAAGAAGGGGAAGCATCAATCATTTGCCGGTACCTTATCGGGAAAGTTCCAAACATAGTTTCGTTACGGCAGGTCTCCTGGCTTGTTGATTGCTGCGCACCTTCCCGCCAATGTGGCTTTCACCTGCTACTGGCAGTGGTTATTGTAGTATCAGCATAGTGAATGGATAGGATAAACCGTGAATTGATGCCTACCATTCACCCAACTTACAGTTGCCCGTCAGCCCGTGATTTACACACGGTTCCCTTTTAAGCCAACTGAATGTGAAAAGATGTCATTCAGTCAGCACCGTCACAAATATTTGTAAGAACCAACACGAAAGTAGTACGCATGTGAAATAATCAATAAAACAGTTTTTCACAGGTGTTAATAGTTTTATCATCAGGTGTAAATGTATTTGAATAAGGGCCATGTTCGGGAAACGGCAATCGTAAATCGAATCGTGAATGGCCTCGCGGCAATTCAGATTTTTTCCGACTTTGCGCCGCCTGAAATCCAAGCCGGCAGCCGGTAACCGGTAACTAATTGGGTTTTCCCTATAATTTACCGACTTTCGCAGCCTGTAATTACCATTAAATACACCGGGTATGACAAATACAGCCAGCAAATCATTATACGAAGAATATGTAAAGGAAATGCAAACGATCGCCGATCTGCGTTATGCTTCGGCGGTACTGCAGTGGGACCAGGAAACCTATTTACCGCCGAAAGGCGCTCCGGTTAGGGGTCAGCAGATCGCCACCCTTTCGGAAATTGCCCATAAATATTTTACCGATGAAAAACTGGGCGCGCGGCTGCAGGAGTTATTGAGTAGCGACAAATTGTCGGCCGAAGAAAAAAGAAATGTAGAACTTACATGGCAGGATTATAGCAAGCAGAAAAAATTCACTTCCGCTTTCGTGCGTTCATTGGCCGAAGCGGTGAACAAAAGTTTCCATAGCTGGATGGATGCGCGCAAAGCAAATGATTTCTCGCTTTTTTCTAACGACCTGGCACGGCTGATCGAATTAAAAAAACAGGAAGCCGATATGCTGGGTTACGCGCAACACCCCTATAATGCGTTGCTCGATGATCATGACAAAGGGGCCACGGTGCAGTTGCTCGATGGCGTTTTTTCTGCCATTCAGCAACCGTTGAAAACGCTGCTGGGTAAAATTGCCGCATTGCCGCCGGCCGATGACAGTTTTTTACAACAGCATTTTGATAAAGACAAACAATGGCAGTTTGGTTTACAGGTGGTGAAAGAGCTGGGGTACGATATGGACGCCGGCCGCCAGGATATTTCAGAGCATCCTTTCACAACCAATTTCAACAGCCAGGACGTACGCATTACCACCCGCATCGATGAAAATGACCTGAGCAATATGGTGTGGAGCTGTATTCATGAAGCAGGCCATGCCCTGTATGAACAGGGGCTGCCATTGAGCGAATATGGTTTACCGCTGGGCGAACCGGCCTCTTACACAATTCATGAATCGCAGTCGCGCCTGTGGGAGAACCATGTAGGCCGCAGCCGGGCCTTTTGCGAACGCTGGTTACCGGTATTGCAGCAATACTTCCCTCAGCAACTGGGTAAGGTTACCGTTGAACAATTCTACAAAGGCATAAATAAAGTACAGCCTTCCCTTATACGTACCGAGGCTGATGAGCTTACCTATCATTTTCATATTATGATAAGGTACGAACTGGAAAAGCTGCTGATAGGCGGCACCATGAACGTAAAGGACATCCCCGGCTACTGGAACGAGCAATATGGCCAGTTAATGGGCGTTAAAGTACCGGGCGACAAACAGGGCTGTTTGCAGGATGTGCACTGGAGCCATGGCAGCTTTGGATATTTTCCAACCTACAGTTTGGGAAGTTTTTATGCCGCTCAATTCTATCACTTTGCAAATCAGTCGATTACCAATTTAAATGGACTTATAAAAGAAGGAAATACAACGCCATTATTACAGTGGTTGCGTAGTGCAGTACACAAAAAAGGACGGCGTTACACCAGCGAAGAGTTGTGCAAAGATATATGCGGGGAAACCCTCAATATTGAATATTTTACGGGTTATTTACTTGACAAATACAAAGATATTTACAAATTTTAATATAAGATTTGTAACCAATGTGGTCTGATCGTATGAATAAACTAAAACCTCTGATCATGACAGGGTTGCTTGCCCTGTTATTCTCCGTGTCGTGCAAAAAAGCCATTGAGAAAAAAGTGCAGAACCAGATAATGGATGCTATTACCAATGGAGAATGGATCGTGGAGCAGTACTTTGAAGCTGATCAAAATCAATCAGGCCAGTTTCTTGGCTATTCGTTTAAGTTTAATTCAAACGGAACTTTAACGGGTTCTATTGGCAGCGCGTCTACCGATGGTTCCTGGGTGCCGAATACCAATGACTATACCATACTTTCGGATTTTCCGGCAGCGGGCGATCCGCTAAAAAAGCTAAACGGGCTGTGGAAGATCAAAGACAGTTACTGGGATTATGTTAAAGCGGAAATGACGACAGCCAATGGAATCAAAATACTTAAGTTACGTAAAAAGTAAAACCGGGATTGCTATAGCCCAACGAAGCTTATATAATTACCGTAATATAAGTTGACACTGCTGGTAATTAGCATCACCCCCTCCCGTCAACCGGCACCTTATTCTTCGAAGAGGCTTCTACCCTAAATATCCTATTTAATTCATCAGACTACCAAAAAATCCGGATACCCCACGATTAACTAATTGCCCAACAACTGGTTAAGAACTGATCATTTGTGCTGTGTAAAACCTGCGGTAAGTAAAATATCACCATGGTGATTTCATTTTACCGGGAATAAGGTTTGCATGGAGTAAGGTCATTCTGTGCTGTTGAGGGCGTATACTGCCTATAACCATAAAACAGTTTTGCACTTGAGTAATTTTGTACTTGCACCTGGTGGTAACCGGATGCGCCTGCCGGTTCGGTTCCGCATAGGAAACCCTGGAAAGCTTTTAACCTCATGGCTGTGCTTATCGTTCCTTTGTTTAATGTCATTACCCGTTTTTGCCCAAACAATGACGGCGGAATTTACGGCTAACAAAACTTCAGGCTGCGCGCCATTGCATGTAGCCTTTAGAGACCTTACAACAGGTAATCCCAAATTCTGGAACTGGGATTTTGGAAATGGCACCCTGTCGAATGTACAACATCCCGGCGTTACCTATTCTAACCCGGGCACCTATACGGTAAGGCTGGTGGTTCGTAACGCCGATGGCACCACCGGTACTACTAAAACCAATTACATTACGGTTTATCCCTCGCCGGCAGCAAGGTTTACTGCAAATAAAACCCTGGGCTGCGTGCCGGTAAACATTCAGTTTAGCGATCAAAGTACTTCAACGGCGGGAAATATAGTTTCGTGGCAATGGGATTTTGGCGACGGCGGCACCAGCACCGCACAAAGCCCTTCACATATTTACAACAATACCGGGTTTTACAATGTAAGCCTTACTGTTACCAGCAGTACCGGTTGTAAAAGTACCGCAACGGCGGGCCGTTACATTCGTATCGTTGCCGGGGTAAAAGCAGCATTCACCAATGAACAGGCACTTTCCTGCCAGCCGCCGTATAATATCACTTTTGCCAACCAGTCGAGCGGCCCTGGTAATATGACCTTTCAGTGGGACCTTGGCAATGGCAGCAATTCAACGCAGGCAAATCCCGCTACTACATATACTTCTAACAATACTTATAATGTAACCCTTACCGCCACCAGCGAATTCGGTTGTTCCAACACAATTACCCAACCGATAACGCTATCAGGGCCTACTACCATAATTAAGGCCCCGGATACGGTGTGCCAGAACCAGCCTGTATCGTTTGTCAACGATGGCTCAGTGGCTCCACAAAAAACGCTCTGGGATTTCGGCAACGGTGTGCAGTCGACCAATATAAACGACAATACCGTTTACACAATGCAGGGCAATTATACAGTAAAGGTCATCAACACCTATTCGGCCTGTAAAGATTCGGCGATAAAGCAGGTATATGTTCAGCCGGCACCGGTAATCGATTTCACCGCCACCAATAATACAGCCTGTAAACCGCCATTGTCGGTAACCTTTCAGGACGCATCGGCTGTGCCCAATACAAAATGGGATTGGGATTTTGGCGATGGCGGCACAGGAACCGGATCGCCGGTTACCCATTTATATAATGGTACGGGCGCTTACAATGTAACTGGTACGTTTACCAATGCCAACGGCTGTACGGCAAAAGTTACGAAAACTTCGGTAGTTAAAATTGAAGCCCCTACCATAAAGATCAACAATGTGCGTGATGGCGGTTGTGTTCCTTTTACTTACAGGCCAACAGCCACTGCAACTTCAGTAGATGGCATAGCATCGTGGCTATGGGAATTTGGCGATGGCACTACTTCCACATTGCAAACTCCAACTCATACGTATAACAGCACCGGCACCTACGACATCAAACTCACCGTCACCACCACCGGCGGCTGTACGGCAACAACGACGGAAGCCGGTGGGGTAAAAGTTGGCACGCCGCCGAACACCAGTTTCAGTATATCGCCTATAGATGCGTGCGCCTCCACCGCCATTCAATTCACCGATCTTACAGCGCCGCCGCCACGGGCCGACGAATGGGAGTGGGATTTCGGTGATGGCGGAACCTCAACAGAGCAAAACCCCAGTCATCTATATCTCGACTCAGGCACGTTTATCGTAAAATTAACGGCATTCAACAATCGCTGCGGCAATCCCGGCGCCACACAAACGGTGCATATAAAACCACCGATCGCAAAATTCGGGCATACAATAACCTGCGGCAGCCTGAACGTTGTATTTAACGATTCGTCAAAAACAGATCCTTCGTACGGGCCTGTTTCTTATGCATGGACATTCGGAAATCCGGTAGCCGGCAATCCGCCGGTTGGCACTTCTACCCAGCAACACCCCACCTTCCTTTTCCCCGGCTACAACGTTTACCCGGTAACACTTGCTGTAACCAATGGTTCCTGCACCCATACCTATATCGACACCGTGAAGCTGGTTAAAGAGCTGGCCGACTTTACCATACCTGCTACTGTTTGCCGGAACGCCAACTTTACCATTCTTTCTACCAATACAAATTACATCGTTCAATACCAATGGTCGATCGATGGAGGCCCATGGACGGTGGCCGGCAGGGGCTATACCCATAATTTTTCAACGTTCGGGCTGCACAGCGTTGGACTGGTCATTACAGATATAAACGGCTGTACCGACACAGTGATAAAAAATAATGTAGTGAATGTAATTGGTCCGGTTGCCAATTTTACGGCCACACCTGGCGGTTGTAAAAATGATATCGTCACGTTCACAGACAATTCAACCTCGCCAAACGCTTTAAATGAATGGGTCTTCGATTTTGGCGACGGCCAGACCAAATCTTTCACCAGCGCTCCTTTTACGCATGCATATGCCGATACCGGTTCATATAATCCACAGCTTTCAGTTCATGATGCAATGGGATGCGTTGATACATACAGGTTGACAGACACCATTTTTATTTCAACACCACTGGCAGGTTTTACTTCAGATTATGATACCATCTGCCCCACATCGAACGTACAGTTTACCGATGAATCTGCAGGCCGGGGATTGAGCTACCAGTGGTATTTCGGCAACGGCGGCACATCAACACTCAAAGACCCCATCTTCAGCTATGGCGGCAATAATGCCACTTACGATGTGAAACTGGTAATAACCGATCGCGGCGGCTGTAAAGATTCAGTGACCCGCAACGGTTATATCACAACTCTGAAACCAGTGCCGGCATTCGATATTGTCGACACACTTACTATTTGCCCGCCCATTGAAACGAAATTCACTTTCAAGGGTATGTACTATGAAGAACTGGAATGGAATTTCGGCGATGGCTCTTCTTCTTCTTTAATGGACCCAACGCATTTCTATAACTCGTTTGGCGATTACACGGCCTGGCTGGTGCTTACCGGTTATGGCGGCTGTAAAGATTCGGTAAGCGCCAACATACATGTGCTAAACGCAAGTAATGTAACTACTCTCAATTACAGCCCCCTCGATGCCTGTAACGAACTAACGGTTAATTTTTCGCTGGCCACCATCCCCAACATGAAGTATACTTTCCACTTTGGCGATGGCGTAATGGATACCACCATGGCAACCAGTTACACGCATTTTTATAAATCACCGGCTTTCTATTCGCCTTATTTAACGTATGCAGACAATCAGGGATGTTTGGCAAATGTTGGCGGTCCCCAGGTAAAGGTGATAGGCGCCGAACCGTTCTTCGGCCTCGACCGGAAAAAATTCTGCGACTCCGGCATTGTTTACTTTACCAATTATACCATTGGTAACGATCCGGTTGTTGCCCGAACCTGGGATTTTGGCGATGGCTCACCTACGACATCTGTAACGGACCCCTCTCACAATTATCAGCAACCAGGCCTGTACCTGGCTTCACAATCGGTAACTACCCAACAGGGGTGTTCGAAAACGATTACCGATACCATCAGGGTGTACCGTACACCCGATCCTTCTATCGTGGGCGACAGCATTGGCTGCCTGAATGAAACGCTGAACCTGCAGGGCATGCTGGCTGTACCCGACACAGGCATTACCTGGAAGTGGACGCCTTCAAACAGCAACCAACCCAATATATCGCTGAACTTTAAAAACAGCGGCACTTATCCCATATCGCTGCAGGCCACCAACCTGCTGGGTTGTACAGACACTGCCTACACGAGTGTATTTGTACCTGAAACACCACAGATCACGGTTAATGAACAGCCGGTGATACCGGTAACCACCGGGGTCAATTTACCGGTCACCTACGGGCCTGAAGTGATCAGCTACAACTGGACACCAGCGAAAAACCTGAGCTGTACCGATTGCCCTACGCCTTTTGCCAACCCGAAGCTAACGACTACGTACACGGTTACTGTTGCAGACCAGTACGGCTGCACCAATACAGCCAATGTAACAGTAACAACGGTTTGTAACGGGCTGAATTATTTTTTACCGAATACCTTCTCGCCCAACGGTGATGGGGTGAACGATATTTTTGCGCCACGAGGTGTTGGCATAACCCGGGTAAACAGTATGCGCATTTTCAACCGCTGGGGCGAAATGGTATATGAAAGAATGAATTTCGTTGCCAACGACCGTACACCCGGTGGCGGCTGGGATGGAAATTACAAAGGCAAACCCGCCAGCGCCGATGTATACGTTTATATCATAGAGTTTGTTTGTGAAAACGCCGCCATCGTTCCGGTAAAAGGCAATGTGGCGCTGGTGCGTTAATCGTACCCGGTTGAAAGTTGTTAAAGTAATTAATTACCTAAAAAGAAACGTACATGATCACCGGCCATAGTTTTAAACGTTCTTTTGCCGGCTTTATATTATCGCTTTCGCTGCTGACCGCAACAGGGCAGGATATCCATTTTTCGCAGTTCTTCGAAGCGCCCCTGTTACGCAATCCGTCACTGGCAGGCATTTATACCGGCGACTATCGCATTCAGGGCGTATACCGCGATCAATGGAACAGCATCACCAATGCATACAGGACCGGCTCACTGAATGCAGAATACAAAATGCCCGTAGGCGCAGGTAACGATTTTATTACCACCGGCATTCAGGCCGTGTTCGATAAAGCAGGCACCGTAGGGTTGACCACCACGCATATTCTGCCAGCGCTCAATTATCACAAATCGCTGAGCAACGACAAAACCATGTACCTGTCGCTGGGTTTTATGGGTGGACTGATCCGCAAAAGCATCGATATAACCAAGATCACCACCGATAACCAGTATAACGGAGGTGCATTTGACCCAACATTGCCTACCGGCGAAAATATGTTATCGCCCAACTACAGCACCTGGGATGCCAGCGTGGGCATGAGCTTCAATACTACTTTTGGTACCGACGAGCGAAACAGTATGTTCATTGGCGGGGCCTATCACCATTTGAACCGGCCTAAAAATTCGTTCTATCGCAACAGGAGCATCGAGCTTAGCCCCAAGTACGTTGGTTCTATCGGCGTAAAATGGTCGCTCGATGATGAATCGGCCATTACCTTACAGGCCGACCACTCCGTGCAGGGAAGCTATAATGAAACCATCGGCGGTGTATTGTATTCGCACAAACTTGGCTATGATATCGATAACAATCCCACCTATACGTTAAGCGGCGGTTTGTTCCTGCGGTGGAAAGATGCGCTGGTGCCTGTAGTGAAAATTGAATGGGGCCACCTGTCAACCGCTTTGAGTTATGATGTAAACGTATCGCCGTTAAAAACAGCCAGTATGGGCCGGGGCGGGTTCGAACTATCGCTCTGTTATATCGGGTTCCTGCAACGCGACAATAGTAGTGAGTATAAAATGTTATGTCCGAAATTTTAAACAGTAGTAGCACCCTTCGGAGTGTGCCACTACTGACCGCTCTCGCGGTTTTTATTTCGCCACTATATAATTTCCCACTTCCTTCCCGCTATCACTCAGCATGGTTAGCCGCAGGTTGGCGGCATCGGCCTGTAGTTTTATCAGCGTACGCTGCCCGTCCCTGGGGCCGCCGCCAATTATAATGGGATAATGATGTTGTTCTTTTACCGGCGGATGTATGCCATGTTTATGTGTATGCCCGCTAATGACCATATCAACGTGGTATTTGTTGAATACGGGGTTGAACAACTCGCGGCAATGCATGGTGCCATGCCAGTCGCCCGAATAAAATGGCGGAATATGCATCAGCACCACTTTAAATTCGGCTTTCCTGAACGCCTTGCTTTGCATCACTTCTTCCAGCCATACCTGCTGTTCCATACGATAAGCGTCAAAATCAACAATGCCCGCATATACGGGGGTATCATCTGTTTTATCTTCACCGGTATCGAGCACGGTGAAATGTACCGGTCCCCAGGTGAAGCTATAATACTGGCTGCTTTGCGGATTGGTAAAATAATGATGCAGATCGCGGCTATACTTTCCCCGTGTTTCATGATTGCCCCGTACATACATAAATGGTTTTTCACTGGCGAAACTGCTGATGCAGGGTTGCAGCATATGATCTACTATCTGCTGTTCATTGGTTTGGTAATCGAAGATATCGCCGTTGAAGAACACAAAATCATAGGGATCGGCGCCATTCAACTGCACCAGATGCGGAATGGAATCCGGCCTGTCGTGAATGTCGTTCATGATCAAACAACGCATGACATCTGACTTATCCATGGGCGTGGTGAAGGTATACACTTCGCTTTCGATGGTACCGCCATAGGTTAGTTTATATGGTTCAAACCCGGTGATCTCTTTCGACACTACACGGTAAAAGTATTTTGTGCCCGGCTTCAGGCGGCTCAGTTTTATACGGTTCACCCGGTTGTACGCATCCACCAGCCCGTTGGTAACGCTATGCGTCTTTTGTCCCAGCGCATTGGTTTCACCATACTCAACCCAGCTGTAGGCAGGCAGGTTGGTAACACACATTACCACCATGGAATCAGGCGCAGGATGTTGCAGGTAAGGTTTTGCGGTAAATACGTGCCCGGCGGCAGGATCGGCAGGCCGCAGCAATGGCGAGGCCTGCAGAAAATCGGGCAACAGGCTGCCAGCCAGGGTGGCCCCACCCAAACCGGTGAGCGATTGTAAAAAATGACGACGGCTATTACTTTTTTGTTGTTGATGCATGTAAATGGAATATTGGCTACGGTATAAAATTAAGTTCGCGCAGGTAAAAAACAGGGCGCAAACGATTGTTCGAAATTAAAGACGCTAAAAAACGCCGGCATGTTACACGTTCGGCGTTTTTCATGAAAAGTTAATACAACATTTAAAATGCGCCGATCTCTGAAAGATGCGTAAAATGCGTATTGGCAAAACTGGAGTCAACCACAAACCTGAAATACCGTGCAGGTACAGGATTATTTAAATAAAAAGTTTGTTTGGTATATACATTCTGAAAGGTGAAGGTGCCGGTGTTGGTCCAGGTGCTGCCGTCAACGCTTACGTCTACATGCACTTTCTGCGGATTACCCGTAGCCGTATTGTTACTTCCCGTAAAATAAAAGCCATGCATGCTGTTGGTTGCGTTCATATCAACTTTTAAATAATGCGGATGCGGCGGTTTGGCCAGTTTCCACTGGGTATGCCATACGGTGGTAGTATTGTTATCAAAAGCATTGAGTGAAATATTAGGCGATTCCTGCGAAGAGGTTTCCAGCAGCGTCCAGGACGGGCGGTTATACTCAATGTATTCGCCCCTGATATGAAAATACGTAGTACGCAAATTTTCATTTACCGGTATGGCGGCATCGGTTTGCACCAGGCTTATGGGCAACAGGTAATCTTTTGACACTTCCAGTCCGCCAACGGTTTTAATGGCAAAACGCAACGGCGTGCTGCTTTCATTTCCGGCGGAAATATTGGTGCTCAGGTTGTCGGGTATATAACTGCCTGCGGGCAGCATAGCATAGGCGGTGCCGTTCTTTTTATTAAAACTGTCAACCAGCGCCGGGTTAACTTCAAACTTTACATTGATCAGTTGCGACTGATCATCTACACCGCCAAAGGCTGCGCCGAAAACAATGTATTGCAGGGTGTCGGTCATTAACAGGGGCCGCATGGCGGGGTAATCTACCGCCTGAGGCATATAAAGTTTCGAATATTGCCCGGGATCATCGATCAGCTGCTTCTTGCAGGCTATTGAGCAGGCTGCGAGGAGGAATGCCGAGATATAAGTATAACGTGTCATTTAATTGAATTTTGATGTTTTTGTGAACCTTAGATCGTGAATCGTGAATGGCCTCGCGATTATTCAGATTTTGTTACGACCCTGCGGCGCCGGAAATTATTGACCATTGACCATTGACCTAGTATCCAGGATTCTGCGTAAGCGCCTTGTCTTTTTCTCTTTCCGACTGCGGAATGGGAAACAGGTCGAATGCTGGCCGGTAAACGCGATTCTCAAGCAGGAACTTTTCATAGGTATATACCGTACCGCTTTTTGTCACCTTCATTCCGTAAGCAGCGGTGCCTTCCTGTGTGCCAATTCGCCAGCGGCGAAGGTCCCAGAAACGATGGGTTTCAAAAGCCAGTTCAACACGCCGTTCGTGCCGTATACGCAAACGCATTTCTTCTTTTGATAAGCCGGCAGGGATAGGCGGCATCTTTACATTCTTACGGTCGCGTACCAGGTTTACCGCATCATACACCGATTGATCAGGAGCGCTTAATACTTCATTCTTTGCTTCGGCATAATTCAACAATGCTTCGGCATACCGCATGAATACCCAATAATGGCTGCCAGGTTTGTACGACGTGATGAGGGTTGCATTTTCATCGAGCAACTTGGCAACATAATAACCGGTTTTGGTTGCGGCGGCATTGTAGTTCAGTCCATCCACCCCACTGCCTACGTAGGTATTGATGGTGGCGCCTGTCCATTTGCAGCCATCATAGATAATGGATTGATAAAAGCGGGGATCGCGGTCAACATAGGGCTTGCCGGGATCGTATCCCGAAGAGGGATCGGTAATGTATTTGCCATTGCTCATTTCATATTCATCAACCATATTCTGCAATGGCTGCAGGTTGCCCCAGCCCCCACCCTGGCTGGGTGGTTCGGTATGGCGCACCCAGTCGTTGTCGACTATTTTCCAAACCTGGTTAACAGTACTTTGAAATATTACCTCAGGTGATGTGCGGGTATGGAACAGCGTTTTATAGTTATCATCGAGCCGGTAAACATTCAGGTCTATCACCGCTTTGGCCGCATCGGCAGCCAACTGCCATTTCTCCTGTTTATTTTCGGGATTGTGTAACAGGCTGGCGGCATATAACAAAACGCGCGATTTCAGCAACATGGCCGCTCCGCTGGTTGCCCGGCCAAGGTTCTCTGAAGTGCTTACAACAGGCAGCAGGTCTGCGGCGCTATCACAATTACGCGTTATGAAATCAACCGTTTCTTCATCACTGTTACGGGGGATCTGCAGGTCCTGATCGATGGTGAGCGGTTCTGTTATCAGGGGCACCCCACCATAACGTTTGTATAGCTCTGCATAAAAAAATGCGCGCAGAAACAACGCTTCGCCCTTCATTCTTGATTTGCCGGCCTCCTGTTTTGCATCGTTCACCGGCAGGGCATCAATATGTTTCAAGAAAATATTTGCCTTCCTGATATTCTGGTACGATTTCGCCCAGATATCGATGGGGTTATTGGTTGGAGAAATAAGCCCGCTGGTGAAATTAATTGTGCCGTAATTGAATGTATACGGACATTTGGCTTCATCGCATGCCGCGGCATAGGTAAAAGAGTAAACGGGCATCCAGTCGCCGGCGCCAATACCGGTGGCATATATGTTGGCAAGGAAGCCATCGGTTTGTACATAATCACTGAACAACTCTTCGTCGGTTATACCACCCGATTCAGCTTTGTCGAGATAGGAATTTACCTTGCTACAGGCCGTCGCTAAACTTAATAAAGCAATACAACTGGTTACCAAATATATATTTATAAGTCTCATTGTTTATTTTTTAACTGCTCGGATAGAAAGATGATCACGTTTCACGTTCTAAAAATCTGCCGAAATACCCAGGTTCACCACGCGCAACTGCGGATAAAAGAAACCTTTTCCGCTGGGCGCTTCCGGATCGTAACTGCCATTACCCATTCTGTCCCAGGTATACAGGTTCATACCGTTGGCATATACGCGTAATGATGAAATACCGGTATGCTTTCCAATATGCAGCTTCCTGAATGTATACCCTATCTCTACGTTTTTTAACCTGAGATAAGTAGCGTTTTTAAGGAAGAAAGAAGAGAATTCCTGGTGATTGTTGGTGTTTTGTCCGTAATGCAGTGCCGGGTAGGTAGCCGTTGCTGCAGTTTCGGGTGTCCAGCGGCCAAGGTGTTGCTCCATTACTTTTGCGCCGTTATAAAATTCCCAGGCGCCTTCATGACTAAACCGCGCGCTATAATTTCCGGCCCCCTGAAACAATACGCTGACATCAAAATTCTTCCAGCTTACATTTCCAGAAATACCGTACAGGAACTCCGGCACTGTACTTCTTCCAATGGGGCCCTTGTCGTTGTTGTCGATAACGCCATCCCCATTCAGGTCTTTGTATTTGATATCGCCCGGTATCAGGTTGCCAAACTGGCGCGGACTGTTTAATATCTCTTCCTGGCTGTTGAAAAAACCGATGGCGGTAAATCCGAAGATCTGTCCAATCTGCTGACCGGTGCCGCGCAGGTAATCGTATGGATAACTGATCTCATCCCTGAACAGGATCTTGTTCCGCGCGAACGACCCGTTTGCCCGCAGGGAATATCTTACCTTACCGATCCGGTGGCGATGATTGAGCTCCAGTTCGACACCGCGGTTCACTACAACGCCCATATTGGCCGGCGTTAGGTTACCGGCACTTACACCCAACAGATCGGGTATCACGCCACGCGTTATAAGGATATCATTTCTTTTTTCGCGAAACACATCGACATTTGCGCTCAACAGGTTGCGCCATAGCGTTACCTCCACACCGATATTCAGCTTACGGGCCTTTTCCCAGGTTACATCGGCATTGGCCATGGCGCCTTCCTGCCGGCCTGCAATGGCAGTTAGCTGATCGGTGCCAAAGCCATAACCTGTGCCGCTCACATATTCTGAAATAAACAGCCAGCGCCTGTTGCCCAACTGGTCGCTGCCGGTGAGGCCATACGACGCTCTTAGTTTCAGGTAATCGATAACGGAACTATTTTCAAGGAAGGCTTCTTTTGAAACTACCCAGCCTATTGAACCTGCGGGGAAAAAGCCATAACGTTTATTTTTTGCGAAATTGTCGGTCCCATTAAAACCAGCATTGAATTCGGCAAAGTATTTATTACGCCAGTTCCAGGTAACCCTGGAAACAAGGCCCTGGGAAACAAATGGGATAAGGCTGCTGCCTGCCAGTACTTTTTGCTGGCGGTTCACCAACAGTAAACCGGTAAAATTATGTGCGCCAAAACTGCGATCGTAATTCAGTGAGAAATCAAGCCAGGTACTGCGGTTCTGTGAATAACCGCTTTCCGGCGTCCTCAATGGAACATCGGCACCGGTAAATGAATAGCTGGCGGTATCGTTAAAATCACCGCTTCCTTTATACAATGCAGTCTTTACTTCCTTACTGCGGGTTAAAGAAGTTCTTGAATATCCGTCGAATGAGAAATTACCTTTCAAAAACAAACCGGTGGTAATAAAATCAAGCCTGCGCATGGCCGTGAACATACCCGATAAAGAAGAGTTGAAGTACTGCCTGTAACCGGTTGTGTTCACTAATGCGAACGGATTGCCGCGGGTGGTTCCGCCATAAAGACCGTTTGGATATTGTATAGGGTAAGCATTCGGCGGTGTTTTCTGCAGGTAATTAAAGATGTCCTGCGTATTGACGTTCGGCGTATTCTGGTTTTCGATAGCGCCAAATAAACTGAGGCCTACCGAGAAATCCTTATCGAATTCAATATCGATATTCGACCGGAAATTATACCGGCGATACTTCAGGCTGGCATCGTACTTATCGTTCTTCTCCGCTTTATATAAACCGTTTTGCGAAGTATAGCCTGCATTTACGAAATATTTGATCATTGGTGAGCCGCCGCTGATATTGAAATTGGCGCGGGTCATCAATGCCGGTTTCAGCATTTCATTCATCCAGTTTACGTTCGGGTATTTATATGGGTCTGAACCGGATTCATACGCCTTTAATGCTTCCGCTGAATATGGAAGTAGTACCCCGTTGGGGTTATCGTTCTTGTATGCTTCATTTGCCAGTAACGCAAAATGATAGGAGTCGAGGTATTTGGGAATGCGGGTTGCCTCCTGAACACTGGTTTGCACACTGGTATTGATCGCCGGTTTCCCTTCCCTGCCGCGCCGGGTTTTGATAATGATAACGCCATTGGCGCCTTTCACCCCGTAAAGGGCGGTAGCCGATGCATCTTTCAGGATAGTTACGCTTTCCACTTCGTTGGGATCTAGCGATGAAAGCTCCACTACATCGGGTGCTTTTTCAACACCGTCGATCGTAATCAACGGCGCATTGTTGTTCAGCGTGGCGCGGCCCCGTATAAATAACTCCGGCCCGTCATTGCCCGGCTCACCCGAGCGTTGTACCGTTACCAAACCCGGCAACCGGCCGGTTAGTGCGTTGGCGATATTTGCGGCCGGACTTTGTTTTATTTCCCTGGTTGAAATAGAAGCCACAGCTCCGGTTTGGGCTATCTTCTTTTGTGACTGGCCAAAACCCAATACCACTACTTCGCCCATAGCGCCTGAAGGTTTCATGGCAATAGGGAAGTATGCAGCACTTCCCACCTGCTCCTGCACCGATTCGTAACCGGTATAGGTAAAGCGTAACATATCGCCGGGTTGCGCTTCAATGGAAAAGGAACCATCGCGCCTGCTTATAACGCCATTCAGGGTGCGCATTACCATTACATTCACACCGGGCAGCCCATCCTTTGTTTCGGCATCGGTTATTTTTCCGGTGATGAGCAAACCGTTTTGCTTTTTTTCAACCGGAGACGGCGTATCGCGGGTGACCACAATATACCTGCCCGATTCTTTAAAGGACAAGGTGGTGTTCTTAAAAATTTCCCGGCATATGTTTTCAAGCGGCTCATCAGCAAACACCAATGCCGGAACCAGGAAAGACTGTACATCATTTTGCGTGTACGCGAAACTGATACCTGCTTTTTTCTGTAATTGTTGCAGTGCCTGGCCCAGCGGTTGTGCGCTGAACGAAATAGTTACCTTTTTTTTCAATACGCTTTGCGCATGGCTGGCTACACTAAATACCATACAAATAACCAACGTAAGCAGAAAGTTCTGGTAACCTAAACAACACTGTTCAGGAATCTTTTTTTTCATAATTTCGAAACTTGGTTTTAAGTAGTAAATATTTGCTACCAGTACAGGATACAGGGCCCAATCCTGTGTCCTGTTTGCTTTTACCACGGTCATTTCCTGGTGGCGGCAGCATTAAGCGAGGCTAATACAATAGCCAGGCTGAGTCATTTATTCTTTTATATTGATGTTGGTTTAACAATGCCAGTACCTGTATTACCTCCTGTACAGGCGTGTTGCGGTTCAATTTAATATTGTAATGCCGGGCGTTTACTTCCCTGCTATTTGTTTTCACCCTTATGCCGTACAGGTTTTCCATAGCCAGTTGCAGGTGGGCAAAGGGCGCATCGGTTAGCTGTAATTCGTTCTCTTTCCATAAAGAAGCCAGCCATACCGGCACGGTGTTTTTGGTAAATGCACCGGTTTTTGATCGTACGCTGAGTTGTTTACCGGGTAACAGCACATCGAGCTGTTTGTCGTTATGGCTTACCGCTACTTTTCCGGTTGCTACGGTCACCCGCACAGCTTCCCCTGGCAAACCGGTTTGCACACTGAAGGAAGTGCCCAGCACCCTGGTTTGCACCGGGCCATTTTTTACAATGAAAGGATGGGCCGGGTCTTTCTCCACTTCAAAAAATGCTTCACCCGCCACCAGTTCAATAATGCGAAACTGTTGTTTATATAACTGGGTATCTATTTTCACCAGGGTATTGGCTTTCAGCCAGATCACGCTGTGGTCGGGTAATACATACCGTTGGGCGCCCGTTGCAGCGAGGGTAATTACTGTTGACTGATGGCCATGTTGTTTTGTTGAGAAGCGTTTTTCCGGCGCGAACAGCCACCAGCCGGCAATACCTATTAATATTGCAGCGGCGGCCGGCCAGTACAGCCAGCGGCGGGATGCCTTTTCCACCATGGGCGTTTCCTTATAGCCGGGCCAGGCAGCCGCTTCGGTAAGCAGGGCCTGTTCCATGGTAGCCGGCATAGGCCCGTCAACCGGTTCTTCCCATACACTTTGCAGGTATTCGTCAAGTGCTTCGGGATGCTCATTGAGCCATTGTTGTACCAGTGCAGTCTCTTCGGCCGTGCATTCGCCCTTTATAAATTTGTGCAGTAATAGTTTGTCCATTGTTACCTGTATCACGCACGGGCGGCAGGTAACCGGTAAGCTTTTTTAAAATATTTTTTCTTAAGTGGGAGATTGGTGAACTGGGACAGTTCATAGTTCGTAGTTCTCAGTTCATAGTTCTCAGTTCATAGTTCTCAGTTCATAGTTCTCAGTTCATAGTTCTCAGTTCATAGTTAATTGACAGCTAGTATTTCATTTGGTTTCGCAAAAACCTGAGCGACAAGCCAACCTGTTTTTCAACCGTGGCTGGTGAAATTCCCAATTGGTCGGCTACCGTTTTGTGCGAAAGGCCTTCCTGTTTTACCAGCGTGAAGATCTGTTTTCTTTTGGCGGGTAACCGGGCAATGGTCGATTGCAACTGCTGCAATTTTTCTTTATAATGCATAAGTTGTTCAGCTTGTGGTATGGCTTCGGAAGGAGCGGCGTTTTGCTGTAACTGGTGAATCAGCTGTTGCTGCCGGGCTTTTTTGCGAAGGTGATCGATGACAAGGTTGCGGGCATAGGTAAACAGCAGGGGCAGCACTTCGCGGGTATCGTCTACAGTACCTATGTGCTGCCACAGCCGGGCGTAACAGTTTTGAATAATGTCCCTGGCGTCGGCCTCGTTCTGCGTAAGCTTCCGGGCAAAATGATACAACCGGTCTTTGGTGGCAAAGAATATGCGATTGAATTTTTGCGACCAGTCGGCATCTGCATCAACTGAATGGGTAGCAGGCAAGGTAATATCCTGCTCCTGAGCAGATAAATTCCATAATGCCGTATCGTTTAAAGGAAGTTCCATGCTTTAGAAATCGCGGCAAAGAAAACCATCAAATGTTATACAATTATTAAGTGTATAATTAACAGTACAAGACAGATCGCGTAGCGAAACAAGACATCACTTTGTCAATGAGTTCATTGCGCTCAATACATAGATTACGCAATCGTGTGCGGTTAATTCTCCGGTAAATGTTTTAACTCCGCGCAACCGGCGGTTCGTAAATATTTCCTGCGCATTCCACCGGCCATGCATTTTAAGCGCGCTCTCCAGGTTGAAAGAAAAGTAGGCAGAAACATTTTGCCGGTTAAGCACACAGATCGCATAGCGGTCGTTCGACAATTCTTTTTTAAACACCAGCCAGCCGTTTGCATCGATAACCACCGAAGCCTGGCTGCCCAATACATCCTGATCGATGGCAATCAACTCTTTGTTTAGCAGAATGGCTTTCACTGCCGTGTCCATACGGCGTACATCGAGGTTAACCATCAGTGGTGAGGCCAGCATGCACCAGACCGCAAACTGGGAGCGGTATTCGGTTAGGCTGCAGCCGGTAAAGCGTCCGTTAAGGGAAGAAGATTTTCCTTTGCCGGATAAACCGGTTACCAGCAGGTCGGGATCGTTCCAACCACCGGGACCGGCATACTTTTCAAGCCCCTTTTGTTTCTCAATGGTATTCATGATGCCGTTATGACCATTATCGTATCGATCGCTTAGCCAGGTATCCCGCATATCCCAGGTGGTGCGCCATAAATGACCGCCTGCGGCGCGCGCCCAAAGCCAGGGTTGCCGCTGGCCCCATTCGCAAATGCTATATACAATTAGCCGCCCGGTACTGCGCAGTGCATCACCCATTTTTTTGTAACGGGTAAACGCGGTAACCATATCGCCGGGCGCATTACAATAATCATACTTGAGGTAATCGATTCCCCAATTTGCAAAAGTTGTGGCGTCGCGTTCCTCAAAATTGTAACTGCCCGTAACGCCGCCACAGGTAAGGGCTGCAGCATCGGAATAGATCCCGAGTTTTAATCCTTTTGAGTGAACGTAATCGGCCAGCGCTTTTATTCCATGGGGAAAACGTATGGGGTCGGGAAACAATTCATTACTGGCATTGCGGCCGCCCACCCAAAAATCGTCAATCACAATGTATTGATAACCGGCGCGGGACATACCCGAACTTACCAAGGCATCGGCAATTTCCCTGATCAGTTTATCAGATACGTCTTCTTCAAACAGGTTCCAGCTATTCCATCCCATCGGCGGCGTTAAAGCAACGGATGATTGCGATCTTACGAATAATACCATGAGCGTAATGCAGAAAGTGGTTGCAAGCTTTTTCAGGATCATACATTCAGATTTCGAGGATGATGCGGATTAAACAGCAATGATTTAGAAGCCTTTCAACCAAAAATAACCAACTGCCGCACAAAACAAACACGCAAACGTTTGCTGAAATTTTAGAAATAAATGTTTACTGAACAGTACAAAGCACACTGCCGGGTACACTTATTGTAATATAGAATTTGCCCCGGATTCATCCACTAACTGCGACCCTTTTCCTTTTGTGTGAGACCATAACCACCTTTATCGTTCCTACCCGGAAAACTAATCCACATGCACATTTTTTTCGTGTTTGATATTTTTAATTCGCTGATAAAATCTTAAATTTAATAAACATGAGAATCCCGCCAGCGATACGGACTTTCCGGCGTCCGAGCCAACCAAACGGACTGCCTTTGGCAATGCTGATGGCCATTATGGCATTAACCATTTCTCAATCTGCGTTTAATCAAAGCAGGTATGACTGGCGAACAAATATCGACCAGGTGATCCATGAAACGGATAGTCTCTCCCTTCACTCGCAACGCACTTTTTACCTCAATAAGATCCTGCGCAAAGACGAGCCGCTTAAAGAAACCTGGTATTACACCATTCACAATAAAAACATCATTGTTTTTGAAGTTCGATATCGCATAGATTCACTGGAGTATACAGAAACCTTTTACCTGAACCGGGGACGGTTGATTTGTATGGAACTATACGAAACTGATTTTATGTCTTACTACGAAGATGAAATAAAACACGGCGAAGTGTTCTTCTTCGATCACGACATGCTGATACAATACGTTACCGTAGGAAATGGATTGGCCGATATGTCGTTCCGCGATCCGCAATACGAACCCTTGAGACGGTTTTACAAACGGTATATTGAGTTGCAGAAGAATATACTGTCGCTGGCAACAAACTAACAGCTAATTTGATAATGTGCTAATTAGCTAATGTGCTAACGCATCCTGTGCAGTTCACCGTTGTATCGCAACGCTTAAAATAAGGCAGGAAATTTTTACACGCTGTGCCACTGATCGATTTTTCGCGAAGCTCAAAATAAAGCAAGATCATTCTTCCGTAAAATGTTCTTCTTTCTTCGAAATTCAAAAACGGGCAGCTCCGATTCATACATTTATAATGAGACAATTGACTAATTTGCGCATCACTAAACGCCAATGAAATACGCCTTCTGTATTTCATTAGCATATTGGCACATTAGCAAATTATCAAATTATGGCTCCTGATTTTACCCTTTTCGATACGGCTAAGAACGCCGTAAGTTTGCACGACTTTAAAGGAAAGAACGTAGTACTGCTTTTCTTCCCGCTGGCATTTACCAGCGTTTGTACAAAAGAACTTTGTTATGTACGCGATAATATGGCGTTGTTCAATAATGTCAATGCGCAGGTGTTGGGCATTAGTGTCGACTCACTGTATACCCTGGCTAAATTCAGGGAAGAACAGGGATTCAATTTTCCCCTGCTGAGCGACTTCAATAAGGAGGTATCGAAATTGTATAACAGTTTATACGAGGAATGGAATTATAATATGAAAGGCGTGTCGAAACGCGCATCGTTTGTTATCGACCGGGAGGGCAACATCCGTTTTTCTGAAATACTTGAAAAGGCGGGCGATTTTCCGAATTTCGAGGGCATTCAGTTAACCCTTCGCACAATCGCTTGATTATAATCAATTAAAATAGGGTTAAAATATTAACTGTGTACAATTTTTGTAAGCAGAATCCCCTATCAACCGCAGGTTATATGCTAAAGGAGTTGTATTTTTGGTTAAAAGGAAATATCTTGAGCAATAACTGTAAAATATCATCGCGCATGAAGATTTTTTACGCATTGTCCACTATCCTTTTATTGTCATTCACAGCGAAAAGCCAGGAGCGTAATCCTGGACAGGACCCTGCAACCCCTGTCGTAAAGTTCTACCCGAACCCTGCTACCTCAATGATCACCTTCGATTTCCAACGCGGATACGAAAAATCGCTGAACCTGCAGATCTTTAACTTTATTGGCAAAAAAGTTCAGGAAATCAATAATATTTCGCCTAAGACCACGGTTAACCTCAACGATTTTTACCGTGGTATCTATATATTCCAGTTAAAAGATAAAAACGGAAAAGTGATCGATTCGGGAAAGTTCCAGGTCTCCAAGTAACAGATTATTCCAACTTATTTATACAGTCCGCCGCGGCGGACTTTTTTTATGTCCAGGCGTTCATAGCTTTCTCCATTTTATATTTCCAGGTTCCCCGGTAGAAATTATAAACAGGGCGTTTGTAATTCCAGATGTATGATTTGCGATTACAAACGGGTCGTTTGTAATTTTAAACGGCCATTTATGATTATGGAAATGCAGGGGAACCAACCCTTCCTGATATAAAAAACAGGCAAGCTGCTTGTAATCAACAACTTGCCTGTTATGATTATAAACGCACTAAAGTACCTGCACTATCAAAAACTTCAGGTAATGAGTATTCTCCCATTCCCAAACGATCGGGTGATCGGCCGACTGGGTTTGAAATGTCACCTGCCTGATCTTTCTTCGGGCATCCTTCGCCGCTAACTGAATGATCTGCAGGAACAGGTCGGGCTGCACCAGGTTGGTACAACTGGAGGTTACCAGGAAACCACCGGGTTTCACCAGCTTCATTCCCCGCAGGTTGATCTCTTTATATCCGGTAATGGCCTTTTGAATATTGTCCCTTGTTTTGGTAAACGAAGGCGGATCGAGCATTACCACATCATATTGTTTTCCCTCGCGGGCCCAGGCCTTCAGCACATCAAACGCATTCATACATTCGAATTTGCAGATGTTATCTACCCCATTGAGGGCCGCATTGCGGTTTGCCTGGTCAACAGCGTTCTGTGAAATATCCAGTCCAAGCACCGATCTGGCGCCATAGTGCGCTGCATGAATTTCAAACGTTCCGGTATAGGTAAACGCACCCAATACGTCGGCCCCTTTTACAATATGCTGAATGGCACGGCGGTTGTCCTGCTGATCGAGAAAATAACCGGTCTTCTGACCATTTTCGATATCCACATAGAACTTCAATCCATTCTCCTGAATGGTGATCTTCGTATCGAACGGCGCAGAGAGAAAACCTTTCTGCTGGGGCAAACCCTCCAGTTCGCGCACCGGCACATCATTGCGTTCGTATATGCCTTTTGGCCTGAAGATCTTTTCGAGGGCCGCTACGATGGCTGGTTTCCACACATCGATACCGAGGGCCAGGGTTTGAATAACGAAATAGTCGTTGAACTTATCGATGATCATTTGAGGCAGGTTGTCGGCCTCACCGAAGATCAGCCGGCAATTCTCTTCATAACCCAGTTGCTGGCGGTATTTCCAGGCCTCCAGCAGGCGGTTATAAAAGAACTCCTCATTCACCACATCGTCTTTTTTGCGGGTAAGCAACCGCACCAGTATCTGCGAACGGGAATTGAAATAGCCTTTCCCGATAAACTTTTTATCATGGGTGTACACATCTACAATTGCGCCGGGTTCAACACCTTCCGGGGCTTCATTCACTTCATTGGCGAAGATCCAGGGATGCCCGTTAGCCACCCGCTGGCTGATCTTCTTTTTTAAGATTACCTGATTCATCTGAAAATAATAATTGAGTTTTGACCAGATGTCCGCCCGGATGACCCGTTCGGACGGGGAACTTACCATGGCAAAATTTTCATAATCCTGTGTGTCTTAATGAAAATTCTGCCAAAGGGACGTTTCATTCGCGCAAAAGTAGAATTATTGGGCGAAATGGCGGCATCAGGGTTTTGAGGCAGCAGCTGCACGCAGATCCGGGTAAAAACAGGCCGTCCCGGTCCTTTGGCTTTCCGCCAGGGGGCGAACATGCGCTCAGGACCGGGACGGCTCATTATGTACATACAATCTATTACATTATCGTCAACCGGTTAATAGCCGGTATTTTGTTTCAGGTTTATTTTTCCGGTGGCGTTGTGTATGTCTATCTGCGTTTGTGGTATCGGGTAATACTCATTCTTTTGGGGCGTAAATGCGGCCGACTGGTTGATATTGAAAATTGTCGGGCGCTGCTTTTCTGCAGCAGCAAATGCATTCAGTTCAGCCGCCATCACGGTACCCGTGCCATTGTCCCACCGCGCCAGGTCGAAAAAGCGGTGGCCTTCCATGGCCAGTTCCAGTTTTCTTTCAAACCGAATTGCCTTCAATGCATATGTTTTATCGGCAAAAGCACCCGGGGGATATTCACCGATATTATAATCGTCGGCCGGGGTTGTTCTGGTGATATATTTTCCGCTGCCGGCATCATAATCGCTGCCGCTGTATACCCAGCCGGAAGCATCTGCCGCCCGTGCACGAATATGGTTTACATATTCAAGCGCTTTATCGGGACTTCCTACTTCTATTTCACACTCGGCAGCCCACAACAGTACATCGGCGAAGCGAATAATATTTACATTATTTGCTGTGATCTGCGTAGGTCCCCAGAAACTGGTTTCTGTTGATGATAACAGGTCCTGTTGCACTTTCGCATAGGCATTTTTCTTAGGGCTGAAATAGCCGTTGGTGGCCGGGTCACGGATCCAGGCGTCACCAGGTGTTGGACCCCAGTCGAAATAAGGAATACCGGGGCGGCCCATTGTGAGATCTATCCGAGGATCGAGTGTACCGGTATAGGCTCCTGCAGGGTCACTTACATTCGGTGTGCTGTTGTACGTGCCGAACATCGGCAACCCGTCGGCATCAGTTTTATAAGAATTAGCAAGCGACATGGTAGGGTTATTGAAACCGCAGCAACCGCCGGGGCCGGCGCTGTTAGGCAGGTTGAGGGCATCGCCATGGTTACCGTTGGTACCTGAACCATCGTTCACTGAGGCCTGGTAAGCAAAAATGGATTCTGCACTGTTATCTGTAGCCGCATTGAAATTATCCTGGAAATTTACCAGTTTATATGCCTTTCCGCCTGAGGTTACGCCATTACCTGTGCCACCATAGGCTGCGGGAATGAGCTTATCGAACTGTTCTTTTGCCTGTGCGTACTTATGTTGATACAGGAATATTTTACCCAGGAATGCGATTGCTGCCGATTTGTTGACCCTTCCTACCTGTGTTTGCGTGGCAGGCAGGTTCGCTGCGCCATATTCCAGATCGGCTTCTATCTTAGCCCAGATATTGATAAAATTACCGGCGTCATCGATATTCGGCACATTGGTATTCTTTGCAGCGGTGAAAATGGTTTCATCTACAAAAGGCACATTGTTCCAAAGCTTCTTTGCTTCAAAATGAAAATACCCCCGCAGAAAACGGGCTTCCCCTTCCATCACCTTTTTCTCTGCATCCGTCATATCGGTAACCCTGGGCAATACACGCAATACTTCATTGGCACGTTGCACACCATCGTACAATGCCTGCCACTTCTGGTTAAAGTAAGGATTGTTGGTATTGTAGGCCCAGGTTTCAATTTGTACAATATCACCCTGATCGCTTGGGGTAGAACCTTTATAGGAATCTCCACCGGCCACACTGCCAAACACCCAGTTGGAAGGACTGGAAGCCCAGTTGTTACCTGCCGCACCACCCATACCACCTATCATATGATAAGCCCCAATAAGCAGTCCGTTTGCACCGGCCGCGTTTGCCAGCTGATCGGGATTGAAGGAACCCAACGGTTCTTTATCGAGAAAATTTTTACGGCAGGACGTTACCAGCAACAGCAATGCCATTGTCATTGCTGTTGCATATTTATATAAAAAAGGATTTCGTTTCATTTTGCTTTGATTTCAGTGTTAAAAAGATACGTTCACACCTATGTTATAATTCTTCTGGTTGGAAGGATAGTTACCGAAGTCGATCCCGAAGTTCGTGTTATCACGCAGGTTGGATGTCGTTAACTCCGGATCCAGACCGGTATATCTGGTGATAGTGAACAGGTTGGCTGCCTGTACATATACCCTGAACCGTTCGATACCTATTTTTTTGATGCGGCCGGTTGGAATATTGTAGCCTAACACCATCGATTTACAACGGAAGAAAGAACCGTCTTCGAGGAAATACGAACTGAACTGGGTAGTGGTGCTGAAGTTGGCGCCGCGTTCGAGGCGGGGCACTTTGGCATTGAGTCTTGTTGGCGTCCATGAGTTATTAGCCGCGTCTTTACTTATTGCCCCATCAAATACCTGTGGAAAATCGGTCCAGTAACGTACGTAATTGATAGCATCGTTCCCTACAGATGTATAAAAGAATGCGGAGAAATCAAAGCCTTTATAAGAAGCGTCGATGTTCAAACCAGCTGTGAATTTCGGATTGGGATTACCGAAGAACACGCGGTCATCAGCATCGATCCTGCCATCGCCGCTGGCATCCTGAAATTTCAGGCGGCCCGGTGCCGCAGCTTCCTGTGTGGGCGATTTGCTTACGTCATCATCGCTTTGAAACAGCCCCACAACCTTGTACCCAAAAAATGAACCCAGGGCCTCACCGGGTTGTAAACGGCTGAATGCGCCAATACGGTCAGAACCGGTGCTTACCTGGTCGTAATACTTAATACCATCGGGCAGGCTTTTCACCTGGTTCTTATAGGAAGTGAACGTTCCCGTAACATCGAACCTGAACTCTTCTATGTTACCGTGATAAGTAGCCGCAATATCAACACCGGTATTCTGAATATTTCCCGCATTTACAAATGCAGCGGTAGCGCCTCCGCCTGTAGCCGGTGCGAGCGGACGGAACAACAATCCGCTGATAGCTTTTTTATACCATTCAAATGAGAAGTTCAGTTTATTGTTGAACAGTACCGCATCGAATCCTACATTGGTAATGATATCTTCTTCCCAGGTAGTGGCCCTGTTGCCGTTCTGACTGGCAAAAATACCCAATACCGAAGAGTTGTTGGCGCCGTTGATATCATAATAGGAACTGGCCGCGAGCTGGTTGTACAGGTCGAACGCATTCGTTGGGTTAATGTTGCTGATTGAACCCAGCTTACCCCAACCGCCGCGTAATTTCAATTCATTCAGCCAGCCTATGGTGCCGAAGAATCTTTCGCGTGAGATGCGCCAGCCTGCGGTCACACTCGGGAATACACCCCAGCGCTGACTTTCGTCAAACACCGAAGATCCATCGCGGCGCAACGTACCGCTCAACAGGTATTTATCATCATAATTATAATCAACGCGGCCAAACTGCGAATACAGTGAGGTTTGCACCGGCGTGGGCGGGTTATTGCCATCGATGGCAATTCCATTATTGATATTAAGGTTACCCGTTACCTGGCCGCGGGGCGGACCGAACAGCAGGGTCCATAAACTTGGATTTACAGTGAGGTTACCCGCATTGGTGACCGGGTAGTTGGTACGTTGGCCAAAGAAACCACGCTGATAGTTTTGAATGGCTTCGGTACCTGCCAGCACTTTAAGATTATGGTTGCCCCAGGTATTGTTATAGGTCAACGTATTTGTCCAGGTCCAGCTACTGTTGTACATCGTAAACTCAGTAAAGCTGTTGGGATTTTTATTGTTCTCGGCGTTTTCGTAAGAAGTATAGGAAAATACATTCCAGTAGTGGTTATCGAAAAAGCCGCCGAAGCTGGTGCGCGCTGTAAAGTGTTTGAGCACGTCTGCTTCTGCAAATACGTTCCCCTGTACCTGCCAGGTATTGTCTTTATTATTTGCGGTACGCTTAAGGTTGGCAACAGGGTTTTGCGCATTACCCAGGCCCTGGGAACCGGTACCGGCAAAATTGCCCATGATGTCATATACGGGGATCAACGGGCTTTCGCGATAGCTATGCGAAATGGGATTGCCTTCGTTCTGGTTACCGTTTGTAAGCCCCGGGTTTTGGCGGTAAAAGATGTACGCGTTCTCACCAACGCGAACCTTATTACCTAAATTGAATGTAGTGTTGATCCTGGCTGAGTATCGCTTTAAATAAGTTTCAATCAACGTGCCCTGCTGATTGAAATAGTTCAACGACAAAAAGAAGGTTGACCTGTCGGACCCCGATGACACTGCCAGGTTATGGCTGGTGATGGGCGCCGGTTTAAAGATCTCATGAAACCAGTCGGTACCCTGTTTGTTGGTTTTTGTGATCTGGTTGTCGTACAGCTTGTACGTTGAGGGATCGGTGTTGGGATCACCCTCCATGGCAGCTGTTGGCCTTATGTAATCGGGAATTACAGGTGTTTGGCCGGTGCCCAGTTGTTTATGGCCGGGCGTTAAACCGCTGTTGATGTACCCCTGTTGAATGGCATTGGCCGTTTCCTGGGTATTGGCAATATTGAACCCGTTTTTCAATGGCCGTTGGGTGCCTACATAAGCATCGTAATTGATCCTTACTTTACCGCTTCGGCCGCGTTTGGTGGTAACGACAATTACGCCGTTAGAACCGCGCACTCCGTAAATAGCGGCAGCGCCCGCATCTTTTAAAACCTGAATTGATTCAATGTCGTTCACGTTCAGGTCGTGCATGTTGCCCTGTGTACCGTCAATGATCACCAGCGGATCGGTTGCGCCTACCGAAGTAATACCACGTACCCTGATATTGCTGTTACTGCCCGGCATACCCGATGTAACGATGGTTACCCCGGCAGCCTGGCCCTGCAACGCTTTTTCAGGAGTACCGGTAGGGATCTGGCGCATGTTGTCTACCTCAACTACCGCTACAGAACCGGTAATGTCTTTCTTCCGTTGAGCGGTGTAGCCGGTAATTACCACTTCATTCAAATTGGAAGTGGTTGTCTTTAAAGCAACAGTGAGTGTAAGATTGTTTCCAACGGGCAGCTCTCTTGGCTCGAAGCCAATGGAAGAAAACAATAACACGGCCGAAGAACCGGGAACAATGATGGAAAATGAACCTTCCGCGTTTGTTTGCGTGGCAACGGTTGAGCCTTTCACAGAAACAGTAGCACCGGTGATGGGCTGATTGTTACTGTCCGTTACTTTTCCGGAAATGTTTTTTTGCTGAGCAAGAATCGTTGTGGCAGGTAATAGCAATAGAATGGCCAGCCACAACCTAACAGTTAGCTTTGAGGGCATAATCGTTTGTTTTTTGAATGTTTGGTTGTGAAAACGCAGTTACTAAATTAAGCGATTAATTACCGTTCCCTGAAATAAAATTCACGTTTTTGATATACCGTTAGTAACGAATAAGGGCCTGTTATTTTTTATATATCTTACCTGCTGTAAATTAAATCTATCGGAAATTATTTATAACGTAACGTATACCAGTATGTTTTTTTATAACATGAAGCGGCCGGCGAATTCCCTTTTTAGAGAACCGGCCGGCAGCAAATGCTGCAACCGGTTAAAAAACAGGTAGTATCGGTTAAAGATGTATTGAGCTATAGAAAGATGTGGGATTTTAGATTTGAGGGATTTAGGATTTGACGGATTTAGGATGTAAGGGATCTGAGATTTGTTTCATATGATTGCTTCCCGAACTTAAGCTGCCTTTTCGGGAGGTTGGGAGTTTTGATCGTAACAGACAGGAATTTCATTATTTGATAATGCCCCTGAGCCGTTCATCCTGAGCTTTGAGCCCTGGCTCTGGGGTCTTGTGCTTTGAGCCTTATGCCTTGTGCTTTAAACCTTTTATCTTTGCAGCCCGTTGAACTGCTTCTGCCCTTATTTCAGGTTGGCCAAAAAGGTGTCTTTTTCGCCGATATATGGCTGTAAATAAGACAATTTGGCTCTTCCGGGGGCACTGGCAAAGTAATTGAACGGTATAGCTTTACCATTGAAAATTGGTAAAATTTAGCGCCGCCGAAGGGCAGCGCTCTTATTTGACGCAAAAACACCGTCCCGACGCAAAGCCGGGGAGGGTTTTGACCGTCAATTTTGCAGTTATGAAAGTGAAAAACACGTAAGCACTAGTTATGGCAGATAAAGACAAAAACACCGTTAACCGTGAAAACGGTACCAATGCAGACATGGATATCAACACTGATGAAAGCATCAGTGGCACTTCGCACCTTAACGAACCGGTTGCCAGTGAAGATGAGGTTGAAAAGCTGAAAGCTGAGGTAGCGGAACTGAAAGACAAGTACCTGCGGCAGGTTGCTGAATTTGAGAATTTCAGAAGGCGTACCGCGAAGGAGAGGATTGATATGATACAAACCGCCGGCAAAGAGGTGATCACCTCCCTCCTTGAGGTACTGGACGACTGCGACCGGGCTGAAAAGCAATTACAGAGCAGCGAAGATGCGCCGCTTAAAGAGGGCATTCAACTGGTGTTCAATAAATTCAGAAGCACCATGCAAAGCAAGGGCGTAAAACCCATGCAAACCATAGGTACCGATTTCAACCCCGATCAGCACGAAGCGATCACCGAAATTCCTGCTCCTAATGAAGCGATGAAAGGCAAAGTGATCGATGAAGTGCAGAAAGGGTATTATATGAATGATAAAATTATAAGATTTGCTAAGGTTGTGGTAGGTAAATAATTGGTCAATGTGATAATTAGCTAATGTGCTAATATGCTAATGCAGGGACGCGGCGTATACCGCTAAAAAATTATCAGCATGTTGCACAGGCGTTCATTAGCACATTATCGAATCAGCACATTATCATTATCACATTATCTAATTATCGAATTCTCACATTTGTTTTAATATATGTCTACTAAAAGAGATTATTACGAAATACTGGGTGTTCAAAAAGGTGCATCGCAGGATGAGATCAAAAAGGCCTACCGCAAAGTAGCAATGCAGTTTCACCCTGACCGTAACCCTGGCGATAAAGCTGCCGAAGAAAAATTCAAGGAAGCAGCTGAAGCCTATGAAGTTCTGAGCGATGCCGACAAGCGGGCTCAGTACGATCGTTTTGGACACGCCGGTGTGCAGGGCAATGGCCGTGGTTTTAGCGGCAGTGGCAACATGGAAGATATCTTCAGCCAGTTCGGCGATATTTTCGGTGACGATATTTTCGGAAGCTTTTTTGGTGGCGGCGGCGGAAGAAGAGGCGGCCAGCGGATGCGCGGCGTTCGCGGCAGCAACCTGAGAATAAAGATCAAACTTACCTATGAGGAAATAGCCAAAGGCGTTACCAAACAGGTTAAAGTAAAAAAACATGTGCCCTGTACCACCTGTTCGGGCAGTGGCGCAAAAGATAAAGGCAGCGTTCAAACATGTACAACCTGCGGCGGCAGCGGTCAGGTGCGCCGTGTTTCCAATACCTTCCTGGGTCAAATGCAAACGGTTACTACCTGTCCCAGCTGTAATGGTGAAGGAACTACCATAACCGCCAAATGCGGAACCTGTAAAGGCGAAGGCAGAATGTATGGTGAAGAAACCGTAACGCTCGATATTCCGGCCGGTGTTCAGGAGGGCATGCAACTGAGCCTTGGCGGCAGGGGTAATGCCGGTGAACGTGGTGGCCCTCCCGGCGACCTCATTGTTTTAATAGAGGAAGAACAACATAAAGAATTACATCGCGATGGTTTGAATGTAGCATACGAACTGCATATCTCCTTCCCCGATGCCTGCTTCGGCACATCGGTAGAAGTGCCTACCATCGATGGCCGGGCCAAAATCAAAATACCTGCCGGAACCCAAAGCGGAAAAATTTTCCGGCTGAAAGGCAAAGGCTTTCCCGGCGTGAACTCATATGAAAAAGGCGATCAGCTGATCTATGTGAATGTATGGACGCCTCAGAACCTTTCTGCAGAAGAGAAAGCGCAGTTGGAGAAAATGAACGGTTCACCGAACTTCAAACCACAACCGGAAAAATCGGATAAAAGCTTTTTCGATAAAGTGCGGGAGATGTTTTCGTAAACCAATGTGCAAATTAGCCAATTTGCAAATGTGCAAATGCCCTTCTGTGCTGCCGTCTGATTATTGATAATACGCAATTATGCGTTAAGGCCGCGCAAAAAGCATTTGCACATTTTCGAATTTTCACATTTTCGAATTTGCTTATTATCAACGCGAGGTTATAAATAAAACACATTACTTTCTTCGTTTCTTCTTCCGCACCTTACTATAGATCTTCTTCGCCTTCTCAACAATAGTTACAAATTCCTGCTGAATGGCATCCTGTTTATCTGCCGATTCTCCAGCCAGTTTTATCACTTCGCCCCAGCTATAAGTGCGGGCATATTTCGAATCTTTCAGCAATGCAGCAAACATGGCTACCGATGAAGCAAACCGGTAGGTGGGTGGTAAGGAGGTAAACGGCGTTACGGTATACGGGCATTTATAACTGGTATAACGCTGTAATGTATCGTTGGGCAGTTTGTACCGTACGTTCACGTTTGCAAGGTTGCCTTTGTTGCCGGCAGCCCGTTCATCAACATACACCGGGTCTATTTCAAACAGGGCGATCACCGAATGCCCCGAGCCTACTTCTCCCCCATCAAGCTCGCTTACCGAATCAACGAGCGCCTTCCATTTGTTATCGAAGCCGATCAACCGGTAATTCTTTACCAGGCCGGCATTGAACTCTATATTTAAAAATGCATTATCGGCTACGCTGTACAGTGTTTGGGTAAGTTCTTTCACCAACACCTTCTCCGCTTCCCGTTCATTATCGAGGTAAGCAAAATTGCCATTCCCCTTTTTCGCAAGCACCTCCAGTTTCGAATCTTTATAGTTGCCCATACCTACGCCCAAACAGGTTAAATATATGCCCGACTGCTGATGCTGGGTGATCAGTTTTTCGAGTTCGTCGTCGCTGGTTTGCCCTACATTGAAATCGCCATCGGTAGCGAGGATAACGCGGTTATTGCCGCCTTTTATGAACTGGCTGCGGGCAAGGTTATATGCCGTTCTAATGCCCGATTCGCCGGGTGTTGACCCGCCGGGATACATCTCTTCGATCGATTGGCGGATCTTTTCTTTTTCTTTCCCTGAAGTTGGCTGCAGCCATACACCGATGGTACTGCCGTATACGACAATGGAAATGGTATCCTTATCGCGCAGGTTATTCACCAGTAAGGTAAAAGCCGACTTCAGCAATGGCAGGCGGTTGGGCATATCCATCGAACCCGACACATCTACAAGGAACACCAGGTTGCTGGGCGGTATCTTTTCGGGATCGAGCTTTCGTGCTGAAACATGCAACGCAAGCAGCTGGTTTGTTTTGTTCCAGGGACAATCAGAAACAAAAGACTGAAAGCCAAACACACTATCGGCGGGCGGCGCCTGGTATTTAAAACTGAAATAATTCAACAACTCCTCGGTTCGCACGGCATCGGGCGGCACCGTGGTATTCATGTTCAGAAAACGGCGCACATTGCTGTACGACGCTTTATCGGTATTGATAGCAAACCCCGTTTCGGGATATTTATCGGCCTGCACAAAATCATTTTCCAGTAATGAATTATAGGTTTCGGTGCCCACCGTCCAGTTACGCCGGTCGCCCGGTTTTAAATTACGCGTAAAGGAAAGCAGCCTGTTCTTTTGCAGGTTGGCCGATGTGAGTAATGTTTTTAATACGAGGGAATGGTACCTGGCGGTTTCGAGTTTTACAGAAAGGGGCTGGTAGCCATCGAGTGAAACGGTTATGGAGTCGATCTGCTTTCTGGTCATGATGCCAAATGAGCCGCTGCTGCCTGAAGAATAAACATAACCTGTTGAATGAAGCACAATGCGCGCATTCGACAGAAGGTTGTTTTTTTCGTCCCTGATCTCACCACGCAAATAATACTGCGCGTGACCAGCTACTACAAACAGGAATGAGGTTAATATGGCGACAGCAGTTTTCAAATATGTTGATGATAGTTGACGAGTTGACGAGTTAACTGGTTAACTGGTTAACCCCTTAACTTGTTAACCTTTATTCTATCAACTTAAAAATCTCGGGAATATTTCGTCCTAACCCATCATAATCGAGACCGTACCCAACCACAAACTTATTGGGAATGGAAAATCCAAGATAATCGATGGTAATGGGAAAAACCGTTGCTTCGGGTTTATGCAGCAGCGCTACGATCTTCAACGAGGCAGGTTGCTGGTGTTTTAACTGGGGCAGAAATTCACTGAGCGTTTTACCGGTGTCTACAATATCCTCTACGATCACCACATCGCGGCCGAAAAGGTCCATATCGAGACCAATAGCCGTAATTACATGCCCGGTACTTTTTGTTCCTTTATAGGAAGCGAGCTTTATAAAACAGATCTCTGCGTCTATGGCAAGCTCCTTGAACAGATCTGACGCAAACATAAATGAGCCATTCAAAATAGCGATGAACAGTGGTTTCTTTTCGGCATAATCGTTATTCAGTTTGCCGGCAATGTCTTTGATCCGTTCGGCAATCGATGCTGCACTAAGGTATGGTTCAAATTGTTTGTCGTGTACGCGAATTTCACCCATAAGTCAGTTTTTGTATATAACCAGTTCCTGTCCGGTTCTCAGGCCATCACCCGTCAGTTTATTCCAATCTTTGAGTTGTTCTACTGTAATACTATATTTTTTCGCAATACTATACAAAGTTTCTTTTTCCTGTACAATGTGCAGGCTGGCGGTCACGGCCGAAGAATTGGAGGCGGTGATCTGCTCAAGCGGCATTACGGCAAGCTTTGGCGCTTCATTTACTACTTCCCTGGCCAGTTTGGGCCGTGCCGGGGCTTTTTCCTGCAAATACAATCTCTCACCGGGGGCCGGTTCGCCCTGTTCCTGCAGGTGATTGTAAACGATCAGGTTATCGAGCCGAATGCCTTCGCTCTGGCTGATATCGTACAGTGTTTCGCCCTCTCTCACTTCATGGAACTCATTTTCACCCGATCTGCGTTTGCGCTGCAGGAAGATCAACTGGTCCTGCGACAATACATCCTCATCTTCATCGGTGAGCTCATTGAAATCGAGCAGGTGTTTTAGCGAAACATCGTATTGTTTGGCAATGCCCAGCATGGAAGCGCCGGCCTTGACAAAAATCACTTTGGTACGGTTTATATGGAACTGTCCCATCGGGTATTCAACCGGCGGTTTTACCATTGGTGGCATTTTTATTTCCTGTATAGCCACCCCGTTGCTGATGTTAACGGGCCTGCCGCCACCGGCCAGCACTTCCTCTGCAGGGGATAATTTACCCATGGCAATGAGCGTGTACTGTTGCAGGTTGTAATCTTCAATGTATTTGATTAGGATCTGCGGATATTTGGGATTGGTAGCGTACCCGGCCTTTTTTAACCCGTAGGCCCACTGGCTGTAATCGGTGGGTTCGTAATTGAACAGGAAGGCGTAGCGGCTGCCTTTTTTCAAAAAATCGGAATGGTCAACATAGGACTCCTCCGCTTTTTTATAGCTCCTGAAACATTCCCCGCGGGCATCGTCATCGTGATATACTTTCTCACCCTTCCACTCGGCACGGCATTTTATACCAAAATGGTTATTCGATCTGGAGCACAGGTCGCTTTTGCCGGCCATGCTTTCGTGTATACCCTGAGCCAGGGTGATAGAAGCGGGAATACCACTTCGCTGCATTTCGCGAATGGCAATTTCCTTATAGGTATTAATGTAATCGATCACGTCGCTGTTGCGCTGTGCTTTAAGCCCCGGCGCTGCGATAATTGAAATGACAACCAGTAATCGTTTCAACGGCATCCTGTTTATTTTTTTCTAATCATGAGTAATCCGTCCCTGACGGTCAGCATAACTTTCTCAACACCGGCATCCTGCAACACATGTTCGTTGAATGCGTGGATGGCTTTGGCATTTTTGCCGGCAACCGGCTGTTGCAACACCTGACCGTGAAAAAGCACGTTATCCGCTATAATCAGACCGCCAGGCCGTACCATTGGCAACACCAACTGGTAATATTGGGTATAATTTACTTTATCTGCATCTATAAATACAAGATCCCAGGTTTCATTCAATCCGGGAATAATGCTTAACGCGTTACCCACGTGCAAAATTATCTTACCTGCGTCAATTGACCTATTGAAATTTGCCCGGGCTACAGATGCATCCTCCTCCCGGAGCTCAATTGTATGTATTTTTCCATCTTTTAACAAGCCCTTAGCAAGGCAAATGGCGCTATAACCGGTAAAAGTGCCTATTTCGAGCACCCGCCGGGGCTGCAACAGGCAGCTGATCATTTCGAGGAACTTCCCCTGTACATGACCGCTTAACATATGTGCATGGGCATGAGTGGCTGCGGTACTGGCCGCAATTTCCGCCAAAAAAGCATCATCCGGTGATGTGTACCGGCTGGCGTATGCTTCGGCAAGGGAGTTGACTATGTCCAATATTTGTTTTTACAACAAAGATAATGAGTGGAGCGGAAGTGGCCGGTTACCGGTTCGGGAGTTGTTCAGTTATTGAGTTGTTCAGTTATTTGAGTTGTTCAGTTGTTCAGTTGTTCAGTTTTTTATTAAGGTGCAAAGTGAGGTGAGCAGGAAACTGTACGAAGCTGTATTCCATTATCACATTAGCACGTCAGCAAATTAGCACATTAACCTTGCTTAGCCATCGGTCGGGAGTCAGAAATCCATTCACCTTCAAAAAATGGCCTCCCGACCTCAGACTAAACACTCCAGCTATCGTAAATATTGTTAGTGGTAATTCTTACTTCTTAATCAGGGTGCTTTGCAGTTGTATACATAACATCTTCTTCGTTTACTGTACAACGGTAATTGTAATGGTACGTATTAAACGGGGGAAATAAAGTTTTAGTTTACCGGCCGTTTATTTTTTTGAACGCATAAGTATTATCATGCAACGCAATACCAAAAGTGGCGCGCTTCAAAAGCGCGCCACAACTGGAATTTCATAAACTACAAAACAGTTATTGTGTTACCACAGCTTTTTTTGAAATGCTCAATAACCCGAGGTACGTTAGTAATCCGTTTATGATAAGCAGCTCTATGCCTATCTGGTAGCCGCCAAGCAATTTTGCCGAGTTCTGGCTGAGAAAATAACAGATAAAAGGCGCGGCCAAACAAATGATGGTAATTAAATAAGTGGAAGGCAATGCTCTTTTGCTGAGGATGCCGAATGCGAAAAGCCCCAGCAACGGCCCGTAAGTATACCCGGCCAGCGTAAGTATTTTATCGATGATACTACGGTCGCCAATGCGGTAAAATATCATGATACAAAAAAGGAATATGACCGTAAATGACAGGTGCACCGTTAACCTGATCTTCTTTTTTTGTTTTTCGGTAAGGTCATCGCGGCGTTTCAGGCCCAGCATATCTATACAGAACGAAGAGGTCAATGCGGTCAATGCGCCATCGGCACTGGGGAACAGGGCGCTGATGAGCGCAATGATAAATATTATAGATATGGCCTGCGGCATATACTGCAAGGCCATGGTGGGGAAAAGCTCGTCACCCATGATGTTTTTATTCTCACTCAACAATTGCATTTTCCCGCCTGCAGCCTGGGCATATTCAGCTCCGTGATTCAATGCGTACAGGTACAACAAACCACCTAACAACAGGAACAAAAAGTTAACCCCGGCGCTAACCAGGTTAAAGGTGATCATGTTCTTTTGCGAATCTTTCAACGTTTTTACACTAATGTTCTTCTGCATCATTTCCTGATCGAGCCCGAACATTGAAATGGTAATGAACATACCGCCTATGATCTGTTTCAGGAAGAACCCGCCGCTCATGGGATCGGTATTGAAGATGTTTGTATATCCTTTGGCAGTAAGCGTTTGCATGGCATCGCCTACCGAGAGATCGAGGTTGTTGAGAATATACACTACAGCTACCACCAGCCCCAGCAGCATCAGCGAGGTTTGCAAAGTATCGGTGTAAACAATGGTTTTAACCCCGCCTTCAAATGTGTACAACAGGATCATCAATAGAATAATTAGCGCGGTTACTATAAACGGAACGCCAAAACTTTTCAAAATAAATTCCTGCAATACGAAGATCACCAGGTACAGGCGGGCGGTGGCGCCTACCGTGCGCGAGATAATAAAAAACAACGCACCCGTTTTATAGGCAATGGTGCCGAACCGTTTCTGCAGGTAATTATAAATGGAAGTAAGGTTCATTTTGTAATACAGCGGCAACAGCACAAAGGCCACAACGAGGTATCCAAAGAAATAACCGATCACCACCTGGAAATAAGCAAATCCCTTATGCACGCTACCCGCAAAATCACCTACGGTACCGGGCACCGATACAAAGGTTACACCGCTCAGCGATGTGCCCACCATCCCAAATGCTACGAGCATCCAGTTTGAATTGCGGTTTCCGATAAAAAATGAATCATTGTTTGAATTCCGGGAAGTGAAGTACGCAACAACCAGCAATAAAACGAAATAACCGATCACAAAGGAGAATAACAGCGATGCAGACATAATTAACGTTGATTAAACGGTTCAATAAAGTCGGATACGTTCAATAGCCTAAAAGCCTGAATAGAAGATAGTTTACGACGTTTTTGTTTGCGCATCCGCTTAATTTTTAAAACATAAAAACCCAAACATCAAAGCGCTCCCCTGTTCAAACTTTAGGTCTGAAGATAATAAAATTGTGTTTCACTATTGCTGATAATCCTTTTATCTTAGAGTTCGATGGGCATTTTTTTAACAATCTATGTCCCTATAAAAAACAGCGAGCATGAAGATCGAATCGGTATCAGTTTTTTGCGGATCAAAGGCCGGAAGGAACCCTTTATACATGAAGCATGCGGCAGAACTCGGTAAACTGATAGCAGTGCTGAACCTGCGGATGGTATATGGCGGTGGCAATACAGGTTTAATGGGCGCCATTGCCGATGGCGTACTGGGCAACGGCGGCAAGGTAATGGGGGTAATTCCTAAAATACTTGTTGAATGGGAACATCAGCACGAAGGACTTACCGAGTTGTTTGTAGTGCCAGATATGCATACCCGAAAAAAAATGATGTATGAAATGTGCGATGCAGCCATCGTACTGCCCGGCGGCTTTGGCACCCTCGACGAGTTGTTTGAAATGCTTACCTGGAACCAGCTTAAAATACACGATAAAAAAATATACGTGCTGAACTCGGAAAATTTTTACAACCACCTCAGGCTGCATTTACTTCACCTGAAGAAAGAAGACTTTCTTTATGAGGCTGTCGAAGATAGAATCATCTTTTGTGACACGCCGGTGGAGATCTTTAATAAGATTGGGTAAAGCCAATTAGCTAATGTGATAATTAGCTAATGTGCTAATTCTTCCTGCAGCAACAGCTTAATTAAATATAGGCTTTCAATATTTGATCTGGCGGCCCCGTATGCGCATTAGCACATTATGACATTAGCAAATCAGCACATTAAAATCCGACATTATACCCAAAATTAAAGAACGTTCTGCTGCCATACGGACTGCGGTCATTTTGCAACAGATCGTAGTTGGCGCTTACAATAAAGAAACCACGGCCTGCAGGGATCGCAGCACCAATGCCGCCCAATAACGACGGAACGATCTTACTGTCGAGTTTATACTCTACATCGGAGCTTAAAGCTTTATGTTTACCCCAGGTATAATTCGCCTCGGGCTGCAATTGAAAGAAGATATATTCTATAGGATATACCCGGCCGAAGATATTCAGCCCCGCTACACCAAATTGTTCTTTATAATCTAACCACTCGTACTTGTAGCTCGAATAAATAAAGTTAACTCCGGCACCGGCAGCCAGATAACGGTTGAACCGGTAGCCTACCTGCGGTGATACATTTACCAGCGTTGACACATTGCCGAAACCCAATCCAAAGTTCCCGCCAAAGAACAGTTTTTCCTTATCAAAACCCCTGCGCTCCGGCTCCATCTCCCCATCCTGGGCTACAGCTACAACACTAAACATGGCTATTAAACAGGCGGTCAGTATATATTTTTTCATAATAATGTGATAATTTGATAATGTGATAATTAAATACAGACATATGTGGCCCCCGCGTGAGCTTCCTGTTAATAAGGACTGCTCAAACTTAAAGCATTATCACATTATCGAATTATCCAATTATCACATTTGCTAAAATACATTTCAGCAGCTTCATTTAATGTTAAGATGTTACTAATTACGGTTGAACTATTCAACTATCAATCAGCAAGATACGATCGGCGTAATAACAACAATACATGTGGATAATTAGTACTAATAATCAAACTGTTACCTAATCAGCACTTAGCGAACGCCTTATAACTAAGCATTTATATATATTTTTTTACTACGTGCCGGCGGGTATTTGCTTTATTGGATTTTGTTATTACTTTTATTGTGCCTATCCCTTGAAGACCGAAAGATTTTACAGCTTATCATACCACAAATCCCTGGAAAATCCCCCCAAACTGGTTAACACCTTAAAGAAGTTAATCTAACAATCCTGTAAAGCCGTTTTGTACATTTTGTAATATGATTCCCGACAGCCATATGTATGTCCAGGAATCTGTATTCCAATACCTGTGCGAACCGAACGCATCCTTATGTCTTATCGGAAAACGAAAATTGTTTTCACTTAATAAACGATAATGAAGAGATGTATTCTGGCAATTGACGACAGCAAAGCGATAAGGTTTTTATTGCACACGGTACTGGGAAAAGAATACCAGGTTATTACCGCACCCGATGCCTGTTCGGCCATGTTCTGGTTATCGAAAAAGAACCTGCCCGACCTGATCATCGTTGACCCGCAGTTACCCGATGTGCAGGACTGGGAACTGATCGAAGAATTTTCTTCGAGCGCGCTTTACCGGGATATTCCCCTGGTAGTTTTGTCATCGCTCGATAAGGAGGTTACAGCAGCGAAATGCCTGAAATATGGTATATCGGATTTTTATACGAAGCCATTTAATCCGCTTGAATTAAACGAAACAGTTCAGAAAGTTATGAGCAGGGTTGCACCGGTTTCGACAGTGAAAGCCGGCTAATGCCGGGATTGATCAATTAAATTGTCTTCTATGGATCTTTCAATTCTACCTACGAAAAAAATAGAGAATACCGCTCGCGCGCGTTACCAACGCTATAGTTTGCCTGTAGCCGAACAGGAACCAACCGACATCGGTAAGTTGCAGTTCTTTTATGTAGGAACCCAGTCCCGTAATTCAGCCAAACTGAAAGCCGCTTTTGAATTTGGTTACGCCAGCAATTCTACCGAAGGCGCCATTTTCAGCCTGAAGCGTTTGCTGAAAAAACAGGATGCGGTAACCATTCCCGATATGATCATTGCGGAAGCTGCGCAGGGCATCGGGCACCTGGCAGCACTGCATAAATTCATCGATGACCATAAAATAATGGCCGATGTGCCTTTTATAGTTGAGGTAACCGGTTTATCGAAAGAGGAGCTGGCCCGCTTTAAACGATATGAGTTCATCGACGACCTGATAGTGCTGAATGAATTTACCCCTGCCGAACTGTTGCGCAAGGTGAACTTCCTGAAGCAGATGAAACAAAAACGGCTGCAGCAACCACAGGTTAGCAAAGTGGAAACGGCGTTTCGTAAGTACCCCAACGTACGTGCGGTGGCAAAAAGAGGGCTCGATGTGCTCATCTCCTCTACCCTGCTGCTGGCGCTTGGCCCCGTAATGCTGCTGATAGCGCTGGCGGTGAAACTCGACACGGGCGGACCGGTCCTGTTCTCCACCCTGCGCACCGGCCGTGGTTATCGCATTTTCAACCTGTATAAATTCAACACCATTATACAGGACGCCGATAAAAAGAAGAATGGCGCCTGCATCAGCAGAATTGGTTTATTCCTGCGCAAGACGAGCCTCGATGAACTGCCGCAACTGCTGAACGTATGGCTGGGTCACCTTTCACTGGTTGGGCACCGTGCGCTGCCGTTATATGAAGCGGCAAGGCTCACCACCAATGAAGGCGCCGGTCATTTCCTGGCCGCTGCCGGTATAACCGGCTGGCAGGCGCAAAAGGACAGCGAAGCGGTTCTACCGGCCGATGCGCCGCTTGAACCGGGCGCCGATAAATCGGACCTGCTGTACGATATCTGGCTCATGGCCAATAAGCCATCGGCCGTTATTCAAAAGTCGAACGCCTGATTTACATAGTATTCTACCATGCAATCTCCCCGATGCCCCGGGGAGATTTTTTTTGCTTCGTGCGCCGAAGCTTTAGCGTAGGCGGTTTACCTGCTTCCAGTAAAAAAAAATCTCCCCCGGCAAAACGGGGGAGACGTATAATTGAATCTAGCTGAAAGCTTCAAAGTATGTTATCCGACAACGGAAGCGCCTTCTACCAGCACGGTTGTTTTACCGTCGAGCACTTCAACAAATCCGCCCTGGATCTCGTAAAAAGCAAGGTGATTGCTTTTATCTTTCAAAACCTTTACCCGGCCTGATTTCAGCGCGCTTACCAGCGGAGCGTGTTTATCGAGCACTTCGAACAAACCGGTTATACCAGGCAGTTGAACGCCATACACTTCACCACTGAACAGCTTTTTTTCCGGAGTTAAAATCTCTAAATTCATAATGTGCTAATATGCTAATGTGATAATGTGCTAATTCTCTCTGTGTAACAGACTAAATTATATCAGGCGCTCAAATATTCGAAAATTGAAGGCCGCGTTTAAGCATTAGCTAATTAGCAAATTAGCTAATCAGCTCATTAACCCTGAGCCTGAGCCAACAGCTTTTTACCTTTTTCGATAGCATCGTCGATGGTACCTACCAGGTTGAATGCTGCTTCAGGATACTCATCTACTTCACCGTCCATGATCATGTTAAAACCACGGATAGTTTCTTCGATGGGAACCAGTACCCCTTTCAGACCGGTAAACTGCTCGGCCACATGGAAAGGTTGTGACAGGAAGCGTTGTACTTTACGGGCGCGGAATACGGTTTGTTTATCTTCTTCACTCAACTCATCCATACCGAGGATGGCGATGATATCCTGTAACTCTTTATAACGTTGTAAGATCAGTTTTACGCGGTTGGCAGTGTTATAATGTGAATCACCAACGATCTGCGGCGTAAGGATACGGCTGGTAGAATCAAGCGGGTCAACCGCAGGATAGATACCTAAGTCAGCGATCTTACGGCTTAATACGGTTGTAGCATCCAGGTGGGCGAAGGTAGTAGCCGGAGCGGGGTCGGTTAAGTCATCCGCTGGTACGTAAACCGCCTGTACCGATGTAATTGAACCGTTCTTGGTAGATGTGATACGCTCCTGCATCAGCCCCATTTCGGTAGCCAGCGTAGGTTGGTAACCCACGGCAGAAGGCATACGACCCAGCAGCGCCGAAACCTCAGAACCGGCCTGGGTGAAACGGAAGATATTGTCAACGAAGAACAGGATGTCGCGGCCTTTGCCCTGTCCGTCGCCATCGCGGTAGTACTCAGCGATGGTAAGACCGCTCAGTGCCACACGGGCACGGGCGCCCGGGGGTTCGTTCATTTGTCCGAATACGAAGGTAGCTTTTGAATCAGACAGCTCTTTCATGTTCACTTTGCTCAGGTCCCAGCCGCCTTTCTCCATGCTATGGATGAATTCTTCGCCGTATTTCATAATGCCGGCTTCGATCATTTCGCGCATCAGGTCATTACCTTCGCGGGTTCTTTCACCCACACCGGCAAATACTGATAAACCGGAATATGCTTTTGCGATGTTATTGATCAGTTCCTGGATCAGTACGGTTTTACCTACACCCGCACCACCAAACAAACCGATCTTACCACCTTTTGCGTATGGTTCAATGAGGTCAATTACTTTGATACCTGTGAACAACACTTCGGTAGCGGTGCTCAGGTTTTCGAATGCAGGGGGTTTGCTGTGAATGGGGCGACCATTCGTTTTAGGTACAGCAGGCAATCCATCGATAGGGTCGCCGGTTACATTGAACAAACGGCCTTTGATAGCTTCGCCGGTTGGCATGGCAATCGCAGCACCGGTATCTGTTACAACCATTCCCCGCACCAGGCCTTCGGTACCGTCCATGGCGATACAACGAACGCTGTCTTCACCCAGGTGTTGCTGTGCTTCCATTACCAGCACTTCACCATTTTGGCGCTTTAATTCAAGCGCATTGTAAATTTCAGGGAGTTTTCCTTCAAACTGCACGTCTACTACAGCACCGATGATCTGCTTGATCTTACCAACATTTGGCATATAATAGTTTGATTTAGCGTGAGCGTTTTAATTAATTACTGATTTTCAATCACTTATTAGTGTTTTAAAGCAGTATTTTTAATTTCGGCTGCAAAGGTAAGTGAACAGCCGATATTTTGGTATTTTAAAGGAATAGATTTTTTGGAAAGTACCGCCAGACGCGGAAAAAGCGGTTTCCGGGTACCAGTTACCGGTTTCCGGGGCTTTTGTCCGGGGCTCGCTTTTATTGGGTTACAGGTTGGAGGTTACAGGTTGCATTCCTGGGCTCGCTTTTATTGGGTTGCGGGTTACAGATTCAGTTTTCAGGCCTCCGGCCTCAGGTTCAGAATCGCGAGGCCTGTAAATAATTTTACGACCCGGATTTCGACCCCCTGTATCCCGGAACCGGGAACGCATCCCAGATCAGGGAAGTTCACCGATAACGCGGCGCATCCGGAAACCGGTAACTATTTACCGCTTTTTCGTTTTATTTGTACTTTGTTTCATGGAACTATGCGATATCCTTATATCCGAACATGCAATTAACTGAAGTTACTACAACTGGATTAGCCAAAGATTTCATCAGGGTCAATGTTGAACTGAACCGGTCCAACCCCAATTATATCCGTCCCCTCGATAAGGATGTGGAAGAAGTATTCAATCCTCAAAAGAACAAAACCTTCCGCCACGGCCAATGTATTCGCTGGGTACTGTTTGCACCCGACGGGAAATGCATAGGCCGTATTGCCGCTTTTACCAATAAGAAATATAAAAACAAAGGCGATGAATTCCCCGTAGGCGGCATTGGCTTTTTCGACTGCATCAATGACCAGTCGGCCGCCGACATGCTGTTCGATGTTGCCAAACACTGGCTTATGCAGCGTGGCGTGGAAGCGATGGACGGCCCTATTAACTTCGGGGAGCGCGACCGCTGGTGGGGATTGGTAACGGAAGGTTTTCAGGAACCGCTGTATTGCATGAACTATAACCCGCCCTATTATCGCGAGCTGTTTGAGCATTATGGGTTCCGGCCGTTCTTTAACCAGATCTGTATTGGATTAGACCCCAAAAAGAAGCTCAGCGATAAACTGCACGAGCGGCACGCCATTTACGCCAATTCAGCATACCGGTGCATTCCTATCGATAAAAATAAACTGGAAAAATTCGCCGCCGACTTTTCCTACGTATATAATAAAGCCTGGGCCGGCCACGGCGGATTGAAAGAACTGAAGAAAGACCAGGTAATGCTGATGTTCAAAAAAATGAGGCCGGTGATGGATGAGCGCATCATCTGGTTCACTTATCATAAGGAGCAGCCCATCGCCATGTTCATCAACCTGCCCGACCTGAACCAGTGGTTCAAATACCTCGATGGAAAATTCAGCCTGTTTCATAAACTGAAATTCCTGTGGATCAAAAAGACCAAACCCTGTAAGAAATGTACGGGACTGGTTTTTGGCATCGTGCCCGAATACCAGGGCAAGGGATTAGATGCGTATATGATCGTTGAAAGCGGCAAGGTGATACAATGGCAAACGCCGTATACAGAATATGAAATGCAATGGATCGGCGATTTCAACCCTAAAATGCTGAATGTTGCCGCCAGCCTTGGCGATACCTTTCAGAGCCGGGTGCTTACCACCTACCGGTATTTGTTCGACCGCACAAGGGAGTTTAAACGGCATCCGATGGTTAGTTAATTATCGAATAATGAATGTCAAATATCGAAGTAAATACAGCCTTCAACATTCGATATTCAAAATTCATTATTGGTTATTCTTCAAGGCCCATGCTACCGTTTCTTTAATTCCTTCTTCATACGACGTAGGAGTAAATCCAAAAGCTTTATTGAATTTTTCGGAACTGAACAGATATGGATATTCGTTCTGATAATTCATTTCCTTTAGTTCTTTCATGGTAACGTTGAACAGTGCGGCCAGCGATAACATCCAGTTGGGAATAACAGTTACCCCATCAGGTTTTTGCATGAGCGCGGCTGCCTGTTGTATAAACCTGCGGCCCGTTATCAGTTCACTGGAGGTTGGCAAATGCCAGGTTTCACCAAACGCTTCGGGTTTATTTGCCAACAGGTACAATGCTTTTGCAGCATCGGGCACATAGGTAATGGAATGCGGCTGATCGGCGCTGCCCAGCCATTGACTCTTTTTTCCTTTCAACAGGTTTTGGATCACCAGCAGGTTGGGAACACTTGTTTTAAAACCAACCGGTCCGTAAAAATCGGCACTGCGTGCTATCATGGCCTGCAGGTTACCGGCCCTGGTTTCCTGTAATAACTGACCGGCAATACCTGCCCGCACCTCTCCTTTTTTACTGCAGGGGTTGAAGGGTGTTTCTTCCGTCATCCAGCCATTTACTTTCCCGTACATGTATACGTTATCGAAGAAGATCAGTTTCGCCCCTGTTTCCTTACAGGCATTGATCACGTTGGTCATGATGACGGGCCATTGCGCCCGCCATACGCGGATATCGTACGGCAGCCCGATCAATAAATAAACTACCGATGATCCTTTGATGGCCTGTAATGTTTGTTGATAATTGGTAGCGTCTGCCGCTACGGATTCAACACCATCAATTTGTTTTACGGTGCGGGATACCAGCCGCACGTTTTCTTTATTATTTAATAATACGGGTAATAACTGGTCAGATACAGCGCCGCCGGCGCCGAAGATGGTATGGATGTTCATTGTATAATATTTTTAATACTCAATTGTATGTTTTGTTATTTTATTAAACGTCTGGCTGTCGTGAATCGTGAAACGGCAGACGGCAAACCTGAAATGACTCGCGAGCTTCGTAAATACTTTACTTTCTTGCGCCGCTCAAATGTTCGCCTTTTCACCTTTGTGCCTTTGTGACTCGTTGCCTGTATGCCTTCCCCCTTTATTGAGTAACTTTCGGCGCTAGCAGTTTATACAACACCGGCGTCACGATCCGGGTCAATAAAGTAGAACTGATCAGCCCCCCGATGATCACCAGTGCAAGCGGTGAATACAGCGGGTTGTTTTCAATTACCAGCGGCAGCAGGCCACCGATTGCAGTTAATGTGGTTAGAATAATGGGCACAAATCGCGTTTCGCCGGCTTCCTGTATGGCTTTATCGAGACTCATTCCCTGCTTGCGCAGCTGATCGGTATAATCAACCAGCAATATAGAGTTTTTTACTTCAATGCCAATTAACGCAATCAAACCAATTACCGCAACAAACGAGAATGTATTGCCTGTAGCCAGTAACATCAGCACCGCGCCAATGATGCCCAGTGGTATTACGGAAAGTACAATGAGCGTTCCGCGGAAAGTTTTAAACTCGAGGATCAGCGTACCGAGGATACCGAAGATGGTAATGAGCACGATGGTACCCAACCCGCCAAAACTTTCCTTACTGGCTTCCACTTCGCCTGCAGCTACATAATGACTGTTGGCCGGGAATTTCATGGTATCGAGCTGTTTTATAATACTGCCGGTGAGTTTGCCGGTATTATAACCGCTTTGCACAAAAGCCGTGGTTACGGTATACCTGTCTTTCTCATAGTGTTTAATGGTAACCGGCGAAGTTTCGAAACGAATGTCGGCCAGTTGGTTCAGCGGAATGGAAGCACCGGTAACGCTGGTAACATACACTTTACTGAATGCCTCAAAGGTTTGTCTTTCTTCCCCGCCTGCCGGCCGGGGCAGCGTAACCGTAATATTATATTCATCGCCATTCTCTTTTCTGAACGTGCCTATGTTCAGTCCCGCTACCGACATGCGAATGGTGCGGTCGATCTCATTCACCGGCACACCCAGCAAACCGGCTTTTTCTTTATTCACTTTTACGCGCAGGTCGGTTTTCAATGTGGTGAGCTCATTGTTCACATAAATGGTGCCGGGCGTTTTCTTCAACAGTGCTTCTACCCTGAAAGCCAGGCTGCGCAAAGTATCGAGGTCTTCGCTGAACAACCTGATGGCGATCGGCGCTTCCACCGGCGGCCCCTGTTCAAAATCCTTTACCTCTATTTTGGCATTGGGATAGTGCCTGAACTTCGCCCGCAGTTGATCGATCAGTTTTCTTTTTTCCGCCGGCGGCGTTTCTTTCAACTGTACAAACAACTGAGCGTAGTTGCTCACTTCATTTTGCGGCACCACGTTGTAATAAATGCGCGGATTACCGCGGCCCACGTTGGTAGCATAATTCTTCAGATCGGGAAGACTGCTGATCTCTTTTTCTACATAATGCGCCACCTGGTTGGTCGACTGCAGGCTTGTGCCTAAGGGCGTTTCAATATTTATAAGGAACATCGGCTTTTCTGAAGCGGGGAATACACTAAAGCCTACTACCGGTACCAGGGCCAGCGAACCAACAAAGATAGCCAGCGCTACCAGCAAGGTGGCTACGGGGCGGGCAATGGCCACATTCAGTAACCGGCGATACGATCCGCCGATGAACTTTTTCAACCCACGCAAAAAGAAATTGCCTTCGGGATTTTCATGATTGCTTAAAATACGGCTCGAAAGGAAGGGCACGATCGTAAGGGATACAAACAACGACGCCAGCACGGTGGTAACCACCGCTGCCGGTAAGCTGCGGATAAAATCACCGGCCCCTTCCGGTAAAAACATCAGCGGCAAAAAGGCAAATATCAATGTAACCGTACAACCTATTACCGCCAGGCCAATTTGTTTGGTAGCTTCCATGGCGGCTTCGCGGCGGCCATAGCCCATGCGTAAATACCGTTCAATATTTTCTACCACAACAATGCTGTCATCGACCAGCAAACCCAGGGCTACCACCATACCTACTATACTCAACTGGTTAATAGTAATGCCAAACATATCTAACAGAAATAAACCAATGGCGAGCGATAAAGGAATTGACACCATTACCACAATAGATGCACGCAGGCCCAATGGCAGCAACGTTAACAACACGAGGAAGATCGCAATGGCAAAGTCGCGGGTAAACCCGCCCAGCCTGGTTCGAACACTGTGCGCATTGTCGAAACTCTGCTCGTACGTTATGCTTTTGGGCAGTTCTTTTTTAAACTGTTCGAGTATTGGTTTTACCTCTTTTTCTACAGCAAAAATATTGGTGCCCATTTTACGGCTGGCGGTTACAAACACGCCGCGTTTACCGTTCAGCCTGGCTATATAGGTTTGTTCTTCATAATTAAAATTCACTTCTGCTATATCCTTTACGTACACCAGCTTTCCATTGGCATTGCTTACTATGGTGTTCTTTATTTCATCGATGCTCTTATAATTACCGCTGGTTTTTATATTGAACTTCTTCTCGCCCATTTCAATACTGCCGCCGGGAATATTTACATTCTCGCTTTGAATAGCGCCCAGCACTTTATTTAATGGAATTCCATATTGCGCCAGCTTTTCCAACTGAAGCGACACCCGCACCTGTTGCTGGGGAAAGGCCCAGTTGTCGACATTCTTTAAGGTCTTTACTTTCTCAAGCCGCTCCTTCAGTTTTTTACTCCACTCTTCAAGGTCTTTGTAGGGTGTGGTTTCGCTCAACAGGCCTATTTGAATAATATTTACGTCGGAAGGGTTGAACTTTTGAATATTGATATCGAAAATATCGGGTGGCAGCTCATTCTTCAATGCATCCATTTCGCGCACCACATCCTGGTACTTTTTATCGGGATCGGTTTCGTATTTGAATTCTATCTGAATTACGGCCAACCCGTCATCCATCCGGCTGATAACGCGTTTGATATCGTCGAGCTCGTTCATTCGTTTTTCGATGGGATCAACAACCAGTTCTTCCATGTCTTTCGGACTGGTTCCGGGGTATATAACAACAACGCTGAAATTCGGCGCTGCAAAATCGGGGTCTTCCCCGCGGGGCATATTCAGCAGCGAGTTTACCCCTATAGCGATCAGCATCACAAACACAATGAGCGTGAACTGATAATTTTTTACTGAAAAGTCAGTTATCTTCATAACAGCCTGATTTGAATTTGGAACTATTTTTTTCTTTTAGAGGCGGGCACACTTACATTCTCTACGCAAACAAAGTGTGCCACACCTTGTATTTTACCGTTTGCGCATACCATTGCGCCAATACCGCCATCAATTCATCCCCGATTGAATTACTTGTCTGCATGATCTTATTATTTTATCACTTTCACTGTTGATCTTTCGGTGAGGTAGCCCACACCTGCGGTCACCACTTCGCGGGCGCTATCCAGTCCGCTCACAATGGCGGCTTTATTATTTTCAAGAAATGCTATGGTGACTTTATTTTTCGTAACTGTTTTTCCATCGGCATTCAGCGTATATACATAACCTGTTTTATCGCTGGCTTCGGTAAGCGCTTCCACCGGAACCATGGTTACGGTTTGTTCGGTGGCAGGTTGTAACCGTACCGTACCAAACAGGCCGGCGGCAAAGCGGGCGCCGCCCGGCAACACTTTTACTTCCACTTCATAAGTACCGCTGCTGAGATCTGCCCCCTGCGCTATTTCAGATATAATACCGGTAAATGTTTTGTTGGGATAGGCGTCGATCTCTACAGAAGCCTTATCGCCTTTTTTAAGCACCGCCCAGTCTTTATCAGATACGCCAAAGCGGATCACCCAACCGTTACCGGCCGTGCCATTCAACATAAACACGGGCGCACCCACACCGGCCATTTCGCCTTCATTCATCAGTTTTTTGAGAATGATACCGCTTTCGGTAGCGCGTATTTGCGCATACTGCTGATTGAAGCGGGCAATACGAAGGCCTTCTTCTGCTACCTGTAACTGCGTGTTGGAATTCTGCAACTGCTCCAGCGTAGCTACGGTATCGTTATACAGGCGTTGCGCCCGGTTTGCATCGCGCCGGCCTTTTTCAACACCCTGCGCAGCCTGCTGCACCTGGGCATTGATCTCGGTAAGATCGAGCGTTGCCAGCAATTGTCCTTTCACTACATGATCGCCTTCCTTTACATAGATCCCTGAAATAATACCTCCGATCTTGAACGATAACCGGGCTTCAGCTGTGGAGGCCATGGAGCCGCTATATTTTAATATTGGTGCGTATTGAGTAGTAGTAACAGGTTGCAGCTTTATGGCAATGGCGTCATCGATGGTGATGGCGGCCTGTGAATCGCCATTACAGGCGGTGAATGTAATTGTTGTTGCTGCGAACAGTAAAAAGGTCAGGGGGAATATTATGCGTTTCATCTTTGAAAGATTTTATTGATGGTGAACTAGATGGAGTTTTTGGTTTTTCAATCGTGAATCGTGAATGGCCTCGCGAAACGTGAAACAGCAAACGTGAAACGTGAAAGGGTTCGCGAAATTTGGAATTTATTTACGAGCTTGCGCCGCCCGAAATTCGAGCCGATTGCCGACGAAGGCCGCGCTGAGGTTTGCCGTTTCCCGTTTCACGTTTGCCTTCCGCCGATTGCCGATTTCTTTTTATTTGAACCTTACGACAAATCGCAAAATCTCAAAATCGCAAAATCAGAATCTAAAAATGGTAAGCTGCCGTTACCCGTTCCAATTCGGCTGCGCGGGTAAGCACGGCCAGTTGTGCCAGCGAATAATTTAACCGGGCATTCGTCAACTGTGTGCGTGCATCTATGAGCTCTATCTGCAATGCCTGTCCTTCGCGAAAACGTCTTTCGGCAAACCGGTAGGTCTCCTGCGCGCTTTGCACTTCATCAACCCTTGCCTGCAGGGTTTGTAATGCCGAACGGTAATTATTGGTTGAAGTGCGCACCTGTAATGTCAATTGCTGTTCAACATCTTTGTATTGGGTATTCAGCGCATCGAGGTCAAGTTGCGATTGCTGTATTTTGTATTTATTGTCATTCGCCCTGAACAGGTCCCATTTGAATTGCAATCCGCCCAGCTGGTAAAACTGATCGCCATTGAAGCGAAAGCCAAAGCCCTGGAAACCGATATTGTAAAAAGCGTTGAGTTTGGGAATAAGATATGAACGGTTCATTTTTATGCTGGTGCCAACCACTTTTTGTGCACTTTGCAGTTTCACCAGTTCTTCGCGCCCAAGGGGGGCCGGCGCTTCTGCTACTGCGGAAGTTGTTGTACTTATTTTATCCAAAAGAGAGGAATCGATCAACACGGGCGCCTCGAGGGTTTGGTTCAGCAAACAATTGAAATATGCGGCGGCGTTCTGTTGCTGATTGGCAGCTTCAATAGCCGATGCCTTTACCTGGCTTACCTGTGCTTTTGCCCGCATCACCGATTCTTTGGTGGCCTGCCCGTTCTGCACCAGCTTTTCGCTCACCCGCAGGTTTTCACCGGCAAGCATCAGCGCATTATTATAGATATCTACCGCCTTACCGGCCTGCAGGTATTGATAATACGCTTCTTTTATGTTCTTTACGAGCTCGCGTTTATAGATATCGATCTCGGCCTGCTGCGTGTTGATAAGCTCTTTTTTAATTGCCCGGTTATAATACAGATCTGTATTGATAACAGGCATCACTACCTCTACCCTTGTGTCGTGAAAGTCGTTTGGCAGAAACTGGATCGACTGATTGCTTACCTGCGGAAATTTGCTTTGTCCGGTCAATTGGTTAAGGGTTGAATATACATTGTTCAACAGGTCGCCAATGGGAATATCCTGCGTTCTGCCGCCGGAGGCCAGGGTATATTGTGCATTCAAACTGGCCTGCGGGTAAAACAAAGCTTTAGCCCGTTTAAGATCCAGCTCGGCCTTTTGCCGGTCGAACGTTTTCTGACGCAGGGCCAGGTTACTTTCCAACCCTTTCTTTACATAAGCATCCAGGGTGGTTTGCGCAGCGGCCGAACAGGCAAAAAGCATCCCCGCAACCCCGATAGCTACCGGGACTGAAAGACTTTGTTTCATAAGTCAATCTGTTTATTTTATATTGTAAATATTATTAACAGTGTTAAGTGACGATTCAAAAAAAAACCGTCAGGTTTTATTTCCAGATGCATCCAATGCATTGAGGTACCAGGTCAATCCTTTATTCATTAAAACAGCAGCTTCCTGGTTGCCGGTGACCACTTTATCGAAACGGTTACGTATTGCCAGGGATACCATGCCATGCACCAGGCTCCACATAGCTATTGCCATGGCATCTACATCGCCTTTGACGATCAGGTTCTTATCCACACATTCCTGAAGCGTTTCCTTTAGCTTGCCCAGGGCCTGGTCGCCGCTTTTCCATTCACAATTCTCCATTCCCTGCAATGCTTCCATAGGGGCCTGTAATATGAACATCAGGTCGTAGAAGGCCGGATTCTCAAGCCCGAACCTGATATAGTATTCCCCCATCTTGTGCAGACGGACGAGCGGGTTTTTTATTGTCCAGAGTTCGGTTGTATATTCAGCCATTTTCTGAAATCCCATTTCGTGCAGGTTGTACAGGATCTCGTTCTTATCTTTAAAATAAAGGTAAACCGTTGTGGGACTGTACTCTATAAGATCGGCGATCTTACGCATGGAAACATTTTCGAAGCCCTGTTCCACGAACAGTTTCATCGAAGCATCCAGTATTGCTTTTCTTATCTCCAGCTTTTGCTTTTCTTTCCTTTCCGGTATGCCCATATTATTTAATTAACGACACAAATATACTTAACGCTGTTAAGTTTCCAAACAAAGCCGCTACTTTTTTAGGGGAATTTTTCACGCGGGTTAGTTCATAACGATCCTGAGACCATTAATATGGGTGTTTACCAGGTCGTTACCACCTTTGATCTTAGGGTGTTCCTAAGGTAGTCTCAGGGTTATCTTTGGCTTTAAACCCTAAGAAAACCCCAGGATGACCCTGGGAAAACCCTAAGATGACCCCAGCATGAGCGGTTGGTGAGCGGTGACATAGACCTGGGCTTGGGTTTGGGCAGGGCGATGGTGGTGAGGCGGTTGGCAGTGAAGATTGTATGGCGTTGGCAATGGCAGCCTGGAGAAAGCGGTGTTACACGTTGAGATGCGTATGTAGGTGGAGCTGTTGCTTTGCTGCGGGCACAGGCGATAACGCCTGGCAATATCAACATCTAATAATTAGAATATCAACATGTTAACGCATCACCGACATTAGCATTACCTGTCGCGACTTTAGCCGGGATTGGCTAATGTGCACCACCTGTTCCAACGAGCCGGGATTAGCACATTATTCTTACATTTGCTCATATCATGGATAAATTCATTGTTTCAGCCCGGAAATACCGTCCGCAAACCTTTGATACGGTTGTTGGACAAGCTCACATTACCACCACCCTGCAGAATGCCATCAAGAACCGCCAGTTGGCGCATGCCTTCCTGTTTTGCGGTCCGCGCGGAGTTGGTAAAACAACCTGTGCCCGTATTCTGGCCAAAACCATCAATTGCGAAAAGCCTACGGCAGAAGGCGAAGCCTGTAATGAGTGCCATAGCTGTGTAGCTTTCAATGAAGGCACTTCGCTGAATATTCATGAGCTCGATGCCGCCAGTAACAACTCGGTAGATGATATCCGCTCGCTGGTTGAGCAGGTTCGCTTCACTCCCCAGGCCGGAAAATATAAAGTATATATCATTGACGAGGTACACATGCTCAGTTCCTCGGCTTTCAACGCTTTTTTGAAAACGCTGGAAGAACCGCCTTCCTATGCCATCTTTATTTTGGCCACTACCGAAAAGCACAAGATCCTGCCTACCATCCTCAGCCGATGCCAGATCTTCGATTTCAAACGCATCACCGGTAACGATACGGTAGATCACCTGCAGCACATTTGTAAAAAAGAAGAAATAGATGCCGAAAAAGCCGCCTTACAGGTAATCGCCCGCAAGAGCGAAGGCTGTATGCGCGACGCGCTCAGCATCCTCGATAAAATAGTAAGTTTTACCAGCGGTACGGTTACTTACCAGAACACGCTGGAACATTTGAACATCCTCGATGCCGACTACTATTTCAAACTGCTCGACTGTATGCAGCAGCAGGACCTTGCCGGCGCCATGTTACTGTATGACGATATAGACCGTAAAGGTTTTGAAGGCGACCTGGTGCTGAACGGGTTTGCTGAGTTCATTCGCAACCTGCTGGTATGTAAAGATGAAAAAGTAGCCGGTTTGCTCGAAGTGGTTGAAAGCTTTAAAGACAAATACATTGCTACCGGAAAGAACACGCCGGTAGCCTACCTCATAAGCGCTTTAAATATCCTGAATGAAGCAGAGATCAATTTCAAAGGCGCCCGCAATAAAAGACTACATACCGAACTGGCAATTATAAAACTCACCTATCTGCAACAAGCGCTTGAACTAACAGCATCCGGCGACGGTGCAGGTAAAAAAAAACTAGTTGAAGGAGCGTCTTCGGTAGCTTTTCGCAAGCTGACCTTTGTTGAAGATAAAGGGAAGAAAGCTGAAAGCACCCCGCAGCCGCAACCACGGCAGGAGGCGGCAGCGCAGCAGCAACCGGTAAACCGCAAGCCGGAAACACCGGTTCAACAACCGCAACCGGTTTACAAACAGCCTAACACCGAAGCCAGGCTCATCATCGAAGAACCCGCCATGGGGTATTTAAGCCCGGAGGAAGAAGAGTTGAATTACATCAACTCAATGCATAACATGCCGGCCGAAAATACGCAACCGGCCAATACACAGCAGGCGGCTAATAAAACCGGTGCGGGGCCTAAACTGGGAACGCTTGAATCTATAAGGCAAAAATTTGCGAATAAAACAGCAGGCACCACCAACCCGGCCATTCCGTTAACGCTCGAAAAACTGCAGCAGGACTGGGTAAACTTCTCTCAACTCCTGAAGGATAACAAGAACCCGGCCGCCCAGTCGTTCGATATGGCAAGGCTGACCATTACTTCGGCCAATTCGTTCGAGATCATTACCAATAACAACCTCGAGCAGAAATTCATAGAGGGAGAAAGACGCGAACTGTCGGAGTACATTCAAACGAAATTCAACAACCGCACCATACTTTTCACTATTGTAGTTACCGATAACCCGGTAGCTTTTACACCGGTTGAAAAGCCGCTCTCAACCAAAGAGCAGTATGTAAAAATTATAGAGCAATACCCGCTGGTGAATGAGTTAAGAGCAAAACTGAAACTGGGATTCGATTAAACCGGCTGGCCGGTGCCGGTTCCCTGGAGCCGGGTAAAAATTTCATGAACCCTGCCTGTCGGTTCCATAATATAAGGCCATTAAAAAACGGTTTATTTCGAATATTTCAAATGGCAGGGGGTTTTATTGACAAAAATGAAAATAAACGGGATTTCAACAGGCGCCGGTTCGGGCTTTCCGGATGCCGGAAAACAACCATAACAAATGGTTTTCTCCGGCAATTGAATGAGCGCCTGCAACCTGATACCGATTCCTGAAATTCAACAGGAGCAACAAATTCAGCTAACCGGAAACCCGCAACTGGTAAACTGGCAACCTTTCAGTTTTCCAATTGCTCATTTTGCTGTAATTTCGACCACTCAAATTGAAAAAATCAGAATATCAAATAAGAATTTATGGCTGAAGTGATTTTAATGCCCCGCCTGAGCGATACCATGACAGAAGGCGTGATAGCGGCCTGGCATAAAAAGGTAGGCGACAAAGTAAAGAAAGGCGACTTACTGGCTGAGGTAGAGACCGACAAGGCTACCATGGAACTGGAAAGTTATAAAGATGGCACCCTGCTTCACATTGGTACTGAAAAAGGGGGAAAATTACAGGTAAATGATCTGCTGGCCATCATTGGTAACGCCGGTGAAGATATCAGTTCACTGCTTGGTGGTGGTGGACAAAAAGCCGCTGCTGCTGCGCCTGAAAAAACAGCTGCCGAACCAGCCAAAACAGAAGCGAAAGCTGAAGCAAAAGCCGAAGCAAAACCCGCCGGTGAGTCACTCGACCTGGCCAACATGCAGGAAGTTATCCTCATGCCGCGCCTGAGCGATACCATGACGGAAGGCGTTATTGCCGCATGGCATAAAAAAGTAGGTGATGCAGTGAAAAAAGGCGATCTGCTGGCCGATGTGGAAACCGACAAGGCAACCATGGAGCTGGAAAGCTATAAAGAAGGTAAATTATTATATATAGGCGCGCAAAAAGGTGATAAAGTTCCCGTAAACGCCCTGTTGTGCATCATTGGCGATGAAAAGAAAGTTGATGTAGAAAAGATCGTAGCTGCCGCCAAAGGTGGTGTTACCAGCGGTGGCGCTGCAAAGGCCCAGCCTGAAGCTGCTGCCCAACCCACGCAGGCCAGTGCACAAACTGAAACAGCCGCACCCGCTGCCAATACCGGTAACGGCCGTGTAGTTGCTTCTCCCCTCGCCAAAAAATTAGCATCTGAAAAAGGTATCGATATCAATAAAGTGTCCGGTTCCGGCGACGGAGGCCGTATCATTAAAAGAGATATCGACAATTATACGCCTGCTGCAGGTGGTGGCCAACAGGCTGCTGCTGCAACTGCTCAACCTGGTAAAGCAGCGCCAGCCGTTGCCGGTCAGGTAAGCTTTGAAGAGGTTCCTGTATCGCAAATGCGTAAGGTAATTGCCAAACGTCTTTCTGAAAGCAAATTCACTGCTCCCGAGTTCTACCTCACCATGGAGATCAATATGGATAAAGCAGTTGAAAGCAGAACCAGGATCAACGAAGTTGCCCCGGTTAAGATCTCGTTCAACGACATGGTACTGAAAGCCTGCGCTATTGCCCTGAAACAGCACCCGAAAGTGAACAGCAGCTGGTTAGGCGACAAGATCCGCGTTAACCATCATGTGAACATCGGCGTGGCTGTAGCGGTTGAAGAAGGTTTGCTGGTACCCGTTGTACGATTTGCCGATCTGAAATCATTATCACAAATCGGTACTGAAGTAAAAGAGTTCGCGAAAAAAGCAAAAGATAAAAAACTGCAGCCAAGCGATTGGGAAGGCAGCACCTTCACCATCAGCAACCTGGGTATGTTTGGCATTGAAGAGTTCACCGCCATCATTAACCCGCCTGATTCATGTATCCTGGCTGTAGGCGCTATTAACCAGGTTCCAGTTGTAAAGAATGGCCAGATAGTAGTGGGTAATGTTATGAAAGTTACCTTAACCTGCGACCACCGCGTGGTTGACGGCGCTACCGGAGCCGCGTTCCTGCAAACACTGCAGAACCTGCTTGAAGAGCCGCTGAGAATGCTGGTTTAATTAGCATGTAAGTATTTCTTATATATAGGGCCTCACTGAATTAGTGGGGCCTTTTTTATACTTTTAACCCAAACAGTAACCCTATCATCCATGAGACTTACGTACATTTCCCTGCTTGGCATTACAGCCGTTATTGCCTGCCAGCCGGCAGAAAGTAATAAACCCAAAGCCAGCTTCCACCGCCCCTTTATAAAAGATTCGCTCGCCGGAAACTGGATCATCTCCAGTGTGATCTCCGACAGAAAAGACAAAACTGCAAATGATACCAACTGGTTCAGGCTGGAAACCAAAATAGCACTTACCGCCTACAGTTTTCAACCCAACGGAACCATGATGATTGACTACGCCACACCTGAATTCACCACCGCCAACTGGCAGTTTAATAACAAAAGTAAACTGCTGACCATTCAGGAGAAAGACACAACGGTACCAGCGCTGTCATTAACGGTCATCAAATACCAAAACGACGTGCTCACATTTGAGAACAACAATAGCGTTATAATTCCCAATGTAACAACAGGCGAAAAAGAAACCATCCACCTGCAGTACATTGCACAGCGCTTAAAAAGCAACGACACTATACCCAACCTGTTCGACCCTGGCCTAAACAAATGGCGGCAGAAACCAACACAGGCCGAAGATGATGCAGCCATTAAGAACCGCCTGAAAGAATCAATCTATTACTACGCCGGTTATTTTGCCAATGTGAAAGGCAATAAGATACCGGTATTCAATCCTGAAAAAATGCTCTGCCCTATTAAATTCTATAAGGGCGGTATAGGCAGAAAACGCTTTAAGGAGAACGATAACTGGACGGCAGTCTTCTTCGATAATAAAGATGCTAAAAAAGCACATGATATGCTTGGCCATGCGTTTGACAATATCAAAGGCTATCCCGATAAAGGAGGCGACTATGTAGCAGAATATATAATTGCGATGAAGATGGTGGCCGATGAGCTGTAAATAAATGTGCCACACCCTGGCGGTGTGGCACATTTGCCAATTGCTTATTGTCTATTGCCCATTGTTTACTTCACTTCCAGCAACGCCACCTTGCCATCCATGGTTGACGCCACCACATGTTTTTTATCCAGCACCCGAACGGTGTTCACCATGGAATTATCGAGCTTATATTCCCAATTGATCTTTTGCGTAGCCGGATCGATGGCATACACCACGCCATTGCGCGTTCCGAAAAATACCTGTCCGCTCTTTTCTATCAGCATGGAAGGCACATGTTCATAACCAAAACCGGCATGCATAACCCAAGCCGGGCGCTGTGCCGAACGGCTGGCAGCATACGCCACAACGGTGTCCTGCATTGTTTTTCCATATACATATTTCCCATCTTCCGAAATGCCTATCGATTCGCGCACCCGCGTTTCACTGTTCTGCCATAAAGTAGCGCCGGTTAGTGCATCGATGGCATACAGGGTGCGGTTAGGGCAAACCACATACACCACGCCGTCATGCGCAACCGGAATACAGGAAGCGGGCGAGAAATTGATGACCGAAAAACCGGGATTCCATTGCCAGGCCAGTTGCCCGTTGTTTCTGTTTACCGCATACAAATGTTTATCCCATGCGCCGAAGATCACCATATTGCCATAGATCAGCGGGGTGCTTACCACGGGTCCCTCCAAACCGGCGAACTTCCAGTAAGCATTCCCGTTCTTCAGGTTCAATGCCATAAAATTATGATCGCTTCCGCCGATGAAAACGGTATCGCCCACAATTGCGGGCGAACCCAGTACCGAGGCATCTGTTTTTGCTTTCCATGCCGGTTTTCCGGTCAATACATTAAGGCAATATACATGGCCATCGCCCGAGCCAAACACCACTTTACCGGCCTTTACAGCGGGGGAAGAAAAGACAGCGCCGCTGGTTTTATAGGTCCATTTCTTTTTTCCATCGAGCTGCGATACGGCGGTAACCAGGCCATTCTGATTGCCAAAGATCACCAGGTTATTTACAACCGCCGGGGTGGAGATCACATTGGCATCGGAAGAGAATACCCATTTCGGTTTTACCTGCGGGTATTGCTTATTGATATCATAAGAAGGGCGCTTAACTTTTTTAGGAAAATCGCGCTTATTCAACTCAATTTTTGCCCAGGAAGGAAGCGGTTCACCGCCCGGCCGGCGTTCGGTATAAACGATGGAATCGTTATATACATCAACGAGATTGTAACCGCCGAGCGGGGCTTTTGCCCGCAGGTTCGAACGGCCCATTATTCCGGGAATAGTTTCAAAGTTGAGCGCCTTATTGGCATGGCCATGGCCACAGATGATCAGTTTTGTATTGTACTTCACTAACCGGTCGGTGATCTCGTACCAGTTATCGACACCATCATCGATGGGATAATGATTACAAAATATTACAGGCTGGTCGCGCGGCGTTTTAGCCAGTAAACTATCGAGCCATACGATGGCGCTGCGCGGGATATGGCCATCGCTCATGCGCACATATGGCCCTGAAGCGCAACCGATAAAGCGGATGCCATTATAGTCGAATGAAAACTTATCGTAACCAAATGTACTGGTATAATGATCGCCGCCGCTTTCGCTCCATCCGGTATCGTGGTTACCGGGAATGATATAGTATTTTACTTTCAGGCTGTCGAGGATCTCTTTGGCCTTTGCCAGTTGGGCGTCGGTGCCCAGTTCGGTAATATCGCCGGTAATGATCACAAAGGCCACGTCGTTCAGCGTATTTATATCGTGCACCGTGCGGCGCAGGTCTTCCTCGGCCGAACCATTGGGCGAACCTATATGCGTATCACTGATATGTATAAACCGGAAAGACTTAATCTGAGCATGTAGCACGCTCGTTGCCAGCAGCAACATTGAAATGAGAAAAATCCGTTTCATGGCCGCCAAATTAATATATCTTTAAAAAGGAATTACCAGCAGAAAACAGCAGGAACATTAAATTACAGTTGCTTATTTTAATACCTGTAGATAAAAGCCCGCTAAATAATTATAAACCCCATGAAAATTTAGCCCCGCTCCTGTAATGTTTGCTTTCACTTTCCTACCAATTATAAAAGAACGCTTAATGCTTAACGCCGAATGCTTAACGCCAGCCTCCGAAATACATTCTGCCCGAATAATTTCGAAAAGCCCGGCATTCGGAATGAAGCGTTTTGCGTTACAACGCTCAGGCTTAACGCCTTCTTCCGGAATATGGTGTACCCAAATAATTTCGAAAAACCCGAAATACGGATTTGCCTTCTGCGTTTAGCATTCAGCGTTTTTTACATATCATTTAAAAAGTTTACACAAAAACCCAAAGAACCCTTATGCTACTAAGCATTACAACCTGGTGGGAGCATCTTGCTTCCTTTGAAAAGATCCTGTGGGGCATTGCAATTATCTTTTCCACCATTTACCTGGTTCAAAGCACGCTATCGCTCTCAGGCGGCGATGTTGACCATGCGGACGGCGATGCAGATGCCGCCATCGATCATGACGATGGAATGGACTACCAGTTCTTCACCATCAAGAACATGATCGCCTTTTTCACCATGTTCGGCTGGGCGGGCCTTGCCGCCCATTATGGCGGATTGGGTAATATGGCCACTGTACTGGTGGCCTTTGTAGCCGGTACTGCCATAGTGGTAATGACGGTGCTGGTATTGAATTATATGAGCCGCCTGCGGCACAGTGGCACTATGCAGTTGACCAATGCCATCAATTTAACAGGCACCACCTACCTCTTTATTCCCGCCAAACGCGGCGGCACCGGTAAAGTGCATATAAAAGTGCAGGGCAGCCTGCGCGAGTTACCGGCCATGACCGATGATGAGGAGGAAATTGCTACGGGGAAACTCATCAGGGTAAAAAAAATAATCAACGACAGTATTTTACTGGTAACGCTTGCCGAGAACAATTTCTCATACAAAATATAAACACCAATTTCAAACCCTTAAATTAATGACGCTATGGATATGATCCTGATTGTGGTCGCCGGGGCCGTGTTGTTCTTTTTCATTCTCATTCTCTCCATGTTCCGCAGGTACAAGCGGTGCCCCAGCGACCGCGTACTGGTGGTATATGGTAAAGTAGGCCGTTCAAAAGATGGCACAGATGGTAACCTGAGCGCCAAATGTATACATGGGGGCGCCGCCTTCATCTGGCCTGTTATCCAGGACTACTCCTTCCTGGATCTTACGCCTATTTCCATCGAGGTGAACCTTACCAATGCATTGAGTAAACAAAACATCCGCGTTGACGTGCCTTCGCGTTTTACCGTTGGTATTTCAACAGAGCAGGGTGTTATGCAAAATGCGGCTGAACGTTTGCTCGGTTTGCAACAGGCGCAGATCCACGATCTGGCCAAAGATATCATCCTGGGCCAAATGCGCCTGGTGGTTGCCATGATGGACATTGAAGAGATCAACAGCAACCGCGATAAATTCCTTGCCAATATCGCTTCTAACGTTGAGGCCGAGTTGAACAAGATCGGTTTGAAAATGATCAACGTGAACGTAACCGATATCAAAGATGAAAGCGGTTATATTGAAGCGCTGGGTAAAGAGGCTTCGGCAAAAGCCATTAACGAAGCAAAGAAAAGCGTGGCCGAGCAGGATAGAATGGGTGAAATTGGTAAAGCCATTGCCGAAAGAGAACGCGATGTAAGCATGAAGCAAACCCAGAAAGAGCGCGACGTACAGATTGCCGAAACACAACGCGACCGCGACTCCATGATCGCCGTAGCGGAAAAAGATAAAGAGATCCTGATCGCTGCAGCCAAAAGAGATGAGCAGATCGGTAAAGTGGAAGCCGACAGGGATACCCGTATTAAATCAGCCGCAGCGAACTCAGTGGCGGTACAGGGGGAAAACCTTGCCAGGATCCAGATCGCCGATTCGGAAGCTTCCAGAAGGGAAAAAGAAGCGGAGGCCCTGAAACGCGCTACTTCTGCCGAAAAAGTTCAGGCGGCCATGGCATTGGAAGAAGCCTACCTTGCCGAGCAAAAAGCGGAGGCCGCCCGTGCCGACAGGGAAAGAGCTTCGCAGAATGCCAACATTGTGGTAACGGCAGAAATTCAAAAGCAAAAAGCCATCATCGAAGCGCAGGCCGAAGCAGAAAAGATCCGCGAAAAAGCAAAAGGTGAGGCCGACGCTATCTTCGCCAAACTGGAAGCGGAAGCGAGAGGTATGTACGAGATCCTTACCAAACAGGCCGAAGGTTTAGACAGGATCGTGAAGGCAGCCGGCAACAACCCGAAAGACGCCGTACTGTTACTCATAAGCGATAAACTGCCCGAACTGGTAAGAATGCAGACAGACGCCATCAAGAATATCAAGATCGACAAGGTAACGGTTTGGGAAAACGGGCAGAACGACTCTGGCAAAAGCTCTACCGCCGGTTTCATTTCGGGAATGTACAAAGCGGTACCACCGTTAAAAGACATCTTCGATATGGCCGGTATGGAACTCCCCTCTTACCTGGGGCATAACAAGAAGGCCGAAGAGCCCAAAACCACCGGCAACAGCGGCACCTTCGTTGTTGAAAGTGGTAGTGATAAAGAATAAAACTTAACCGTGACACGGTTACATAAAATCCTCTATCTTTAAGTGTGCCACACCCCAAAGGTGTGGCACACTTTTATGCTTTCACCATCTACCACACAATTACTCCGGTTCCATTTTTCTTTTTTCCTGTTGCCAGTATACCTGTTTGCACTCAGCCAGGTACCAGCCATCAATACCACACATGCCGTGTTGATATTTTTCATTCTGCATTTGCTGGTATATCCTTCAAGTAACGGGTACAATTCGTATATGGACCGCGATGAAACGCCCATTGGCGGCGTAGCTGCTCCCCTGCAACCCACAAAGCAGTTGTTTTACATAAGCATAATAATGGACGCAGCGGCAATCGCCTTAAGCCTGTTCGTCAGTTACTGGTTTACATTTTGCATAGCAGCTTATATAGCCGCATCGAGGGCATACAGCTACCGGGGCATAAGATTGAAGAAATACCCGGTGATCGGTTATCTCACCGTAATAATTTATCAGGGGGCAGTAACATATTTTATGGTATATCACGGAAGCAGCATAAACAAAACACTGGCGGTACCGCCCGCGGGCATGCTGGCCGCCAGCCTGCTTATAGGCGGTTTTTACCCGCTTACACAGGTATATCAGCACGAAGCCGACAAAAAAGACGGCGTAACCACCATCAGCGCCTTATTAGGCTACAGGGGCACTTTTATTTTTACAGCCATCATTTATACACTGGCCATGAGTATACTGGCCTGGTGGTTCTTTACAAATGGTGAACAAAAAAAGTTCCTCGCTTTAGCAACTATGATGCTTCCGATCCTCGTATATTTTTTCAGGTGGGCAGGGCTGGTGTGGAAAGATGTGCGAACTGCCAACTTCACCTATACGATGCGCATGAATTTACTGGCATCCATCTGTACGAATCTGGCTTTTCTTACCTTATTAATCTGGAGGGTATTTGAGTAAAATTATCGCCATCGGAACAGCGGTACCTTCATTCAGGCACCGGCAACAGGACATTCTGCAGTTCATGCAATTGATCTATTCGTATAGTGAAGCCGACAGGCGCCGGCTGCGTTTCCTGTACCACCAAAGCGCTATCGATACCCGTTATTCCGTTATACCCGATTACAGCCGCCCCACTCCCGAATGGAAATTCTATCCCCACACCGAAAACCTGGAACCATTTCCCTCACTCGAACAACGCATGACCTGGTACAACAAATATGCGCCCCAGGTATCGGTGAATGCCATCCGTGATTGCCTCGATGGAAAATTATCAGAAACGGCCATCACACACCTGATCACTGTAAGTTGCACAGGCATGAGCGCACCGGGCCTCGATCTGCAGTTGATGGAACTGCTCGATCTGCCCCGGCATACCGCCCGCACCTCCATCAACTTCATGGGTTGTTATGCCGGCATTCATGCCCTGAAAGCAGCCGACGCCATTTGCCAAACCGACAAACAGGCCAAAGTACTGATCGTTTGCACTGAACTGTGCACGTTACATTTTCAACGCGAGCCCTCGATCGACAACATTGCCTCCAGCCTGTTGTTTGCCGATGGCAGCGCCGCCGCCGTAATAACAGGTAACGACCATCCCGCAAACGGTCTTCACCTCGATGCATTTTATTCAGAAGTGATCCCTAAGGGAAAAAAAGATATGGCCTGGGAACTTTCCAGCTCGGGGTTCCTGATGACCCTGAGCAGTTACATTCCCGACCTGCTGGAAGAAGACTTCAGCCAGTTCACCGGCAGGGCGCTGGCAAAGGCCGGGTTAAGCCGGCAGGACATTACCCACTGGTGCATTCATCCCGGCGGAAAAAAAATACTCGAAGCCATTCATAAAACGTTATCATTGCACAATGGCGAGCTGCAGGCTTCGTGGGACGTACTGCAGCAATACGGTAACATGTCGTCGCCCACTATCCTCTTCGTACTGAAAAAGATGATGCCCTCGCTCCTTCACAACCACAACAGGAAAGAACATATTTTCGGCGCCGCATTTGGTCCGGGCCTCACCATGGAAACTTTTACCGCATCGGCGAATTCCTAATGTTTTGTTATTATGGATGGTAAGGACGTAATATTTTGACCCTGCAGCAACGAAATAATAGCAGGGATACCTGCAGCCCGTTTCGCGGGTCAATCAGAAAATCATATATTACAATCGTGAATTTTCGTCACCGATCATACCAATCCGAATTGCTCGACCGCCCTGACATTCCATTTGAAGACATTCGCCGGAATATGCAGGAACTGAACTTCATAAACACCTGGCTGGGCGGACACGCCATCACCGTCACCGGCGTGAAAGCGTTGGTGGAAAGGCTGCAATCAGCGCCGGCGGCCGACGTTCTGGCGAAGGTGGCATCGACTGCTGAAGCTTCAGCGAAAGCGGTTACCATTTGTGAAATAGGTTGCGGCGGTGGCGATAACCTGGCGGCCATTCAAAAATGGTGCAAAAAGAAAAATATACCGGTTGCATTTATCGGCATCGATATCAACCGGCATTGTATTGATGTAGCATCGAAACGCGCACTGGCCAATACCCAACTGATCCATAGCGATTATAAAGACGCCCGGCTTGAAAAACAACCGGATATCATTTTCTCCTCGCTGTTTTGCCATCACTTCTCTGACCGGGAAATGGTAAAGCAGTTGCAATGGATGAAATCCAATGCCCGGGTTGGGTTCTTTATAAACGATCTGCACCGCCATAAAGTGGCCTATTATTCAATAAAGGTGCTTACGAAATTGTTTTCGAACAGCTACCTTGTAAAACACGACGCACCCTTATCCGTTGCTCGCGGATTTACCAAAGAAGAATGGTTACAGTTCTTCAACTTTGCAGGCATCAGCAATTTTTCAATAGAATGGAAATGGGCCTTTCGCTGGCTCGTTGTATACAGAAATGCAGATCCCGTAAATATGAAACCGGAATAGCTCATCGCCTTTGGCGTTTTCAGGGGAAACAGACATATTTTTTAACCCGGGCGTTATGAGCGCATTGAATAATTCTATTGTGAACCTTCAACCCAAATATGATATCGCCATTGCAGGTGGTGGCCTGGCCGGTTTGGCACTCGCCATTCAAAGTGCCCGTGCAGGCTATAAAACGGTATTGTTCGAAAGGGAAAAGTATCCCTTTCACAAAGTATGCGGCGAGTATATCAGCCTTGAAAGCTGGAATTTTTTGCAGGACCTCGGCCTCCCCCTCAGCGATATGCAACTGCCGATTATCAACCGCCTGCTTATTACCACCCCCAACGGCAATTATATAGAATCGCCCCTGCCCCTGGGCGGCTTCGGCATCAGCCGTTATACCATCGATCATTTACTCGCCAATATAGCGCGCCAGGAAGGAGTTACCCTGCTCGAAGACACCAAAGTGATGAATGTCGTTTACCGCAGCAATAGTTTTTTTGTATTCACTTCCAAAGGCGAAACAGAAGCAGGCGTGGTAGCCGGCGCCTATGGCAAACGCGGTAACCTCGATGTAAAATGGAAACGGCAGTTCACCAAAGTAAAACCCAATAAACTCAACCATTATATTGCCGTAAAGTACCACATTCGCACCCATCACCCGGCCGATCTTATCGCCCTCCACAATTTTGAAAATGGTTATTGTGGAATTTCCCAAATTGAGGAAAACAAATATTGCCTCTGCTATCTCACAACAGCAGCGAACCTGCGCAAATGCAGGAATGATATTAGCAGTATGGAAAGGGATATTCTTATGAAAAATCCATTCCTGGAAAAGATATTTTCCAACGCTGAGATGCTGTTCGATGAACCATTGACCATTTCGAGGATCTCATTCAACAAGAAAACACAAATTGAAAACCATGTGCTGATGATTGGCGATACCGCCGGGCTTATTGCTCCGTTGTGCGGTAACGGCATGAGCATGGCGCTGCATAGCAGTAAGCTGGCGTTTGAAGAGATCAATTCGTTCCTGCAGGGACGGATCAACCGCTTTGAAATGGAAATTCAATATACCCAGCAATGGGAAAAATATTTTGGCCGGCGCCTGCAGGCCGGGCGATTGTTACAAAGCTTTTTCGGAAGCTCCATCCTGTCAAACGTACTCATAAAACTGGTAAAACCATTTCCAAAGTTTGTAGCGTTTCTAATACAACAAACGCATGGAAAACCTTTTTAAAAAAGGAAACCGGTCTTTATTTGCTTTATTGCTTTTACTGATCAGCCTGCACGGTTATACGCAGAATTATTATGCCATCCAGGGCAGTAATTACGCAGGAGGCCTCGGTATTGGCAATAACCCCGCCTCTATTGTGAACACGCCCTGGAAATGGGATATCACCATTTTGGGCGCACAGGCAAAGAATGCAACAAACGGTGTAACCATTCATAATTATTCGCTTTTAAGTAACCCCGCCAATTCGCAGTACAGCGTCAAAGAAGGCGATTACCGGCGCTTCGCTTATGCCGACTATAATATCAACCTGCTGAATACCCGCTTTGCCATCAACCGGCAGCAGGCGTTCGGGGTTGGGGTAAACCTGCGCGGCTATGGCCAGCTAAGTTCAGGCCCCATCAACTTTATCGACACGCTAAAAACAACCGGCGACTTCTTCGACCTCGGCAATTACAACCGGAAATTATACGGCGATCTCGCTCATAGCAGCTGGATAGAAGTGTTTGCCACCTGGGCACAAACCATCTGGGACCGCTCCGACTCACGCCTTAATGCCGGCATTACGGCAAAAATTTCCCGCGGCATCTCGGGCGCCTATACCCAATTGCTCAACGGTACCGTGGCCCAAACGGCCCATGGCACTGACCTTGACTACACCATGCAGGATGCATTTGCCGAATATGCCTATTCTTCAAACTACGATAACTGGAAAGATGAAAAAACCACCGGCACCAACCTGCGTGATTTTATAAACGATTCGCGCGGTGGCTTTTCTTTCGATATGGGTGTCGAGTATATCATAAAAACCGGACAGATCTCTTCCGTTTTTGACGATGACGATTATTACGATTATAACTGGAAGATCGGCTTATCGCTGCTTGATATCGGTTTCAATCAGTTCAAATTCGGGCAGCAAAGCCGGGTACTGAGCGGCTTTCAGAATAATGTTACCGATACGGTGCTCGATATACAATTCAACGATATCGGTAATCTGCAGGAATTCAATAATGAGCTCACGGGTATCGTTCGTAACATACAACAACCCAGCGGGTTGTTCCGGGTAATCAACCCGGCAAGGGCGGTATTGAACGTTGACCATTTCATAACCGGCGCCTGGTATGTGAACGGCAATGTATCGGTAAACCTTTCTTCACTGAGCAGCAACCAGTGGCGGCTTACCGAGTTGAACATGCTAACGGTAACGCCGCGATGGGAAACCCGGCGTTTTGGATTTTATTTGCCGGTGCACTTCAACACCAGGGAACAATTTTGGGTGGGCGGCGCTTTTAAAGCAGGCCCGCTGCTGTTAGGCATTCATAACTGGGCCAACGTATTTTCGAAAAATAAAATGCAGAACGGCGGCGCTTATCTCGCGCTGGTAATAAAACCGGGCAAAGGCAAATCGACTTCAGCACGAACCGATAAACGGCTCAACTGCCCAACGGTTGGCACTAAGTTTACAAAGAACCGCCTCGGTGAAAAATTGAGTTGTCCGCCCCGGTGATCATTTCAGCTTCCCAAACAGTTTTATGCAATTGAGCCCCCTGAACATTACAGTCCCCGAAACGGCGCCCTGCTATTCAGGACGGCAGAAATGTAAAATCGTATGTCTATCGTTAACCGCCCTTCGGGAAAACCCCTTTCAATTATTTTTGAAAATTCAAAATCAGAACTTATCTTTGAGTTCGTAGGAAAAAATATGAAACTCGAAGAAGCGCAACAACAGTTTATCGCCTCCTGGGGGGCATTTGGTTCGCATTGGGGCATTAACCGCACCATGGCGCAAATTCATGCCTTGTTGATGATCAGTGCCGACCCGTTAAGCCAGGATGACGTTATGGAAAAGCTGGCCATTAGCCGGGGCAATGTGAACATGAACATCCGTGACCTGATCGACTGGGGACTGGTAAACCGGGTTATTATTCCCGGCGAGCGCAAAGAGTTCTTTTCAGCAGAAAAAGACATCTGGAAGGTGGCTACCCAAATTGTAAAGGAGCGCAAAAAACGAGAGCTCGATCCAATGCTGCGGCTTTTCGATACGCTGGAAGAAGTGGAAGGCGATAAAAAAGATAAACACATAAAACAATTCACCGAAACCGTTGGCAATATCAGGCGTTTTGGCCTTCAGGCCGACAAAATGCTGGAAATGATGGTCAAGGCCGATGAGAACTGGTTTCTCGGGAATTTGATGAAGATGTTTAGATAGATACAGTTTATAGTTTATTGTTTTTAGTTTATGGTTGCTGGCGCGCTTTGAGTAGCATGAACTCAATTTACGCTTCGCACGTTAGCGAGCGTTGGAACGATTATAAATATAGGCTGTTGCCAGGTAATAGCGAGGCCAGCAATGTAAACAACCACAAACAACAAACCATAAACTAGTTATAACCGGAAACCCCGGTTTTTATTTAGCCTTACACTTTCACTAATTTCTGAAAATATGGAAAACAACGACAAAGTACTGGTGTATGATGACGCCTGTCCGCTTTGCGTGGCCTACACCAGCGCCTTCGTAAAAACAGGCCTGCTTACTGCCGAAGGCCGCAAGCCCTTTTCCGATGCATCGCCCGAACTTTTGCATTGCATCAACTGGCAACGCAGCAAAAATGAGATCCCTTTGTTCGATCCGGTTTCAAAAAAAGTCTGGTACGGCATCGATGCATTGCTTGAAATTCTCGGGCAAAAATGTTCGCTTATAAAAACCATCGGCCGTTATAAACCGGTAAACTGGTTCCTGCGTAAACTGTACAGTTTTATCTCCTATAACCGCAAGGTGATCGTTGCGGCCAGAACATCGCCGCAAAAGATCGACTGCTCGCCTTCGTTCAACCTCTTCTACCGGGTATTGTTCATGCTTGTTTTTCTGGCAGCCAATACGTTGATGATCTATCCGGTGCATAAGCACCTGTTATCGCGCATGCCCGGCTATTCGCTCTCTGTTGAACAATTGTTGCTGTTACATATTGGTATGGTGGCCGTCAATTGCATGGTGGCTTCGTTCATGCCAAAACAAACGGCCATCGAATACCTTGGCCAGGTTAACATGCTTACGTTGGTTACCAATTTATTGCTGATACCCCTGCTTATCACCGATGCATACATGAACCTGCACAACTGGGTAAACTATCTGTACCTCGGTTTGCTCACCCTGGTGATCTTCACAGAATATTTCAGGCGAATGGATTATGCAAATATCCTCAACACCTACAAACCGGTGGTCACCATCAACCTCGCCTGTATTATTGGTTTATTCATTTGCCTCTTTGTGCCTTTCAATCAATAATGCAATCGGCCAATTTTAAAACCTGAACTTGTTATGAAACATAAAAAAATTGTCATTGCCGGCGGATCTGGTTTTATTGCGCAGGCGATGGCCCGGTATTTCGGCAAAGACAATCATGTCGTTCTGCTTACCCGTAAAGCGGCAAGCGATCAAAATAACAATTATGCGCATGAGCTTATAAAAGCGGCCGATGGCTATAACATCACTTACTGGCGGTGGGATGCCCAACATGTAGAAAGACACTGGTCGAGGGAAATTGAGGGCGCCGATATGGTAATAAACATGGCCGGCAAATCGGTAAACTGCCGTTATACCGAAAAGAATAAAAAGGAGCTTATCAGCAGCCGTATACAATCGACCCAAACGCTTGGCGAGGCCATCAGGCAAACTACGGTTCCACCAAAATTATGGATCAACGCTTCTTCAGCCACTATTTACCGCCATACAACCGATAAACCCCATGATGAATTTACCGGCCTCATCAGCGATGCGCGGGTTGACAACATCCCCTATACTTTTATCGACCGCCTGCGCTTCCGGTACAACAAATGGAGAACCGGTTTACGTGAAGGAAGGCACAGCATGCGGCTTAAAGAACTGGACTATGATTTCGGTGTACAGCTAAGCAAACACTGTGAAAATTCCATTTTTGAACAGCGCACTCCTTTCACCCGGAAAATAGCCCTGCGTATTGCCATCGCATTAGGACAGGGCGGTATTCTGGAACCTTATTACAACCTTTTAAAAAGTGGTTTTGGGGGTCATCAGGGTAATGGGCGCCAGATGTACAGCTGGCTGCATATAGAAGATCTTTGCCGCATTGTTGAATGGTGTTATGAACACAACGACATGGAAGGCGTATACAACTGCAGCACACCCAATGCGGTAACGAATGCAGATTTCATGAAAACGCTGCGCCACATAACCGGCCATAAATACGGCCTGCCTGCGCCCGCCTGGTTACTGGAAGCAGGGGCGGCATTCATTGGTACCGAAACCGAACTTCTATTAAAAAGCCGGTGGGTTTACCCGGCCAGGTTATTACAATCAGGTTTTGTTTTCAGGTATAACGCACTGGAGCAAGCGCTTCGTGAGATCATTCGGCATACACCCGTAAAAAAATATAATTTCTTTCAGAAGAAGCTGGCGGCCTGTTGATAAAATGCCGGTGAATGGTTTGCAGAACGCATAACGCCTGTTTTTGTTTACAGCGAAATGTTATAGTTTTGAAATACAACCATTTGAGTGAGCAGGTTGTTATAAAGCATATGGAAAAAGGCAATAAAAAAACACTGGTTTTGGGGGCATCGGAAAATCCCTCACGCTATAGCTTCCTGGCTATTAATAGCTTACGCAGGCATCAGCATTCCGTGGAAGCCATTGGCCGCAAGAACGGTAAAGTATTGGATGTTGACATTACCACGGAGAAAAAACCCCTCGAAACTGTGGATACGGTAACCCTTTATTTGAATCCATTTCATCAGAAAGAATACTACGAGTATATACTATCGCTTCGTCCCAAACGCATTATATTTAATCCGGGTACGGAAAACCCTGAGTTGTATGGCCTTGCAAAAAACAATGGCATTCAACCGTTGGAAGCCTGCACATTAGTGATGTTAAGCACGGGGCAGTACTAGTAATGTTTAGTAAATACACTTAGTAACATCCTTATTTTACACTCATAAACATTGATTATTACCCACCGGTAAAATAACCGAATATCATTTGCGTTCTATCTTCGTATTGAATCGTAAGAACAACAGATTTAGTATTCCCTAAGACCCATACTAACGTAATCCAGATCCGAACACTAAAACCCGTACATTATGAAAAACCTACATGCTGCAGGGCTCTTAGTGGTATGCATTTTTGCATTCCAGTCAATATCCGCCCAACAACAACCCGTAATCCAAAAGCCTTATTTGCATAAGGCAACAAATCTCGCACAGTTACCATCCAAACTGGAATGCAATATTCCGGCAATACAAAAGCTTTCTTCTTTCCGAATATCTGATAAAGTAGCGCTGACCCTCGGCAATTTTGAATTTGCAGGAGAGTTGGTTGACAAGGTACAACCCGAAAAAGGTGTGCAAAGCATGAACATCCGTTCAACCAGTATACCCGGCGCCCTGTGCACCGTATCGGTAATTACCCAGGACGATAATACACAAAAACTGGTAGGCCGGATCATCAACCCGCAATCTGATGAAGTGCTGGTACTAACGGAAGAAAACAACCGATACTTCTGGATAAAGAAGAATAAAGCGCATTTCCTCGTTCCCTGATCAACCTGAAGCCTGTGATCGCATAACCTCTGAATCCGTTTGAACACTATTTAACTTAACCTCCAAATCATCCTTTGATCCATGAAAACCATTTTTTCCGTACTGTTTGCATTGACCATTGCAGCAGGGGCAAAAGCTCAGGTGCCTTTGTTAAACAGTTATCCATCGGCCAGAGCCACCATTTTTCTGGACTTTGACGGACAATATGTAACAGGTTCCTCCTGGAACTGGAGCGGGCCAATAACCGCCCAACCTTCCGGCTTTTCAGCCGACGGCGTTACCGAAATTTTCAACCGCGTATCAGAAGACTACCGCATTTTCAATTTAAACATCACTACCGACTCAACCGTATATGCTGCGGCTCCTAAATTCCAGCGCATACGGGTGATCATCACCCCCACGTACCAGTGGTATGGCGGCGGCGTAGGTGGTGTGGCTTTCGTTGGCTCCTTTACCTGGGGCGACAATACACCGTGCTGGGTGTTCAGCGGCCTGCTGGCAAACAACCCCAAGTATGTTGCTGAGGCAGTTTCGCACGAAGCCGGCCACACACTGGGTTTACAACACCAGAGTTCCTATAATACATCCTGCGGAAAAACAGAATACAACCCGGGCAATGGCACCGGTGAAACCAGTTGGGCACCTATTATGGGAGTTGGTTATTACAGGAACCTCACCACCTGGCATTATGGTACCAATACCTATGGCTGCAGTTACTACCAGGACGACCTGGCTATCATTGCCGGTTCGCCCAATAATTTTGGCTACCGTACCGACGACATCGGTAACAGCCATACAACTGCTACTTCGGTTGGTTTCACCTCAACCGGCTTCAGCACAACCGGTTTAATTAATACCGGCACCGATAAAGATGTTTTCAAATTCACCCTTTCAGCAGAAACCTATGTTCACCTGAACGCCGTTCCTGAAAACGTAGGCACCAAAAGCACCAATAACTCAGGCGCCAACCTCGATATCAAATTAAGCCTGCTTAACCATAAAGGCGATACCATTGGACAATACAACCCCATTGGCGCGGTAAATGCCGGTATCGACAGCAATTTGACCAGTGGCACTTATTATGTGGTAGTGGAAGGAACAGCAAACGATCACCTGGTTAAAAACGAAAGCCTTGGATATTATTCCATCGAAGCTTCTCCATTGACCGTATTACCAATACACCGTTTGGCATTGTCGGGCAGGGCAAGTGAAGGCACGCACAACCTGAACTGGTCGTATGAAGCGGATGAAACCGTTAAACATATAGAGATCCAAAACGCAAAAGATGGAGAACATTTTGAAACACTGGCACAGGTAAGTGCCGGTACAAGATCATTCTCATGGAAACCGCTGGCTAGTGCACCGTTCTATCGCGTGCGGGTGATAACAGCAAACGACGACAGGTCATATTACTCAAACATCATTACCATACGTGATCAATCCGACGATAAAGCTGCTATAAGAATAATGAACACCATGGTAGTGAACTCAATTGTAGTCAATGCCGATAAAGAAGCCAGCTACCAGGTGCTCGATGGAACCGGCCGCCTGATACAACGCGGCAAACTGGTTTCGGGAACAAATAACATCGATATAACAAATGCACAAAAAGGCCTGGTACTCCTTCGTATTCAGGGCGAAACAGGCGTCAATACCTGGAAGTTAATAAAACAATAATAACCATATGATTTGGTGAAAAACGGGTTTTTCGGTAAATTCGAAAAACCCGTTTCACTATGATGTTATGGAGAAAATTTAATGGCGACCCGATCGACCTGCCGATTATCGATGCCGTTGAACTTGCTATCAAACGCGAAACTGAAAAGGGATATCACCTTAAAGTTTGCATTGGTACCGACAGTCAGGTAAAGGGTATCGAAACAGAATTTGCTACTGTAATTGTTTTCCTGCGAGAAGGTCATGGTGGATTTATGTTCATTCACAATGAGAAAACAAGGAAACAATACAGTATCAAAGAAAGGATGCTGGTAGAGGTGGCCAAAAGCATCGAGATCGCTTATGATCTCTGTCACCTGTTCACTACGTATGATGTTGACATGGAAGTGCATGCGGATATCAACACCAATCCGCATTTCAAAAGCAATGATGCGTTGAAAGAAGCCATGGGCTACATACTGGGAATGGGCTTTGCCTTCAAAGCCAAACCCGAAGCCTTCGCCAGCAGCAGCTGTGCCAACAAGGTAGTAAACTAGCAACCCTCACGCTGAAAACGGAGGGTTTTTTAATTTTTGGTTGTGTTGTTTTCACGACCGGAGGAGTTGTCGCCTTCAACATCACCTGCCGTTATTTCCTGACAATTGATTTTATCTTCTCTACAGGAGATCGCTGAAGTACAGTTTCGTAATTGCTTTCTCACACAGGTGGAAATCTAAAACAGGTTATCAATCGTTATTACCGGCTTGTGCAGCTTCATTGTTACAGGCTTCAATAAACTGCAGCATTTTGTCGCGCCCCATTTTTTTCTCAGCGCTGGTCACAAAATTCCGGGGCAGGAACTGCCAGGTTTTTCGCATGGCATCGAGGAAATCTTTTACGTTTTTGGCTACTACGCGTTGCGTTTCTTTATCGGCTTTTGTAAATACCAGGCAAAACGGCACTTCCCATTCGCCCAACTGGTTTACAAAATCAAGATCCAGTTGCTGGGGACTATGGCGGCTGTCGATGAGCACAAAAATATTTATGAGGTTTTCGCGCTTGCGCAGGTAATTCTCGATCATTTTCTCCCATTGTTTGCGTTGGTTTTGCGAAACCTTGGCAAAGCCATATCCTGGCAGATCGACCAGGTACCAGGCATCGGGTTTGCCGGCAGCGGTGTTTCCGGCGAAGCTTTTTATGTCAAAATGATTTATCAATTGTGTTTTTCCGGGCGAACCAGAGGTTTTTGCCAGCTTATGGTTATCACACAGCATATTTATAAGGGATGATTTGCCCACATTACTGCGACCGATAAAGGCATATTCGGGCCGGTCGGCCTTTGGGCATTTCGTATAATCGGGGCTGCTGATGAGGTAGGTGGCTGATTGAATGATCATAGTGCAAGATAGAATTAGTTTGTGGTTTATGGTTTGTCGTTTGTTGTTATACTCAACCGTTGAGCATACCTATTAATTTGGGCCTCAAAAAATTAAATATAAAGCAGCAGATCGGATGGCTACAGGTAATTAAACCTGAGAGCATGCAAATTACCGGGAAACTACAAACCACAAACAACAAACCACAAACCAGAAACCGTTAACTTTGCCGCCCCATGGCTAAGTATTCACACGATAAAATAGTGCCTTTCAGCGACTCGGAGCAAACAAAAAAGGAGCAGGTAGCGGCTATGTTCGATAAGATCGCCTTTCGTTACGACCTCCTGAACCGGTTTTTATCGGGCGGAATTGATGTTTCCTGGCGAAAACGCGCCATCAGCGAGCTTAAAGAAATAAAACCCCGCCAGGTGCTGGATGTAGCCACCGGAACAGCCGATGTGGCCATTATGACATGGAAATACCTTCGCCCCGAAAAAATAATTGGCATAGATATTTCGGAAGGAATGCTCAATTTGGGGCGGCAGAAAATAGATAAATTATTGCTATCTAAGGATATAGAATTGTTAAAGGGAGATAGCGAGGCAATAAACTTTCCCGATGCAACGTTTGATGCCATTACCGTTGCCTTTGGCGTTCGCAACTTCGAAAACCTTGAAAAAGGGCTATCAGAGATGTTTCGGGTGCTAAAGCCTGGTGGTAAAGCAGTTATACTTGAATTTTCGAAGCCCCGTAAAATGGGTTTTAAAAGTTTATACAATTTGTATATGAATATCATTGCGCCGCGTGCGGGGCAATGGCTTTCAAAAAACAAAGACGCGTATCAGTATCTAAATCAATCAGTAAAAGCATTTCCCGAAGGCGAAACATTTCTACATATTTTACAACAAGTTGGGTTTACAAATACATCACTAAAACGGCTGAGTTTAGGAATATGTACAATTTATTGCGGCAGAAAAAAAGCCAGTTAATTGGATGGGCAGTAGGGTTAATGCTATTGATCGCCTCACAACAGGTAAACGCTCAATTACGCGACGCGTTAAACCTTCCAGACCACGATGATAAAAAATATTATCTGGGTATCGGTCTTATTTATAATAATGCCCGGTTCCAGGTTAGTCAGCACCCCTCCTTTCTGTCGAACGACAGCGTAATGGTAGTTGAACCGGAAAATGTGGGCGGTTTTGGCCTCGCGGGGATACATACCCTGCGTCTTTCGAACCGGTTTGAAATACGCGCCATTTTCCCACAGTTGTTATTTGCGTATAAAAATCTCACCTATCATATCAAATATCCCGATGCCAGCAAGAACGAACAGGCAATTATGACAAAACGGGTAGAAAGCATATTGCTGGGGCTTCCGGTGCATGTTAAATTCCGCAGCGACCGTATTGGCAACTTCAGGGTATATATGTTTGGGGGTGGTAAGTTCGAGTATGACCTCGCTTCCAACTCAACAGCCCGTAAGGCGGAAGACCTGGTAAAACTTAAAAAATATGATTTTGGGGTAGAAGCAGGTATCGGGTTCAATTTTTACTTCCCGGTATTTATTCTTTCTCCCGAGATCAAGGTCAGTAACGGGCTCTCCGATATACATTCACGCGATAAAAACCTGAAGTTCTCCAGCGCCATCGATAAGCTGAACTCACGCATGATCGTGTTCTCGCTTATATTTGAAGGGTAAAGCAGCAGCTTATAAATCAGCAACGTAGGAAAAAGCGATCAGACAAAATTGTAAGGGTACAGGTATGCCTTTACCGCTTTCAACTATAATGTCTTTACAAACCCTTCATGTATGAAAAAACCCCTGCTTGTTATTTGCCTGCTGGCGACAGTTATTTATGCCTGTAACCATGGCAACAACACCCTAAACAAACTGCTCAACACCGGTAGGTTACCTGCCGAAACCTTTGTTATTGATATTTCAAGAGACACCATTTTAACAACGCAAAAGGGAGCCCAGATCCGTATTCCTAAAAAGGCGATCTCAGCTGATGACAATATTGTAAAGCTGGAAGTAAAAGAAGCCTACAGCATGCGGGATATTGTAAAAGCCGGCTTAACCACCCAAAGTGATGGCCAGCCCCTAAGCAGCGGCGGCATGATGTACATAAATGCTGTAAGCAAAAACAATGCACGTATAACCCAAAAGATCTTTGTAGCCACTCCTACTCCATACCTTGAAAAGAGTATGCAATTGTTCAAAGGAGAAGTGCAGGCCGATAGCACTATTAACTGGACAGCGCCGACGCCATTGCCCCAGAACCCCCAGCTCGCTGCTTTGGTTAAAGGAGAAATTATGTTTCAGAACAATTGCGCCGCCTGCCATGCCATTGATAAACATTTTACCGGCCCTGCATTGGGCGGCGTAATGGCACGAGTGCTTCCTGTGGTAGGCGACAAGGCCCACCTGTACGAATTTATTCGAAACCCTGCTAAAGTAATGCAAACCGAAAGCTATTTCCTTTGTTTGAAGAATCAGTACGGAGGAGTTGTAATGACCGCCTTCCCTAATTTAACCGATGAAGAACTCGATGCCATTCATGGTTATATAGAGAATGAATATAAACGCATAAACCCCAACTATGATATTAATTTGGCTGCCTGTTATGACAGCTGCAGGCTGTATAATGAGGTTGCTGGCAAATGGAAACAAATAAAAGCTAGCCTTGAAAAAGAAACGGTTGATCTGGCGGTAGAAAAAAAAGAAGCTTCCCCTGATACTACAGGCACTCTTCAAAAAGTTTCACCCGATAATCAGGAATCATTGTATTACCAGTTTACCATTGAAGCATTTGGGTGGTACAATATCGACATGATGTTAAGAAACAAAGTTGAAGTAATAGCTGGCGAGCTCACGGTGCATATAAAGTCAACCGATGAAAACAAATTGAACCTGTATTTAGTTATACCTTCATTGAAGGTGTTTGAATCGGGCGGTTCTCTGGAAAATGAAACAGGTTCATATGGCTTTTTACCACTGACGGCAAGATCCCACTGCCGAAGAACACTAAAGCTTACATAATTGCCATAGGAGAACGAAATGATAAGATCATTTTCGGGAAACAGGAATTTATAACCAGCGAAAAACAGGTATTCGATCTTCAACTTACAACTATAAGCAAAGAGGCTTTCGAACAACAAATTGAAGCCTTACCATTGGGCGATCTCTCTATTAAAGCCAATGACACTAAAAATGCAGCATCGCTTAGAAAAAGCATCAGGGAACTGGAAAAGGCTGAACAGCTAAAACCAAAGAATTGTGATTGCGATTGTTTTACGCCGCTGCCGCCGCAGCGCAGTGAATATGTGTACGAGATGGCAAAATAGGCAGTACAGCTCAACCCGATTGACATACCATTAAAATATTAAAGCGAGGCTGAATGAACAGCCTCGCTTTTTTAACCTTCAATTCCTGATCCTTTACTTAGCTTTTTGAATTCTCTGACTCCACACTACTTCACTACCGGCTATCACCTGCAACACGTACACACCTTTTGCCAGCGAAGCGGAAGGGTTCAGCGAGATAGTATTATTCCCTGTTGAAAGAATGCTTTTCACTGTATACATTTCACGGCCGGTCATATCAACCAAACGTACCGATGTTGGTAAACCTTTGTCGGCATATACCTGCACACGCACCACGTTTTCAAACGGATTGGGCGTTACCGACAATACCTCCACATGGCTGGCTGTATTGGTAAGCCGTATTACATTGCTATAACGGGAGGCACCATCGAGGTCAACCGTGCGCAGACGATACCACACAGCGCCGTTCACCGGTTTGCTATCGGCAAAAGCATATTTAATACGCCAGTTACTATTGCCGGTTGCTTTTACAGTCCCTGCCTCAGTAAACTGGCGGCCATCGTCGCTGCGCTCTATCGCAAAATGATCGACATGTTCTTCCATTGCCGTTTCCCAGTTCAGCAGCGACCGACCGTTTTCATATTTACCGGTGAAATAAGTTAAAGTAACCGGTAGTACACTGCTTACCGTAATGGAAGCTGCCGCACTTGACAAACAACCGGGTCCCGATAACGAAACCGCTTTTATCAGTAAGTTATAGGTACCCACTGAATTAAATACATTGGTGGGTAGCGACAAACCGCCGCCTGTTCCCCACTTCGATACCGCATAATTCGTAATACCGGTTGTGGCATCAGTTACCGAATATATAATGCCCGATTGCGTTGTGTTGATATTGTAGGTAACGGTTTGCCCGGTTTGAATAGTTGATGACGTAGGATCGATGACCGGCGTTGTGGGCGTAGCGCAACTCAGTGTTACACTTGAAGCGCAACCGGTTCTTTCCGCAGCACCGGTTGCCTGCGCGGTAACTGTTAATACGCCGCCTGCATATAAAGTATTGCTGTAAGTTGAGTTCAGGCCCGAGATGGTCCAGGTAGCGGCGCTGCTTACGCTGGTTGAGCCAATATTGATATTATCGAGATATAATCGGATAGTACCGGTAAATGCACCAGGCAAAGTACCGGTTACCGAAGTGGCGCCGGCCGTATATGAACCTGTGATGGCAGGGCATACAGTTGTTGCAGCCAATGAAGTTGCAGCTGATGAGGCTGTACTTGCCGCACAGGTGCCATTTTTTTGGGTAGCAGTATAAGTTTTGCCGGCCACCACTGTATGTGTCAGGCTCCAGGTTCCGCCCGATTGTACCGTAGTGGTACCAATGCTAACGCCGTTATCATACACCGTTACTACCGTGCCGGCGGGCTCACCCGATTTTCCGGTAATGGCAGTAGCGCCGGCCGACAGGTTACTATTATTATCGGTTGTAATAACCGGAGGTGCGGTGAAACAGGCAACCGTGCGGGTGGCAGCAGCACTTACACAACCACCGCTTGCCTGGGCTACTACATCAACCACATCACTTACCGATAATACCAGGCTGTTGAAACTGTAGTTGCCCGATCCATCGGCGGTAGCGGTTGTTTTTAATTTTCCATTGAAATATAACCGTACAGTTGCACCACTGCCACTGGCCACACTGCCTGAAACTGTTGTTGAACTGGTATACAAATTTGTTTGCGTTATGGTGGGTGTACTGGCCGCTGTAAGCGTGAGGCAACCAAATACCGGTCCGCTTTCACACTTACTGGTTTCCTGCGCCGTAATAGCGTAGCTACCATCAGTGATATCATTGCTGGCGCTGGTACAGGGGTCTGAACCGCCGCCATTGGCGCCATCATAATTCCAGGTAGTTGAAGTGGGATATGTAATTCTATAGGTAGTAGAATTGTCATCGCCTATCAATGTAAATCCGGTAGTGGCCACTGAATATAACCTTACCGAGGCGTTCGCCGGTCTCGTACCGCTTAATCCTTTGCGGGTAAGACAGCTAATGGCCAGGCCGGTTGTTGCTGTAGTGTTGGCAGGCGAACAACTTACCGCCTGCACGCTGTTCGATTGTAAACACATCGATTCACCGGTTGCCTGCGCCTTTGCATACAATACATCACCGTTGTTTATGGTAACCCCGGTAATGCTCCAGGTATTACCCGATGTAGCCGTGGTGGTACCCACTACTGTACCGGCATTTTTATACAGGGTAATGGTTGCCGTGGCAGGTTTTGACACATCGAGGACCGTCCAGGTACCGGTAACATCAATACCGCTGCCCGCCTGAATACCGCCGTTAAGGACAGGTGCTGCCGTACAGGCCGCTCCTACCCCGCTGCCACCGCCGGCAACGTTTGCCAAAGTAAAAGAAGGCGTGTTATTTATTGCTACTTCCCAGCTTTTCATGGGATCGTTATACGTAGCGTCGTTCACTCCGTATATATCTGATTTAGGCCCGCCAATAGCGGCAGCCGGCGCCATCACCGTTGTGGCGGTCATGCGCAAAGGCGTGGAGGTGGTAATACCCAATACGCTCATGGGCACATAGAAATCGTATAAGTAATCGGGCGTTGATGAAACCGTTGACAGCGCTACCGAGATCTGAGAATTGGTATTGATGCCGTAGCTATTGATAAGCGTTGGGGAACTGGTGCCATCGACATTATATACAGCCACCCGGAAATTCGTTTCCAGCACAATTTCCAGTTCAAAACCCGGGTTACCGTTCACTCCTGTTGTAGCTGCCTGGTAATTAGGATCGGCATTCGCGCCGGTATTTCCCATTTTGCCATCTGTATCGATCAAAACACTGTAACCTTTTGAACCGCTCATGATACTGCCCACCCGCAAACGCAGCAACAGGTTGGTGCCATCATTATAAACATACAACCCACTGCCATCAACCTGTCGAACCAGATCGCTGTACAACTCGGAAGGACCGCGCATCAGATCGGAAGTAGGTTCAATAATTGCCGGCGGAATGATTTTATAGGGGATCTCACTCTCGGTAATGTCGCTGCTTACAAAACCACTGGTAGTGGCTGAGGAAAAACCATCGCCATTCGGATTAAGTGGTGTAACACCAATGCCTGCAGCAGGACGAACAATGATACCTGGCGATTGGGCCATTGCGCCGCCGATACAAAAACAGAAAAGTAAAAAGAGAAGAAAATGCTTCATAAATTAGATGGTTATCGGTTAACTACCAAGCGTATTTTCCTGTAAAATATTCCTTCATTAAACGTCATTAATACAGGATTAAATAGAAATCTGTATACCAGTACATATGACTTCTTAATAAGCTGAAAATCAAAAACCGGTGAAGTGCTTTGGGTAACAGGTGTTTTAAGACCCTGATACCGGTGTTTGCCTTTGTCGATGAGTAGCAGGCCTGTTCACTTTTAAACTATATTTAATACAACAGATTATCATTAATTCACATATACTTGGCGTTTTCTATTACATTTGCGCATAAACCCTTTCTGCCTGACCAATAGCCAAACATATCTAACCGCTGTTAGCCTGCTTTTGTATTGTAGCTTGTCTACTGCCTATGGGCAAAACCGTTCAGTAAAACAGGACAGCCTTCGTAAACAGCTTGCCATAGCGCTACCCGACGATTCAAACAAAGTGAAACTGCTTAACAGCCTTGCATCTACATTTTACCAAACCAGTACCGATTCAATCGACCATTATTCGTCCCGCGCACTGCAGCTTGCAAAAAAGATCTCCTACCGTAAAGGTGAAGCCGACGCTGAAGCGCACCAGGCTGCCTGCTACCGTATAAAGGGCGATTATACCGCCGCGGTAAATAAACTGCAACACGGCATTAAAATTTACGAAGCGTTGCATAACAATGCGGCCGCCGGCGATAATTACCTCGATATTGCCCAGGTATATAAGGATATGGGCGGCGACTCCAAAACCCTGGAGTATATCAACAAAGGCATAGCTTACAGCAAACATGGCTATGACCTGTACAATAGTATTCATGATACGGCGGGTATGGTAGAAAGCCTCAACATGTGCGGCATCCTGTACAGGGACATTGGCAAAACAAATGGCCGAAAACACTATTACGATACCGCTTTTGCCGCTTATACAAAAGCGGTGGAAATGATAGAACGCTCGGGCAAAGGCCGGAGAAGCATCAGTAAACTATACAACAACATCAGCCAGGTATATAACGAGTATTGGAAAGATTATAAAAAAGCGCTGGCGTATTTATACAAAGCCGAGGCGGAGAACAAAGCGAACAACAATATCAGCAGCCTGTCATTCAACTATGGCAATATTTCTTTAGCGTATACAAAACTGAACCAGCATGATATGGCGCTGGTGTATGCGCGCAAAATGCTCGAAACTTCGCGCCGGCTCGATCGGCCTGAGAGAGTGCGCAACGCGTATAACTCCCTGTACTACGTTTTCTCGGCAGCCGGCCGTTTCGATTCAGCCCTGCACTACTATAAACTGGCCGATATGCTCGACGACTCGTTGAACAATGTGGCCAAAACGAACGAGGTCATGGACCTTCAAACGAAATATGAAACGCGCAAGAAAGAGTCGGAGATCAGCCGCCTGCATACCGAAAGCCTTGCGAAGAACAAACAGATCGTGCTGCTGGTATCGGCCTTGGGAATATTTGCCCTGCTGATCGCCTTTATGGGTTGGTTATACCACAGGATCAGAAAACAACGGCAGGAGATCACTGCCCAGTCGAAGAAGCTGGAAGTAATGATGAAGGAACTGCATCACCGCGTAAAGAACAACCTGCAGATCGTTAGCAGCCTGCTCAGCCTGCAAACCTATAAAGTACAGGATGAAGAAGCGGTGCTGGTTTTAAAAGAAAGTCAGCAACGGGTACAGGCCATGAGCTTTATTCACCAGCGCCTGTACAAGACCGATGCGCTCACCGCCGTAAATATGAAAGAATACCTGACCGACCTGGCAGAATCGCTGGTGTCATCATATGGTTATAACCGCGATGATTTTGATCTGCAGATTGCAGTAGATAAAGAAATGCTCGATATAGACAAGGCATTGCCCATCGGGCTTATCATAAATGAACTGGTGACCAATTCCCTGAAGTATGCGTATACAAATACAAACCGTCCTTCCCTCAGCATAACGCTTAAAGAAGAAGAGGCGAAACTGGTTTGCTCCATTAAAGACAATGGCATAGGCATTGACGAACAGCAATGGAAACAAAAGAAGAATTCATTTGGCAAACAACTGATCACCGCATTATGTAAACAGCTCAGGGCACAGCAGTCACTGGCCGTAAACGAAGGCACACAATTCACGATAACGATCCCAAAAATCGCCGCATAACAATTATGCCTGCTGAAAAAATAAACATACTGATAGTAGAGGATGAAAGCATCGTAGCGCTCGATCTTGCCAATGGCCTCGAGCGCGATGGGTATAACATAACCGGCATTGCCGACAATGCCGAAGAAGCCCAACAATTGTTCAATGACAATGAAGTGGATATTGTATTGATGGATGTGAACATCATTGGCGAAAAAGACGGCATCGATACCGCCATAGAGATCCTGAAACATAAAGCCGTACCCATCATTTATCTTACCGCATTTACCGATACCGCCACAATCGATCGCATAAAACATACGCATCCTTCGGCATTTTTATCGAAACCTTATAACCTCACCAACGTACGCATAGCCATTGACCTTGCCGTGAACAACTTTGCCGTATCGCGCGAACAACAAACCACCGGCAAGATCATACCGCTTGACAAAGACAGCAGCCGCAACACGGGCTCGCCTGAACGCGAAATGATCCTTCGAATGAACGATCATATTTTTGTAAAAAGCAATTATGCCTTTGTAAAGTTGAAGCTGTGCGAATTGTTGTATGTTGAGGCGGAAAACAACTACGTGTCCATTATCACAACCGATAAAAAGTTCCTGTTGCGCCTTTCACTGAGCCAGTTGCTCGACAAGATCAATTATAAACCGCTGGTGCGCATCCATCGCTCCTATGCGGTAAACATCAATACCATTCAATCATTTAACGAACAGGAAGTTGAAATAAACCAGCAGCACCTGCCCATTGGAAGAAATTATAAGGAAGAGTTCCTGAAACATTTCGACTTCAGATAGCCTACCCCGCCATACCGCACATTCACATACAAATTCCGGTCATTGACATACAAACGGGACCCACAATGCCGGCTTAAAACGTAGTTTAGCACCCGTTATTAAACAAGGTGGTCAAAAAAGGAAAAGGCAACATAAACGGGGTTTATTAAACCTTTGTAACAGGGTTCTGATTTGTAAACAGGTGTTCTAAAAAAAGGTGGTTCCAATGGTGATACCCTATAAACCCGGTCGGTGTATCACCGATGAAAAAAAGCAGGTGGCAATTTTTTGCCGCCTGCATTTTTTTTGACCCAGAAGAAAAGCGCCTCCCCACCGGGGGAGCCTTTAATAATCATATTCCCTTCTAAACATATTCATTCTTAACCCTGCTGTTATAACAGAGGTGTTCCTGTTGCCCACTTCGGCTATACCCGGTTTAAAGTTCCTTACCAATGCAGAAGCTTCGAGAAACAGGTTCTCCCTTACTTCATATGACACCAGCAACTGGGCATTTATACCGGTTGACCCCGGGCCGCTTGGTAACGAAAAGCCATAATCGCCGGAGCGGGTTGTATTTACCTTGAACACGTTTGACCCGTAATTGGTGCCGGCTGTATCGACCCCCTGTTTCCATACGATAAGCCGTGCCGAGGTTGTCCATTTCGGATGCGGCTGATATCTTACTATACCAATGGCCTCTACAAAATTGGCGCCCAGCGGATGTGCCATTGGCTGGTTGTAATGCGTGTAATTGGCAAGACTGTCATAATGCGAATAGGTAAACGGCCGCACCAGATTCACTTCTCCCTGCAGATCGAGGTTCCTTATACTGAATGCATCGATGTATTTACCGCCAGCCTGTATACCGAACTTATTGGCCCACCAGCCTTTGCCCGATCTCATTTCACTCACCTTCAATTCATCGAGCAACAGTTGCCCATAAAACTGAAAACGCTTAGCCACGTTTGCTTTAAGATCGATACCCACAAAAGCGTTATCGGCGCTGCCATTTTGCTGTTCGGCCAAACGCAGGAAAATAACAGGGTTCAGATAACTGAATTCAAAATGATTCCTGCGGTCGAACACAACGGCTTCAAAAATGCCAATGTTCAGCCATTTGGTAACATCCATGCTTAAATGATGCATGGAGGTATATTTTTTATCGAGCAGTTTATCACCTGCATTTATCTGAATGGTTTGCGGCGTTAACTCGGTGAACAGGTTCATGTAGTTGAACTTCCAGATGCGGGTATTGATCTTCAGGAACAAATAACTGTTGCTGAAATCGCTCAGGAACAAACTGCGGTAGCCGTTACCAATGAAATTCTTATCGTACCCAAATTGAAAATCGAAATATCTGGCGGCAGTGAAGTTGATTGAACCACGGGCATCGATATAGTCGGTAGCTGTTCTTTTGAAGGGTTTATAAAATCCATAACCGGGCACGGCATTATATTGAATAATTCTATCCTGTACAAAAAGCGGGGCACGTTCCTGGTTATCGGTTATATAAGCAGAAAATCCGACCTTTTTGGCAATGAGACCGCGAACCGTCAATCCTTTGGTATTTAAAAAAAGCCGGTCATCTGAATGTTCGTCGCTTTCAAAAGAAAGCTGTTGCTGAAGCACGGGGTTAACAGTGAAGAAAAAGTCCTTTGTATTTACTTCCAGCAAATTGGCCTTTGTTTTATAAAAAGTGTTCCAGATACTTTTTTTGCTGTAAAAATCGCTGGTATCGGTACCGGTCACCCACTCTGAATTATTCATCAGTAAACTTCGCAAATTGTATTCATCGACCCTCGACAGTAAATTGCCACCGGTTTTTTGTATTGAATCAGCAGTTTCTGCAATACGTACCGCTATTTTCCGGCTGAACGGTTTTACAGTGGTCAGGTTGAGATCATCATTCTTTTGCAGTAAAATTTCGAGCCGGTTCAGCAGGGCCTGATGTTTGCTGCCCTGCGGTAAATACGTTGATTGCGCCAGTAACCCGTACGGAATTAATAAAAACAATAAGGGGACAACGGTTTTTATAATATATTGCATGGCCAGTATTTAAAAATATTATTTTTTCAAGATATGCAAAATTACCTGATAAAAAATATAATGGTCGTGAATGAAGGCGGTACGGCCGTGAAGGATGTATTGATAAAGAACGGCCGCATTGAAAAGATAGATCGTAGCATTCAACCAGATATATTAGTTACTGAAATTAATGGCGAAGGCCTGCATTTATTACCCGGCGCCATCGACGACCAGGTTCACTTCCGCGAGCCCGGCCTCACCCACAAAGCTACCATTTATACTGAATCAAAAGCAGCAGTAGCCGGCGGCGTTACTTCGTTTATGGAAATGCCCAACACCATGCCCCCGGTATTTACTCACGAACTACTCGAAGATAAGTACACCATTGCATCAAACAGCGCACTGGCCAATTATTCGTTTTACATGGGTACAAGCAATGAGAATGCCGGAGAGGCCCTGAAAACGAACAAGCGTAAAAACGAAATTGCCGGCATCAAGATCTTCATGGGCTCATCGACCGGCGGCTTACTGGTCGACAATTACCTTACGCTCGATAAGATATTCCAGGAAAGTGAAGTGCTTATTGCAACCCATTGCGAAGACGAGAAGATCATTAAGACCAATTTTGAAAGAATAAAAAAAGAAAAAGGCGTACTGGAACCATCAGACCATCCATTGATCCGCGATGAGCATGGTTGTTTTGAAAGTTCCCTGGCAGCCATACAATTTGCCCAGAAGTATAATACCCGACTGCACATCCTGCACATAAGCACGGAAAAAGAGCTGGCCCTTTTCTCGAACATGAAACCGCTGGGCCAGAAAAATATTACCGCCGAGGTATGCGTACACCACCTGCATTTTACCAGCAATGATTACAGCCGCCTGGGCAACCTGGTAAAGTGCAACCCAGCCATTAAAGCGCCTCATAACCGCGAAGCATTGTGGCAGGCCCTGCTCGATGACAGACTGGATGTGATCGCCACAGACCATGCGCCCCATACGCTCGAAGAAAAAGGCGTTGCAAGGAATGCAGCCGGTTTGCTTACACTGCCGGCCAATACCGAAGGCTCATATGAAAGAGCACATGCCGGACTGCCGCTTGTTCAACACAGCCTGCTGTTGATGCTGCATTATGTAAAAGAAGGACGCATCACCATTGAAAAAGTGGTAGAAAAAATGAGCCATGCAGTGGCCACCTGCTACCAGATAGCCGACCGGGGCTATATAAGGGAAGGTTATAAGGCCGACCTGGTGATCGTTGATATGAACGCAACTACCACAGCCACAAAAGAAAACATATTGTATAAATGCGGCTGGAGCCCGTTGGAGCAGTTCACCTTCCCGGCGGCGATTACCCACACTTTTGTGAACGGAAACCTGGTTTATGGAAACGGGCATTGGAATGAATCTAATAAGGGAGAGCGATTATTATTTAATCGGTAACTTACGAAACCAATAGCGCAATATCCATGGAACTGGACAATACCACGTATAACGATCTGTCTGTATTTCAGCATGAGGAAGAATTTTCAATTTTTCACCGGCTTTGTTTTACCCGCACTTCGCAGGGGCGCGACTGGCTGTTAAAATATTTCAGCAATCCCTTCAGCGACCTGAAACCTATACAGGATACCCAGCAGGTTCTGAAGTCGATAATAGCCAATATTGACCAATGGCCAAATGAGATCAGCAATGGTACATTGATGGTGATAGAAAAGTTCTATGACAGTAATGTTGATGCCATTCCCAACGCCAATGTTGTTCATGCCCTGACTTATAAATTGTTCAATGGAGGCGATTTCTCGCTGGTACGGTATTCCATTTCGCATTTTTCCGATTTTATGAAAGGAATGAACCGGCTGGTGCAGTTGCTCGATAAGGAGGATGCGCCCCTGATGATACGCACCTTCCTTCGCCGCGCCGCCGACCTGATGAACAAACCCATCCTTATACAGTTGAGAGAACGGGAACGGGGCAAAGAATTCAGTTGGAAAGAAACGTTACATTACGGCGGTTACATCAGGGATCAGTTCAGACATGCAGCATTCGAACTTATAACCATATACAGCCGGATAGATGCATGGTATTCCATGGCAGTAGCCGTACAAAAAATGGGACTTTGTTTTCCAGAGTTCATTAACCAGGAAGAACCGGTTATCGATGCTCAACAACTATATCATATTCTGCTGCACACCCCCACCCCCTACGATGTGCGGTTAAACCAGGATAATAATTTCCTCTTTCTTACCGGCGCCAATATGGCCGGCAAAAGTACTTTCATTAAAGCGGTAGGCAGCACCGTGTTCCTTGCCCATTTGGGCATGGGCGTACCGGCCCGGTCTATGCGCCTTACCCTGTTCGACGGGCTGTTGAGCAACATCAACGTGGTAGATAATATCATAAAAGGTGAAAGCTATTTCTTCAATGAGGTACAACGCATAAAGAATACCATCATAAAGATCAATGATGGCCGCAAATGGCTGGTGCTTATTGATGAACTCTTCAAAGGCACTAACGTGCAGGATGCTATGAAATGCTCTTCCACCGTAATTAAAGGACTGATAAAGATAAAAAGCTCCCTGTTCATACTTTCAACCCACCTGTACGAAATAGGCGAAGAGCTGAAACAATATCCCAATATTACATTCCGCTTTTTTGAAACCACGGTTAAAGACGATCAACTCGAATTCAGTTACCAGCTGTGCGAAGGCATCAGTAATGACCGGTTAGGCTACCTTATATTAAAAAGAGAAAAAGTGGTTGATCTGCTGGAGAAATTATAACATCAATGAATTAATCGCGATGCATCAGGAACGGAACCAGCTATAGGTGGAAAGCTATCGTGGTGAAGGCCATCGTCAACTACAATCCATTACCGGTCATCTTTCTTTTTGTCCAACACCATAAAAAGTGTAGACAACTGTTCTCCCAATGCTATCTGATGTTTTACCGTTTTGTCAAGGATCAATCCGCAGACAAACAACAGAATGGCAATGATCTCAAGGGCAGCTGCTAAAATAGCACTCGGAACCCGATATACATATCCGGTATTTATAAATTCAAGTATGGGAAGAATACCAACTGCAATACCAATAACAGCGCATATTAAACCGCATACTCCAAAAAACATAAGCGGCTTATAATCCTTGAACAATGAAAAAACGATCTTAAGCACTTTGAATCCATTGGAGTAGGTGTTCAATTTTGAAACACTTCCCGAAGGCCTGTCGCGGTATTCAATAGGAACTTCCTTTATTTTATAATTGTTATGCAAGGCATAAATAGTCATTTCGGTTTCAATTTCACTCCCCCTGCTCAGCACCGGGAAGGTTTTTACATAATACCGGTTAAACACCCGGTAACCCGACATGATATCTGCCAGCTTTGAACCGAAAAGAAAATTGATCAGTTTTTTTACCAGGCTATTCCCAAAGCCATGCATTGCACGGCTATTTTCCTTTGAATAAGTTCCATTCGACATCCTATCACCGATCACCATATCCGCTTCGTTGTCAAGCACAGGCTTCAGGAGGTCATGAACGCAGGTTAAAGGACAGGTATCATCTCCATCTATCAAAACATATATATCGGCGTCAATATCTTTAAACATCGACCGAACCATATTGCCCTTTCCCTGGCGCGGTTCATTTACAACAATGGCGCCACTGGCAGCAGCTTTTTTGGCCGTATCGTCTTTTGAGTTGTTATCATACACATAAACGGCAGCCTCAGGGAGCTGCGCCTTTACATCCTTCACCACTTTTTCTATGGTAACAGCCTCATTATAGCACGGAATTAAAACTGCAATTTTCATTGTTAATTATTAATCGATCACCCTTCGGGTCAAAGCATAATTGACCCGCAAATTAAGCATTAGTGTAAGATAAAAGAGCATATTGGCTTCCCGGCCCATAAATTACGTGAATTAATGCATTTTTATCGTTCCGGCGGTTCAGTTGTAACCATATAATTTTGTGGCGCAACGGGGTAAATGTGTAATTTTCATTTCCAGAAATATCTGATCATGAAATGGACTTTACTACTGAGCCTGCATTCCTTTTTCGGCCTCCATCTGTTCGCTCAAAAACCCGGCGCCCCCATAGATGTTCAACATTATGAATTTTCGATAGCACTTACCGATACAAGCGATGTAATAAAAGGGAACGCAGCCATCGAGGTGTTATGTATGAAAGATGCGCAGGCCATCACCTTCGATCTTATTTCAAAAAATAATAACCACAAAGGCATGGCGGTTATACAGGTTTCGGAAAATGGAAAACCGCTCACCTTTACGCACATCGATAACCTGCTCACCATTGCGGCCGCAGTTAAAAGTGGCGACAGAAAAAAATTTGAGATCACATACGAAGGCATCCCCGGCAATGGGCTCATCATTACCAAAAACAAATATGGCCATCGCGTTTTCTTTGCCGATAACTGGCCGAACCGCGCCCGCCACTGGCTGCCCTGTATAGATCACCCTGCCGATAAAGCGCCCCTTGATTTTATTGTAACCGCCCCGGCCCATTACCAGGTAATTTCAAATGGTATTAAAACGGCCGATTCCCTGCTGGCGGGCCGGCAAAGGGTTACTCACTATACTGAAACCACTCCCCTCTCAACCAAAATAATGGTTATAGGTGTTGCCGACTTTGCCATACAGGAAGCAGGCACGGTTAATGACATACCCGTATCGAGCTGGGTATATCCTGAAGAAAAGGACAAAGGATTTTATGATTACGCACTGGCCGTGGAGATACTGCCTTACTTCATAAAAAATGTTGGTCCGTACGCTTTTAAAAAGCTGGCCAATGTTGAATCAACCACCATGTTTGGCGGTATGGAAAACGCCAGCGCTATCTTCTATTCCGATGAATCGTCAATAACCGGTACCCGCAAAAGCGAATCGTTGCTGGTGCATGAAATTGCGCATCAATGGTTTGGCAATATGGCCACAGAGGCCGACTGGAGCCATCTGTGGTTAAGTGAAGGATTTGCCACTTATATGACCATTCTGTATTTCGAAAACAAATATGGTTACGATACAGCCCGGCACATGTTATCGAAGAACCGCCAGCAGGTTATCGATTTCGCAGCAAAAAAATTGCGCCCGGTAGTTGATTCCGCTGTCACCAACTATATGGAGCTGCTGAACGCCAATTCTTATCAAAAAGGCGGCTGGGTACTGCACATGTTACGCCGTCAGTTGGGCGACACTACATTCTGGCAGGGCATTCGAACCTATTACAACCGCTTTGCCGGCAAAAATGCAGTAACGGACGATCTGTGTACAGTAATGGAAGAAGTTTCCGGTAAAAATCTGAAACCGTTCTTTCAGCAATGGCTGTTCACCGCAGGCCATCCAAAACTGGAAATAAGCTGGCGATACATTGCCGCTAAAAAGAAGGTAGCAATCACTGTTATACAACAGCAGTCGCCGGTATTTATATTCCCGCTTGAACTGCAGGTTGACAACAAAAAACATCTTACAGCAATAACCGGGCGTGAAACCCAAATTTCAATTCCCGTTTCAAATAAGCCCGTAACACTTATTGCCGATCCGCAGGTAAATCTGTTGTATGAAGGCAGTGTGAAGGAGAAGAAGTAAGTACAGCCATCAGCACCAATATACACATTACAATCCTCAAAAGGGTCACTGCCGGCCCGCCACTCAGATAAAGATTTTTCATTATCTTTCCATTCCGTGTATGCGCGGGATAACCATAAACTTTATTCATGCTTGTCAAAACGTATGGAAGCGCCGTATATGGTGTGGAAGCCATAACCATTACGGTTGAGGTAAATGTAATGCCGGGCAATATTCACTACTACATCGTAGGCCTGCCCGATAACGCCGTGAAAGAAAGTCTGCAACGGGTTGAAAGCGCCATAAAGACAATAGGTTACCAGATGCCGCGCACCAAGCTGGTTATCAATTTAGCGCCGGCCGATATAAAGAAAAGCGGTTCCTCCTTCGACCTCGCCATTGCCATTGGCATTCTTGCAGCCAATAATCAACTGAACGAACCCGGGAAATTAAAGGATTACATGATCATGGGCGAACTCAACCTCGATGGAACGGTTCATCCCATAAAAGGTGCGTTGCCTATTGCCATTACCGCCCGTAAAGAAGGCTTCAAAGGCCTCATCGTTCCCAAACAAAACTGTCGTGAAGCAGGCATGGTGAACGCCCTGCCGGTATATGGTATCGGGCATCTTACCGAGCTTATCAGTTTTATGAACGATGAACAAAGCATACAGCCGGTGGTAGTGAATACGCGGGATGAATTTTACCAGGCCCAGGAAGAATTTGAGTTCGATTTCAGTGAAGTGAAAGGTCAGGAAAATATAAAACGGGCATTGGAGATCGCTGCGGCCGGTGGTCACAATGCGATCCTGATCGGTCCGCCGGGCGCGGGTAAAACCATGCTGGCAAAACGGTTGCCCACCATTCTTCCTCCTTTATCATTAAAAGAAGCGCTTGAAACGACCAAGATACATTCAGTAGCCGGAAAGTTGCCGGCACATGCCACATTAATTGCACGAAGACCGTTCCGCTCGCCGCATCATACCATCAGCGACGTAGCGTTGGTTGGCGGCGGCGGTATACCGCAGCCCGGTGAAATTTCGCTGGCGCATAATGGGGTGCTGTTCCTCGATGAATTGCCGGAATTTAAACGAAGTGTGCTGGAAGTGATGCGCCAACCGATGGAAGAGCGCAGAGTAAGCATCAGCCGGGCTAAAGTGGCGATTGATTTCCCGGCCAGCTTTATGTTGATCTCGTCTATGAACCCCTGTAGTCGCGTCGCCTTGTTCCGGCATTTTCTGAAAGGTGGGGTGCGGGGAGGTGCGAAAAGCAGACCGTAACTTCATCTTTCTCAACCACAATGGATTCGGTGATCGTTTCGACGATAGTCCGCCGCTGCTCGAACTGAAGGGTCGGCCACTGCTCATGGAGCTTTTTGGCTTCCTGCATGACGAGATCCGATGACATCCGCTGAACGTTAATCGAGGCGATGGCCGCTTCCAGCTCGGCAATGGTAGTGTCCAGGCCGGCAACCTGCTCTTCGATGGGCTTGTAGCGCACCAAAAACCGGTCTGAAGTTATTTCCCGCTTCAGCCGCATGTCTTCCAAGTCTTCCATCTGCCGTTTCAGCTTTTTGGATTCTGCCAGCGAATTCGCAAGCAATGCCTGCTTTTCGGCCATGAGCCGTTCGGACTGGGCAAGGTACTTTGCCACATCGCCGTCGGTCAACAGGTACTCTTCAAGCATCTGGTGGAACGCATTGTCGACGACATCCATCGGAACCCGATTTTTGCACTGACGGCAGCTGTAGACGGGGTGATTGTGGTATATGTACATTTTCCGGCCGCAATGACAGGTTACGAAACCGGCAAGGAGGAAGATTGTTTTCCTGCCCAGCGGCTTGCGGTTCTGCGCCTGGGCGTTCAGGTAGTTGTTGCACTTGTCCCAAATGTCTTCCGAAACTATGGCGGGACAATCGACGAATACCCACTCGTCCTGCGGTTTCAGCTCCCAGTGCTTCTTGTTGCCTGTGCTTTTGGTGTAGTTCGCGCGGCGCATTCCCTTCGCCATCGGGTCGCGGAGCAATCGGTCTACCGAATTGTCGGTCCACTTCGACCCGTTGCGGGTTAGCAAGCCGCGCTTGTTCAGCTCCTTCGCGGTGGTCTTTTTGCGCTTGCATTGCAGGAAAATCTCGAACATGAGGCGGCGAACAGCCGCTTCTTCCTCATGGATGACCAGCCGCTTCGCATTCTTCTCCCCTTCCCATCGGTATCCATATTGCGCGGTACCGCCCAGGGTTTTGCCCATTTTTGCCCGAACCGGAACAGAGGCCGCAACGCGGCTCGCTATTTCTTCCCGCTCCCATTGCGCCATCGCGGCAATGATTGTGTAGAACAGGCGGCCGGCAGGGGTGCTTGTGTCAATAGATTCTTGGAGGGATATGAGGTCTGCGTTGTGTTCCTGAAAGTATTCCGAAAACGCAAGCAGCTCTTTGGTGCTGCGGGCAAGGCGGGCGAGCTTCGAAAAAACGAGGCCGGTAATGAACCCTTCCTTAATGTCTTTCTGCATCCGCTTCGCTTCCGGATGCTCCATGACTGATTTGCCCGATACCGCTTCGAGGTGGTACACGGTGGCGACCGTCCAGCCCTTTGCTTCGCAATACCATCGTGCGCGCTGCTCGTGGTGCTGCGGCGATTCGCCTTGCGCCTGGTCTTCGGTACTTACCCGAATCCAGATGCCAACTGATTTTTTGCTTTCCACGCTTTCTGTTTTTAAGTTTTAAAAGAAGCCGATAGCCTTTGACGCTACCGGTGAATATTTACTTCATTGAGACACAAGGACGGGTCGGAAAATAAGAGAGAAGAAATTGCCACTTTAGGATAGGTATCGCCATTGAATCAGCATGTTCTTCGCGAAGTATTGCAGGCGCCAGAAATGTACAAAAAAAGAATAAGGGAAAAACACCCATTCCTATTGAACAGCATAAAAAGCCTTATCAAACAAGGCTTTTTCACGCCCTTTAAGGCGCTTATTTATCCTCTAATTTCTTGCTATTAAAAGTCAATCGTGGTATAATAAAGCGCAGCGGAAATACTATATCCCCTGCGCCGGTTCGCTACTCATTATCATAACGGGCGGGCTGGGAGTTATTTGAAATATGCAAATTGTAAAAGACAAGGCGCATTTGTTTGATTTGCTGAAGGATGGGGTAAGCGAGTTCTCTATTGCACTCAAATTCTGCGGTAGAAGTTCAAAACATATTGAGCTTATGCCTGACAATAGGCTTTACATCAATAATTATATTGACGGAAGCGAGTTTACTATAAAGCAAAATCAGCTATTTGATGAATCTATTACCAACATTGGCAAAGCCCTTACTCAAGGTGCTTTGTATTACGAGTTATAGGTATGAATGAACTAAAACTTTTCACTAAAGATGAGTTTTTCTCAATGCTCGACAAAGCCATTGCTGCTTATAAAGACCATTACAGTGTCGATTTCCCGAACGAATATAAAGACGACTGGGAAGCTTTACAAAACTTACTCTTGGTCGCCGATAATAAACTTGAAGAAACCAAAGGACACTTAACATTGTATGTTGAAGCATGGCATGACGAAGGGCTACTCCTTGCTTATTACAGCGAAAGAGCAAAGCATTTAATTGTTGTTGAAAGTGATTTTTCTATCGCTTGGAATAATTATGACGAGCTCAAAGATGAGTTATGGAGCCAGCAAGAATATGCGCAATCATTAGAAAAAAGACTTAGTGGAAGAGTATAGCTATGAGTGATAATAATGACCATTTTATTTTACCAAGCATAAAAGCCGTCGTAGATTACCTGTATGAGGCAGAAGAAAAAGATTGGCTTGCGAACGGTAGTCCGCACATGCATATCTTCCTAGACATACGGGCAACCCGTTGGTGGCTGAATTCAAAGAAAATAGTAGGAGATGCGATATCGAACATTAACATTGATAATGTTTGCATTATGTGCGGAAAGCTCATGCCAAAGGATTGGGACGGCTATTGTTATGAATGCGAGTATCAGAACGAATTATGAATAACGATACAAATTATTCTTCATTTATGGTGGTTGCATAAATTCCTAGATGAACACTTTGGAAAAAATGATACTGGCGAGGTCGTACAAGATAATGAGATAGGGTTTGCGTTTTAGATATGGGAGTTACAATATCTCACAAATTGGGACTTAAAAAAATACATGTCCCTAACGCGCTTAATAATGCAGAAAATGCTGCAAAAGCTATCAAAGAAAATCAGGCAAAATTATTAGATATACCTATCGAAATAAGGAGACAAAGCGATTGCTCATTATTTATAGATATAGGAGAATGCGAAACTCTTTCTTTTAAATTCAAAAGCGTAAAAGAAATAAAGAATGAAGAGAGAGAAAGTGAATACAGCTATACATGGGCAACGCTTTCTAACGATGGCAAAACAGAATTAGATGAGGGATATAAAATAGATACATTTCCTCAAAATGAAATATATTACTGTTCTTCATTCTGCAAAACACAGTTCGCGAATAATGTTGTGCAGCACAAATGGGTTGCAGATATTATAAAAGTAGTTGCGTCACATTGCCTCATTGCTGAAGTGTACGATGAAGGCGATTATTACCACGCAGGCAATCTCGAAGATGCAAGTGCGGCCATTGCTGAAAATGGAAAATTGATTGATTCTATTTCTGGTTTACTTTGCGGTTATCAGCTCATCAAAGGAGGTCAAACAAAAATTAAGCCCCTTAAAAAAAGAAAAAAGTCTTATGAAATATTCAAGGAAAAAAGTCTAAGCCACAACAAATGCAAAATGCCTGGATGCAACAGAACAGCCACACAAGAAAGTGGTTACTGTCATTCTTGTGATAAATCCGAAGATTAAGACAAAATGCAAAATTGAACCGTAAAAATTAGTTTTATTGCCTACTATTACGTAAGTCGATTTTCATACAGACAAAACGTGAAAAGAGTTTTAACCAGGCACACCTTTACATAATAAATACAGCGATTTTTTATAAATAATATCCGATTGCCTTCCACGTTTTTTTAAATCAATATCATACCCGAACAATATTTTTTTACTTTCTCCTACGGTCAGATTCTACATCCTGGAATTAAAAAATGAGACATCCCTATTCTAATCCCGAAATCGAAAGGCATTTATATTTTTTTTGAAAGCCGTGAAAGTTTTAAAAAGCATATACCTTCCATACCGGTGAATTAATACCGGCTGCGTACAAAACACGCCATTCGTAGGCGATCATGGAATGCTCCCATTGGTTATATGGTATGTTTGGCCCGCAGGCATTACCGCACTGCGCACCTTCTATCCATAGGCAATCATATTGTTTATGTCAGTAATCAATATATTGTGCTTCTTATTTTTTCTTTTTCCGCAATGAATCGATTATCACCTTCGCCACTTCTTCACGTTTCTGCTGCGTTTCCTTTTCAGTTGTAGTGCGATACTTTGCTTTTACCTTATACCCGCCGACCCGTCTTTCTTTCAATTCCGTTTTAGGCATATGTTCGTCCAAGTATGCAAACAAGGCATCAGGTTCAAAAACGAATACATTTGTTCTTTTCTCCGGCGGCAGCACACCATTGATAGCAGAACGGATTTTCTCAATGTTCCGTTTATGCTGGGTGCAAACAATGATAGTGCCATAGCCGGCATCCAGGCATTTCATCACATTGTGCAATTCCCAGTTGGCCTTCGTAGTGACGGATATTTCGACTGCAATCGTTTTGCCATCTCGTTCAAGTAGGACATCAACGAATCCTTTTCCGTCAGGGGTTAGTGCTTCAATTGTTGCTTTATACCCTCGGTCATCTTCCGCCATTCTCTTAATACGATTTTGAAGCGATGTATGCAGGCGGACTTCTGCCGTTTGCAAGAACTCTTGGGCTTCCGGCGTGTCGGTAACTTCTTTTGGATCTGTGGTTGTGCGTATTGGCGCCGGTTCTGGCAGTGCCCGTATAGTTATTGGTGTCTTCGCCTGTCGTTCTTCCTTTGCTTGTTCCTGCGATGCCTCCTTTTCCGGTACCACTTCTTCAAAAGGGATATAATCTTCTTCCTTTGGTTCGGCAGACTGCTCTTTTCTTTTCTGCTTTGGTTCTTCCGATGCTTTAGTACGCATGCTTTCTGCAAGCATTTCCTCCACTTCCCCTTTCGGCGTTCCGTATGCCTTTCTCGAGCACTCAATGATCTGTTCCTGCACCTCGCCTGGAACATCCGATTTTTCGAGCGGCACCGTGTTCAATGAAAAATCGAAATCCGGCTTTTCGATGCGGGCAATCGCTTCGCCGGTCCCGAGGTTCTGCAAGTCTTTCGTGTCGAAGAATGAAAAGCCGTCTTCCAGCTTCCGGGCATCGGTTTCGCCCAAGCGAAAGCAGATGCGGGTGCCGGCGTTTGCCAATATTGCGCTTGCAAGCTCGGAATCGGATACCTGCGCCATAGACTGGTGCGCCAATATCAGGCCCAGGTGATATTTCCTGGTACCTGAAAGAATGGATGACATTGAGGGTGTGATGAAATGCTGAAACTCGTCAACGTATAAAAAGAAGTCTCGGCGGGTTTCCTGGGCCTGCGCTTGTCGGGCCATCGCTGCCTGTTGGATTTTGGCGGTGATGAATGTCCCTAAGAGATATGAGTTCTCCGAGCCGATCAGCCCCTGCGAGAGCTTCACCAGGATGATTTTTCCTTCATCCATCATGCTGCTGAAATCGATGCCCTTATGTTGGCAGACCATGTTCCGAATGAGCTTTGGCCGCAAAAAGCTATCAAGGCGGGTTAGTATTGAACCGATGGAACTTGTTTTGAGCAGCGGGTATTCATGCTTCCAATAGTATAAAACGCTGGGGTCGGCCACGGTGCGCAGAATTGAATCCCGGTATCCCTTCTCCACCAGGAAGCGGCGCAAGTCTGCCAGCGTCCCGCCCTGGCTGCTTTCCAAAAATGCCAGTACCGCGTTTGCAAACACGCTGTTCATCTGGTCTCCCCAGCTGGTTGAAAGCCGCTTAAAGGCGGCAACCAAATCGGATGCGAGAATATCTTTCTCGATGTCGCTGTGCGCGGTCAGTATGTTGAAACCAACCGGATGCTCGGCATCTGCCGGGTCAATGATCAAGACGTCTTTTTTTCTGCGCTCCGGTATGTATGGCAGGATCTTTTCAACAAGATCGCCATGCGGGTCTAAGACGCACAAGCCGGTGTTATTGCGTATGTCCTGCACGATCATATTGAGCAGCAAGGTGCTCTTTCCGGTCCCGGTAGCGCCAATAAGGTGCATGTGCCGCAAACGGGGAGCTATCGGAATAGAAACGGTAGCCTCCTTGCCTTGGTGCTTGTTCTTGCCGAGCAATAATCCCACACCGGTGGCAATGCCTGGCACCGCTTTGGTCTTCCGGGTATCGCGTACCAGTTTTTGAGAAGGAATGCTAACGGACGGATAGTGAACGAAATTTGCCAGCTCCTTGCTGTTTACAATCATGCCTAGCCGGCGCGTTCTCCGATACAGCAGATCGCCCAAATGGTCTGCATACTCATACTCGTCATTAGACAAGAGCATTAGGCTATTGTTGGCGCTCTTTGACTGTCGCACCAGCGCGTCCCCCACCGCCCAGGCAAGCTTGCCTGCGCTCTCCGCATCCTTAGCGCTTGCCATGACGCGAATGATCGAAGCAAACAGCGGGGCAGAAATTTTTTGCTTCGCTCCGGCAACCATTTCCGGCGCGTCCTCGAAAAACGGCTTGCCATTGCCGGCATGCACTGAACGCACGATACTTTCAGCCCAAGGGTTTCGGCATCCTTGGAATACAACCTGCACCGCCGCGCGCTTCCCTTCCGGCATTTGTTCAAGAATCCCGAACAAGCTGCCATGCGGATCGAAGTCCAGGCTGTTTGGCATGGCAAGCGGCAGCATGAACTCCTGGCGCAGCCCGAGCTCATACGCCTGCACTGATTCTACGAAAATGCCGAACAGGGAATCTTCATATTCAATCAGGCTGCAGCCGGGGAAATAAATTTGCATCTGGCCTTGCAGATATGCCGCATCATCATTGGCACAGACGAATTGCACTTGTATCGCGCCTGCCGTTGCAATCAGCTCGAATGATATCGGATAGCTGCAGGCAGCGAGCATTATAATGAACTGCTCCGTTTCGAACTGCGGCACCTTCTGGCCTTTCGGAAATGAGAGCGAAAAGAAACGCAATGGATACTCTTCCTCAAACGGAAATGCCTGGATGGTGTCTTCCTCCGCCGGGTCCTCTTCCTTCGGCGGAGCAAACATTTTTTTCAGCTCTCCGAATATGCCACCTACCAGCCCGGGCCGCTTGCCATCATCAATGATTGCATTGCTGGCTTCGCTGAAAATAAAAGGCACAAACGCCGGCTCGGGATCTACCGGCACTGGAAACACATGCCATCCGCGCCCGCGTTCATCCCACGCCCGGAACTGGTCAGTGAGGTATTGTGAGCGTGTATAGAGCATTCCGCTATTGTCTTTCTGCTTCTACTGGAATGCGTTCAAGTTCCTTATGCCCCCTGGTGCCATTTTCTGCGGCAACCAAGTCGACTGCATCCTTGAGCAGCTCATCGACGAACTGCTTGAACATGTTCTCTGAATCCACTTGATAGTATGTCTTGCCGAACATCGCGAGTTCAAGGAGCGGGCCGATCTTGGGAATGGCGCGAACCAACTTGCGAGAGATAGTAGAGGTGTCTACCTGCCAGTATGAAATGAAGAACGCATGACCGAAGGGCGCGGCGCAAATATCATATACATGCTCTTTGCGGGACACGCGAAGATACACCCGGCTTGAGGACAGCATGCCGCCTTCCGGGTGGGTAACCCGTCGCACTTTAACGTCAGGCAGCTTCATGTCACGAATATAGTTTTCGAGGAAGCCGTAGAATTCTTCGGCTGAGAGATGCAGCAGATCAAAACCCTTCAACCAGTTGTCGGTTTCGAGCGCATTGCGGCGAATCTTGCCGACCAGATATCCGACGAATAGAAGCAGCATGAACACCATAAAGTATTGCAGCAATGTCAACTGGGGCGATGAATAGGCGCTTTGAAGAAAATAGAAATTCAAGAATACATGTGCAAGCATTTTGTTTTGGTTTTTACGGTTAGTGATGTGGGTTAAATCAGGACAGGTGAGAAAGCTGTAGAAAAGGTATGAAAAAAATACGTGCCGCAATCTTGCAAAACACTGATTCCCGTTATGCAATTAAACATCCGAAACAACCATATGCACGTGTGCATATGGTTGTTTCGGATGTGCCAACGGCGATGTGTAGCACATACATGCGCTAAAGCTCATCGCCGGCGGCAGGCGTGTACTGAAGGTAATTTATGAAAATCCTTTTAGTGATTATTCAAAGCATAAGAAAGCTAGGCTTGGTAAACACTTAGCTTGATGGTGCTTAATGAGTTTACTCAATAAAAGTGCTTAATGCTTTCTTTAATTCTTATTGGCACTTTCTTTTTTCGTAGAATCATCCTGATCGTAAAAACCTCCGATCTCTAACCCCTTTTTGAAGGATGCTTTTTCGCCGGAAAAAAGAAACTTGAGCAAGCGCCAGAAGAACGAGGGGCGTTTCTTCGGTTTCTCTTTAAAGGTTTGCTTAAACGTCCATGTTTTGTAGGGTTGGTTCTCGTTGCCGGTATTGTTGATAATACGCATTACTTTCTCTTCTGGTGAAGGAGTCGAATCACCGTCAGATTCTTTTTCTAAAAGGCTGTTGTTTTCTCTTTTTTCTCCTTCGTTCTCTATTCCATGTCCTGGAGTAGTTTCCTGAGATTCGATACCGAGCTCCTGACGCAGCTGGCCAATGCGTTCCTGCGTTTGAGCCGCTTCTGCCTGGCGGGCAATTACAGCAGTTTCATCTTTCATTTCAGAGGCAATGAGCGCCTGCTGTTCTTCGGGGGTAAGTGCCCGCTCGGTATTCGATGCTTCAAGGGCATTTTCTTCTTGCCCTTCCAGGGCAGGCGCCTCGGCAGGCATGGTTTCAAATCTTGGTTCTGGCATATAGCTAATTATAGCATTCAACGAAACCTTTGAATTATCGCCAGTGCCAAACCGGCGGTTATGCGGGTATCCGCCTTTTGTATTGCTCTATCAACTGAAATCCCTTTTTCGTTTTGCCGATAGGAATGAGGTAGCAGGGGCCATGTTCCGAATCGATTTTTGTAAGCGTTTCCAGCTGCTTTTGCATTTCCTGGATTTCAAACATGAACAGTTGGTTTTCATTCACCTTCTCTCCTTGGCGCTCATACACGGCAATAATAACCGGCACGTTAGTTATTTTCGTAGTCATGTTTCCGTGTTTCGGAAAATCCTCCACATTAAAGTGGAAATATCGTTCCCCCTGCTCCCGCTTAAATGCCTTGCATTTCACGTCCACTTCGATGCCTCCCGCGTTGCGGATAATGAAATCGCCGCGCTTGATGGCGCACTTGGCAATTTTATAAGCCTTCTTATAGCTTTCCTTATCCTGGTTGATCTCTTGCACCACCAGTCCGCGATCTTCGGCCTGCCGCTTAAATACATACTGGGCTTTCAATCCCGCCCGGAGCTGCGGATCGGTAAACTGCTTGTACCGTTCGCACTGGCCGGCGATCTCCGGCCGCCAGTGTTCTTCCCCTTCATAGATGATCGAATCCTTTGTAAGCTCTGACACGTCAGCCAATGCCTCGTATGTTTTTACATACCGGTGCACCATCTGGTTTCCTTCTTTCATTATGATGACATGAAATCCCATAGCAATTAGCTTCATTTGGTTTATAACTGAATATGCTTGCTACTTAGATCAGGCTTTATGAATAGAAGTAGAGAGGTGTCAATTGTATGAAGTGAATTTGAGCTTTGTGGCGTGCTCTATTCACTATATACGCTTTCAATCAGATTGTACTTTAAAATTAAAAAAAATTCAGCGCATCAGCAAAAGGATAATCTTCACTAAACCATATGTAAAACCGAGTATTACCAGCAACTCGAAGAATTTTAAAACCCTTTTTACTATCTCAATAGTGTGTGGGTTCGGGTCCTTTATGTGTATGTAGAACCATAAAAATTTTATAAGGACTTCGCTTTGTTGATTGTGGTTCGTACAATCAGAAGATACATGTTCTGTTACCTTACCAGGTTTCTGTTTTGAACTGGACATAATTGGTGCAATTTTTTATTATCCCATTCAATGCCTGGCGGGCCAGGACAAATCTATTTAGCTTTTTTATTGCACCCTTCAAACCATGGAATAAGTTTTATGCCCATCTAACTAGATGAAATAAACGTTTATTATTATTTTATTAATAGCCCCCTTCATTGAATAATTTAAAAACTTATTCCACTTTAGCCGGCGATTTGTTGAAAAATCAGTATAGCCTCGGAAATGTACTGGCGAAGGTGGCTATAACCTATTGCTGGGCTTTGCACTGCTGGCCTGCCGCGCCCCTCGCGCCCGCCCCGCCCACTGCAGGGTGCAGGAGCGCGTAGCGCGGGCACACTGCAAACCGCTGTTACGGCCATTAAAATGAGCCGGAGCAAAGCGGAGGCTATGCAAATTAATAAAGGTGGGCGGGGCAGCGCAGGGGCGCATAAGCGTCGCCCCCGCAATGGAAAACTCACGATATGCCTTAGCCTCTATAGAGTTTTTCATTGCCAGGGCGACGCGCTAAAAATTGGAAGCGGAGTGGCCTGCCAAGGCTGCTTGTTTTGCGACCGGAAATGTAGCGCAATGGAACCGTAGGTGCAATGAAGCGGAATGAGGGAGGAAAATAAGCAGCTTTGAGGCAGGACACGGGAGCTTCCCGAGGCGGATCTTCGAACTATACAAAAAGCGTGACACGCAGGACCGAGTGGTAAAATTTTCCATGTAGCCCGCGGAATGGAAAATTTTCCACTCGGCAAAGCATGTCCTGAATGCCATGCAATGGCGTTTAGGTCTTGCTTTGTGCTGGCGCGCCTTTTTGTGTTCGATGATCCGCCGAGACCTTATTGACCTGCGTTTGGCTTTGTTCTACCGATAAATGGTATGTACTAGTGCTGGGCTTTGTACTGAAGAGTGCGTGTGTGGGTGTTGTGCGACGGAAAGCTGAAGCAAGCACAGGCGTACAAGTGTGCGACGCAACGGAAGATAAATAGATTTGTTGGTGCCGACATCAACTGCATTAGAATGAGTACCGATCATTATTGTATTTCCGTGATTTTTCAATTCACGATACTTGTTTTTTAGGACGTCCGCCTTTCTTTCCATTTTCACGAGAAGCATTTACTTTTCTTTTTGATCGTGATTTTCCCCCGAGTCTCCCCAGTGCTACAGCTGATGCATTTTTATGGTTCATATTTTAATATATGATTTATCTCTTGTTGTTTTTAATCCGTTTGTAAATTTTATCGTATAGGTTTTTTTATTGACTTTTTGTACGATACCAGACCCATAAACCCAATCAATAATAGCACTTCCGACTGTGATTTTGGTATCTGCAATGGCTCTCTGCACTATACGTTTTACTTCGGCGTCTCCTTTATTTCTGTTTGCAAAATTCAGTAAATTTTCAGCCTTTTCTCTGAACCGCTTTGCTTTCGCATAAAGTATATTTATTTTATTGTGCATAGCTTCTCGACGCTCATATACTTTTTCATGGGATCTTTGAGAATAATGCCCTAACAAAATAGGTTGCGTCCAATCAAAATCTCCATATACCTTTTGAAAGCTATCATAAATTTCCTTTGACTTTTTTTCTGCTATTGCCGCCCAGTTTACATATTGGGCAGCTTTTATTCGCGCTCTATCTTTAGTCATATTATGCAAGCTTTATTTTTCGAAGCGCTACCCTTCTTCCAACCATTATTTCAATATGACCATTTTTATATAAAAACCCTATGTGTTCCTTTTTGCTCTTTTCATTTGAAACTACAACCATTGTAGTTCCATTTTTCCAAGTCTCTGATTTGTGAATTATTTTGTAGTGTGACATATGCTTTCGGGAATCGAGTTTCTTTTGTGTTTCTCTTCCCGATATACATATAATAACCTAACCGCTTGGGTTATGCAAGTTTTTGTTAGCAGTAAACGAAATATACTAAGTCGCCTTTTTGTAAGACTTCCACCCAAACTGGCCTTTAGTTTTTCCATCAAAACTACCCTAGTCGCGCAGTGCACCACTTTCTGCGGCTTGCCTTTTGCCAAGAGCAAAGATTATCGGGATATCTATTCAGAAAAGCTTTCAAAGTGATCGAAGTAAAAGCAAAAGGGAAAGCTGAGGTTGAAAAAATTTGCATATCTGATAATTCTTTGTAATTTGTTAGCTAGGATAAGGTTTAATGGTTAATGGTATTTGATTAGTGTAGCCTCTTTTCCCCTCCGGGTAAGAGGCTTTTTTGTGACCGAGCAAGAAAGACGGCATTGGAAACCATAGTTTTGTATTTTACAGTGCAATTCTTCCTTGCTTCTAGTTCACTGGATGTTTTCATTTCTGATTGCTTAATTAAAAATACTGATGTTCCCGAGCCGCATTGTGCTTATTGATGACGATCAGGATGACGGATATATATTCGACCTCGCCCTGAAACATCTTCCTTGGGAGATTCAATTCCAGCATATCCAGGACAGTGATCGCGCGCTCGCCATCCTTTCCGAAAAGGAATTTACCCCGCCAGACATGCTGTTCCTCGATTGGAACATGCCGAAATTTGATGGAAAGCAATGCCTGCTCCGCATTCGGGCAATCCCTGGGTATGATTTGCTGCCCATTGTCATCTGCAGCACGTGAAATCATCCCCAACTAAAAGAAGAGGCTCGCCAGCTCGGCGCTTACTGCTTCATGGCCAAGCCGTCAACCATTAAAGAACTGACTGAAAAGCTTGAGCTGCTGTTTACATCCAGCAGAATGCAATCAAAACCTTGATGTTTTATATGGATGTATTTGTCGATTGCATTCACCTAGAAGTCTGGATAGCTTACTGATTAATCGGCCCGCTATTCAACTTTTGGTAGTAATCAATCTTTCAAAGTGGCCCTTGCAGAAACCACGAAATTGCAAATCAAAGCATAGGAAAAATGTACCAGATACGCAATAAGACTCTGCTTAAAGAGTCTACTAATGTCAATAAATAATTTATCTTTGAAAGGTAAGCGACCTCGTTGAAAAAAAAAAAGCCAGCTTGAAAGCTGGCCTAAGCTTGCTTCACGAGCAACCATTGGACAGAATAGAGGCTAGTGTTACAAGTTGAATCGCAATTTTAAGAATAAGGGTAAGATCCTCAGTTCCCAGTTTACGATTCTTTTTCATTTTGCGGAGCTTACTCCTTTTTTTAATGGACTTCATCATTGAAATTTTCCCGGGAAGAGTCCAGTATGTCCATTATGCGAATTGCCCCAAACGGGGCAATTTTAATGAGGCGCCAATTTAGCAAAAAAAGGAACGAAACTAACGAGTGTTAACATCTAAAAACTTCAAGAAAACTTGCACTTTTTTTACAGTTTTTCTTGAACTCTTTTTTTTAATAAATTAAGGATGATTTTCCCCCAAATCCTTATCCAGAAAGGCTTTCATGATTTTTCTGAAGATTGATAAATGTTTCTTCTTTACTTATCTGCACGTGTCTAGTCCTGTTAGTAAAAATATAGTTGAAATTCTCTTTAGTCTAAAATATAAAATCTACTGTTTTAATATCATATCAGCTAATTAGTTCCAACTGCATTGTTTCGTCATTAGTAGCCCCGTACCCCTTAAAAACTCTGGTGCCCAAGGAACCTTAAAAACAGTGGTTTCAGTGCACTCGCTTTATGAACCAGTTATGGCTTTGATTTTTATGAAACAAAAGAAATTAAAAGAGCTTTTTGAGAGCTACTTTGAGCCTCTTTGTAATTACATAGTTAACAAAGTTGGCGACATAGATAAGGCAAGAGATATAGTCACTGACGCATTCAGGTATTTATATCACGAAGCGAAAGGCATAGAGAATATGCCTATGGAAAAACTAGTAGAATTAGTACTTACGAAAACTCTGGAAGGATGTATTGTTCATTTTCAGGAAAAGGATGACAAATATGAATCCTCCGATAAGACACCAAATAATATCCAAAATTTCGAGCGGAGCGTTGAAGAGATAATGATTGAAAAAGAGTTGCATGACCTAATGAATAAAGTCAATCCCAACTTTACGGAAAAGGAAAAGGTCGCCTTCAATCTTTTTTTTTCAGGTGTCGAAACAAAAATAGCGGCAGAAATAATGGGGATAAGTAGGTCTACATATCGAACTCATAAAAGCATTGCAATAAAAAAAATACGCAACGCCTTGTTTAAATCAGGATGGGGCTTCTCAGCTTGACAGTTCTTTTAAATGGCTGCATTCCATACCATTAATCATTAAACTTTATTCTTATCTAAATTTCATCAAAGTGGAAGCTAATAAAATTGCACTATTAATTTTTAGATACCAAAAAAACAACTTGCAGGACCATGAGCAAGAAGAATTGCAAGAATGGCTAGAGCAATCACAAGAGAACAGAGATTTTTTTAATCGCGTAACGGCCAATGGATATCAGGAAACGATTGCCAAAATTGACAAGGCAGCTGTTTGGCAAAAAATTGTCGCCCCCTCTCGCGAAAAGCAAAGCCGGAAAATTAAGTTCACATATCAAGAGGTTATTGCAGCAGCAATCATCCTTTTACTCCTGTCAGTTGCTTTATATGCTTACATAATTAAAAACAGCTTTGATCATAAATACACTTTAAAAACAAAAGATTCGCAAGACCGCCCTAAAGAAGCAGGAAAACAAATTTCCGTTTCCAGTAATTTGCTTGCAATTCCTTTTGTTCGATTATGGAATGGAGCAATCATCGACTTAAATACATTATCAAGTATCCAGCCTTTACGTATTGGGCATTTGCAAATCACATATGCAAACCGACACATTAAATTCGATACTATTCCGGGATTTGGCAAATTTGACGCCTTCACATTTCCCTTCTTTTTCTTTATGGAAAACTCAATTACAAGCCCCCCGAATTATAAAATTCATGTAACACTGCCAGATGGCACCGAAATAACACTCAACGAAAAATCAACATTACAATTTTCTTCCCCATATGTAACCAATGCTCGAAGGGTTGAATTGTCTGGGGAAGCATATTTCAAAGTGAAGCCACAATACCTTATTGATGTTTCTAAAGTTCCATTTTTTGTCAAAGCCAATTCAATGGAAATAAAAGTAACTGGAACAGAATTTAATGTGACCGCTGATAAGAACAACGGCACCGTTAGGACAACGCTAATTGAAGGGCAGATTGAAGCTATAAAGGATACAGTTGTACGCAAATTAGTTCCTGGCCAAGAGATCACTTTAAACGACCGGGGTGAACTAACAAGTCCCAAACAAATAAATGTAAAAAAGGCCGTTGCTTGGAAGATGTCAATAAAATATAAAAATGCATCAGTTCAAGAAGTGCTGAAAGAGATAGAAAGGTTGTATGGCGTAACAATAATCTGTAATGAAACATTCGATAATGAGCTGACCATTACGATTCCTCCTCAAAAGACTGCCCGAGAAGCTCTAGAATTTATTAGAAAATTAAAGGTGGCCAACTACACGATTGACGGAAAAATTGCAATTGTTAAAAAATATTCACCATTGCCATGAATATTGCTCTAATGTTAACTCTGACTCTATTCGTACTTTCATTTAAGTCACCCAACCAAACTATCCATGACAGAGTCACCATAAACGTAACGAATGCTGATTTCGAGCAAGTACTTGAGGAAATTAAAAGACAAACTGGCTATAGCTTCAATTATGATAGGGCAATTCTACAAATTGTTGGAAAAGTTACTTTACATGAAAAAAACGTAAAGGTAAAAACGGTTTTAGAAAAATGCTTTAGAAATAAACCATTAACGTGTGAATTTGATCCTACAGTAATTACGATTACGAAAATAGAATCTAGAAATAATAGTAAAAGGAAGCCTCAGGTAAAAATACCATTCAAAGCTGTAAACGAAGATGGAGAAACTTTGCAAGAGTATGAAGTTAAGGTGTGGAATAATTCTAAGATTGTTTATTCCCAAGTTAGAGGAAATGATTTATATCTCCCAGATTCAAATGCCAGGATTATTGTGTCTGCCCCCGGTTATCACACAGTTGACACCATTGTAAACATAGTGCCGCAAATACCGTTATTGACTTTGTCATTGAAGCCTGATCACCGGGCCCTGGATGTGATTATAAAATTAGGATATGGAAAAACTACCAGAAGACTGAATACAAGCAATGTTACCAAAATAAGCGCTAAAGAATTTCAGACCCCAATCTGGAATGGCTTTCCTTCCTTACTATCAGGTCGTGTGCCGGGATTATTAGTTACACAAACCAATGGATTACCCTCTTCTTTTATAAAAACTCAAGTACAAGGACAGAGCTCCATCGGAACCAAGCGCGGAAGACTCCCTCTTAATGATCCTTTATATGTTATCGATGGAGTTCCTTTTGCCGCTAACAATAATAGCTTACAGGTTCTCAGTTCTGGCTCAGCCTTAGGATCTTATGGCAGAAGTCCTTTGGTGAATGTGGATGTAAATGACATTGAAAGTGTAGAAGTTCTCAAAGATGCTGACGGAACCGCAATCTATGGAAGTCGCGGTGCAAAGGGAGTAGTTTTAATAACAAGCAAACAGGGGAAGCCTGGCAGTTTATCTATTTCCGCGGATATACAAACCGGCATAGGCACGCTCACAAGACGCCCTAAAATGTTAAACACGGAACAGTATATTCAAATGAGACAAGAAGCATTGCGGAATGATAATCAAAGCTTATCTAGCACAGACAAAGACTTGTTGCTGTTAGATGCAAGTCAGTATATAGATTTCAATAAAGTTCTATTGGGAAGTTCAGCCAAAAGCCAATACGCCGGCATTTCCATTTCCAGTGGGTCGAAAAATATACACTATTATTTAAGTGGAAACTACCATCAGCAAACAACGGTATTTCCAGGAAATCTGGGAGAAGATCGGGGCAATTTGCATTTCCGGATTACTTATAAATCACCAAACCGCAGACTGACAACAACTTGGTCGGGCAGCTATTGTAATGATGCGACCAGTTTAATTTTAACTGACCTAACTACCACCTTGATATTACCTCCCCATTCACCACAGTTATTCGACGGCACCGGCAAACTGAACTGGGGCCACCCAAGCTTTCCCTATAGTAATCCTCTTGCTCTGCTATACCAACCCTATTGTGCTCGGACAGAAAATTCACTCGCCAGTTTATTTCTAAACTATCGAATCTCAAGTAACCTTACTATCAAAGCCACTATCGGGTATAACAAGATTGGCTCTTCAGAAACAAGCATTATCCCGATTAAATCATTAAACCCCTACAACGCGGGCGATACAGGTACTGCTTTCTTCGGCGAATCTGCTTATAAAAGCTTTATCGCGGAACCTCAGCTTGAATATTATCAGTATCTAGGGAAAGGAAAATTAACTGTACTCATTGGTTCGTCCTTTCAGAAAATAATAAACAACAATAGCCGGTATACTGCATCAGGTTACACGAATGACGACGACTATCGCAACCCAACAGCAGCAGCCAATATTAACTATGCACCTCCCCTTCAAAATAAATATAGCTATAGAGCGATGTTTGGGCGCGTGAGCTATATATGGTCAGATAAATATATTGCAAACTTCACAAGTAGAATAGAAGCATCAGACCGGCAAGAATGGACAACCCGAATCGGGCAGTTTGGAGCCATTGGCATTGGATGGATATTTACAAACGAGCCTTTTTTGATAGAAAAAAGCCAATACTTAAGCTTTGGAAAGATTCGCGCAAGCGTAGGTACTACTGGTGGCGATCCAATTGGAGACTATCAATATTTTGATGGCCTTAGTAGGAATAGTTCCAACACAAGCAATAATGACCACTCCAAACTCGAATGGGAAAAGACCTGGAAATTGAACTGTGGTCTAGAACTAGGACTATTTCAGGATCGAATGTATTTTTCCGTTGATTACTTTCGAAATAGAAGCAGTAACCAGCTTATTACTATGCCTAGCCGAAATGGCTCAAACAGTTCCATTGTAACTAACTGGCCGGCCATAGTTCAAAATTCAGGCTTTGAATTTGTGTTGCAATTTAAAAGTGATGACAAGAAAAAATTTGGTTGGTCAACCAATGTCGCCCTAACGATTCCACGTAATAAACTGATATCATTTCCTGAGCTTCAAGATTCGCCCTATAAACTTCTTTTCAAAGAAGGAGAATCTTTAACGATGCAGCAGGGGTATCATTCGTTAGGGGTTAATCCTAACAATGGGATTTTTAGCTTTGAGGATAAAAATGGAGATCAAAAGCTTAATTTTTCTGACGATTATTCTATGTCCGGCAACCTTGATCCCAAAGCATATGGAGGGCTAAGCTTAAATTTATCGTATAAAAACTGGCATTTGGGTTCTTTATTAGAAGGAAGAATACAACAAGGTTACAGCTACATTTATAAGATTTATAAAATAGCTCCTCCAGGAACTGCGATGGCAAACCAACCCACACAAGTATTAAATCGGTGGCAAAAACCTGGCGACAAGTCTGTGTTTCAACTGTACACTACAGGCAGTAACAGTTTGGCGTATGATGCATACCAAAACATGCAACAATCTGATGCGCGATTTGCCGACGCTTCTTTTATAAGAGTAAAAAACATTACCCTTTCATTCGATTTCCCTCCCAAATGGTTGTTGAAGCCACATTTAAAGAGCGCCAGTTTATATTTTCAGGCAACTAATTCTGCTGTTATTACAAAGTACAAACTTATGGATCCTGAAACTCAGGAATTAAACTCATTACCACCATTGAAAACATATGTGCTTGGCGTGCATCTCAGTTTGTAGGACTTCTTGCATATACGAATTATGGGTGCGAATACAGCCATTTACTTACGTAATATGGATTAATTGGCGCCGGCGGATTTCCGCTGACATTTGCAGGCGTATACCCTTTTTCACGAACCGTGTACGGAGCATACGGAAATTCATCCAGGCCGGTCAAGTCGATCTCGTCATCGACCAAATTCTGCCGCAAATAAGTTCCATTAGCGCTGAACCAAAAGTAGTTTGTCCAATCTGTCCTCTTCTTCTTACTAATTGATTGATCTGTGAATGCTGGCATAACGCAGAACATAACGACAACAGTTACCCAAAAAATTAACACTGACAAAGATTTCGTTTGTTTCATACGCTGTGTCTTGCTTTGTTGCTCAAAAGCAAGAAAACTCTAAGTTTTACAATACGTTGCTGAGTTTAACAACATACGGAGAGCTTACCTTAGTTTTTTATAGGCTCGGATCTAAAGACATACATAGGTAAGCTGAGTTCTTTGGAGGGACTGATCTTTTAGTTTGTTGGGCTGGATACTTATATATAAAACAACTCATTGGCTGATATGACAAAAAATAACTATAATAAATTTGAGCAACGAATAGATTTTGCCATAAGCTTCCAAGGAAATGATTGGAGCTATCTTATATATTGATAAATATCTGCCTACTTAGGTTTATGATACATCGTCTTAAAATTAACAATGCTTACCATATCTACATAATTCTTCATTTCTACAGTTCTTTCAGTGTCGGAGAGTAAGTGTATGCACTCTGGTAACGGTACCGGTATTGTCTTTATCATACCAGCGCAAAACCATTTCCTGCGCGTTGAGTTCTATAATGTCGCATAAGCTACCCAAGCCAGTGATGAATACTTGATCTGGCGAAATTGATAACTTTGTTTCCCCGCTTTGTAAAAACCACGTTAGCTTCAGAGATTGGTAGTCTGCCGGGGCGCACTTTAATGTGCCATTGTTTGCTTCAAGAGTGCCGTCTTTGCTGAATACATAGTAGTTGTCTCTCTCGCATGCTTTATACGTGCTGTACATATCTGTAATAAGTTGACCGTTCAGATATCGTCCTGGGAGAATTGAATCGGCTACTATTTTCCAGGGCTTAGCGGTGAGCAGCTCTGCTTTTGAGAGAGTGCTGCCGCTTTTCGAACATGCATACAACAGCACGAGACAAATGGCGGGGAGTATTATTTTTCTCATATAGTAAGCATAAAAAACAGATGTATAAAGAAGTTTTGAAAGAACAGTATAAATATAGGAAGGAAAAATATTTGTAGATGTGTAAACGAACGTATACCCACCAACGATTTTTGGATGTTTTGTTAAGGATTCAAATTGGAAACCCCAATATTCTCAAGGCTTGACTTAGATCAAAAACTTGACTTTTTGTCAATAATGTGGAAAAGTATTTGTTCGTATGCCCATCAACAATATAAACGAGCAATTACACATGAGATATGCCTGTCCCTATTACCGCAAGTCCACCGGCAAGCAGGAGCTGAGCCTGGAAGTGCAACAGGATGCGGTACACAGCTTTGTGAGTGCTAAGAAATGGCACGTACTCAAAGAGTTTACGGAAGTTGAAAGCGGCAAAAAGCACACGAACCGGCCGCAATTATTAGAGGCCCTAGCCTTTTGCCGAAAGCAAAATGCAGTGCTTGTGATTGCCAAACTGGACCGGCTTGCCCGGAATGTTGCCTTCATTTCCAGTCTTATGGAAAGCAAGGTGCAGTTTGTCGCTACTGACTACCCGGATGCTTCCAAAACCATGCTGCACATGCTGGCGGTGTTTGCAGAGTTTGAACGGGATCAAATAAGTATACGCACTAAAGAGGGGCTCCAAGCTACAAAACGTCGGGGGACTGTCTTGGGCAAACATGGAAAGGTGCTGGCAGAGCAGAATAAACGAGATGCAGACAAGTTTGCAAAAGCCCTGCAGCCTACATTTGAAGAGCTACGTGATATGCGGATTACAAGTGTTCGGAAAATAGCTGATGAATTAAACAGGCGGAAAGTACCGACGTTTCATAATAGAGGCAAGTGGCATGGTAGAAGTGTATGGAATATGATGCGGCGATTACTGGACTAAAAGGGTGGCTTGAAAGTAAAGGGATTGAAGTTTGTATGTTTATCATAAAAATCAACTCCTTCAGCCGTTTTAAGTTTAGCGACAACAAAGTATGTAATTGGTGTAAATACAATTTCAACAAATACTTTTATTACCCAGCCAGACATTATTGAAGTTAAAAGAACATTTAGAGGCAATACACCATACAAGCCAATTATATAGAACACGGATGTATTTACTAATTGGCCTGCAATAGTTGAGGAGATTGTTCGTGTCCAAAGGAACTTACCTCTAGTAACAATTTTTAACTTAGCCAATATAAAATTATTAGTTATATCACCAGCAAAAACAGCCAACCAGCCGCCAATTAAAATTCTCGGCACTTGCCCTAAAACACGGGTATAAGCATCATTAGCATCAAATATTTTCGATGGATTTAATGCAACAACTAGCATATAAATTATACCTGCGAGAATCGAACTAATCATTACAGTCCATAAAACATTCCTCGCATTTGCATAACCATATACTTCTGTAAGAATATCAGAAAAAATATATGTTATAGGAAAAAAAAGTACCGTTACAGAAACAGGAAATGTAAAAAAGTCAATCAGTTTACCGGCAGAAACATCAGAAACAAGTTGAAATGTAATATACAAACAAGTAATAAACCCTAAATACTTATATCGTTTTTCAATTTGCATATAAATTTTTTAACAGTAAATCAATATTCTCATCGCTGTTTGGTTTGAAATCTTCTCCATTTGGGCTTATTAATTGCATAAACAAAGTCGCAACTGTATGGGCAATTTCTGGCTTTAATAGCTCATATTTACTTGCTATACCTTCTCCAATTTCCAACCCTCTATAAGCGATTGTTTTCTCTTTAGAATCATCAATAATTCGATAAAAAATATAGGGATATGTATACCACTTTTTATGTAAATTTTTAATCTCTAAAATTTCACTTAATTGAGTGGAATTATTATTCATTTTACGCTTTATAGCTAGTTTAGCAAGTGTT
>NZ_LWBP01000012.1 GCF_002078015.1 Niastella populi | reverse complement strand
CATTACTCATAAATATGTACGTTGGTATGACAGAATAAGTTTTGACTTCTTCGCCATGAATGCATGTTCAACTCAATTGAGCCTCACTTACTTGCGACTGGTTAACCCACTGATTGTCTTTTTATATGTGAAAAATCCGGTTCACATGACTAGTCAATCAACTTTTCGAAGTCCGATTGGATAGTAAAACAATGGCTTAGTTTTCTGAACGGGAGAAAGCAACCCGTCTCGTCATGGCTCTGAACCTATGGTTGACCGGGTGATAGACAAAACAGCGGCGGTAATTTCAGAGTACGAAAAACTTTATTATTCAGGTCGAGAGGTCGGCTGCTGGTCAAAAGACACAACAGCGCCGATCTTTAGAATATGCAACCTAACCTTTATTAAACACCTCTGTAGTTGATAAAGGTACTTTTAAAATATTTAATAAAAAGCCGTTCAACGTGCGGGCTGATGCAAGTAATTGGATGAATGATTACAGTTTTCCTTTGCTACTTATCATATACATTTAATTAATTATGAAACTACTATTGCCCAGACTTGCGATAAATACTCAATAATAAAGTGAAATTGAATTTTCTCTCATTGGAAAGTTTGTTATCTTATGGTAAGGAAACTATGACTTCTATTTTCGAACATTGTTTACCGTTTTAATAATATTAAAAAATGCGATTAACTGTTATATTTATTTTCATGTCCGCAATAGCGGCTAATCCTGGGGCTTTGTGGGCTCAGTTCAATGTAAGTAATAAGACCGATACATCATACATGACGCAACCTATTCTTGCAACGCAAGGAGCATCGCCACACAATTACAATTCTTCTGGCAAACCGTCCATCGACAGCGTTGCTATAAACCGTTGGGTATCCGTAGAAAACAACAAGGTGGCTATAAATGACGATGGTACATATTTTATGTATTGTATTACCAATCAGCCGTATGGCAAAAGCTCGCTCATAGTTCAATCTCTGAATGATTCATGGAAAACAAATTTAGTCGGAGTTTCAGATGGCTATTTTCTAAATGACAATAAAACATTTGTTTATCTTGATAATCATACTTTGTTTTTTTTGGAGCTGGGATTGAATATAAAGGACTCAATTCGGAATGTGAGAAATTTTGAGTTATTCAAAGGAGGCACAACATTTCTGTTTTATACTACGGATGAGCCACAGTCCGAACTGGTAGTACTTGATTTATCAGCATTTAAGCAATTTCGTTATTCTAGAGTCTCCCGCTACAACTTCGATGCAGTTGGAAAGATATTGGTTATTCAACAACTCGAGGATATAAAGGGAAGGAATAGAACAACGCTTAAATGCATCTTTCTGTCACCGGAGGAAACCATAAATGTTTGCTCCTTAGATACTAGCCACGATATAGTCAGTTATACGATGGATGCCAATCGAAAGCAAATAACTTGGCTCGAAGTAGACAGATCAACTTTGGCATACTCCATTTGGTACTTCAAGACAGGTATGCGAAAGGCAATTATAGCGGCAAGCGGGGAGTCAAAAGGGATGGATAGAGGCACGGAATTAGATGCATTAGCTTCCCCTTCATTTACTAAAGACGGGCGATTTTTGTGTTTTTGGCTCACAGAAACACAACCCCAATCGGTGAACCCCAGTGCGGTTCAGGTTGACGTATGGAATTACAAAGACGTCGAGCTACAGAGCATACAGTTGATGAAAATCGCTAACCGGGAATCAAGAAAATATCAAGCTGTTGTGGAAGTCGACAGTTTAATGTTTTTAAAAAATGCGAAAGTAATACGGTTATTAGGTGAAAATGAGGAGGCTCAAATTTGCTCCGGTCCAGAAATCACCGGTGATTATTTTCTAGCCCGAAGAAATGATGGAGGGGATCGTTTTTGGGACCGAAAATATATTTACAATTTAGTGAGGTTAAAGGACGGCTCGAGTAGGGTAATATATGAATCTCAGTTTGTTGACAATGCGAGTTTCTGGTTTTGCCCAAATGGGAAATATCTGTTGCAGTTTAGAGATAACAGTTATCACAGCTTTAATCTTGAAACTGGAAAGTGGAAGAATATTTCGGCGGACGTTCAGATACAGTTGACTTTTAAAAGTCCGTTCTTTAAAGATTACTCTTTTTCGACTCCTATCGGTGTTGCAGGTTGGCTAGGTGAAGGGAGTAGCGTTTTAGTATATGATAGTTATGATATAATAGAACTTGATCTTGCAGGGTTTAAACCCCCGACTAATATAACTAAAGGATACGGAAGAAAACACAAAGTACAGTTGAGGCTTGTGGATGACGAAAAACAACATTTGCCAGGTGATACAGTTCTAGTTTACACCTTCAATCCGAAAACCAAATACAACGGTCTTCTTAGATTACCCCTTGCAAATGGGAACATGCCTAATGTAACCGATGGTCCATGGAGTTTATATTATCGTCGTGACATTGGAGTTGGAACCAACGAATCTTTTGGCACATTAACCAGGCCAGTGAAAGCTAAATATACAAATAAGTGGATCGTAAAAAGGGAAACGGCGGTAGAGGCCCCGAACTTTTTTTTGACGGAGAATTTTAAGGACTTTCGGGCATTAACTGAAATTGCGCCTCAAAAGGAATACAATTGGCTGCGATCCGAACTTTTTCATTGGAGGCAACTAGATGGAACCATGGGTGAAGGTGTGCTATATAAACCCGAAAATTTCGATTCTTCAAAAAAATATCCTGTAATCATTTCTTATTATGAGCAGTTATCAGGGCGGGTCTACCAATACCCAATACCCCAATTTGTCAACTCCACCCATATTAAGGTCGCTTGGTTTGTAAGTCAGGGATATATCGTCTTTACACCGAGTATTGTATTTAAAAAAGGGAAAACTGTTCAAAGTGTGAATAACACTGTTGTGTCGGCGGCTCAAACCTTGGCAAAATTACCGTTCATTAACGGGAAAAAAATGGGCATTGCTGGCTTTAGTTTTGGCGGTCACGAGACTAATTGGTTAATCACCCAAACAAAAATGTTTGCGGCTGCAGCTACAGGCGGCGGCATGAGTGATCCTGTCAGTTCAGCATTACAATTGTCAGAAACACGAGGAAAGATTCTAGATGATAGGGTTGCTCGAAATGAAAATATTATGGGCACGTCGATATGGGAAAATCCCCAATTATGGGTAAGCAGTTCACCGGTGTTAAGGGCAGATAAGGTTGCTACTCCTCTACTCATTTTATACAATTATAACGATATCGGTTGGCAGCAAGGTGCGGAGCTATTCATTGCGTTACGTCGCTTAAATAAAAAAGTTTTTTTATTGCAATACGACAATGGGGGCCATGGATTGTATTCCGGCAGAGATCCAGAGGATTTTACTATTCGTATAACCCAGTTCTTTGATCATTACTTAAAAGATGCGCCCCCACCAAAATGGATGACCAAAGGTATTCCTGCTAGGTTAAAAGGAATAGACACAGGCTATGAACACGATTTGGAGGGCGAGTCCGGATCAAAGACCTCACAAAAGTAACGACAGAGAAAGATATATATCATTTGACGGAGAGCTCCAGTTCAGTTCCTTACGAAAATTAAAGGTCGGTCAATTATGATGACCGACCTTTAAACGGAGTGTAACGAAATGCAATTCAGGCGACAATAGTCGCTCGCATGATCTATTCGTACACCAGATTACATATTAACTTGTTATTCCTTTGCGAAGCTGGTAGATGGTGTAGGGCAATTTTTTTGGGTGCACACATCTCCTTGGTTTTTAGTTGTGTAGTAGTATGTAACCTTGTTTTGATCAATCGCAGTAGCAAGCCTATAGCCGAGAATTTCACCGGTACAAGTGCCTGCGCTGCCGGCTGTTGTTAGAATACAGTAGTTTGTGTTGAATTTTTTATTTGCTTTGAATGCCAAAGCACCACCAACAACTGCTAAAACAGCAATAACTGTCAACATTATTTTTGCTTTCTTCATAATTTTAATGCTTTTTAAATCAAAAAGCTAAACTTTTATTTAATTAAGAGCCTACTCTTGGAGCTAACTTCTTTGAAAGGCGGCAGGCAATTACCTTCCTTGAAGTATCCGGATATTTTTTATTCTTGACGCATCGGAGCCTTAGAAATTCCTTTTTAGTAAGTCTTTGTCAAATCTCAATAGGGATACAATCGGGTTATGCCCTATTTTTATTCATGATCCTTTCTCACGTAAAATGCCTTTTAACCTGTTTGATTTTTCTCCTATAGCCCAGCTCACTTGTGAGTTTAACTGTTCTTTTCCTGTATCCTAATCACAGCCCACCCATCTATTTTTGCACAGCATCAAAGGATATGCCTTTCTCTCTAGTTTAATTGCTCCAATATTCAAACAAACGATATTATTATTGAAATACCATAATATACTTGCGTAAATGCGGCAACCATCTATGGCTTTTATACATGTATTCTGTGTGACATTATCAAAGCACTTTGCCGGATTGGGGAAAAAGCGTCCAATGACTATTTGATATGTCTATTGTATTCAAGACTCATTCTAAGAATTTGCGTTATTCAAGTGCAATATCATTTATCAAACTGGGGCTAACTGCTCCTATTAATACTTCCTTAAGCAACTTGTTGCGGTCATAAATAGCTAAACAAGGAACACCCGGCGATTTAAAATATTGGCTGAAAGAATATTGATAATCTTGTCCTACAATGATGTTGGAATATTCGTTAAGCTTAAACTCTTTATAATATTTCATTATTTCCTCGTAAGGGAAACTGGATATCATATATATCTTTAATTGTGAGACCTTTTTTATATCTTCAGTTAGAGAGTTCGTCAGGGTTCGGCAATAAGGGCATATGGGACTAAAATAGAATAGTACGATTGGCTGACTGCTTGATACGTCTTTTAAGTCCAAATGTGTACTACTGTCCATCAATAGCAAAGTCATTGACGGCAATGTTTTACCTTCGTGCCCCGTCTTTAAAGTGGGCTTCTTTCCAAAACAGCCCCATAGTTGAGCTATGATCAGAATATACGTCATGCTTTTCATAGATAGGTTGTTTAAATTTTTTCGATGATTTGTTGAGGTTGGAATACTAATTGTTTTTGCGCTTCTTCTGCCTGTTTTTCTGTCGTTTCCGGTTTAGCTCGGATAACCTGCACAACATAACCTACGAAAATTACGGACCAAATTATACTAATGATCAAGGGAAACAATTGGTAACGCAATTCAATTGGCGCTGATAAAACGCTAAACAGAGTATTTGCAATCCAAATCGTAAGTGTGCAACCAAGAAGTTTTTTGTTATGATGACTGCAATTCTGATTTCCCCCCAGAGTTAAAAAAGCCAAAAACCCCGCAATAAAAATTATATTAACTATTGGCGTCAAGATTGTAAATATATCTGCAACCCATATTTTCTTTATCCCCAGTGCAGGTAAAGTATTATTGTTCCACCCAAACCATTTCACAGCACTTGAATCAACTGTTTTATAGCCTAGGTTATACCAGCCCATAAACTGGGAAGGCGGTGCATAATATCGCTGCAAATTGGGCCATACATAGTTTAGAATATATGAACGTGGATGCCTGGTTATTAAGTACGTACCATAACTTCCATACAATGGTGCCATTGAAGCCCATTTTTCGAAAAACTCTTTGGTACTGTCAGTTTTCCATACTTGATCCATGTATAGTCTTAGCGGTGATTGAAAATCCCATAAATAGAAGACTCCCACATTTCTGTCAGGTCTTAAAAAAGGTTGCTGTTGGTGGATTCGAACAGTTTCATTGACAAGCTGATGAAGTTTCCGAAATCTTGGAGGCAGTTTAACGGGTTCATCAAGTTGATCATAAGCGTAACCATATAGTGCATTGGCAGCTTGTTGCCATCCACCAAATGCAGAATATTGGAAAGAGCTCGTTTTTTTGTTGTACTCCGAACCGGTTAAGAGAATAAAAGAACCCAACAGTATGGCTATGGAGCCTATCGCGTACGCTTTTAAGCGGCCTGGCATGGAGCGTAGAATTACTACAGCAATACTTATTAAAGGATAATACAAAGCATTATGCCTAGTAGAAAAGGCTAATAACAATATAAGAGAATGTCGAAAGAGCAGTTTTTCTGTCGGTTTGTAAATAATCCATAGCAGTTGGGTATACCATACCAGGCTTAGCGAAGTAAACAAACTGTCGCTTGATACAAAATTTGCAATGTGCGGCAGCAATGGGTTTAAAACGCTGAGTCCAAACAGTACCCTGAACAAAGCCTTTGCCGGGTTAAAGAGGTAACGAATAGTTAGAAGCAAGTACAACAAGCTTATTTGAACCAACAGATACTGTATAATTACCAGTGCTAAATGAGAATCCGTAAAACTGCTCACCAACCGCAAAAACTTGGAGTATCCAATTGCCCAGATGTTGATGAACTCATTATTGTAAGCTGCATCAAGATACGAGTAAGAGTCCGGCGGCATAAAGTTCGGATACGGATAAAGTATCTTTAACCAGGTAAAAGCTATAATTGTAGCAACCGAAGACCATTTTAGCAACAACCGACTCTCATCGTCTTTGAATAACCAAGCTTTGAAGGACATAGTCGATATGGTACGTTGAAATATCATACAACATTCTTTGACTGAGGTTAGGCAATAGTTCCTATTTCATTTTTTGTAGGAGTTTCCCACTCTATTCTGTTCTGGTTTTTTAATTGCTTTTCAAGGGTGATCGCCCACACTCCAAGGGTTAGGAAAGCACCATTAAAAACCAAATGCTGTTGCCATGATAGCAAGGAAATAGCGCCTCCGCAGCTACAGGGAAGTTTATCGCTGAAACTTAGGATAATGATAATGTAAATTGTGAATGATAACATAAGCAAAACGCTGGAATATAGTCCTTTTAAACGCCATCTTGGAACTATCAACAGTAGTACTAATAGAATTTCAGTCAAAGGCAATAAAATAGCAATAATATTTGCAAAAGGGGACAAAACCGGTGAACTTGCCAACTGTTCTTTGAACACAGAATATTCCATCATCTTGCTGATACCAGTATAAAGGAATAGAATGATATACAGTATAGTAACCGTTTCTATTATGTTATTTCGTTTCATAAACATTCATCTGTATATTGTTAATTTTATGACATCAATGCACTTTGATTTATTACCGACACCATTTCCAATTCCGTCTGAGCAGTTGAGTCCTCTCTACTCATAGCCACCTTCCACAACCATTCTAACAACAATGCCACAAACACTGTAGTAAGCAAAATAGGAAAGCACTGAAATCTGAGTGCAGGTGAGGAAGCCCCTATTGTGAATGTTGCATTGATTATCCAGACAGCACTGCCCATTAAAATGCCTTTTGCGGAATAAGGCTTGGTCTTCCATCCTTTCAACAACACATAACATATCAATGTTAAAAACATAATTACATTTGAAATTCCAAAAAGTATTGGATAGAAATTCAGCACCCACACATTGTTGCTTTTCATCCGAATTCGCACCTCAGTAGTTTTATATTTAAACCAATTCATCGCATTTGTGATGACTTTTGACCGTCCGGAATTGTAAAGTTGTAAGAACTCTACTTGGGGGGCGTAATATTTGTTGGCGTTAGGCCAAAGGAAGTGCCTAATGAATTTCCATGGGTATTGCCTTATAATAAAAAGCCCATACGATTTGTAAAAAGGTCCCATACTTGCCCATTTTTTAAGCTCAATAGCACTGCTGTCATTTCGAAATAGACTGTCCCTATATTTAAACATTGAAAGGTCCGGAGTCCACATGTACACTGTGCTTGCTTCCATAGCTTCTTGAGGGTGCTTACTGACATCTCGGGTGCTGTCAAAGTACTCCCTTACCATATTGTCAAATGCCTGAAATTTCCTTGGTACAGGTTTTCTATCTTTCGCATCAACATACCTGTAGGCATACATGGCATTGTTCGTTAGCTGCCAACCACTGAAGGGTGAGTACTGCCAGTAGCCTGTTAGCTGTTTGTATTTATAGCTTGTATAGAAAACGAAGAGTCCGCACAGCACCAACCCTGCTACAATGCCGATCAACTTCTTGCGCAATGATAGTGACGAAAGATAAAATGCAACAGCCGCAATAAAGGGATATATAAGCGCATTATACCTAACAGTAAATGTTGCGAATATTAACACCGCCTGCCATACAATAAGCTCGTTTGATGGCCGATGGATCAACCAGAGCAGGACAGCAAACCAAGTTATACTTAGTGCTGCAAACAAACAGTCGCTGCTTACCAAATTGCCCAAATGTAAATACAGCGGATTCAGTACCATAAAGGCCAGCAGAACTGTTTGCACAAGTCTAGACGGCTTATAGAAGTAGAATACGGTAAACAACAGAAACAGCGTGCTAACTTGGATAAGCAGGTACTGAAAAGCTACAAGAGCTGTATCTGAACTTGTAAACACACTGAAGAATCTAAGAAACCGAGAATATCCAACCATGTATGTATTGATATCAAGATTTTGCTCGGCAGTTTCAATGTATGAAAATGAGTCACCGAATATGAAACTAGCAAAAGGATATAAATACTTAAAGATGATGAATTGAATTACTATGGCTATCGCCACCAGGTTTAAAATCATCTTGTTACGCCGGTTGCCCCACAGAAATTCTTTAAATGAAACGCTATTAGCAGGTATGACGCTCAGTTCATTCATTTTTAAAAATTGGAGATAGTTAATACTAGTGATTCGAATTCTTCATTTGGTTTGATACTTTTACCTGTATCAGTTTTTCATCCTTCCGCCTTAATACCTCCCTATTAAACAATCCATATTTAAAAATGCAGAAAATAGCTCTGAATCCGTCTTTCCACCCGATCTTCTTCCCCTCGGCAAACGTCCTTCCGTAATATGAAATTCCCACTTCATAGATCCGTATCCCAGGCACCATAGCAATCTTTGCTGTCACTTCCGGCTCAAAGCCAAATCGTTTTTCTTGCAGGTAAATTCGTTGTATAATGGAACTCCTGAACATCTTGTATCCGGTCTCCATGTCCGTCAGGTTCAGGTTGCTGAACATGTTGGAAAGAAAAGTAAGAAACCGGTTGCCGATGCTATGCCAGAAAAAGAGGATGCGGTGAGGATTGCCTCCCATAAAACGTGAGCCGTATACCACATCTGCCGATGCCAGTATAATCGGTTTTAAGAGCGTATTATACTCCCCCGGATCGTATTCCAGGTCGGCATCCTGAACCAACAGGTAA
>NZ_LWBP01000011.1 GCF_002078015.1 Niastella populi | reverse complement strand
GCCGGTTGCCTGGGCGATACCCGTATGGATTGCCGCACCCTTTCCTTGGTTTACATCGTGCTTTATATATTTGAAGTAATTGATATTAAGGTCATGTGTGATGGCAATGTAGTTTTGCACTACTGTTTCCGTATTGTCACTGGAGCAATCATTTACAATGATCACTTCTTTTTCAATATTTTTGATCAGTTTTACCTCATTGATCCGGTTCAGGATCAGCGAAATCGTCTTTTCTTCATTATAAGCCGGTATAATGATCGATAACCGGCTGATATCTACTTTTAGCTCACTTCCCGTTCTGTTGGCTGAGCCTGTTAACAAATCTTGCTGTTCCACTACATCAGGCTGCACGGTTATAAAAGGATTGGTTTGTTTTATTGTATCCGACATGAGCAATCATTTATCAATTATGAAATTGTATTCATCAGGTTGTTCTTAATAGATCGGCGGATCTGTCTTTCCAGTCGTACGCCAATGTATCCCAGCGTTATAAAGATGCTGTTAAAGATCAAGTGGCCATTCCACGAAAGCAATGAGATAACACCGCCGCAGCTACATGGTAATTCTTTATTAAAAGCCATGATGGCGCCAATGTAGATGGTGAATCCGATCATTAAGGCTAAGGATGCATATAATCCCTTCAATCGCCAGCGTGGTATGATCAGCATCAGGGAAACAATGAATTCGATAAGCGGTAATGACCAGGCTATAAAAGAAGAAACAGGCCTTAACACAGGTGACTCGGCAATCTGCTCTTTAAATATGCTATATTCCATCAATTTGCTGATGCCGGTGTAAATGAACAGTATAATAAACAATACTGAAATAATTTCTACTATAGTGGCTTTTGAAAGCCATGAGAAGGAGATGGTCTTGTCGTTATGAATAGCAGGTCCTTCCATTGCGAATGGTTGATAAAGTTTAATGATATTGTTTCAATACCCGGGTACAAGCTGGTGATGGATGGAGCAACATCCTGCCGCTTTGTTCGGGACAATTCAGAAAAGCATTCAATGACCCTCGTTAAAGTCGTTAAATTGTCTCACCAACTTATAAGCCGGGTTATAGTTCTTAAAGTCTATACCTAAAAAGACAAATTTTAAGTTTGTAATATTCGATGGTTCGGGGTAAAATGTGTCATTTGACTGGCCGGCTCAAGCTGCAGTTAGAAAACCACGGCGTACCGGCTGAAACCTTATCCGATTATAGATAAGCCCGTACGTGCTGAAGTTGACAGCACAATTAGTTAATGGATTTTTTCAGTAAACTTATTATGTTAATGAATACTTATTGCCTGCGGTTACAATCAATATTCGATGTATGGGTCGATTTTTTCGTTCTTACGTTATCGGCCGGGGCAATTAACCGGCGCTTCGTTCATTCTGTATGCAAGTTAAGCTGAGGGTAACCGTGATAAAAATTTATCTTCTACGATTTTAGGGCAATCTTCTACGATTTCAGGTCATTATTCCCGTTTCCATTCTTTTTCTGCCATTCAAGCGGTGTCAGCCCCTTCCGTTTCTTAAAAAAAAAGCTGAAATGGTTTTGCGTATAATCTAAATCAATCGCTATTTCTTTTATTGTCTTTTCACCATAGGCAAGCAGCATACAGGCAGCTTCCATTTTTCTGCAGGCCAGGTATTCATTTATTCCTTTGTCATTGCAATATTTAAAAGCTCTTTGCAGGTCCTTCCTGTTTACTTTTAATTCCTGCGCAAACTCCTCAACGCTTTTCCATTCAATATCAGCAGAGGTATGTACATTGCCTGTCGGTGGTGCTGTGCCGGTAACGAGGCTGAACTTAAGATCAATGGAATCTTTTACTTTGGCCGCTGCAACCAGCACTCTCAGGCTAAAATGATTTTCAGTGTGCATGACAGGTTAATGGTTAGTTGATAAATAGCATGACATAGGATACACTTT
>NZ_LWBP01000010.1 GCF_002078015.1 Niastella populi | reverse complement strand
AAATTCAACAGGTGTTGCCAGATAGTGATCAATTACGAAAATTAATTTAAAAGGGTAATGATGGAAAGAATAACTCAAATGAAAATGACTGGTATGGAAAGCGTAACCGATAAAAAGGCAATTAAGCGATACATTGACGATCCCTACTTTGTTAAGAAAAGAGAAATTGGGGCAGCTTTTCTGAAGAAAGTAGGATTGCCTGAATCTTTTAAAAAGCCCCAAACTAGCCCATTAGCTTAAATTATTTTTAAAGCCGGTTTATCCGGCTATTTTGTTAAATAGCAGAAAGTATGAATAATCGATTACTGACGAACGAAGTAAACTTGTTCCATGTTAGTGCACTTCTTTTTTTAATCTACTCTAAATCCTTGCCATTGGGAAAATGACCAGTGTGTTATTATCTCTTTCCAATGAGGTATGTCAGCATCGGCTAATCGAATCGTCTCCAATGTGTCCAGTTCCGGAATTCCTTTCATGATTTCTCCATAATAACATTTGTCTTCATCATCGTAAACCAATTCTTGGATATTTAACTCTTGTGGGAATTGGCGCATAAGATAATGGCGCAGGTTCCACGCAGCTACTATTGTATCTGAACCCCAAACAGATAATACTGCCCTTAGTCCTGTAAGTTCATGGTTCATTAGAAAAGTATGTGCCGTAATAGGAAGTAACTTAGGCGCCTTATTGTACCACGATGAAAATACTCGAATTTTTTCCTGCTCCGTTTCAAGACGGGGCCCCCACGATTTTAACCAAAACCGGTTTACACCTAATATGTCTTGCAAGATAGTTTCGTATGGCCACGTGAGTCTGCTTTCGATCCATTCGGTGTCTGTATGCCAATTATAGAATAATGAAGGTTGCCCCTTGGCCTTTATATCTGATCCTTCATCGGTGTCCTCGATTCCTGCGTAGTAATCGGGATCTTTTTTATCTATAGTATGGAGTATGCTTAAAAACGCCCTATGTTCGGGTCCAAATTTTATTGAATATTTTTGTTCAAGGTCATTAATCTCTTGTTCACTAAGTGGAAGCCATTTGGCGTTATGAAGATAGTTGTCTGAGGAGGCTTGGCGCCAGGCAGCTTCAGTAGTTTCTCTCACCCAAGTAAGAAAATCAGTTATTTTTTCAGGAAATATCATGTGTGATTGCATAGATTCAATTGACTCATTGGTATTTTCAATAAACTGACTCATAAACTTAGTAAATGAATTTGCAACAGCCATCGTATTTTGATCACCAAGTTATTTTGCAATTGATTTTAAAGTAAACTTTGCCAGCTCAATATTGCCCATGGTTGCGTCTGGAGAAAATATGTAATTACCAAGAACTTGGATGGCTTCTTCTTTCTTACCATTTTCATTTAATACAAGAGCCCGATTGATCAATAATATGCCTTTCGTTTCATTATCGGGTTCTAAGGACAGGCCACGTTCTATGGCGGTGTTCTTTTCCTGTTTGTTATCCGATAATACAGCCAATTCTTTCCAGGCTGGTGCAAAGCCAGGAAATTTTTCCGTAATGGCCTTTGCAATTGCCAACTTTTTATTTAAATCATCGGTCCATTCAATTTGCAAATAAGATAAGTAAAGTCCATTGGGAAATTCTCCTGCTTGTTCACCCTCCAATGCATATATAGCAGTTTTAGCAGTGAAAAATCCTTTAGGCGATACTGAATCCGTTTGTTTGTAATATTTTAATGCATTTCCATAATCACCTTTCAGGAGATATGTAAATGCAAGGTCGTAAATTGGGTATGCCCAATTAGGCTGGATTTGAATTGCTTGCTTAAGCTTATTAATTGCCAAATCATACTTACCCGATTGGCCAAGTGATCTTGCTTCATTTTGTAGACTTTGGGCCTTTGAATCTACATATTGTTCTGATTTTACCTGGTAGTTAACATTTCCAGTCACATTGGCAAGATCAGTTGTTGTTAAAATATTACCGGAACTGTCTGTAAAGACTATTGTGTTTTTCTGGGAGTTCATGCTTTTATTTTTGGGCTGGCAAGAGAAAAAAATTAAAAAGAACACGTAAGAAAGATGCAGTATAATTCTCATTACAATTTTCTATTCTGAGTTATCATTAATATTAAAGCCTTCCTCAGTCATTCTAAATTTCAAAAACCGCTTAACCAATGGGTGATGTTTTTTCTCAATCAAGGATGGCAGCCTTCCTTTTCCCAAACGTCTGTCGAGAACTGCCAAAAGATTTATTAATGGACTGGGATGAGCAAGGCCTTCCTCTACACTGAGGTTTAAGTATTCAAAACAACAATTATGCAAATCAAATCTGGAAAACTCACCTTCTTCAACAAGTAGATCTGGATTTCGGTCCTCATCCTGAACTGCGGGGTGCCTTTTTACAAATTGTGGGTGTGGCTTCGTGATATATACATCTATAGATTTCACCGGATTTAATAGTCGAGAAATTGACAATTTCAATTCCATCTATTGTAATCCAGCCCCGTCCGGATGAACTATTGGGTTTGTTATATCGGGTAGAAAAAATTTCAACTCTATTTTTGACAGAGTCTGCGAATTTCTCTTCTGTAAGTTGCTTTAATTTACTCCACATCATAAAGTTGATATTTATCCTTCAAAGTCTTTCAAAGATTTGATAGCAAAGCCTAAAACGTCTTTATGACTTAGTTTATAAGTTACAGCAATCTCCAACAAATTATCAAACCCAAAATTTACCTGCCCTTTCTCTATTTTACTTAATTTACTATTGTCAATAGTGGATGTAAACGACAATTCTCGAACACTTTTAACCTTCAATACATTCTCACGGTGCCGCTGAAGGTATTCTCCGAACTGTTTCCTGATTTCTTCCTTTGTTTTTGTATCCATAGTATTACTTAAAGAAGAAAGATGGAAACATTTGTGGAAAACAATTTGGTCGAATACGACCAAATTGGAAATATTTTATCTATCTTGTGTATAATTGGAAACTACCTCTTATAAAAGAGGTTTATTCACGAGTCTCGCCACACGAACCTGAGAACTTCGACAAATGCGAGAGTAAGTGAAGCCCAATCTCTATATTTACAATATAGGGTTGGGCCTATTTTGCTCCTTCGCATTTGCCTACCGTATGGTAGGGGGCTTCTCAGGGCCTGTGTGGCAGGGGCGGTAGGCACCAACCCTTTTTTATAATATTCTGTTTGGCCCGTTTTAATTCGTCCCAAACCTACCTCCTCAAGGCTCATCAAACCATATAATGTAACCTAAAATCTTTTCGCATGAATGAGCCATTAACCGCCCGTCCTGGGGTATCATTTTCTGGCAAAACCCATAACAAACACCCTCAATGGTACAGCCAGCCCCTTCGGCTAAATAAGGAGCAAAGACACGAGCCTTTAATGGTTTTGGATGAATTCTTTCAATGTTACCATTTAAACGAGACCCGGCAAATATTTTGGGATTGGCTTACTGAAGTCGTTTCCAGCCCACGTAGTATCTCCATCGATCCGCACGAGCGTAGTAATCATATGTATTTCTATGAAAAGATGGAAGAACTTATTGAAGCTGCATATATAATAGCTAAACGAACCCGTAAACAAAGGCGTAAAGTAGCGAAAAGGCGGTATAAGCGCCGTTCTGCTGGCTTGCAAGTTGAAATGCGGAAATAGCATAAAACTAACCAATACCTATCAAGTTATGAAACTTACTCAAAAAGCGCTTAGAGTGATAAATAACCCAACTACCCGTCGCCGGTTGATGGATGTACTGGGATGCACTGAATTCACCATATCACGGTATATTCAAAAGAATAGCGACAATCTTACTAAGGCTGCTGCCATGCAGGTGATCAGGGAAGTAACGGGCCTGCCAGATAGTGAGATACTGGAAGGTTAATCTTTACATACACTTAATAATGAGAGCTTGTGCCAATTCATATTGGAAGTTTGATTCAGCAGGAGGTAGAAAGGAGACGGCTTACTTATAAGGAGTTTGGTGCCCTTATTCACAGGAATGAAAAAACGGTGCCTGACATATATGATCGGGAATCTATGTCAACAGATCTGTTGTTGACTATTTCCGGGGCGCTTAAAGTAGACTTATTAAGTTTGTATTATACCGAAGAGCCGCTTAAGAGTCTACGTAATGATGAAGTTGGTTACTTAAATGGTCAGATTGAAAGGTATAAAGAACAAATCCAAATGCTAACTGAAGAGATCAGGCTGCTGCAAAAGGAGCTGTCCTTAATCCGGGATTTGAATCGTGCACAGGTTGAAATTATTTCATTTGCCAAGGAAAAGATTGAGGACTTAAAATATAAGCTGTCGGAGGCCACCGCTGACAAAAATTGCTAATCAGAGCCATTATACCATAAAGCCCCGGTGTGTCGACACTGGGACTTTTTATTTTGTGGCTGATTGACTATTTCATTGACTTATGGCATTTTTACCCCCTTTAATTGTCACATTTGCACAGGTTATCATCGATAGAATATCCGCATATTTGTATTGTTAAAACATTTAAATATTAAAGAATAATTTCAATGTCATTTCAAGCATATCTGGACAATATCAAGACTAAAACAGGAAACTCTGCCGACCAGTTTAAAAAACTAGCTGAGAAGAAAGGGTTTGTAAAGAAAAATGATCTAACCGAAGGAACGAAAGCAGGAGATATTATAAAATGGTTAAAAGAGGGTTATGACCTCGGTCATGGGCATGCTATGGTATTGGTAGCCTATTTTAAAGGTAAGAGGGAATGATGGAATTTGAATAAACAACTGAGCCTCCCATTTAGTGGCTCAGTTGTTGCGGAAAACCAGGTTCACTTAATCTTCTTTTTTAATTCTTTTACCTCCGCTTCTTTTGCATCCACCAGCATCTGTATCATGTTACGAACGGAGTCTTCCCTTTGTAAAACACTTTCCGAAAAATCCCGCTGGTTCTTGTACAAGCTATCGGTGATAATAAGCAATTTCTGCAAATTCAGGTTGTTGTTTAGTTTAAGGTGGCGATATTTAAAATCGTTGGCCTTATGTACGTCTAGCTTTTGGACGGTATTATACCAGCCGCAACATACCAGACATAGCGCGATAAAAAGTACCGCAGCTATCAAAATGATTTTCGGGATATGATGGTGATGTATTACCTTGTTTTCGACGGGCTGTTTTAATAATGCGACACCTGTTGCCAGATTCCCTGAGAACTCATCCATTTGTTTGATGGGAAACTTTATAGCAACAATGGCTACTTTGATCTCAGTTAGCTGTTTTTTTATTTCCTGCAAAACCGGTGAGGTGTCATGGATAGACTCTAGCTTTTTCTCAATTGCTGAAATTTGTTCAGCCTGCTTTTGTATTTTATTTGTTACTATCTCTGTAAATGGCATAGATATTTCCTTATTCTGATCCGTCATAATCATCCGTTTTTAATGATTTAATTCTTTACCGTTTATGCCGGTGCGACTGTTTCTTTTTCTTACGGCGGTAACCTTCCTGGGTAAGTTCATAAGGTAGATGATCATCGGTTTGTTCGGGTTTGATAAGATCGTCAAATACCTTGTTCATCTGTTTAAAAACATCAGCGGCTCTATTATATGCTGTGTTTGATACAGTACTTTTCGAATTCCTTTTAGATAAAGAATGAATTTTCCTAAAAGCTTCTTTCGGACTATTCGATTGAATCTTTTCTTCTTTTTGGTCCGGTACATTATCAATGTTTTCTTTTATTCCCTCGGCCAACGATTTCTGTAATCCCGCAAATGAGTATTTCCGGTCAATCTGGCTACCTTTAAATGAATACTTACCTGTTTTAAAACTTATACCCTGAATTTCCTGTGTCTGTCCTTTGTGTTTATATTGTGTGTCAATACCCTGAAGTTTCAGCCGGGTTACGAGATCATTTATTGAATTACAATTCCGCAGATTTTCTGCAATAGCCATGTATATCTTATACCGGGCAACCTCATGATCGTTCATGTTTTCCAGGTTGGTAAGCGCCAAGTCCTTTTTTATAGCAGGTATTAATTTGTATTCCTGTGTAAGCTGTTGGGCTACTTTCTTACCTCGTAATCCTGTGAAATTATCTTTTATGACATTGCCGTTATTGTCGACCATGTTGGCAACAACGTGCAGGTGCAAGTGTGATCTATCAGTATGTTTAACGATCGAATACTGGGTGTCTATAATTCCTAACCGCCTCAGGTACTGTGCCGCAATTGTCGTTAATGTTTCATCCGATGGTTTTTCTGTAGGATGAAAACTAAGTATGCCGTGAAAAAATGCTTTTTGTTTTCCCGGCCGTAATTGTTGCTGGTGGATAAAATCTTCTGCCATTAACCTGTAATCAAATTCCCTCACGCCATCGGTTGCCAACACTTCTGAACCAGGTTTGTTACAGATATACCGGCAGGTATGATAAACTGAATCGGCAGGAACTACTTTGCTGATTATGATTTCAATTTTTTAATGATCTCATTTAATTGCTGACGGTATTTCTCAAAAATGACCATTGATTGAAATAATCCTTCCCGGTGACAGGCCTTTGCCATTTGATTCATGTTGTTGGTCATGCCTACTAATTGCCTGGTTAAAAGTTGTTCTTCGGCCGTTAAACGCGGAGTTATTGTTGAATGAATAGATGCCCTGCGGATATAATTTGAAACGGTAAACCCACAGTTGGCGGCTTTTTCTTTTACTATAAAATATTCGACCCGAGTAAATCGCACACTGGCATTTATCTCCTTTTTAATATTTTTAGCCGGTCTTCCGGCTTTCCTCTTTTTCTTTTCCTCATGATTCATACGCTTCAGTTTAATGTATTTTGTATTTCTTTTTGCGACCAGCGGGAGCAAAAAGCGAGCGTGTGTTTGGCTATCAGGCAATTTTTGTTCTACAAACACACCGCTCGCCATAAAACCCGGCAGTCATTTCGCTGGTTGGTAGCTTAGGTACTATGGTAAATAACTGCGCTATGGTTTATTATTTACGCCTTCTCACTTGTCGCTGGCTTTGCTGTAAGCTATTTCGGTCATGGACAAGCCAATCGTTTAGGTCTTTAAAGGCGCCATAAAATTCACTCTTGTCAATATATCTGTCACGGTTCCAGTTAAGGGCTTTTTCTGTATGTTTTTTGCCAGCTGCATCGCGGTCTAACAGTAAATGAACCCGCATATGTTTTTCCATCAGATCCCGGCTTTTGTCGAGAAAGGAAAGGGAGTTAAGTACAAGGCAGTTGGTGAGGGGAGCGGTCTGACTTTTATTGATGGTGCAAAATGAAAGGAAAGAAAAGAACCCCTCAAAGACTGCGATCTGTTCGGTTTTGTTATCAATAAAAGTGGTATCCTTGGGCGAACTGCTGCCTTTAAAGTATTCACTTCTGAGTTCATAACCGCCGGTATTATTAGGAAATCCAATCACGGTATGCTGTTTTCCATATAAGACGAAATCAATCTCCTTGCAATATTGGCTGGCAATCTCCAACGGGATTTTTCTTTTTTCCAGGTAATTGATCAATGTATTTGCTGACAAAGGCCGTACGGCCACAACCATAATTTTAGAGTTTGCTATCTCTTTCTTTTCACCAGCAGACCCGTATGACGAACCCGCAACCCCACCGGAGATAGTAGGCGGGTGAAAAGAAAGGGTAGGGTGATGTAGAAAGGCCGATAGTATTGAAAGCACTTCACTTACGGAGCAATTATAATATAGGGTGCCAAAATCAATAATGTCGCCGCCCTTGCCGATACCGAAATCGAACCACACATTGAGCTTTCTATTGACTTTAAAGGAAGCTGTTCGTTCCTCACGTAACGGAGACAGATACCAAAAATCCTGATTGTTTACCTTTTGCGGCTGATGGTTCAATGAAGACAGGTAATCGACCATATCAATCTGCTTTGCCTGTTCACACGATAGCTGTTTCATATTTAATTTTTAAAGTTCTTTGTTAGAATTAGGTTTTTCCCGTTTCTTTTTGGGGACAGAATCAGCTGAGTTGTTATCAGCTACGCGAATGGTTTCCCGGCTGAAAACTTTTGGGTTATTGGTGCCATTGCTGCGGATGCTATCTTTTAGATCCAGCCATAAGCGGATATTGTAGTCGGCCAGTTCGTGCAGTTCTTCCGGTGTCAACCGGTGAGGATTTGAAACTGTGGACGGTTTGCCGTCTGGCTGTTCATCAAACAGTGAAAAGATATTGGGAACGAAACCTTCGCCGATCTCTAAAGAGCGGTTAATAAAGAAGCTGTTTCCATGTAACCTGATCTGTTTTCCAGTGCTAAGCTGGAAGGTTTGCCTTTTAAATTCGGCCATAAAGAATAAGTTTAAATTTTGTCAAAATGTAGTTTCTTGAAAAGAGGCTTATGATTCCAAGTCTTGCGGCTCGGTGCTCATTAGCTTCTGTACATCCTGGAACAGGAAGTAAACCCTCGACCTGACCTTTACCGGTTTCAGCTTTCCTGCCTTGATCCAGCTGTAAATAGTGGGTTTGGTAACCTGGAAGAGGGTACACAATTCCGTGATCTTTAATAGTGGCTTGTAGGTTAGTCCGGGCGTTTCTAGGAGATTTCCTTTTGGTGGACTTTCCTTTTCTATTTTGGCCATTTCCTCCCTGATTATTTGGCGAATGTTCTGCCAGTATTCAGTCGGCTCGTATGGAAACAGCATTGGCGTGTTTCCGTTTTTCGTCATTTCTTTCATACTCGTTACTGGTTTAATGGTGAATGATTAGGCAAAATTGCTTTAAGCAAAAGGGAGAATATCCGAGTCTGATCCGAGGCTCGTAAAGAAAAAAGTGGAGTAAATGCTAAAGCATTGATAAACATCTCTGAATGTATTAGCTGCCTGGGTTGTTTGTAGATCCTCCTGTATGGATACCGTATACGGGCAACCTTTATACCGTTCTGCACAAAATCTTTCATACACATAATTGTTTTAGAGCTGTAACATACGATGAGAGGTAGGCGGAAAAAAGCTAAGTATACATAGAATTGAAAAATGACCTGGAAATTCAAAATATAAGGTTATTGTAATTATTGGCATCCTGTTAATAGTCACTAAGGCAGGAAATATGAAATATTTATTAGGTCGAAAACAATTCGGGAAATATTAATCAGTTAAATTCGTCCAACCTGAAAAAAATAAGTAAATTATTACCAGACGCTAAATTCAAAAAGGCCTATGTATGCAATATTCCATTAAGAGATATGATTTAAGAAAAAATCTTATTTCAACAGGGCTGTTGATAGTTAGGAGTGAAGGACAAACTACACATTTAACATATGCTGATTCTGAAATCACGGAATCAGTAAGTGAACTATATCACCCAATAGTAGCATTAGAAAGTTTAAGAGAAGTTCTTGAACGTAAATATGAATCCATAATCGGTTGCAACGGTTGTAGGATTGATTCTGCCTATAGAGCAACAGGTGGATATGGAACATACATAGTTAATTACGGGGAACCAGCTTCTAAAAAAGTTAGTCTATTTGAGCCTACTGATGAAATTGCAAAACTATGCACGGTGGAAGAACACAAAGATTCATATAACAAATGGATAAACAGTCTTGGACAAACTGAACCTTGACTAAAAATACCAGATGTCGACAGAAAAATTCCTGACGTTAGCCCCAAGTTATTAGATTTAATTTGTCACCCGTTCAGTTTCAATTCAAGTTCATCCAGAATATTGGGAATATTGGCATTCTGCGAATCTTTAAAAAAGTCCCTTGTGTTCTCCACTGCCTTTAACATTTCTGCCCGCTCTTTAGCCGAAAGGCTAGGTAGCCTATACAATCTGGAAAGGTTCTGTTTTAATTTATCCTTGTCTGATCCATACAGTTTATTAAGGACTGCTGCCGATTGATCATTGGCAGGAAGTAACGGGGTGTTACTTATTTTAGAATTGACGTAATATATAATAATAAGTGTCGGCGCCTGGAACTGGGTGCGTTTACACTTCGTTGTTTCCTCCACATGCGTTGCCAACTTTTCCAGTTCGCCAGTTATAACCTCAAGTTTTGGTAAAAAGTTCCAATAGAAGGAAGGGAGGTAAATAAATGCCGTTAGACTAAATAAAGCAGATAGGCTGGCAATTACAATAGATGCAGATAACGTAAGCCAGCTGTTGTATTGAGGTAGCGTAAATAATACGGCAATGGTCATGATCGTTGCAAAGTGCATCATAACGTCTCGGTACCAATAATTTGCAATGATTAATCTTCGGGTAGCCTTATGGTTCCAGGTGGGATTAAGCTGTAGAAACTTCTCATGTTCGGCTATAAAAAGCGATCTTATGGTATTAATGTCTAATGTGTGCTCCCTCGATAGGAAGGATGCCGTACTCCTCAAATTCACTCTTCGCATATACTAACGGTTTCTACTTAAAGTTATAAAACTTGATTCATATCAAGTGTTTAATGTTTTCACTTTGGATAAATTATTTATATTTTGAGCTTAATGCATAGACGGTGATTTGGGTTAAGGTGGTCATGATGTTTATATAGTAATTGTGTGCTTAGTACCATTTCTTGACAACTTATACATTAATCATTTAACAGTTATATTCAATATGCTTACTGGAATCAAATTCAAAAACTATAAGGCTTTTCAAGAAGGGCATCTTGATATAAAGCCTATAACAATCTTACTAGGAGCAAATAGCGTTGGTAAAAGTAGCATAATCCAACTCTTTTTGATGTTACAGGAAACAGCACTTGCTCAAAACTATAAGTCCGCACTTAAACTGCATGGAGGTTTTTTTAGCCTTGGAGAAGGAATTAATTTATTTAGAAAAAAGGATAATAGTAATACCCTACATTTTGAAATTAAGTTTAGGGAAGCGTCGATAAGTGATACAATTCGTAAAGAGTTTTTGGGAAGATATTTTGAGCAGATATATAATTATTGTTTTGTTATCCTTACTAGAGTTTCAAAAAATGAAAAAGATAAAAAATACTTTGAAGAGAAGTTAATTCCTGATACTATTTTTAGGCGGCATAAAGAAATGGGGTTTATTTCTTTGTTTCAGGAAGGAGCAGAAATTGCCAGGCGTGAATTAGTAGATTTGATCAATAGAGCTTACGAAATAATGATCAAATTAAAAGATAAGGATATTATTAAAGAAATAACAAGTTCTTCTTTCATTTTTAGAAGTAACAATGTAAGCCAAACCTTATTAAATAATAAAGACGAAATAATACTAACCTACGATTTTTTAAAAAAACTACAGGAAATCAAAGAACCGGAAAAAATAAGTCTAAAATACGATTTTAATTATAGCGAAGGTGTACTGAAAATTAAGAGATTTGTTTTAAATATTGGAGATATTGAAATTGCAAACGTGGATTTCGATAAGTCATTTGAAAGCAAATCATTTATTACAAGTGATTTAGTTGATTT
>NZ_LWBP01000009.1 GCF_002078015.1 Niastella populi | reverse complement strand
TACATTAGCAAATCAGAAGATAACAACAGGTACAGGTATAGAATGGAAGTATTACCCAAATTGTGACGGTGATTTTTCACAATGCACCGCTGCTAACAATCATCTTTGTACGGCTACAGTTAAATTAACCACCGATTAAGCGATTGCTACATTAAAAATCACCACTACTATTTCATACATGCATTTCCATAATGGAAAACCCTCTCCTATATCCGATGGAATGAATTAGATATCAATTGCGAATTGCCATATCTGTAATTCCATTCTAACTAAACACATTGAGAGGTTACTGATTTTAAAACTCCAGAAATGCGACATAATTTTATTTAGCGTCAAACTACATTGCACTTAGATAAGAGCAAAGAAGCAAATCAAAATATACAAACTCTCATTTAGAAATTATCAAAACTCAACAGGTTCAAAGATATTGTCATGACAAAACTCACCAAAGCGTTTAAACCTACTTACCTTGGTTGAGTTGACACATAAGTAGGCATTTAAAAAGTAAAAAAAATTAGTATGAAAAAGTTAAAAATGATTGTAGCTTCAGTAGCTGTATTAGCAATTGTTGGCAGTGCATTTGCATTTAAAGCAAAAGTTGGCCGTTTTTGTATATTAGATATTGAAGCTAGTGGTACTAATTGTACAACTTATACATTAGCAAATCAGAAGATAACAACAGGTGCAGGCTTAGAATGGAAGTATTATCCAACTTTTGACGGTAACCCAACAACATGTACTGCTGCTAACAATGGGCTTTGTACAGCTACATTTAAACTAACCACAGATTAAGGAATCTCAGCATTAAAACCACAACCACTATTTCGCATGCAAATAGTGGTTGTGGTTTCTTTAGAATTATAGAAAGTCGTTATGTGTACTACACAAGTACCTCCTATTAGATTAGTTTACATATACTACTTGCTCATGTTCCTGTCTGTCTTTACTTGGATTTCCAATAAAATAATAACAAAGTAAAACTAATTCACTAAACAGCGCACACACTTCGCTGAAGCCTTAACATCGATAAATTGTTGAACTCCATCTATCCCAACTTCAAAATCTCTTGCACTAGTATAACCAGAAGCAAGACGATCTGTGCTACTCCAATAATGCCCATAGGTACCTACCTGGCCAAAATTCACGGAACCAGGGCCATCAACCCCGCGCTTTCCTGCTATAGTAAGCTTTAATTGACTATAAGCTGTATTACGATCCGTCATTCCACCTGAGGTAGCAGTACCACCCATTGTTGTAGCTACTTCAGCAAGCCATTCATCCCTTGTAGGCACATGCCATCCTGCAGGGCATGGTCCTTGGGGAATAGTAGCCCATCGATTCCTGTTGTTATCGCTTCGCCAATCGAGAACCCAGGGAGAAACATAAGGAGGAATTATAAAATTGCTATGTCCGGGAATATCTGAATTCGCAACCGCCTCAGTTGTTCCATTAACAGCAGTGCCAGCGTCTGAAGCAGTCCAATTAATCAACTGATGACCATCGGCCGGGCGCCCCCACTGGAAAAGATCGCCATACGCCTTATAATCATCATAAGACGTGGCTACCTGTTCGGCGCCCAAATTCCGGTCAAGCCACTTTTTACCAGTTACAGGGCTTATAATAATGCCATACACCACTTCCTTTCCATTATACATAAAACGCACTTTTGTGGTGTCGTTAGCAGTGTTTAGTGTAACCACATCGCCATAACCTGTACCCACACTATTGGTGGCAAAAGCCCTGATGTAATACGTTCTGTTAAAATCAAGACCGGTAAGATTGATGGTAAAACTGCCACTGGCTGTTGTGCCGGCAATTACACTATCTGTAAGTGTAGGCGTAGCATTGGTTTGGCTTAACACAATACCATTCTGGGTAATGGCCGCATTGCCATTGGTCAAAATGGTGCCGCCGGTAGTAGCACTGCTGCTGGTAACATTTGTCAGGGGCGCGGTGGTTACTGCGGGTGCGGTCGGCGGTGCAGGATCATCTTTTTTACAGCTTACAACGACCAGTAGTGGCAGGCCAATAAAGGCAAACCTCATAAAGAGGGGTGAAAAGAGCAGCTTCATAATTGTTGGTTTTGTATGAATGTTACATTATTTACGGTGTCTGGTAGCCGCTGTTTTGGCTTAAACGGGGGTTCAGCAGGATATCGTTGTATAAAACAGGATACCACTGTTGATACGATTGCCAGGCACGGCCATTTGCTTTTAAGGGAGTTACTACACTCATTATGGCGCCCACATTCCCGGTTCGTTTTAGATCTAACCAGCGATGCCCCCACTCGGTAAAAAACTCCACCTGTCGTTCGTTCAATACAGCAGTTACTAAAGAGGCTTTATCGTTTGCTTTTGTACCCGGCAACCCGGCCCTTGTGCGGATGGTATTCAGATCATCCCGGGCATCGCCAATATTATTTTGCTGCGCCCTTGCTTCGGCTCTTACCAGGTATAACTCGGCGAGGCGAAATACCATCAGGTATTCACTGGCCGCTCCGGAGGCGGTGGTGGCTTTGTATTTAGCAGGGTAGAAATAGTTAGTACCGGAAACGATCACACTATCTATCCAGTTCCCGCCTTTTCTTCGCCCATCGCCGGGTTCAAATGCATGTAGTGTTTGCGGGCTTAAATAAACAGGATTGGCAGTAGCATTGGGGCCGGTAACTGGCAGCGTGAATGTAAACGCATCTTCTGTATTACGGGCGGCCTGCACAGGCTGCAATTGCCAAATGGCCTCGTCACTGTTCTTTAGAAATACATTGTTTAAAGCAGGTAAAGAGAAACGGGGGTTATTATCAATGATCTTACTCGCCTCTGTTTCTGCATTGGCATAGTCTGCCAGGTACAAATAGGTCCTGGCCAATAAGGCGGTAGCCGCCCATTTGGTGGGGCGTACCCGCTCCGGCGTGCCGGCATAAATTTGCAGGTCTTTGTTCAGGTAATTTTCACTCAACAGTTGTTGGGCTTCTTTCAGGTCAGCCACTATTTGCTGGTAAACAACCGGCACCGGCGAGCGCGGCAACACCGCATTAATTGCAGCTTCCGTTGTTAGTACCAGTGGTGCTTCACCGACGAGATTCACCAGGTAGAAATAAAAAAATGCGCGCATAAACCGGGCTTCGCCCAGTAACTGTTGTTTTACGGAAGCGCTTAGTGTAGTAGCATTACCAACCCGTTCAATGGCCGCATTACTCTGAAAGATATAATAAAAGATATCGCGCCATACATCGATGCCATAATTTTCGTTGGGGGTGGTGCGCAATTCGTTCCTGTAATAAGCAATCAACCTGTTCTCGGTTACCACACCGGCAAGGGTCAATTCGTCGGCCGACAATCCCGATAAAAAGGAGATACCCCCACTGCCGGTAAAAAGCCCATTGGTTGCCATGCGGGCATAGATGCCGGTTAGCACAGCGATGGCAGTAGCGTCTGATTTATAAACATTTTCTTCATTGACGCTTGTTGCCGGGGCATCGGGCTCTACAAATTTTTCACAGCCCGCAGCAGCGAAAAAAACAAATAACATCCCGGGCTTTAAAAACCTCCATGTAAATACGGAAAGCATAGCAGATAAGTTTTATCTATTTAAAAACCGGCCTGCAGGCCAAACGTCAACACCCGTAGCGGTGGCAGCGAAGAAATACTTTGCGCCTCGGGATCTAACCCTTTAAACCGGGTGATCGTGAGCAAATTCTGCCCATGCACATATATTCGAACACTCCTGAACCGCGCTTTATTGATCCATTGTTGCGGCAGCCCCCACGAGAGCGCCACATTCTTCAATCTTATATACGACACATCCAGGAAACGGTGATCGCTGCTAATGATATTAGGCACTTCACCTGTACGAAACCGGGCAACGGATGCATTATCGCCCGCTTTTCGCCAGCGGTCTAACACCGTAACGGGTTGATTGCTGTTGCCACGAATGAACATACCCGGGTAGCGGTTGCCATTCCAAAATGCCACATCATTGTAACCGGGCTGTTTTACAAACTGAAACAGTACATCTAATTGAATTCCTTTGTAAGTAAGGTTATTCTGCAACCCGCCATACAATTGCTGCAACCTGGATAGTATCACGGTCCTGTCGGTAGCCGGGTCAGGCGCCACCGTTGGATGACCGTTTTTATCGGCAAATAGATAATCACCCGAACCGGGCGCAACGCCTATATACCGGTAATACCTGGTTATATCAATAGGTTCGCCAATAACCAGGAAGGCGGCATAGGTGGAAGCAGCCAGACCGGGAAAACGCAACAATTTATTCCGGGGGATGGTCAGGTTAGCGTTGCTTGTCCAGCTAAAATTCCGCTTTTGTATTATTCTTCCCGTTACGGTAAACTCCCAGTTCCTGTTTTGAATGGTAGCGGGAAAATTCACCGTATAACCGGTAAAACCTGCTACATAGGGCAGGCTGTATTGCAGTAGTTGATTCGATGAACGATTACGTACCCACGTTGCGTTTATCACCAGCCTGTCCTGCCAAAACCCAAGGTCCAGCCCCAACTGCAGTTTGCGGGTCTCTTCCCACTGCAGGTCGGGGTTGGGCAAACCGGCAGGCACCAACCCGGTGATCCGCTGGTAAGGAACAGGGGTGTTGACGAGGTTGTATAAACTTAAGAACTGGTAATCGCCGATCTGATCGTTACCGGTGGTGCCATAACTGCCCCTTACTTTGCCAAAACTGATAAAACGGGCCTTATCTTTCACCAGGTTTTCGTTACTGAAGATCCAGGCGCCGCCTATTGACCCGAAATTATGGAACCGGTTACGGGCGCCAAACCGGGTACTGCCATCGCGGCGGGCATTTACATTAACGATATATTTATCGCGCCAGTTATAATTCACCCGGCCAAAAAAAGCATTGTATTTGTATCTTGAAATAGTAAAGATAGAGGCGGTTACATCGGCAGCGGCATGCAGGTCTTCCAGCAATTCATCAGTTGCATAGCCCGAGCCATACACATAACCCGATCTGGCTTTTTTATCCTGGAACGTACTGCCCAGCAGCAGTTCCAGCTTTCCTTTGCTGATGGCGGTTGAATAGGTGACTTGGGGCTCGATGATCCAGCTTTTTATATTCCTGTCGCCCATGCCCGCCCCCCTTTCGGTGGTGGCCCTTAATTCGGGCGCCACGGCAATATGCGGAGCCGGCGAAAAATCATTTGTCTGCATGTAATTAAAACCAAAACTGCTTTTCACATCCAGGCCGGGTAAAACGGTATACCCCATAGTGAGACTGCTCACCAGGTTATAGGTTTTGTTAACATACCTGTTATATCGCTGGATCATCACATTGGCATCACTTAAGGTGGTATTACCGTTAGCATCGGGCGCCCAGTTGATACTGCCATCTTCGTTCAATAATGAAGGCGCATGGGGCTCCATCAACAAACCGGTCTGGGTAAGATCGGTTTGCGGCAGTTGATTGTTATCGGCCATAAAATTGCCTGAAAACTGCAGCTTGAAATTATTGTTGGCTGAATTAGCATCAAGGTTAAAATGCAGCGCCCCTTTTTTATCGGCAAAATCATCGGGGAATGGAAAAACGGTTGTTTCTTTATGATAGGTGCCGCTGATCAAATACCGGCTGGTATTGGAGCCGCCGGAAACGGAGGCGCTGAGGTTGGTATACTTTGCGGTACCACCGAGGAGCTCATCCTGCCAGTTGGTATAACGCGTGGTATCCCACACTTTGAGATCGATTGCTGAAACAGAAGGGCGGGTCCAGTCGATGCCATCGTTGGCAAAAGCCTCATACCGCATATCGAGGTACTGCCGGGTATTGAGCATTTTGAGGCGGCGGGTCATTTTGCCAAACCCCGCCTGCATATTCAGATCGAATTTCATTACACCGGCCTTGCCTTTTTTGGTAGTGATAAGGATGGCGCCATTGGCAGCGCGGGAGCCGTAGATGGCCGTGGCATCCGCATCCTTTAAAACATCCATACTTTCAATATCGGCAGGATTGAGATAATTCAGGGGGTTGCCCCAGCCATTGAAATTGGCCCCGGATGAAGAAAGCACATGGTCTAACCCGGTACTGGGCAATTGGGCATCTATAGGCACGCCGTCAATAACATACAGGGGGTTAGAACCACTTCTAAGGCTATTGGGGCCCTGGATATTAATTCTGAGGTTGGTGCCGGCCAGCCCCGATGTTTGCGTAACAGACAAACCTGCTACCCTGCCCTGCAAAGCCAGCAGGGGATTTTGCACCGGTTGTTTCTCAATATCGCCTGCTTTTACCGAGGCCACATTGCCCGTACTTAACCGTTTACTGGTGGTGCCATAGGCTACAAACTGCACTTCATCTAACGTGCCAATGGCTACCTTTAACTGAATACGCACGTCGGTTTTATTGTTAACAGCAATTTCCTGTTTACTATAACCTACCGAAGAAACAACCAGAACGGCATTTGCCTGAATATTCTTTAGCTGGAATTCGCCGCGGTTATTGGTGCTGGTAATTTTATCGGTGCCTTTTACCATTACATTTACGCCGGGCAGCGGGGCGCTGTTGTCATCGAACACTACGCCGCGCACATCGAAACCGTTTTGCGCCGTATACATTGCCAACTGTGCAGGCGCAGGCTTTAACTTTAGTACTATTGTAGTACCCGTGATACTATACGTTAATGGCTGGTCTTTAAAACACAGGTTCAATGCATCCGTGAGGGGGATGTTGCTTACGTTTATATTCACCGGTTTTGCCTTTTCGAGCCAGGTGAGCTCGTAAAAAAAATCATAACCGGTTTGCTGCCTTATTTCTTTAAAGATCTCAGTAAGTGGGGCATTTTTTTTATGCAGGGTTACCACCTGGGTGTAACCGCCTGCACTTACGTGAAAGGCAACCAGCATTAGCATGACAGTTAATTTCATTGCCAGCAAGGTTTGGCGCGGTAAAAACAGGCAATGCTTTTTACCACCAGTGCAATAAATCATATCTTTGCAATTGTTAGGTTAATGCGTAAGAAGAACAGAATAATTATCGTTAACCTCGCTTCACCGGCTGTGTCGTTAGCACCGCCGGTTTTTTATTTAGTTTAATGGCAATGGAGTTGAATGCGTGCAGCCTCGCCTCTTTTCAACGGATGCATGTTTAAGAGGGTTTGTTATTGGGTGTTTTATGGCTATACCCTTATTTTAAAACAATGATCTTTTTTCCTTCCATCCTGAAATGCACCCCGCTCAGTTCAAGGACATTTAAAACTTCACCCAGGTTTTTATTGCGGCTGATCATACCGCCAAATTTTTTGTCAGGCGCTTTTCCTTCGTATTCCACTTCAACGTTATAAAAACGGGCCAGTTGTTTCATTATAGCCTGCAGGTTCTCTCCATCGAAATAGAAGGTGTTATTTTTCCAGGACATTATTTGATCCAGGTTAGGTGAATTGTCTATTGTGAGTTGGCTCACTGTTGCAACAGCTTGTTGACCAGGTTTTAATATCACTGTATTTGTATTATTGCCGATTGCCGATTGCCGATTGCCGATTTTTACCCTTCCTTCCAATAGGGTCACTTTTATGGCGTTTTCATCTGTATAGTTATTTACATTGAAATGTGTACCCAATACTTCAACGGTAACATCATTAGCAGTAACAAAGAAGGGCTTTTTCAGGGAAGGGGCTACTTCAAAATAGGCCTCCCCTGTTAACTCTACCCTACGCTCGTTGCCATTGAACATTATAGGGTATCGCAAGGTGCTTTCACTATTCAGCCAGATGGTTGTACCGTCGCTCAGGCTGATATTCACTATTTTACTGCCGCGTGGGTTCCTAAGCACGTTATAAGCTATTTCCCCTGACCCATTACTTCCTGCAGCCTTTTTATAAGTAATTTGTTCACCGGTTGTTTTTACCACGTTTACTTTACCCTCCATGGCAAGCACGCCATTTGCAATGGTGTCCAATGCTACCACCTGCCCATTCGCCAGCGTAATGGTGGCTTTTGTCATGTCTGGCGGCCCCACATCCCGCACCTGTTTTTTTTCCGTAGTTGCCAGCGGCCTGTCAGTTAGTTCTTTATGGAGGATCGGGTAGGTAATAAGTACGATCAACAAAACAGCTACCGCCGCGGCGATCCATACACCCATAAGCCTTACCTTGTTCATGCGTTTTACCACTGCTGCTTCAGGCTTTAACTCCGGGTGCTTTTCCAAAATAAACTGCCAGTCCTCCTGCCTCGCTTTCGTTAATAAGCTAACGGTTGTATTTAGGTATGCTTCGTCATGCATTCGTTCAACCACTTCGCGGTTATGAGCAGACAGTGCCATCCACTCATTCCACTCTATGGCTTCAGATTCTGATAAAATGCCTGAACGGCTTTTATCAAAAAGCTCAACGAATCGTTCATTTGTCATAATGGAAAGTATTAAGTTGCCCTATAGGACAAGGGTTGTACAATTCAATTGCCTTGTTACCATCAAACGTACCGGGGAATAAAAAAGGGAACAAATTTTAACAAAAAAGTAAAACAGCAGCTATTGGGTTAATTATAGTAATCGCGGAATAAAAAGATAAAAAGTACGACGAGCTCGGAGTCGGGAAGATTTTTTTTCAGCAATACAACGGCCCGCGCATAGCGTTTTTTAATGGTACTGACATCAGTATCCAGTTCCTCGGCAATTTCCCTGAACTTCAGATCGCGCAACCAGCGCATTTTAAACACTTCTTTACACTTTGGCGGCAACCGGTCAATTTCCTTTCGTAACCTTTCGAGAACAATAGCTTCTTTATCATCGGCCTCGAATATTTCAATCTCATTATCCTGTAGGTAACGTTTTATAATTTCCGGCCGCTTCGATTCCCTGATGGAAATACTTCTTAAATAATCGATACAACTATTGGTAATAGTAGCGCGCAGCCAGCCGAACAGGGCGCCCATTGTATCGAAGTTCAGCTTATCGCGCTGCTCCCACAACCTGATAAAACATTTTGAGCGAATGTCTTTGGCATCTTCTTCCGACCGGATATAACGGTGCGCCACTATAAATATATTGGTATGGAACCGGTGATAAATATGCTGAAACGCTGAAGCGCTGCCCCGGGCAAATGCAGCTAATATTTCTTTATCTGTTTGTTCTTTCATTCCTGGTAAATGTTGTGCACGACCAAAACAGGCTGAAAATTGTATTTCAGTACAAATAAATAAGACAGGTATTGATCAATAGACGCTTATCAGGCGATAAGGAATGAAGGATTAATGAGTATTAAGGTATTGACATTTGTGAAGCAGGCGTAGGAGAAGGAAGCAGATAAAGTTTTTAAATCGTTTTATTAAAGTTAACCACAAAGTACGATAACTGCAATTGAATACATTTAGAAAATTTAACAATTATGCCCGCACCGGCAATAAAAATGATTAAGATCAGGAAATTGAAGCAAGGCTGCTGTACCCAAATAAGCAAAAACGGTGTAGTAAAATAAGTCACCCACTCCCGCAAACAATTGCCCCGTTTTCTTCCCTTCAATTTGCCCACAATCGTTTTGATAAAAATATTTATACGTTATATGAAATCCTTACTGGTAATGTCGTTAAGTGTGCCTTTATTTCTTCAGGCACAGGTAGCCAAACTACATGCGCAGCCTATAGATAACCCGATAAACAGCACTATAAAAAATGTAGAACCGGGCATTGTATGGGTTGACAATCTAAACTGGCAGCAGGTGAAGAAAAAAGCCAAAAAAGAAAATAAGTACATTTTTGTAGATTGTCATGCTACCTGGTGCAAGCCCTGTAAACAAATGGATAAGGAGGTGTATGCCAATGATTCGGTAGGCGATTTGTTAAATGCTAATTTCATTTCAGTTAAGGTGCAGATGGACTCTGCCAAAGCCGATAATGCATTTACAAAAAGCTGGTACAAAACAGCCCGGGAAATAGGCGCCACCTACCGGGTAGCGGCTTACCCCACCTATCTTTTTTTCTCGCCCGATGGAGAGCTGGTGTATAAGGAATCTGGCTACAAAGCGCCCGATCAGTTTATACTGGTGGCCCGGGATGCACTCAATCCATCAAAGCAATATTATGTACTTTTAAAAGCGTATAAAAAAGGGAAAAAAGATTTTGCGCATATGCCTGAGCTTATCAGGATGTCGAAACAACTGGGCGACTCCACCAATTACCTTCCGCTTTTGACCGACTACTATTCCTATTTACATTCGCTGGATAAAGACAAACTGTATACAAAGGAAAACATGGAGTTTATTGCATCCACCCTCGACAAACCGGATCAAACGCCTTTCTCCCTATTTTACCCCGATGGCAGTGCCGTGGACAAGGTGATGGGAAAAGAAGGCTATGCACAAAAGGTTGCCGACCGCGTTATTTTTAAAGAAAAAGCCAACCCCTTTTTGAGCGCCGCCGAAGGAAAAGCAGAACCGGACTGGAATATTTTATACAATAACACAGCTAAGGATTATAAAGCCGATTATGCAGACAGAACTGTACTGGACGCCAAAATGAGGTGGTATTATTTTTATGGAGATATGCTAAAATACGCTATTGCGCTGAATGATAAAATGGAAAAGTATGGTTCAGACACGACCAGTAGCGGCGAAGATTTTAAATTGAATAACCAGGCCTTTTTAATATGGCAACAGGTAAAGGATATTGCAGAATTAAAAAGGATCATAGGCTGGATGACCGGCATAGTAAGAAGGGGTGAAAATGCTACCGGTTTTTATACTGAATACTGGCCTTATTATATGGATACCTATGCCAACCTGTTATACAAAGTTGGGGAAACGGCAGAAGCCCTTAAATGGCAGGAACTGGCAGTAGCTAAAGGCAAAGAACGTGGTATAGATAACGGCACCCTTAAAACCATTGAAGAAAATTTGGAATTGATGAAGAAAGGCGAGCCTACCTGGCCAACCGAGGCGAAATAATTTTCACAGGTTCATTATAGCAAAGCCCATTTTCCTTTGGCAGGAAAATGGGCTTTGTATTTACCAATTTTATTTCACCAATTCCTCTATCGATTGGCTGGTGAAATAATCCTTCAATAATACTTTCCTGTCCTTGTCCAGTAAATACATTGTAGGAATTGCGCTCAGATCTTATATGTTGGCTTTATTGATGTGCATGCCCTTCAACTGGTACTGAAGCCCCTCTTTGAAAGAACCTTTTTTTGAAAGAAGCGCGCCCAGGTTTTCATACCGCACTGCGTCATAATAAGGATTCGTGGCAAAAACAGTTTTATGTTTGGGACTGGTGCTGCGGTGGAAGCCCTCGAACAAATATTTCTTTTGCATCGCCAGATCACCGATCTTTTCATAAATATCATACAGCTTCAGGCAAATGAACGGGATGCCTGGCGTATCGATCCTTTTAGCTAAAAAATACGCTTCCCGGGCATAACCAAGGGCGCTGTCGAGCGATTTGCTATCACTCAGTATGGCAGCCGTTTGGATTTTACCCGCCAGTATTTGCCTTTCGGTTGTATCTTTCTCAATGGCCAGTTGTAAAGATCGATCTACATACAACCGGGCGCTATCCAATTTATTTTCGAGTTGGAAGGCTACGGCCATACCTGACGTAAATCATTTCGATGCGGTCTTCTCTACCAGCTGCGATGGAA
>NZ_LWBP01000008.1 GCF_002078015.1 Niastella populi | reverse complement strand
TAATAAATGCTGTCAATGGTATAACCTGGTGCAATATACTAAAAAAGGGAAAAATGGCCCGAATACATTCTATATTAAGAATAACCATTCCTGCTCCCTAACTTTTCAGCATGATCCCAAACTAATGCTGGTGCCAGGTACGCAAATGCATATCGTAACATTCCTGTTCGTGTGTTTTGAATCGGTTTTATTCTTTTATTTGATAATCTATAACCCGAAATCAGGTTTGGTGTTGCTGTCACTCCCAGTTCGAAATAATTGACCAATGTCAATTATTTGATGTGCTTAGTATTTTGCGCCTTTCCCGTCTTTCGCTTTTTTTGTAACTGGTACCATGCCGCAATAGGGCGGATAAATATATCATCGCCGGCATGGCCATGAGTGGGGCGCCCGGCTTCGATGTAAGCCTGTTTTAATGCCCAAAGGGGTTTATATTGGGGATCATATAAAAATGCTTCAGACGAGGGGGCATCCTCTCCTTTAGGGATACCAAAACTATAATCAGGATCGTGTGATTGTATATAGGCTTTCCAGAGGATGTGCGCCAATAGCCAGTTGTTATACCCGTTCACATAACTGTCCACCAGGTTTTTCGCTTTACCCGGGAGCTTTTTATGAAGCGCCTTTTTTTCGCGGTTGCGGATGAGTTTCTTCTCGCAGATCAAACTAAAAATTGCTGCACCGCTTATGTTGTGTTCATCCAGGAGGTCGCTTATTTCGTCTACAGATTGCTCAAAAGCCTTTTTAATTAATGCGTCCAGGAAGGGAACAACATTGTTCCTGTTCCCACTTCGGTCAATGATATGCGTAAATAAGACAATAAATTCCGTTTCAATGCAAAAAGCAGGAAACCGGAATGACGGGTGTTTCCCCAAATCCATTAAAATATTGAGTTCTTGTAAGGCCTTATTGCTGGTTAAAGAGATCGGCATAGGAAAAGGTTAATCGTTCGTAAACGCCATTTCAATTTACTCAATCAACGTGCGTAGACAAAATAATTCCCCAATTATTAAATAATCAAAATGTTGGGGAAGGTGTAGATAATATGTATTTTAAACCAAACTAGTACAAGCGATGAGGTTCTACGTATAATTTGGCTGCGAGTCAGCATCTGTTTTAGGGTTAGTAACGGCTGATTTTATGAATTAAGAATAATTATATATAACTTATTTTCCAGTTTGGACTATAGGATGCGATCACTGAATTTATTTGGAATATGCGTTAATCCTTGTATATCTGGCTAAATAGTTTTAAATTAAATACGATATTTGAACGGCATTTAATTCCTTCCTCGCTGTAGTAGGGAAACAGTAAGGAAATACAAGTATTCGTGGAAAATTTTATTTGTTGATTTCTTTGCAAAAAAGATTTTGCCTCTCTATCTTTCCTTATCTCAACCTTAGCCTGAACCTAAACGATACTTGTTCATCCATTAGACCTGTACTCCATACATCACTCTTTTTGTTCAACAGTATTACAGTAAAAAAATCAATGAACCTATTCTGAATGCTAACCCGGGTTAGGTTCAGGAATATTTATTGAAGCAGGAAGCAAAGGACTATGATGCAACTTGACTTAGATTCATTAAAGAAGGGGGACCAGGCCGAATTCAAGCGATTATTTGATGATCTGTTTCAGCATGTCTGGCTTTACTCCTGGAGAATAACCAGGGATAAGGATGAATCTGAAGATATCGCAATACAGAGTTTTGCCAAAGTCTGGGAGAAAGTAGAAGATTTTAATTCGGTTAACGAACTTAAAAAGTACGTCTATGTCACGGCTAAAAATGCCAGCATCAATTATCTCCACAAACTCAAAACACAAAAGCGGTATCAGGATCATTTGGCCCATGTTCCCACAGTTGAAGAGGCAAATGCTATAGAGGTATTGACCTACCGGGCAGCCTTAATTGAGCGATTGTACCAGGAAGTGGAGAACCTGCCGACACAATGCAGGGAGACGTTTAAACTATGTTATTTTGAAAAGATACCGCGCAATGAAGTGGCCAAGCGATTGAATGTGACCATCGATACGGTCAACAGTCAATGCCAGATTGCGATGAAGAAATTAAAAGCCGTATTTGGGAAAACGGATCTTGCCTTTATTATGCTGCTTATCGGCTTGTGCGACAATTGAAAAAAAAATCTCCAAAAAAAATCCAGGAATTCTTTCACGTTTTTTGTCACCATCTTGTTTTAATAATAGAAGGTTAATTAAGTGTTAACCGAAAATGAATTAATTGTAACGTTTTTATCTGGTTAATCCTGATTTTGGTTAAAGGCTGGATTAGTTTTTATCATTCGACTAAAGAGTGGAAGGGCATCCTGCATCCAATCTCTATCGAAAAACTATAAGCCCATGCGTGACGAACATTATTTAATAGCTGAGTTATTACAGAAATACCCTGACCTGAACCAGGAAGAAAGGGAACAATTCAACCAATGGTTGGAACAAGGAAACAATAAGGAATTCTTCAACCAGATCCTTGACAAAGAAATTTTGGAAGAAGAATTACGCCAATTGGATGAACTTAAAATTGAGAGCGAGCAGCGGGGAAGCTGGGAAAAGTTATTGCAGTTTCGGGTAAAACCGCAAAAGTTAAATACAATTTGGTTGAACAACTGGAAGATGTATGCGGCCGCTGCCTCAATCATAACGATCTTGGGTGTTGGCGGTTTGATCTGGTATAAGTCGCAAAGGGTGAATAACCAGGTGGTGCAGGTGGAAGAGAGTAAGGCACCTATAATAACTGATGCGGATCCTGGGCAATTCAAAGCCAGGTTGACGTTGGCAGATGGTTCTACGGTAGTGCTCGATACGGCTACAACAAAGCAACTGGCACAACAGGGCAGTGTACAGGTTCTTAATAAGGATGGAAAGCTGGTCTATCAGCAAGGAGGAGAGGCCGGATCTGATGAAGTATTATATAATACCCTTCAGACTACCAAGGGACAAACTTATGCCACTGTACTGGCAGATGGTAGCCGCGTTTGGTTAAACTCCGAAAGTTCCATTCGTTATCCGGTGGCTTTTCGAGGCTCTGAAAGAAAAGTTTTTATTACCGGGGAAGCCTACTTTGAAGTAGTGCCTTCATACCTTAAAGACAAAGATGGAAAAGGGGGTAAACAGTCCTTTAAAGTTGAAGTAGGCAACATGGAAATTGAAGTCTTAGGAACACATTTTAATATCAATGCTTACGCGGACGAGGACGTATTAAGAACAACATTACTGGAAGGAAAAATTAAAATCATAACCGGTGGTATTTCAACGATGCTGGCTCCCGGTCAGCAGGCACAGCTCAAACGGGGAACCAGTTTTTTACAAGTGACCGATAATTCCGATGTAGAGCAAGCGGTGGCTTGGAAAAACGGATATTTCCAATTTGGTGATGATGACCTGAAAACGGTTATGCGCCAATTGGCCAGATGGTACGATGTGGAAGTAATTTACCAGGGCGGTGTAAGCAGCGATACCTATGGCGGAAGAATTAATAGGAACAGTAAAGCATCTGAAGTGCTGACAATATTAGAGCGAAATAGAGTGCATTTCAAGATTGAAGGTAAGAAAATCATTGTAACACGGTAGGGAATAAGAAATTGTTTTCTTTTATCGAACTAATCAATGACTGCATATTTATGAAAACGAGTGAGGCCTATAATTCTCTTCTATATAAGAAAATACTTGATGAGGAATTTAGTAACACCTACCGGCGATGCAAAGGGAAGATCGAACGCAAGGCTTTTTACCTGACTGGTTCAAAGCAGCAAACGGAAGATATTGTTCAGGAGATTTTTTTAAAGCTGTGGTTAAAATGGCCGGTTCTCAGTATCATGCCGGAAGACAATTTGGAGGATTATATTTATGCAATGGTGAGGAACCATGTTCTTAATATTCAGAAGAAAGAAAAAAGATTACGAAAAAAATGGACGGATTATAGAGAAGTAAAATCTAATCACTATTTGCCCGATGAAATGGTATTAGCGGAAGGACTTAAAATATATAACGAGGCAATCGATCAATTAACGACGAAAGAAAAAGAAGTGTTTTTATTGTATGACAGTGATCTTGGACGATTGGCAATTGCTGCCAAAATGAAGCGTTCAAAGAATACAATCAACAATCAACTGAACTCTGCCTTCAGAACGGTTAGAAGCTATTTAAGTAAGAAATTAGATTTGGCAATTTGCTCAGATAAACGTAGGAAGTGTTTGCGTGCTGCAGTGCAGGCAAACTGATAGAGGTGATAAAATGCATTAACAAAGCAAAGCCCTAAAGTGTTCTTACTAATTAAACATAAATTTCTTTACCATTACCAATACGGGGAGGAGGCTTACAGGCGGAAAAAGTAGGACCTCCTCCTAAATCGGGAAAAAGGTAGAATATATAATTTGGACATACAGTTGTTTAAAAGCTGTGTTTAATTATAATCTTATTTGAAATCATTCCTATGCCCTCTGAAAAACATCCACCAATCTTACCATACTTGCCACATACTGATAACCATTGAACCAGCACCTTTGAGTGATCACCTTATAAAACATCATGCCGGCTGGTATCCGGCATGACTAAAGTAAGGTCATTCAAAAATCAAGCGACACTCGATTTATTATTTAACCCTACAATGGCAAATTTATGCAAGATTTTGCTACGGGCCAAGCTACTGCTATAAGCAGCGGTTTGCCAAAACTAACATGCTCTTATTTAAAAAAAAATGTCTCGCCGCAGGTGGGGCGAATTATGAGACTGACAGCTATTTTATTATTAACGGCATGCCTCCATGTGAGTGCTAAGGGAATAACTCAGACGGTTTCTCTTTCTGAGAAAAACGCTCCGTTGGTGAAGGTTATGAAAGAAATAGAGCAACAAACAGGCTATGCTTTCTTTTATAAGAGCCAATGGCTGGTAAAGGCAAAGAAGGTGACCATTGAGGCAGAGAAAATACCGCTACAGCAGGCGCTTGATATTTGTTTTAAAGATCAACCATTTACATATGTGATTTCTGGAAAAAACATAAGCATTGAGCCAAAGGATAACAGTTCGGCTGAAAGAAAAGTTCCTCCACTAATTGATGTGAGAGGAAAGGTTGTAGATTCCAAAGGTGAGCCTGTATCAGGGGCAACAATATCAGTACAGGGAACCAATAAAACAACTCTTACCAATGCCGATGGATCTTTTACTTTGACAGGTATTGAAGAAGATGCCGTAATTGTAATCTCCCATATACAATATGAAACAGAAAATATTACTCTTAATGGCCGCAGCCTGGTTAACGCTACCTTACAAATAAAAATTAGTGGCCTTGATGAATTACAGGTGATAGCGTACGGTACAACTACCAAACGACTGAACACCGGAAACGTTAGTACAGTAAAATCCTCTGATATTGCCAAACAACCCGTTAATAATCCTTTGTTGGCATTGCAAGGTCGTGTACCTGGTCTTATTGTAACCCAACTTTCAGGACTGCCAGGAGGTCCTGTCTCAGTCCAGATCAGAGGTCAAAACAGTATCGCCAATGGGAATTTACCATTGTATATTGTAGATGGGATTCCTTACACTCCGCAATTACTTACGGATGCCCCAAATATAATTGGAAATGGTAACCCTTTTAATTACATCAATGCATTCGATATTGAATCCATCGAAGTATTAAAGGATGCGGACGCTACAGCTATTTATGGTTCAAGAGCTGCAAACGGAGCCATACTAATCACTACGAAAAAAGGTAAGGCCGGAAAATCAGTTGTTGATGTGAATGTACAAACTGGTTGGGGGAAGGTGTCCAGGTTTATGGATTTAATGAACACTCAGCAATATCTTGAAATGAGACGTGAGGCTCTTAAAAATGACAACATTACTCCAACAACTTCTAACTCGCCTGACCTTTTATATTGGGATACGACCCGCTATACCGATTGGCAAAAAGAATTGATAGGTGGCACCGCAAACTGGCAGGATGTACAAGCCTCTCTTTCTGGAGGTAATAATAATACTCAATTTTTCATTGGTGGTAGTTATCATAAGGAAACAACTGTTTTTCCGGGGGATTTTGCTGATAAAAAAGCATCCTTGCATTTTAACATATCAAATACTTCCCTAAATCGCAAGTTTAAAGTTTTACTCACAGGAAATTTTGTTTCTGATAATAATCGTTTACCTGGCAGCCAGGATTTAACGGGAATCGCAATGACTTTGGCACCAAATGCACCTCCGCTCTATAAGGCGGATGGTTCTTTGAATTGGGCTCCATTGACCAATGGTGCGGCTGGTACATGGACAAATCCGCTTTCGTATGTCCACCGGCCGTATAAGAATTTGACGAATAATTTAATTATGAATTCTGTTATAAGTTATCAAATACTCCCTGGTTTAGAGATTAAAAATAGCGCCGGATATACGAATCTCCACACTGACGGTTTTCATGGAGTACCTTTTCTTTATTTTGATCCAGTGAGATGGCCTATTAGGGGTAATGATCTAAGATCCGCACAGTATTCAAATAACACTATTCGCTCCTGGATCATCGAGCCTCAATTAAATTATTCGAAAACTCTTGGGCAGGGAACTTTGTCTTTACTGATAGGTTTAACGATTCAGCAAAATAATACGAGTGGAAGTGTAGTAAGTGGCCAAGGCTATACTTCTGACATGGTATTAGAAGATATTAAATCAGCTTCCGCCGTCACAATCAGTTCATCTACAAACTCCACATACAAATACAACGCATTATTTGGGCGTCTGAACTATAACTGGAAAGAAAAATATATCGTTAATTTAACTGCTCGTCGTGATGGCAGTAGCCGGTTTGGACCGGAAAATAGGTTTCACAATTTTGGTTCGGCTGCAGTTGGATGGATATTTTCCAAAGAAAAGTTTCTATCGAACACTTCTTCCGTGTTAAGTTTTGGGAAATTGCGTTTAAGTTATGGCACGACTGGCAACGACCAGGTTGGTGATTACAGTTTTCTTAATTTATATAATCCTACAAACGTTGGCATACCTTATTTAAGCACCAATGGTCTTTTAGTACAAGGCCTGTATAATCCTGCATTACAATGGGAAGAAACTAAGAAAGCGGAAGTAGGGTTAGAACTGGGGTTCATTAAAGACCGAATTTTATTGTCATCGAGCTATTTTAGAAATCGTTCATCAAATCAGTTAGTTTCTTATGGGTTACCAAGTACGACTGGTGCAAGTTCTATAAGCAAGAATTTGCCTGCTACAGTTCAAAATTCGGGTTTTGAAATAACTTTAAATACGGTGAATCTGAAAAGGAAAGCCTTTTCATGGAACACTAATATTAACCTAACAATCTACAGAAATAAATTAGTTTCTTATCCGGATTTCGAAAATTCTACCTATGCAAATCGATACCTTATTGGTAGATCTCTGAATATAATTAAACTATATCGCTTTGCTGGTGTTAATCCAACTACCGGTCTTTATGAATTTTATGATAGCAAAGATAATATCGTATCAATTCCAGATAGCAAAAATGATGCAACGATTATATTAGATCGTAACCCAAAATATTACGGTGGAATTCAAAATAGTATATCCTATAAGGCATTTGAATTGGATTTTCTTTTTCAATATGTAAAACAAACAGGTATTTCCTATGAACCTGGATATTTACCAGGTTGGTTGAATCAAAATCAACCAGTGACGGTTTTAAATCGTTGGCAGAAGCCAGGTGATAACACAACAATTCAGAAATTCTCATCGGGCTTTTCTATATTCTTCCCTTGGGCTCTATACTCTGGAGGTGACGCTGCATATACAGATGCCTCTTATTTCAGATTGAAGAACTTGTCCCTATCATGGCAAATGCCTAAAACATGGTCAAATAGATTAAAGCTCGATGTGTGCAGATTTTATATACGTGCCCAGAATCTTTTGACCATTACAAATTATGAAGGCGGTCTTGACCCGGAAACGATGAACGTTTCAACGTTACCTCCGCTGCGCACAATTACTTTCGGAATTAATATCAAGCTATGATTTATTGCATTGATTTTTATAAAAAATTATTTATGAAAACAAAATATAACTATTTGACTTCATTGAGAAAAATGGTCGGATTTCGATTAGTGATTATTTTGATGCTGCAACTAACATTTACACCATCATGTAAGAAACTTGTTGAAGTAGAAGCTCCTGTTACTGGTGTTAATGCAGATAATGTGTATCAAAGCGATGCAACAGCATCAGCCCATTTGGTGGGTATATATTCCAACTTGGGGGGATTATTAAACGGGGCGTCGGGTATATCAGTGCAAAGTGGGCTTTCCGCGGACGAATTAAAGCTTTGGAGCGGCTCTACAGATGCTAAGCATAAAGCATTTTATCAGAATGCTTTAAATAATAGTTCTAATCTTACCAACTGGTCGGCTTATTATTTTTGTTTGCTTCAGGTCAATTCTGCAATTGAAGGATTAACCAGTTCTACTAGTTTAACTCCTGGTGTAAAATCACAGTTGCTGGGCGAGGCGAAATTTGTAAGAGCATTCCTATATTTTTACCTGGTAAATTATTATGGTGATGTGCCATTAATACTTACAAGTGATTATAGGATTAATTCGACTATTGGACGAACTGTAAAGAACCTTGTTTGGGATCATATTATTGCTGATTTAAAAGACGCTCAAACGTTGCTTACTGATAAATATGTAGGAGCAAATGTTTTAGTCAATTCAACTGAAAGATCACGTCCCAACAAATGGGCGGCTACAGCGTTGCTTGCACGATCTTATCTGTATACGTCTCAATGGGCAAGTGCTGAAATAGAAGCCACTGCTGTAATTAATAACACTTCATTATTTGATACGGTATCAATTTCAAACGGTGTGTTCAATAAAAATAGCAAAGAGGCAATTTGGCAATTACAACCGACAAATACAAATCAAAATACAGGTGACGGAAACACATTTATCTTGCAAAATTCACCAAATAATTCTCAACCATTTTATATAAACAATGCTTTATTGAATGCTTTTGATAGTGCCGACAAAAGAAAAATTGGTTGGGTGGGAAAATTTGTTTCTGGTGCGGATACTTTTTATTTTCCGTATAAGTATAAAATATATCAATCTAGTTCTTTAATGGAATACCTCATGATCCTAAGACTTGGTGAGCAATATTTAATAAGAGCAGAGGCAAGGGCCCAGCAAAATAAATTAACCGAGGCTAGAAATGATCTTAATGTCATTCGAGCAAGGGCAGGACTACCTAATGTCACAGCAGATGAAAAGGCAAGTTTATTGGCTGCTATTTTACAGGAACGGCGTGTTGAATTATTCACTGAATTAGGACACCGCTGGCTGGATTTAAAGCGCACTAACAATGTTGATGTCATAATGGCCATTGTTACTGTTCAAAAGGGTGGAACCTGGGAATCAACGGATCAATTATATCCACTTCCACTTGCCGATTTGCAGAGGAATTCGAATCTGAATCAAAACCTTGGATATTAAAATGGCCAATTAAATCTTTTATTTGGAAAGAGGTAACATTCAAAAAATGCCCAAAAAGTACTATCTAAAAGCTCTATTTGTCATGAAGCAATTATTGTATGTTTTTATATTCATTCCTTTTATGTGTGGGGCACAGGAAGCTCAAGGAATTAAGTTTGAAACAACCTTGCGAAGTTGGAAAGATGTTTTGATGAGGGCTAAAGCCGAAAACAAATATATTTTTATTGATTGTTTTACTACGTGGTGCGGTCCTTGTAAAGTAATGGATAATCAAGTGTACACATCAAAGGAAGTCGGGAATTTTTTTAATGTGAAGTTTTTGAGCCTAAAAGTTCAAATGGACAGAACAGAAAAAGATGATCAATACACGATGGGGTGGTATGGCGACGCTGAATTTATTCAGAAAAACTTCAATGTTTTTGCTTTTCCCACATTTATTTTTCTTGCGCCAGATGGTAGCCCCCTGCATAAAGCTAGTGGATTACTTAATCCTCAGCAATTTATTGCATTGGGAAAAGATGCACAGAATCCAAAGAAGCAATTTTACAAAATGCTTGCTGACTTTAAACCAGGTGTAATGGACACTTCTGAAATGAAAGGGATTGCCAGGGCTTTGAGATTCTCAGGCAGCGAGTTAGCCAAAAAAATTGCAGAAGATTATTTAAATAGAATCCCTGCTTCAATCTTAAATACTCCGGATAATTTAAAGTTTTTAAAAGAGTTTAAAGAAACAGATAAGGCTATGGCAATAGCTTTAAAATATATTAAAGAATTGCCAGAGGCGAAACTGTTTACCAGGGATAATATTGAATTTGTAGGGGAATTTATTAGAAATACTAAATCACTACCTTTTAAAATATTTTACGAGAATTCAGAAAAGATAAATGCTAAGATGAATGATAAAGATTATGTTCAGAATACAATTACACCTACTATAATGAGGGAAATGTTTTTCATTCCTTTAGGTATTCCCGCACGTGATACTGTGAGAAAAGGAGGTATTGTACATCAACCTGATTGGGGTTCATTACTAGCAACCATATCTACTAGGTTTAATTCCTATTATGCAGATCGGATAACTATGGATGCAAAAGTTTGGTGGTATTCGATGACAAAAAATTGGGAAGAGTATAGTAAGGCACAGATAAAAAAAATAGATGCAACGTATACAAAAAAAGATCTTAATGATCCCGGTGTTTGTTGGAATCTTAACAATGATTGTTGGTATACCTTTGAAAAAGCAACGGATACAGCTATTTTAAAGCGGTTGGCTTATTGGATGGAAGAATCATTTAGACACGACCTTGCAGGAGCTACCTTTTATACTTATATGGATACTTATGCCAACATTCTTTATAAACTTGGTAAAAGGGAAATTGCCTTGGTATGGCAGGAGAGAGCTGCAAAACTTAGACCTGAGGATCCGGAAATTGTTGGAAATCTTAACAAAATGAAAAACAACGAACCGACTTGGTCTGTTACTTCGAAATGAATTTCAAAGTATCGACAAGAATCAAGTAATTTTCATTCTCTCTTAAAATTAGAAAAGGTGCAATTTAAGTATGAAATACAAAGCTTTAAAAAGTAGGAAGGTGGCACGAGCGGTTATAAGACATCGCTTTTAAGAGATCATTTTAAATGGGAACTATTGAAGAGGCAATAGTTCCCATTCGTTTTTAAAAACCATCTTCAATACCTTTTAATCTTGCTTGCACATGTGATACCATCCATTTTCTACTTTGGCGCAGGTTTCCCTTTTAAAAAATGATTAAGAAATTGGGAATACGACTGGTATATTCCAATGCATCTTTGCCTTCATTTACCACGCGCCCCTCATCATATTGCCCGCACTGCACCAGGTTTTTTGTGTAATGAATATCGGGCACAAAAAAAATAGCCATTGCTTAAATAAGGAATATAAAGGAAGAAAATAATATCGAATCGCTACTTCTCTGTATCAAATCGCTACTCTATCTTTTGTAATTTACAATTGGTATATAGAACCAATCCGGATTCCACATTTGAGGTTGTAGCCTGCCAGCCTTGATTGTGGACAATTAAGGCTGGCATTAAATTCAATGGAAAGTTTAGCTTTTTGTATTAAGAAGCAATTCAATTATGAAAAAAGCAAAAGTT
>NZ_LWBP01000007.1 GCF_002078015.1 Niastella populi | reverse complement strand
CAAATGTTTTATCCGGGTTGCTTTTAATGATAGTAAAAAATGTTTCCCAGTCAATTTCATGCCTTAGTAATCCCCCGGAATATCCTATCCGCATGGGAGTGTTTATCGTTGTATCAATGTTATCATTAATGAAATGTTCAGAAACCCCATGATTAACGAAATATTTAGGGACTTTGAACATTTTATATTTGTCCAGAATTTCATTGGTAACGGAAAAAATAATATCTGCCCCTTTTGCCGCTTTTATTGAATAATCATGAAAAGGTTCATCCACAGGCATAAAAATTTTTAAGCAGGCTTGAGGAAAACGATTTAACGGAATTGCATTCGATAAATCAAAAGACCATACTATATCAGGTTTAACATCTATCTTACTAAGGATTCTTTTTATATGAAACCATATCAAAAAATTATATAGGCCGGGATAGTCATATTTGAAAAAATAAGGGAAAAATAAGCGATGTTGAACAACGTTTACATTTTTATACTTCGTTGAGACGATTTTAATTTTTCCTCTTCTTAATACACGATCACGATCGGGACAATTTATAAAAAATACTCTATTGCCTCTTTTACTTAGTTCAATAGCATAATTATGTTTGGATAGAAACATCTCACCCCATTCGTCCGTAGAAATAATCAGTATAGTTTTATTATTTAATTCCAACTTTTAATTATTTATTTCAACCGCAAAGTTATAATGAATTTTTGCCCCTGTCATGGCAATAGAAGTCGCTGATTATTTTGGCAATATACAGTTGCTGATCATTCGTCAACTCAGGGTATAAAGGCAGGCTAAGTATTTGTTGTTGATACTCATACGCTATTGGAAAATCAGCAGCCGTCTTCCCGAGATACTGATAAGCTGGTAACAATGGCAGTATGGTTGGATAATGAATAGCACATTCAATACCCCGTTCCTTTAAATAGGTCATTAATCCGTCCCGATTGGATGCCCGCACTACATATAAGTGAAAACTATGCTTACTGCCGGGCCTGATAACAGGAGTAACAAGTCCGGAAATATCTTTCAACAAGCTGTTATAGTTTTTTGCTAATGCAATACGTTGCTCAGTCCATTGCAGAATATAAGTAAGTTTGGCACTTAAAATAGAAGCTTGCAATCCATCCAGACGGCTGTTAATTCCTTCCATTTTATGATGGTGTTTTACAAGAGCGCCATGATTTGCATACATGCGACATCTTTCTGCCAGTGCATCGTCATTTGTAATAATGCACCCCGCATCACCATAAGCTCCCAGATTTTTACCGGGATAAAAACTGAAAGAACCTGCAATTCCAGTCAATCCTGCACGTACATTTTTATATGCTGAAAAATGCGACTGGGCACAATCTTCTATCAGAAAAATACCATGCCGGTCACAAATTTCTTTTATACTATCAATAGCACACATTTGGCCCTGCAAATGCACTGCAATAACTGCTTTAGTTTTTTTAGTTATTACTGCTTCTAAAAGGTTTTCGTTCATACTATAATAATCAGGATGAATATCAACGAAAACGGGGCGGGCTCCTGTTTGAGTAATAGTTTCTGAGGATGATATCCAACTATTGGCCACCGTAATTACTTCATCCCCCTCTCCAACTCCCAGCATCTTCATAATAATGTATAAAGAATCGGTGCCATTGGCACAGCCCACTACATTTTTTACACCATACAACTCAGCAAATTTTGATTCAAACTCTCTAACAGGCTTTCCACCAATAAAGGCTGATTCATTAAGTATTTGATGAATTGCAGCATCAATTTCGGGTTGAATACTTTTATACTGGCCTTTTAAATCAACAAAGGGAATTTTCATTCTTTTACCATTTCTTTATCAATAAACTTTTGTTTTTCCGATTGTGCGAGAACATTTTCTTTCATTAACAGATTAAAAAATAGCGAAAACTTTTCTGCACCTTTATAATTCAGATGTTCCAAATCGCCGAATTCGGCATCTGCTAATGGAAATCTTTTAAAATCAAGAAACTCAATGGTCTTAAATCTTGAACTTAAAATCTGCTGAAATTTATCTTCATTTAATAATTCGCCAGATCTTGAATGTATGGGTGTTCTTATAAGGTAAACTTTTACTTTGTTAGCAGTACACAGGTCAAGTATCTTTTCCAAATAGTGAATATTGATTTCTGAAATGCCAGTATCCGCTTTAATATTACTTTTTTGAACCGGTATCGTTTTAATAAGTGAATCGGCCTTTTGGCGGTCACTATACAAATAGCCGATAGCATTTTTGCTTTTGAAATAATTCATTTCATTTCCATAAAAAAATGAAACATTTGATCTCAATGAAATATTCTGCAATTCCAGTAATCCCCGCCAATTATTCCTGATTAATATTTTCAGATCTTCGAAACCCAGGAATGGCATATAATCGGGACAATTTTCATCTAAAAACCTGTCACTCCAAATCCAATCGTCCATCCGTTTATCAATCTGGTTATTAGAAAAATCGATAAAAACCGTCTCAATACGTTTATTGTTCTCTAATATCTTTTTTACTTTAAAATATGTATAAAAGTAACACTCCCCCTGTTGAGCATAGTTTACAAAATTTTCAATCAAAGAATCATTAAAAGCATACGCTGGGTGGGAATGTCCAAATACAACGTATTTTGAATTGCTTTTTAACGAAAAGTAATTTCCATCATTAATTATTCTGTTTGAAAAATAAAGCAGCGCTGCAATTAATAAAGTTATAGCTATTAGAAATAAAAAAAACTTGCTTATTAATTTTCTCATGCTTAAAACTGGAAATAAATAAACTGCTGTTTGGATCCCGCAAAATAGAAAATAAATAAGCCTATCGCCAAATAAAAGCTATATCTTAAAACCCCGGGCCATTTTAAGCCTAAATGAGCCAGTGCAAATTGCCGCTCGCGCCCAGCCCACTCAATAAGAATAAAAAAAATAACGACAGACACTATTGCACAGGGCTGATTAGACCCTATAAAAGCAACGCCTTCTGGCTTAGAAAACAGAGAAAGGGAAAATATTTTTCTGATATAAGAAAGCGCGTGCCCAACATTTTCGGCGCGAAAAAATATCCAGGCCAAAACAGTTAAACTAAATGTAGATGCTATACGGATAAGTTCATTACCAGTTGGGAAATATCTGCCTTGTGCCACTATTTCCAGATTATTACGATTTCTATTTAACAGAAGTAAGGGTAAAAAATAAATGGCATTTAATACTCCCCAGAAAATGAATGTCCAGTTAGCTCCGTGCCAAAAACCACTTACTATAAAAATAATAAACGTATTTCTAACCTTCATCCATGTTCCGCCTCTGCTTCCACCTAATGGGATATAGAGGTAGTCTCTAAACCAGGTGGTTAAAGATATATGCCAACGCCTCCAAAACTCAGCAATGTCCCTTGAAAAATAAGGAAAAGAGAAGTTTCGTAAAAGATCTATTCCAAAAAGCCGGGCGACTCCCAGTGCAATATCTGAATAGCCCGAAAAATCAGCATAGATCTGAAATGCAAAAAATATCGCTCCTATCAATAGAGTGCTGCCCGAATAATTTAAAGAATGGTTGAAAATATTATTTGCATATTCTGCACAATTATCAGCAATAACTACTTTTTTAAAAAGCCCCCAGAGAATTTGTCTTAAGCCGTCTACTGATTTTGTATAATCAAATTTTCTTCCAGATTTGATCTGTGGCAAAAGATGCGTTGCCCGTTCAATCGGCCCCGCTACAAGAAGCGGAAAAAAGCTTACAAAAACAGCATAATCAATAAAATTTCTTTCCGGCTTTATTCTTCCTTTATAAATATCAATTACATAAGACAGGCCATGGAATGTATAGAAAGATATGCCAACAGGTAATATTACTTTTAAAGTCCAAAAGTTCGCTTTTATTCCTAAAAGAGAAAGGCTTTCAGCAAATGAGTCAGCAAAAAAATTGTAGTATTTAAAAAAACCAAGAAAGCCAAGATTGATACCAATACTTAGCCAAAACCAAAAAGCTTTCATGCCCGGCTTCCTGGCTTCATACATTTTAATTCCTGTGAAATAATCTAATAGTGTAGAGAATATCAGTAAAAACAGAAAACGACAATCCCAGGAGGCGTAGAAAAAATAGCTGGCAATAAGTAGTAAAATATTCTGGTATAGTAGATTCTTATTTTGTAAAAGCCAATAAAGCGCAAAAACTATGGGCAAGAAAATAGCAAAATTAATCGAATTAAAAAGCATGTTTTATCTTATACTTTGCCTGTATTAGTTACTAAAAAAGTCTTACTATTAATACTAATTCACAAAACGGATTCATGCCTTTTTTGCTTTATTATATATTTTATCTATGATCTCCACTGTCTTTAATCCCTCAAACGCGTTTGTGGAAATACTCCCATTATTTGTTAATACATCAATAAGGTTTTGATACACTTTATCATGATTACTCATAGAACCCTGGTAAGTACCATAATTATTGGCCTTATTACCTTCAGCAAGATTCTCTATTTTAAAATCACGAATATTCTGATATTCCAATTCATTTAAATATTGTCCTCCAATTTTTACTGTTCCTTTCTCAGCAAAAATAACGAGAGAGCCTTCCATATTTCTTTCGTGACTATTTACAGTATAATTTATGGTACCAATAGCGCCATTATAAAATTCCATGATTACTACTCCGGTATCTTCAAATTCAATAATACCTTTATGCGCATAATTAGCCGTATAAGCTTCCACTTCTTTTATATCTCCTATTATCCAATACAACAAATCAACGAAATGACTGAACTGTGTATATAATGTTCCCCCATCCAGATCTTTTGTGCCTTTCCAGGAGTTCTTATAATAATCTTCATTTCTGTTCCAGAAGCAACTTAATTGTACACTATAAATTTTGCCTAATTTGCCCGCATCAATAGCATTTTTTACGGCTTCTACCGGCGGATTAAACCTGTTTTGTTTTATAGCAAATAACCGCTTGTTGGCTTTTTCAGCGGCTTTTATCATCTCTCCGCAATCGTTCACATCTATAGCCATAGGTTTTTCACATAACACATGGAAACCTGCATTTAATGCCTGAATTGCATGCTCAGCATGTAAACCATTAGGGGAGCAAATGGATATGACATCGATCTCTTTTTCATTCTTCAGCATGCTTTCCAATTCATAATAGGCCTTTGCTCCATACTTTGAGGCCAATTCATCTGCTTTAGAAGAAACATTGTCACAAACTGCTGCTAAAATTCCGACCTGATTAATATGCTCTGCGTGGCGATGGGCAATTCGACCGCAGCCAACGAGAGCAAAACGGATTGTCTTTTTCAAATTATTGTTACTAATATTATGAAAATAGTTTTCTTTTTATTCTGCCAAAGAAGTGGCGTGCTTTTACATACGTTGTCTGGTAGGTATCCGAATTATTACCATAATATTCATGGGAGAAGCTGGGTGCATTAATATAAGCATCAAATTCTTCTTTTGAAAATCCCAATTTCTTTAGAACGAATGTCTTATCTATTTCTAACTGCCCTTCAGGATAAACAGGTTTTTCCAATTCTAATAATGCTTCTTCTTTAGTCAATTGACCTGAAAAAATCAAATTGCTTAAATGCGCCTTTCTTTTGTCTACCTTAAATTTTTCAGGTAATATATGCCCCTGGTAGAATCTGGTAAAAACAGATTCGTAGTGCTTACCGCCATAATCCTTCCAGCCTAATTCACGGGCGATGATCTCCTTTACCCTTTTTTTATTATAATCCAGATAATTTAATAAAGGAATACTTTCATAGCTTCCCCTTGGACGAAGGTATTTCCCATCTTTAAATTTGGCAGGATACCTGTTCAATGGAATTTTCCCAAATTTTTGATGGATAGCGTATAAATTATTTGGATTTTTATTGATCCAGCAGGAAGGCAATGTTTGCTCAGTACAAATATTCCTGCCGTCTAAAATAAATCCTACATTCTTCTCGGCGCAAATTCTATCCAGGCTATCAAATATTGCTATATCCGTTACCGCCTCTATATCAATAACACCAGCTTTAAAATAAGCCAGTTGTATATCTTTAAACTCTTCCCAATCGATAACATAGGTATATAAATCAAATCCGCATTTTGAAACAATATTTTCAATATTTTTTACGGCCAATTCAGAGTTCCAGCCATTATCAAAATGTACACAAAGCACTCTTAAGCCATACTCCTTTGCTTTAAGCGATAAATAAGTACTGTCAATACCCCCACTTACACCTATGATACAATCATATTTTTTATTCCTGCCTTTCTCTTTAAGCAGCCGAACAACTTCCGAAATTTTCATTTCCGCCTCTCTACCTGTCAATATCCCGTTTTTTTCTGCTTCTTTATATCCATAATAATAATTACAAATACCCTTATCATCAAAATAAATAGTAGGGTCAGCAATATTATCCATTACACTAAGAGAACATTGTCTATAGTTAGGATCGTTTTTACTTGTAACCATCATATTCTATCAAATATTTCTTGTTTTAATATTGCCTGATTTGGATAATTTATCAAAACGGCGTTATGGGGTCGTTGGTAAACAAACATACTACCGGCCGCTACCGCTGAGGCACCAGCCTCAACGGCCAACCTAAAGTCTTCCACTTTTGATGCTCCGCCAACAGCAACCACAGGAACTGAAACAGCCTTACTAACCATTTCAATCATTTCCAAATCGTATCCGTTATACGTTCCGTCTCGTTCTATACTATTTAATATAAGCTCCCCTGCACCATAGTCCACCATTTTACGTGCATAATCCAGTACTTTCTGTTTGGTGGAGGTTGTTCCATTAGATATATAAACAGTAGCCTTGCCGAAAAAGTTTTTCTTATAATCAATACTCGCGACAACGCTTTGACTGCCTACACGTTTTGCAGCGTCAGAAATCAAAGTAGGTTGACTAAATGCTGAATGATTAAGAATGACTTTTTCAACGCCGGTTAAAAACAGCTTTTTTATCTGTTCCAGATCAGTTATTCCGCCTCCATAGGCAAGAGGTATGAATGCTTCACCAGCCAATTCTGCGATTTGTTCAAAATTTGGCCCCCGGTTTTCCCTGCTTGCATCTATGTCTAAGATCACAATTTCATCAATCTCCTTCTCATTAAAAATTTTTATAGCGTTGATGGGGTCTCCTACGTAATTTGGCTTATTAAACTTCACCGTTTTGTATAAACCGCCCCTATGTAATAATAATACCGGTATAACTCTAATTCTTCGCATTAGGTCAATTCAGCAAAATTTTTTAATAATTGCATCCCGAATTTGTGACTTTTTTCCGGATGAAACTGAACACCATAAATATTTCCGCTTACCACTCCAGCAACAAAAGCATATCCATAGTAAGCATTTATCCACTCATTTTCGCTTTTATCTACCTTCACATGATACGAATGAGCAAAGTAAAATCGCGAGTCTTGTAAGTTATCAGAAAGAAGCTGTTTGTTGGCAAAATGTATATCGAGCCAACCCATATTTGGAATCTTTTCATTGATGGTTAACCTTGACCGATCAAATCGTACAGTTTCACCATTAATCCAGTTCAATCCCTTTTCAACTCCCTCTTCACTGGAACGGGTAAGCATTTGAAGGCCTACACAAATGCCAAGAAATGGCTTTTTAAGTGATTGCACCTGATATTCCAACTCTTCTCTAAGCCCTGATTGATTGAGCGCTATCATACATTTATCAAAAGACCCCATGCCTGGCAAAATTATCTTATTGCAAGAATTAAACCCATAGATGTCATTAATGGCCATGGCTTTCACACCAATTCTTTCAAGCATATTGCGAATTGAGCCCAAATTACCAACTCCTATATCAATGATTCCTATCGTCAAATAAATAGTTTGTGATTAGTTCAATAAAAAAGTAGCAAACTCTTTAGCCAATTTTTCGGCATTACACATTTCATTATATTTTTCAAATGCCCATTTTCTTTTTTCGTCTTTCTGCTCTCTACTAAAGGCACTAAATTTTTCGATTTCACCGGCTAAACCCCGAGGTGTAATATCTGCAGGAAGCAATATTCCTGACTTTTCATTGACAATTTCCGAAGTGCCACCCACATTTGTCGCCATTACTGGTATTCCTGCTGCAAGGGCTTCCATTATTGAAACTGGAACCCCTTCCGATTCGCTTACATTTATAAAAAGATCTACTTGATTGTTAACATAATAAGAAATCACTTCTTCATTTGACATTGAGCCCTGAAGACTTATTCGCACATTATCGCCCACTTCATCAACAATTTTCTTTATTTCCATCAATCCCTCGCCTCCACCGATATGGGTCCACTGTACCTTAATGTTCAGGTACTTCATTGCTTCTGCTATTATTTCGACCCTTTTCACCTTATGAAGAAACGAGCAAGAAACAATTCTCAAATATTCGTCAGTTGATGGCACGCTCAACCCCTTACTGATTGTACCTATCCGTGCTACGCTAATTTTTTTTCTTAAAAATGGGTGATAACGTTGCAGGGTTTTCATACCTATATGTGAGCATGCCAGGGAAAAATCGATATTTTTTATCTGTGCCCGCTGATAAGGAATATAACCGTTATTCCTTTCGCGATATAGATCATAGCCATGAAATCTTGATACGGTCTTATAAGATTTAGGCTTCATTACCGCCATAATTTCGCTGATTCCCCTTCCCCAATAGAAATATACAACCGAATTTTTATCAACGCTTTTGATAAGCTGACGAAACCTGCTGTTATCCGTAATTGATATGATTTTAAAACTTTCCTCTAGCCATTTTTTTGTTTTATCTAAAGACAGGTAGACTTTTTCTGTCCACGCTTCTTTAAGAAAATGTCCAATATGGCGGGAAAAAAAAACCGATAATATTTTTTGTTTACTACTAACAACTGGAAAATCACTCTGAAAAAGCGGTTCTACATACTCAATCCCATTAATAAAAGGAACAGGAGTTCTGTTTCCTGCAAAAGATAGTGGAATCACTATTATATGCTCAAAGAAATTTTTTAAAACATTCAATTCATTTGTTTTCCATAATTCACCATACCCGTAAGGGTAAGATTCTGTAAAAAATAAAAGTTTCATTTTACTGATCGGGTACTTTTCGCATGAAGTATCAATCCTTCACGGAGATTGGGATAAATATTAATAAGCAGTCTACTAAAATAACTTTTGGGCAGATATGACTGACAAAAATGGAATTTTATTATTTCGAACCCTGCTTCGCTTACTACTTTTGAAAGCGTATAAGGAGTGAACCAAAACCGATGATCGGTATTAATAAATTCTTTTCTTTTAAAGATTTGCCTGATATTGATTAAATCGAATGCATTAGGAACTGTTATTACAATTTCTTTGAAATAATTCCCGTATTTGTCGTTGATATCACTTAAAAAAGAAACAGGGTTATTTATGTGTTCCAGCAGCTCGCCGAGTATTAGGTAGTCCCACTTTTCCGCACATAGTGGCTCCAGAAGCACATCGGAAGTGATATCATGACAGTAAACATCATTTATTCCTATTTCCGATCTTACGTATTCAACTGCCTCACAATTAACATCGACACCTACACACTTTTCGCTTGCGTCAACCAGTATCTTATGCAACCATATATTTTGCTTTATTTTATCCTTGATCAGCGGTGTATGATCGGTAAATCCCAAATGAATGACTTTCTTTCCAAGGACAAGTTCTTTGAGGTACTCAAGTCTCCTAATAGTATTTTTTTCTTTTTTCGCAATATTAATAAGCAGGCCACTGGAAAATTTAGTACCAGTCAAATAATCATTTACTTCACGGTCTAATTTCATTGTTTACTATTTATAATTGTAAAAATTCCAGGTACAGGTCGGCAACACATTTCCTACTTTATGCGAATTATATTGTTTTTGATTACTCATTCCCTGAATGTTTAGGGCAATACAATCTTCAGCTACCAGAAATTCTTCAAAGGAATTTCCAAACCATATTGAAATATAATAAGTACCGTCGAACAATTTTGGTTCTTTTAATACAACCTTTACTATACCGCTGTTGCCCATTTTTTTATCAGAAAAATCTACAAGATCTATTAAGGGATTTGACGCCACTATAGGTATTCCCATGCTATTCTTAATAACAAAACCCAAACATGGTATATCTAACTCTTTTTTGGTATTATACTTCGCCTCAATTACAATCTCATTGGCTTGTTGAGAAGCTTTAACATATTCAAGGTATTCATCGAACAAAGCGATTTCGTTTTGACCTTTTTCCTGATATTTCGCAATTACATTTTCGATTTTATCCTGTACGCTTTTCTGACCGTTGATCAAAAATATTCCCTGATTACAAAGCTCCATTATTGAACCGAGGTTATGGCTTACAAAAAGCACCGTCCTGCCGTCACCTCTGCTCACCTCTTCCATTTTACCAAGACATTTTTTTTGAAATTCGGCATCACCCACAGCGAGAACTTCATCGACGATGAGTATCTCACTTTCCAAATGCGCTGCAACTGCAAATGCTAGACGAACGTACATTCCACTGCTATAGCGTTTAACCGGAGTATTTATATAACGCTCAACACCGCTGAAGTCAATAATTTCATCCAGCTTGGCAGCTATTTCTCGTTTATTCATTCCCAGCATTGCACCGTTCAGGAATATATTTTCCTTTCCTGTTAATTCAGGATGAAACCCAGTTCCTACTTCCAAAAGGCTTGCAACACGACCTTTGATATTTACCCGCCCGGTTGTTGGGGATGTAATCCTTGACAATATTTTTAACAGTGTGCTTTTTCCTGCGCCGTTTCTGCCAATTATACCTACAGCATCGCCTTTGTTTATTTCAAAGTCAATATCCTTTAAACTATAAACAATATTGCCGCCCTGGCGGCTTCTGTCATTTGTTTCCCCGATCTTTAAAAATGGGTCTTCTTTGCCACGCAATTTTACAAACCACCTTTGTAAGTCGTGACTGATCGTTCCGGTCCCGATTTCGCCAAGTCGGTATATTTTTGACAGGTTCTCTACTTTAACGGCAATGCTCATCAGGGAAAATTACTTTTGATTTGAACTGTATATTATTCTTTCCGTTCATGACTTTTGTAACATTATCGATTACATAATTATGATTTTGAGCCGATCCTTTGAAGGTTCCATAATCATTTGAGCCCTTGTATTAACAGTCTATATTTTAATTTATACCGTATCTACAAAATTCTTTTCGACCTTATTGAAAATTACAACACCAATGATTAATGCTATAAAAGAAAAAAGGCAACTATATCCCAATCCTTGCCACGAAAAACTTCCCTTTCCGAGTAAACCAAATCGCATAGTTTCAACTATGCTTGTCATGGGATTTAGTTCAATTAACCAACGATATTTTTCAGGAGCGCTGCTTAATGGATAAATAATAGGAGTAGCGTACATAAGCAACTGTACGCCAAACGTTACTAAAAATGTCAGGTCTCTGTATTTGATAGTCATAGCAGAAATGATCATGCCTAGTGCCAATCCCAATATAGCCATAAAAAAGACTGAAACAGGGAATAACAAACTGAATATATTTATCTGCGGACTATATCCTTTAAAAAAGAAATAGAAAAGAAAAACAAATATCAACAAACAGAGCT
>NZ_LWBP01000006.1 GCF_002078015.1 Niastella populi | reverse complement strand
TTCCAGATCCGTACAGCATCATTTGCGGTATTTATCCAATACTTTACTTCTACACCTCGGTTTGCTCCTACCCAACTGTTGCCCGGAGCATATGTTTTTTGTGGCCTGTTTAATGGCGAAGACTCATAGTCCGTCTTCTCGTAGAAAAAAGTTTCGCCCTGTGCGCCAAACTCCTGATGCATAATAACCTGCTTCTGGCCAAAGGGATCGGTTTTGAACAAGCCATTTTTTTCGGTTGAAGGGTAAGGTTTCCATTTGTAAACCTCACGACCGAAGGCATCATATTCCACTGGCGCCACTATGTCAGTGGGGTTCTGGCTATCGTTGGTGGCCAGCGATCCTTTCAGGATCACGGTCTGTAGCGGCCGGCCCAGTCCGTCAACATAAAGAGTTGTCTGCTGCACCTCATTCAAAGGGCGGTTGATTATAGCATTGGCATCCTGTAAAGGTGCTGTGGCCGACCAGGTCCGTACAAAACTGGCTGGATTGTTACCAGGATATGCACCGGGCTGGTGCTGTGCTAACCCCGCAACTGGTATGACAAAAATTATTATTCTTATAATAATCCGCATGTATATAATATTTCTCATGCTCTGGTTTTTTAAGGTTTAATTTTCTGTTGTGCCGGCATAGGCTGCTGACCACTATCTGTGGCATTAATTATTTTGTTGATGAAAGGGGACGACAGCGGTAGCTGCCCAAGAACGGCATATAGTTTCCCCTGTTCGTTCACAAAGAATTTCTGGCCAGGCCCTTTTACATCCATATCAAAGTGCCCGTTTTCATTTTTGGTGGTCAGCCATTTCATAAGCGGCGACTGGCCATTGCCTTTCTTTGAACCCATCACCTCCGTGATCAGTATGCCGCTTTTCTGATAGCTGTTCATTATATCAGTTTTCCCGCTCTTTGAATGACCATCTTGCTGCGATAGCACTCCAATCACCCGCACTTTATCGCCATAGCTTGCCACAAAGTTTTTTAATTGTGCAACAAGTGAATCAGTTGCACTCACCGGCAGGATGATAAAAAGGAGTTTTTTACCGGCAAAATCCTTAAGTTGAACGTTCCTATTATTGACATCCCTAAACGAATGATCATATATACTCTGGCAATCGGCGGTATATGCTGCGATTGAGCAAAGCAACGCCAGGATGTATTTAAGATAGAAACTTTGGTGTTTGTTTATTATTCTCATAATAATCCACGTTAGTTGGCTGTTATAGTATTACAGGTGCTGTTAATTGTTATATCATCAAGATACAAGTCGCCAGCGCCGGAAGTAAAATAATTGCAACCCACCTCGTAGTATATTTCATCGGTTTCGGACGGCGATATATATATGTGGTAAGTTCCCTGGGGAAGATTTTGTAAGTAAGCATTACTTCCATTCATCGACTGCAACGAGTATTCCTGTCCTGTATTCACATCGGTAAGTGTTATCGTAAAACCACCACCGGCATTATTTATAAAGTTGAGTGTAATTGGTGGCACAGTACATGTTCCGTGATCATCGGCATACTGTTGAGCATACTGCGAGGCCTGTTGATCGGCATCGGCAACCGAAATAGTAGAAGTGAACATCCCTGCAGGTACGGGAACATATATAGGATCAGGCTCGGCGGGAGATGAACACAAAGAAGAATAGTAGTTACCACTAAGGTCGCTGCTGCTATAAACCGGAGGCAGAGGGCAAGAATTGGTATTCGTGCCGGCATTCTTCCAGCGAATGGCGTTATTATAGTTGTGACAGGGGTTTGGATCAAGGTACACTTGTTCCTGTTCCTGCTCCCCCGTATTCTGTCCGCCAACCTGTATGCATCTCGGTGGTGTGGACGTGTTCACCCAATATTGTTCGTTCCTTTCATAAAGGGCTTCATTATATGTAAGGAAATCTATCCAACGACTCTGGTTATAGGTGGGGCTGACCGGGTTCATATCCTTTTCTTCCCGTTGGCGATACGGACCATAGAAGGCGGTATTGGCCTCGCAAGGTTTGGCGCGTGTGTTGCCGGTTGCCTGCCAATTTGCGCTGGACATGGCGCCACAGGTTGTACATTGCCCCTGGTAATCATAGGCGTATTTTTTTAAAATGTTGTTATCCTTGTCACGGGTCAGCGAGAGCCTGCCAAACAGGTCATACTCGTAATAAATGGTTCTGCCGTCGGGATCGGTTTCACTTGTCATGCCTGTCATTGGCTTATAAGTGTAGGTACTGACAAAACAATTTGCCAGCGTTCTCAGTTTATGTAACTCAGCTCTTATTGTTGCGTCGGATAACGTGGCATTATTAACGATGGCCAGGTCAACTCCACTTTGAGATATTGCATCGGCATACGAGCTTCCAATAATTTTCGCCACAGGATATTTCTGATCATAGCCCCATACATATGCTGTCACTACACCATCCTTTCCGGTAACTTGTAGAATATTACCCTTAATATCGTATTCGTTAATGGCGGCTTCTGTTTCCAAGGCATTTCCATATATTGACCTTTGTATAGTTGCAGGTTGAATAAGTGTATTGCTTTGCCACAGATTATAGTTGGTTTTAGTTCTTGCTACTTCTTTGTTTAAACTTGTATTTACTTGTACCTGTTCTATTATCGGGTTAATAATATTCCGGTTTACCATTTCGTTATAAGGTGAAATAGATTCAAAATCTTTCGGGTAACTGTAGGTTGTTTTTACAACTTCATTTTTACTATTTGTAACTTCTTCGCTGCGCAAAAGATGGTTAAAATCTTCATAATCCATATTCTTTTGTGTAACAATTGTTCCGGCAGGCGTAAATTCTTCAATCGTAGTATTATATAACACCTGGCTACCAGACTTATATTTTCGGTACCCATATCCATAAACACTGCAATCAGTATTATGATAATTCTTCATGGTATTATAGTGATCACCTCCGTCAGACCCTGATCTCGCCCAGGCAACACTGGTATGAGCATAAACAGGCATATCCCAGGCTTCATCTTTTTCCAGGAACCCATATCCATAGGTTTCTTTTCTTACCGGCTCAAATTGATTATTCGAATATTTGTAAGTGGTTTTACCCGTCATTACTGGCTTTAAACATGCATTCTGCGGATCTGAAAATTTCCTGGGATAATAAATTGGTTCATTTTGATCGTGAACTATAAAATCGATTAATTGTGCATTATCTCCCCAGCTATAAAGACTTTGTGTTTTTTGTTTTGGATACCCGTCTTCCATCACATATTCTGTAACGGCATCGTATTTCACCTGACTGCCTTCAAAATCAAAAGTTATATAGGGGTCAGACAGGTAATCCCGCATCCGAAAACCCATCTGTTCATACATTATCCAGGGGAAAGGGTGATCCCCCCCTATAAGGGCTGTATATTCCCAATAATGCATGGCATTACTTTCTACCACCGATAACTCTTTGCGGGAGTTAGAACCTGGCCTTAAATATTCATTTATATATCCATATCCATTTTCATTAATCCCATATTTATAGGTCTTATGAATAGTTTTTCCAAAAACAGGATTAGATTTTATTTCTGCTATCCTTAAACCGGCTGCATCGCCATAATTGTACCTATTTCCTTCATACACAAATTCGGTCTGTCCCCCCGTAGGATAGGTAATTGTTTTGAGCATCCCCCTCACTTTACTGTCTGCATCACCAGCCCGTTGTACATCTACAAAACCAACGTCTTTATTTCCTCCCCAATTCGAAAAGTATGATACAGGTTCAGCAGGTTGATAGGGTAACAGATTATTAACGTACATACTAAAGTTTCCCCACCAATCTTTTTTTGCGTTAGGATCCAATCCGCTTATACCTTCATAATAACCAAAACTATACTTCTCATTAATTATATTCTGGTCTTCGCCGTAAAAAGTCAGGCTATCAAGATGGTATAAAACATCTCCTGTGTTTGTAAGATTGAATTTTATCTTCTTATATGGAATGGCGTCTCTTTTGATTATTATTTCATCTAAGAAATCATTGATATAATTAAATGAAACAGAACCGCCATTAAATTGGACACCATTTAGCGTTGGTACATATCTGGTATTTGTAACCATTTCCATTTCAAAATTCGGAGATTGTTCCCAATAGTACATAGGTCCCAACCGGGACATCATATCACACAAATACGGGTCATGCTCACATTCCTCTGGAACATATATTACCGAACTACTTCTGCGCCTATCAAAGATCTTTGCATGCTGAGCAGCAGTTTCCATATTCTCATACCGGCTATAATAAGTAAGTGAAATTGTATCTGTAACATCATTTGATACAATACTTGTTAAATACCATGCGGTCGGTATACTTCCATGTATCGGTGTATTGTGGTCCCATTCCGGAATACTTTCAATTGCATTTTCAGTTGCAACTGCCAGTTTACCAAAATGATATTTGGTGCCATCTACATCGGTTATCTCTATTCGATCAAGTAAACCGTAATTATTTGCAGATGGCACCACTTCAATCTTGATCGGCGCGTATGGAATAAGCATAGGCACTTTTACCCCATTCTGACTTTTCAGAATAAAATGACCTTGTTTTCCGTTAGGCAAGGCATAACTGAAAATATCGAACTCACTGTTGTAAAATGGTTTGCCCGACCCGGGGGTTCTTCCATCAGGACATGCGCTATACAAATCATCAAAGGATGGTTCATTAGAGGGGTTTACAACATAAGGAGAAAGATTGCTCCATTCATCAGGAAACCCTTTCACAGTTCTTGTTACAAGCCCGCCGCAATTTAAAGTCCATCGCATACCTAATACCCCATTGATCTCGTTTGCCATCCTGCCTGATGCATGGAAACTTATGCTCATTGGCAGGGTAAGTCTTCTGCCTGAGATAGTATGAAGGGGGATGGAGATATCGGTTAATCCGGTATAAGCCGCCATTGGATAATCACCATATCTTGTAAAAGCCATAGACTGAGGTGACGGATTAATTACCGTAGGCAGACTATATGCCTCCTGGCTATTGACTTTTCCTGAAAAAAATATAAATAAAAAAGAATTGATAAGGCAATAAACATACTTACCCCACTTAATTAAAGAAAAAATGTCTTTCATATGCGAAATAGTTATAGATAATTAATAGCAGGACAAAGATTCTGCACCCCATTTACTTAATTAGCAATGATAATCCACTTCCCCGCCGGTTACGAGATTTTCAACCAGTTCTAAAAAAATATCTGGCATCTATCTGACGTCGTTACTACTCATTATGATACTATTTGTAAATTGCAACAAGTTGTAACAAGCTAACAAAACGAAGGCAGGTTAACCAGTGAAAAAGATAATCGGGCAATAACTTCCAGAAATTTTTGCTCGCCTCCTTAATTGAACATCAGGCCGAAATTTATTATTATCACTAATTGTGAGAATTAGAGATGGGAACTTACGTTTTTTATTTATTGGAAAGCGGGTATTAATTACCGCTACTAGATGCAGTATAAATCTGGCATATACGAAAACAAGCAAAGGTTTTGGTTGCATATGGATCAGGTATTTGGTATGTTACAAAAATATATTAAGCAATGCATTCTACGCTACAATCATTTCTAATTGATTAGACAACGAAAATCAACTATCATTTACATTTTACAAAAATCGATTAGTCACATAGATTATATTTAAGTGCGCATGAAAGTACTACGTGACAAATATCTCTCCCAGTTTCAGACATTATTATTCAAAACCAAATAAGTCACAACGACTAAAGACATTACAATAGATCCAATAAAGAAAACCGATAACCATTTTACAGCAAACCCTTTTAAAAGGTGATAGATTCCACCTGCTAAAGGTATCAGAACAATAAAATAATTGCCATTCACTTTATAAACAACATAAATATAAACAGGATCACATTCGAGAGGTACCATATTGCTAATAAAATATCGTTATAATGCCGGCCCCATAATGATCTGAGAAACTTGCCAAAGTTTTTCACTATTATTGTTTGAGTATATTGAATGGTTTCACGTATTGACTGTTCATTCAATACTAGAAGTTATACCCCACCCTGAACTTAACAGGCTGCGTACGCGGAACCTGCTGATAGCTCAGAAAATCCCACATCAACTGGAGTTTTGTTTTTTTGAAGAATTTACTTTTTATGGAGACGATCTTGCTGATTCCTATAAGGCCACTTTTATTCCAGGAGGAGATCTGATCCCAATGCATACCCGAATTCGATGATGTGCTATCGGAACTTATGGGCTGGTAGTTGTATTCAAGCCCGCCGCTGGCATAGAAGCTGCCTTTTAGTTTTACATCCAGGTAAGAACGCAGTCCCATTCCCTGGTGGGTAATGGCAATATGTTTTATATCCTGCCCCCAACCCATTTTATAACTAGCGCCAATGCCTACCGTGCTTTTATCGGTAAGTTTATAGCCTACAGACAAACCCAAATCGCTTGTGGTGGGAAAGAAATTGTTTTTTGCGGTTTGCAGGTTGGTGCCATACTCAAGCCGTTGCCAGAAACTTTTCGTGCGCTGGTTGTTGGGCTTGAAATCGGGCATATCGAGGTCGCCGCTGCCACTACCGCCCAGTTTATTTACCTTGTCTTTTAACTGGCTTAATTGTGTTTGCGCGGCTTGTATGTTCTGTTGTAAGTATTGCTGCGCGTTAGGACCAGCGCCGGCTAACTGTCCCTGGATCTGCTGTTGTACCTGGGAGCGGGTTTGCAATCCGGCCAGGCTTTGCGGCGTACCGTAATTATCGGGCAGTCTGAACAAACTGGCCAATTCACTGTTCTGTTGCATGAACTTTGTAAAGGCAGGTAATTTGTTCAGTAATAACAAGCCCTTCTGAATAAGCTTGTCAGGCTGTTTCAACATGTCTTTATATTCCTTCAGCTGAGCGCTGTAGTAGTATGCCTGTTTATTGAAATCTGCCAGTTCTTTGGTTATCCCATCAGGCAAATTGGTATACTTTCCCAACGTTTCTTTAAGCTGCTGCTTCCGTTGCTGGATAAATGATTTTACTTGTTCGCTTTGCTGTAGTTTTCCACGTAACTGGTCAACCTGGGAAAGCGATCCCTTTACTTTATCACTTACTTCCTTTGATTCTCCCAACAAAGAATTGTTCTGCTTTAGAAATGCCAGACTTGTTTTAACTGAATCCATCATGGGAATATACGCTCCCCTGCCCTTTTGTGCTACGAGACTGTCGGAGCGAATGGATGCTATCAGGTTCTCATACTGCTGATCCGAATCTTTAAAAAGTTGTTGGGCAGCCGTTGAATCTACTTTTGCGAGCTTGCGTTTTAACCGTCGCTCCCGTTTGGCTAACCGTTTCAGGTATTTTTCTGTTTGCCTGGTAAGCCTGTCTTCGAGGCCGGTATATTTATGCTGTACTTTATTAAAAAATGAGGTGGGAAAATCGATTACTTTGTCAACAGCAGAGGGGGTTTCCTGCGCCCGTGCGGTTAAGCCCAGGCATAATATGACTAAAGAGAGAAGGAATAGTTTTGGTTGCATCGGGATAGGTATTCGAGTGTGTTTATGGTTGAACCGCGGCCCTATTGCGCTATCGTTCCTGAAATAATTACCCTATAAAAATCATTAATCTGTTTCAATTGCCCAAATCCTTTTAGTCACCGTGCAGTTTTGGCAATAAGTGCGTCGTTTTGGGCGATAAGTGTGCAAAAAAGCCTACGCCAAACATATCCCAAAAAGCATTTATTCCTAAACGGCTTTATCATTCCATATTACATAACCCGTTTTTTCAACCGTCAGCGAATATTTTAATTTATCCAACACGATGTTGATATCACCCGGGATCCATTCATCCAGTTGATCAAAGTCGGGCATAAACAAGACCACCCATATTGACTGATCAGCCAGCAGACACTGCAACAATTTTTCCAGTGAGTATTTGGAATCTTCTTCCAGTAAGCCTTCAATGCTTGCCCCATAAATATCTACCCCTTCCCCTTCTATCATAACGCGCAGCCAGGTCACTTGCTGGTAATCCGCCGGCATTTTCCCCAAACCATCAGGTGGATAGGGTTTCATTTTTTTCAACCTGAAATTAGGTCCACAACCACACTCCGGTTCTCCCTGCGGGTGTTGCTCCCCACCCCATTCAAACATAGGAATTTTGAATGGAAAACCTTCCAGG
>NZ_LWBP01000005.1 GCF_002078015.1 Niastella populi | reverse complement strand
ACATAGGAATTTTGAATGGAAAACCTTCCAGGTCTGCTTCAACAGGTAAATACACTACAAATGCTGCATCCATAGCTTCGTTTTTTTTACAATAATAATTATTATAGCATAAGGATATATGTGTTGTATCTCAGGCAATGAACACAGCCAAAAATATAGGAGAATATAGACCGGCGCCTACGGTACAGAGAGGGTGATACAGTAGGGATTAAAACATAGGCGGGCTTTGTGACCGGGTTTACCAGTGGTTGCAATATGTATACAATAAAGCTAAACCCCGGATTAACCGGGGTTTAGCTTTTAAAAAAGCACAGCTATTAATTTTTGGTGAATAAAGATCCAATGCCTTCACTGTATATTTTAGAAACACTAAATCTTTTATTTACGGGTTGGCTTAACCATTACTTGTCCTCAACACAGGGAAGAACTTTATAAATTAATTTACCGTCCTTATATAAAAATTGCCAACTGGTAAATTCCTCTATAAAAGGCCATTCTATACTCTTACTTATTTCAATAAGATCTGCAGGATATTGGTTTACTTCGGACGCTTTACAATAACCTCTAATCCTGTCGCCCGTGAATATTATCCGGTTCCCGTAAAGAACTGTATCAAAATTATATTTAATTTTTTTAACATCTGGATATATATCAGCCAACTGAACAGACAGCGTATCACTTTTAACTTGCAGGTAAACACGTACAACTTTTGTGTCTTTTTTGAAACACTTTCTTGCCTCAATGAATTCCTTTATATTATCTTTTAAATTAGGGATTTCGTAACTGCCTTCATCTTTATCACTGCCACATGACAGAACAATAAACAATACAAATAGGATGTTATAATATTTCATCATTTTACTCCTGGTAATATATTCTCGTTGAATTGAAGAAAGAGTAGTTTCCAGTTGTACCATTATATAATCCAAATCTCACCGAATTCTTTTTATAATTGGTTTCGACATATTTAGCTTTTTCTCTGTCCCCCTCAATCGGCTCCGAGGGACTTCCCCAGGAAATCCTGATGGAAATTTTGCAAATGCGGGAGGATGACTATGAGTTATTTCATTTATTGTAAGATCTGACGTACTTGCTTTATCCAAATTGGCATCGATAAGGACATTCATACGATAAAGCCTATCTACCTTTTGACTGGTTGCGATCATTGTTTGTGTTTCTTTGCTGCCAGTATGACCGACTGTGATAGCCCCCCACTCTACATCAGAGTTTTTCGCTAAAAATCGAAATAACTCGTCTGCTTTCCCTTATCTTTAATGGGTGCCAATTGAGTGAATTGATCCCGGGCACCACTCATAATACTTGTCATAGGCTTATCCAGTATACCCTTTTCTACCTCAATACTTTTTTCCTTGTTAACACTGCCATCTTTATTTGTTGCATATAATTTATCTGTTTTATCATCTGTTTTTCTAACCAGTTCAAAATGCCCATCATGCTTCAGTTTATAGTCATCAGTCACTCCCATGCCATCCGGGTCTATAAATCTTATTGGATTATCAACTCCGTAATTATAAGGCGACCATTTTCTATAATTATCCGCCATCGGATCCACTACATGCCACCTCCCAATCTTCGCATCATACATTCTCGCACCATAATCATACCACTCTAAACCGCTACCATCACTAAACTCTCAATCCTGCATCTCTTTACCATTATACTCATATTTGTTGTCCAGGCTACCAATAGCCTTTGAACTTATCCCAGCCATCGTTAACCAAATGGATAATAGTGCATTTCCGCAATACATTTGTTGACAGGCTAATCACCTACTGCTTTTTTGAGTAATTTATTATTTTCCCATACAAATTCACAATGCAACTTCGGCTTTCCACTACTTTTCACCGTTACATATTTGTTACTTAACCTTCCTCTGATATATCCATATTCAATTAAAGTATCTTTTGACTTAACAGATATATCTTCAAGCTCTTCTACAAACTCATTTTTTAACCCCTCGGTAACAGACGGATAATAAGTATGATGAACAGTGAACCTAATAATTGAAGGCAATGCTGGCTGTTCGGAATACTCTTTTAAAAGGCCAATAATATATTTTATATTTTTATCCGGGGATTTATATGCTTTATTAAACACAAATTGATATCCTTCTAAAATATCAAGTTGTAAGGAGTCCTCGGCCACTTCGTATTTCAATGCTTTTTCTTTATACTCACCTTTAAAGCTTTCTATCACCTTCAATGTATCCTTCAACCAATCTTTAAAAAAAACATCACCTTGCAGATATTCGTTTTTCGACTTTTTTACTAGCTCCTTCCTGTTTTTAATAGTACAAGAAAGTATAGCCACAGATATAACTAAGAAAATCCTATATATGTATGGAGGCATCTATTTAAATTTTGTTTTATTCTGTATTCGCTCACCCCTACCACCCACTAAATTAGTATAAAGAGTTTTACCTATAATAGCTGTGGCTTTAATCTGGTAGTTTGTTTTTATATGAAAAGGTCGCAACCTTTACTCCTCTATTATTATCCGTCTTGTACTTCGTTAACAATTCTTTCAAATCACTACTCCAGGTGTAATTCCGATGATTGTTGGTTCTGCTACTTTGAATCAAATCAATTCCATCCCAAGAATTTGCTCCAGTTGAGTAATCTTTAAACCCTTCAAGACCGTTATAAAACTGAAAACCACTGATTACCGGGTGTAATCTATATACTTTTTCACTGTTCGCCGTTACATTGCTATTTGGGTTATTATTAAAAGGCGGGTTGCCGTTATTATTTGGATAATCCATTAAGCCAGTCGCCGTTGATTTGTTCACGATGTAATCACTTTTTAAATCGTAAAAGTCCTTCTCTATATACCGCATCAGTGCTGGCTGCCAGGTTGCCTTCCAGGGTGGCTGCGGGATTGATGCAGAGACTACGGTGTTCTATTTATAAATTTTTGAATATACCAACCGGGCCGCTACTTTGGTTGCATTTTTTTGATGATTGTGTCCTAACTCAATATGACAGTCGCTCTGTACACCATTTTTACTTTGTAGTCATTTACAGGACAGCATCTTGTGATTTTATATATCGAACTGTCCCGATGCCTGGTTACCCAGGTAATTTGCTCACTGGTAAAGCGGTTATAGGTAGAGTAATCCCTGTAGCCTTTATCAAACACCACCACTGAGCCTCGAGGCAATTGTACCTGCTTTAGAAATCTAGCATCTGAGGCTGCCGAAGCACTATAACGGATCATCACTGGCACATCGCTGCCGGCATGCAACAGGGTGTGTACTTGATGCCCCTTTTCGTTTCCCCTCTTTATTGGACAATCCCGAACCTTTTAATATCTCCTGAAATAATGCAATGCTGGTAGAATCAAATATATAGAGGTTGTTTTTCCTGGAACGCTTGCGGCTGTCCGGTAAAACCGGACTGTATTTGGCCAGTAACTTCAGATAAATCCTTTCAAATACCTCCGGATTGCGCCGGTTATTGGCATCAGCAATTGTACTGCGGCGCGGATGG
>NZ_LWBP01000004.1 GCF_002078015.1 Niastella populi | reverse complement strand
GGCAGGTCTTGGCCTTGCGCTGAAAGAAGTTCTGTCCACGGATAAAGTCGTCGTAAAGATAGAAGGTCATGGCAGAGAGGAGATCATCGATGGGGTAGACATCAGCAGAACAGTAGGATGGTTTACCACGCTTTATCCATTTGTATTGGATGTATCCAATGCTTCCAATCAAACGGCGGGCTTAATAAATGTAAAAGAAGATCTGCGACGCGTGCCGGATAAAGGCATTGGATATGGTATTCTCAATCACTTAAGTGAGGGAGGGCTTGCCTCTACACTTACTCCACAGATCACTTTTAATTACCTGGGCGACTTCGATGCGAATGTATCCAATGATGCCGGTTCATTATTTGCATATTCACCAGGCGGTATCGGATCAAATGTATCAAAAGAAAATGGAATAGATACGATACTGGAGATATCGGGGATGCTGGTAAAAGGAAAGCTGAGTATGTCGATCCGGTATTCAAAGGGGAGGTATAACGCCGCAACGATCAAAAAAATAGCGAAGAGTTATAAGAAGAACCTGCAGTCTTTGATAGAAACATTATCCAGGGCCGGTACTACTTACCTGACTCCTTCGGATCTAAGTTTCAAAGGACTGAGCCAGCAAGAGCTCGCAAAAATAAACTCAGACAATACACTGGAAGATGTATATGAATTATCTCCTCTCCAGGAAGGAATATATTATCACTGGCTGGCGGAAGATTCCGGTACCGTGTTTTTTGAGCAGGTCTCCTGGGCGGTGCGGGCCAAAACACTGGATATAGAGAAGTTAAAAGCGGCTTATGATCTTTTGACAGCGAGACATGCTGTCTTGCGCACCAGTTTCACTAGCGAATATGCCGGCAGATCTTTACAGATAGTAAGAAAAGAAATACCGGGCAATTATACCTGGCAGCAACTTGACAGGCAGGAAGGGTGGGAGGCACAGGTAGCACTGATCAGGCGGCAGGACAGGGAAAGAGGCTTTGATCTGGGCAGCGGTTCCCAGATGCGCCTGCATGTGATTGATCTGGGGGCAGGAGCGTATGAGTTTATCTGGAGTCACCATCATATCCTGATGGACGGTTGGTGCGTGAGTGTGCTCATGAATGACTTTAATGAGCTGTTGAGCGCAGCAATGAAAGGCAGTACAGCAGATCTGCCGCCAGTAACGCCATATTCTGATTATATCAATTGGTTAAAAGCCATCGACAGGGAGCGTTCACTTGGTTACTGGAAAGATTACCTTAAAGGCTACTCGTTACCCGCGGAAATACCATTCAGGGCGGTAACAACAAATACCAACAATGCCAGAGCCCATGAAGATCTGCAGATAGGTGGCGATCTGTTCAGGAAAGTAGATGCCCTGTGCAGTGGCTTAGGCATCACCCATAATACTTTTTTACAAGGCGTATGGGGTTACTTATTGTCACGCTATAACAACACGAATGACGTGGTGTTTGGAGCGGTGGTATCAGGTCGTCCGGCCGACTTACCGGGAGTGGAAGAAATGATCGGGCTGTTCAGCAACACTATTCCGGTAAGGGTGCAATACAATGGAGACGATACAATTGTCGGGTTGTTAAAATCACTGCATGAGCAATCGATCCGGACCGCGTCACATCATTATATGAATCTGTCGGAGGTTCAGTCCCAGAGTGAACTGGGTATGCACCTGATGAATCATATCATGATCTATGAGAACTATGCTGTAAAGGAACTGGAAAATGAAGGGGCGTTAAATAGCCGGGGTGAAGAAGGATTGTTCATAGAGTCAATGGAAGTCATTGGACAAAGCAACTATGATTTCAATATATTAATAGCGCCCACGCCCGTTTCATTGAACATAAGTATCAGGTACAATGCCAGCCGCTATGACAAGGCATCGTTAAAGCACCTGGTAAATCATTTTGATAAATTGATCAGTGAGTTCACGCAAAATGCTGATCAATCTTTAAGGGCAATTGATTATTTATCGGAAGAAGAAAAGCATCAGCTGCTGTTTACATTTAACGATACGGCAGTAGCTTATCAGAGAAATAAAACGATAGCAGACCTATTTGAAGAACAGGTTGCGAAGACGCCTGATAATATAGCTGTAGTATTTGGGGATACTCAACTGACCTACAAAGAGCTTAATGAAAAGTCTGATCAGCTGGCTCATTACCTGAGAGCGAGCTACGACATTCAACCAGATGACATTGTAGGAATACAGTTGGAGAGAAGTGAGTGGGTGGTCGTTTCGATACTGGGTGTATTAAAGGCGGGAGGGGCTTATGTTCCGATCGATCCCGAATACCCCTCTTCCCGAAAGGAGTATATTGTAAAAGACAGCTCTTTAAAACTGCTGATAACGGAGGCCAATTTTATTTACGATATTGATTATTATGATGGAGAAGTTTTTGCCATCGATGTGGAGTTCGATCCGGATAATTATAATTCCGAAGCACTAACGAAATTAGCTGCACCCGGTCATCTTGCCTATGTGATCTATACTTCCGGTTCCACAGGGTATCCTAAAGGAGTAATGGTGGAGCATGCGTCGTTGACAAATTACCTGAACTTTGGTCAATCACATTATGCAAGTGATTCCTCGCCGCTGAATTTTGGATTGTTTACTTCTTTATCCTTTGATCTCACAGTGACAAGTATCTGCCTGCCGCTGATCAGTGGTGGAGAGCTAACTATTTTTAAGAGCACGTCAGATGTTTCCGCAATCCTGAAAGAATATTTTGAGAGCGGAATAAGTTGTATCAAGTTAACGCCAGGTCATATCAGTTTGCTTGGGCAACTTGGGTTAGAAAGCAGCAAGGTGCAGGTAGCGATAGTAGGTGGAGAGAAACTGGAAGAAGATCATGTGCGGATACTGAGAGAACTGAATCCTGCCATAAGGATCTTTAATGAATACGGTCCAACAGAATCGACCGTTGGATGTATAGTAAAGGAGATAGGTTTTGAAAAGGAAGCTATCTTGGTAGGATGCCCGATTGCCAATACACAGGTATATATATTAAATGAAAAGGAAGAGCTTCAACCTGCAGGAGTAGCCGGCGAGATATGCATAGGGGGCGATGGTTTGGCCAGGGGCTATTTGAACAAAGATGAACTGACCAAAGAGAAGTTCATCTCCAATCCGTTCAGGGAAGGAGAACGCGTTTACAAAACAGGTGATCTGGGCAGGTGGCTGCCGGATGGAAATATAGCGTTCATAGGTAGAAAAGACGACCAGGTAAAGATCAGGGGTTACCGGATCGAGCTGGGAGAAATAGAGCATGCGTTATTAAATCACGAAGAGATAAAGCAAGCCGTAGTGCAGGCCAAAGAAAACGGGTCAGGAGAAAAAGAGCTGGTAGCTTATCTCACTTCGCGGGTTGAGCAAAACGCAAGTGATTTAAGGAACTATTTAAAACAGACCTTGCCCGGGTATATGCTTCCGGCCTACTTTATACAGTTGGAAGCAATGCCATTAACAGCTAATGGTAAGATAGATAAGAAATTCCTGCCGGCCCCTGAAGGGCTGGGGCTCTCCAGCGGCGTAGAATATGTAGCTCCAGCAACAGAGATGGAAGCAAAGCTGGTTAAGATCTGGGAAGAAGTGTTGGAAAAAGATAATATCGGGATGAATGATGCCTTTTTCGCGTTGGGAGGCCATAGCTTAAAAGCGGTTCGCCTGAGCAATGAGTATCAAAAAGAGTTTGGGATTAAGCTGTCGATAAAAGAGTTGTTCGCGCATCCCAGCGTAGCCTCGCACGCGGTACTGATAGCTTCTTCACAAAAAGAGCAATTTGTTCAGATAGAAAAGGTGACTCCACAGGCAAGTTACCCGATCTCTGATGGTCAACGTAGACTATGGGTATTGAGCCAGTTTGAAGGCGGTTCGTCAGCATATAACATACCAGGAAGTATTTACCTGGATGAAGACATTGATATTGAAAATTTCAGGCGCGCCATAGATTCCACCATCGATCGTCATGAGGTTTTAAGAACGGTGTTCAGGGAAGATCAACCGGGAGAGATCAGGCAGTGGATACTTGAAAGGAAAGAGATAGGATTTTCCATAGCGTATAAGGACTTTAGAAAAGAGGAGAATGGAAAAGAAAAAGCGGAAGTCTGGATGGCGGCAGATGCTTACCGGGCATTTGATTTAGGCAAAGGTCCTTTGCTCAGAGCAACTATACTACAGGTAGCAGAAGCGCAATACATCTTCTACTTCAATATCCACCATATCATCAGTGATGGCTGGTCAATGGAGGTATTGGCTAAAGATGTATTCAGATACTATGAAGCATACAAGGCAGGCAAAGAACCGGAGTTAGTTGAATTAAGTATCCAGTATAAGGATTATTCTGCATGGCAGTCAGAGCAATTGAATGCTGAGACATTTAAAGCACACAGGGAATATTGGCTGAACAGGCTCTCAGGAGAACTGCCATTGCTGGATCTGCCGGCTGGCAAACAGCGGCCCCGGGTGAAGACCTATAACGGTCATAGCTTAACCGCTTATCTTGACAAGGCGACAACGGTCAAGCTAAAACGGTATACGCAGGAGAATGGGGGTAGTCTGTTTATAGGATTACTCGCTTCATGGAATGTATTAATGTACCGTTATACATCTCAAAAGGATATTGTCATTGGTACTCCGGTAGCGGGCAGGGATCACGCGGACCTGGAAGGCCAGATCGGTTTTTATGTAAACACGCTGGCTCTAAGAAATGAAGTTAATCCGGAAGAAAGCTTTGCCGGTTTCTACAGCAGGCTGAAGGATGATACCCTAAGGAGCTATAGTCACCAGATGTATCCCTTCGACCGGTTGGTAGAAGAGCTGGGTCTTCAAAGGGATACAAGCAGGAGCGCGGTGTTTGATGTAATGCTTACTCTTCAGAACAATGGCGAAAGATCAGAAAGGTTTGAATTATCAGATGAAGAATTAAACCAGATCACGGACAAGGGTTATAGCACATCGAAATTCGATATAGAGATTGCGGCCCGGGAGATCGGTGATTACATGCACCTGAACTTTATATTCAACCCGGATGTCTATGAGAAGGCCATGGTTGAAGGGCTGATAGGGCATTACAGGCAACTGTTACATGTGCTGCTTGAAACTCCGGAAGTGAAGATCTCGCAAATAGAGTTCCTATCAGAGGAAGAGAAACATCAACTGCTGGTCACATTTAATGATACAGCATTGGCTTATCCGAAAGATAAGACGATCGTAGACCTGTTCGAAGAGCAGGTTAAAAAGACGCCAGATCATATTGCGGTAGTATTTGGTGAAAAAGAACTGACTTATCACCAGCTTGATGAAAAATCCAATCAGCTGGCTCATTATTTAAGAGATATCTATGACATCCGGCCCGATGATCTGATAGGTATCAAACAGGAGCGGAGTGAGTGGATGATCATCTCGATTCTGGGCGCGTTAAAATCAGGAGGGGCTTATGTTCCTATTGATCCGCAGTATCCCCGGGAAAGGATAGCGTACATAAAAGAGGATACTAACTGTAAGGTATGCCTGAATGAGGAAGAGCTGGTCAGGTTCAGGAAAAACCAGGAGCGTTATTCCACTGGAAAAACAACTTCGAAAACTAAACCAGATAATCTGATTTATGTGATCTACACCTCGGGTTCTACCGGGAAACCAAAAGGAGTAATGGTGGAGCATAGCGGTGTTGTAAACAGGATGCTGTGGATGAAGCGGCATTTACAAGTAGGAGCGGCAGATGTATTCTTACAGAAAACGCCTGTAACTTTTGACGTTTCGGTTTGGGAGCTATTGCTTCCATTGGTTTGTGGCAGTAAGCTGGTTTTTGCAAAGCCGGAGGGGCATAAAGATCCGGTCTATTTAGATAGGATAATAGAGACTCAAAAAATCAGTATCATCCACTTTGTTCCATCTATGTTGAGTGCAGCGCTGGACACTATAAAGTGGGATAAGCTGGAAGGGTTACGTCACGTAATATGCAGTGGCGAGGCTTTACCGAAAAGAACCGAAGAATCCTTTAAGGAAAAGGCAGCTTTTGCAAGCTTACATAATTACTACGGCCCAACCGAAGCATCGATAGATGTGACCGTTATAGATGTAAGCCTGCATCCAACTGTGGGTAATGAGGTTCCCATAGGCAAACCGGTAGACAACACATGTATCTATATAGTAAATGAAGGAAATAATTTACAACCGGTAGGAGTTTTCGGAGAGATCCTGATCGGTGGAGACCAGGTTGCCCGGGGCTACCTGAACCAGGAAGCGCTCACCCGGGAGAAGTTCATCGCGAGTCCGTTTAAAGCAGGAGAGCGGCTGTACAAGACAGGCGATTTAGGCAGGTGGCTGGCAGATGGGAATATTGAGTTTATCGGCAGAAAAGACGACCAGGTCAAGATCCGGGGGTACAGAATAGAACCCGGAGAAATAGCACGCGCTTTAGAGCAGAAAAAAGAAATAAATCAAGCTGTAGTTATAGCCAGGGAGAATGAGTCGGGAGAAAAAGAGCTGGTAGCGTATATCACCTCCACTATTGAGCAAAACATAAATGATTTAAGGGCTTATTTAAAAGATAGACTTCCATCGTATATGGTTCCGGCCTACTTTGTACAACCGGAAGTGATGCCGTTAACAGCGAATGGCAAAATAGACAAGAGGTCCTTGCCTGACCCTGAAGGTTGGGGGCTCTCCGGCGGTGTAGAATATGTAGCCCCGGGAAATGAGCTGGAAGCGAAGCTGGTAAGGATCTGGGAAGCAATCCTGGAAAGGGAAAACATTGGGGTGAATGATGACTTTTTCGCATTGGGCGGCCATAGCTTAAAAGCAATTCGCCTGAGTAATGAGTATCAGAAGGAGTTATCGGTTAAGCTGACTTTAAAAGAGCTGTTTGCCCATACCAGCGTAGCCTCGCACGCGGTACTGATAGCATCTTCAAAAAAAGAGGAGTTTGTTCAGATAGGAAAAGTAACTCCACAGGCAAGTTATTCCGTCTCCGATGGGCAAAGAAGGGTATGGGTATTGAGCCAGTTTGAAGGAGGTTCGGCAGCTCATAACATGCCTGGAAGTATTTACCTGAAACACGGCATCGGGATCGAAAACTTTAAGCGTGCCATAGATGCCACCATTGATCGTCATGAGATACTAAGAACGGTTTTCAGGGAAGATGAGTCAGGAGCGTTGAGACAATGGATACTTGAAAGGAAGGAGCTGGGATTTTCAATCGGGTACAAGGATTTTAGAAAAGAAGCTGACAGGAAAGAAAAAGCGGAAGCCTGGATTGCGGCAGATGCTTACCGGGCATTTGATTTATCGAAAGGTCCCTTGCTGCGGGCAGCCTTACTACAGGTAGCGGAAGAGGAATACGTCTTCTATTTCAATATGCATCATATCATCAGCGATGGCTGGTCAGTGGAAGTATTGTCTAAAGATGTATTCAGTTACTATGAAGCTTACAGGACAGGCAAAGCGTCAGCTTTAAAGGAATTAAGAATCCAGTACAAGGACTATTCCGCATGGCAGCTGCAGCAGTTGAACGGGGAGTCATTTAAAGTACATAGAGCATATTGGCTGAACAAGCTCTCAGGGGAGTTACCACTACTGGATCTGCCGACGAGCAAACAGCGGCCAAAAATCAAGACCTATAACGGCCAGGCCTTAGCTACTTATTTCGATAAAGCAACAACAGCTAAGCTGAAGGAATATATCCGGGAGAAAGGGGGCAGTCTGTTCATGGGCTTACTGGCCAGTTGGAAAGTGTTGATGTACCGCTACACTTCCCAGAGGGATATAATAATAGGAACACCGGTAGCGGGCAGAGATCATGCCGATCTGGAAGATCAGATGGGATTCTATGTAAACATGATGGCTTTAAGAAGCGGGGTTAATCCGGAAGAAAGCTTTGACAGTTTTTACCAGGCTGTAAAAGAGGATACCTTAAAGAGCTTTAGCCACCAGATGTATCCTTTCGATCGGTTGGTGGAAGAACTGGACCTTCAGCGGGATACAGGCAGAAGTGCAGTGTTTGATGTCATGCTCATCCTCCAAAACAATAAGGAAAGGATCGAAGTGGCTGAGTTAAATTCACAATCATCAGATCAGATCACAGATCAGGGAATACGTGCTTCAAAATATGATATAGAAATCACTTTTCAGGAAGAGGAAGACTACTTATCTCTTCAGATAACCTTCAATACGGATGTCTATGAGAAGACAATGGTTGAAGGACTGATAGGTCATTACAGGCAATTGTTACAGGTGTTGCTGCAAACCCCAAAGGAGAAGATCTCACAAATAGATTACCTCACTCAGCGGGAGAAGCACGAAGTGTTGGTCACATTTAATGATACAGCAGCAGCTTATCCGAAAGACAAGACAATCGTTGATTTATTCGAAGAGCAGGCTGCAAAGACGCCTGAGAATATAGCCGTAGTATTTGAGGATACGCACTTGAGTTATCGGGAGCTTCATGAGCGGTCTAATCAGCTGGCTCATTACCTGAGAGATAATTATGATATCCAGCCAGATGAATTGATAGGCATTAGGCAAGAGCGCAGTGAGTGGATGATGGTGTCGATACTCGGCGTATTAAAATCGGGAGGTGCTTATGTTCCGATCGATCCGGACTATCCTCAGGAAAGAATAGACTACATTGAAAAGGATACCAACTGTAAAGTATGCCTGGATGAAATTGAACTAAGCAGGTTCAAAGAAAGCCAGGAGCGATATTCCATTGAAAGGCCAGGCTCGAAAACTAAATCAGATAATCTGATTTATGTGATCTACACCTCAGGTTCAACAGGGAATCCTAAAGGGGTAATGGTTGAGCATAGCGGTGTTGTAAACAGGATGCTGTGGATGAAGCGGGATTTACAAGTAGGAGCGGCAGATGTATTCTTACAAAAAACGCCTGTAACTTTTGATGTTTCGGTTTGGGAGCTGTTGCTTCCATTGATTTGTGGCAGTAAGCTGGTTTTTGCAAAGCCGGAGGGTCATAAAGACCCGGTCTATTTAGATACGGTGTTAGCGTCTCAAAAGATCAGTATCCTCCACTTCGTTCCCTCCATGTTAAGCGTAGCGTTGGGTACCATAAAGTGGCATAGACTGGAAGGTTTACGTCATGTAATATGCAGTGGAGAAACTTTACCGAAAAGAATAGAAACATCGTTTAGAGAAAAGGCGCCTTTTTCGAGCTTGCATAATTACTATGGCCCAACGGAAGCGTCGATAGATGTGACCGCTATAAATTTAAGCCGGCATCCAACAGCGGGCCATGAAGTTTTGATAGGTAAAGCGGTTGATAATACAAGTATTTATATAGTAAACGAAAAGAATGTCCTTCAACCCGAAGGCGTTTTAGGAGAGATCTTAATTGGGGGAGATCAGGTTGCCAGAGGTTATTTAAATCAGGAAGCGCTAACCAAAGAGAAATTCATAACAAATCCGTTTAAAGAAGGTGAACGGCTGTACAAAACAGGAGATTTAGGCAGGTGGCTGTCTGATGGCAACATCGAATTCATTGGTAGAAAAGATGACCAGGTAAAGATCCGGGGTTACCGGATAGAGCTTGGCGAGATAGAGCATGTGTTATTAAAGCATGAAGCCATAAACCAGGCCGTAGTTATTGCCAGAGAGAACCAGGCAGGCGAGAAGGAGCTGGTAGGTTATATCACTTCTAATGTTGAGCAAAATACAAACGATTTAAGAGCTTATTTAAAAGAGTTGTTGCCCGCGTATATGCTTCCGGCCTGCTTTGTACAATTGGAAGCAATGCCATTGACGGCTAATGGCAAGGTAAACAAGAAGTCCCTGCCAGATCCTGAAGGATTGGGGCTCATGGGCGGAGCAGAATATACGGCTCCGCGAAATGAATTAGAAATAAGGCTGGTAAGGATTTGGGAAGAAGTGCTGGAAAAAGAAAATATTGGGGTGAATGATGATTTTTTCGCATTGGGAGGCCATAGCTTAAAAGCTGTTCGCCTGGGCAATGAGTATCAAAAAGTGTTCGCGGTTAAACTGACTTTAAAAGAGCTGTTTGCCCATACCAATGTAGCCTCGCACGCGGTACTGTTAGCATCTTCAAAAAGAGAAGCGTTTATTCAGATAGAAAAGGTAATTCCCCAGGCAGGTTATGCTATCTCCGATGGCCAAAGAAGGTTGTGGGTATTGAGCCAGTTTGAAGGCGGTTCGGCAGCTTATAATTTACCTGGAAGCATTTACCTGAACCAGGATATCGACATTGAAAACTTCAGGCGTGCCATAGATTCCACCATCGATCGTCATGAGATTTTAAGAACCGTGTTCAGGGAAGACGAACCGGGAGAGATCAGGCAATGGATATTGGAAAGAAAAGACCTGGGTTTTGCAGTTGACTGGCAGGATTATAGAAAGGAAGTTGACAAGAAAGAAAAAGCGGAAGCCTGGATCGCGGCAGATGCCAACCGGGCATTTGATTTATCGAAAGGGCCGCTGTTGCGGGCAGCCTTACTCCAAATAGAAGAAGCGCAGTATATCTTCTACTTCAACATGCACCATATCATTAGTGATGGGTGGTCAATGGAGGTGTTGTCTAAAGATGTATTCAAATACTATGAAGCGTACAAGACAGACAAAGAGCCACAGTTAACGGAATTGAGGATACAGTACAAGGACTATTCCGCGTGGCAGTTGGCGCAGTTGAACGGAGATGCATTTAAGGCGCATAGGCAATATTGGCTACACAAGTTCTCAGGAGAGCTGCCATTGCTGGACCTGCCGGGTACTAAACAGCGTCCACAGGTGAAAACCTATAACGGGCAGTGCCTGGCTGCTTATGTTGATAAAGCGACAACCGCTAAACTGAAGGGATATATCCGGGAGAATGGCGGCAGTCTGTTCATGGGCTTACTGGCCTCATGGAATGTGCTGATGTACCGCTACACTTCTGAAAAAGATATCATCATAGGTACCGCGGTAGCCGGCAGAGATCATGCTGATCTGGAAGACCAGATCGGGTTCTATGTAAACATGATGGCTTCAAGAAACGAGGTTAATCCGCAGGAAAGCTTTGCTGGTTTCTACCGCAGGATAAAAACGGATACGGTAAATAACTACAGTCACCAGATGTATCCTTTCGACCGTTTGGTGGAAGAACTGGACCTTCGGCGGGATACAGGCAGAAGCGCGGTGTTTGATATTGCCTTCAGCCTTCAGAATAATGGAGAAAAAATCGCAGGAGTTGAGTTATCAGAAGGGGAATTAAACCAGACATATGATCGGGGTTACTGCACATCGAAATTTGATATAGAGGTCATCGTTCAGGAAGTAGGCGATTACCTGTCGCTGGAGTTTTTATTCAACCAGGATGTATATGAAAAGGCAATGATTGAAGGGTTGATAAAGCACTACAAACAACTGTTAAACTCTCTGCTTGAAACTCCTGAAGAGAAGATCGAACAAATAAATTTCTTATCGGAAGAGGAGAAACATCAACTGCTGGTCACCTTCAATGATACGGAGGTGGCGTATCCAAAAGATAAAACAATCGTTGATTTATTTGAAGAGCAAGCGGCAAAGACGCCCGATAATATAGCGCTGGTCTTTGGAGATACCCGGCTTACCTATCGTGAGCTCAATGAGAAGTCTAATCAGCTGGCTCATTACCTGAGAGAACAGGGCGTGCGGGAAGAAACACTGGTGCCCATTTGTATGGAACGGGGCGTGGAGATGCTGACAGGTATCCTGGGTATCCTCAAAGCAGGCGGCGCTTATGTGCCCATTGATCCGGCTTATCCCCAGGAACGCATCAGTTATATACTTGCTGACACAGCCGCGCAGCTCGTGGTGAATACACTTGAAACTCAAACAGCTTTACCCGAGGATTATAAAGGACTGCTGGTAGTGGTTGACAGGGATTGGCCGGAAATCGGTCAACAACCTGCAACGCCTCCTGCTACTGAGCTTAGTTCAACCAACCTGGCCTATATCATTTACACTTCCGGCTCCACCGGCAAACCAAAGGGTGTTTTGATCCAACACTACAATGTGGTGCGGCTGTTCTTCAACGACGCTCCCTTGTATGATTTTAATGAAAGGGATACCTGGACTTTGTTCCATTCATTCAGCTTTGACTTTTCAGTATGGGAAATGTATGGAGCTCTGTTCTACGGAGGGCGGCTGGTGATCATACCCAAAATGATTGCCCGGGATGTCAACGCCTTTGCCGGGTTATTGATGGAGCAACAAGTGACGGTGCTCAACCAGACACCTTCGGCGTTTTATACCCTGCAGGAATGTATGGCAGGCAAAGTAGTTCAACTACCATTACGCTATGTCATCTTTGGTGGAGAAGCCCTGAATCCGGCCAAGATCAAACCCTGGAAAGAACAGTTTCCGGACTGCCGGCTGGTGAATATGTATGGCATCACCGAAACAACTGTACACGTCACCTACCAGGAGATTGGCATCGAACACCTGGATAACAGCAGCAGTGTAATTGGTAAAGCTATTCCGACACTGAGGATTTTTATTTTAGACAATGCGCAGCAGTTAGCGCCTCAAGGGGTAGCAGGAGAGATCTGCATCGGAGGAGCCGGTTTGGCACGGGGCTATCTCAATCAACCGGAATTGACGGCAGAGAAATTTATTGACCATCCATTTGTAGAAGGAGAGCGTCTCTATCGCAGCGGCGACTTAGGACGCTGGCTGCCCGATGGTAATATCGAGTATTTAGGAAGGAAAGATGACCAGGTAAAGATCAGGGGGCACCGCATAGAGCTGGGTGAAATAGAGCGTGTGTTAACCAATCATCCTGGTGTTGAAAATTTCACGGTGCTCACTAAAGAGAACGAGCACGGTGAGAAAAGCCTGATTGCATACGTAGTTCCAGGTAAGAATAAAGCTTATACCGTTAATCAAATTCTAAATGCCAATAAACAGGATACGGAATTTGACGTGGCATTATATGAGATGAACAATGGTGTGAGTATGTATTCCTGTAATAAGGCCGAGGTTGAAATGCTTTACACCGAAATTTTCGAACTGAAAACGTACTATTCACATGGAGTTGTAATACCAAAAGATGCCTGCATAATTGATGTAGGAGCGAATGTCGGTGCGTTTTCAATATTTTCATTGCTCACCTTTGAAAATCCCAGAATTTACTCTTTTGAACCACTTGCTCCCATCTATCGCTTGTTGGAGAAAAACATCGGCTTGTACAAGGGAAATGTAGCCATTTTCAATGTGGGAATTTCGGATAAGGAAGAGGAAGCGATTTTTGATTATTATCCTTATGCCACTGTATTGTCAGGAAGACATTCTGAAAATTATGGTGTTGAGGATTCGGTTAAGAAGTTCATTGACAATACGCAAAACGAGGATGTAAAATCACTTACTGAAGAGCAAATGGATGAATTGCTCAGGGATCGCTTAGCCAGTAAAAAATATACCTGCCGGTTAAAGACGCTTTCGCAGGTGATCAGGGAGAACGCGATTGACCATATTGATCTTTTGAAAATTGATGCTGAAAACGCGGAAATGGATATTATTAAGGGTATTGCTGAGGAAGATTGGGCGAAAATAGATC
>NZ_LWBP01000003.1 GCF_002078015.1 Niastella populi | reverse complement strand
TCTTCACCTGGTCGTCTTTACGGCCAAGAAACTCTATGGAGCCATCTGCATTCCATTTTCCCAGGTCACCCGTATTGTAGATCCTTGTTTTGGGATTGAATGGGTTCTTAATAAATCTTTCCTCAGTAAGCATTTCATTACGATAATACCCGGCCGCCAGTCCATCGCCGCCGATAAATATAGTTCCCGGCACACCTATGGGCGCCAGTTGCAATTGTTCATCAACAATGAAAATTTGTGTATTTGAAATTGGGGCGCCTATATTCCTGGCCTGTTTTGGCTGTTCTATTTTTCCGGTGGTAGACCAAATGGTGGTTTCGGTAGGCCCATACATATTCCACAATTCCCTGCAATGTTGTAAAAGCTTTTCGGCCACTGCTTCGCTTAACAGATCACCACCACATAAAACCTTCAATGCGCCATTCCCTTCCCATCCGCTATCGAAGAGCATTTGATAAAATGATGGAGTGGCCTGTATGATGGTTGGTCCTGTTTCCTCCAGCTTTTTAATGATCCGTTGGGGGTCCGACAAGGTATCATACCCGGCCATATATACGCAAGCCCCGCTTATCAATGGCAGGAACATTTCCAGTACGGCAATATCAAAAGAACAGGTAGTAACTGCAAATAACAGGTCATTTGCAGTTATGCCGGGCTTTGATCGCATACTGTTTAAAAAATTAACGACAGACCGGTGCGCAATGGCTATGCCTTTGGGTTTGCCGGTTGAACCGGACGTATAAATGATATAAGCCGTGTCATGAGCCGAACTTATATCGTTTACCGTAATGAGGTCGTTCTCATTTTGCACAGGAATATCTTCTATTTTCAGTATCGATAATCCGGCTATCTCAAAATGATCCGATCTGTTTTCTTCTGTAATTAAGATCTGGCAACCACTATGCTTCAGAATATACTTTAGCCGTTGTGCCGGATAAATGGGATCAAGGGGAATATAAGGTCTTCCGGATTGCAATACGCCCAGGAGCACGGCAATCATGTCGGCTGACCTTGATAACAGCACCCCAACAGGCGCTTTATCCGAAGTATCATAAAGACCGTTTATCCGGCGCGTTACCTGGCAGGCGCGGTTCATCAGTTGCCGGTAACTATATGATGAGTGGTCACCTTTTATTGCGATCTTATCCGGATGTCTTTTTGCCTGTTCATGGATCAGATGCACAACTGTTTTATCATCCTGATAAGCCGTCGTAGTAGCATTGAAGGTGTACAATAACCGTTGCTTTTCATCTGCATTTAAATAATCAAGTGTATTGATCGGCGCATCCGGTTGGTGCGTAATAGCTGCAAGCAGTTGTTGCAAATGGTTTGATAACCGGACAACCGTTTCGCGCCTGAAAATATTACTATTATATTCTATTCCCACCTGCAGCCCATCACCGGATTCAACAAAACCAAACGTGAGATCAAACTTACTAACCGGACTTTCCGTTTCCCGGTAGGCACTTACAGACAGTTCTCCGGCCTGCATAATGCTATTTGCCGGCTGGTTGTTTTGCAGTACCAGCATTACATCGAACAATGCATTCCGGCTCGTGTCGGGCGGCAACCGCAATTCATTGACGAGCGTATCGAAAGGATATCCCTGATGCTGATAAGCCTGTAAGGTTAGCTGTTTTATATTTTGCAGTAACGCAATAAAACTGTCGCCGCCTGCAAATCTCGTTCTGAAGACCAGCGTATTTGCATATAGCCCCAGCTGGTTTTCAAGTTCTATATGTTCTCTACCGGCAACAGGACTGCCTGTAATAATATCTTCCTGGCCGGTATATCTATGTAAAATGGCATTTATTGTTGCCAGCAAACCCATAAACAGCGTAGCGCCCTGATGCTGAACAAGCATTTTGAACTGCCGGCTGATGTTGGCATCAACCTTTGCCAGTACAGTTCCGCCATCAAATGTTTTCAAAGCAGGACGAACATAATCACCCGGGAAATTCAGCACTGGCAACGGGCCTTTCAGTATTTGCATCCAAAAATCCCTATGCTGCTGCAATGCATGGCCGCTTAACTGTTGTTGTTGCCAAATGACATAATCCTTGTATTGAATGCGTAGCGGTAACAAGGTGCCTGTTTGGCTTTTTCTATGCCAATAATACAATTGCACTAATTCCTGCATGAGTATCTCCATCGACCATCCATCGGTGATGATATGGTGCATGGAAAATAACAGGATCCACCTGTTGTCCTGTACCTGTAATAAGCCTGCACGCAACAATGGGCCCGATGAAAGATCAAATGGCGTGGTTAGTTCCTGTTGTACAAA
>NZ_LWBP01000002.1 GCF_002078015.1 Niastella populi | reverse complement strand
TTAACATTGATCAATTTCTTTGATCAGCCTGTGCTACCTCTGTGTATTTGCTTAACTTAGCATTGGTTATTGATTTCATAATCCTTTCAAATAGGCATTATGCATAACTTTTACAGAAGCAAACTGATCCGAATTTTTTCTCCGGCCGGATATTTGAAGTTTATAAAAGACAGTTCAAACAGAGATTCTATAGTAAGAGTAAAATTCCTTCCTCCAAAACTTGGTTCTTCTGGTTTTGGTAAAATTTACACAGAGTTAAAATATGCATCCAAACAATTCCGCTCAAAAACCAAATATTGATCTCACTCCTGAAATACTCAAGGATTTTATAGAAGTTCAAAAGCAAAAAACAATTAATGAGACTAAGGAGCTTCATTTAAGGGAAAAAGAGCTTGAGTTGAGTGCCAGGGAAACAGAAAAAGCTATGGATCATCAGGCTCAGTACTTGGCGAATAGGCCGGCAGAGAACCGAAAAACCCTAACAAGGATCGGTTGGGTAGTTGGGCTGCTTCTAATAGCTATATTAGGGTTTTTAACTACCTGGATTTGTTTAGGTAAAGAACAGTTCGCCTACAAGTTTTTGCAGGGCTCTGGTTATCTGATTACTACTATTTTAGGCTACTGGCTTGGCAGTAAAAATAAGAAAGAAGATAAAGAAGACCCTAATATTAGTGATGCTGAAGTAGTTTGATAAGTAATTTACATAATCAGTATTATACACCGGTTCTGATGCATAGCATCAAATAAAAAGAGCCCGTAAAATACAAAGGGTACTATCTAGAAGCGAAAAATTACAGGAATATACCTCTACCCTGGTTTGACTAACTTCCCTTTTCTGCATTTGTATTAATTACACAAAGCGGCTCCGTAAATACAATTTCTCACCCATGCAGCATTGCTGTAAAAGCAATGGTATATTACTACACATTATGTGAACGGTCGATCCATGTAAAGAAGTCAAACGAGATGTACGCTAAATAGTAGAGAAAACAGCGCCTCGTTTTTATAATAATTTTCTTTAATTCTAAGCGAAGTCGTAAATTAGATGTACAACACTATCGGACAGACGCATTGCGCACGGCAGACGTTCGATTGGGGTTGATTCGGTGTTCGCTGCATCCGGTTTATGATCTTGCTCATAGTGAAAATTTGACATTACGATTTATGAACTATGGCAAAAGTGCCTAAACCCACTCACAGGCTGATTGTGGATGTAAAAGCAGTATCAAGACTCACTCATCTTTCGATACGCGCTTCCCGCAATCTCCTGACTGAAATTCGTAAAAAGTTAGGTAAAGCCAAACGTGAGTGGATTACATTAAGGGAATTTTGCGAGATGACGCCTTTTAAAATAGAAGATGTCATCCCGTATTTAGAGTGATGAAGGAGGTCATAACGGCCTCCTTCTCGTTTTCCCGTAATAAAAGAACACCTCAACGTTTTTCCTTGCACTACATGCAACTGCAATCCGGTATCGAACCGGTCTTGTGCCGGTATTACTACCTACTTTGTTCGGACTTTCTTCGCATTTCTCCTGAGTACACCCGAACATTCCCCCGGAAAGTCCGAACAACATCCGAACAACGTCCGGCATAATACCCTCCTGATACCGGCACTATCCCGGAAAAACACCCCATTTTCCCATGACCATTCAAGACACATGTAGACCACAGTAGACATATATGGTACACTGTAGACGCACATAGAACAACCTGGGACAATATAGAACAAGATAAAACATGTTAGGATGGGATAGACATGCCCGTGATCTATTCTACAAAAATCCATCTTACTTTTATATCGCACAAGGCAACTGACCAAATACCGGTTATGGTCATTCGTTTGGTGCAGGTCTTTTTTCATTAACACTTAAAATCGATTCTTTATGGGCAAAATGAAAAACGGTATCCTGGATGCATTTTCAGGTACCATCGGAAGAGTGGTTGGTACATCCTGGCGCGGAGTGGCAGTAATGCGCAGCAAAGCACATTCCCGCAAAAATGCCAATACACCAAAACAGCAGGAGCAAAAAGCAAAGTTTAAAACTGCTGCTGACTTTACACAAACTATGCATGATCTGTTGATTCTTGGTTTCAGGGACCAGGCTGTTCAGATGACGGGGGCAAACTATGGTTTGTCGCTGATATTGACAGAAGCCATCGACGGCACCTATCCCGATTTCAGGATCGCCTATGATCGTGTTAAGATCAGCAAAGGTTTATTGCTTAACGTAGAAGGGTTGGCAGTAACTTCACCCAGGGCCGGCGCTATCCTGTTCAACTGGACTGGCACCGATGAAAATAACCGGGAAAAACCAACTGACGTGGCCATTCTCGTTGCACACTGCCCCGATCTGAACAGAACAGTGTTTAAATCGATAGGCAGTCGTGACACCCTGTCTGCTGAACTCCCGGTACCTAAATTCGCTGGTAAAGTGGCGCATACCTGGATCACTTTTGTGTCGGCCAACGGCAGGTTCATTGCCAACAGCGAGTATACCGGCGCCGTAAACGTTAGCTAACGCGAAACGTTCCCGTATCACTAAGAAAACCACTTGCCGGTTACATCCCGGCCGTTAAGCCCGATGCGTATCGGGAAGGGCAATGTGCCCACCCACATAAAAATGCTACCCCGAGGGCCCCGGGGGCGCATTTTTAAAAACGGTTCCTCGTGCAATGTTTTAGGATGATTTTATTAAACCTGGCAGATTTCTTAAAATACAGTTACCGTATACAACGGGTAATTTTTACTGACTTTTAAGCGCCATTAAAGATTTACAGTATATTTTATACTACGCCCTTTCCCCTCACCCAGCAGTATAAGTGCTCCTATTGCAAGTAGCTCTTGTAAATCTCTGGTAGCAGTTGCTTTTGATACTTTGGTGAGCGAACCATATTTGCCTGCATTCATTCCTCCCTCAAAGCCTTTTGGGCCCTCCTCAAGCATACGCTTAATGGCTTTTGTCTGACGTTCACTTAACTTATCTTTAAATCGATCAAAATACTTTACTTTTTTAAGTGTGAATTCAATTTCTTCTTCTGCCTGAATTTGAGCAACCAAAATCGTTCTTACGAAATAATTTATCCATTCAGTTATCTCAATTGATTTTTGTGCTTTTTCAAGTGCATCATAATAGGCTTTTTTGTTGGCCTCAATTGTATAGGAAAGGCTCATAAGAACAGGTCGCCCCATTCCCTGAGCCAATGCTTTTTCCGCAATTGCACGTCCTATTCGTCCATTGCCATCTTCAAAAGGATGGATGGATTCAAAATACAAATGAGCAATAGCCGATCTAAGAGGTGCTTTTTTTATTTCTTTGATTCCGCCTGGTGCGGTTTCATTGAACCATGAAATGAATAGATTCATTTCATGAGGCACAAGCCTTGATGGTGACGCTTCGAAATGTACTTTTTGCTTTCCCATTGCACCGGAAATTACCTGCATTGGCTCTTCGTGGGTTCGCCATTTTCCAACTTCAATATCCTTGCTGCCTGGTAGCAACATTTTGTGCCACGCAAATAATTTTTCCTGAGTTAATTCCTCAATGAAAGTATTGCGTACATCGATCATAAGGGTACCAATACCTTCCGCTTTCTTATCATGGATGTATTCAGAGCTGCTTATTAACCCCAGATTTTTTCTGATTGAAGAGAGTACATCTTTCCGGCTCAAATATTCACCTTCAATTTGTGAAGTTTTAATTGCTTCGGAAACCATCATGTCAATGATAGCTTCCAATTGAGTATCGTTTGGTAACACATTCAAAATACCTGTTACCTTACCTACTTTTTCCGCAAAGAGAAAAAGATCATCTTCTATGCTATCCAGCTTGTAGGTAAAATTTGGCCAGTTTTTATGCTGCCAGTTATATGATTGCATGAGCCGCTTATTATTGTTAATCGGCTCAAATATAGCGAATTTGTGAGCCGATTAATTGGCTTATTCGGCTCACACCTATAGGATCAATAAGCCTGAAATTTATAAATGCCTCCATAACCAATTGAAAAACAATATTATTAATCTTTATTATTAAGACTTATGGGAATTGGACATTTGTAGATGTTCATGTGAAGCAAGGAAGTCTTTTGCATTATTTTGCCATTTATTACAAAGAAAGGAATGAAGCAATTGCAAGGTCCTTTATTCAACCTAAAGCGAATTCTAAGGAGCTCAAAAGTGCAGAGATCTGCTACTTAATATTATTTCTCATTTATAAAGAATGCAAGCAACTAAACATCAATGTTACCCACTTTCGTATTTCCCCCACAGGTTGCCTGAAATTCATTGCTTCCCGTCAAGTTTTCTCTAAATCTCCCTGTAGGCCATTACTTTATTTCAGCTAATTTATTATCATGCGTCATTGTTACACTTCAAAATTAATTCCTGTTTATGACGCACAAGATTTTCCCGACGACCTTGCTTTTTCTGTTTCTTTTCTCTTTTTCTAAAGCACAAAATTGCGATCCCTGGATAATTCAGGCTTACAAACAACTTTATCAGCGCAACCCTTCAGCCGATGAATGCAATATCAAAAATTACAACAACGGTTCCTGGAACAATTACAACGAACTGGTAGGCTATATCAAAACCTACAAGAGCAAAAAGCCCGCATCCATGCCCGCGCTTACCGGCGATCCCTGGATCTTTCAGATTTATAAACAACTCTACAATCGCCAGCCTAATGCCTGGGAACTCAACATCAAAAACTACAATAACGGCTCCTGGAGAAATTACGATGAGTTGAAAAAATACATCTCGGAATTTCAAAACTCATTGAGCAAACAAAACCTGCAGATAAAAACCGGCCCCTGGAATAACAACAATGTACTTGTTGGCTTTTTTATCAATGGCAAACAGGTGGCTGTAAATGTAGTGTCTGCCGGTGGCGGCAACGTGGTTTCTGCCGGAGGCGCTAATGTCGTTTCGGCAGGCGGCGGTAATGTCGTTTCAGCCGGCGGTGCAAACGTAGTAGCTGCCGGTGGAGGTAACATCGTTGTAAATACCAGCATGGCCGGTGTAAATTTCGGCGGTCGGTATTCGGTTCAGTCTGCCGGTACAACAGTTGTTGCTACCTCGGGCAGTGGCGCTTTGATCATTAAATAATCCAATCCCTACCCAATGAATTTTATAATGAAGAAAAACATTCAGTCTTTTTCCCTGGCCTGCCTTTTTATTATTGCCTGCAACTCGGGCAACAATGGCCAGCCGCAAATAGCGAATAATAATTCAACAGTTGAAAGCCCCGATGTTACCGGCAAACATTTTACCGGCAGCATTTCAAACGGCATGAAGGGCGACTCCATCAGTTTTGATGTTTCTGCCGATGGTAAAAAACTGACGAACCTTACTTTTAAAGGTTACTGGCGTTGCAGCGGTAAACTGGAGTCAACTACGGCCGGACCGGAAGGCGCTTTTGATATTGTGAACGGTAAAGTGAGCGGTCATATCAGTGAGCCGCCAAACGGCGGCGCTACCGCCTGGCGGTTCGATCTCGATGCTTCCATACAAGGGAAAAAAGCTTCCGGTACTTTCAGGATGAACATCAACAACCTGGGTTGCGATACGTATAAGTTGAATTGGACGGCTATTGGCAATTGATATAGTTTTGCATTGAATACAATCTCAATTTTTATGTGTATGTGTAGTAGGAAGTAAGAAGTACGAAAAATTAGCAAGCTTCTTACTTCTTATTTCATACTTCCTACTTCAAGATCTCCCCCGGCCGATACTCCCTCTCCACATGCTTCAAAATATCTTCCTTATAAAACAACACCTCTTTAAACACTCCCTTCGTGTACATCTCCGCCTGGTCGCCAAAATGTTTCGATAAGGGATCGCCGCTTTGTCCGCCCGCTAATAATGATTTGGCTTTTACCCGTTTTCCAAACTCTACCGCGCAAATAAAACTATTGCCATTATAGCCATATCTTTTTTTGCTGCCATTCATGTACGCGCTCACATACGAGGGTAAACAACCGTAAGTGCTTGCCGCCATGCCCACCGGCAGGCTCGGCTGGTTGTCATCATATGTTTCCTGTAAAGCGCCGGTCAATCGCTGATAGCGGTTAATGGCGCCCCACGGCATTTTCCAGGTGCTGTATTTGTTGGTTAGGTTATTGACTACCGACAACAGTGCGCCGGTTATTTCGGTTGTGGCGGCCGTTCGCGCATATTCATTCACCCGCGTTACATAATCTACTTCCTGGCCGTTGACCCGTACGCGGTTTATCGCCTGCCGTAATTTTTCTATCCATTCAATGGCCAGCGTAGTGGCAATAGATGTTTCGCCTGATTTCAGGTCCCAGCTTTTTAAGATAGCTATCGGTTCTGCCAGCTTTGTATAAACAGAATCGGTTTTTGATATTTCATTTTCGTAACGCGATACCAGAGCCGGTACCAGCTTTTCAAACGCTGCCAGGTGAGTATTGTAACCGGCTGCTATCATGCTGTCGATGGTGAACCTCTTCGCTTTCTCCATCAACCGTGCTGCCAGTATGCCGCGGAAATTATCCGGCTCCGTTGCCATGTAAAACGGGTATAGCTCTTTTTTCGGATTGCTTATGCCCGCCGCTGTGTATGGGGTAGAATTACAATTTTGGATAAAGCCGCTGGCCGGGTTGTATAAATGAATGGTTTCTGCCAGCGTGTGCAGTCCCTTCCAGTTGGTAGCGGTAATACTGCCATCAACAGGTTCATTCCAGTTGAAACTTGTATCCCTTCGGGGAATGAAGTTGCCATGCCAATAGGCGATATTGCCTTTATCATCGGCAAACACGGTGTTGTTCGATCCGTTCGATACCAGCTCCATATTCTTTCTGAAGGCTTCAAACCCGTTGGCTTTTGTTCGCTGGTACGATTGTATCAATGCATTCATCGAACGGTTCACCGCTTTTACCGTCAGCCATTTTCCATCGCTGCTGCCCATGACCGGACCATGCTGTGTATACCAGGTGGTGAAAGTTTTTGTTTTTATCTGGTCGCCTTCTTTGTAGCGCAACGTTACCGCGCGTTGCTGCACCGGCAGTTCTTTTTTGTTGTACTCGTAAAAGAATTGGCCATTTTTCTTTATCACTTTTTCTGTATACACATCGGCCACATCTGAATACCCCGATGTATGCATCCACCCGCAATGCTCATTGAATCCCTGGTAAACGAACATTTGGCCCCATGTTACCGCGCCATAGGCATTCAACCCCTCTTCACTGATCACATGCACCTCGGGCCTGAAGTAAAACGTTACATGCGGATTGATATACAAAATGGCCTTGCCCGATGCTGTACGTGATGGCGCCAGCGCAAATCCATTCGATCCGGTGGCTATTTCTTCTTCATCAAATTTTTGGGTTAGAACCGTTGATCGCGGATCGCCGGAATAGAAGTTTTTTAAATCGTATGCGGTAATTCCGCCCGATTTAATGGCGGCAATGCTTCCGTCGGTCCACATCAGGTGAAACCAGGGCTCGAAGCGGTTTAGTAGTGCCGGTTTTACTGAAGGGTTCTTATACAAGAAATAATTAATGCCGTCGGCATAGGCCTGCAGTAATTTCTTCAACCACGCCGGACTATTCCCGTAATCCTTTTGTGCTTCGGCAGAGTCTATAAGCAACCGGGTATACAGATCAGTGTATAAGTTTTTTTCTCCATACACTTCCGCGCTTCTGCCCAAAATGTCTATATAATTCGCTTCAACCCGTTTAAAGTCATCTTCGCATTGCGCATATAGCAAGCCGAATGCACAGTCGGCGTCGGTTTTGCCATAGATATGCGGAATGCCCCATTTGTCGCGGATGATGGTTACCTGTTTCGCCTGCTTCTCCCAGCGGCTGATCTCTTCGCGGGAAAAGTTTTGCGCCAGTAATTGCAGTGGCAATAGAAGAAATAGGATGAGCTTCATTGGTTAAAGTTATTGAAAAAGGAAGGATGAAGCGGGCAGATTGTAAATGATCATAGATCTCTATCCAGCGGGGTTCGCCATGTAGTATTTTGAATGCATGCTCTGATTGTAATTGCCGTTTAGTTAAATCATAAAATCGAGCGATATCGACAGCAGCTTCGAAGTTTTCTTCATTACTCATTCCGCCGGCGATCGTTGTCATTTCTCATTTCCCACCCCGGTCCATACAACGCCAAACCACTTCTAATCCCAGTATGTTTGCTGTTGTCAACAACTACCTGTCCGTTCACGATCACATAATGAAAACCGGTTGAATATTGGTGCGGCTGTTCAAAGGTAGCATGATCGGTTACGGTTTTATCATCGAATATTACGATATCTGCAGCCATACCTTCTTTCAGCAGGCCACGGTCTTTTAGCTGAAACTTCTGCGCGGCAAGCGAGGTCATGCGGCGAATGGCTTCTTCGAGCGTGATCACTTTTTCCTCCCGTACGTATTTACCAAGCACACGCGCATTGGTACCATACCCACGCGGGTGCGGCATGCCTTTGCCCGGCACGGGAACACCGGCATCGGCTCCGGTCATACAGAAGGGGTACTTCATAATAAATTTCACATCGTCTTCATTCATGCTGTGATATACCATTTGCGCACCGCCTTTCTCAACCATATCCATAATGGTTTCGGCTTCCTGGGCTGCTTTTGATCTGCGGCCCATCAACCTGTTTATTTCGGTAATGTTTTTACCGTTGTAGGTGCTGTCGGCCGAATAGTTGGCCACCACACAATAACTGTAATTTTTGAATTTGTATTTGCGCAACTGCTGCAGCATTTCTTTTTTGATCTTTTCGCGAATAGCAGGGTCGTGCAAACGAATTTTTAAGGAATCATTGCCGCCGGCAAATGCCCAGTCGGGCAGGCGCACACCCAGGTTGGTACTGCTGGCTGTGTATGGATACTGATCTATGGTTACATCCCAGCCTTCCTGCCGGGCCTGTTGCACCAAACCCAGTGTTATGTTGCTGGTGCCCCAGTTGGCTTTTCCGCCAATTTTAAAATGGGACACCTGCACCGGGATATTCGCCGCCTTTCCAATATCGATGGCTTCATTGATTGCCTCTACCGCTTTGCTTTCTTCATTGCGAATATGCGATGCATAAACGCCGTTATAGCGCGATGCTACTTTTGCCAACCCAACTACTTCATCAGTATTGGCAAATGTACCGGGAATATAGATCAAGCCTGTACTGATGCCAACCGCGCCATCTTTCATGGCGGTTTCTACCAGCGTTTCCATTTGTTGCTGTTCTGCAGTCGTAGGTAAGCGGTTTTCGCGTTTCATTACTTCCTGCCGCACGGTGTTGTGCCCATATAATGTAGCTACGTTGATGGAGGGATGCAGACTGTCGATGCGGCGAAAGAAGTTTTTTATGTTGGAAGAGGATCCGCCGCAATTGCCGGTGATAACGGTTGTTACGCCATCGTGAATATAATTATCGGCTGTTGGCCATTGAAAAATGCCGCCCTCAATATGTCCGTGCACATCGATGAACCCCGGCGCAATAATCATCTTATTAGCATCGATGGTCTTTGTTGCGGTATAATTGGCAAGTTTACCTGTGGCAATTACTTTTCCGCCTGTTACGGCTACATCGCCATAATACCAGGAGTTACCGGTACCGTCGACGATGCGGCCATTTCGAATAAGTATATCGCAGGATTGTTGTCCAAAGCAGAATGTACAGGCGATCAGCAGGATGGCGGTTAATAATTTTCTCATAACTGTTTTAAAATTACTTAACCATTTTAACATTTCGGGCTGCGTTTTTATGCGGCCAGAAGGGGGCCCGCTTTGGAAACTGCTCACTTTGAGCATAGTGCGAGCCGCATTTTGAGGACGAGTTAATGCGTCATCTGACGGGCGGCATGCTACCGCCTTGTTGCAAAAATTCCACAGCAAACCCACTCCCGGTACGGCATGGAGCTGCAGGCTGGAATGATTATTTAAGCAGTAATGGAAAGTACATTCTTATGAAAAGGACTAATTATTTCTATCATATGCTTTTATTGCTGGCCATATGCGGTTTTATGTATTGTGGCGGGGGAGAGCGCGGAGAACCTGGTTATGATGATGCGCAGGGATATGATAGTACGGCAATTTATGATCCGGGAAATTCCGATTCATTAAATGCTGCTCATCACAGGGACCCATCTATCGCTTTTCCGCGACCTCCGGTTACCGGTTCGAACCAGGATAGCAGCAGGGTGAAGGATACGCCTAACAGACCGGGATACTAAACTAATGTGATAATGGGTCGGTATCCGCCTGCGGCGAATACCGACGATATCAATACAAAAAATTGTTTTCACTTCAAGGTTGGTTTTGCATCTGTACAAGAGGAAGAGAAGGAGCTTAAAGCGCCTTCTCTTTTTTTATGCGGCCGCCGCCCGGGAAGCGGACCTTAATTAAAAACAAAAGTGGATACCTCCCAGGAAGTACCCACCTTTACTATTTTTTGAAATAAGTGTTAGCCAAGCGATTTCAGCCATTTAACCAGTTCGTCCCTGGTTTTGCCGGTTTTTTCCTGCATACGGCCCAGCCATTCGTCATCCTTACCTTCTTCGTATTTTATATCATCGTCTGTTAAATTCCCATAGGCTTGCTTGATCTTTCCTTTCCACTTATTCCAGTTGCCTTTAATTTCTAATTTGTCCATAAAACTGTTTTCAATAACAGTTAAAATCTTGTGCCACCATCAATCGGCTGTAGCTCCTTTTTCACCTACAAACCATTGTTCTTTATTTCTGAACAGCACATTAAAAGTGGTCAACGAACCATAAATACGGGTGATGTATTGCTGCAGGTTCACCTTGTCTTCATCGCTTAACACCTTATGTGCATTTATCTGCTGCTCCAGCACGCGAAGGCGGTCGCGCAACATCACTATTTTATGAAAGAACACATCGATGGGAAGCTCTTTTCCCTTTTGTGTTTTATCGGCCGGCTGTAAAATCATAAGGCCGTTCTTCCAGCGATCGCCCAATGGAACGATCTCCTGAAAGCCGCCCCACAAGCGCAATATTTTTAGTAACGACCGCTCTACATCGCTGTGTGTTTCTATTTCTTCAGTAACGTTTTCAGGAATGATCTCTTCCAGGTGCGTATCGTTCTTATCGATCTCTTTTATGCCATGATGTATAAAAGAGATGAGGTAAGTTGCGTACCTGATTCCTACAATAACACCGGGCCCGTGCTGCCGGTGTTGTAAACGGGTTCCTATACCGAGGTTAAGTTGATCCATAACATAAATATTTTCAACCTGAAATATACTATGAGTTTTTCATTAATATATTTATCGTGTTTGAAAAGCATGTTACTTATTTTTTATAGAATTCATATGGCGTAAACTCAATAAAATCGGCGACGGTTACAGTAACCGATCTTACTTTTCCATTTGCAGTCGAAAATGGCCACTCTTTTATGCCGTATAATGGATCATTGAATGTGGCGAGAAAATTATTGCCCCCTAAAGGCTCCACCGTAGCAAAGCGGCCTTTGTGATGTTCAAAGCGGGCGACCAGTTTTTTATTTTCCAGCGCTATGGTCATTTTGCCATACACGTTATGCTCATACGTACCTGCGTATGCCGCCAAAGGCAGGGTAGAAGGGCGGTTCATTGCAATGGTATCGCGCATTTTCTTAAGCCATTGCGCCGCTTCTTCCTCATTTTCCCTGTAAGCATTCAAATAACCCTGGCTGTAATTGCGATAAGGCAGGCCCAGGTATGCATCCATGATCTCGTTCTTCAACGCTTCATAAAATCTGTTGGCGTCTGTGTTGGTCAACACAATAATGCCCAGCTTTTCTTCGGGCAGCAGCGTTACACTGGTTACAAAACCATTTACACCCCCGGTATGCGAAACGATCTTTCTGCCGCTGTATTCCTGCAGCATCCAGCCGAGGCCATATAATAAAAAGTGTGCTTTATTGTACCGATGCCCACCATTGCCCATAATTGAATGCGGATACCATGTTTGCGCTAAGGCGCCGGCTGGTATAACCTGTTTTTCGTTATACTTACCGCCATTTAACTGCGCCATTAACCAATGGCTCATATCGTTTATGCTGGAAGAAATACTACCGGCGGCAGCGAGGTTATCAATATGACCGTAAGCGATCTTTTTCAAAATGCCTTGTGCTACGGTATGTGCGGTAGCTTTATTGCCTGCATTGGTAATATCTTTCGTTAATGCCAGCGTACTGCTCATTTCAAGGGGTGCAAATATTTTTTCTTTCAGGAACTCAGCCCAGGTTTGTCCACTCACTTTAGGTATAATTTCACCGGCCGTCATAAACGCGGCATTGGTATAACCCCACTTGCTTCTGAAACCGTACATCGGTTTTACCCTGCTGAATTTTTCCCGCACCTGCGCCGTAGAAAGGTCTGAGTCGAAGTAAATAAAATCGCCCTGAAAGGTTTCGAATCCTAACCGGTGACAAAGCAGATCGCGTACATTGACCTGCTTCGTTACCCAGGGATCGTACAATTTGAAATCGGGTAAATATTTTATAACCGGGCTATCGAGCGATAACTTTTTATCAGCGGCCAACATGGCAAGCGCCGTTCCGGTAAATGCTTTTGTGTTGGAACCGATCATGAATAAGGTGTTTTCATCTACCTTATTGGTTGTGCCCAGTTCTTTAACGCCATAGCCTTTCATTACAACCACCTTTCCATCCTTCACCACGCATACGGCCACACCGGGAATTTGCCAGTCGGTCAATGCCTTTTGTACATATGCATCGAGACTATCTTTTATAAACGAAGGTGTGTCCTGCGCAAACAGGCTGGCAATTTGCACTAATAAGCATGCAAACAGGATGAGGTATTTTTTCATGTTGTAATGAAGGATTGAGGTTATTAATAGTTCATGGCCTGGTAAACCATTACTTTATATAAGTTGCCGAGGCCGCCCCAACTGGTAGGCCATATATTACGGTAAACCAAACCGATCAGTTTTTCTTTGGGGTCAACCCAATAGGTAGTGGCGAACATACCGCCCCACTCGAACGTGCCTTCCCGTGTTGGCAATATGGCACTGCCTTTTTCGGTGGTAATGCCGAAGCCAAGCCCGAATTTATTGGGGCCACGGTTGATATCGCCGATCTGGTTCATGGTCATCATGCGAACGCTGTTATGGCTAAGCAGGCGCTTGCCATTGTACTCACCGCCGTTCAACAACATTTGCAGAAAAATGGCGTAGTCATAAATGGTAGAAGATAAACCGGCTCCGCCTGAATAGTAAGTACCATCCATTTTAGGGTAATCGCGGTACATGCTGGCGTACAGGTTCAGCTTTTCCGCCATTTTAACCGTCTTTTTTGTTATGCTGTCTTCTGTATATAACATTACCAGCCTGTTCTTTTTACCGGCGGGTAAATAAAAATAAGTGTCCTTCATGCCCAGCGGCTCAAATATGCGTTTGTGCAGAAAATCTTTCAGGCTCATACCCGATACCACTTCAACCAGGTAACCCAGTACGTCGGTATTGAGCCCATAGGTCCATTTTTCGCCGGGCTGGTGAAACAATGGCAATCGGCCGAGTATCTTAATTTGATCGGCCAGTACAAAATCGGGTACGCCAATGCCGCCAATTACGCCGGCTTTGTAATAGATGTTTTTTGCCTCAGTTGTACCTATCTGGGCATAACCCAGCCCGCTCGTATGCGTGAGCAGGTCGCGAATGGTGATCTCTCTTTTGGCCGGAACAGTAGTATAAGTAGTATCGGCTTTATTATATTTATCTAAAACCTTTGGGTTTTTGAATTCAGGAATGAAATTGCTGATGGGGTCGTCGAGCATGAACTTTCCTTCTTCAAACAGCATCATCACGGCCACGCTGGTAATGGCCTTTGTTTGCGAGGCTATGCGAAAGATGCCATCCTTTGGAAGTGGCGTTTTGGCATTTATGTCGTTATAACCGAAATTTTTATAATATACGATTTTGCCGTCGTGCACAATCATGGCTACGGCGCCGTTCATGCGGCCTTTGTCAACATATTCTTTCAGGACAGTATCGATGCGGTTTAAACGCTTTGAGGAGAATCCGCCGGCTTCGGGTGTTGCCGCCATACTTAGTACGGGGTGAACGTTTTGGCTGTATGCGATGTAAAAACCGGCTATAATCAATAATAGTGTAAGGCTGATCGTTCTCATGATAGCGCGCATGTTTAATGAAGGAAGTTAGTAAGGAAATGAAAGATTAAAAATTAAAAATAAGGAAGAAAAAGGGGGAGTCGACAGGTTTAGCGTGTGGAGTTTTGTAAGGTGGAAAACGAAAGCCGAAGTAAGAAGAAAGGTGTAAAAAGCCGGTGGTAAAATGTATGAAGGCGTAGAGAGGCGAAACCTGAAAAGGGCGTTCCTTGTCAACCAGTCAACCAGTCAACTCGTCAACCCGTTAACTCGTCAACCCGTCAACCCGTTAACTTACTCTTCCTTCTTCAACTCTCCCATAATTTGTTTCAGCTTCGTATGCTTTTCAAAACACTTCTTAATATATGACTGCAGCTCGTAGTCGGTAGCCGTTCCAATAAACACCAGGTCGGGGCGGTAGCGGTTCATGAAAGTATCCAGTTCGGCGCCGCGTATCTGGGTGAGGCGGATCACCAGCGCCCGGCTAAACCGGTGATCGATGTATTTCTGTTTTTCTTCCTCTATAAGGCGGTCGCGGAAGGCGGCCATCCGGCGGTTTTTGCGGAAATTGAAAACATCGATAAGCTGGTCGAGGTCAACCCCAACGGCCGCATTTTGCGTGGTGGGGGTAACTATGCCCAAACCGGGTTTTTTATAATTGAACGCTTTGGCGTATTCCTGCCGGTTGGCAATGGAATCCAGATGATAGTTCCGCTGTTTCACCATAATGGGCCTCAGCTCAGTGACATTTACATGCAGCGAAATCTCAAAGTTTTGCTGGTTGGGGATAACGGCAACCGGGTATTTGGGGGTGCCTTTGTTTAAGTAAGAGAAATAAATGGAGTCGGTGTCCCGCACATACAGGGAGTACCGGCCGAGGGAATCTGTAGTGGTGCCGGTTCCGCCGGTGCTCATTACGCTCACACCAACCAACGGTATCTGCTGGGTCATGTCGAACACCTTTCCTTTAACCTGAATTTGAACCTGGCTAAACGCTGTTAACGAACCGGAAACCAGTAAGATTAAAATTATGTACCGTTTTAATGTCAAGCTGAAGCGATTGAGTTTGTGATATTACAGCAAGAAAATGATATAAACTGAAATTGCCGGAACGATTTAACGGCGATTTTGCAGTTCGCGCACCACTTTTTCGACAATAATTGGGTAGTGCTCATGTTCCAGTGCATGAATTTTTTGCGCCAGGGAGTCGGCCGTATCGGTTTCATCGATAGCACAGCGGGCCTGGAAGATCAGTTGCCCGTGATCATATAATTCATCAACATAATGTATGCTGATGCCGCTTTCTTTTTCTTTGGCGGTGATCACGGCTTCATGTACAAAACGGCCATACATGCCTTTACCCCCATAATTTGGCAAAAGGGCGGGATGTATATTAATTATAGATTGGGGGAATGCCTGAATTAATGCAACAGGAACTTTCCATAAAAAGCCGGCAAGTACAATAAAATCAACATTATGTTGTTTTAGTTCGTCGACGTAGGCATTGCCGCGGAAGAATTTTTCCTTTTCAATTATTTGGGCGGGAATATTTTCCTTTTCGGCAATCGTTAATACGCCTGCGCCTGGTTTGTTGCAAACAATTAATGCTATTTTAATATCGGAACTGCCTTTGAAATGATCGATCAGCCTTTGAGCATTTGATCCGGCGCCCGATGCGAAAATGGCAATATGAACGGTTTCTGGTTGCTGGTTTTTGGTTTTTGGTTGAGTGGCCGAAGTCTGAGCTCCCTGAATGGGTTCAGCCTGGTTATCGGACATAGCCGATTGCTCCCGCTTTTGAGCGGGACCGAATGCCGGTTGGTTTTTTCCTGTTTCTTCAATCCCCGCGCTTAGCATATTATTGTAATCTACGTTTAGTGTTTGTTTATTATTGGACGACTGTGAGTTACCTATCAGCTTCAATCGTTGAAGGATCTTCTTTTCATAATTCCAGAAGAAATTGAACTGGCCAAATGGAATGGCGAAAAGCAGGATAAGCGCCTGGTAGCCGAAAAGCAGGATCCCTGCTTTAATAGCCCAGTACCAAAACGATGAAGCTTCGAGCTGTAACCAATGGGTGACCTGACGGGTTAACCAGGCCGTAGTTGTTCCGGTAATGGCAAATACACACAGAATTAAAAAAAACTGGGTGCCATTAACGTTCCATTTTTGTTTCAGTTTTTGAAACATGAACGCAAAAGTGCAGGAAAAAATCGGGGTGGAGAAAAGTCAATTTTACTATCCGTTTACGAGATGCGAAACATTCCTTGTCACATTGACAAAAGCATGACATTTCTGACTGAACCGTTTTAACAAACGGGGTAAAATCGGCTGAAACCCGCGCCAGGCCTACATTAAAAAAATTTTGAACAGGTAGTGATTTTGTTAAAATCCTGACTTATTTTTGCACCCAATTCGGGAAATTTTTCCACATAATTTCATCATATCCAACAATATGATTGATCATCGAGCAAATGTTAAGCGAACCCTCTTCAGTGCATTGTTCTTTTTACTATTGTCGTTCGGAAATAAGATCTTAGCTCAGGATGGGAAGGCCATTTTTCAGGATAACTGTGCTTCCTGTCACGCTGTTTTCAAAGATCTTACCGGCCCGGCTTTAGGAGGATTAACAACACGTGGCCCCTGGACTGATCGTAAAAAGCTTTACGACTGGGTTCATAATCCGGCTGGTTTTATGAAAAACGATCCCTATACGCAGGGATTGAAAGCGCAGTTTGGCGGCGCAATGATGACCGCGTTTCCATCTTTAAGTGAAAAAGAAATCGATGCGGTTGTCGATTACGTAGAGAAAACTTTTAAAGCTGGCCCTCCAACAGCTCAGGGTACTCCTTCAGGCGCGCCCGGCGGCCAGGTACTCGACGAGAAAGACAATTCTATCTTATACGGCGTACTCACCCTGATCCTTGCAGTAGTTGCATTGATCATGCTGCAGGTGAACAGCAACCTGAAAAAACTGGCCGACGATAAAGATGGCATTCCTTCTTATGAGCCAATTCCATTCTATCGTAACAAATCCTACATCACTTTATTAACGCTGATCCTTTTTGTAGTTGGCGGTTTTTATATAGTGAAAGGCGCCATTGGTTTGGGCCGCAGCACAAACTATCAGCCTGAACAACCTATTTACTACTCCCATAAAGTACACGCCGGTGTAAACCAGATCAACTGTTTGTACTGTCATGGCGGTGCAATGGAAGGCAAACATGCCAACATTCCTTCGGTGAATGTTTGTATGAACTGTCACATGACCATCAACGAGTACAGCGGCAGCGCCGGTAAATTATTCCGTGAAGACGGTACGGAAGTAAACGGTACTGCAGAAATTCAAAAGATCTACGCTGCAGCCGGTTGGGACCCCGCTAAAAAACAATACACCGGGAAAGTACAGGAAATTTCATGGGTTAAGATCCACAACCTGCCCGACCATGTATTCTTCAGCCATGCCCAACACGTAAATGCCGGTAAAGTACAGTGCCAGACCTGCCATGGCGATATCCAGAAAATGGATGAAGTGTACCAGATGGCCGACCTCAGCATGGGCTGGTGTATCAACTGTCACCGTACAACTAAAGTTGACTTCGGCGGCAAAGGCGAAGAAGGCAACAAGTTCTACAGCATTTACCAAAAGTACCACGACGAGATCAAGGCAGGAACGAGAGACAGTGTAACTGTTAACGATATTGGTGGCCTGGAGTGCCAGAAATGTCACTACTAAAAATTTGCAAATATGCAAATTTGAAAATTTGAAAATGGGATTCCTGATTTTCAGATTTTCAAAACAAAATGTAACAAGCAAGAATTTGATAATGCAGGCTGAATTTTCGATAACCTCATTTTCAAATTGGTAAATTTTCAAATTTTCAAATTAAAAGATAAATGGCTAACAAAAAGTACTGGCAGAGTTTCGGAGAGCTCAATAACAGTGAGGCCTATGAAAAGTCGATTTCAAACGAGTTCAAAGAAGAATTACCGTTTGAAAGTGCTGATAAAAAAGGATTGGAAACCAGTCCAGCCTCCCGTAGAGACTTTTTGAAATATCTCGGTTTTAGTACAGCGGCCGCAATTGCCGCAGCCAGTTGCGAAACTAAGGTCAGAAAGGCGATCCCTTATGTGAACAAGCCTCAGGATATGGTGCCGGGCATTGCTGATTATTATGCTACCACTTATGTTAGCGGCGGCGAAGCGATACCAGTTGTAGCCAAAGTGCGCGATGGACGTCCGATCAAACTGGAAGGCAATACCCTGTCTTCTTTTACAAAGGGCGGTTCTTCTGCCCGCATGCAGGCGTCGGTGCTCGATTTATACGATACGGCCCGTTTACCTCACCCTGTAGCTAATAACACGGCTACCAGCTACGAGGCAATCGACCGCGACATCAAAAATGCATTGGCCGGAATCGGCGGCGGTCAGCTGGTTTTGTTAACCTCAACCATCACTTCACCTTCTACCAAACAGGTTATCGCAGAATTCTTAGCGAAATACCCCAACAGCAAACACGTTCAGTTCGATGCTGTATCATACAGCGGTATGCTGCTGGCTAATGAAGCTACCTTCGGAAAACGCGCTATCCCTTCATATAACTTCGACAACGCTCAAACAATAGTGAGCCTCGGCGCCGATTTCTTATGTACCTGGCTGAGCCCTGTTGAATTTCAACATGGCTACAGCAAAAACCGTAAGGTAAATAAGACCAAGACCGACATGAGCAAACACTACCAGTTCGAAAGCATGATGAGCACAACCGGCTCTTCTGCCGACGAGCGTTTTGTTCACCGTCCGTCTGAAGCTGGTATCGTTGCAGCGGCTTTATTAAGCGCAGTAAACGGCCAGGGTGCAACCGGCGTAACCGGCAAACTGAAAGCCGGAATTGAAAAAGCTGCCAAAGACCTGATCGCCAACAGAGGCAAAGGTTTGGTTATCAGCGGAAGCAACAACGTACAGGTTCAGATCATCGTAAACGCCATCAACGACGCCATCGGTGCTTACGGTGCTACCATTAACTGGGGCAATCCTATTCTGATGCACCAGGGTATCGATAGCGAAATGGTTACCCTCGTGCAGGATATGCAGGCCGGCCGCGTAGGCGCATTGCTCATCTACGGCGCCAATCCTTCTTACGAGTATTACGATGCCGAGAACTTCAATAAAGGGTTGAAAGCAGTTAAACTCACTGTTTCATTCAACGACAGAAAAGACGAAACCACTCAACAGTGTAAATATATTTTACCGGCTCCTCACTTCCTCGAAAGCTGGGGCGATACAGAACCTAAAGCCGGTTACATCAGCTTAATTCAGCCAACCATCAACCCGCTGTTCGAATCAAGACCTTTTGAACAAAGCTTATTGAAATGGGCTGGTAACAACACTACGTGGGATGTATACCTTAAAAATTACTGGATCGCCAAATTGGGCAGCCAGACAACTTTCGATAAAGCATTACAGGACGGTGTAATTGAAACACCGGCTGCTGTTGCAGGCGCCGCCGCTTTCAATGGCGCTGCTGTGGCACAGGCAATTGCTGCTGCCAACACACAAAAGAAGAACAGCGAGTTTGAAGTAGTGATCTACCAGAAAACCGGTGTTGGTAATGGTAAACAGGCTAACAACCCCTGGTTGCTCGAACTGCCTGATCCTATCACCCGCGTAAGCTGGGATAACTACGCAGTTATCGCTCCTGCACTCGCAAAGAAATTCGGTATTGACCTCAGCGACAGAAGATCTGCCGACAGCTACGAGGTGAATGTTGAGAAACCTGTTATCAAAGTAAAAGTTCGCGGTAAAGAAGTTGAACTTCCGATAATAGTAGTACCTGGTACTCAGGAAAACACCATCGCCATTGCCGTGGGTTATGGCCGCGATAAAGGTGTTGGCCGTGCGGTACATGCTGCCGATGGCGGTTCACTGGGTAAGAACGCTTATCCTTTGCTTACCTTCAACGGAGCAACTTTTGAATGGAACGCCCAGGCTGAAATGACCAAAACCGATAAGGTTTACAAAATAGCCCAGGCGCAAACACACAATAGCTACGAAGGCCGTCATGGTGTTATCCGTGAAGTTACCCTCGACGAGTATAAGAAAGAGCCAATGATCGTTCGCAACGAACGGGCTGCGGAACTCAAGAACTGGGGCGGTTTGGAGAAATTTGAAAAAGACGGTACCCACTATCCCGTTTATGAACGTCCGGGCATTAAATGGGGCATGAGCATCGACCTTAACAGCTGTTTTGGTTGCGGCGCCTGCGTGGTAGCCTGTCATATCGAAAACAACGTTCCTATCGTAGGTAAACACGAAGTAATGCGTTACCACGATATGCACTGGTTGCGTATCGACCGTTACTTCAGCGGTAACCCCGATGATGCAGAAAGCATTCAGACCGTATTCCAGCCGATGCTGTGTCAGCACTGCGACAACGCTCCATGTGAAAACGTTTGTCCGGTAGCCGCTACACACCACAGCAGCGAAGGCCTCAATATGATGGCTTACAACCGCTGTATCGGTACCCGTTATTGCGCTAACAACTGTCCTTATAAAGTACGTCGTTTCAACTGGGCCGATTACACCGGCGCCGACAGCTTCGCCAACAATCAGCAACCGCTGGTTGACGAAGGTAAACTCGACGATGTAGTACTGATGATGAATGACGACCTCACCCGCATGGTACTTAACCCCGATGTTACAGTACGTAGCCGTGGTGTAATGGAAAAATGTTCATTCTGCGTACAAAGAGCACAGGCCGGTAAACTGGAAGCCAAAAAACAAAACCGTCCGCTGGAAGATAGAGACTTCCAAACAGCCTGTCAGCAAGCCTGCTCGGCCGACGCTATTGTATTCGGTAATGTGAACAACAACCAGAGCGCGATCTTTAAGAACCGTGCAGAAAACGACAACCGTTTGTACTATGCACTGGAAGACATTCACACTTTGCCAAATATTAACTATCTGGCCAAAGTGAGAAACACCGCTGAGATCAGCAATCATGGTGTGCTCACAGGTCCTGAGCATGTAGCTGCTGCAGCTGAACATGGTGCAGCGCACAAAGGATAAGTTGTATAGGTAAATTAAAATTTTTCAGCTAACGATTCCGCAACGGCGGTGAATAGCTAAAAGCATATAACATGTCATTAATTAGATACGAATCGCAAGTACGACCTCCGCTGGTAGACAACAATAAGGATTATCACCAGGTTACGGAAGATATTGTGCGTCCTATTGAAGCGAACCCGAGCCGCCTCTGGTGGATAGGTTTTCTTATCTCAGTAGCACTGTTACTTTTTGGTGTGTATTCAATTTACCGTGAGGTTACCTACGGGGTTGGCCAGTGGAACCTGAACAAAACGATAGGCTGGGGCTGGGACATCACCAACTTCGTTTGGTGGGTGGGTATCGGTCACGCCGGTACGTTGATCTCTGCGATCCTGTTGCTGTTCCGCCAGGGATGGAGAACGGGTGTGAACCGCGCTGCGGAAGCGATGACCATCTTTGCGGTAATGTGCGCCGGCCAGTTCCCGATCTGGCACATGGGTCGTGTGTGGATGGCCTTCTTCGTATTACCTTATGGAAATACCCGCGGTCCGTTATGGGTGAACTTTAACTCACCGCTTTTGTGGGACGTATTCGCGATCTCAACATATTTCACTGTATCATTATTGTTCTGGTATTCCGGTCTTTTACCTGACCTTGCTACCGTACGTGACCGCGCCAAACTGAAATGGCGTAAATATATGTACGGTTTGCTGTCATTCGGCTGGACCGGTTCTACCAAACACTGGCAACGTCATGAAAGCCTTTCTCTGGTACTGGCCGGTATGAGTACCCCCCTGGTATTGTCAGTGCACACGGTGGTATCTTTCGACTTCGCCACTTCGGTTGTACCGGGCTGGCACACCACCATCTTCCCGCCTTATTTCGTTGCGGGCGCCATCTTCTCGGGTTTTGCGATGGTGCAAACCCTGCTGTTGATCAGCCGTAAAGTGTTGAGCCTCGAAGATTATATCACCATCGAGCATATCGAGGTGATGAACAAAGTAATTGTATTGACCGGTTCTATAGTAGGTGTTGCCTACCTGACCGAGTTGTTTATATCATGGTATGGTCAGAACCCGAACGAAGGCTGGGCGTTCGCTCAGAACAGGTTGAATATCTTCAGCCCCTACGGATGGAGCTACTGGCTGATGATGGGTTGTAACGTGATCTCTCCGCAGATCTTCTGGTTCCGCAAACTGCGCCGTAACCTGGTAGTTACCTTCTTCATGTCGGTGATCGTTAACATCGGTATGTGGTTCGAGCGTTTTGTGATCATTGTAACCTCTATCTACCGCGATTACCTGCCAAGTAGCTGGAGTACTTACTACAGCCCAAGTATCTGGGAGATCGGGTTCTACCTGGGAACGTTCGGTTTGTTCTTTACCTGTTACTTCCTGTTCTCTAAATTCTTCCCCGTTATTGCGGTGGCGGAGATCAAACACATTCTGAAGAGATCAGGCGATAACTATAAGAAAGGCATGCACCAGATCGAAAAAGAAAGTGCCGATCATTTGTATCATGAGATCCATAGCGATCATCACTAAAAACAAAGGCATTACAGAAACAGAATTCTCGAAATAAGAACTATCAAAATCTTTATATGGCTGTTAAAAAATTTGTTGTCGGTTGTTTTGATGAAGAGGGGCCGTTATTTGATGCCGTTAAAAAAGTACGTAAGTCGGGTTATAAGCTGCACGATGTATATACACCGTTCCCTATTCACGGTTTGGATAAAGCCATGGGTTTACGGGATACGAGCATCCACACAGCCGGATTCTTATACGCTATTTTTGGAACTACATCCATGTTGTCGTTCATGACATGGGTATTTACCAAAGATTTTCCTTTGAACGTAGGTGGTAAACCGCATTTCGCTTTACCGGCCTGGATTCCCATAACCTTCGAGTTTACTGTATTATGCGCCTGCGTGGGAATGGTTATCACATTCTGTTACCTGTGCCAACTGGCTCCCTTCGTAAAGAAGCACCACTTTCATCTGCGTGCAACCGATGACAGGTTTGTAATGGTTATCGAGTGTACTCCTAAAACGAACGAAAGTGAATTAAGTTCATTTATGACCAGTATTGGCGCAACAGAAGTTAACGTACAAAATGCCGAAACCGGTTGGTGGTTAGGTAGATACGATAAAGAACAAAAATTGTTTGAAGGTCAAAGCGAAACTGTTTCTGCATAATATCTGAATACTTTAAGATGAAAAAATTATCAATTATTTCTGTTTTAGTGATGGCTGTGATAGTTTGGAGTTGCAGTGACGTACGTAGAAGTCCGGGCAAAGTGTATATGCCTGACATGGCTTACAGCCGGGCATATGAAACCTATGCACCTTATGATACGCTCGCAAAGCAGGGTATTAATTATAACCGCCTGCCGGTAGCAGGTACCATTAAACGTGGTGAATTACTGCCTTTTTCCATAATGGCAGATAAGCCGGGCGACACTGTAAACTATGCGCAATCTGTGCGTGTAGCGAATCCGTTGCCTGCATTGGATGCGGTTCAAATGAAAGAAGCAGAAAGATTATATCTTATCAATTGCGGTATCTGTCATGGTACGGCGCTCGATGGAAATGGCCCATTGTACAATGGCGGTAGTGGTCCGTTCTCGGCAGCTCCTGCCAACCTTACAGGTAATGCAAAATATGTGAACATGCCCGAGGGACAGATGATGTACTCTGTAACTTATGGTAAAGGTCAGATGGGAAGTTATGCTTCTCAGCTGAGCACCACACAACGCTGGCAGATCATTCACTATGTGAAATCAAAACAGGGTGGTGGTAAACAACCTGCAGCAGCAACAACTGCAGCGCCAGCCGATTCAGCATCTGCGAAAAAAGATCCGGGTGCAGGCCCTGCAACAGGTGCGCAACCGGCTGCAGATACAACACAAAAAAAATAACTGACACGAACACAGAACATATAAATTACTGATAATGGCTATTAAAGAATTTTTCGCCATCCCCGCACGATACAGAACCTGGTCATTGGCTTTGATGGGAGTCGGCATTTTATCTGTTATCATCGGTTTTTTCATCTATGGAATTCCGAATGAGCATAACCATCATGGTGCAAGATTTTGGGCCAGCCTGTTACAAAACAGTGTCTACTTTTTGCTGGTAGTTAACGCCTCCATGTTTTTTATCTGCGCCACTACACTGGCTTTTGGCGGCTGGCAAATTGTATTCCGCCGAGTTACAGAAGCTATTTCTGTTGCAGTAATTCCTTTAGGCATTATAACCTTGATCGTATTGATAGCGCTGGTGACTGTAGATCCCCATATCTTCCACTGGCTGCACCCCGAAGGCGATAAAATTCTCATGGGTAAATCAGCCTTTTTGAACCCCACATTTTATATCATCTGGACTATACTGGCCATTGGCCTGTGGATCGTTCTGGGTTACAAAATGCGTCAGTTATCGCGTGAGCTCGATAACAACCCACCGGTTGATGCTGAAGCCGGTCGTAAATACATCTTCAAAAACACCGTTTGGGCTGCCATCTTCATTGTATGGTTTGCATTGACAGTAATGTCTACCGTTCCCTGGTTGTGGCTGATGAGTATCGATGCACACTGGTATTCTACCATGTACAGCTGGTATACCTTTGCCAGTACGTTTGTAGCTGGTATGGCATTGATCACCATCTTTGTGGTTTATCTTAAAAATCAGAGCTACCTCGAGTATACCAACGAAGAGCACATTCATGACCTCGGTAAGTTCATGTTTGCCTTCTCTATCTTCTGGACCTACCTGTGGTTCTCTCAGTACATGCTGATCTGGTATGCGAACATTCCTGAAGAAACTGTTTACTTCAACTCGCGTATTACCAGCAAAAGCCACAACGGCGCCTACTCAGGCCTGTACTGGTTCATGTTTGCACTTAACTTCCTGGCCCCCATTTTAATATTAATGCGCCGGGGATCAAAAAGAAATTATACAACGGTTACGTTTATGGCAATCGTGATCATTTTCGGTCACTGGCTCGATTTCTATCAAATGGTTTTCGCCAGCCTGTTCCCCGATCATGTAACATTGAACCTGTTCGATTTTGGCGTGGCCGCCGGATTTGTAGGGTTGATCATGTTCGCCACAGGCCGTGCTTTAACGAAGGCGCCCCTGCTTGCCAAAAACCATCCGTTCATCAAAGAAAGTATTATACATCATACCTAGTAGAACTATAGGTGTGATACTTGATAAATCAACGAACTCAGTTTCGATAGTATAAAAATTATTGAAAGATCATGACAACTACCGGATTATTTTTGTTAGCTATCCTGGCGCTTGGGTTTCTGATTACGTTTCAGATAGCCAAGGCGAGTGAGTATGTTTCTGTATTAAAGGGAGAAAAAAAGTCTTTCGAACAAAATAACAGGATCAATGGATTTTTGATGGTAGTGTTCCTGGTATTGGGTATCATAGGTGTATACTGGTGCAACAAAGCGTTGTATCCTAAAACCCTGATGCCCTATCCATCAGCTTCTGAGCATGGTGAGAACATCGATACCATGTTGAAGATCACCCTGCTCATTACGGGCATCGTGTTTTTCATTACCCAGATCCTTTTGTTCTGGTTCGCTTATAAATATCAGTACAGCGATAAAAGAAAAGCTTTCTATTATCCCCACAATAACAAACTGGAAGTTTTGTGGACAACCGTTCCTGCTATTGCCCTGTGTACCCTGGTAGGTTTCGGTTTATACTACTGGTTCAAGATCACCGGCGAAGCTCCACAGGATGCTATGCAGGTTGAAATTACCGGCCGCCAGTTCGGTTGGATCTATCGCTATCCGGGTAAGGACAATACATTCGGTAAGAAATATTTCCGCATGATCGATGAGGCCAATGGCAACATGCTGGGTATGTTGTGGAAAGATTCTACCATGCAAACGCCTAACGGCATTCAGAACCTGAAAGCCGATCCTACCGGCTTTGATGATGTTATCACTACCACCGCTATGGTGCTGGTAAAAGATCAGCCGGTTAAACTGATCATCAATTCACGTGATGTAATACATGATGTGGGTTTGCCGCACTTCCGTTTGAAAATGGATGCTGTGCCTGGTACTCCCACTACTTTGTGGTTTACGCCTAAGTACACTACCGAGGAAATGAAGAAGATTACCAATAATCCCAATTTTGAATATGAGATCGCCTGCGACCAGATGTGCGGTAACGGTCACTATTCAATGAAAGGGCTTATTAAGGTAGTAAAACGTGATGAGTTTATTTTGTGGCGCGCCAAACAGGAGCCCAGCTACAAACCTGCAACTGATGTTGCGCCTGCCAGTCCTGCTTCTCCGGCGCCAAATCCCGGAGCGGTAGATACTACAGCGCACGATGCAACAGGCGCCTTGGTTCCTCAGGCAACTATCGCATCTAAAAAATAAAGGCAAACCCGGGTATCGAGGTAAGCACAGAAACTGAATTTTAAATTACGACCTTCAAAATAAGATACAATGAGCCACGGTCACGCAGAAGTTCTCACAACGCATGAAGTGCACCACGACGAACATGGTGCGCATCATCACCATCAGTCGTTTGTTTCAAAATATATATTCAGTCAGGATCACAAGATCATTGCCAAGCAGTTTTTGATCACTGGTATGATCTGGGCCATCATTGGCGGTTTGATGTCGGTGTTATTCCGCTTACAGCTGGGTTACCCCGATCAATCGTTCCCCTGGCTGGAAGATATTCTGGGCAACTGGGCAAGAGGTGGTAAAATTACCCCCGAGAACTATTATGCCCTGGTAACCATGCACGGTACCATTCTGGTATTCTTCGTGTTAACCGGTGGTTTGAGCGGAACGTTCGCCAACTTCCTCATTCCTTTACAGGTGGGCGCCCGCGATATGGCCTCTCCCATGATGAACATGCTGTCGTACTGGTTCTTCTTCGGCGGCAGCATAGTGATGTTGTCATCACTGTTCATTCAAACGGGTCCGTTCAGCGGTGGTTGGACAGCCTACCCGCCATTGAGCGCCCTTGGTGATGCTTCACCCGGCTCTAAAACCGGTATGGACCTGTGGATAACCTCTATGGCCCTGTTCGTAGTGTCGTCACTGCTTGGTGGTTTGAACTATATCTCTACCGTTTTGAACCTGCGTACAAAAGGTATGAGCATGACACGCCTGCCACTGACCATCTGGGCGTTGTTCTTTACCGCTGTATTGGGCGTATTATCTTTCCCTGTACTATTATCAGGTTTCATCCTGTTGCTGTTCGATCGTCACGGCGGCACCAGCTTCTACCTGTCAGATATTTATATTGCCGCTACCAACCAGGCGTTACCAAACGAAGGTGGCAGTGCGATCCTGTACCAGCACTTGTTCTGGTTCCTGGGTCACCCCGAGGTGTACATCATCCTGTTGCCTGCGATGGGTATGGCATCTGAGATCCTCTCAGTTAACTCGCGCAAACCGATCTTTGGTTATATGGCCATGGTGGGCTCCATGTTCGCTATCACCATCCTGGCGTTCCTGGTTTGGGCACACCACATGTTCGTAACCGGTTTGAACCCATTCCTCGGCTCGGTGTTCGTATTGCTGACCCTGTTGATCGCTGTACCTTCAGCCATCAAGGTATTCAACTGGTTAACCACTATCTGGAAAGCAAATATCAAGTTTACCCCCGGTATGCTGTTCGCGTTAGGTTTTGTGAGCCTCTTCATTTCGGGTGGTTTAACCGGTATCTTCCTGGGTAACTCTACACTGGATATTCACCTGCACGATACTTATTTCGTAATCGCGCACTTCCATATTGTAATGGGGGTATCTGCCTTCTTCGGTATGTTCGCCGGTATTTACCACTGGTTCCCGAAAATGTATGGCCGTTATATGAACAATACGCTGGCTTACATTCACTTCTGGGTTACTTTGATCGGTGCTTACCTGATCTTCTGGCCAATGCACTATGAAGGTTTGGCCGGTATGCCACGCCGTTACCTCGATTACAGCAACTGGTCGTCATTCAACCAGTTCGGTGATCTGAACAAATTCATCTCTACTGTAGCAATGATCGTATTCGCTATACAATTACTGTTCGTGTTCAACTTCTTCTACTCTATCTGGAAAGGAAGAAAGGTTACAACGCAAAACCCATGGGGGGCTACCACACTTGAGTGGACCGCGCCAATCCATCCGGGGCACGGTAACTGGGAAGGCGAGATCCCTGAAGTTCATCGCTGGGCTTATGACTACAATAAAGATGATCGCGATTTCATTCCTCAAACTGAGCCGATCAGTGCGAATGAAAGCAAACACTAAGATTAATGTGCTAATGAGATAATATGCTAATGTGCTGATTGGAAAACGCACACATAACAATATTAATAACTGATGGAGCAAGTAACCGTGAAGCAACAGAGTTCTTTAAATATTGCCGGTAAGGTAAAAGACTATATGATGCTGATTAAGTTCAGCCTCAGCTTCATGGTTGTGTTCTCTGCTGTTATCAGTTACCTGCTGGCGCCGAAAGTGGTTGAGTTCGACTGGCTTCACATCATACTGTTGTTTACAGGCGGCCTGCTGGTTACCGGCAGTGCCAATACGGTAAACCAGATCGTTGAAAAAGATACCGACGCCATGATGATGCGCACTTCCAAAAGGCCTGTGGCCTCAGGAAGAATGCAGCCGGCGGAAGCCTGGGCATTTGCCATCATCGCCATTGCAGCCGGCCTGTTCATACTCGGTTATTTTTTTAACTGGTTATCGGCAGGGTTGGCATTGTTCAGCTGGTTTGTATATGCATACATGTACACGCCATTGAAGAAGGTAAGCGCGGTATCGGTGCTGTTAGGCGCCGTACCGGGTGCGTTACCCTGTTTAATTGGCTGGGCAGCGGGGCAGGATGAGTTGAGCGCAGGCGGTTGGGTACTTTTTGCCATTCAGTTCTTCTGGCAGTTTCCGCATTTCTGGGCTATTGCCTGGATCTCGCATAAGGATTACACCAATGCCGGGTTTAAACTGATGCCTTCGGTAGAAGGGCCTACGAAGTATTCAGCCATACAATCCATTATTTATTCGCTGGTATTGATACCGGTTGGTATGTTGCCATACCTGGTAGGCATGAGTGGTATGATAAGTTTCTATATTGTACTGGTGGCGAACCTGATGATGTTGTGGTTAAGCATTCGCCTCTACCGCGAAATGGAGAAGAAAGCAGCCCGCCGCGTAATGTTCGGCAGCTATATTTACCTGGCTGTTGTTTTACTGGCGCTGTTGATGGATAAGATCCCTGTAGGATAGGTTCACATTAAAGAATAATAAAACTTAAAAACCGTGATGGCAGAAGCAGTGAGTACGCAACGAAAAAAAATACATCCTCACAAGTTTACCTTGTGGGTGGGCATAGGCAGCATCATTATGATGTTTGCCGGGCTAACCAGCGCCTATATTGTAAAAGGCAGTATGGCCGGCTGGACGACCATTGAAATGCCGCAGCTTTTTTATTATTCAACCGCGGTAATGCTTATCAGCAGCTTCACCATGCAGTGGGCGCTGAAATCGTTCAAAGAACGGGGCATGCAGCAGTACCGCCGGTTAATAACGGTAACCCTGTTGCTGGGGCTGGGTTTCATAGCTATGCAGATCATCGGGTTTTCACAGCTGTGGGAAGCCGGCACCAAATTGAAAGGAGCGACCGGCGCAGGCCAGTTCTTATATGTTATTTTCGGATTGCACGCTGTGCACGTACTGGGCGGAGTTATTGCATTGGTTGTCATATTCATCAAAGCCTTCAGTGCACGCATCCGTAATTACAATCCGGTACCGGTTGAAGTAATGAGCACTTACTGGCATTTTGTAGACCTGTTATGGGTTTATTTGTTCGTGTTCTTTTTGTTTAAATTATAATTGCAGAACTACTAATATTAAAATAGTAACATGGCACAAGTAGCAACGGCTAATTCAGGCATGTGGTCAGGTGGAAAGAGTCCATTTAAAGTGGAGTATGGAAAGCTGATGATGTGGTATTTCTTAATGAGTGATGCTTTTACATTCGGCGCATTCCTGATCTCCTACGGAACCATTCGTTTTTCAACCAACTCATGGCCCGATCCCAATGAAGTGTTCAAATCATTCCCTGTAGTTGGACACATGGATATTCCGTTGGCGTTTGTGAGTTTGATGACATTCATCCTGATCATGAGCTCTGTAACCATGGTACTGGCAGTAGGCGCCGGCCATGAAAACAATAGAAAAGAAGTGTTGAAATGGTTAGGCTGGACCATCCTCGGCGGTGCTGCCTTCCTCGGTTGCCAGGCATGGGAGTGGACACACCTTTACCATCAGGGTGCATGGTGGGGCCGCAATCCGTTCCTGAACATCGACGGAACACAGGCTTCAACCAACTTTAGCAACTTCTTCTTTACCATTACAGGTTTCCACGGCTTTCACGTACTGTCGGGCGTAGTGATCAACATTGTTATGTTCATCATGACCTGGAAAGGCGTGTTCGACAGAAGAGGCCATTACCTGATGATCGAAAAAGCCGGTTTGTACTGGCACTTCGTTGACCTGGTTTGGGTATTCGTGTTTACCTGCTTCTACCTGTTCTAGTTCGGGGGGAAGAAACGAGATTTGAATAACATTATAGGCAGTTAATTGATTTATATATAATATTGCGATTATGGAAAATGCACATGCAGCAGAGCATCATCACGCTCACGACGAGCAACATACATTCGACAGAAAAGCGATCTGGAGAACCTTCCGCATACTTTTATACATAACTATAGGGGAGCTTATACTGGCTATCGGGTACTATTCGATGACCTTTTCGAATCCCGAGCTCATAAAGCATTTACTGAATGGTATATTCATCATTCTTACACTGGCAAAAGCTTTCTTTATTATAGCCGAGTTCATGCACCTGCGTCATGAGATCAGGAATTTGATCTTAACCATTTCAATTCCTGCTTTGTTGTTCATTTGGTTCATTACCGCTTTTTTGTGGGATGGCAATTCTTACAAGAACCTGCGTAATACCTACGACAGGCATTATCTTGAGCACAGCAAGGAGAAAGCGCCTAAACAGGAACAACATGGTGAAGGCCATGGCGAAGAGAAGAAACATGGTGAAACCCAGGAGCCTGGCAAAATTCATTAATCGACTTTACTGCTAAATGTGATATAAAAAAGAACCATCGCTGCCACAGCGGTGGTTCTTTTTTTTCCTGAATGGTGCGATAGAACCGCCTAGTGTACAAAGAGTTAGGGAGTACATCCTATGGGAAATACATAAATGTATAATATTCAAATAAAAATCAGCATGGCATCGCCTCGTGCGGTACCTTTGCGCTGCAAAAGAAAAAATCGTGAGTCAGAAAGCATTATTAGCACTGTGTATTGCCATTTTCTTACCGGTAGTTAGCTATTTTATAGTGAAAGGGGTAAGCCGTGACGCTATTCATATGCCGCCGCGTTATTATCCCGATGAAGTGGTGGAAACAATAAAGAACGGCAAGAAGGTGAGCGATACCATCTGGCACCAGGTGGGCAACATCACTTTACAAAACCAGTTGGGTGAAACCGTATCATTGCACGATCTGCGGGGTAAAATTGTGGTGGCCGATTATTTTTTTACGCACTGCCCTTCCATTTGCCCTTTTCTTACAAAGAATATGAAGGGACTGCAGGATGCGCTTAAAATGAAAGATGTAACCAAACGGGTCGACACTTCATTTGTGCATTTTGTGTCATTCACCGTAGACCCTGAAAGAGATAGCGTTGCCGCCATCAGAAGATATGCCGATCATTTTGGCGTGAACTCCGATGTGTGGTGGATGCTTACCGGCTCCAAGAAAACGATCTACGATTTTGCCCTCAACGAAGTAAAACTGGGCCTGCAGGACGGGGAAGGTGTTGATTCGAACTTTATACATACCCAGAAATTTGTGGTGCTCGACAAAAAAGGTGTTGTACGCGGATACTATGATGGCCTCGACACCACTGCATTATCGCGCCTTGCAGAGGATATCACCCTGCTGATGCTTGAAAAAGAAAAGGGCGAATCTTCGCCGGTTTTGGCGCAACTGAAAGGCCTTTGGCCGGTTTACATTGCCGTAATTGTAGCCGTTGTGCTTTTTGTATGGATCACCCGCAAACCAGCAAAAGAACCCAAATATTAATAGTATGCTTCCTCCTGTATTGGTAAAAAATGATAAAAAGGCCAACTGGCTCATCCTCCTTTTTTCTTTCGTGGTATTTGCTGCGGTTGTATTGTTAAGCAGAGTTAAACTCGAAGTTGACCTTGGCTTTGATGTACATTTTTTCGCAAAACTGAATGCATTGATCAACTCAGTGGTAAGTGTGTTATTGCTGGCAGGGTTAATGGTAGTAAGACAGGGCAAATACCAGCTGCATAAAAAGATCATGATGGCGGCATTGGTATTATCGGTTATTTTCCTGGTTTCTTACATCTGCCATCACCTGTTTGCCGGTGAAACAAAATTCGGCGATATCGACCACGACGGGTTGGTAAGCGAAACTGAAAAAGCATTGGCGGGTTCAAAAAGAACATTCTACTACATAATTCTTGCTACACATATTCCATTGGCCGGAATCATTCTGCCATTTATATTATTTACAGCCTACAGAGCGTTAACAGGTGAATGGCCTAAACACGTAAAACTGGCCAAAATTACCTGGCCTGTTTGGTTATATGTTTCCGTAACGGGCGTACTGGTGTATTTGCTGATCAGTCCGTATTATTAATCACCGCGCATGCAGCATCAAACCAACGCTTTTAGCGTACTGAAGATCGTGCACATTGGCTTACTCGTAAGTATGGCCATGTTCGATATTGTATCCCTCATCATCGTTCTGGAGGGCATTCCGGTTATAGCCGATGAATCCCTGCAAAGAAGCCTGCAGGTGGGGTGTGTGATGCTTTCCGCTTTATTGCTTATCGGCGGGTTCAGGATTTTTAAGAAAAGGATCTTTACGGCCCGCAACAGTGCCGAAGCAGGAGAGAAAAGGATGGAAATGTACCGGTCAGCCTGTATAATGTGGTGGGCAATGATAGAAGTGCCGGGCATAGTAGCGGGCATTGCTTTTATAATAACAGGCAATTTTGCATTTTTTGCGCTGGCTGTCTTTCATTTACTGGCCATGCTGGTATTCGCTCCGCGAAAAGCGAATATCATCCTGTTCCTGAACCTGAATAGTAATGAAGTGGCGAAGTTGACTGGGAATAGTTGATGGAGGAGTTGAAAGGGTGATAGTTGATAAAGGAAGCAGGTTGACAAGGGGAGTTGAAAAGTTTATAGAGTTGATGTAGTTGATAAAGGAAAACAGGTTGATAAGTTAACAAGGTATAGTCGCTGTAGTTGCGTACGGCCTGCAGCTGTATTCACAGTATTTGCTTGTAGCGTGCGGCTTGAAGCTGTATTCGCCTTCGGCTTTCTGTTTTTGGCTTTATGCCTGTATCTGCCTTCAGCTTTAAGCCTTCAGCCTTTAGCGGTATTTAAGTTTTTCGATCATAAAAGACTTTCAATATAATGAAACAATTAGTTTGCATCACACCCGGCGAGCTCGAGTACCAAAATGCGGAGACGCCGGTAACACCAGCACAACATTCACTCATCAAAATAAAACGCATAGGCATTTGCGGCACCGATCTGCATGCTTATGAAGGCACTCAGCCATTCTTTAATTATCCCCGCATTTTAGGCCATGAACTGGCTGCGGAATATGTAATGGGCGGCGCATCAGGTTTTAAACCCGGCCAGGCGGTTACCATCATACCTTATTTCAATTGCGGTAAATGTATTGCCTGCCGCAGTGGAAAACCCAACTGCTGCTCCAGCATCAATGTATGCGGCGTGCATGTTGATGGCGGTATGCGCGAATACCTGGTAGTTCCTACCTATTCATTGCTGCATGGCGATGGATTGAGTTTTGATGAGTTGGCATTGGTAGAACCGCTGGCGATCGGCGCGCATGGCGTACGCCGGGCAGGCGTTCAACCGGGAGAATTTGTACTGGTGATTGGCGCCGGTCCTATTGGCCTTGGCATTATGGAATTTGCCCGTATTGCCGGCGGCAATGTAATTGCCATGGACATCAACGAGCAACGTTTGGCGTTTTGCCGCGAGAAACTGCAGGTGGCGCACACCATCAATGCCGCCAGCGATAATGTAACGCATCGTTTGCAGGAGATCACCAATAATGACATGCCAACAGTTGTGATCGATGCCACCGGAAGTTTAAAAGCCATCAATAATGCATTTCAATATATGGCACATGGCGCCCGCTATGTGTTGGTAGGTTTGCAAAAGAACGAGATCAGTTTTTCTCATCCCGAGTTCCATAAACGCGAAGCCACCTTAATGAGCAGCCGCAATGCCACCAGGGAAGATTTTGACCTGGTAATGCAAAGCATGAAAAAGAAACTGGTAAACCCGGCTACTTATATTACTCATCGTGTTACTTTCGATCAGGTTAAAAGCGAATTCGCCAGCTGGCTGAAACCGGAGACAGGGGTTATTAAGGCGATGGTGGAGTTGTAGGGGGAATTGATGAATAGCGAATTACCAATGTTGAATGTAGAATGGAATACGCGGAAATGAGAAATGAAGAATAAAGAACAGGGAAATGAAAAAGGAAATACAGGAATGCTGAATATCGAATTTTCAATGTAGAATATCGAAATAGAAGAAGTTTTAAATACCCGGTGTAGCGTAAGCGCAGCCGGGTTTTTAGTTTTTTGTGATTGCCGATTCAGCCCGCCTGAGGCGGGACCGATTGCCGTGCAAAAGCACGAGCCTCAAATTTGAGCGACCCATCTCACGTTTGCCGTTTCCCGTTTCACGATCCCGATTGCCGGTCACAACGCGAGCCCCAAAAATGAACGACCTTTTCACGTTTCCCGTTTCACGATCGCCGATTGCCGGTTCAAATCAGTTCCGTCGCCGGGTCCCAAAATAGATTCTTAAAATCAACCACGGTATCGTTCTTTACCTTCACCCCTTCTTTCTTCAGCATGGTTTCCATTTTGGAAGGCGGGTTGAAATGGTGTTTACCGGAAAGCATTCCATTGCGGTTAACCACGCGATGGGCAGGTACCTTGGGTTTGGCCGATCCGGCCGCATGCATGGCCCAACCCACCATACGGGCGGATAATTTTGTTCCAAGGCAGGAAGCGATGGCGCCGTAAGAAGTTACCCGGCCTTTGGGGATCTGGCGGGCCACTTCAAATACCAGCTCAAAAAAGGATTCATCTTTTTTGCCGGAAGGATGTACGCTGGCCAGTTGCTCCCGTACAGCGGCCTTATTGTTTTTTTTGGGTGTTGCCATCCTGTGTATGTTGATTTAAAAGCTGGCTTTTTCGCGGTTCGGGCACATTGATATATTCAAACGGGCAATGCCTGCATCCGTTCCCGCAACAATACCCGCGCTCGAGATGATATTGGGCCGTAAGCACCATATATCCCTGCGCGTTGTAATAAAAATCAACTCCTTCGGTCAGATTCTTCTTCAAGCAATAATATTTTTAAAGCACTCTCCTTATCGGGCAATGGCTCGGCCGGCAGCATGAATTGCAGGTAATGCACCCTGTTGCTTTGCGCAATATCCAGGCTTTCGTAATGCGTTTTAATTTGCAATACATCGCTCACGGTTTCCTGGTCATACACATCTTCTATATCCTGAATAACCGGCAGATCGTACAATTCGATCACCCATTTTGTAAAACGGTACAAGCTGGGCGAATCGGTTTTCAGGTGAATATAACCGCCCGGCTTCATGATTTGTTGATACAGGCGCAGGAATTTAGGGTGGGTCAGTCTTTTCCTTGCTTTGGAGGTCCTTAGCTGCGGATCGGGGAAAGTAAGCCAGATCTCCGACACTTCACCTTCCTCGAAATAAGTGCCGATGCGATCGATCTGGGTGCGCAGGAAGCCTACATTGCCCAGGTTTTCCTGCAGGGCTTTTTTGGCGCCAACCCATATACGGTTTCCTTTGAGGTCGACCCCCAGGAAATTTCGTTGCGGGAACAGGCGGCCAAGGCCAACGGCATATTCGCCCTTGCCGCATGCCAGTTCAAGCGTTATGGGATTTGAATTATGGAAAAAGGTTTTCCAGTTCCCCGGCATGTTCTCGGGGTATTGCAGCACATTCGGGAACGTGCTTACTTCTGCAAAGCGTTGTAGTTTTTTCTGACCCATGAAGCGGCAAAAATAGGCGAGAAAAAGAATGGAAAAAAAAGACAGGTGTGAAAAGCGGGCTCCTGTTAGAAAATCCTCAGCCAGGCAAGGATCGCTACCAGGCCATTTTCTTTCTTTGTATCATGGGTGTAATTGCCCTGGCCTTATAAGGGGCGGTAAAACATAAATGCCGCCAATATACTGATAGTCAATATAAAGACGGCATTCGAAGCTGTAGAGGGAGGATTCGAACCTCCACGGGGCAGTTAGCCATGGCGCAATTCTAAAGTGGTCAACCCTAGTCGGCCTAATTGCTTAAGCCGGCATTACACCACGTTTATCCCGAACTCCCCACCCCCGAGACAAGAGGGCATGTCTGCCAAAGTTCCATCACTCCACAAGATAAAAACGTGTAAAAAAAACTGCTGTAGGAGGAGGATTCGAACCTCCACGGGGTTGTTAGCCACGCCCGAAAGCGTAATTTGTCCTTCCTGATGAATCAGTATTCCCCACCCTCGAGACGAGAGGGCATGTCTGCCAAAGTTCCATCACCCCACAGTGTATTTGCTTTTTTAAAGAGCTATTTCATGGCAATATTAAAGAAATCAGCATTATTCTTGTAAATTATTCAAGAAAAATTTTGAAAGTTTCGACAATATGCAAATATTTGCATACTTGCTTGAAATTTGTAAAAAAACGATTGCAAAAATGGCGACTAAATTGAATTTAGATAAACTGGACTTGCAGATAATCCACGAGATGATGGATAATGCTGAAATTTCCTATGCGGATCTGGGTAAGAAATTATTCGTATCAGGAGGTACCATACATGTACGTATAAAAAAATTGCAGGAAGCGGGTATAGTCAAAGGTACTAAATTAAATGTGGACCTAAAAGCGCTCGGATATGACGTCATTGCATTTATTGGCATATATCTTGAGAAAAGCTCCCTGTACGATTCCGTAGCCAAAGAACTGCAGCGCATCCCCGAAATTGTACGATTGAACTATACCACCGGTAATTACAGCATGTTTGCGGAAATAGTTTGTAAAGACATTAATCAATTACGGTTTGTATTACATGATGAGTTACAGAAGATAAAGGGTATAGAACGAACAGAGACCTTTATCTCATTAGAAGAAAGTTTCAGCCGTAACGTGCAGGTTTTTACACAATGACAACATTCCGGTAACACAGGTATGTACAACCAGGCGTATTTTGCGTTTTAATAGCATTACTATAAAATTTTATCTTTACCTATTATGAAAAAAATTATCCTTGGTTTGTTCGTACTATCTGTGATTGCGGTTACTGTTAGCTGTAAAAAGAAAAAAGGTGATGATGGTGGTGACAGATGTGGAGAACAGGAAATAAAAGTAGCAACTATACCTGCCGTTAATACTATCGATCCGCCGGCTCCCGGCACTTCTTTTCCTTTAGTTGTAAATATCGAAACCATGCCTGTTGCAGGCGCTTCTATAACTGTAACTGCAAAAGAAGATGGCGGTGCGTCTTATTTTACGACCACGCTTGAAAATGCATTATCTTCCAATAGTTTCACCATTACCGGTACGCCTGTAGGTAAGCAATGTGTGGTGGATGTTGTAGTAACTTCCAAAACCTGTAATACCAATCAGTGGAAAGGCAGCTACCGTTATTCAGCGAAATAATTCAGGGTTACAGGTTCCAGGTTTCAGGTTGCAGGAAATACGCCCTGTAACATGGAACTTGCAACCTGGAACTTCTTCTCACTCTTTCACCTGTAACGCATCGCGCAGGCCATTTCCCAGCATATTGAATGCCAGCACCAATAGCATGATGGCGAAACCTGGCGCCAGTGCAAGCATGGGGTTATGGGTAATAATGAAATTATAGTTCTCTTTTATCATCAATCCCCAACTGGGTTGCGGAGGTTGAACGCCAACACCAAGAAAGCTTAAACCGGCCTCTATCACTATTGCAGAAGCGAAATTGGAAGCTGCAACTACCATAACCGGCCCCATTACATTTGGCAGCACATGCCGTAAAATGATGCGGGTATGCGAAAATCCAAGTGCTTTGGCCGCTTCAACATATTCCAGTTCACGCACGCTCAGCACCTGTCCGCGAATAATACGCGCTACACTTACCCACATGGTTAGTCCAATGGCAATGAATACCTGCCAGAAGCCTTTTCCCAATACGAGTGTGATCGCAAAAACCAGCAGAAGCGTAGGAATGCTCCAGATTACATTAATGAACCACATGATGGTATCATCGGTTCTGCCCCTGAAATAACCGGCAAGCGCTCCCAACAGCACGCCGATGCTTAATGAAATAATTACAGTTACCAAACCTACACCAAGGCTCACCCGAACGCCAACCAGTAACCTGCTTAAAATATCGCGGCCGTACTTGTCGGTACCCAGCCGGAATTTTTTTGTGCTGACCCTGTAGTCGCCCGATACCGCGCCTTCCTGCCACCTTGTTTGGGAAACCGGGTAAGCAAGCCGTTCGGTTAAACCTTCGTCGATATATTTTTGAACGATCAGGCTGTCGCCTTTGAGCTGATAATCCTGTATGGGGATATACTGGTATTTATCTTCCTCGCCAAAGAACAACCGGTTGAAAAACGAAGTGGACGGTATTTTTCTATCGCGGGGTAACTGCAAAAATTGTTGTGTATAACCGGGCTGCTGCCCGCCTATTTCAACAATCATTCTATTCGCATTGGGCGAACCATCGGGAGCCAGTAAATACGCAAACAGGGCTGCCAGTATCGACAGAACGATAATGGTAATGCCTATCAGTGCCCCCTTGTTTCGTTTAAGTCGCCGCCAGGTCGTTCTTGTGGTGGCTGAAGCCATTAGTGAAATATTTATTGATTGCTGATTTAGGGATTTTGAGATTTATATCTCAAATCCCTATATCTCAAATCCTGAAATTTATTTTTTGATGCGTCTTCCCTTCCACTCATAATGACCGAACTTTCCCAGCCAGCCTGCAATGATGGTGTACCCTATATGCAGGGGTTGCAAAAAAGGAAAATACTTCATTAACTTCTGCCGGCCAAAAAAGATGGCCACTGAATTCACAAATGGAAATTCGATCAATACTTTCGCAAGCAACAGCAGCAACACCAGCATTAGCCAGGTTGTTTTAAAGAACGCTGCAACAGCCCCGGCCAGAAAGAAAACGTTTAGCAGGTATACGAGTAAAAGCACAATGAAAATGCGCTTATCGTCGTATTTATCGGCCTTGCTTGCCCAGCGAATGCGCTGGTGAAAGAATTGTTTCCAGGTGGTAACCGGGTCGGTGGTAACAATGGCCGCACGGTTTTTAAGATAGAAAACTCCGTTGGGGTATTGTTTGAATATTTTATGCATCAGCAGCATATCATCGCCCGATGCAATATTGTCGATATTATTGAAACCGTTCACTTCATAAAACGCCGACTTTTCATAAGCCAGGTTGGCGCCATTGCACATGGAATGGAATCGCTTATATACTGAAGCGGCGGTTATTCCCTGCAGGGTTAAAAAATCGAGTGATTGAAAAACGGAAAGTAAGGTGTGCTGGTTATGAAAAGTTACCGGCGCTGCAATGAACTTCGCATTATTGGCTTCATAAAAACCGGCGATGGTTTGCAGCCACATTGGGTTGAAGCGGCAATCGGCATCGGTGGTTACGATCAGCGTTCCTGCTGCTGCATTGATGCCGGTTTCAATGGCCTTTTTTTTATAAGAGGCAATAGCGCTTCTTTCCTCTATAAAATCCTGCAGCTGCAATGGCTTTACCTGCATGGATGAAAAACGTTGTTCCTGTAATAAAGGCCAGGTATTATCGGTTGAATGGTCGTCGATAATGATCACTTCATACAACGCTTTGGGATATCGCTGAGCGTATAACGATTGAAGGAGGCCGTTGATATTGTTCTCTTCATTTCGGGCGGCAATGATAACCGAGATGAATACCGATGCATTCTTTTCCGGTAAAACAAATTCCGGTAAGCGGTTCCAGGCAGAATGATAGTAAGCTATCAGTACTGCATAAACCACCATAAGCAGGAAAAACAGGAAAAAGAAAAGCGGCATCATTCAATTGGATTTGGAAATATATGCTATGATTGTATTAATTGTATTATTTGATTCACGTGTTTTTCCTGTAATACCTGGTGGCCCGTCTGAATAATATGCAACGTACAGAAAGATTCAATACCCCTGCGAAATTTTTCTCCCCGTTGATGCCTGATGATGCGGTCATACCGGCCATAGAGTAAACGAACCGGTATACGATGGGCACGAATAAGCTTTTTTATGGATGCAAGATCGGGTTTAATAGTGCGCATACCCGTCCAGCGTTCATATAATAACCGGCGAACTGAAATATCATGAATATAATAGCGGGTAAATTTTAGTACGCTTTGATTGATGAGCTTAAGCCGGCTGCCGGCCTGCAACAGCGAGAAGAACCAGGCCGGGTGTTTCATTGTAAATGAGAACAGGCGGTTGCCGATATAAGTTTGTGTTGCCAGCCAGTACCAGAAATTAACTTTCAGGCCATCGGGTGCCAGCAGCACCGCTTTTTCAATTTTGGCCGGAATTACCTGCAACAACTGCAATGCCACTCTGCCGCCCATGCTGTAACCCAGCAGGGTAAAACGGTTCATTCCAAGTGTATGTTTTAAACACAGTGATTCAATTATTGCCAGCAGATCGGCAGCAGCAAACCGAAGCCCTTCCTGCCATTGCGTTTGTCCATGAAAAGGCAGGTCGATGGCGAAGAGGGTGTATTCGGCAGAAATGTATTTTTCAAGAAAGTGAAAGGTTTGTTCAGATTCGCCATAGCCATGAAAACACAATAATACTTTTTGCCCGGCGCCGGCCCGGCTGTAATGCACTCGCGACGACCGGTATGAAATAAAATCTGTTTGCATGTGACCCAAAATTATGGGCAATATAAGGGAAACACAGATAAACCGCGGTTTTACAAAGCTTCCGGTTATACAGGATCTGTTACTGTTTACATGGCACATTAATTAAACCAGTTTAAAAGCACTTTGGTATTTGCCGCCTGCACTGCCATATAATTTTACTGTGTTTTCATATGAGGAGATGTTACTCCTATGCTTTCACTATGATTTCATATGAAAATGGTACTCCGCCATATATTTTTGATACTGTTTTGAAACAGCAATGATCACGTAAGAAGTTGTTTTTCAGGTTGATATGCAAAAACGTATCTGTAAATAATGCAATTATGCCCGTTTAAAATTTTACCGTGTAAAAAATTGCTTAAGTGGACGGAATATCCTAGATTTGGATAGTTGTATAAGCAACTATATGTCAAACAACCAATTCAAGCGAGGCGAATTATACAGTTTTATTACCGGAAAGGCATCAACGGCAATTGCGCGGCGGCTGCAGAAAAAGTTCAATTCGGCAAACCTGAATTTAACTATTGAGCAGTGGAGCGTGTTATATCATTTATGGAAGCAGGACGGCATCAGTCAGCAGGAGTTGTGCAATGCCTCTTTCAGGGATAAACCAAGCATTACCCGGTTAGTAGATAACCTGGAAAAACTGCAGCTGGTTAAACGCGTGCCGTCTGAATCGGACCGCCGGATGAACATGATCTATTTAACCAAGCAGGCGCAGAAGTTACAGGAACAATCCATGGACCTGGCCAATGAAACCCTGAACGAAGCGCTGGAAGGGGTATCGCCCGAAAGGATCGATATCTGCCGCGAGGTACTACAGATAGTATATGATAATTTGAAATAGGGTTGACAAGTGAGGGAAAAGGCCTGCGGCTGAATTTGTATTTGCTTTTGGCTTTCGCCTTATGGCTTTAAGCTGTATTAACGATTGCAACAATATTTACCCAACATAAACACGTTTTTATGAGCACCACCACACAACAAATACTCAAAGGCGGAGAATGGCTTATAAAAGAAAGCTCGCCCTTTGACACCTTTATCCCGGAAGATTTCAGTGAAGAACAGCAAATGGTAAAAGATATGTGCGCCTCATTCCTCGATACTGAGGTAATGCCTATATTGGAGCGTATCGATAAACTGGAACCAGGCCTTATGCCTTCCCTGGTAGCCAAAGCCGGTGAGCAGGGATTGCTGGGCGCTTCCATTCCCGAACAATACGGTGGACTGGGTAAAGATTTTATCACCTCCAACCTGGTAGGTGAAGGGCTGGGCGGCGGTTTTTCATTTTCAGTAGCCGTTTCGGCCCATATGGGTATAGGCACCCTGCCGATCCTTTATTTCGGCACCGATGCACAAAAAGAGAAATATATTCCCAGGCTGGCTACCGGCGAATGGAAAGGTGCTTATGGCCTTACAGAGCCCAATAGCGGTAGTGATGCGCTGGGCGCCAAAACAACGGCTACCCTCAGCGCCGATGGTAAACATTATCTCCTCAACGGTCAGAAATGCTGGATCACCAACGGCGGTTTTGCCGATGTGTATACGGTTTTTGCCAAAATAGACGGCGACAAGTTCTCCGCATTTATAGTTGAACGGGGTTTTGAAGGTTTTACGCAGGGCGCCGAAGAACATAAAATGGGTATTAAAGGATCCTCTACCGTTCAATTGTACTTTCAGGATTGCAAGGTGCCGGTTGAGAACCTGCTGGGTGAAGTTGGCAAAGGCCACATCATTGCCTTCAACATCCTGAACATAGGCAGGTTGAAATTATGCGCAGCTGCACTGGGCGGCGCAAAACGGGCAACCACTACTACTATTCAATACGCCAATACCCGCGAACAGTTTAAAACACCCATCGCCAATTTTGGCGCTATAAAAAACAAACTCGCCGAAATGGCCATTGCCATGTGGGTATGCGAAAGCGCGCTCTATCGTACGGCCAAGTGGATAGACGATAAAGAACATGAGCTGCTGAGCTCGGGTAAACCGTTTAATGAAGCGGTGCTGGGTGGCGCCGAAGAATATGCTATCGAGTGCGCCATCTTAAAAGTATTTGGCAGTGAAGTGCTCGATTTCGTAGCCGATGAAGGCGTGCAGATCCACGGCGGTAACGGCTTCAGCGATGAATACGTTATTTCCAAGGCCTATCGCGATAGCCGCATCAACCGCATTTATGAAGGCACCAACGAAATAAATCGCCTGCTAACGGTTGATATGGTGCTGAAGCGCGCCATGAAAGGCCGGCTCGATCTGATGACCGCTGCCATGAACGTACAAAAAGAATTGATGAGCATTCCCGATTTCGGCAGTGGTGATGAAGAAGCGTTTGCAAAAGAGAAAAAGACGATTGCCAACTTTAAAAAGGCAATTCTGCTTACTGCCGGCGGCGCCGTGCAAAAGCTGATGATGAAGATAGAACAGGAGCAGGAAATACTGATGCATATAGCCGATATGGCCATTCAAACCTTTGCAGCGGAAAGTGCCCTGTTACGGGTTATGAAGCTGGCCGAACGGAAAGGCGAAGCAGCAGTTGCTTATGAGCTGGATATTACAAGAACCTGGTTGTACGATGCAGCCGACATAATAAACAAACATGGCAAAGATGCTATCAATGCCTTTGCCGACGGCGACGAACAACGGATGATGTTGCTGGGATTGAAACGTTTTACCAAGGTTGATCCCATCAATACCAAGGAAGCCAAACGCCGCATTGCTGCGAAGCTTATTGGCGAAAACAGGTATCCGCTTTAAAATATTTATCAGGATGGTATCTTAAAAAACCTTTTGCATCGCTTCGCCGAAGTTTCAGTGCAGGCGGCCAGCAGAAGGTTTTTTTATTGTACCTCCTCACCCTCTTCCTCGCTTTCGTCTGATTTAAACGCGGCGCGGGCAAGTAATAAGAAACCACTGGTGGCGTGAAGAATAAAACAGGTGTGTGATACTTTGTCATTGTAGCCTGTTCCGGTCATCATAATAGCCATTGAAGCAATAACAGCCAAAAAAGTAACGACGAGCAGACTGTTAACAAAAGGTACGATACGCATAGGGATTAGTTTTATAGGGCAAATTTCTGTTTCAATATAATACCTGCCTTGCAATTTTTATAGTGTTTGTGGAAAATCAGGCCCGTTTTGTACAAAATCTAGGGGTTTGCACCTGCCATTAAATGGGTTTCAGGTAAAACGGCAGGCAATTCCCTGCTCAGCGTCAGTACTTTGCAAAAGGCAGGGTGTATTGCGAACCGGCAGGGTTTTTCGGTTATTTTTGTCGGCATATGAACTGGCAACAACTTAATAGCAGCAAAAGAAGTGGCTCCGAACACAAAACAGCCTATACCGACGCTGTGCGAACTTCCTTTGTGCGCGATTACGACCGCCTTATTTTTTCGAGTGCCTTCCGCCGCCTTCAAAACAAAACCCAGGTATTTCCATTGCCCGGCCCCGGGGTATTTGTTCATAACCGGTTAACACATAGTTTGGAAGTGGCATCTGTTGGCCGTTCATTGGGCAAGGCCGTTGGCGATGCTATTGCACAAAAATACCCGCACGAGAACGATTATTTTTGCGAGTTCTACAAATACGAATTACCCTCGGTAATTGCCGCCGGCTGCCTGGCGCATGATATCGGTAACCCGCCGTTCGGGCATTCGGGCGAAGATGCTATTCGTACATTTTTCAGGGAACTGGCCGGAACCGAAAAACAACAATTTACCGACCTGTTGAGTGAGAACCAGCAGCGCGATTTTCTATACTTTGAGGGAAATGCCAATGCGTTCAGAACGCTTACCCATAGCTTCAATGAAAAAACAGCAGGTGGCTTTCGTTTAACGTACGCCACGCTTGCCTCCATTGTAAAGTATCCTTCCGATTCGCTGAGCGGTTTCAACAAAAAGCAACTGGTAACCAAAAAATCGGGGTTCTTCGATTCGGAAATTACAACCTATAAACATATTGCCCGGGAGTTGGGCATACCGCAGCTTGAAGCAGGCAAAAATGTATATGCGCGCCACCCGTTCGTATACCTGGTTGAAGCGGCTGATGACATCTGTTATCGCATTATCGATTTTGAAGATGCGCACCGCCTTAATATTATATCCATCGATACTATTAAGGATCTGTTCCTGCAGTTCTTCAACAATGAAGAAGGGTACGATGCGCGGCACCGCGTTGAGCAGATCTTTAACGACATAAACGACCATAATCAACGGGTGCAGTTCCTGCGTGCCAAACTCATTAACCTGCTCATCAATCGCGTTACAAATGTTTTTATGGAGCATGAGGATGATCTGTTGCAGGGAAAGTTGCAGAAATCATTGATCGATTATTTACCCGAAGCAGAATTGCAGCTGATACAGACCATCGATGATTTTTCGATTGAACACATTTACAATCACCGTTCGGTAGTGGAAATTGAAATTGCCGGTTACAATGTAATCGGCGGTTTGCTGAAAGAATTTTTTGCGGCCGTTATCAATCCGCACACTGCCAAATCGAGAAAACTGCTGCAACTGATATCACAACAATTTGTAATTACCAACGATCCCAAAAAACTGTACAACGATATTCAATCGGTAGTTGATTTTATTGCCGGCATGACCGATCTGTTTGCAGTGGATGTGTATCGAAAGATAACCGGTATCGCCTTTCCGCAGATAAGATAAAAAGAAATGCCATTCGCGCAACGGCGAATGGCACATACTATTTGTAATACAATAATTTTAGTTCACCTTCTCCAAACGCATATCGAGGCGTTTGTCTTTTTTAAAATATTCCAGGATCATAATAGAGCCGGTTTTTGCCGGCATTATACGCATGCTGCTTGATGATGTTTTCAGGTTGATCTTGTCTGTTGTTATATTGTTATTGTAATAGGAAATAGAATTGAAGGTTAATCCCTTGTATTCTTTTGACCTTACATAATCGGTATACCCAACCGTAAACATGGTATGCCCTTTATCGGTTTGCGAAAAAGCATAATCAAATCCGTTGTATACGTATTTTATCATAAATGCCAGCAATGGCGCACTGGTAAAGTCGGCTCCCAGCATTTCAATACTGTTGCTGTTTTTATCAAAGATCTGTGCATTTACCACATCGAACTTATTGTCGAACTGAAGCATGACCATATCGGTTATTTTCATTTTGGTAGTGCTGTTATGTCCGTTATAACCACCTGCAGCGGCGTTCAATACAGTTAAGCCAATTCCCAATGCGCTGGCCACTTTCTTATAGCCTTCACCAATGGCAAATATTTTCCCGTCTTCGGTTTGCATTATTTTATGGAAGAAAATGTAGCCAAGCTCATCTACCCGTCCGCGTGCATCGATCTTTAAATGTTTGCTGATGTCGCCGTTCCACGAATTGTATTTCGAATTGATGAGCTTGCCCTGGTTGTTCATTACCCATACGCCGAGACCCAGGCTTTTGTCTTTTACAACGCGGTCGTCCTTGTCGTAGTACGGTCCCATTAACATAAAGCCGGTGTTGTTACGTACCGAAGTAACGTTCATGGGGTAGAAATTATATTTCTCTTTGTCTGTCTCGAATTCAAATGCTTTCTTCCCGTTATGAAGATATAAACCAAGCAGCCATGATTCCATCTTATTGCTCATGACCTTGTTGCGCTTCAATACTTCAAACACAACAATGCTATCGCTGTACCCAAGGTATTGCGGACTGGCCACGCGCTCCACATCCTCAGGAGTGTATGTCCAATGTTTTTTCTTGTCGGTTTGGTAAAAATGTACTTCGTAGGTATACTGCCTTCCTTCGCGCAGTGGTATGTAAGTAACAAAGCCTTTGTCTTCTATACCGTATAAACTTTTATTCTGTGTTTCTTCGGTATTACGTGCAAGCACCTGCTCAATATAGGCTTTCGACTTTTTGTCGAGCGGCTGCTGATAGCTGGATTTTTGCTTGCCATCCAAACCATACGTGCGGTAGTCAACCTGTTTCTGGTCTTTGTCGTAAAACATAAACATGATGTCAGAGCCATTGTACGACGATTCTACCAGTATAATATTCTTTGAGTCGGTGAACTTGAAGTTCTTGACCTTATTAACATTTTCATCGAGTATTTGCAGCGTATACTCGTTGGTATGTTTATCAATTTTATCAGACTGATAAAATACAAAGTATCCTTTTATTTCTTCATTGGCGACAATGGGGCCCGAATTACGTACGTACACCGATTTAATGTTATCGATGCTCATTTTTGACTGGGCAACAATGCTTTGCTGCAGTATCAGCAGGCTGATCAACAGCAAAAGGCTTAGGTGACTTTTCATTTGTAATTAGTGATGTTTAAAGGTTTTGGAAAGCGTTTAAAAACGATATTTTCCTGTAGGGAACTGTTTTTTATAAGTTTCGATGAAGTGTTGTCTTTCTTCCGGCTTGTTGTAATTGCCTTTACTTTCAATAAGGGCCGCCAGGAAATCTTCATTGGCTAACAGGCCCGCGGGCTGTTGTTTTAAATAATAATAACTGAATGCCCCAAGGTCAGGTAATCGCAGCCGTTGTATAAACTCAAGCAGGTTGTTATAGTTTTTATCATTATAAGGCGATGGCAGGTCGGCAACCTTACTTAAGGTATGGTTTTTTTGGGCATTGAACAGCTTATTGATACAGCGGCCGGTATTGGTTATTAAATAAGCATTGGTTGGCTGGCTTTCGAGCATTTGCAATGTATAATACAGGCTTCTTGAAACATTGTCTGACCGGTAGCAGAAATCAATGATCTCGTAATCGAAATCATTTTGCAGTTGCCTGAATTGTTTTTCGTTGATCACGAAGGTACGGCTGTTTGAATTATAATATTGCTGAACCCTGTCTTTTAGCCTGGCAACACGTAAGCTGCAGTCGGGATGCGTTTTTAAAGAATCCCGCTCTTTTTTGCTTTCTTCCTCGCTAAGGGCAGCCATAGTGCTGAACAGCGTTTTTTCTTCTTTGGTCCATTTTTCCTGGAAGGGGTATTCCGGGAAGCTGAACACCTGTTTCAGTGGCAGCGTTGCATTGTACTTGTCCCGGTCTATGCTATCCAGAAGGGCTAAACAGGAGAGCGATTCCCTTACATCAAAAGAGGTATTTTTCAGCCATTCCAGCGCCAGCGAATCAGCTTCCGCTTCATGTTCCCGGCTATGGCGCCGGTTATCAAAAGTGATTGACCTGGTGAGCGCATCGAGCTGCTGATTCTTTTGATACTGGCTTTTATTTATCTTTTTAAGCTCGGCCTGAAATTCGTTGGAGTAAACAGTATTTACATACCGGGTTATATTGTTGTTGCTATGGTTCAGGAACAGGTGCGCCAGTTCGTGGCAAATAACAAAAGCGGCCTGGCTTTCATTTTGAAGTTTATAAAATAGCCCGATGTTGAACAGGATTGTGCCTTCGCCCATGCTGCTTGCATTGGGCCACCAGGTGCGGGAAAAAGCAACCCGGGCTTCGAGCGGGGCGAGAGATTGATTTGACCTTACGATCTCACTCACCAGTGACTGTAAATAGCCGTTGGCAACCGCTTCTGTTACGATCTCTTTGCGATCGTACATCTTCCTGATATTCTCATAGCGGTCTTTGAATAACTGTTCGAGGTATTTTTTATTCCCGCCTCCCAGGCCGGATACATCTGCCTTATACCTTTTTTCGGTGGCAGCCATCCATTCGGAGTATTTGCCGGCATCGTCTTCCGGCGTATGGTAATAAGTAAGATCCTGGCAAAAAGTATTGCTTATGCAACAGCATAAGATCAGGCAGATAACAGTGTGTAAGGGTTTCATGGTCTATATCAAAATGTGAGCTAAGTAAAAGTATAATATCCCGTTGTATAATCAATGAAAACGGTTTTAAATTTCTTTACCCATGGATGACCGAAATCCGTACTGTCAAACGGCCTGAAAGTCATCCTGGAATTGAATGGTATTCTTACCAACTTTCCTTAGCTTTACGAAAACTGTAAAAAAATGTCAACCAGACGTGAATTCATCGCCCATACCTCAAAAGCTGTGGTTGCCGGCGGATTGGTTACCTTAGCAGGAAAACAAGAACCCGTTATGATCGAAAACAAGTTTATACATCACGTTTATTTCTGGTTAAAGAATGCCGGCAGTAAGGAAGACCGCGCCAAACTCATAGAAGGCCTTACAAAACTTTCGAAAGTAAAGACTATAAAAACTTTCCATATTGGTCAGCCTGCAGATACCAACCGCGATGTTATCGACAGCTCTTATGCCATATCATGGTTTACCATGTTCGATAATGCCGCCGATCAGCAGCGTTACCAGGTTGATCCCATTCACCTGAAATTCGTTGAAGATTATTCGCACCTGTGGAGCAAAGTGATCGTGTACGATTCGGTTGATGCCAAATAAGCGATATGAACGGATACCTTTTGCGCGAGCAGGCCTATACGGCCGGTGACAGTACGTTTGTTGAATGTACCAATGAGGAGAACAATTTCGCTGTTGTTTTTGAAGACGATACCGATACCGGCTATTTTTATGCGATGGAAGTAGAGCCGGGTACAGGAAAACAAACCATTCTCGACGCCGTGCATATTTACAATATTGAAGAAGTGCCGGCGCAGCAACGGCAAGGCACTATCAGGATCATCTGGTCGAAAGACTGGCAGCGCTGTGCGCTTATCATCAACAATTATTGCCACGCGGTTTTTGATTTTGAAAACCAGGGCGGCTATTGCCGGAATGAATTCCCGCCGCCCAATTCCATTTGGACAAAAGGAGAAAGAACGCTTACCAATGAAATGGTAGCGGCCTTTTTTAAATAATTACTGCGTTATATTATTTTGCCAGGGGAGCCTGTTTCGATGGTTTTGCGTGACCGGCCTCATTGAGCTGGCGGGGTTCCGGAGGTTTGGCGGCTGAAACCATTTGCCACATAGTGGTAAAATCACCTTCTGTTTTCAGGTCTTTTATAAGCCGGTGCAGGCGCTGTTGTAATTTCTCGCCCGACCATCTTTTTGCATACCCCGGTATTTTGAATTCCCAGATATCGGTGAACTCCCAGGGGTGAAAATACAGGCACAGGTACCCGTCTTTTTTCAGCGTTTGTATACACAGGTATTTGAAAAGGCTGTAAGGCATATTCTTAAAGGCCAGCCAGAACAGCGGTATGCGCAGGCCCGGACTAACCGATGCGGGCACCCGCAGCATATTTTCATCATAATACATAGTGCGCGGCAGGGAAAGATCGTTGTACCGCCCCGGGATCCATGTTGGGTTTATAGATGAATCGTAACTATAACCAGCCTGAATGACATCCTGCATAGGCACTTTCTTCAAACGCGGCATTCTCAACCCATACACGGGTTGCGCGGTTATGTTTTCAAGCTCGAGCCTGCTTTGTAAAAGATCGGCCGTTTTATATTGGGTATGAAAGAAGGTATGGGACGCAATTTCATGCCTGCGCGATATTTGTCTGATGCTGTCGGGATACCAGTTGGCAAAATGTGCCGTGGTAAAGAACGTACATAGTGCATCACTGCCGTTTATAACCGACATCGTGGCCTCCAGCCCCTTGAAACCGGTTTCCATTTGTTCGTAAACGGTAAGCGTTTGATCATACTCTAACGGCATATCAAATTCTTCTACATCAAAACTCATTAATATGTATCGCTGACGGCTCATGAATATTTGATTCTTTAACAATGTAAATAGGTCGGTGTTTGTTCTGCATGAACAGCTTGCCAAGGTAAATGCCAATGATGCCGAGGATCATCAGCTGCAGGCCGCCAAAGAACACGATGGTAACAATTACAGAGGTCCAACCGGAAATCGTATACCCGAAATAATAACTGTATAACGCGTAAGGGAAGTATAATACCGACAGGGCGGCAAACGAAAAACCAATATACGTGGCTGCATACAACGGCCTGATGCTGAAAGAGGTAATGCCCTGCAGGGCAAACCTTATCATCCTTTTTGATGTATATTTTGTGGCGCCCGATTTGCGCTGATCGGGGTCGTATTCAACCGGCGTTTGTTTGAAGCCCGCCCATTTTACCAGCCCTCTGAAAAAAGGCTCGAACTCCTGCAAATTACGCAACACATCCACAACGTTGCGGTTCATCAACCTGAAATCAGCAGTGCCTTTTTCAATTTTGATATCACTGAGCCAGTTGATGAGCCGGTAAAAAAGATTGGATGTCACTCTTTTTGTGAATGGCAGGTTTTTATCTTCTTTACGAACCGTGTAAACCATGTCGTAGCCTTCTTCCCATTTCTCAAGCAATTGCGGTATCAATTGAGGCGGATGTTGCAAATCGCCATCCATCGAGATCACGCAATCGCCCTCTGCTTTATCGAGCCCGGCTTTGAGCGCGGCCTGGTGACCGAAGTTCCGTGAAAATGAAATAAACCTGATATGTTCATCCTGCAGGGCCAGTTTCTTTATTTCGTGTAACGTTAAATCGGTGCTTCCGTCATCGATAAAAACGAGATGGTAACGATAAGGCAAACCTGCAAACGTGCGCTTGATGGCTTTTGCCATTACGGTCACATTATCTTTTTCGTTATGAACCGGAACTACTATGGAAACCAGCTTAGCCATGCTTCAATTGATTTTGAGGATCAACGATCGGGAATGAAGCATAAACAGCCGATAGTATGCGGGATGAAAGCAGGAAAGTATATTGCAATAAACAGCCGGCCTGCAAGTGTGTTCCTGGCAAGTTTTTGTATGTACGCTTTGGGGAAACGCTGGTGGGTGTTAACATCTCAATAACTACTTATAATAACAGCCTTTCTGCATTTTCCCCTATGCAGAAAGAGGTAAATTTTTGTCCAGTCAGGATAAAAATTTCATTAATTATTGAGCCACTTTAAAAACTAAGTCTATTGATTTGATTAGCAGAAAAGTATGATTTGGGAAAAAAACAACTACGGTTGTTTTACCAGGCTGGCGGCCGCTTCATCAACAAACCAGTGCAGTTCGCCGCTGGCCGGCTGAATGATCTGCGATGGGTATTGGTCAATATTGCGGGCGCCTTTTAAAACTTCAAACAAGGCATTGGCTTTGTTGGCGCCAAAAGTGAGAAAGGCCACTTTTGCAGCCCGGTTCACTATGGGGGCGGTTAAGGTGATGCGGTGCATCTGTTGGGGCTCGAGGTAGAAGGAGCTGACCCAGGCTTGTTTTTCGTGAATGACCGGGGTATGAGGGAACAGTGATAAAGTATGGCCATCGTCGCCCATGCCGTTCAACACCAGGTCGAAGCTGGCGCCTTCATTGCCGAAGTAGCGATGTAATATAGCTTCGTAGGCTTTGGCTGAATCGTTGGGCGAAAGGGTAGTGTTCATTATATGTACCTGCTCGAGAACAACCGGCACTTTACTGAGCAAATGCTCAAAGGCCATTTTTGCGTTGTTGCGGCTATCGTCGAATGGAACTGCACGTTCATCGCCCCAGAAAATATGCAGTTTGCTCCAGTTTATACGCTCACGGTAAGGCGAAGCGGCCAGCAGTTCGTACAGTTGTTTGGGCGAATTACCGCCTGTTACTACCCAGGTAAAACGATCCTGTTTTTGCAGGGTGGTTTCAATGGCCTGGGTAATCCATTCTGCAAGGGCATGGCTAAGTTGGTCAGTACTTTTGTATATATGAAGCATATCGATTCTGTGTTTAGGTTTCAGGTTACAGGTTTCAGGTTACAAGGAAATGCACCTAAAACAACCCGGTAACCTGAGACCTGTACCTTGAAACAATGTTTTAATGACCTGCCTGTACTCCCTGGTGAGCCGCCGGCAATGTGATCCAGTTGCGGCCATCGCGGGCAATAAGCGCTTCTGCATCTTCAGGGCCCCAGCTATCGGGTGCATAGTTAGGGAAATCAACCGGCGGCCGGGTTTCCCATGCTTCCTGAATGGGCATTACCACTTTCCATGCAGCTTCAACCTGGTCGCTGCGCATGAATAACGTAGCGTTGCCTTCCATTACATCGAGCAACAGGGTTTCATATGCTTCGGGATCATCGTCGCCGTAAGTGTCTTTATAATTGAAGATCATATCAACCGGGTTCAGCGTTACGGTTTGTCCGGGGCGTTTTGCCTGGAAGCGTAAGCGGATATCCATTTCGGGCTGAATGCTGATGGTAAGCCTGTTGGGCCTCCAGGTAAGTGCCGCTTCCTGCGGGAAGGCATAGTTGGGCGCCGGTTTGAACTGAATGGTAATGATGGTTGATTTTTCATGCAGGCGTTTACCGGTGCGTACATAAAAAGGAACATCCTGCCAGCGCCAGTTGTCGATATAAAATTTTACTGCTGCAAACGTATCGGTGGGCGAGCCGGGGTTCACCTTGCCTTCATTGCGATAGCCGGGAACTTTTTTGCCCTGCATCCAGCCATCGGAATACTGTCCGCGTACTGCATACTTATGCACCTCTTCTTTGCTGTATTTGCGAATGGCGTTCAATACATCTACTTTTTTATTTCTGATCTCGTTGGCGTCGAATGAAACCGGCGCTTCCATGGCTATCATGCACAACAATTGCAGAATGTGGTTCTGCACCATATCGCGCAGCGCCCCGGAGCGTTCGTAATAATCGCCGCGGTTTTCAAGGCCAACGGTTTCGGCAGCGGTAATTTGAATATGGTCAATGTAGTTCCGGTTCCAGATCGGTTCAAACAGCGCATTGGCAAAACGCAACGCAAGAATGTTTTGAACGGTTTCTTTACCGAGGTAGTGATCTATGCGGTAGATCTGTGTTTCATCGAACATGGAGGTAAGTAAACCGTTCAGTTCATGAGCGCTTTTAAGATCATGACCGAATGGTTTTTCAACCACTATGCGGGTGCATTTGGTATCGTGACAAATATTTAAAGCGCCCAGTTTGCTGGCAATTTGGGGTACCAGGTGCGGGGCTACAGACATGTAGAAGATAACATTGGGGTGTTCGCCAAACTCCTGTTCTTTTTGTTTTACGATGTCGGCAATTTTCTGGTAATCGGCTTCATTGCCGGCATCCATTTGCAGGTAGGTGAGGTTTTTTGAAAATTCCTGCCATTTGCCGTTCTGATCGTCTTTACGGCGCGAGAACTGCTGAATGCCGTCGTGTAAATGTTTTCTGAAACTGTCATCGGAATAAGCCGTTCTGCCGATGCCCACAATATGGAACTTTTCGGGCATCCAGTTATCGATGAACAGGTTATATAAAGCGGGTGAAAGTTTACGCTGGTTCAAATCGCCACTGCCACCAAAGATAAATAGCAATGAGGCCGGCGGGCATTTATGGTTTGTCATATGCTGAATTGAAATATCTTTTCTTATTAGCTCCTGTCTGCTTTAACGATCGTTATTTCTTACCCCAGGATGTATGGAAACTGCCTTCCTGGTCGATACGCTGATAGGTATGTGCGCCAAAATAATCGCGTTGCGCCTGCAGCAGGTTAATAGGTAATTGATTGCTTCTGTAGGTTTCGAAATAGCTCAGTGCGCTCATCAATGCCCCCGCAGGTATGCTGTGCTGAATGGCCAGCGCCGCTACCGCGCGAAGACCGGCTGCTTTTTCCTGCAGTATTTTGGCAACACCGCCATCTAATAACAAATTCGACAACTGAGGGTTCGTTTTGTAAGCGTTTCCAAAAAGACCGAGCAGGGTGGAACGGATAATACAGCCGCCGCGCCAAACGCTTACAACCTGCGGCATGGGTATCTGCATATCGAGCTCGGTGCTTGCTTTGTGCAGTTGCGCCAGCCCCTGTGCATAACTGATGATGGTGGCAAACAGCAGGGCGTCGTGCACCTGTTGAATAAATTGTTCTTTAGGCACGCCAATCAAACTCCTGTTTTCAGGGTACAAAGTAGAGGCGTGAACCCGTTCATTTTTTAAAGCCGACAGGTTACGCATGGTAACGGCCATATCGATAGTGGGAATGGGAACGCCCAGGTCCATAGCGTCCTGTGATGTCCATTTACCGGTGCCTTTTGCGCCGGCTTTATCGAGGATCATGTCAACAAGGCGGTTAGGCGTTTTATCATCGGGTTGTAAAAATATGTCGGCAGTGATCTCTATAAGGAAAGAACGCAGATCTCCTTTATTCCACGAATCGAAAACGGTATGCAGTTCATCATTGCTCAATCCAAGACCGCGGTGCAGCAGGTCGTAGCTTTCGCTTATCAGTTGCATGATGGCATACTCTATGCCGTTGTGCACCATTTTAACATAGTGGCCGGCAGCGCCTTTTCCGAGGTGGGCCACGCAGGGAATTGAATCAACTTTGGCGGCAACGGCCTCGAGCATGGGACGTACATGCGGATATGCTTCGGGATCGCCGCCGGGCATAATGCTTGGACCGGTACGTGCACCCTGTTCGCCGCCTGAAACGCCTATACCCATAAAATGAATGCCTTTGCCCTGCAGCCAGGTAACACGTCTCAGCGTATCGGTAAAATGACTGTTCCCACCGTCGATAATGATATCGCCTTTTTGCACCAGGGGCAGCAGGCTTTCAATGACATCGTCAACGGGTTTGCCGGCAGGCACCAGCATCATGATCTTCCGCGGAACTGCCAGCTGGCTGATCATATCCTGTAACGAACCAACGCCTTTTACCGTAGTACCTGCGGTAGCATCCGATTCAAGGGCCGAGGTTTTCTGATTGTCTTTGTCGAAACCGATTACTTTAAAACCGTGGTCGGCCATGTTCAACAGAAAATTTCTGCCCATAACGCCGAGGCCAATCATGCCAAAATCAAATTGTTGTGCACTCATTGCAAATAGATAAGGTTGCAAAAGTAGGTAAATTGCAAATAGGGGGGAGGGGAATGCGAAATTTGAAAATTATCAAATTACTGCCTGCAATGTTGCAGCCGGATGGCGAAACACAAACCATTATTCAAGAAATAGTTTGGGTTTATCTAACGTAAACGTTTGCGGAACAAGCAATCCCCGACTCCATTGGGGCAGGCTGTGAAAGGTGAAACGGCAAACGTGAAAGTCCGTACGCATGACTCATGATTGGCAATTGGCAATCCGCCTATGCCAGGGCTTCAGCCGTGCATCGCCAAAGGCTTTGCCGGCGGCGCGAACAGATCGGCAATCCTTGTCTGCCCACAGCGTAAGCGACCGCGTGCCGCCATAGCTTTAGCGGTGGCGCAAGGCGGGTGCAAAGCGTTAAAAGATCTTTGGCAGTACAAGGTTGGAAATTTAATTTCGAATATCGCGAGCCTTCATGTTTCACGGCTGCCGTTTCACATTTTATGCAATGTTATTTACCGGCGGTTTGCGGAACTGCCGGCGGCGCTTTTCTTTCTGCTTTCGGCGCCTGCGCTTCAGGGTGCGGGCTACCATGATGACAGGTCATACAACCTACCGGCGGAATACTTTGTTGATCGCCTTTTTTGAAATTGAAGAATTTTTTGTTGATGCGGTCGGTCATACGCATCATATCGCGGGTTACGTTCTTTTCACCTTTTTCATCGCTTGCAAAATCAAGCTTACGGGGATTGTCTTTTTGGGAAGCATGGCAAAAATTACATTTAACCCCCAGCGAACTGTTGAACTGGTGCATGACGCTGTCAAGCTCGTCGTGACTAATATTTTTAGGCAGTACTTTCAGGTTTTTGTAAGTGGGTTCGGCAGGAGCGCTGGCTGCAATACCCAGTACTACCAGGGCAACCAACGTGCCGGCAACCGTAATTTTCTTTTTGAAAAGCATAGCGGATGGTGTTTTAGCTATTGAATGGGTTAAAAAACGATTAAATACAAGATACAGGATTCATGTTACAACGCAAGACGCGGGTTTCGGAAGGCAGCGAAAACCAACGCGATCTGATAACAGATGTAATGCGGTTATAGTAAAAACCGCCAATTTTGGTAATGGTAACCGCTTATGTTTTTTGAAACCGGCTGCAATCGATTATTGCATCGATTGTACGAATTTCAGTTCCGTTGTAAACCATTAGATGTTTTTGAAGCGGGAAACATGTGTTGGAATAAATTAACGTTCCGGGAACCCGGATGCGCATTGTAATTCAACGTGAATAAAGTATCTTTGCCTCCACATTTGAGTGATAATAGCATATGGTAAGTGAACGATATATCTCGCTACGCATTTCTGCTAATAGTTGTTAGTCTTCATTTTCTCCCTGCTTTTCCTCAGATCCATTAAAAATTTTTAACCAATTTTAGTTAGTAGTATGAACATTTATGTTTCGAATTTAAGTTTCAACGTAACAGATGACGACTTGGAAGGCTTTTTTGCTGAGTATGGCGAAGTTTCTTCTGCCCGTGTAATCACCGATAAATTCACTGGCAAAAGCCGTGGATTTGGTTTTGTTGAAATGCCTAATGATGAAGCTGCCAGAAAGGCAATCGCTGAACTGGATGGCGGAAGAGTAGAAGGCCGGGAGATCAAAGTTGCCGAAGCTCGTCCTCGCGAAGAGCGTGGTAGCAATGGCGGTGGTGAAAAACGTTCATTTAGCCGTAACAACAGCTATAACAACCGTTATTAATCCTGTTAGGTTAAAATATTAGCCCCGACGGTACCGTCGGGGTTTTTTATTATGTGTTTGACCGGCGAATAAAATTGAACAGGGCGAAGCTGCCTTAGCAAATTGTTTGAACGGGTACAGCCATTGAAAAAGTGAGCGTAGTGCCCTCGTTGTGCTGATTGTAGATGCTGATATTGCCGCCTAGTTGCCGGGCAGCCTGCACCACGTGCGAAAAACCGTTCGAAACTGTACTGTAGAAATAAGTACCATTATTACGAACACGTACCTGTACCCCCTCCTTATTACAGATTGCTTCAACCCTTATACATACATTTTCAGAACCATTAATTGCGCCGCTTAGCAGGTTGCCCAGCACATAGGCCAGCAAATTCTCATCGGCCTGAAGGTGGAATGTTTGGTCGACGTCATTGATAATGAAGCTCTTTTTACCGGTTACAAGCGGTAATAGGCCTACCATTAGTTGATCAATAAGCCGGTGAAGGGGAACAGGTTCTGTTACGGTTTGAGAGGATGGTACGGTGTGAGTTAATTGCATCAGGCTTTTCATACAAAGGGACTTTAATTAAATGTAATTATGCTTCACAGGGTACAATTAAAACGTAGTACGGATTGTAAAAATTTTCAGGACCTTAACCATGGACTTCGTATAAAAAAAGTGCAAGGCAAATTAACGAACTTAAAGTGTGAAAAAGACAGTTGAGGATATCTTCTTTTCAAAATCTCTTTTTTCTTAGCATAAATCAAGTTCAGCGTATACATGTTTATATGTAATGCAGGTTTTTACAGAGGGGAAAGTAATTACAAAGTACGGCGGCATAACACTACCGGCAAATTACCGCAGCTTATGATGTCAAAAGCTGTTGCACATATTGAGCATTTTGTATAGCAGCGGTTTGCGCCGTGTTATTGAAGTATATAAATATCTGTTTTGCCTGTTTAGCTTTTTGTATAGCATTTACAACCAGTTGTAAAAAACTATCATTGTAAACAGAGTAATATAAATGCGGAACACCATGAAAGCGGTAATAAACTGTTTCAGTATTTACAACCACGTCATCGGGCAATAAGGGGTGGCTGATGCCGCAAAAACTTATGTTATGCCTGCTCAATGTATCCCTAACTTTCATTTGCCACCACGAACTATGCCGGAACTCAACGACGTTAACAAAAGCAGGGTTCAGGTGCTGTACGATCTTTTGCAATACTTCTTCGGAGAAATGAATTTGTGCGGGCAACTGAAATAAAACACAGCCTAATTTTTCTTTTAAACCTTCCTGTATGGTTGCGTAAAAATCGCCAAGCGGCGATTCCACGGCTTTGAACTTTTTGTAATGTGTGATAAGGCGGGGCGCTTTTACTGCAAATGAAAAATTTGCAGGTGTTTTCTGATACCAGTTAAGTAAAAAAGATAATTGCGGAAAGCGGTAAAAAGTAACGTTCAGCTCAAGTGTATTGAAATGTTTACAATAGTGATCGAGCCACAAACGCTGAGGCAGCCCTTTGGGGTAAAATATTTCTTTCCATTCCTTATAATGAAATCCCGAACAACCGATATGCCATTGCGGGTTGGACATTGTTTTACGTGGCTTATTTCAAATTAGTAATGTTGCATATACTAAAATAATTATACCACCATAGTTAAAAAAAGCCTTTTACTTTGCAGCAACTTTGTAATATATGAAAACAGGACGCTCAGCAGCATTGAAATTTATCTTCATTACCATTCTGGTAGATGTTATTGGCTGGGGATTGATTATTCCTGTAATGCCCAACCTTATATCGGAGCTTTTACATATACCGGCAGGTGAAACCAGTAAATACGGCGGCTGGTTGGTAACGGTATATGCGCTTATGCAATTTTTGATAGCTCCTTTATTGGGCGCTTTAAGCGACAAGTATGGCCGCCGGCCCGTGCTGCTGTTTTCATTATTTGGTTTTGGGATCGATTATTTGTTTATGGCCTTTGCCCCAACATATGCCTGGCTGTTCGTTGGCCGGGTTATTTCAGGCATAACGGGCGCCAGTTTTACAACGGCCTCTGCCTACATCGCCGACATAAGCGATGCCGATAACAGGGCGAAGAATTTTGGAATGATCGGTGCGGCATTTGGATTGGGATTTATTATTGGCCCCGTTATAGGCGGTTTGTTAGGCGGGTTCGGGCTGCGTGCGCCATTTTACGCTGCAGCTGTTTTGTGTTTGGTGAATTGGTTATACGGCTATTTTGTTTTACCCGAATCACTCGATAAAGCGCACCGCCGTCAATTCGAATGGAAACGTGCATACCCGTCAGGTGCGTTAATGCAATTGAAAAATTATCCCGGCATAAGCGGCCTGGTGCTTTCGATGGTGCTTGTATATATTGCCGCCCATGCCGTGCAAAGCAACTGGAACTATTTTACCGTTTACAAATTCAACTGGAGTGAAAGAATGATCGGTTTTTCGCTGGGTGTTGTAGGTGTGCTTGTGGCGCTTGTACAAACCTGGCTGATGGGGAAGGTGCATCCGATACTGGGTAATACCCGAAGCATTTATATCGGCCTTTTATTGTATTCTGCAGGAATGTTCCTGTTTGCATTTGCCACCCAATCGTGGATGATGTTTGTTTTTTTAGTACCTTATTGCCTCGGCGGTATTGCGGGGCCGGCATTACAGGCTACCATATCGAGCCATGTGCCGCCGAATGCGCAGGGTGAATTACAGGGTATACTTACCAGTTTGATGAGTTTAACGTCGATAGTTGGTCCATTGTTAATGACGCAGCTTTTTAATTATTTTACAAAGAAATCGGCTCCCATAGAGTTTGCCGGCGCGCCATTTGTTTTGGGCGGTGCACTGATGCTGTTGAGCGCGTTGTTTGCATACCGTTCTTTATATAAAGAAAAACAAATAATACAAACATCGAAATGAATTTTCTAGGTAATATCATCTGGCTGGTATTTGGCGGCTTTTTGGCCGCCATCGGATATATAGTAGGCGGTTTCGTCCTATGCATTACCATCATTGGCATTCCCTGGGGTTTGCAGTGTTTTAAACTAGCCGGTGTGGTATTATGGCCTTTTGGTAAAAGTATCGTACCTAAACAGGGTGGCGAAGGATGCCTGCCGCTATTATTCAATATCATCTGGCTGGTATGTGGCGGACTATATACGGCAATCGTTCATTTAGTGTTTGCCGCCATTTTTTATATCACTATCATTGGAATTCCTTTCGGCCGCCAGCATTTGAAATTAATGGAACTGTCTCTGTTACCATTCAGCAGGAATGTAATAGGATAGGGGATGTTAATTCATTTTTAAAAAAACCGCGATCAATAAATAATCCCGAACACATTTCCGTTCTTAACCGTATTGCAGCTGGCATGTAAATTAAGGCCGGCTAACGTATTTTTACGATTCCTGCCAATGGATGCCGGCAAATGGCAGGCATATATCATGCTTAATTAATTACTGTAACTGCCTGACTTTAAAATGAAATAAAAAAGGCATACGTTAAAACACCGCCGGGCATTGTTTTTGCGCTAACAAGCCGCTTAACAAAACCGGCAATTAAACATATATGTTTACACACAGGGATTGGGGCATTGCTTTTTCACTTATGGCCATCTTAATTGTGGCGGTAATTGTATTGAGCAGTTTGAACCTTTCTTTACCGGGCGAAAGAGCACCCCAGGCAAAAAAAGATTCAACTGAAAAAATAATTCCGCGCCGGTTCGGCCTTCCGCTCGATTCATTTAACGTTACCGAAAGCGTTATTCAACGCAATGAATACCTGGCTTCCATACTGGAATTGTATAATGTAGATACCAATACGATATCGAGGCTGCAGGCGAAATCGAAATACGTTTACGATGTACGTAAAATGAAAGCCGGTGCGCAATACACCGTGTTTGCATCAAAAGACACTACACATAAAGTATGTTACTTCGTTTACCAGCCTAACGCTATCGACTATGTTATGTACGACCTGCGCGATTCGGTAAAAGTGGTTGCCGGAAAAAGACAGGTTACCGCCCGGCTGGAAACAGCTTCAGGCATTATCGACGGATCGGTATATGAAACATTTCAAAGATCGGGCATCGATCCCTCACTGGCGATGAAAATGGCCGACCTGTACGCCTATACGGTAGATTTTTATTCAATACACGATGGCGACTATTTCAAAATATTATACGAACAACGGTATATAAAAGATGAACCGGTTGAAACAGGCGCTATTCAGTCGGCTGTGTTTTCGCATAACGGTGAAAAGTTCTATGCCTTTTATTACAGATCCGATACAACAGAAGCAGGCGACTATTATGATGAAAAAGGAAAAAGCCTGCGTAAATCGTTTTTAAAGGCGCCGCTTAAATTCAGCCATATAACTTCAGGTTATTCATTAAGGCGTTTTCATCCTGTACAAAAAAGATGGAAAACGCATTTGGGTACAGATTATGCTGCGCCCGAAGGAACGCCTATTATCGCTACCGGTGATGGTGTAGTTATTGAATCGGAGTTCACTAACAACAATGGTAATTTCGTTAAGATCAAACATGATGATACCTATTCAACCCAATACCTGCACATGACCAAACAGGCGGTTCGCGCCGGTCAAAGTGTACGGCAGGGACAGGTAATAGGATATGTGGGCAGCACCGGTTTGGCTACCGGCCCGCACGTATGTTATCGCTTCTGGAAAAACGGTAAACAGGTTAATCCGCTTCAGCAAACATTTCCTCCTTCGGTTCCCTTACCTGATTCGGTAATGACCCGCTTTTCAGGCTATGTACTTAAACAACAACAACAGCTCAATACGGTTAATATGGGTGTTGTGCAAACACTCTCAATGAATTAACAGGTTGCTTCAACACATAACATTAAATGGCATAAGCTTTGCCCGCCTTGGACGCAATAAACTAAACTACCTTTCAACATGAAAAAAGATGTTTTAGCCCTTACCATGTTTCTTATACTTGGTATGAGTACGCAAGCCCAAAGAAAAATTATGACCGTAGGAATAAAAGGCGGACTTAATATCTCAGACATTGCAGGTTTCAATGGCGATAACAGGTTGAGCGGGCATGTGGGCGTTTTTTTAAATGGCCGCCTCAGTTCGCAATGGCGCATTCAACCCGAGTTGCTGTATTCAGGACAGGGTCAGCAATTTATTTCTTTAGGCGATGAATATACGCTGGCGCTGAGTTACCTGCAGTTGCCGGTGATGTTCCAGTTTCATCCCATAAAAAAGTTTTATTTGGAATTTGGGCCGCAATTAGGTTTTTTGCTGGCAGCAAATTATAAAAACGATGATGATAAATGGGAAGGAGACCAAAACTTCAAAAAAGTAGATATCGGCCTTGGATTCGGCGTTGGCATTCAGGCTACCCGCAGTGTAGGTTTTTATGCGCGCTACAATCTGGGATTAGCTGATATTTCGAAAAACAATTTGCCCGATTATTCGAACCGTGTAGGTCAGATAGGCGTTGCTTTCAGTTTTAAATAATTCGGAACGGCTGGCATACAGCAGCCCGTTGCAATACAGAGTGGGTTTCGGCCGGTTGGCGGAGACCCACTCTTTTTTTTGCAGGCGATATCCTGATTGTGCCGTTATCATTTCTTCCAACACTTGCATACTGAGCGCTTATTTGATCCAGCGTTCAAAGAATTCCCAGGTGCGTAACATCTGGTCTATGCGTTGGCGGTTATCGCCGCTGCGGGTAATTTCATGGCTAGCATTGGGATGCCGTACATATTCAACGGGGCGGCCCAGGACTTTCAGGCTGCGGTACAACATTTCGCTTTCTACAAAACCGGTACGGCGGTCATTGTCGCCGTGAAAGATGATATATGGTGTTTTGATGTTTTGTACATAAGTGATGGGCGATTCACGTTGCAGGTTGGCTTTTGCGGCCGCCTCCCAGGGATAGCCGCCAAAATAATTAGGTACCAGCCGCCAGGCATTGCCTTCGCCGAAGAATGTGCTTAGATCGTATACGCCCCGCTGTGAGCAGGCCGCTTTAAACCGGTGATCATGTGCAATGATCCAGGCCACCAGGTAGCCGGCATATGATCCGCCGGTGACTACCATTTTCGAGGTGTCGATCCACCCTTCTTTAACTGTTTTGTCCAATGCGGTCAATACATCGCCAGAAGGGCCCCTGCCCCAGTCGTTGATGTTGGCGCGAAGGAATTTTTCGCCATACCCGCCACTGCCGCGTGGGTTGCAATACACAACGCCATACCCTTTACTGCAAAAGAACTGGTATTCGTGCCACATAGAGCTTTCGCCGGGCCCCCACATAGCTGAAGGGCCGCCATGAATTTCAAGTACAACAGGATATTTTTTGCCGGGTGTATAATTGGCCGGTTTCATCATCCAGTACTCGATGGTCATTCCCTTATCGTTGGTAAATGTTTTTTTCTCAGGGAAAGAAAGTTGTTTGGTTTTCACCCAATCGTAATTGAAGCTGCTGATGCGTTTGGCATTCTTTGCACTGCCGTCGGCCAGGTATAACTCAAAAGGACTGGCCACCTCTGTTTTTACAAAAACCAGTTTGTTGTTGACGATATCGAAACTGCCGATGCCCGAATTATAATCGGTTAATTGTTCAACCTGTTTGGTTTTTACATTCACCCGGTAAAGTGGAAAACCGCCATTGGCGGGAGCGGTGATGTACAAATAATTTTCATCCCCGCTCCAGGTAATATTGGCTTTCGACCGATCGAACGGAATATAAACGATATCTTTTTCTGACCCATTCACCGGCATTACAGCCAGTTGCGGCACCCGTACAAATGAGGTTTCGGAAACCTGGAATGCCATCCATTTGCCCGAAGGGGAAATGGTTGGTGAAGAATACACCATTTTGTCTTTGCCAATGATCCTGCGCAAACCACTGCCATCTGCATTGGCAATATAGATCTCGTTTTCCAGCGCCCTGTTGGGATGTTGCAGTGAATCGATATGCGCCGATAGTACAAGCTGTTTGCCATCAGGGGTATAACCGGCGGAGGCAAAAGAGTAAAATCCATGCGTTACCGCCACCGGCGAATCGCCGGGTTGTGTGCCGGTAACGAAGAAATGAATAAAGCCAAGGTCGCCATTGATATTGAGCTCATCCTGAAAATTGAGTTTATTGATGACCCTTGCTTTTTTGTCGGTCACGTTATTATTGAGGTAGGCTCTTACTTCTTCAATTGAACCATCGGGGTTGGCTTTTGCAGTTAATGGCCTGAGTTGTTCATTGCGATCGAACCCTGGTTTTTCGTAAGGCCACACGGGAATTTTTCCTTCGGGGTTCAAAACAGAATCCTTTATAAGATCGGCCATGGGAATGTTGCAGGCAAACAGTATTTGTTTTCCATCGGGGCTCCACCTGGGCGAACTGGCGCCATATTTATATTTCGTCAATTGCCTGGCCTCGCCGCCATCGAGGGAAAGCAGGAAGATCTGGGCTTTTCCATCAGCGGCGCGGGTAAAGGCCAGTTGTTTTCCATCGGGGCTCCAGGCAGGTTGTGAAGCGTTGTCGCGGGTGGTCAGTTGCCGGGGAGCGGAACTGCCATCGGTGGGTACCATCCAAAGCCGGGTAACGTACCTGTAATCCCATTTGCTGTCGCCATCATTTTCTATTTCGGTCACCGTAAATGCGGCCCTGCTACCATCGGGCGATAGGGTCACATTGCCGATAGATTTGATTTTAAGCATATCCGTAACGGAAACAGGTTGTTTATCTTGCGCGCACACCGAAACAGAAATGAGCAAACAAATTAAAAATGCGAGCCTTTGCATGCGATGGATTTTAGGCGTTGAATGTACGAATTCAGCCTTATTTCCGCCTTAAAAACCAACAAATTATGACCGGCGGTCACCCCTTTGTCATATTAACGTTCCATGCTATTAATATTCCTTGTTCAATGTTCGTTATTCCGATAATTTTGCAGTAATAATATAACTATGAGTGAAACTACAGCGCCCGCTCTGACGCCAAAGGATTTTGCCACCGACCAGGAAGTACGGTGGTGCCCCGGTTGCGGCGACTATTCAATTTTGGCACAGGTGCAAAAGATCATGCCGGGTTTGGGTATTCCAAAGGAGAACATCGTTATCATTTCAGGTATCGGCTGCAGCAGCCGTTTCCCCTATTATATGAACACGTATGGTATGCACTCGATCCATGGCCGTGCTACAGCTATTGCCAGTGGATTGAAAGCTACCCGTCCTGAATTGAGTGTATGGATCGTTACGGGCGATGGCGATGGATTGAGCATTGGTGGCAACCATACCATTCATTTGCTGCGCCGCAATTTCGATGTGAATGTAATGCTCTTCAATAACCAGATCTACGGGTTAACAAAAGGCCAGTACTCGCCGACATCGGAAGAAAACAAAGTAACCAAGTCAACGCCATTCGGTAGTATCGATCATCCGTTCAACCCGCTGGCATTGGCAATGGGGGCAGATGCCACGTTCATTGCCCGTTCAATGGACCGCGATCCCAAACACCTGCAGGAAGCATTGATAAGAAGCCATAAACATAAAGGCGCTTCTTTCCTGGAGATCTATCAAAACTGTAACATCTTTAATGATGGTGCATTTGAAGTGTTTACTGAAAAATCAAGCAAACCCGATAACACGCTTTTCCTCGAACATGGCAACCCACTTGTATTTGGCGCCAAACAGGACAAAGGCATAAAGCTGGAAGGTTTTAAACCTGTGGTTGTTGATTTGAACGCGGGCGCTTCTGTAAACGACCTGTGGGTTCATGATGAAAGAGATTTCTACAAGGCGCAAATACTTGTGCGGATGTTCGACGATCCCCGTTTACCCGATCATTTGCCCCGCCCGTTCGGCGTGTTTTATGAAACCGACCGTCCGTGTTATGAAGATGGCATGCAAATGCAAATAGATGAAGTGATGGCGAAAGGAAAAGGAGACCTGGACAAACTGTTGCGTGGCAAAGAAACCTGGACCATTGCGTAATCCTTCTAACTCCGCTCAATACAATGCGGCCTTTCATTGTGAAACAAAAATACCCAGTTACCAGTGCGGGTGTTTTGGTATAGAAAGATGACGGTAATCAGTAATTGAAATTTCTTTTCGGTAAAATATAGATGGCCTTCCCGTAAAACGGGCGGGCTTTTTTATTTTCAGCCATTACGACCCCTGTAAAAAAAGGAGCCAGCGATGGATATCGCCGGCCTGTGCTTACCTCTGAAACCACAAAAAGAAAGAAGTTAAGCTATCTGTTGTTATATAATAATTTAATTGAAGCGGGGTTCAATGGATGATGGACAAACCTGGTATCACACTGTAGCGGAAGGAAATGCATCGGTACATGCCGGCAAAAGGCCTTTTGCATGCCTGGGCGAACTCCCTGCTTCTACGATAGTATTTTAGAAAATTGACTGCTGATACAGGAGTAAAAGCAGTTAGTTTCAGTTATTGGTACAATCTTTTATTTGCAGTTTCTAAGCACAAAGGATCAGCAGCACGATAAACAGAGATATAATTAAAAAGGGTGGCGGACAATTATGGTACGAACATGTGAATATCCGTACTTAAAAAAGTTATTTATGATTTATATGGGAAATTGGAGGGTTAACGGAAATTGGATGGTTGGAAAACCGGAGATTGGATTAGAACATCAGAGTGCGCTGCCGGTGAGAATATTACTTCAGCACATAGCCCGGTAAAAATAAAGACTGTTTTGCTAAAAATCAATATTTTTCTTAAAATTTTTTAATGTCCGCGCTTCCTGGCAGTTTTCTTAAGTTCGATCAAATGACAATTAAAAAGTCCATCTTTTTTTATCTGGCGTCAAAAGCTTCCAATTCTTTTTCGGCGGCCTTCAAAAGACTGGTCTTTTTGTACTCGTACCACCATTTGGGCGCTGTTCTTTTCATCAGCGTATCGATATTACGCATTCCAAACAGATTCCAGGCTCCTTTGAGCTTGCCACCGATAGAGGATTGTAAAGCTCTAAGGCTCATGGCAAAACCGCTATCGAGGTATTCCATATGATGCCAGTAACCGGCAGGCATAAAGAGGGTATCGCCATGGTTGAGGATCACTTCATAACCCCGGGCGAGTTTCAATGCGGGGAACTGGGTATAATCGGGTTTGTTTTCCTGATCATAGTTAGAAAAATCGGCCAGGCTCAATACCTCGAAAGGCTTACGGTAAAGCTTATGTTGTTCTTCAAAAGGGAAGAGAAGCACTTTTTTACGGCCTGCAAACTGGGTATGCAAAATGTGCGACATGTCAATGTCGAAGTGCATATGTGTTATGCTGCTGGCCCCGCCCACAAACAACATGGGGTATTTTTTCACGAATCCTTTCAATAAATGATCGGGCCAGGTGAAATCCTGTGTTAACTGTGGTGCATGATCAAAAATATTAAAAAGGAAGATACGCCAACCTGCAGGCCCCTTGCTGATCATATCAACATATTCACCAAAGGTCTTGTAATCATCAGCGGTGTTGATTGGTGTGTAGGCGTCGCTTTTAACGTTATTGTACAGCCCAACTCTTTTACTGCCTACAATGTCCTTGAAATATTGCCAGTTCCATTTGTTATAGGCCGGCCAGTGGTGTGCCAGGCTGGAAATGACAACTGGTTTCAGCGGCATGTAAAAATACTGCTGAAAGTCTTCTGCGCTGATCTTATCTACGCGGTCAACATGTTGTAGCTGCATGAAAAAAGTTTGCACAAATTTAATATTAAAATCATGCCCACTGTATAAAGAGGTAAGGATTACATAAACGGCTTTAACATTTTTATAAAATATGAAATGTGACACCCGGGCGCACATTTTGCCGTTAGAGTTATGTGGCTTACATTAAAAACTATAATTTGCCGATATGTTGTTACATCTTCATCCTGAAAATCCACAACCGCGAAACATTTCTACAATCATAAAAGTTTTGTCGAAAGGCGGAATAATTATTTATCCCACCGATACGATCTATGGTTTGGGTTGCGATATTTTTCAGCACAAAGCGATCGAGCGCATTTGCCGCATCAAAAATATCGATCCGCAAAAGGCGCAGCTTTCCTTCGTATGTTACGACCTCAGCGATTTAAGCAGGTATACAAAAAGCATCAGCACGCCGATGTACAGGATGTTAAAACACTATTTGCCGGGGCCATATACATTCATTTTGCCGGCCAGTAAGGAAGTGCCCAAAATACTGCAAAGCAAAAAAAATACGATCGGCCTGCGTATTCCCGATAACCTGATTGCCCGTACCATTGTGAAAGAACTGGGCCGTCCGATCTTAAGTACTACTTTGCCTGGTTCTATGGTCGAAGAATATACCGATCCTGAGATCATGCACGATAATTTTGAAAAACTGGTTGATGTAGTGGCCGACGGCGGAATTGGCGGCATGGTTCCTTCTACCGTTATCGATTGCACCGGCGATGAACCCGTGTTGGTGCGCCAGGGAGCCGGCGTGTGGGAGACCAATGTGATAATGTGATAATGTGATAATGAGATAATGTGATAATTAAATACACCATATTTTGAAAAGGTTCGAGATACATAAGCCTTAATTTTACGAAAAAGAAGCTTGCACAAACATGAAGACCGAGTACCAGACATTCTTCCCCGACCACTTTACACTCGAAACGCCCAGGGTATTGTTACGACTGATGACCATGCAGGATTATGAAGTGTTCCTGCCCCTGTCGAAAGAGGCTGAAATATGGAAATACTTTGTAAAAGACCTCAGCGATGAACAGGAGTTAAAAACCTGGATGCAGCAATTGCTTACCGAAAGACAGCAGGAAACGAGAATGCCGTTCACGGTGATCGACAAACATACACATGAAGTGTGCGGCGGTACCAGTTTTCTCAATATCTCATTTTACGATAAACGGCTTGAAATAGGCAGTACCTGGCTGGGCACGCCATTCATAGGCACCGGCGTGAACCGCGAGGCTAAATTTGCATTGTTGTCCTTTGCATTTGATGTAATGAAAATGGAAAGGGTTGAAGTAAAGACCGACAATTTAAACGAGCGCGCCAAGGCGGCCCTGCTTAAAGTTGGGATGAAACCCGAGGGCGTATTGCGCAGCCATATGCAAATGCATAGTAACCGGCGAAGGGATTCAATTTTTTTCAGCATTATCAGAAGTGAATGGCAGGAAAGAAAACAGCATTTTTTTTCTGAAATGTTGTAGGCTACTCCATATCGAGCTCCAGCTGGGAAGAAGTACATTGGAACGAGCGGCGGTGATAAGGTGTTAAACCAAACGCTTCGATGGCTTTACGATGCTCTTTGGTGCCATACCCTTTGTTGGTGATCCATTTATATGCCGGGAATTCGGGGTGCAGGTTGCGCATAAAATCGTCGCGGTAGGTTTTCGCCAGAATGCTGGCGGCCGCAATAGAGGCGTAATGTGCGTCGCCCTGTATAATGCACGCATGGGGAATGCGTTTGTATTTGGTGAACCGGTTCCCGTCAATGATCAGGAACTGGGCTTTCTTTTTTAATTTTTCAATGGCCAGGTGCATGGCCTTGAAAGAAGCGTTGAGGATATTGATGCGGTCAATTTCTTCATGATCTACCATGGCCACCTGGTAACAAATGGCATTTTCTTCAATATAGCCCCTCAATTCGTACCGGTCTTCTTCGGTAACCTGTTTCGAATCGTTCAGTTTTTCGTGGTAAAACCCTTCGGGAAGAATAACTGCTGCTGCAAACACGGGTCCGGCCAAACAGCCGCGCCCTGCTTCATCGCAGCCGGCTTCAACGAGTTCAGTCTGGTAAAATAGTTTCAGCAAAGGGAGGTTGGTTTGTCGGCCCAAAAATAAGGGATGCCCGTATTTAAATTTTATTTATCAACTTTGTTTTTTTACACATCACATTCCCAATATGGAAATAAGCACAATACCCCAGCTATTCCCGGCTTTTGAAAAGGAACTGCAGCGTGAGATCGAGGAGCAGGGTGAGATCCGTTCGTTCAAAACCGATGAGCAGCTGATGCGCACCGGCCAGTATTTCCGTTCAACCATGTTAATCCTTAACGGATTGGTTAAAATATACCGGGAAGACGATGACGGCAATGAATTTTTCATGTATTACCTGCAACCCGGCCAGGCATGTGCATTATCGATGGTGTGCGCAGCCGAACATAAACGAAGTGCCATTATGGCAAAGGCGGTAAAGGATACCGAAATCATAGCCATTCCTCTTCATTTAATGGAAGAATGGATGGGAAAATACAGAAGCTGGAGTTATTTCGTGATCACTACATACAGGGCGCGTTTCGAAGAATTATTAAGCACCATCGATCATATTGCCTTTCGCGGCATGGATGAACGGCTGGAGTTCTATTTAAAAAAACACCAGGAAACCATGCGTACCAACCATATTACCATCAATCACCAGGAAATTGCCAATGAATTGAATTCTTCGCGTGAGGTTATTTCGCGCCTGTTGAAAAAAATGGAGCAGTTCGGAAAGTTGAAGCTGCACCGCAATGCTATTGAAATTATTCAATTATAGCCGAAGAATATTAAACACTATTGACAATAATGCCGGTTGTTTTAATGCAACTGCTGTTTATTGTTGAAAGCATTAGAAATGCTGTTGCCGCCTTTTGCCTGCGAAAACATTTTTGACCACAATCATGCTTATTGTGACCTTCGTCACCTACCGGAGTTATAATTTCCCGCACCTTCACCTTATGATTGCATGGTTCAGTATGCCAATACCCGGTTAACTGTTACATGATCATTAAAACTTGTCTGTAGTTGTTTTACCGAATTATTTATTATTAAATGGAAATAGCCGGTTATTTATCAGCCGTATTGATTGGCGTATCGCTAGGTTTAATAGGTGGAGGAGGATCGATACTTACTGTGCCCGTATTTGTGTACCTGCTGCATGTGCAGCCGGTGTTGGCAACAACGTATTCACTTTTTGTAGTAGGCAGTTGCAGTTTAGTCGGCGGCGCCCGCGCATATTTTAAAAGATTGATCGATTTCCACGTAGTGCTTTATTTCGGCCTGCCTTCGCTGTTATCGGTTTTTGCGGTTCGCCGGTTCGTTTTACCGGTGATACCCGAACATTTATTCACCATAGGCAATTTGATAGTAACAAAAGGTGTTTTCCTGATGGTGCTGTTTGCCATGTTAATGCTGGCTGCAGCTGTTTCAATGATACGTTCGGAAAGTAAAACGCCCGTGCCTGCAATTGGCAAAGAACGAAGAGGCGGATTGTTAATACAGGGTTTACTGATTGGCGCAATTACCGGTTTACTGGGCGCAGGCGGCGGATTTTTGATCATTCCCGCATTAGTGCTCATCAGCAGGCTGCCCATGAAAATAGCGGTTGGCACTTCACTGACCATTATGGCCCTCAGTTCTTTTTTTGGGTTTTTCAGCACCCTGTCGCATTATACCATTAACTGGGCGCAGTTACTGTCATTTACCGGCATTGCCGTATTGGGCATTTTTGTGGGAACCGCTTTTTCTGATAAGATACCGGGAATGTTGTTGAAGAAAGGATTTGGCTGGTTTGTGATGGCAATAGGGTTGTTTATTCTGATACATGAATTATGTTGTATTTAACAGGCACTGCTTATTATTAGCCTGTTCTGTGATAAATGTCATATTCTTTTAAAACCATTATTCAGAAATTACGTTGATTATTAAACTAGACAGACAATGAAGATTGAACAAATTTATACCGGTTGCCTCGCGCAGGGCGCTTATTATGTAGAAAGTGAAGGTGAAGCTGTGGTAATTGACCCTTTGCGCGAAATAGACCCATATGTACAAAAAGCTACGCGTAATGGCGCCACTATAAAATACGTTTTTGAAACCCATTTTCATGCCGATTTTGTATCGGGTCACGTCGACTTGGCTAAAGCAACCGGTGCAGGCATTGTATATGGCCCTACTGCTACGCCTTCATTCGATGCGCATATTGCCACCGATGGCGAAGTATTTAAACTGGGTAAAATAACGTTCACGGTATTGCATACCCCGGGGCATACCATGGAAAGCACCTGTTACCTGCTCAAAGACGAACAGGGAAAAGAAGTAGCATTGTTCAGCGGCGATACGCTGTTCATTGGCGACGTTGGCCGTCCCGACCTGGCTCAAAAAGCTGCGCATCTTACCCAGGAAGACCTGGCCGGTTTGTTGTTCGATTCATTGCGTAATAAGATAATGCCACTGCCCGATTCGGTAACTGTGTACCCTGCCCATGGAGCAGGCAGCGCCTGTGGTAAGAACATGAGCAAGGAAACAACCGATACTTTAGGCCATCAGAAAGAAACGAATTATGCGCTGCGGGCGAATATGACCAAAGATGAGTTTGTGAAAGAAGTGACAACCGGCCTGATGGCCCCGCCTCAATATTTCCCTTTGAATGTGCAGCTGAACAAACAGGGTTATGAAAGTATAAATGAAGTGATCAGGAAAGGCACACACCCACTGGGCGTTGAAGCCTTTGAAGCGGCAGCCAATGAAACCAATGCACTCGTTCTCGATACCCGCGACCCGCAAACTTTTGCAAAAGGATTTATTCCCAACTCAATAAATATTGGCATCGACGGCAATTTTGCGCCCTGGGTAGGAGCACTGATCCCCGACATAAAACAGGCTATTTTAATTGTTGCGGAAGAAGGCCGCCAGGAAGAAGTGGTTACCCGTTTGGCCCGGGTTGGTTACGATCATGCAATAGGATATCTGCAGGGCGGTTTCGAGGCATGGAAAAATGCAAACAAAGAGATCGATAGCATCACCTCTGTTTCTGTTGCAGAAATGGCCGCGGCAGCTGAAGCCGGTTCCAACATCAATGTGCTTGATGTGCGCAAGCAAAGCGAATACGATTCTGAGCACGTTAAAGGGGCGGTAAATGCCAGTCTTGACTATGTGAACGACAGCATGCAACTGGTTGATAAAAACAAAACCTGGTATGTACATTGTGCCGGCGGGTACCGGTCAATGATCTTTATTTCAGTTTTAAAGGCCCGTGGTTTCGATAACCTGATCGATATTAAAGGCGGGTTCAAAGCCATAAAGGAATCGGGAAAATTCCCGGTTACCGATTATGTATGCCCTACCACCATGCTGTAATGGTAAGAGCGCACCGGGTAAGCCGATAAACTAAAATTTAATTAACTTATAGCTGTGTGATTTATGTCGCACAGCTTTTTTTATGAAAGAACCATTTTTACAAAAATTTATACAACATGCAACTCTGGGAATGGATCAAACAGCCCTGGCCCTGGTATGTGGCCGGACCGCTGATAGGGTTAACGGTGCCGTTGCTGCTGATTTTGGGTAATAAAACATTCGGCGTTTCCTCCTCATTACGGCATATTTGTGCGGCATGTGTTCCGGCTAACATTCCATTTTTCAAATACGACTGGCGTAAAGAAAGCTGGAACCTGTTCTTTGTAGCAGGGATAGTGCTGGGTGCCGCTATGGCAACCCAATGGTTGAGCAGCGGCGAACCGATAGTGGTAGATCCCAAACTGGTGAACGAACTTCAGCAATATAACATTCACGACTATTCGTCCATTATTCCGGTCGACCTGTTCAACTGGCCTTCGCTGTTTACGCTGCGCGGCTTTTTATTGATGGTTGCCGGTGGTTTTCTGGTGGGCTTTGGTACCCGGTATGCCGGCGGCTGCACATCGGGCCATGCCATTATGGGGCTTTCCAATTTGCAATGGCCATCGCTGGTGGCAACCTGTTGCTTTATGGCCGGCGGCTTTGTTACCGCTAACCTCATTCTTCCAGTCATCTTAAACCTGTAAAGACCACACAATGGAAGCGAGAGAAAAAAAACAACCAACGATCATAAAAGAAGCCAATACCGATTTTGAAGTACGCTCACTGGATACCATTTGCATAAATGAGTCGCAGATCAGGCATCCGTGGTGGCATTCAATAAAATACCTGGTGGCCGGTTTGCTCTTTGGAATTCTGTTAATTAAATCGGAAGTGGTTTCCTGGTTCCGGATACAGGAAATGTTCAGGCTGCAGAGTTTTCATATGTACGGGGTTATAGGAACCGCTGTTGTAACTGGTATCATTTCGGTTTGGCTCATTAAAAAATTCAAAGTGAATACAATATATGGCGAACCCATTGAGTTGCATTCCAAACAATTCAATAAGGGCCAGATCTATGGCGGATTGTTATTTGGCGCCGGTTGGGCTTTAACGGGCGCCTGCCCGGGTCCTTTGTACGCATTGATAGGGACCGGCGCTACCGTTATCATAGTCACCTTGTTAAGTGCTATTGTGGGCACCTGGGTATATGGCCGCCTGCGTGAAAAACTGCCGCATTAGCGTTTTTTCGAAGCCCGTCCACTTCAATTTCCACACAATTCAATTGAATTACCCGTTTGTTTAATTCAATTACCGCACAGTTGAATTGAATTACCACACGGTTCAATTGAATCACCGGTTCAATTGAATTAGAAGTCCGGCTAATTCAATTACAAAGCCGTTCAATTGAATTACAAAGCCGGAAAATTCAATTACAATAACAGATAATTTAATGGGACAACCCTTCTTTTAATAAATTTGGCTGCTAATACGTAATATAACTATCTTTAATATGGATTTAATGTAGCCGCGTATTTCATATCTACAGAACGGATATTCCTTCCTTTAAAAACGATATTGTATGCAGAACCTTTTCCTTTCTATTATGTAAGCAGTTCCGGTAGCACCCAACCCTCACCAATTGACTGAATAACCACAGGGGAATTGATTTATACCCGGGGATTCTTATTAGCAGCATCATCAGGAATGTAACGAAGTATTGTACCTACTCCATGAATGAGTTTATCCAGCCCCATGCCGGTATGTTAACCGGCCCATACCTGTTTGGGTTCAATGAACACGTAGTGTAAGAAAGTGCAGGTTCAATTATATGATTCTTCATTCTCTTTTCTATAAACTAAAACCTGGCAGTATATGCAAACCAACAATTTAAACGCCGAATCACGCCGTAACTTTTTGGGAAAAATTGCCGCTGGTGCAGCAGCGCTTGGTACAGCTTCTCTTGCTCCTTTTGAGGCGCAGGCAAACCAGGCTTTTGCCGATCATGAATTTGGCGATGTGGAAGCATGGTTCAATAAGATAAAAGGAAAACACCGCATTGTCTTCGATGCTACACAACCGCACGAATTGATGCCATTTGCCTGGCCAAAGGTTTTTTTGTTAACAAATGCCGCCACCGGAACACCTGAAAAAGATTGCAGTGTGGTGGTTGTGCTCAGGCACGATGCCATTCCATATGCCCTGCAAAGCGATCTGTGGGCTAAATACAAAATGGGTGAATTGTTCAAAGCCCATGATCCTGTAACAAAGGAATGGGCAACGCAAAATCCATTCTGGAAGCCAAAAGAAGATTATAAAATACCTGGTGTTGGCGCTGTGCCCATTGCTATCAATCAATTGCAGGATACCGGCGTTATGTTCTGTGTATGCGACATGGCTATGACTGTGTATAGTGCAGTGGCTGCCGATATGATGAAAATGGATGCTGAAACAGTTAAGAAAGAATGGGTGGCCGGCGTATTGCCCAATATACAGGTTGTTCCATCGGGCGTATGGGCATTGGGCCGGGCGCAGGAAAAAGGCTGTTCCTACTGCTTTGCCGGTTAAGAACAATTAAACAGGTTGCCACACTTTCGAAGCGCAGCACACCTGGTAGCGACAAACTTTATTTTTAAACCCCTTATTTATACGGGTTACATGTTGCATGCCGGTAATGCCCGGTATGCAGCATGAGCCTTCATGCACCTTGCCTGCTTTATCATGAACCGTAATTGGGTATATGGATTATTGGCAATAGCAGTGCCTGTTGCCATTTGGCTGAATGTTAGCCCGCGTAAGAACGGCAACCCTGCAATAGCTAAACAAACGGCTAACCTGCAACCACGTGATGTGCCGGAAATGCCCTGGCAGGCACCCGATTCAAACAGTATACCCCATACTGCTGCGGGTGACCAGGTACGTTATGGCCGCGATCTTATTGCCCGAACATCCTACTATTTCGGTCCCAAAGGAAAAGTAGCTCATATTTCAAATGGTATGAACTGCCAGAACTGTCACCTGGCGGCGGGCACCAAACCCTGGGGAAATAATTACAGCGCGGTAGCTTCCACTTATCCGCGCTACCGGGATCGCAGCGGTACAGTTGAATCGATTGAGAAACGCGTGAACGATTGCCTCGAAAGAAGCCTCAACGGAAAACCACTGGATAGCAACAGCCGCGAAATGCGCGCCATAGTAGCGTACATGCACTGGCTGGGGGCAAACGTGGAAAAAGGCAAAAAGCCATTGGGCGTTGGCATTTCTTCATTAAAGAGCCTCAACCGCCCGGCAGACCCTGAAAAGGGGAAAATTGTATTTGCAGAAAAATGCGGTTTATGCCATGGTGCAGATGGCGCCGGCCAACCCGATACCATAACCAATGTGGGTTACCTGTATCCGCCCCTGTGGGGGCCCGGTAGTTATAATATTGGTGCCGGATTGTACCGGTTGTCGAGGATGGCCGGTTACGTAAAAGATAATATGCCGTATGGCGTTTCTCACGGTAATTCACAGTTGACCGATGAGCAGGCCTGGGATGTGGCGGCATTCATAAATGCGCAGCCGCGCCCCGATAAAGATCTTTCGAAAGACTGGCCGAAAATAGATGCCAAACCCATGGATTACCCTTTTGGCCCATATGCCGATACTTTTTCTGCACAGCAGCATAAGTTTGGCCCGTTCGATCCTATTCAACAGGCAAAAGCGGGCAGGAAGAACTAACCGGATTTTCTTTTTTGAATTGTAAAACATCGATATGAAAAAGAACAGTATAATTATAGCCGCACTGGTATTGATACCGGTGTTTTCAATGGCGCAATCAAACGCATACAAAGTGATCTTCGATATAACCAGCGACGATACGGCTGCACACAAAACCGTTATCAGGCAAATGCGTGGTATTTCACAATCGCGCCCCGATGCGCAACTGGAAGTGGCCATCTATGGCAATGCACTGTCCATGGTAATGAAAGATAAATCGATTATTGCGGAGGCCGTGCAGGAATTGAGCCGTAATAAAAAGGCGAGTTTTAAAGTATGCGCCGCCACCATGAAGCGGCATAATATTGATAAAAGCCAGTTGCTTCCCGGTGTAGATGTGGTGCCCGATGCCATTTTTGAAATCGTGAGCAAACAGCACGAGGGATGGGGGTACATTAAAGTAATGTGATAATTTACCGATGTGATAATGTGATAATGAAATACAAAATACAAAGGCAAAAAGGCAATGATCTTCGGGCGGCGCAAGGTAGGTTATCAGTCCCGGATGTAGCGAACCTGTATTCAATTATCACATTATCAAATTAGGCTTCCTATCTTTGCGCCGCGATGATTACCATATCTTTTGAACAACGGGCCAACCGGGCGGTATCCAACTGGATATTTTTAGGCGTGATCATGTTATTGGTGCAGGTGGTTTTGGGCGGCGTTACCCGCCTCACCGGTTCGGGGTTATCAATTACCGAATGGGACGTAGTTACGGGCGCATTGCCCCCGCTGAACGAACAGCAATGGACCGAAAAGTTTGTCAAATACCAGCAAACGCCTCAATACCGGTTACTGAATACCGATTTCACCCTCGCTGATTTTAAATTCATCTTTTTTTGGGAATGGTTCCACCGCCTTTGGGCGCGCCTGATTGCCGTGGCATTTGTAATAGGATTCGTGTACCTGCTGGCAAAAAAATATATAAAAAGGGAATTCATCAATTCCCTGCTCTTCCTCTTTTTCTTTGGCGCTTTTCAGGGAGCCATCGGCTGGATCATGGTTGCCAGCGGCCTTACCGGCGATGCGGTGTATGTGCGGCCCACCAGGCTGGCCATGCACTTCATTTTTGCCCTTGCTTTAATTGCCTACGCCTTCTGGATCGGGCTGCGTATTAAAATTCCGGCGCGAAAACGCCTGGATCTTCCAAACCTGAATAACTGGACCTGGGTGCTTATCGCCATCGTATTCGTGCAACTGATGTTCGGTGCGTTGATGGCCGGTCATAAGGCAGCCACCGCGGCGCCTACCTGGCCAACCATCAACGGTAGCTGGGTGCCTGCCGGAATGTTAAAAGAAGAGCCTGTAACCCTCAATTTTTTTGAGAATAAAACCACCATACACTTTGTGCATAGGGGACTGGCATATACGTTATTAATATTGATAATAAGTTATTCTATAAAGCTTTTTCGCGCGCCTACTTCCAGCGTGCTCTTCAGCAAACTTCGCAGCTGGCCGCTCATTTTCGTAATTCTACAGGTAATACTGGGAATTTTCTCCGTGTTAACCAGTACGGGAATAGTTCCCAATCGCTGGGGAACCTTCGAGTGGATGGCACAATTACACCAGGTTACCGGAATGTTGTTGTTGCTGAGCCTGGTTGCCATGTTATTTCTGACCCGAAACCCATCTTTTAAGCAATCATCATAATCTTGGCACTGTCTTTTCGTTTATGTAGTATATTGGGGAAAGCCGTTCAAAAAGCGCCTTTTGCTGCAAGAATAATACATTAATGCCTGGGTTAGTATGAAACTTTTTTGGAAGGGGTTATATCATTCGTTTCCTGTTCAGTTGCTCATGTTGCACTTTAAAAAATTTCAGGTGCTGCTGATCTTCTGGTTCGTGTTGTTCAGTACGGTGAATGGTACTTTTATGAAGACATTCGGCGCCGACTCGCTGTACCTGGCCCCCGAATACCTGGGCAATGTAAGTATACTGGCCTCGCTGTTCGTTGGAATGGCCATCGGCGTTTTCATCATGAGCTGGAACATTACCACCTTCATTTTGTTCAGCCGCCATTTCAGGTTTTTGGCCACCACTTCCAACCCATTCTTAAAATATTGCATCAATAACGGCGGCATACCCGCCATTTTCCTTGTTTTCTATTTCATAAAAGCGGTAGCGTTTGAACGTAACAAGGAACTGATGACGTACGGAGAGATCACCTTGCTGGTGCTGGGTTTCCTGAGCGGTTTGATCCTCATCATAATGTTTTCGCTCTTTTATTTTTTCAGGGCCGATAAGAATATCATCCGGCGGCTTACTCCCGTTATCAGCAACCCGCAATTGTTCAAGGCCCAGTTCAAAAAAGATGAAACCCGGCTTAACCAAAGCCGCCTCATAAAAGTGGAGTGGTATCTGAACGCCATGTTCAGGCTTAAAAAGGTACGCGACGTATCGCACTACAGCCGGGAATTTATTGAAACCATTTTCAGCCGGCACCACTTTGCCGCGGTAGTTTCCATTTTCATTGCTTTTATAGGGCTCATACTACTGGGTTTTTGTTTAGATAATCCACTGTTCCAGTTGCCCGCCGCCGCCGGCATTACCCTGTTCTTTGCTATTTTGATCGCCGTTTCGGGCGCTTTTTCGTATTTTCTGCAAAGCTGGAGCATTCCGTTTGTCATTGTGCTGTTCCTTCTCACCAATGTATTATACCGTTATGAAATAATTGACCCCAGCAATAAAGCATACGGGTTGAATTATAAGAACAAGGATCAGCGGCCGCTTTACACATCCGAATCCTTGCTATCGCTGTGCACGCCTGAAAAAATACGGAACGACAAACAACACATGATCTCTATTCTGGAGAACTGGAAAAAGAAACAAACCAGTGAAAAACCGCTGATGTTCGTGATCACCACAAGCGGCGGCGGTAACCGCAGCGCCACTTTTACCATGAATGTGCTGCAGCGTCTCGATAGTTTAACGCATGGGGAACTGATGAACAAAACGGTGCTCATTACCGGGGCCTCGGGCGGCATGCTGGGCGCTTCCTATTTCAGGGAGCTGAGCAGGGCACGTGCGGCCGGACAAAAGATCGATTTGCAGGATAAAACCTGGCAGAACGATATTGCAAACGATCTGCTGAACCCCTTGTTCACTTCCTTTGTGGCCCGCGATCTGGCGGCGCCGGCGCAACGGTTCAAAGTAGGGCCGTATGAGTATATAAAAGACCGGGGCTATGCCTTTGAGCAAAAGCTGAATTCGAATACCCGCGGCATGTTGAATAAGCAGTTGAAAGACTGGTACGACGATGAAAAGAATGCACGCATACCGTTGATGCTCTTCAATTCGGTAGTCACCCGCGATGGCCGCAAAATGATCATCAGCACCCAGCCCATGAGCTTTTTGATGCGCCCGGCCTACGATACAAATCATGTGCTCGATGCCGATCCCGATGCGGTGGATTACCAGGCATTGTTCTCAAAACAGGACCCCCTGAACCTTCGCATGCTCACCGCCCTGCGCATGAATGCAACGTTCCCGTATGTATTGCCAAACGTATGGCTGCCCAGCGATCCTGTTATCGATGTAATGGACGCCGGTATACGCGATAATTACGGCCAGGAAACCGCGCTTCGGTTTATTCAGGTATTTCAGCAATGGATCCGGGATAATACATCGGGCGTAGTGCTGATCCATATCCGCGACCGGAAGACCGGCGGCTGGGAGCATCCGTATGAATCGACCAGTATAACCGAAATAGCCACCAAACCTATGTTGTTACTCGAGTACAACTGGTTCAAAATGCAGGAGTATAGCCAGAACGATCTCATGGGGCTGGCGCGATCGATGATGGGGAATTATTTTTACAGCTTTTGTTTTCAATATGTACCTGAAAAAAGCGACGCCCGCGCTGCTCTGAATTTTCACCTTACCAAAAGCGAGAAAAAAGATATTGCCGGGGCATTGGGCAGCGCCGGTAACCAGCAAACATTTACCCAGTTCACCCGGCTCATAAGCAAACCTCACCCGCTTACTATCCGTTAGCGGCGTGTATCAGTTTAAAGTATTGCGGTAAAACCCTGATATGAAGTTGCCGTTGACATTCCCACGGCTCCCCGTCGATATGGATGGGCGCTTCGGCGGGATTGCTGATAAAAAGTTCGCTGGTTTGAAAGTAAATGACCGGCGAATTCATCGAATTCTCTATCCGTCTTATACGGCCTGCCAGCACCTGTTGCATAACTGTAAGTAACAGCAATGGCTTGGCAATCTTTTTTACGATCACCACATCGAGCAAACCATCGCTTAAGATAGCCTGCGGGGCAATGGTAAAGTTGTTTCCGAACTGGTTGCTGTTGGCGATACTCAGAAAAAAAGCTTCCGTGCTGAATTCGAGTTTATTGGCAATTACCCTGAACGGGTATGGTTTGGCATTGAAGAAATGCCGGGTGGTAAGCGAGGCATAAGTGCCCAAACCTCTTTTGGGCTGATCGGCAAACTGGTGAGCCACCTGGGCGTCGAAACCCAGGCCGCACAACATACAGGCAAAATGTTCATTCACCATAAAACCGTCGGTTAAAACGGCCTTTCCTGTAAATACGATCTCCAGGGCTTTTGCACTGGCTTTTGGAATACCGGCCGCCAGCGCCAGCCCGTTGCCCGAGCCCATGGGAATAATGCCAAATTGCACATTGGTAGCCGCCAGCGCTTTTACTACCTGGTTCACCGTACCATCGCCGCCGCAAATAACCACATCTGTAACATGTTCCAACTCTATTTTATGTTTTATTGAACTGTAATCGCCATCTGCAGCCGTAGGTAATATCTCAAAGGGGATGTGGCGATTGGTTGTTTCAGTGGCAATCAACTCTTTCAAAGAAGATTTTCCTTTGGTACCGGAAATGGGGTTAATTAAATATATGATCTTTCGCTGCATGTTATCAGATTACAAAAGGCAAAGATAACGTTCATGACAGGTTAACCTGTATATGATTATGCCTGCTTTCAATTTTATCTTTTTATTACCTCCCGGCCTTGGCTTCTTTTCCTGATACCCTCAATTTCGACAAACGACCATTTTCCCGGTCAAACGCCATAATTGCCGTTTTTTATACGGTTGCCGAAAAGCCGTTGGGTTCATCTAATTTAAAAAAACAGGTGGCCGATAATTAAGTTGCTTTGTTGCAAAGAACGCAGATCATATACAAAAAAATACAGCCATGAAAAATGTAATTTTAACAAGTATCACTGTTGTGCTGCTTTACGGAGCGGCAACAGCGCAACAAGCCAGCCGTCCTGCGTTAACTGATAATTTGCATTCGTTGCACATGAACAGCCTGCCCATCAACAAAGTTCATGTAAAGGCTATGCGCGATTTTCTGAAGCGCGATAAAGAAGCTTCCAATGCCGAATGGATGCTGATAGAAACCGGGTATGTGGTAAAGTATACGGGCAAAAACAACAGCCGTTGCAGAACCGTATACAACAGCAGGGGAGCGTTTGCCTATACCATCAGGCAGTATCACGAAAACGTTATGCCCCGCGATGTACGGGGCATGGTAAAAAGCCAGTATTACGATTATGCCATTACCCTGATTGAGGAAATTGAAGCGCGCATGAAACCATTGGTATACGTAGTGCACCTCGAAGACGCCACTACGTTAAAGAATGTTCGTGTATGCGAAAAAGAAATGGAGGTGGTGGAAGAGTATAAAAAGACCTTTTAGAACAACAGGTTCAGAACAGGCATAGGGTAGTTACATTCAGGATGCAGCTGCAGGCTGCAAGCCATCGGCGCGGGTAAATACGTTTGTGTTGCTTACGGCCTTTAGCTTGCAGCCTGTGGCTGTATTCTTTATTTGCATTCATCAGGCGCTTGTTATTTCCTGATGAAACTGGCATTGCCTACCGGCCATAACTCCTGCTGCATGCGCCAGGTAGTGCTTTTACCGTTAAACCGAATTGCTGAAAGCGCCCTGCCTTTCGGCAATTGTTGCGCATAATAAACGATGTTCAGGTTTGAACCCGAATAATTTTTCTCCAGTTGTAACAAATCCTTTACCGGTATCGTCATACCCTTTTTAGAGCCGGATGCATCAGCAAATTTCCATTCTTTAATGGTATTGCCTTTATCGTCTTTAATAACAATAGTTCTGTCTTTACCGGTATGCCCGCAATGGTGGTAATAGATCACCAGCTGATCGTTCTTATTGGCTTTATCTAACTGTAAACTCTGCAGTGTAAAAGGTTTATGTACTGCCTGCGAAATTATTAGTTTATTGTTGAGATAGATCTCAAATACCTCGCCTCCTGCTATTGTAAATGATTGCAGGCACGCCATTGTGGTTGTAAGAAGCAAAACCAATAAGGTTTTAAATGAGCTGCTTTGCATAATGAATGTTTTAGGTTATGAAAAATTGTGTGTTTACCATAACAAAGCAATACAATACCGGCGGCCCTACACTATTTGTTACACGACGGGTGCAAAATCCTTGATGTAGCGCAGTTTTCAGCGTACCGGTTTCAGGGTGGTGACCTTACATGTAAATAAATGGCGGGAGTTTTTCAATATAGTCTGCCATTGTACGTTTGAGGACTTTGAAAAATAATAAGCGTTTGTTGTACATATTATGCAGGTGCAGTGAGGTTTTCCATAATTCCTTATTAACATAACCTTAACCGTAAATCAGTAACGTGGCGAAACATTTCGCAAATGCTGTTCAGGAGTGGATATGCTGCATATACCTGGCGGATATTTTCCGGTCAACTATTCTAGCGTGTTTGGCAGAGCTTATCATGTGACCGGCATAAATACCAATTTATAATAATTGCTTATGTAAGCGAATATATTGCGTTGGATTGTTTAATTCTAAATAAAGTATAGCAATGAAAAAATTATTGATCGCCACGGGCATCACCGTCGTGGTACTAACTGGCTGTGTTTATTCGCAGCAAAGCGCACATGCGCTGGCAACCGCCAATGTAAAGTCGAACGCCAATGCTACATCAGAAGCTGCCGTTAGATCATTGAAATCGAAAAGCGATTATCTGAACGACATCAATGTGCGGGCCATGCGCGATTTCGTGGGCCGCTATGGTGATGCGGAAAATGTAAAGTGGCATAACACCAATAGCAGCTTTATTGCCGTGTTCTTCCGCGACAGTGTTCAGCACCGCGTGGTGTACACCAGCCGCGGCGATCTGAACTTTATCATGAAGTATTATGAAGAAAAACGAATGGCCCGCAATATACGCGCACAGGTAAAAAGCACTTACTACGACTATAAGATCTATGTGATACAGGAGATAGAAATGCCCGACAGGCCCGCTGTATACATCATACATCTGCAGGGAGAAAAAGACTGGAAGAAAGTAAGGGTTTGCCAGGGTGAAATGGATGTGCTGGAAGAGTTTAAAAAAGGATAACAAGGCGTGTAAAAGCTGCCAAAGGATGGTTAAGGGCAAAGGTTAACAAGTGTTAGTTCTTTAACATACCGTTTGTAAACGGCATTAACTGTTTTCAATCTATTACTGTATAAAAACAATGGAGGAAACAGTATATGAAAAGAATCTTTACACTTGCAGCCATTTTGTTCAGCGTAACAACTTTTGCAGCTAACGGTAACCCTCGCCCCGATGATAGTAAGTTAGCCATCCGTAGTAGCAGCGACGCCTTCATACAGGTGTTCATCGATGGTAAGCAATATAACATTAACCGGAACGGTTTTGTAATTGATAACATTCGCTCGGGCCGTCACCGCATAGAAGTGTACAAAATAGATAACTACGGAATGTTCAGGAAAAGACCGCAGCGGGTGTACAGCAATGTAATGGTTGTTAAACCCTGGGAATCTTTGAACATTGGCATCGATCGTAGGGAAAGAGTTTGGGTAGACACCCGTTTCGATCATAACGACCGCAGACGTAATGCCAGGGATTATGGCCAGGGACGTGACTACAGACCCGACTATAACGATCGTGACCGCGATGGCCGGTATTACAAATAACAAGCGCTAAACGCTATACCAGGTAGCAATGGCCTCTCCACAACGGAGGGGTCATTTTTTTGCATAATACGCGATTAAAGGAATTGTGTAAACCACTGCCTGAAGCCGTATTCGGATTTACGTTCGGCTTATGGCGTTCGGCTGTATTTGTATTTGCGTTCAGCGTTCTCCTCTTTAACACCTCCTTAGTAAACGTGCTGCCTTAAACGCAATCTATTACTGTATAAAAACAATGGAGGAAACAGTATATGAAAAAGATCTTTACACTTATCGCGGTATTGTTTAGCATAACCACTTTTGCTGCTCCCGGCCCAAGAACTTCTAAAATAGCCATCTCAAGTAACGATCGTGCAATGATGCAGGTGAAGATAAACGGTGTGATGTATAATCTGAACAATACGTTTGTACTGGATAACATTCGCTCAGGTAACCACTCGATCACTATCTACAAAACGGAAAGTTTCGGTTTTAGAAAAAAGACACAGGTGATCTACAACAGCACGATGTTTATTAATGCTGCCCAGTTGGTCAATATCGATATCAACCGTTCAGGCAAGGTAGTGGTTAAAACAACATCGAACTACGCCTTCGATCGTAACAGCCGTAACAACAGGGGGAATGATGGCCGGTACGATAACGACAGGAACGACAGAAATAACAATGGCAGAAATAATAACTACGGAAGATACTAACAGCAGGGTTTCATTAATAAAAAGGGTCCCGCTTATGGCGGGGCCTTTTTTTATGCAGGTAAGTGTGCCACACCCCGAAGGTGTGGCACACTTTATAATTTATATGGGCTTTATGCCAAGCACTTCGGTCATGAACAACGCTATTTCTTGTTCAACACCCGGTATATCTTTCGATCTTATCCACGAACCAATGACATGATTGCCGGTATTGGGCATGGCTTTTTCGCGTTTCTTATCAGCCGGTGTGCCCAGCTGGCTGAACATTTCCCTGATGGCGCTTACTTTCACTGTGCTGTCCTGGTGAACTTCATTTTTATAATAATATAATACAAGCGTAGGTTGCTTAACCCGTTCAAATGTTTCTTTATTCATGCTCGTTTCAACCAGTTCTTCCAGGTTTACCGCAGCTTCAATCCGGTAGTGGTGTGTCCAGTATTTACGATAAGCCTCGCGGGTGTCCTCTGAATCGAGGTATTTCGATCCGGTAACCAGCCGGGCTATCTGCAGCCCCCAGGGGTTGTTCAGTATCCAGGCTGTAGGATCGTTGATGGCAATATTGGGCGACATCAGGATCAATGCATGAATATTGGGGTATTCGGCAGCCAGTTTCAATGCCAGCGTACCGCCGGTGGAGGTGCCCACCAGAATCACTTTGTTACCGATCTGTTTGCCAATGGCCAGCGCCTGTTTCGCTGTTTCCCAAAGATTATCGGCGGTAAGGTTTACCATGGGCTCCGTTGTATCTATGCCATGTTCGGCCAGCCGGGATAAATATAAATTACAACCGAACTTTTTGGCCAGGTTGCGGTGAACGGGGTCGCCTTCGCCCTGCGAAGCCGTAAAGCCGTGCAGGTATACCAACGCGTACTCGGTCTTGTTGTTTACAGAATCATTGGCCCATACAACCCGGGCTTCATTATCGGGTTTAATGCTGTGGGCGGCTTCCTGTTGTTTAATATAGTTTACAAGGGCGGTTGGTTCGGCCGGAACAGCCGGCATAGTGGTTGAATATACCGGGGTAGAGGGGTTTGGTCCTAAGAGATAAACAATAGCTACAATTGCCAGAGCGATCAGGACCCATTTTATTTTACGCATGTCGTAAATTTGGTGTTGAAATTAACGGCTTTTTATTACCTGGGAAAGCATTGCAGGCTAATTTTAAAAATAATTTTTATGAATTCCGATACCGGCAAATACATCATGCTCATCGGGGGTGCGGTGGTAGTTATTGGGTTGATCATCTATTTCTTTCACGATAAACTGCATTGGATAGGTCATTTGCCGGGCGATATCCGCATCGAAAAGGAGAACTTTCGCTTTTATATTCCCATAACCACTATGATCCTGTTCAGCGTTCTGCTAACGGTAATTATAAGCCTGATCCGCAGGTTCCTGTAAAAGGTGAATACAGCTGAACGCTTAACGCTTAACGCTGAACGCCGAATGCTTAACGCCAAACGCAAATACAAATACAGCCCAAAGCCCAAAGCAAATACAAATACAGCTGAACGCCGAACGCTTAACGCAAATACAAATACAGCCGAAAGCTGAAAGCCGAACGCAAAACGCGCAACGCTTATGGCCGCAGGTGCTGCATGCCTTCCTTATCAATGCTTCCAAACAGGCAGCAGGTAATAAATCTCAAGTCGCTTTCCGCGTTTCGCTGTTAGCTTTCCGCCTTGAGTCTCCTGCCTTGAGCCTTCAGCCTTCAGCTTTCAGCCTTTTGTTACCTGGTTGTTAACCAGGCTGCCGCACAGAGTTTCTTTATTATACTTTTGGTAATTTTTCAATTCCTTTGTAACGCCTTAGCGGGCCTTATTTATAGCGTTTATGATGGCAACCAACCGGTTCATTGCGTTGGATGTATTTCGTGGTCTTACCATTTGTTTAATGATCATCGTAAATACACCAGGCAATCATGATACTATCTATGCACCCTTGCAACATGCTGCCTGGCATGGCTTTACGCCGGCCGACCTGGTTTATCCTTCCTTTCTGTTTGCGGTAGGCAATGCATTGTGTTTTGCCGCTGAAAAATGGGCAAAGATGACACAGGCGCAGGTGCTGGTCAAAATTTTCAAACGCAGCCTGCTGCTGTTCCTGCTCGGGTTCCTGTTATATTGGTTTCCATTTGTGCAAAGGGGAGAAAGCGGGATCGTATTTAAATCTTTTGCTGAAACAAGAGTATTGGGTGTATTACAGCGGATTGCTTTATGTTACTGTATAGCCGCTCTGCTGGTGTATTACGTAAAAGCTACCGGCGCGCTCATTACCGCCGTGTTTTTATTGATCGCCTACCAGTTCATTTTATTTTGGTTTGGTATGCCGGGGCAGGAGCTTACGATGGCGGGCAATGCAGGTACCCGGTTAGACCTGTGGTTGCTGGGGCCCGGTCACATGAACCATACCGAAGCAATTCCTTTTGAAGCGGAAGGCTTGTTGGGCACCCTGCCCGCCGTTGCGAATGTAGTTGCCGGTTACCTTACGGGGCGGTTCCTTCAGCAAAAAGGAAAAACCACAGGTATGCTGATGCGCCTTGTATCGGTGGGCTCCGGCCTTGCCATCCTGGCTTTGGGCTGGAACGAGTGGCTTCCTATAAACAAGAACCTGTGGACAGGTTCATTTGTATTGCTTACGGTTGGGCTCGACTGCCTTATTCTTGCCGGCGTTATTTACGTAAATGACTTTTTGCGGCAAGACCGCCTGGCTTACTTTTTTGAGGTTTTTGGAAAGAACGCCCTCTTCATTTACCTGCTGTCGGAAGTAGCGGCTATCCTGTTACGGGCTGCGCATGTTTATGGCCGCATCTATGATCACATATTCAAATTTGCCGGCATGTATCTGGGTTCCCTGCTTTTTGCCATTTGTTTCACGCTCTTTTGCTGGCTGGCGGGCTGGTATATGGATAAAAGAAAAATATATATCCGCGTTTAACAGAGGATTATTATATTACAACATCTGACATTGCCTACTGCAAGGTCTTTTTTGCACATTTGCGGTTATAAATCTGTGACTGCTATCTGTTTAGCATGCTGCCATAAAAAATTAATTCGTTGTATCAGGGTTTATAAGGGATTATGCACCATAAAAACCTTTATAAGCCCGAATTAATTGTACATAAAGTTTCCGCTTTTGCTTGCCCCGCCCATTGATTTGGCGTACCTTTGCGCCTCGTTTGCCATTGCGAAAATTAAAGCATAGTAAGGCATTCATTATTAAGAAATTAAAAAAACAATTCCTGTCAGGGATAAGGATTTTATGGATATCAGAAATATCGCCATTATTGCCCACGTAGACCACGGAAAAACAACCCTGGTAGACAAGATCTTACACGCTACCAAAGTGTTTCGTGAGAACCAGGAAACTGGTGATCTGATCATGGACAGTAATGATCTGGAAAGAGAAAGAGGTATCACCATCTTCAGTAAGAACGCAGCGGTAACATACAAAGATGTAAAGATCAATGTAATTGATACCCCGGGCCACGCCGACTTTGGTGGTGAGGTTGAGCGCGTACTGAAAATGGCCGATGGTGTGTGTTTGCTGGTGGATGCCTTTGAAGGCCCCATGCCACAAACCCGGTTCGTATTACAAAAGGCGTTACAGCTGAACCTGCGCCCGATTGTGATCATCAACAAAGTGGATAAGCCTAACTGCCGTCCCGATGAAGTACACGATGCGGTGTTTGAATTATTCTTCAACCTCGATGCTACCGAAGAGCAGCTCGATTTCCCTACCTACTACGGTAGCGGCAGAAACGGCTGGTTCAACGATTCATTAACACCCAGCGAAAATATTAACCCGCTGCTCGATGGTATCCTGAAACATGTACCACCACCAAAAGTAAGCGAAGGCACCCTGCAATTGCAGATCACTTCACTCGATTATTCATCGTTCCTCGGCCGTATTGCGGTAGGAAGGGTATCGCGTGGAGTTATAAAAGAAAACCAGCCCATTTCCCTGGTACAGGGCGATGGCAGTATAAAAAAGACCCGTGTAAAAGAACTGTATGTGTTTGAAGGCATGGGCAAGAAAAAAGTAACCGAAGTAGTTGCCGGTGACCTGTGCGCCGTTGTAGGTATTGAAGGATTCAATATTGGCGATACCATTGCCGATTTTGAAAACCCCGAAGCGTTACCGGTTATCAGTGTTGATGAGCCAACCATGAACATGTTGTTCTCGATCAACAACTCACCTTTCTATGGTAAAGATGGTAAGTTCGTAACGAGCCGCCACCTGCGCGACCGTTTGATGAAAGAAACTGAAAAGAACCTCGCATTGAGAGTGGTAGATAGCGATGGCGGCGATGCATTCGTTGTATATGGCCGCGGTATCCTGCACTTAGGCGTATTGATAGAGACCATGCGTCGTGAAGGATATGAATTAACTGTAGGACAACCTCAGGTTATCGTAAAACAGATAGATGGCAAAAAATGCGAGCCATACGAAATTCTGGTGGTAGATGTACCGCAGGAGTTTGCTTCAAAAGTAATTGACCTGGTAACCCGCCGTAAAGGTGAAATGCTGATAATGGAAACCAAAGGCGAAATGCAGCACCTGGAGTTTGAGATCCCTTCACGCGGTTTGATCGGCTTGCGTACGCAAATGCTGACCAACACACAAGGCGAAGCTGTAATGGCTCACCGCTTCAGCGAATATAAACCCTGGAAAGGTGTAATTCCCGGCCGTAATAACGGCGTGTTGCTGGCAAAGGAAAATGGTTCTTCAACCGGTTACTCACTCGATAAACTGCAGGATAGGGGTTCATTCTTTATCGATCCGGGTGAAGAAATATATGCAGGCCAGATCATTGGCGAGCATATTAAACCAGGCGACCTGGTGGTTCAGATCACCGAAGGAAAAAAACTCACGAACATGCGCGCAAGCGGTAGCGATGCTGCAACCAACATTGCTCCTAAAATTCAGCTTACCCTCGAAGAATGCATGGAGTACATCCAGCACGATGAGTGTATTGAGGTTACGCCTAACTTCATTCGTATGCGTAAAACCATACTCAATGAAGAAGAAAGAAAGAAACAGGCTAAGTCAATGAAAGCTGAAGCATAAGAAAGTTCAAAACATTCTTTATATAATGGAACCGTTTTCAAAAGCGGTTCCATTTTTATTTAAGGTAGCTGGTAAAATAGCTGTTTGAACGATGGGGAGAAGGCGTTTGATGGAGCGGATGAGAAGGTGAATTAAGATGATATCAGCCTGCTTTGGTCAGTTGTTTGCGGGTGTTCACAGCGCTTGCATTTTTCAAATTTCGGAGTGTCATGCCTTTTTTCGGCACCGGCTTTTGTTGTATTTTTGTATGGTAATTTGAATTACCATGAGAGGATGCGTGATATTATTTGTACTGTTAATGCTGTTTTTCGTGGTTCCGGCAGATGTTTCGGCGCAATGTAGCATCTGTACCAAAACAGCGCAGCAATTAGGTGAAAAGCCTGCAAAGGCGTTGAATATGGGCATTATCTACCTCGGCCTTACCCCATTGATCGTTATGGGTTACATTGGCTATCGCTGGTGGAAAAGCGAGCATTAAAAAATTGCTTCTGAATTAGTTATAACTGTCACCCAGCCATTTTTTTCTTCCCGGTTGCCAAAACGGCCGGTTTGATGTATTGTTTTTTTTGTATACCTGCTCAAATTTGCAGGAAGGCGTTTTTTCAACTTATCTAGCCTTCCGGCAGTTTTTCCAACCCGCATCACATGTTCTTTTTTACATACTGATGATTTCTTGGCGGGAAAAGCCAGTCAACGGCACGGTGCCATTTTACCGCGGTATATTTTCTTTTAATGATCACCGGTACCTGGCTCAGATCGAGCCCGGCAAAACCAGCCAGCATTTCTTCAAAACTTTTGCCTTTGAACTGTTGCTCGGCTATCCATTCTAGTATGAACGGGTTCCAGTCTTCCTTGTTGCGCCAGTAATGTGCGATCCAGGGGGTGGCATCGCCAAGGGTATAAATATGGTTAAGGGCCAGCGAAAGCGAATATTGTTCAACTAACCTGAACGGTACGCCGCCCGCACACATCTCATCACAGATCTGCAGCGCCAGCGCTATGTCTTTTCCGTTTTGGTTATTTGGCGTTGATACCACACCGGCATTGTACATATGATCGGTAGGTTGCATGGTCAATCCGCCAAACTGCCTGCCCTTCAACGCCCGCCACGTTCTTTTACTGGTTTTGTCTTTCAGGGTCGACAATGCGCCTTCGTCCTCATGCATATAGGCTTTACCGCCCAGCAGTTCGGCTTTCAGCGAAGAAATATTGCTGTACAGAAAGGTATCGGTATCGCAATAGATAACCGGGCTGCCATTATACATTTCGGTTATGTGTTGGATGGCTTTTATTTTAACACGCCAGAAGAAATCGTGCGGGCCCTTCCATTCCTTAATTTTTTCAGGCGTAACGGCAATTATATTGGCATGCTTCGCCAGGTGTTGATAGAATGGCGCCGCGTCGGTTATTATATTTACAGACTTTACTTCATCAGGCTGTTGCAGGAACGACATGGCTGAGAACGCCGCCTGCAGGTGATTCGAAAAACGGTTTCCAAATGTGCAATACAATATATGCATATCTACTTCTGTCGGGTTTTAATAAAACCTGGTTATAAACGAATAAACGTTAGTGATATTTTCTTTTTGAATAACGGCCAGCAGGGCTTCCCTGGTAAGGTCCTTCATGCGGTGCTTTTGCAACAGGTAATACGCTTTATCGGCCAGTAGCCTGAATTTCTTATCCGTTGTTTGCACCTGCTTCAATTGTTTACCGATGGCTTCATATAGTTCGGCTATACCTTTCCTTTGCGAGGCCACCGTTTTTATAACCGGGATGTCTACTGCAGTTGCATGAAATGCGGGCTGCAGCATGAGTTTCAGGTTGCGGAAAAAAGTATCGGCATCGGGGCGGTCGGCTTTGTTCACCACGAAAATATCGGCAATTTCCATAAGGCCGGCTTTCATGGTCTGTACTTCATCACCCGCTTCGGGCACCAGCACTACTACGGTCACATCGGCCAGTCCGGCAATTTCCACTTCGCTTTGTCCCACCCCTACGGTTTCAATAATTATATGATCAAAAGGCGCGGCCTTCAATACTTCAGTGAGCTCGATGATCTTAGGGTGCAGTCCGCCCAGCGAACCTCTTGTTGCCAGCGAACGGATAAACACATTGGGGTGGCTGTACCATTCGCTCATCCTTATGCGGTCGCCCAGCAGAGCGCCCAGGTTGAAAGGTGAGGAGGGGTCAACACACAATACGGCCACTTTTTTTTGCGCTGCCACCAGCTCGCCAATGAGGGCATCGGTTAAAGTGCTTTTGCCGGCGCCGGGCGGGCCGGTTATACCAATGATCTGCGTATGTTCATTAATGGGCAGGCCGGCCAGGAACTGCGCATAACCGGGCACTTCATTTTCAACCAGTGATAAACACCGGGAAATGGCTTTTTGCGATCCTTCCTTTATTTGTTGCAGCAATTGCTGCCAGTTGGCGGGCGCCTGCGTATGCATGTTATTATTCTATTACAAATATTGAGCAACTCCTTTTTCGCACCAGGTAAGTTTATTTTCAATGGCCTCTTGCACCACTTCATCGTTCTTCAACACGCTGGTACGGTCGTATTCCTTATGGTACAGGTGATATACGATACCCTGTAATTTAAAAAATACCCGTTGTATACCTTTGTTGTACAACCGAATTACGAGCTCGGTATCTTCCCGGCCCCAGCCGGTGATCTGTTCGTTGTAACCATTTACAGCCAACAGGTCTTTTCGCCAGAACGACATATTACAGCCGCGTAAGTTGTACAATCCTTTTTCTTTTTTGAACAGTTCAATGAACCGGGCCACCGCGGGGGCGTGCAGGGCATTGAACTTATTGCGCACTCCTTTGTGAAAAAGAGAAATGCCGGCCTGTTTGCTTTTAAAGATCTCCTGCGATAAGGCTTCACTCAGCAATACCCGGCTGCCACCGATAAAATGATTGGGGCGTGCAGCGTGTACATGATCTTTTACGAATGAAGGGTGCAGTATAAGGTCGCCATCGATCTGTATTATATATTCTCCGGTAGCGGCGGCAATGACTTTGTTACGGATCTGGCCAAGCTTAAAGCCTTCATCGGGTTGCCAGATGTGGCGCAGTGGTACGGGAAACCCGGTTTGGTAAGCGGCGATCAGTTTCGTTGTTTCTTCTTTTGAACCATCATCGGCAATGATCACCTCACTGGGCAACATTACCTGCCGCTTTATGCTCAACAGCGTTTGCTCCAATGCCGCGGGCCAGTTGTAAGTGGCAATTAGTAATGTACAGGATGGCGTATGCTTCATTTCTTTTTTTCGTTATTTAACATCCACAGTTTGGTATACTTCATAAATGCGCCATAGGCATGGAATACGGCTACGATAAATCCATGTCTGCCATCGAGAAAACCTCTTTTTACAATATAGGCCTGTATAAAGGTAAAGAGCGGACTGAACAGTATTTTAAACCACGAAGCCCGTTTTCCTTTTTTGAAATTCAGTTCGGCGCCAAGGTCGGTATACTTATTGGCCTTGGCCACGTGCTCGCGAATGGCAAAATAAGTATAATGCAACAAATGGCCTTTCAGCCTGTTTTGTTGTATGTTCTGCGATATTTGTAAGGTTTCGTGTACCAGTTCATCATTCCACCGCACTATGCTTTTGGGGAACAGGCGGATCTTGTAATCGGGATATTCAACCCCATGCCGTAAGAATTTACCATAGTAAAAATTTAACCGGGTAAAGTCGTACATGCCCTGCAGGCCCTGTTGTTTGGCGGCCAGGATGCTTGCCTGTAATACTTCATCCAGGGCTTCATCGGCATCGAGCGAGAGAATGTATTCATGTTTTGCCAGTTGAATGCCAACGTTCTTTTGCGGGCCGAACCCAAGCCATGCCTGTTGTTTTACAATGGCGCCTTCGCGTTCGCAAATGGCTACGGTATCGTCGGTTGAGAATGAGTCTACCACAATTATTTCATCGGCTACTGTTTTGAGTGATGCCAGGCATTGTTGAATATTGCGGGCTTCATTATGGGTGATGATCACTGCTGTAACCGCGCTCATTGAATTGTTTTTATGTTGGAAGTTGCTCAACAGGTATTGGAATTATTTTAATATTTTATAGTTCTTATAATCGAACAGGCGTTTGCCGGTTGCTTTCTCGATATAATACAACAGGCGGTTTTTGAAAGAAAAGCGTTTGCGGCTTATATCCATTTCAATATTCCAGTTCTGTTTTTTAATGCGGTCGTGCATGACCGCGGGATGCGTTTCGGTAAATTTTGCCAGTGAGTCGAACTCATTGCTGAAATCCCAGAAATCCGACTCTGAAAGGAACTGTTGCCACTCTTCATCGCTGCGCCAGAATTTACCGAGGTTCTTTTGCTTTTGCAGCATTTGTTTGGGGCTTTTTACCCAGCCATAATGGTATATGTATGCGTCTATGAGTTTTACGTTCAATTTGCGGCCGTCTTTGCGAAAGCCCTGCGCATCTTTATAGGAATGAATACTTTTATCATTGCGTATCAAACGGATCTCGCGGTTGTACCACTTACGGCTGTCGCCTACATAATTGTAGGTTCCATAAAAATGGGTGTATTTGAATAACAGGCCTTCCACTTCTTTTTGGTCTTTGTATTTTCTGGCAGCTTCCAGAATAACGGAGTGGTATTTTTCATGCACCACTTCATCGGCCTGAATATAAAAAGCCCAGTCGGAATCGGGTGAAATGTGTGCGAATGCCTTGTCGGTTTCTGCTGCCAGCACCGCACCGCCTTTGCGCAAAGCGGGGTCCCACACAGAGTGTACGATCCGGATCTTGTCGGAGGAAATAGACTGAATAAGGCCGGAGGTATCATCTTCACTATCGCCAATACTTACTATCATTTCATCGACCATCGGTAATACAGAACGTATAGCTTCCGTTACGGGATAATCATTAATTACTGCGTTTCGTATAATAATAAATCCCGAAATTTTCATAACTTTTAATTAAATACGGTGTTAAAGAGTGATACAATATGCCCTGCAAATGTAGCTGAATGTGGAATATATTTTACAGGTTTAAAAACATTGTGGTAGATTGCAAAACGCGTATTTTATATGACTAATTTCATTCCGATTTTCCCCCTGAGTATTGTGGTTTTTCCCGGTGAAAAAGTGCATCTGCATATCTTCGAACCCCGCTATAAACAACTGATAACTGAATGTTTCGAAGCCAAAAAATCATTTGGTATACCTTCGGTGGTAAATAACCGGCTGCAGGAAATGGGCACCCTGGTGCAGGTGACCGAAATTGTGCAAACCTATGAAAATGGTGAAATGGATATCAAAACCGAGGGATTGCGCATTTTTCGCATTCTGGAGGTGATAAAGCAGATCCCTGAAAAATTATACAGCGGCGCCATTGTAAATTATCCTGAAAACGATGACTACGGCAATCGTGAGCTGATGCAGAAAGTGGTGATGGGGGTAAAACAATTGCACCGGCTGCTGAACATATCGAAGGACTTTAAAAAGCCCGAAGAGCAGCTGAAAGCGTATGATGTTGGCCATCATGCCGGTTTATCGCTCGAGGAAGAATATGAATTGTTGGGATTGATGAAAGAGATACAGCGACAGGAATACATTAAAAGGCATTTGCAAAAAGTGTTGCCCATGCTGCTTGAAATGGAACAATTGAAGGAAAAAGTAAAATTGAACGGGCATTTCCGCAATTTATCAGCGTTTGATTTCGACCTTGGATTGTAGTCATCATTCATCACTCACCGTCTAATCTTTTTTGGCAGAAACAAAAAAAACACATTTCTTCATCCGGTAAACCGTTAAAATCTATATAGATTGGTTCAAACAACATTATGTTTTGATTTCGGCAATACCCGGTTGAAATGTGGCATTTTTAATAACAGGGATTTACAGGAAGTGCTGATACTGGAAAATGATAGTGATGACACTTTTAAACACCTGATCGAAAAATACAAACCAGCCAAATCAATTCTTTCTTCTGTAATTGATCATAATCCCGGCCTTGAAATGCTGCTGGGCGCGGCTAGCCGCTTTCATAAATTGAATCATTTGTCGAAGCTGCCCATAACTACCCCGGTGGGTAAGCCGTCGGATATAGGGGCCGACAGGCTGGCGCTGATGTCGGCGGCAGTTGATCTTTTTCCCGATCATAATAATCTGATAATAGGATTGGGAAGCGCGATCACCTATAACTTCGTTAATAAATACAGGGAGTTTTTAGGCGGCGGTATATCGCCGGGTATGGAAATGCGGTTCAAATCGCTGAATATCTTCACCGCCAAACTACCGCTGGTTGAAAAGGACTGGAACCTACCATTGATAGGGTACGATACCCGCACCAATATACTCAGCGGCGTTATACTGGGGATGGCCAAAGAAATTGATGGAATGATCGATGCCTATGCCGACCGGTACGGGAACTTTAACGTGGTGTTAACCGGGGGCGATGCACCCTATTTTGTGTATCATTTGAAAAACAGGATATTTGCAGACCCTGACCTGATCTTCAAAGGGCTTTATGCTATCAGCGAGCACAATAATGTGTGAAGGAACCAGGTTATAGCAGGTGAAATATGCGCAAGAAAAGAACACGATATTACTTGTATGCAGCAGCCTTTTTAATGGGTTGTTTTTTTATGTCCTGCGAAAACGACCAGGCAGTAGTTGATTCGTTGTTCAAAAAGAAAGTGGCAATAGAAGAGGCCAAAGATATTGTGAGCTACCTGAGCCAGGGCGGCACGGTAAAGGCAAAACTTACTTCGCCGTTTATGTTACGCTACCAGGCCGATTCGGCCTATATGGAGTTTCCCCGCACCCTGCATGTTGATTTTTATGACGACAGTACCGTTGTTGAAAGTACGCTGGATGCCCGCTATGCAAAATATGTAGAGTACGATCATAAAGTATTGCTGCGCGACAGCGTGCTGGTGCAAAGCATTAAAAATGGCGATACCCTGCGTACCCAGGAGTTGTGGTGGGACCAGGACAAGCAGGAATTCTACACCGATAAACCCGCGCATGTATACCAGCGCGACAAAATAATTTTTGCAAAAAATGGTTTGCGGGCTGCGCAAAATCTCACTTCCTATACCTTCTACAGCAGTTCAGGCCCCATGCTGGTGCCGAGCAACGGAATGCCGCAGTGACAAGTTGGAAAGTTGACGGGTTAACAGGTAGACGTGTTGACAAGGAGCCCCCGATTTTTAACGGCTCCACGAATTGCCATACTGATAACCTGGCCAGTTAAATGATTGGCTGACTGTGCTAATGTTATTCGAAAAATGTAATTCTCTGCTATTATTTGTTATGACGCACAGGAAGACTAGTCAACCTGTTAACTTGTCAACCAGTCAACTTATATTTGTTATCCTAAATACATTTTTATGGAATATAGAAGACTTGGACGATCGGGATTACAATTGAGTGTTCTTTCCTTTGGCAGCTGGGTAACTTTTCACAAACAAATTGACGACAGTATAGCCGATGCATTGATGGGCATGGCCTACGATGCCGGTATTAACTTTTTTGATAATGCGGAGGGGTATGCATACGGTGAAAGCGAGCGAATGATGGGCCGGGTATTGAAGAAAAAGAACTGGGACCGCACGTCATATGTTATTTCGTCGAAAGTGTTTTTCGGCTGGCGAAAGAACAACAAACCGAACCAAACGGGTTTAAGCAGGAAACATATTGTAGAAGCCTGCCATGAGGCTTTGGAACGTTTACAACACGACTACCTCGATCTTTACTTCTGCCACCGGCCCGACCCGGCTGTGCCTGTTGAGGAAGTGGTATGGACCATGCACAACCTGGTACAGCAGGGTAAGATCCTTTATTGGGGAACCAGTATGTGGAGCGGCGCTGAAATTATGGAAGCCCACCGGGTGGCGCAACAGTATTGTTTAATAGGGCCCGTTATGGAACAGCCCCAGTACAATATGTTCGAGCGGCATAAAATGGAAATGGACTACCTGCCCGTATTCAGGAATGTTGGTATGGGTACAACCATCTGGAGCCCGCTGGCAGCCGGCTTTTTGACCGGTAAATATAATAATGGTATACCCGAAGATTCGCGGCTGGCCATCAAAGGCTTCGACTGGTTAAAGAACAGGTGGCTGCAGGAAGAAAAGCTTAACAAGGCAAAACAACTGGGTGAGCTGGCTAAAAAGCTGAATGTTTCGCTGGCGGCATTGTCAATTGCCTGGACAGTAAAAAACCCGAATGTGACCACAGCCATACTGGGCGCTACCAAAACAGAACAACTGGAAGAGAACCTGAAAGCCACAGCCGCATTGCCCTTATTGACGGCAGAAGTGATGGAAGAGATAGAAAAGATATTACAGAACAAACCATTTTTGGACCTGCAATAGCCGGTTACAATAAATATTTGTACGAAAAACAATTAACCCGCTGCTGCTGCAGCGGGTTTTTTTATTGGGATTGCCAGATAACGGCTCAACATCGACTGCAAGACGTATTGGTAGTTTTTATTTGTGTATAACTGAAGCATGCGGTTACACGGTATTTATCTTTAATACATTTTTTATTTCTAACGTTAACAGTTGGGTTAAATGCGATTACAGGTTTATTAATTGGATTATTTAATTGAGTAAGGGAAGCTTTTGTTATATGAGCGGCAACGCGTGTTTGTACACGCTGGTAAATTCATCAACTAACGGTGACATGTACGTAGAATGCTCCTAAGTAATAATGCTATTGTGTGGTATTTGCTGGTTAAATATCTTTGGCAATGAAAGGAAGCGATAATGAACGATGCTTCCTGGCAAAGAAATCCGTTGACCAATGAAAACTGATAAAAACCTTTTCCTGTATTTGTTGACCCATTGTACCCTGGCCACTGACCATTGCCTCTCTGCACTTAATAGTATAGCACAGCCCCTTTTATTACTGAAAAACAAACAGGCCGCCCAGGGCCATCTTCAACTCATGCCGGAGTATAATTCCCGATTACGAATCAGCGCATGCATACAGGTACGGTTTTCAAAAGTGCTATAAAAAGGTATTTAATAAAAATATTTTGGATTGATGTAGTCAGCACCTCCGGCGAAAGTCGGGCGGTGGTATGATTCACAAAAGATTGAAAAGACTATTAAGAGTTTCTAATAGGGGTTAAATAGTGCATAGGGCAAAAGGCCGCCCTTTTTTAAGGGCGGCATATTTTTTATGCTAAATAATATTAGCACTATTGCCGGTTGAAGTGAACGTCAATGTGAAGAGGGCATAAAATAAGAAAACCGGCTTAGAGAAGCCGGTTCATACCCTGATATTATTAAATGAGAACTAAGTGACTGAATTATAACCTTTCGCTCCGCTCTTACTTTCTGCCTTCAATAGCCTTAAAACAGGTTATAGATATTGGCATGCAGTCAACAGAACTGGTCTAAATCTTCAATGAAACGATATTATGTATCGTTTATTATGTGTTATTACCTAAAATTTTCAGGCAATATAAAAAAGTTGCAAACAATGTTCATGCGCCGACTGGGCGGGCGTTTGCGGCGATCGCAACATCTATAAAGGTGGCCTGCCTCGTTGTCGTGAAACGTGAAACGGCAAACGTCAAAGGATTTCCTTCATTCGGGATTACCGTTTAAACGGCTGACGTGAAATGGCAACTCCTGCATATCCCACCCCGGCTATCGGCCCGAAATTCGGGAAGCGTAAGATCAGTGGTTATCTCAGCAAGTCGGAACCATTCACCATTGACCATTCTCCACTTTGTTATTTAATTGTTATTGGAACACCTGATACAATTTCTTTTTTTCTCCTTCGTCATTCCCTTCGAACACTCCCGATGTGCTTTGCAATCAATAAAATATCATGTTTAACGAATAACTGTTAGTAAAAGATCGGTGCTCGTTATTTTCAACCGGGTGCACAAATGCCGTGCACCAAAATTATTTAAACGTTTGTTTAATTTAAACGTTTGTTTAATTTTGGGGCTCCAAACGAAAAGATTGTATATGTCACTCACGGAAAAAGTTGATAAAAGGGCACACATTCTGGCAGTTGCCGAACAGTTGTTTGCCGACAAGGGATTTGATGGGACTTCTGTGCGGGATATAGCGCAACTCGCTAACGTAAATCTTGCCATGATATCTTACTACTTCGGATCAAAGGAGAAGTTACTGGAAGCATTGATCGAAGACCGGGCCGGTTATACGCTGGGAATAATTGAAGAGCTGGCCAAGAACCAAACGCTCACTCCCTGGGACAAGATCGATAAGCTGGTTGACTTTTATGTAGAAAGGATATTCAACAACTTCCGGTTCCATTGTATCATGTCGCAACAATACAATCATGCCCGGTCGCCCGAAATAAAAGAGTTAATAATAAATATAAAGATGCGCAACCTCGAGCAGATCAAAAAAGTGATCGCCGACGGTCAAAAGAAAAAGATCTTTTGTAAGGTAGATATAGAACTCACCATGGCGAGTGTGTTTGGCACGTTGACACATATAACGAACTCAAAAAGCCTGTATTGCCGCCTGATGAAGGTCGATGAAACAGATGATCTTACTTACCGTAAGAAGATCGCTCCCCGGTTAAAAACACATTTAAAGCAAATGATGCGGGCTCATCTGGATTTCAAAAACGAAGAATAACATTTAATATATAGAACGCATGAACCTGAAAAAGAAAATAGTATCCGGATTGGCCTTATTACTAACCATTTTTTCTGCTGAAGCACAGGTCAGAACCATAAGCCTGGAGGAAGCCGTTCGCCTGGGTGTGCAGAACAGCAAACAACTGAAGCTGGCACAAAATAAAATAGAACAGGCTGTTTCGCAACTGGAACAGGCAAAAGATGAAACACTGCCTACCGCCAAAATAAGCGGCGGCTACAGTCACGCCCTGATGCTGCAGCGCTCCTTTGCCCTGCCTTCATCTGATGGCACTGACCCTAAAAGCATGAAGTTCCCATTCGACAATACGTTGTACCAGGCAACCCTGAGCGTTAACCAGCCCATTATTGCGGGTCACCGTTACCGGTATGCACGCGAATCGGCCAACCTGCTGATCCAAAGCAGCAAGCTGAATGCTGAAACAGACAGGGATGAAATCGTATACAATGTCATCGGAGCCTATATCAACTTCTATAAAATTCAGCAGAACCAGAAGATCGTAGCGCAGAACCTGCAGGATGTTGAATCGAAACTGGCCGAAGTGAAGAAATTCGAAAGCCAGGGCCTGGCCACAAAGAACGATGTATTACGCTTTCAATTAGAGAAATCGAACATACAGGTACAGGAAATTGAACTGAACAATAACCTAAAAGTGGTGAATTATAACCTGAATATCTTGCTGGGTCTGCCAGAGAACACAACAGTACAGGTACAGGACGTTGTTTACAAACTGGATTTGAATGACAGACCGGATGTTTACATGAAGCAGGCCCTGCAAGATAGAAAGGAATTCAGCTCGCTGAATTACCAGGACAAGCTGGCGGAAATAAATGTAAAAAAGGTACATGACGAAAAACTGCCAACCGTTGGCGTAGGCGGCAACCTTTATTACATCAATCCTACAAAAGCATTGTTCCCCAAAGGCGCAACCTACCTGGCGCCATTCGTAGTAGGTGTAAATGCAAGCTGGGACATTACTGGTTTCTTTAAGAACAAGAACAAATTAACGGAGGCCAACCTGCAAAGACAGGAAGTGGCTGCCACCCGCGAGTTGCTGACCGACCAGGTGAAAATGGATGTAAACAGGTCTTACAACCAGTATCAGCAATCGCTCGAAAAAATTAAATTATTGAATGACGCAGTGGTGCAGGCTACGGAAAACGAAAGGATCACAGAATCGAAATTCAAAAATAACCTGGCTACCACCACTGACCGTATCGATGCACAAACCCTGTTGTACCAGTCGCGTTTGAATCTCGAGCTGGCAAAAGCAGATGCTACCGCCGCTTATTATACCCTTTTGAAATCAACCGGACATATTCAACCCTAACACCATTTAAAAAAATAATTAAAGAGATATTGTATGAGCGAAGCAAAAAAGAATAAAGGAAAAAAGATCATCTTCCCTGTTATCCTCGGTCTGGTATTGGTTGGCGCACTGGCTTTCACCGCCAAAGAATATTTCTATGGCAAAAGCCATGAAGAAACCGATAATGCCCAGATAGACGCAGACATCAGTCCTGTTGTTACCCGGGTAAGCGGTTACATAAAAGAGATCCGGTTTAAAGATAACCAGTTCGTAAAAGCAGGCGATACCCTCGTTGTGCTCGATGACCGCGATTTTCAGATCAAATTGCAACAGGCCCAGGCTGCACTGGCAGTGGCTAAACAATCGGTGAACGTACAGCAGTTTGCCGTGAATGAGGCAAGAACCGGTATTGCAACCGCACAGGCCAATATAGAAACCGCGAGGGTGCGTGTGTGGAAAGCAACCGAAGATTTTAAACGGTATGAGGCCCTGTATGAAGACCATGCCATCACCAAGGCGCAATACGATGCCGCCAGGGCTGAAAAAGATGCTGCTGAAGCAACATTGCATGCCGCTCAAACCCAGGTTCCGGTTGCAACTGAAAAAGTAAGCACCAACCGGCAGCAGGTACAGGCTACGGCTTCCAACATAGGTTTGCGTGAAGCGGATATCGAGTATGCCAGACTGCAATTGAGCTATACTGTTATTACGGCTCCCGCTGATGGCATCGTTTCCAAAAAGACCATTCAACCCGGTCAGTTGGTACAGGCCGGTCAGTCATTGTTCTCAATTGTAAACGATGGCAATTTGTTCCTGACAGCCAACTTCAAAGAAACACAGATCGGGAATATTAAGATCGGACAAACCGTACACATCGATGTAGATGCTTTTGAGGGTCACCCGATAAACGGAACCGTAGAATCGTTTGCAGGTGCAACCGGCGCCAGGTTTTCCTTGCTGCCGCCTGATAACGCTACCGGCAACTTCGTAAAAGTGGTGCAACGCATTCCGGTTCGCGTGAAGCTCGATAAATCGGATGCTGAGCTTTTTACCCGCCTGCGTCCCGGGATGAGCGCCAAAGTGGTGGTTGATACTAAGAAATCATAATACAGCTGTAGGCTATAAGCCTAGAGCTGTAAGCAAATACAGTTTTGCGTTACGTTTACCATGCGCCTTTTGCTTATGGCTTACGACTTTTAGCTTTAGGCAGATAATAGCGAGGTAAACTACAGACGCGAGCTTAAAAAGTAAATTATTTAAAATGGCAGAACAAGGTTTTAGGAAATGGATCATCACCATTACCGTGATCATGGCTTCACTGCTGGAGTTGATCGATACCACCATTGTGAACGTGGCCCTGCCTGATATTATGGGTAACCTTGGCGCTACGCTGGAAGATGCCGGCTGGCTGGTTACCGGTTATGCGGTGGCTAACGTGATCGTACTTCCCATGTCGGGCTGGCTGGGCGACCGTTTTGGCCGGAAGAATTATTTCCTGGCTTCCATTCTCATATTTACAGCCGCCTCTTATTTGTGCGGTCAGGCGGGCTCTTTAACCGAGCTCATTCTCTTCCGCCTGTTGCAGGGTTTGGCCGGCGGTGGTTTGCTGTCAACAGCACAGGCCATTTTGATGGAAACCTGGCCCCGCGAAGAAATTGGTATGGCAACTGCGCTGTTTGGTTTGGGTGCGGTGGTTGGCCCAACCCTGGGCCCCACCATCGGAGGTTACATTGTTGACAATACCAACTGGCGGTATATTTTCTATGTGAATATACCTGTGGGCGCCATCGCCGCCTTCCTGGTATCGATGTTCGTGCGGGAGTCGCCGATGTTTGAAAAGGGAAAACCCATCGACTGGTGGGGCATCCTGTTGCTGGCAATAGGCGTAGGTAGTTTGCAGGTAGTGCTTGAGAAAGGAGAAACCGAAGACTGGTTCCAGACGCCCTACATCGCCTTCCTTACAATAACGACCTTATTGGCCGGTATTGGTTTTATCTGGCGTGAATTAAGCACCAATCACCCGGTAGTGGATTTTCGCATCCTGAAGAACCGCAGCTTCGCAATAGGCATTATAACCTCATTTGCGCTTGGCTTCGCATTGTATGGGTCGGTATTCATATTCCCGGTATTTTGTCAGAACCTGTTACACTTTACCGCCCTGCAAACCGGGCTGATCTTATTGCCCGGTGGTTTGGCAACCATTTTAATGATGCCTTTCGTAGGCGCCATGTTAAAGAAAGGAGTGCCGGCCCAGTTTATGGCAACCGGGGGTTTTATCCTGTTCTTTGTGTTTTGCTGGATGTTGTCGAACAGCACGCTGGAATCGGGCACCGGCGACTTCTTCTGGCCGCTGATCATTCGCGGTATAGGTATGGCCGTCCTGTTCGTTCCATTGACCACGCTGGCGGTTCAGGGGCTTCAGGGCAAACAAATTGGGCAGGGAACAGGTTTGAACAATATGATGCGCCAGTTGGGCGGGTCCTTTGGTGTGGCCATTCTCACAACGCTTATCCATGTTAAATCGGGCGAGGTGCGTACCGCGCTACTTGGAAATGCAAACCAGTATAACCCCGCTTATGTTGAGCGTAAGGAAGGCCTGGTGCGGATGTTGATGGGCAAAGGATATAATTTACTCGATGCCCAGCAGGCGAGCAATCAAATGATGGAAGGAAATATCATCAGGCAAACCATGCTGGTAACCTACGATCATATGTACATGCTCATAGGTGTATTTGTACTGGCAGCCATCCCGGTAATTTACCTGCAGAAATTTAAAAAGAAACCGGTTATCGTTACCGACGCGCATTAATGCCGGAACCGGAGCAAAAATAATCAGCCTGAAAAACCACCCTGCCTGAGTACGGAAAAACCACAAAGTGAAAGGGGGTTTGGCCTGAAGGAGTGTGGGTAAAGTAAGATGAGGGTGAGGGTCCGGAAGAAGTAAAACCGTCAAAAGCGGCCAGCTTCTTCCGGACTTCTTGTTTTTTGTAAATTGGGACAGGTATAAAAAGAAACAATCCCGGGAAGAACTCCGGGATTGTTCAAAAAGTTTGTACTAAACCTTACCAAGAAGGAACAGGGTTCATCAGGAGGTACAAATTTTACTTCATTTTCAAAGGATACCTGGACTTAGGTTTTTCGAATCTGGATTTTTGGCGTCATCAATTGAATGATTCAGGAACCTGGTTTTACATGAACATCGGTTTTTGAACTTTGGTCTTTCGTTGGATCTGGATTCACCGGTTGGACGGCCGGTTGGTTTTTCTGGATTTTTTCGGTTTTTCTTTGGATCGTTGGTCCCGATAATTATCGGGAGGTTTTTGTTTGGATATTGGTGTTCTTATGAATCGATCAATCTGACGTATACAAACATATTGTTAAAATTTTGTGTTTGCAAGCGAACAAACGCTTGATTTATATATTTCAGAAATTACCCATTAGCTAGTAAATATACGAGCGCGCTGATGTGCTTATACTTTTAGTTTTTGTTTGATACTGAATTAGAATAACTTGTAAACGCGCTTCCATTTGATTCACCCGAATAAAAAATCAACATACTATGCAGTTCAAAGGAAAGAAAGTACTTATTACCGGAGGTTCACGCGGCATAGGAAAAGCGATCGCATTGCGTTTGGCAGCTGATGGTGCCGATATTGCCATAGTTGGAAAAACAGCAGAACCGCATCCTAAGCTTGAAGGAACCATTTACACCGCAGCGGAAGAGATCTTAAAAGCCGGCGCGGGCAGCGTACTTCCTATTCAGGGAGATATACGTTATGAAGAAAGCATCGAGCAGATAGTGAAAACAACTGTTGACCAGTTTGGCGGAATAGATATCCTGATCAACAATGCAAGCGCCATTAATTTGTTGCCTACCGAACAAATGGAACCCAAACGCTGGGACCTGATGCACGACATAAATGTTCGCGGCACCTTTTTTATGAGCAAAACGTGTTTACCCGCGTTGAAAAAAAGCACCAACGCGCATATCCTCAATCTATCTCCGCCGCTGACATTAAATCCCGAATGGTTCGGCCGTTTCCTGGCTTATACTATCAGCAAGTTTGGAATGAGCATGATCGTATTGGGGCTTGCTGAAGAATTAAAAGCACACCGCATTGGGGTAAATGCACTGTGGCCGAAGACCACCATTGCTACTGCGGCTATTCAAAATATTGTTGGCGGCGATATTATGGTGCAACGGAGCCGCAAACCGGAGATCGTAGCCGATGCCGCATACCATATTATGCAACGCCCGGCGGCGGAGTGTACCGGTAATTTCTTCATCGATGAAGAAATACTGGTACAACAGGGAATTACCGATTTCACACATTATGCGGTAAATCCCGGTCAAAAGCTGATGCCCGATCTATTCTTATAGTAAATTAAAAAGCCCCCCGATTGATCGGGGGGCCCGATATGTACCAGTCATGGCTTCTAATGTGATTGTCGTTACCGGAAGGCTATAATAAAAAACCCCAACAGCTGGTGCCACTGGGGTTGTAGAGAATATTATGATGCTGTTTCAGCGCAACTATTGTTCTGTTTTTTCAGTTGTTTTCTCTCCTGTTTTCTCAGGCCGCATTTGCGGGAACAGCAATACATCCTGGATGGATGGCTGGTTGGTCATGAGCATAACCAGGCGGTCGATACCAATACCGATACCCGATGTGGGCGGCATACCGTATTCAAGTGCCCGCAAAAAATCGCCGTCGATAAACATGGCTTCATCATCACCGCGTTTCAGTAGCTCGGCCTGTTCTTCAAAACGTTCGCGCTGATCGATGGGGTCGTTCAGCTCGGTGTAGGCATTGGCGATCTCTTTCCCATTAACCATCAGCTCAAAACGCTCAACCAGTCCCGGTTTACTGCGATGCTTTTTGGTAAGCGGGCTCATTTCAATGGGGTAGTCGATGATGAATGTAGGTTGCACATAATGACCTTCGCATTTTGTGCCGAACAGTTCATCGATCAGTTTCCCTTTACCCATGCTTGCATCGGTATGAATGTTCAGCTTTTTACATACCTCGCGCAGTTGTTCTTCATTCATTGCGCTTACGTCGATGCCTGTATGTTCTTTAATGGCATCGTATATGCTAATGCGCCTGAACGGCGCTTTGAAGTTTATTTCTTTATCACCTACCTGTACGGTTGTGGTGCCATGAAGCGCCAGCGCTATTTTTTCAAACAACTGTTCTGTGATCTCCATCATCCAGAAATAATCCTTGTAGGCGGTATACCATTCAAGAACGGTAAACTCGGGGTTATGGGTGCGGTCCATACCCTCATTGCGGAAGTTGCGGCTGAATTCATACACCCAGTCGAACCCGCCTACGATAAGGCGTTTCAGGTACAGCTCATTGGCTATACGCAGGTAAAAAGGCACATCGAGCGCATTGTGATGCGTAACGAACGGACGGGCGGCGGCGCCACCGGGAATGGATTGCAATACCGGGGTATCAACTTCCAGCGCGCCCTGTTCATTCAGGAAATCACGAATGGTATTGATGAGCCTGGTGCGTTTTGTAAACGTATCCTTCACCTGCGGATTGATGATGAGGTCGGCATATCGCTGGCGGTAGCGGAACTCGGGATCGGTTACTTCGTCAAAAGCTTCCCCGTCTTTTACCTTTACGACAGGTAATGGTTTCAACGATTTGGTAAGGAAGGTAAATTCGGTAACGTGTACAGAGGTTTCACCGGTTTTGGTGGTGAAAACATATCCTTTAACCCCAATGATATCTCCCATATCGGTGAGGTGTTTCCAAACTTTGGCATACAGCGTTTTGTCTTCACCGGGGCAAATCTCGTCGCGTTTAATGTATATTTGAATTCTTCCTGTGCTATCCTGCAACTTGGCAAAAGAAGCCTTGCCCATATCGTTGATACTCATGATACGGCCGGCCAGGCATACATTGGCAAAGTCGGCTTTATTTTCTTCACCCTTATAATGCTCCAGAATGTAGGCAGCAGTAGTGTTAACGGGGTACAATGGCGCGGGGTAAGGATCGATACCCAGCTTTTGTAATTCCTGTAATTTTTCGCGTCGAATGATCTCCTGTTCTGACAAATGTTGTGTACTCATAAAATTGCAAATGCGGCTGCAAAGGTACTTGTTACGGGGCACACAAACAACCGGGGAAAGGTTACCCGGTACAAGGGGCCGGTTATCGGAAGAATAGCACCGGTTACGAGTTGCCGGTTACCGGGTAAATGCCCTGGCAACAGGCAGCCGGTAACTGGTAACTAGTTAAGCGCCAGCAACACCTGCCAGGCTTCCTGTACTTTGCCTGCATTCAGCAGTTTTTGGGCATACGTATGTAATTCGATTTCCATATCGGCGGGGTTTACCGCGTAATACTGAAAAATGTTTTTTAGTTGGGCATCGTCAAAAGCCGGATCGATAACCGGCATTTCATGCACATTGCCTAGCTGGCCGAGGTTATTACCGGTAAGAATTTTACTGTTTTTGATGGGCGCGGGCAGCGCATCTACTCCAATACCCAGTTGGGTATTGGGTTTTTCAACCTGGAAAAGATTGGTTTCATCAACTTTGCAATACCAGTCGCCGCCCAGCCTTGCCACGTGATGCAGTTTACGCTGATCGATCATTTTGTTTTCATTCAGCAGTTCATCGGCAATATGCATACGCAGTACTTCGCAAATGACCAGGTTGCCTGCGCCGCCTTCGGCACCGAGGGGTTTTACTTCCTGTACCCGGCATTCCATTTTTATTTTGCTTTCCTTTACCATCGGCGGTTTTACCAGTGTTGCCGCTTCGGCTGTAAAACCTGCCTTGGTGAATTCATTCACTTCTTTAGGGAATTCGCAGCTGGCCAAACTGGTTTGGTACACCATGTCGTAATCGACAATATTGATCACCACTTCGGGCACTTCCAGTACATTTTGCAAACTGTGTTTGGTTGTATTGTCACGTACCCGGCGGGAAGGTGAAAAGATCACTATCGGCGGGTTGCTCGAGAATAAGTTGAAAAAACTGAACGGGCTCAGGTTTACATTGCCCGCTTTGTCAATTGTACTGGCAAAACAGATAGGCCGCGGCGCAATAGCGCGCTGCAGGTAATTCTGCCGCAGCACCGGAGTTAGTTCTTTAAGATCTAAAACCATAATACTCTAATGTGATAATAAATGTCAGTTAATTGTTTTTACCATCCGCAGGCGCCTGGGATTTCTTTATGGCCAGCAGTGAAAAATCGTCTTCTTCCTGCACAATGGTGTTGGTGAGAATACCCAGTCCGTCAATTTCCAGTTCAACCACATCGCCGGGCTGCAGCCATTGTTCCTGGTAATTGGGGTCGTTCAGTTTGCCCGTGCCATTCAGTTCAAGAAAACATCCGGTGCCAACGGTGCCACTGCCAATTACATCGCCGGGGTACAGGTCAACTCCATAAGATGCACGCTCGATGATCTCGGCAAAGGTCCAGTTCATATCTTTCATATTGCCATCGCTCACCTGTTTGCCATTTACGCGGCATTGCATACGCAGGTTGAAGTTTTTGCCGGTATGTCCGGGCTGGGCCGGTACTTCAAACGGGGCCAGTTCATCGAGGGTTACCAGCCAGGGACCAATTACCGTACTGAAGTCCTTTCCTTTGGCAGGACCGAGGTTCAGCAGCATTTCTTCCATTTGCAAACGGCGGGCGCTCATATCGTTCATGATCATCAGTCCGCCAATATATTCATCTGCCTCTTCCGCCCTGATGTTGCGGCCCTGTTTTGAAACGACAATGGCTACTTCCAGTTCAAAATCGAGTTTTTCGAAATGGTCGGGCATGCATTGGATATTGCCTGGCCCCTGTATACTGTGATGATTGGTAAAATAAAAGATGGGGTATTGATCGAACTCGGGGATCATGGGCGCTTTGCGGTTGCGGCGGGCCGCTTCCACATGCTGGCGGAAAGCATACCCGTCGCGGCAGGAGGTGGGAAAGGGAACCGGCGCCAGGATAGTGACGCTATCGTACGCAAAACCTTTGCTTTTGGGGATCTTTCCTTCCCTGATCATCATTTCTCCGCCAAGCGCCATGGAATAAGCGTCTTCCCAATAGCTTAGGAACATACTCATATTCTGTGGCAGATCGGGGTGCAGCACTTCGGCATCATATAGTAATCCATCAACCAGGATGGCTACACGGTCGTGACCTTCGCTGAGATAAGAAACAAGTTTCATGTATGGCAGTATTTTAGAGGATGCAATGTAGTTGAAAAGTTGATATGGTTGATAGAGGGAGTTTTTCAGTTATTGAGTTATTCAGTTGTTAGCGGAAACCCGTCAGTGCTGGCGCCTGGTGGCGGATTGCTCAGTACTTGTCGGTAAGCAGGCATTTAAAGCCCTTAACAACCTGTTAACTTGTCAACTTTTCAACCGCCTTGCAAGATTCTGCGTTGTAAAAAATTATCCCGCGGTTTATTTTGTTTGTAACTTTTGCCCATGAAACAATCTGTGTTAATAACGGTTTTGTTGGCAACCGCATGTGTGGCTTTGGCGCAAAGCAAAACCGATACATGGCTTGAAAAAATGATCAGGCAGCAGGCGTCGCCGTTTTTGAAAGAGATATTGAACCAGCCCGACACATTTCATTACCAGTTCATCTATACCAGGATCGACCGCGACAGAAATAACCAGCCGCATTTCACCAACTATTATTTCAGGCTCAACCGCAATGAATACTTTAACCCGGCATCGATGGTAAAGCTGCCGACCGCCGTACTGGCCCTGGAAAAAATAAATACCCTGAGTAAGTATGGCGTCGATAAATACACCACCATGTTTACCGATAGCGCTTACAGCCGCCAGACAAAAGTGCGGTACGACAGCAGTGCGGCCAACTATTTACCCTCCGTTGCCCACTATGTAAAAAAGATCTTCCTGGTAAGCGATAACGATGCCTATAACCGCCTGTATGAATTTGTTGGTCAGCAGCGATTGAATGAGCGGTTATGGCAAATGGGTTATAACGATACCCGCATTACCCGCCGTTTTGTGACCATGAATGAAGATGAGAACCGCCATACCAATCCAATTAGGTTTATGCAGGGCGATAGTTTGTTGTATGCACAACTGGCGGGTTTTAGCCCGGTTCCGTTCAATTTTAAAAAGAAATTACAGGTAGGGCGGGCGCATTACAACCGGCACGACAGCCTTATAAGATCACCCATGGATTTCACCACGCATAATAATTTTCCGCTGGAAGATATGCAGCAGGTATTGCAGTCGGTTTTATTTCCCAATTCAATTCCTGCTGAAAAGCGTTTCCGGCTGCAAGCCGATGACTATACTTTTCTGCATAAGTGCATGAGCAGGCTGCCATCGGAAAGCGATCACCCGCATTACGACACTACCGAATTCTTCGACAGCTATACCAAGTTCTTTATGTTCAAAGCATGGCGAAGTAAAATTCCATCTTACATCCGCGTATTCAACAAAACCGGCTGGTCGTATGGTTTCCTTACCGATGTGGCGTACATCGTTGATTTTAAAAACAGGATCGAGTTTATGGTAAGCGGCACCATTTACGTAAACAGCGATGGGGTTTTAAACGATGATAAATACGAGTACGTTGAAACAGGCTATCCCTTTTTCAAAGAGATGGGAAACATCATTTATCAGTACGAGCTGAAAAGAAAAAGAAAACATATGCCTGATCTGAGCGCTTTTCAGTTCGATTATAATAATTAAAAAGATTATCAGGAATGCAGCAAATGAAAAAGGGTATTTTGTCGCTGATAGTGGTTTTACAGTTGAGCATAACCGGGTTTACCGTAAACGCACAAACCAATAGCTGGGTGCGTATAAATTTATTAGGTTATAAGCCCGGTAGCAGCAAAGTGGCGGTATGGTGCAGTAAAGCGCAAACGCCGGTAACAGATTTTTCCATTGCCGATGCCGTTACCGGTAAAACGGTGTATACCGCAAAGGTTGAAAAAACCTTTGGCGGTTATGGCCCGTTTACACTTACCGCCCGGTTGAACTTTTCGAACTTTACAAAACCTGGCCGGTATATTATAAAAGCAGGCGCAGCCACTTCTTCTGCATTTACCATTGGCGCCGGGGTGTATAAAGGATCGGCCGATTTCTGTTTACGTTATCTGCGCCAGCAGCGCAGCGGGTTCAACCCGTTCCTGAAAGATAGTTGTCACACCCACGACGGTTATACGTTATATGGTCCCATGCCCGATAGTACGCGTATCGATGCCAGCGGCGGCTGGCACGATGCATCGGATTACCTGCAATACGTTACCACTTCGGCCAATGCCACCTGGCATTTGTTAGCAGCTTATCGCGATTTTCCGAAAGTATTTGGCGATGGTCACCAGGCAAATGGTTTGCCTGGCAGCAACAACCGCGCCGATGTGCTGGATGAAGCACGGTGGGGATTGAACTGGTTATTGAAAATGCATCCGCGCAGCAACTGGATGTTCAACCAGATTGCCGATGACCGCGATCACCAGGGTATGCGGATACCCAAAGAGGATAGTTTTTATGGCCGCGGGTATGAACGGCCGGTTTATTTCTGCACCAGCACACCCCAGGGGTTTGGAAAATATAAGAACCGGTCAACCGGGCTGGCTTCTACTGCCGGAAAGTTTGCCAGCGCTTTTGCATTGGGGTACCAATTATTTAAAGATCCGTTGTTACAGGATCGGGCTTTATCGGCCTGGGCATTGGGAGTTGATAAACCGGGGGTGTGCCAAACCGCACCGGGGCGCTCACCCTATTTTTATGAGGAAGACAACTGGGCAGATGATATGGAGCTGGCTGGTGCATCCATAGCCGCAATGAACGGTTCTAAAAAACATCTGACGGCGGCATACGCTTATTCAAAAGAAGAAACCATTACTCCCTGGCTGGGTAAGGATACGGCCCGGCATTACCAGTGGTACCCGTTCATTAATCTCGGCCATTACGAACTGGCCAAACAACTACAGGGGCAGCAGCGAAAAGAACTGATTAGTTATTATAAACAAGGTATTGAACGGGTATGGCAGAAAGCCAGGCAAAATGCCTTCTACCGGGGTGTACCGTTTATCTGGTGCAGTAATAATTTAACCACTTCTTTTGCCATGCAATGTTACTGGTACCGCAAACTCACCGGCGATGTAAGCTATAGTGAGCTGGAGCAGGCATGTTTCGACTGGTTGTTTGGCTGCAACCCCTGGGGAACGGCCATGGTGTATGGGTTGCCCGCATCGGGCGATACGCCGGTCGATCCGCATTCGGCTTTCACCCATTTAAAACAGTATCCTATCGATGGCGGACTGGTTGACGGCCCCGTATATGGCGCTATTTATAAAAGCCTTATTGGTATTACCCTGAACGAACCCGATGAATATGCGGATTTTCAAAGCGACCTGGTAGTGTACCACGATGATTACGGCGATTATTCAACCAATGAGCCAACGATGGATGGCACCGCAAGTCTTGTTTACCTGCTTGCTGCAAAAGAAGCCGACCAGTCGAAAATGTATAATGGGCCATCTGCAATACATAAAGCTGAAGGAGATACCTTCACGGCTTTTATCTATGTTCATGGCGGTATAACGCGGGGTGATGCGCGGCAAAAACAACTGGCCATCGTTTTTACCGGCGATGAGTATAACGGGGACATTCATAATATCGGGCGCACCCTGCAGATCAATAAAGTAAAAGCCTCTTTTTTTCTTACCGGCCGGTTTTACAGGAATAAGGAGAATAAACAGCCAATTTATACTTTGAAAAAGCAGGGCCATTACCTGGGCCCGCATTCCGATCAGCACTTGTTGTATTGCGACTGGAGCAGGCGCGATAGTTTGCTGGTGACCAAAGAACAGTTTGTACAGGACCTGGATAGTAATTATGCGGCCATGCAGCAATATGGTATAAGCAGAAAAAATGCGCGTTTCTTTTTACCGCCATTCGAATGGTACAATGATTCAATTGCCGCCTGGACCCGCCAACAGGGATTGCAGCTGGTGAATTTTACCCCGGGTACATATAGTAATGCAGACTATACGACTCCCGATATGAAAAACTATAGAAGCAGCATTGCCATAATGGATTCGATCAGGGCATTTGAAAAGCGTAATAAAACAGGGTTGAATGGTTTTATTTTATTATTTCATGTGGGGGTGCATCCATCCCGCACCGATAGGTTCGCCCGCCAGTTACCAGCCCTTATTGCATGGCTTCATAGTGAAAAATATATACTCACGACCATTGATAAATTAATAAAATAGGTGTCGGATTGTAGAAAATTTTGCCCCATAAGGGGCGCCTTTCTATTATAAAAATCAATTATTTTAAGGTTTTTTTAAACTTCTTTGAACCATTTTTGTCTAGCGTAGTATAATATAGGCTGTACCAACTTTCAATCTTTCCCGGTACCCCTGGCAAGCATTTATCTAATAAATATCTGATGAGAAAGCTACCTGATGACGGAGTGCATGGCGCCCATCGACAGGATAATGCATATTTGGTACACAACCGGGTATGTTACCCCGGCTGATGGAACTATGTAGGCTCTTGTGAGATAAGTAAGTAAATGATTTTTGTATTTTTGTACCAATTATATGGTTATGAAATTTGAGAAGATACATAACAAAGGCCAGGCAAGGTTGTTTCAGAACCAATATCTCGAAATGCTCACTAAAACACACCCTCTTGTAATTTGGGGTATGTACGTGCCGGTGATCATTTACCTGCTGTATTACAGCCAGGATCGTTATGGCTTTTCGGCCTTGCGTATTACACTTACATTTTTTGCCGGAATTCTTTTCTGGACCTTCTTCGAATATATTGCGCACCGCTTTTTATATCATTGGGTAAGCGAAAACCCAAAGATCCAGAAGTTTGTATATACCATGCATGGAAACCACCATCATTATCCACGCGACAGGCAACGGTTATTTCTGCCCCCCGTACCCAGCATCATTATGGCTGCTGCCATTTTTGCTTTGATGTACCTGGTTATGCATGCGTATGTATTTATGTTCTTTCCCGGTTTTGTTCTGGGTTATCTGTTATATGGCACCATGCATTACGCCATTCACGCCTGGAACCCGCCTTTTAAATGGATGAAACCGCTTTGGCGCAACCATCATCTGCATCATTATAAAGATGATAATAAGGGATATGGCGTTAGCACCACTTTCTGGGACAGGGTCTTCGGCACCATGTTCGATCTGAAGAAAGAAAAGGAAGATAAAGAGAAGGTAAAGGAGTTGATGTTCAAAGGATAATTATTTACTTAAAACACAGTGCGGTAGGAATTAAATAGTTGACGAGTTAACCAGTTAACTCGTCAACCAATTAACTGAATACCAACCGGTAGGTCCGGTGTATCTTATCCTGCCTTGCCCCTGTGGCTTCGTGCAGTGCGATCATTTTATCGTTAAAATCGCCCACCCAGGCCAGTTCAACGCCCTTAATAGTATTGCGGGGCAGCACTTCCTGCTGCAGACAACGGATAAGCGCCGATTCAATACCATGGTTCTGGAACTTTTTCTTACAACCCATAATAATGATGCGCAGGCGGTCGACGGTAGTTGTTTTCGAATACCAGAAGAATTTTAGTTTACCCCAAAGGTTTAGTTTACCATGAACGTGTTTCAGGATCTGGTTCACATCGGGTAAACATAACACAACGGCTATGGGCTCATTTTTGTAATAGGCAAACCAGATGATCTTCTCATCCATAATGGCCTTCATTTGCCTGAAACTTTCTTTGATGGTGCCCATTTCAATGGGGGTAAAGTTTTCGAAATCGCTCCATGCATCGTTGTAGATCTCACGGAAATCCGCGGCAAATTTGTCGAACTGCGATTTGTCGAAATGCCGGAAGGAATAGTCGGGTTTTTTCATTACCCAATCCGATATTTTAGTGAACCTTTCCGGAAGGGGGGTGGTGGCGTCTAAAAAATTGGTAAGCTGATCGTACAACTTGGTGAAACCATACGATTCAAAAATATCTTTATACCAGGCGGGGTTATAGTTCATGCCAAGGCTGGGTGGTTTAAACCCATGAATGAGCAGCCCCCAGTATTTATCGTTCTCGCCAAAATTAATAGGGCCGTCCATTGCTTCCATGCCCTTGCTTTTCAGCCATGCTTTTGCCGTATCGAGCAGTAAAAAAGCGGCTTTTTGATCCTGTATACATTCAAAAAAACCTACGCCGCCGGTTGGCTGCGGGTTTTTATGCGATTTTTCGTAATTGATAAAAGCGGCAATACGCCCAATGTACCGGCCATTTTTATCGGCCAGCAGCCACCGGTTCAATATACCATGCGAAAAAAAAACGTTACGGGAAGGGTCGAATATGGCTTCCACATCACTATCCAACGGACAAATCCAGTGCGGATCATTTTCATATAGTCTTTTGGGCAGGTCAATAAAGTCACGGGCCTGCTTTAAAGTTGCTACCTCTGTCAGGTTCATGTAGCGAACTTAGGAATTATTCACCACTTATCGTCATCCGGAATATTCTGCTGCGGTTTGAATTGTGCCCGCATCTTTTGTTTTTGAAGCTGCCGTTCAATGATGAGGTCGGCTATCAGCAGCCCGGCATCTTTATCGGCCTGCTGTTCGAGGGTTTGTTTCAGGGTTTGTTCTGAAATATCGATCCGGTAAAGAATGTTCAGCAGGCGGCCAAAATCGGCCTGTATAAGGTAATTTATGCCTTCTGCCAGGGCCTCGATGAGTTTTTGCCTGTCATTTGTGACAGGAAGGTTAAAATCGCCGCTCAATTCCTGTTGTACGAAGGGAATATTTTCGTCAGGCTTTTGCATACTTGTGAATATAAATTCGTTTTACATAAAAAAAATATTCAAAGCAACCGGTGGGCTTCTCCGCTCCAGTAAATTTGTCACCGGTTCATTTCATGTGGCACCAATTAAGTATTTTTACAGCAGGATGCGCCAGGAGCGAATGGCGTATTTAAAGCATTCATTGACCCTCACTTCATGTAACATTTTAACCTTATTCTCAGGATATGCGTTGGAGTGCCGGGATAATTGTATGCTTTTTATTGTTACTTGGTACCTGTGCACAGGCACAGCGAACCCGTTATGGGACCATCAAAGGTACGGTTCTCGATTCATTAAGCCGGCGTACGCTCGAATCTGCCTCTGTTGCCGTCTTCCAAACTTCAGATTCTTCCCTTGTCAATTACGCTATTACTACCCGTAAAGGTGAATTTACTATTGGCGGTGTGCCGCTCAATACCCCTTGCAGGCTTGTTATAACGAACAGGGGTTATGAAGAACTCTCCAGATCGGTTATACTTCCGGTTGATGTAAAAGAATTGCGGCTCGACACCATCCTGCTTGTAAAATCATTCAATGAGCTGAAAGCGGTGACGGTCACGGCGCTTCGTCCGCCCGTTACTGTAAAACCCGATACGCTCGAATTCAATGTGTCTTCTTTCAAAACCATGCCCAATGCCATGATGGAAGACCTGTTGAAGCAATTGCCCGGGGTCGATGTCGATAAGGATGGCAACGTTACCATCAACGGTAAAAAGGTTTCGAAGATAACCGTCGACGGGCGGGAGTTTTTTGGCGGCGACCCAAAGATCGCCCTCAAAAACCTGCCCAAGGACATTATTGATAAATTGCAGGTGGTTGATAATAAAACCCGCGAAGCCCGGTTCAATAAAACAACCGATGGGAATGAAGACCTGGCCATCAACCTTACCTTGCGCAAGGAGGCGCAAAAGGGATGGTTTGGCAGAATAAGCGCCGGTTATGGTACCAACGAACGATATGAAGGCGCCGCAATGGTTAACTTTTTCAATGGGGCAAAACAATTCAGTATTCTTGGCAATGCCAGCAATACCAACCGCGGCAGTGTTGCTGGTGGTGATTTTAATATCGCTACCAGCCGAAGCACGCTCGATGGGGGCGGGGGCGGTTTAACCCGTGCCGCTTCGGGCGGTTTGAACTTCAGCGATAATATAGGAAGACAAATAAAAATGAATGGCAGCTATTTTTATAACAACAGCCATACAGATAACGTTTCAAAGATCCAGCGACAGAACATTTTGCCCGATACCTCATTTTGGTATTATTCAGATAACAACAGCATTAACGATTACAGCAACCACCGGTTAACGCTCAACGCCAGTTATACCATCGACACGCTCACCGAAATGCACATCAATTCAAACCTCGGCACCACCCAAAGCGATGTAGTTAATATAAATCAGGCCAGATCTACCACGGTCGATGGCAGGTTGATCAACACCAGTGAAAACACTTATTCCACCGATGGCACCGGTAAGAATATTAGTACAGAGTTCTTTTTTAGCCGGCGGTTCAGAAAACAGGGCCGGGGTTTTACAATCGGGTTGAACTATAATTATTCAGATCAGTCCTCGGTGAATGACAACGTGGGACAAAACGAGTTTTATAAAAATGGCGCACCCGATAGCCTCGACGTGGTCAATCAGCGCAGTGATGCAACAAGCAATGGAAAGGTGGTGTCATTCACCGCTTCTTATTCAGAACCGGTTACCAGCAACCTGAACGCGATATTCAGGTATAACTATACCCGTAACCTGAATTATTCAGATAAGATCACCAACCGGTATAATGCCGTAACCGGCAAGTACGACCTGGAAGACACAGCGTTCACCAATGCATTTCGCAACATCAATGAAACGCATACCCCCGATGTAAGCCTTTCGTTCAATAAGAATAAATACCGCGCTGCCCTTGGTACGGGGGTACAGTTCTTACAGCAGGACAATCTTACCATTACCAACGGTAATCTGTTGCAACAGTATTACATCAATGTAACGCCTTCGGCCAACCTCGGTTATCACTTTAGTAAAACCGGTAGCGTATCGATATTTTATAATGGCCGAAACCAGCAGCCATCTATTCAGCAACTACAACCGGTACCTGATAACAGTAACCCTTTGTATGTGAATTTAGGTAACCCCGATCTGCGGCCTTCGTTCTTTCATAACATAAATTTACAGGTACGCGAATCAAAGGGGAACAGCTACTGGTTTACCGGCTTTACTTACAATACGACACGAAACCAGATCATTTATCAAAGCTGGTTCGATGATGTGGGCAAACAGTATAGCCAGCCTGTAAACGTCAATGGTAATTTTGGTATGTCGGGCAACCTGCAATACAGCCATACCTGGAAAAAAAGGGATATGATCTTACGCATGAACCTCGGTTCAAATGGTTACTTCAACCGTAACCACACTTTTACCAACCAGGTAAGCGTAACATCCAATGCATACAGCCTTTCGCAATCGATAGGGTTGAACTTTACATATAAGCAGGTGCTGAGCATTATGCCTTCTTTCAACGTTCGGTTTAACAAAACACAGTATTCGCAATCGCTTCAGGATGCGGCTTTCAATACCAAAACATTTTCGGTAAGCGCATTCTGGAACCAGCCCAAATGGCTGATACTGGAAAATAACCTGCAATACAGTTATAACAGCCAGATAGCGCCTGGTTTCAATAAGAGTGTAACAATGTGGAGCGCTGCTGTCAATTGCCTGTTGTTCAAAAAACAGCAGGGCATTTTGCGGTTGGCGGTATACGATATTCTACGGCAGAATGTGGGTGTTTCGCGCAGCATTACCCAAACCTATATTGAAGACCGGCAAACACAGGTGCTGCAACAGTATTTTTTGCTGAGCTTTATTTATAACCTGAGGAAGTTCAATGGAGCGAAAGGAAATTAGGGCAAAGGTAGGTCGGCTTGCCGGGTGGCTCACTCGTTAAAACTTTTCCACAACGCCAAGGCCAAATAATGCGAAATCATATTTTACAGGGTCTGCTGCATCCAGTTTGCGCAGGCATGCCGTTAGTTCAAGGGCTGCCTGCCAGTCGATCTGTTTACGGGGAAGCAGGTTGAACCGTTTGGCAACACGCGCCACGTGTACATCGATGGGGCAAATAAGTTGTGCAGGGGAAATGGTTTTCCAAATGCCAAAATCAACGCCGCCGGTGTCGCGGCGCACCATCCAGCGCAGATACATATTCAGCCGTTTACAGGTTGAATTTCTTTCAGGGGTTGCAATATGTTTTTTGGTACGGGCCGGCACATCTTCGAGCGAAAAAAAATAGTGATGAAAACGGGCCAGCCCGTTTTCGATGGTGGCGTCGGATGCATCCATGCCCAGTGTAAAGGCCGTTTCGAGGCTTTTGTGTTTTGAATAATGGAATTTAAGGAACCCGATGAAATACAACAGGTCGGTTGGGTTAAAGGTGCGGTGTTTGAACGACAGCAGTTTTTTCAGGTCGTTATCATTGTGTTGCAGCACGAACTGATGCGGCGCCATGTCCATGGCCTGCATCAGTTCGTGCGATTTTTTTATGATGGTGGTGCGGTTGCCCCAGGCAAACACCGCGGCAAAAAAGCCGGCTATTTCAATATCCTGTAACCGGGTAAATAAATGCGGTATGGAAACTGGGTCATCTTTAATGAACGAAGGTTGATTATACTCCGCCGTTTTGCGGTTCAGAAAGTCTTTTAAAGATGGTTGTTTCATATATTATAATGGTTAGATGTGTCCCTCCTTCAAGGTTTGGCACATCTGATCAGGCTATTGCTGCTTTGAGATCGTCGGTGAGGTCTTCGGCATCTTCGATACCCACGCTTAGCCTGATAAGTGAATCGCTAAGGCCGTTCTTAATTCTTTCTTCGCGGGGAATGGAAGCATGCGTCATGGTTGCCGGGTGGTTGATCAGCGATTCTACGCCGCCGAGGCTCTCGGCCAGGGCAAATACTTTGGTTGACGATAATAATTGCATGGCTGTTTCAACACTGTCATCTTTGAGGGTAAAGCTGATCATGCCGCCGAAACCCCGCATTTGTTTTTTGGCAATGGTATAACCGGGATGGTCGTTGAACCCGCACCAGTAAACATGTCCTACTTTAGGATGCTGACGCAGAAAATATGCTATCTTTTCCCCGTTCTCGCAATGGCGTTCCATACGTACGTGCAGGGTTTTTATACCGCGTAATACCAGAAAGCAATCCATGGGGCCGGGAACGGCGCCACAGCTTTTTTGTATAAAGTACAATTGGTCGCGCAGGGCCTGATCGTTCATCACAAGCGCACCCTGAATAACATCGCTGTGACCGCCAAGGTATTTGGTTGCCGAGTGCATAACGATATCTGCACCGAGGTCGAGCGGATTTTGCAAATAAGGCGAAGCGAACGTATTATCAACACAAAGCAGCAGGTTATGGGCTTTGGCAATGGCCGCAACAGCCGCAATATCAACGATATTGATCAACGGGTTGGTGGGTGTTTCAGTCCAGATAAGTTTTGTGTTGCTGTTGATGTAAGGCTTTATGTTTTCTGCCTGCAACATGTTCACATAATGAAAACGGATGCCGAATTTTTCGAAAATTTTAGTAAATAAGCGATAGGTTCCGCCATACATATCATTGGCTGCAATTACCTCATCGCCGGGTTGTAACAATTTAATGACGGCATCGGTAGCGGCCACACCACTGCTGAATGCCAGTCCGTATTTTCCATTCTCAATAACTGCCAGTGCTTCTTCCAACGCAAAACGCGTTGGGTTTTGCGAGCGGGCATATTCAAACCCTTTATTCTTTCCCGGCGCTTCCTGCACAAACGTCGATGTTTGGTATATAGGCGTCATAATTGCCCCGGTTGATGGATCGGGTTCTGCACCGGCGTGTATACATTTTGTTCCTGGTTTCATCTGTAGTTTTTGTATATGATTAATGTATGGCCTTCGACCGGGTACAAAGATGCGGATTATTGATAAAACTAGTTCATTCCTGCGTTGGGAATACAATTCATACGGAAACATGATCCGGATTTCCAGTTTAACAAAGGCTTAACCCGGGGGTTGAAATTATCTGAAACATTCTGCAAACCCTTGCTGGTACTATGTTTCACGCGTTGGATAAACAGGCTTGCCACTTCAAAATGTGCGAAAACATTCGTACATCTTGTCATGAACCCCCCGCCGGTACTAATTGTCTTGACTTCGGCATTTGTTCACTATACTTTTGGCTCATCAATTCACGTATTTAAAAAGTCAGCCATGAAAAAAGTGATAGCCATTATGTTCGCAGCTCTGGTTACAGCAGGAGCTTATGCATTCGATCCATTTGATCCAAACGAAAAGGTATTAAAGGCCTTCAATGAAACATTCAGCAGTGCCGAGGATGTACGCTGGGAAGAGTTCCCCAATTACTTTGCGGTTAGTTTTGTAAGCGGCGGAATACGTTCTAAAGTCAACTATGATAAGGAAGGGAATATGATGAGCTCGATTCGTTATTATGCTCCGCAATTACTTCCGTTGTATATTTTAAACAGGATTACCCGCGAGAATTCAAAGAAGAAAATGTTTGGAGTTACTGAGATCACCTATAACGGGATGATCGCTTATTACATCAAGATGGAAGATAAAACACACTGGTATACCATAAAAGTAGATGTTGACGGCAACAGCCAGCAGGTTGAAAAGTATAAAAAAGTATAGAGGCCAATGTTGGTTTTAACGCACCCCGGGTGTTTGGCTTTTTGTAAATAGTCAGCGCACCGGGGTGTTTTTTTATAGATTTTAGCTCAGTAACTGACCGGCTACCAGGTAGCGCCAGTCATAATTATCAGCCGCATGGGCCTCCTGCGGCTGAATTTTTTTATGCAGGGCCTGCGCTTTCAGCATACCGTGTTTTACCAGGATTCGTTTTGCTTCATGTATATACTCCTGTAACCGCTGGTTGTTCATCCACTGTTGTTGCGGCGGTTCAAATCCTATTTTATCGGTTCGCCAGGCCAGGCCGGCCGGAAGTTTATCTTCCATTCCTTTTCGCTGCAGCCATTTTGTATAGCCGTCTTTGATCTTGTAACAGGCGGGGGTGGAGAATAACAGCTTTACCAGCTCGTGGTTCAAAAAAGGCAGGCGCACCTCGGTTCCATGCGCCATCGAGTTACGGTCGGCGTACCGCAACAGTTCTTCCAGCCCGTTCACGAATGTATTGTAGTAAAGAATATTGTTCAGTTCATCAAAGTGAGCAATGTCGTAATACGATTCGCCATATTCTTTTACAAAGGAGGTATTGAGATCGTGCACCCGCAATTGCTGATTGGCTCGTTGGCGCCGCAGGTACCAGCCCGCATAGGATGGAAAGGCGGCAGCCAGTTTGTTTTTCAATCCCCAGGGTTCTGCAATGCCTAACCGGCGTGCGCTGCCAAGTTCATGCTGCAGCCTGTTCTTGTTCTCCCTGAACAACTGCTGCCAGTACCAGTGATAGTACTTATGATACCCGGCCAGTATTTCATCGGCTCCCTGGCCGTCGAGCAATACGGTAACCCCTTCCTGCTTTGCCCGTTCATACACATAATATTGCGCTAATACACTGGCCGATTGAAAGGGCTCCTCCTGGTGGTAACATATTTTTTCAAAATCTCTGATGGCCTCATCGGCATTCGGTTGTACGGTATAGTTTTGGGCGGAAAAATGATCGGTCACTTTTTTTATCCATGCCGATTCATCTTTTTTAAAACCGGGAAATATGGCTGAAAATGTTTTGTATTGCCGCGGGGCCATGGATTGAATACTGGCCAGCACACAGGAACTGTCGAGCCCGCCGCTTAATGAAGTGCCAATGGGCACATCGCTGCGTAACCTGCGTTGAACCGATTGATGAAATAAATGATTGAACTGTTCAACAGCCTGTTCGGCGGTTATAGATTCATCAACAAAATCAACATCGACGTTCCAGTACAATGAACGGGTTAAACGTTGTTGTGGTAAATGATACAGGATAAATGATCGGGCGGGCAGTTTATTGATGCCGTTATAAAACGTTTCTTCGCCATTAGCGGGGTTTTGGGTATAGCCCAGCGTGAAGTAATTGAAAAACATTTTTTCGTTGAACTGTTTTTCAATTCCTATTGTCCATAAGGCTTTCATTTCACTGGCAAATACAAACTGGTCGCCATCGAAATAATAATAAAAGGGTTTTTCACCAAAGCGGTCGCGGGCGGCAAACAACGTTTGCTCCTGTTCATCCCAAATGGCAAAGGCGAACATGCCATCGAAGTATTGAAGGCAATCGGATCTATAACAATCGTATGCCGCCATTATCACTTCGGTATCTGACCCGCTGTAAAAGGAATAGCCCTTTTGCAGCAGCGTTTCTCTTATTTCAATGTAATTGTAGATCTCGCCGTTGTGAACAATGGTATAACGGCCCAGGTAGTGCATGGGTTGCGCACCGGCGGCGCTGAGATCGATAATAGCGAGGCGGCGATGGCCAAAGCCGATGGTACTGCTTTCATTTATCCAGTGCGCTTCGCCATCGGGTCCGCGATGGGCCAGCGCGCCGGTCATTTGTTGTAGGCGAGGAACGGATACCTGTTCAGCCTCTCCTGATATAATACCTGCAATACCACACATAGCGACAAGATAGGGAAAAAAGCCAGTAGTAAGTAAGGGGTGGCCAGTGGGGCTGCTAACGCCGGCAGTGCTATATTCTCCAGGCCTTAAATACATTCCGGATCTCGTTTGCCAGGCACATGCTGTATTCCTGCCTGCCAATAACCACCCGCTACCAGCCTACCATGTAATTGGCAAACTTGCTTTCAGGCTATCCCATTCCATATTCAGCTTCATGCCTTTTTCGGCCTCTTCAAATTCCATGGTGAAAAGTTCGTAAGGAAAGCGCGTTTTGGCTACGGGAATAGTGAATTTGTATTGATCTTTTGTAGAATCGATCTTAAGGCCCCAGGTATACAGATCGGTATTGAACACTATCGTCCAGTCATTTACCTGCGGAATGCAATAAATAACATAACGTCCTTTTTGTACCTTTTTGCCGGTGATGTTCACATCTTTAAAAAATTCAATCTCGGAAGCCTCATTAGCGCCAAGGCGCCAAACCGAACCATATTTGACGAGGTTGCCAAATACTGCGCGGTTGTTTTTTTGCGGTCTGCTGTAAATAATACGGGCGATAAGCGGTTCCTTATAATTGCCCGACATTTTCATCTTAGGATAATCAACCGGGTAATAGCACATATCCATGGGCGATTTATCGAGCCCCGGCTGCAGGTCTCTTTCACCAGGCTGCGTATTGGCAACGGATGGGGGGGTAACAGTAACTTTATTGCTGCCTGAAGAATGCTGATCGCAACCGGAAGCAACGGCCAAAATCCATACTAAAGAACAAATCTTAAAAAAAAGCCTGGTCTGGTACATGATCTTATTTTATAATGGTGATCGGCAATGTTGCTTTTACATTGTCCCAGGCCATTATCATATTGGCGCCGGAATTGGTTTTGTCGAAAAGCAGGGTGAAAGTCTCAATCGGTTCCTGCTGTTTTTCCAGTTTTACCTCGGTGCGCAGCACATCTTTTTTATCGTCATATTGAAAAGCGCCCCAAATATCGGTTTCTCTATTGAAGATCAGCGTCCATTTATCCTGGAAGGGAATGGCGTACATACTGTACCGGCCTTTCTTCAACCTGGTATTATCAATTTTTACATCTTTATACAGTTCAATTTCAGTACATTCGTTAGCGCCCAGCCGCCATATCTTACCATATTCAATAAGGTCGCCAAACACACTGCGGCCATTTTTTTGCGGCCTGCTGTATAACACCCGGGCCAATAGAGGGTCACTGGCTTTATTCTGGACCTTCAGAATAGGGAAATTGGCCGGATAATAGCTCACATCCATGGGCGACTTATCGAGTGCCGGTGCTTTGAACTGCGCTTTTACGACTGCGCTCACTAATGTGAATCCAAAAAATAAAACCACCAACTGCTTCATTATCGTAATATTTGAGTTGTAAGACGATCTTTTTAAGGGGATGCGTTGTACAAGCGTTTGCATTCCTTTTGAAAAAGAGTGCAACATCCCCCTGTGATGTAATTAATCGGCAAAAATAAAAGTTACACAGATTAAACGATCAGGAAGCAAAAAATCCTTCGGTGCAAATCACTTTTAAAAGGATTTTAATTGGTAACAATAAGATGATTTTGGAAGAATGAACCCCTATGCCGGCTTACATATTCTCTAAAGTTTTGCGGGCAAACTTGTGCATGGCGGGAAAGAAATCGGTGTAATACTGCTGCAGTTTATGATAGTTGTCTTCAAATAGCCTGAATGCCGTTTGGCTTTCAGTTAAATAGGCCGAGCGGTGTACCACGCCCTCGAAGCTTCTTTCAATACCCGACCGGTTGCGGTAATTATACAACCAGTTATACTGTTTCATATAAGGATACATTTGCCTGAAAGGCTCGGGGCAAACATCGAGGTATTTAGCCAGCGAGGTATACACTTCCTGGGAGAAGGTTGACAGGGAGTCGTCGATGAAATGTTCCGTATCATTTGCCAGAAAATGGTCGTAGGTAACATCGATAAAGGCTGAACTGTATAACCGGTAATGGGGTTTGAAGATGTTTTTGGCTTCCCTTGTTGCGGGATGCTCATCGGTATAGGAGTCGATGGCCCGGTGTAATAAAATTCCCCTGCGCACATCAGCCGGATACTGATCAGACTGTTTCCCTTTCACAAAGTCGCTGAAAAGGTTGCCGGCCAGTATAGCTGGTTGATTAAAAGACAAATATGCATGCGCCAGGTAGTTCAATGGTCTTTGATTTGGTGTATTTACAATATAATGTTTTACGACGGCTTTTAGGTGGAAAGCTGAAAAAAGAATTTATAAAATTCTATTTTTTTAGTAACGGTCATTTCCACAATTCCATTTTAACGATGGCTTAACCTTGTTTTGTGAAATATTTAAAAAATTGGCTGCAACCCTTAACCAGCGCAGGTTGTGGGATGTTTTGTAACAATCGTCACCGCGTTTTGTTTAACCTGTTTTAACATACAACGCCATTAATCATAATTTTCGCGTTACCAGTGTAACCTCTTTTACTTTTGTGTCGACTAATGAATAAACAACCAGATCAGTCACGTTTAAAAGTATAGCCATGAAATTAATTTTGCTTCGCGTATAATTTGGGAAAGTGGTAATGTAGCTTTCAAAAAAAGATTCTTCCGTTACCTGTAATAATTTTCAACAGCCAGCTACATATAGTTCATACCGCTTCGATCAATAATTTAAAAATTAATAATTAAAAAACGGGCAATGGCATCCAGATAGCCAGGATGCATCGTTATGCCCATATTCATCAAAAACAAGTAAAAAATAGCATCATGAAAAACAAAGTCCTCATTGGCGTATTTATTTTTATAACTGGCATAAGTAGTGCCTTTGCCAATGACAATGAAGAAGTGAACGGCAGAGTTGTAAGCTCGTTTAATAAAGAATTTGCCGGCGCACAAAATGTACAATGGGTAATTACCAAAGAATTTGTAAAAGCAACCTTCACATTGAATGAACAGGTTGTATATGCGTATTATGGCCAGCAAGGCAACCTGATGGGTGTAACCCGTAATATTTTATCTGGCCAGTTGCCAATCAGTTTACTTACCGACTTTAAGAAAAATTACAGCAATTACTGGATCACCGATCTGTTTGAAATGGCTGTCAATAGTGAGAATGCTTATTATATGACGGTTGAGGACAGCGATCACAAGATCGTGTTGAAATCGAATGGAACCATTGGCTGGGATGTATTCAAAAAAGAAAGGAAGCAAAATTTATAAATAAAGATTTTTCTTATAGTTGGTTTTAGTTGGAAAGAAAGGGCTTCCCGATTCATCGGGGAGCCTTATTTTTTTGTTACCGGATACCGGTTACCGGGAAATACAAAATACAGGTTACAGGTTTCCTGTTGCAGGGCGTTAAATGCGATATTACCTTTAACGTGTAACGGGTTTTCCCGGTAACAGGTACCTGGCAACCGGTAACTTGTGAGCTATTGCCAATTGATCTTCATTTCCCTACCTTTGCCGCCACAAAAAAACTGATCATGAGCAAAGGACCCATTTCACAATTTATACAACATCATTACCGGCATTTCAATGCAGCCGCCCTGGTAGATGCCGCTAAGGGGTATGAAACCCATTTACTGGAAGGTGGGAAAATGATGGTTACGCTGGCAGGCGCCATGAGTACTGCCGAACTGGGTGTTTCTCTGGCCGAAATGATTCGCCAGGACAAAGTGCATATCATTAGCTGCACGGGTGCTAACCTGGAAGAGGATGTCATGAACCTGGTAGCTCATGATCACTATAAACGAATTCCCAATTACCGCGATCTTACGCCACAACAGGAGTGGGAGTTGCTCGAGCAGGGTTTGAACCGCGTTACAGACACCTGTATTCCCGAAGAAGAAGCATTCCGCAGCATTCAGCATAACATTGTTAAACTGTGGAAAGATGCCGACGCCAAAGGCGAGCGTTATTTTCCCCATGAGTTCATGTATAAACTGTTGCTGAGTAAGGTAATGGAAAGCAATTACCAGATCAACACCAAAGACAGCTGGATGATCGCCGCTGCTGAAAAGAACCTGCCCATTATTGTGGGTGGCTGGGAAGACAGTACGCTGGGTAACATCTTCGCTTCTTATATCATCAAAAATGAAATGAAGGCTACCACTATGAAGAGTGGTATTGAATACATGGTTTGGCTGGCCGACTGGTACCGTCAGAATAGCACAGGCAAAGGCGTAGGCTTTTTCCAGATAGGCGGTGGTATTGCCGGTGATTTCCCTATTTGCGTTGTGCCTATGATGTACCAGGATCTGGAATGGCATGATGTGCCTTTCTGGAGCTATTTCTGCCAGATCTCCGATTCTACAACTTCCTATGGTTCTTATTCTGGTGCGGTGCCCAATGAAAAGATCACCTGGGGTAAATTGGATATCAATACGCCTAAATATATTGTTGAAAGCGATGCTACTATTGTGGCGCCGCTGATCTTCGCTTATATATTGGGATTGTAATTACCTTCACTACGATATATAACTAAAAAGATCGCCCCGGCCAGCCGGGGCGATCTTTTTATATAAGTGGTATTAAGCTGCTGTTGAATCTTTGCGGAGGCGATTGTCTCTTTTGTCTTCTCTTCTATCGCGACGGTCTTCACGTTTATCTTTGCGGTCTTCCTTTTTATCGGCCCGGTCTTCCCGTTTGTCACGGCGATCTTCAGCCTTGTCTAATTTATCTTCTGCTTTATCGAGGCGGCCGCCCTGCACTTTGGCATCGCGTTTATCTTCCCTTACATCCCGGCGGTCTTCGCGTTTGTCTTTGCGGTCTTCTTTTCTGTCGGCATTGGCTTCGCGTTTTTCGCGTCGATCTTCAACCTTGTCCCGTTTATCCTCACGGCGGTCGCGGTTTGCCTGTTTTTCGGTGGCAGCGGGATTGGCATTGGCATCCTGGGCGCTGGCGTTTTGGGTAAGAGCAATGGCCATAGTGAATGTAACGCTAAAAACGGTCGTTTTAAGTAAACGGTCGATCTTCATAAAAACGGATTATTTGGTTTGGAATAAAAACGGGCGATAAAAAAATATTGTATAACTTATTAATATGGATGGGGTTCTGAGAATTTAGGATCTGGTAACTTATTTGAACCGTGGTTCGACTTATTTTTTTAATGCGGGTTTAATTTTCGGGATTGAAAAAATTCAAAAGGGAGGGTAGATAAAAAATGCTGCCAAAGTTTTTGGTGTACATGCAGGAATACAAAAAGCCGGAAAAGAACTTACCTGAGCTCTTCTTCCGGCTTCATTAAACACTTTCAATAAACTTATGCGCAGGCTATTTTATTCACCCTGGTCTGGTGGCGGCCGCCCTCAAACGGGGTTTCAATAAACAGCGTTATCATTTCTTTGGCTACATCAAGCGATACAAAACGGGCGGGTATGCCTATAATGTTAGCGTCGTTGTGCTGGCGGATCAACCTGGCCACTTCGGGCTCAAAGGCCAGTCCGGCCCTTATGCCCTGGTGTTTATTGGCGGTAATGCAAACACCGTTGGCGCTTCCGCACAACAGAATGCCAAATGCCGATTCGCCCTTTTCTACCGCATCGGCTACGGGATGCGCATAGTCGGGATAGTCAACCGATTTATTCTCATCAACCCCCTTATCACTTACCTGGTATCCTTTCTCGGTCAACCATTTTACGATTGCCACTTTATAGTCGAATCCCGCATGATCGCTGCCGATGGCAATGGGTTTTGAAAGATCGAACATATATGCTTTAGTTATCTGTTTATAAGATTTTATTATTGCCAGTTATTCTGCTCTTCCTGGTCTTTTTTATACACGCGTTTTGATACGATAACGCTTAACTCGTACAGTAACACCAACGGCAAAAATACGATCATCTGGCTGGTCCAGTCGGGTGAAGGCGTAATGATAGCCGCCACCATCAGGATGGCCACATAGGCGTATTTACGATACGTTGTCAGAAAACGGGGCGTAACGATGCCGATTTTGGTGAGCACATAGGAAAGGATGGGCAGTTCGAACGCAATACCGCAACCCAAAATAATATTTACCAGGTTGTCGATATAATCGTTCAGCGAAGGTTTGTATTCGAACATTCCGGCCTTACCGAGGTTGAAGTTGGCAAGGAAATTAAAAGTGAAAGGTCCCAATACGAAATAGCCGAACGAAGCGCCTATAAAAAAGAAAAGGGATACAAAAAATATAGCGTAACGGCTGTATTGCAACTCTTTAGGCGATAATGCCGGTTTTACAAATTTCCAGAATTCCCAGAAAATAAAGGGGAAGGCTGCTATTAAACCGCCTACAATGCCGATCTGAATGGCCGACATAAAGGGACCACTTACCGTAGTGCCCAGCAATTTATATCCCGGCGGAATGGGTGGCATGCACAACGCATCGCCAATATGAAGGGCATGGCTCAGGTTACATAATGCCCGGTATGAGACAAAATTATTACGCACGGGGCCCATTACCACGTTATCGAAAACCCAGTCGATATTTAAAAAAATGACTACCGCCGCCACCATAATTGCTATCACCGATCGCATAATATGCCATCGGAGCGCCTCCAGGTGGTCAACAAAGGTCATTTCGCTATCATTGCTCCTTCTTTCAAAAAAGGTACTCGCCATAGGATCGCATAAAGTCTGAAAAATAATAGTAAAAGCGCGGCAAATTTAAGGCTTAAACGGTAGGTAGCAACTAAAAGCTTGTTAAGGGGTTGAAATGGTTGCCGGTTACCGGCGCAAATTGCCAGTTACCAGCTATGCGTTGCAGGATGTTAATAATTTACCGGGGAGGTACAAAACAGACAGCCGGTATCTGGTACCCGGAAACCTACCTTAAGATCTTCAGCCTTACCATTTCAATTCTGGTATCGCTTACGTTCATCACCTCAAATTCATAATTACCGATGATGATGCGTTCTTTCAGGCGGGGAATGGTTTCATGCTGGTGTATGATAAAACCCGAGAGGGTTTCTGAATCGTTCTCAGGGAATTCGAGCTTGTATTTTTCTATGAGGTAATCCAGTTCGAGCCGGCCCGATAAGATATACTCATCTTCAGAGATCATTTTCTCTTCAAATTCTTCCACATCATATTCGTCCCGGATCTCGCCAAAGATCTCCTCCAGCAGGTCTTCCATAGTAACAATGCCTGCCGTTCCACCAAATTCGTCAACAACCCAGGCGATGCTTTTACGTTCGCGGGTGAATTTATTAATGAGGTCGGTGGCGCTCATACTTTCTGGTATAGCGGGTATGGGCAGCAGGATTTCCTTTATATGGTCGGGTTGTTTGAACAGATCGAGCTGGTGAATATAACCCAGAATGGCGTCGATGTTGCCGCCGTACACGATCAGTTTGCTCAACCGGGTTGAAATGAATTTTTTGCGTGCCTCCTCAACGGTGGTATTCAATTCAATGGCCTCAATTTCCTTACGGGGCACCAGGCATTCGCGCACTTTTATTTTGGGCAGCGAAAGGGCGTTCTCGAACAGCTCGGTATTCATATCGGAACCCTCGCTGTTGTATTCGCTGGTTTGTTGAAAGAAATGGTCGAGGTCGCTGCGGGAAAACGGTTCCTTGCGCTTATCGATGCGCATATCGAAGATCACGTTCAGGATAAAAATGGAAAGCTTTACAAAGGCAGCGGCTATCCAGTAGAACAACTGGTCGAAAAAGCCAAGCAGGCCTATTCGGGCCGAAAAAGACAGCAACGAGTCGCTTTTGGCTTTGAAAATGGCTTTGGGAATGCACTCCCCAAAGAGTATTATCACCGCCCATGCCGCTAAGATCTTAAGGAGAAGCAGAAAGAAAGAGATCCATGAACGGGCGCTGAGATCGAGCAGCATCCGGTTTACCAGTTCATCCCAATAAACGGAGGCCAGTAAAACAAATACGGTAAGAAAAAAACTGAAACCGACAACGTTGGTGCCGATAAAGCGGGAAGGATTGTCGAAAAGGTTCGACAATAAGATACCGCTGCTGGCGCCCTGCTTCTTTTTCAATTCAATATTCAGCCGGTTGGCAGCCGTAAAAGCCACCTCGATGCCGGCAAAATAAGCGACCAACAAAAAGGCAATGCCGATGCAAATGCCTAAAATGGTAACAAAACTCATAGTCTGGTACGAAAATATATAAAAAAAGCGGGAGATCAACTATCCAAAAATTCCCCCACTACCTGTTCGGCTTCCTGGCAGGCATGATCGAGGTTGTCGTTAAGGATTATTTTGCTAAAATGGTGTTTGAACGAGATCTCGTAAGAGGCTTTATTTACCCGGGCCTGTAAACTTTCTTCGGTTTCGGTACCCCTTGAGCTTAACCGCCGTTTCAATTCATCGACGGAAGGCGGTTCCACAAAGATCGACAGGATGGTGTCGGGGTATTGTTGCTGAACGTGAATGGCGCCTTTTACATCGATATCCAGTACGGGAACCTGGTTATTGTTCCAGATGCGTTGTAATTCAGATTTCAGGGTACCATAATATTTACCCTCATAAACCATTTCCCATTCCACAAATTCATTATGCTGGATCTTACGGGTAAAATCTTCTTCAGAAATAAAATAATAATCAAGCCCATTTTTTTCGTGCGGGCGGCCTTTGCGGGTAGCGGCTGATACCGAAAACGCCAGCTGCGGGAATTTCTTCAATAGAAAATGGGTAATGGACGTTTTGCCCGCTCCGGAAGGGGCGGTGATGATTATTATTTTGTTCTTCGGTTGAAACATGGATCAATAGGTAGTTTGTGGGTTCTATATATGGTTCCCGGTTACCGGTTTCCGGTTGCCGGGAATTTTGAACTTCGATCAGTGAGCAATTTATAGGAGTCACCAAAATTTTTTTTGCCCGGAAAACCGGGAACAGGAAACAGGCAGCTGCTTTAAATCCGTTTTATATCGGCGCCCAATGCCTGCAGGCGTTTGTCGATATACTGATAACCGCGGTCGATCTGTTCAATGTTCTGGATCACGCTTTTTCCATCGGCGCTCAGCGCTGCGATCAGCAGCGATACGCCTGCCCTGATATCGGGGCTGCTCATTTGAATGCCGCGCAGTTTCTGTTCGCGGCCGAGGCCAACCACTGCTGCGCGATGGGGATCGCACAAGATGATCTGGGCGCCCATATCGATGAGTTTGTCAACAAAGAACAAGCGGCTTTCGAACATTTTTTGGTGTATAAGCACACTGCCACGGGCCTGGGTGGCCACCACCAACACAATGCTTAGCAGGTCGGGGGTAAAACCCGGCCAGGGATGATCGTAAATGGTAAGTACGCCGCCGTCGAGAAAGGTTTGAATTTCATACACCTCCTGGGCGGGTACATGAATATCGTCGCCTTTAAAGTTCAGCTGAATGCCCAGTTGTTTAAATTTTTCGGGTATTATGCCGAGGTGTTCGATGCCGGCATTTTTTATGGTGATATCGCTTTGTGTCATGGCCGCCAGCCCAATAAAAGAGCCGATCTCGATCATATCGGGCAGCATACGGTGCTCGGTTCCGCCCAATGACTGTACGCCTTCGATATTAAGCAGGTTGCTGCCGATGCCGGTGATCTTAGCGCCCATGCGGTTGAGCATTTTGCATAACTGCTGAATATAGGGTTCGCAGGCTGCGTTGTAGATAGTGGTAGTGCCTTCGGCCATTACCGCCGCCATAATAATATTGGCGGTACCGGTTACGGAAGGCTCGTCGAGCATAAGGTAGGTGCCCTTTAAATTTGGCGCCTGCAGTTCGAAAAAGCCATCGCCACTGTAATTGAAGGAAGCGCCCAGCTTTTCGAAACCAATGATATGAGTATCCAGTCTTCTGCGGCCGATCTTATCGCCGCCGGGTTTAGGAATATAGGCCTTTCTGAAACGGGCAAGCATAGGACCGGCCAGCATAACAGAGCCGCGCAGGCGGCCGCTTTTTTGTTTATAGGCATCGCTGCGCAGGTAATCTACGTTCACGTCATCGGCCTGAAAAATGCAGGTATCGCGTTGCGGGCGTTCGATCTTTACGTTCAATTCCCCCAGCAATTCAATAAGCAGGTTTACATCCAGGATGTCTGGAATATTGGTAATAGTTACTTTTTGTGAGGTAAGCAATACGGCACTGATTATTTGCAGTGCTTCGTTTTTTGCGCCTTGCGGAACTATTTCACCTTTTAATTTTTTACCGCCGATGACTTCAAAAGAATTCATAGTTACTTTTTCCTGGTTTTTTTGACCCGTGGGTTGTCCCCGGTTTTAGTTGATTCGGGGGGAACGGTTTTGATCAATGGTACGTTAAAATAAGGTGCAAATATAAAACCCCGACAATAGGTTTTACTGTCGGGGTTCTATTTATTATTTAATCTTTATCCTCGCGCCTGACGGCAGAGGGCTGACGTTCGATTTTTGATTTTGAGATTTGCAGATTTTGGGATTTCAATTGGTTAAAGCTTTCTGACAAATCTCAAAATCACGAAATCCCGAAATCGAAATCCTTATTTGTATCTTTTCTTGAACTTGCCGCCGCGGTCGTTGCGGTTATCACGTCCGCCGCCACCGCCGCCGCGGTTATCGCGGTCGCCACGGCCCTGAAATTTCTGGCCACCCCGTTTATTGCGGTAATCGCCGTAGCCGCCACGATCGCGGTCACGGTCGCGGTTTTCGTTGGGGCGATGCTGGCGCACATATGGCGTATTGGTAAAGGTGAGCTGGCCGCTGGTAATATTGGTAAGCTCGCCCTGAATGGCGTCATCATGCACGGTTTCCTTGTGCCAGTTGTTATAGGCCAGTTTCATGTAGTAGGCAATGGCATTGGCAAAACCCTGGCGTTTTTCAGGCATTTCTTCATGCAATGCCTTATTGATCACCAGCTCGAGGTTTTTACCCAGGTGCGAGAATTTAGGATAGCGTTTGGGATACGGCAATGGTCCTGGTTTCGATTTCAACGTTTCCCGGGTGGGAATGGGGTAAGGTGAATCAACTGCCAGTTTAAAATCAGAGATCAGGAACAGATGATCCCATAATTTATGTCTGAAATCTTCAACGTTTTTCAGGTGTGGGTTCAGAAAGCCCATCAGCTCAATTACAGCATAGGCGTTTCGCTGCCGGGTTTCCTGGTCCTCGATCGTCAACAGATATTCGATCATTTTCTGTATATGCCTTCCATACTCACGCATTGCCAGGTGGTTCCTGGTCGTATTATACTCCATTTTTTCTATACTGTTCATTCTATAAATATAAGGTTAACAAAAGTAACAAAGTAAGTTTACAAAAAGAAAAGGCCTTTGTTTAGGCCTTTTCTATAGAGAATTGGTTTTTCCACAGGTTAATGATGTTATGGCATTGCCGCACCAACTTTTGGGGCAGGCAGGCTATTGATAATGGTTAAAAAAACAGATCAGAGGTCTTTTGGAAATGTGCTTTATATTAAATGTAAGAGATTAAAACCCCAACACAAACCCTTCATAAATAATTATAATTACAAAACACCTATAAATGGCAGTCTGGCTTTGACAGAGGTAAATTTCTAAGGATACCGATTTTTGCTATGGGTAGGGTTTCTTAAAAAAATTGAGGATTTTCAAGCGTATGCCCCAAATTATCAAATAATCTTGTATTTGCCAACAAGTTAGTGTGTTATTTTTTCAAAAGGCTGTATAGTTAAAAACCTGAATGTGTTGTAACTTTTTTTGCCGGAAAGTGGTTTAATATACATTTACAGTGTTCTGCCAATAATCAGACACTAAAAACTATAAAATCGGTGTACTTTTGCGGTTCAAAATATAAAAAACTGATAATCAAAATAAAATGAGGCAATCGACTATTACAATTGATGTGTCGCTGGACGAGAAAAATATTCCAGAACAAATATTGTGGAAGGCGACTGATAGTACGCAGGACCAGGGCCAGAAGGCCAGAGCCATGATGTTGTCGTTTTGGGATGGCGCCGATAAATCGGCATTGCGAATGGACCTGTGGACCAAAGAAATGATGGTAGATGAAATGGCTGATTTTTATTATCAAACCATCATGACGATGGCAGATAGCTTTGACCGGGCAACCCATCAGCAGGAACTGGTTGATATGATGAAGAACTTTGCGAAGGACTTTTATGCTCGTTTTCGCGATATTCAATTGAAAGAAAATAAATTATAATTCCAAAAATAGCCACGGTATGAGCTTAGAACAAAAGATCCAGGCTGACCTGAAAACAGCCATGCTGGCCAAGGATGAAAAAACGGTGCGTAGTTTGCGTGCCATTAAAGCTGCCATTATTCTGGCTAAAACCTCAGAAGGTGCAGCGGGTGAGATCAGGGAAGAGGATGAAATAAAATTATTGCAGAAGCTGGTTAAACAGCGAAAAGATTCGCTGGAGATCTTTCAGCAGCAGAACCGGGCCGATCTGGCACAAAAAGAGCAGGAAGAAATTGAGGTGATAGAGAAATTCCTTCCCAAACAATTGAGCGCCGAGGAGCTGAGGAGCATCGTTGCGGGTATTATTGCCGAAACGGGCGCTTCATCACCTGCCGATATGGGTAAAGTGATGGGGGTGGCTACCAAACAATTAGCGGGTAAGGCCGATGGAAAGGCCATAAGTGCGCTGGTGAAAGAGCTGCTGGCAAAGTAGTTGCGAATAAGAGCCTATCCTGAAATTCGTGTTCTTAGATTTTGAAGTAAGAGATGTGAAGTAAGCGGTAGGAGGTTCAATATCCTATGTACAGCCCGTATACTTCAGAAACTATGATCATAGATGTATTAGTTCTAATATTTCTGGTTCTGGCCATTATCAAAGGATTACGGCGGGGCCTTATTGTTGCAGTATTCTCCATTTTTGCGTTTATTGCAGGTATTGCTGCGGCCATGAAATTATCGGTAGTTGTAGCAGATTATTTAAAAGATTCCGTTAATGTATCTGCGAAGTGGCTGCCTTTTATTTCATTTGCTGTTGTTTTTATTGGGGTGGTCTTACTGGTACGCTGGGCGGCCAGCCTGCTGGAGGCAACGGTTGAAATGGCCATGATGGGCTGGGCCAACAAAATAGGCGGCATTATTTTATTCGCTATTTTGTATATGTTTACACTCAGTGTGGTGCTGTTCTTTGTTAATAAGGTAAAGCTCATTAGCGATGAAACCATCGCTAATTCGGTTACCTGGCCTTTTTTACAACCGATGGGCCCCTGGGTAATCGATGGCTTTGGCAAACTGATACCAGCCTTTAAAAATATGTTCACTGAGCTCGGAAACTTTTTTGACGGGCTGGCAAAACAGCAGCAGGTACAGCCGGAAGTTACGCCTTAGTTTGGGGGTTGTACCGGTATAAAAACGTAAAAAAATCAGTAGCTTACATTAAAATTGCAGGGTGAAAACTGCAAGGGTGTATTATTTGCATTAAAACGTTTATTTTAGCGATTAATTGACTGACTTGAACAGACATAGCTGATGAATTATACGATCAAACAAGTGGATAAATTCAAGTATATTGAAGAAGGTGAAGGCGAACCGCTGATACTCTTGCATGGATTATTCGGCGCCCTCAGCAACTTTGGTGATTTGATCAATTACTTCAAGAACCACAACAAAGTAGTGGTTCCCATACTCCCTTTGCTTGATATGGACCTGCTGCATACTTCAGTTGGAGGCCTGCAGAAGTTTGTACATAAGTTCATAGAATATCACGATTTTCACAACGTACACCTGCTCGGAAATTCTTTGGGCGGCCATGTAGCCATTTTACACGTGCTGAAACAGCCCGAACGCATAAAATCGCTCATTTTAACCGGCAGTTCGGGTTTATTTGAGAATGGTATGGGCGACACTTATCCCAAACGCGGTGATTATGATTATATAAAAAAGAAAACGGAACTTACTTTTTACGATCCCAAAATTGCCACCAAAGAACTGGTTGACGAGGTATACGAGATCGTAAACAACCGTTTGAAAGCCATAAAAATAATTGCGCTTGCAAAAAGTGCCATTAGAAATAATCTGGGCGAGGATATCAATCAAATCAAACAACCCACATTGTTGATCTGGGGTAATAATGATGCCATTACCCCGCCGTTCGTAGGCCGGGAGTTTCATCGGTTAATTCCAAACAGCGAGCTGCATTTCATTGATAAATGCGGTCATGCGCCAATGATGGAAGTACCAGACGAATTCAACCGCATTCTCCATAAATTTTTGACAAAATTAAATGAGCCTGCAGCGGTAGCCTAAATGCTATCGTCATAATTGATTATATTTGGTTAAGGTAATAGCCTCACTATTTGCTAAGGTTAATACCTATTTGTTATTTTATTTCTTTTTGGCGATAATACAAACCGGTTACACGTGTTTATCGTATAACACTATTATAGGACAGGTAAACTCTGATTCAGTGCTTAATAAAGAATTAATATCAGCCACGATTCCCACACTCAATTTGAGTGACACGGTTATTCAGGCGCTGGACCTGATGTCGGAGTTCCATGTTATGCAGTTACCCGTAGTAGCCGAAGAAAAGTACCTGGGTCTTGTATTTGAGGAAGACCTGCTGAATCTCGACGAACGCGCTACTCTCCAATCTTTTGATACCCACTTTTCAAAAGTGGCCGTACACGCCCATACTCACTTTATTGAGGCGGTACAAATTTTGAATGATTATAATCTTTCCCTGGTACCGGTTGTAGACAAAGAGAAAAATGAATTTGTAGGGTGCATTGCAGCCATCGACCTGTTAAAAGAGCTGGGTAAAACCACAGGGGCCAGCGAGCCTGGCGGGTTGATCGTGCTGGAAATGGAACAACGCAACTTCTCTTTTTCGGAACTCAGCAAACTGGTAGAGACCAATGACGCACAGATCACGCAGTTAAATAGTTATTGGGATAATAACACCAGTTCCTTTTTTGTAGCAATAAAAATCAATAAATTCGAGATTTCCGATATTGTTGCTACATTTCAGCGGTATGAATACAATGTGAAATACTATTTTGGCGAAGAACTATACGAGAACGAACTGCGGAACAATTACGACCACTTGATGAATTATCTGAATATTTAGCACAACAGTAGGATCAGGGCAGCATTATTTTTAAAATTTTGAAAACACAAGCAACTGCTTGCCGGGGCATGTGAATGGGAAAGAAATTTTACTGTATACTAGCAAACTTGTTGTGTTGCGTGGCACTGGGATATGCACAACCCTCCCAGGTGGATTCCGTACATTCCACTTCAATGGCTGCGCCTGAATATGCTAATAACAACTCTCCCCGAACAATTGTTGCCCCGGATTACAATAACAACTACTCTACACCATTTGTTGTAGGCGAAATAATAATTGAAGGAAATAAACGAACCAAGCCTTACATTATTCAACGCGAGTTGCCATTTAAACCCGGCGACTCCATTTATTTGCCCGACCTGGTAAAAGGCTTCGAGATCTCGCGCCAGCAGCTCATCAATACCACTTTATTCAATGAGGTCATTATTTCGCTGAAAGCATTCCGCGGTTATGAGGTCGACATTCTCATACAGGTAAAAGAACGCTGGTATATTTTCCCCATTCCCTATCTGAAACCGGTTGACCGAAACCTGAACGAATGGGCCAAGCAGGGGTATAGCGCCGATCGCATCAACTACGGGTTTAAATTTACCTACAACAACTTCACCGGCCGGAACGATAAACTGAAACTGTGGCTTATTACCGGTTACACCCAGCAAATACAATTTCAGTACGATCAGCCTTATGCGAACAAATCGCTCAAGCACGGTTACAAGATCGGTTTCTCGTATTCGTTCAATCGCGAGATCAATTACGCAACTATCGACAACCAGCAACGTTTTGTAGATTCATTGCAGGGCGGCATAAAAGTATGGTCGGGCCATATAGATTACACCTACCGGCCGGGCCTGAGAACTACGCACCTTGTGTCATTATCTTACACACGCCAGTCGGTTGACCCACGTATAAACGAACTCAATCCCAAATATTACGGTTACCACCGGAGTACCATCAGCTTTCCTGAATTGTTATACAGCATCAGCTATGTAAATGTCGATTACAAGCCTTTCCCTTTGAAAGGCTGGCTGGCCGACGCTACCATAGCAAAACGAGGTTACAATAAGGAAATGAACCAGTGGCAGATCAGCGGCCGCGCAACCAGGGGGTGGGAACTGACCAAAAAAGATTTCTTCAGTTTGCAAACAGTGGGAATGTTGCGTTTTCCATTCAGCCAGCCGTATATAAACCAGCGGATGTTCGGCTATGGCGATATGTACCTGCGTGGGCTGGAAGACTATGTGATAGATGGCGCAGCCGGTTTACTGGTGCGGAACAGCTACCGGCACCAGTTATTTAAATTCAGTGTGCCTACTTATATCAAATCAAAATCGCACGATCGTATTCCATTCCGCATTTACGCCCGCATATTTGGCGATGCAGGATATTCCTATAATAAGAACTTTACCAATAACTCCCTCACGAACCGCATGTTGTATACTGGTGGGGCAGGGCTCGACATTGTATCTTTCTATGACTTCGTTCTGCGGCTCGACTACAGCTTCAACCAATTAGGACAAAACGGATTATTTTTACACATCAAGAATGATTTTTAACCGATAGGTAAATTTTTTAACCGCATAGTATGAAGGTAGCCATTTATAGCCGGGTTATTGATGATGACCAGTATAACAAAGTGCAGCAGTTGCTCGATGAACTGGCCAAGGAAAATATTCATCCGGTTATATACAAGCCTTTTTATGAAATGATACAGTCATCGGTTCGTTTTTCAGAAAAAACAACCGTTTTTTCCGATTCGGGCGATCTTACCGAATCTATCGACTTTGTAATAAGCCTTGGGGGTGATGGTACTTTACTGGATACCGTTACCTTGGTGCGCGACAAAAATATTCCGGTATTGGGGATAAATTTTGGCCGCCTCGGGTTTTTGGCCAGCATCGGCAGTAAAGAATTGCACATTGCGGTACAATCCCTGGTCAAGCGCACAATACTAATAGACAAGCGATCGTTAATTCATTTGGATGCGAGCAAACCATTGTTCGGCGATGTACCATACGGATTAAATGAATTTGCTATTCATAAAACAGATACATCACCCATGATAAAAATTCACACGTACCTGAATGGTGAATTTTTAAATACATACTGGGCTGATGGCGTTATTGTAGCAACACCTACCGGTTCAACCGGTTATTCGCTAAGCTGTAATGGTCCCGTGGTTTTTCCTGAATCCTCCAGTTTCGTAATTACCCCCGTAGCCCCACATAACCTGAATGTTCGGCCTATTATAGTGCCTGATGATAATATAATATCCTTTGAAATCGAAGGCAGGACCGACCACTTCATTTGTGCCCTTGACTCCAGAAAAGAACTCGTAGATAAAAAAGTACAGCTGGCCGTACGTCGCGAATCGTTTACTATTAGCCTTGTACGGTTGAATGAGAACAACTTCCTTCAAACCCTGCGTAACAAATTATCGTGGGGTTTAGACACGAGGAATTAACTTTTATTACAAAGAAAATTTACCGGCAAATCCGGTTCTTAATGTTAAATTGCGAATTATGAAGAAATTGGTTGTAACAGCACTACTCTTTAATTCCGTACTATGTGTGCAAAAGGTTACTGCCCAATATGAAAGTATTGTACAGCAAGGTGAGTTTGGCATATCGGCAGGTGTTGGACATTATTTTGGCGACCTGAACACAAGAGCAAAACTCAACAGGCCCAAACCGGCTGTTGGTGTATTTTTTCGTAAACAATTCGGCAACTACACTGCATTACGTATTGCCGCCCACTATGCCCGCCTTGGTTATTCAGACGTTTACAATACCCAGAATGATTATCAGCGTCGCCGCAACCTGAGCTTCAACTCAAATGTATTTGAGCTTACCCTGCAGGGCGATTTCAACTTTTACAAGTTTATTCCCGCTGATCCTTATTACAACTTCACTCCATATGTGACGCTGGGAGCCGGTATTTTCAGCTACGATCCTTTTGCTTACCTCAACGGCCAGAAATATTTTCTTCGCCCGTTGGGAACGGAAGGCCAGGGCACAGGTGCCTATCCCGACCGCAAGCCCTACAATACCATGGCGCTTGTATTTCCCATTGGCGTTGGGGTTAAATATGCCATCAACGATCGCATGAACCTTGGTTTTGAAGTAGTGTACCGGTATACCACTACCGATTATCTCGATGATGTGAGCAAAACCTATGTAGGTTCCGATAAATTTCCACCATTACCCGACGGTACACCCTCGGCAGCCCAGTTATTACAGGACCGTTCTTACGAAACCGGCGACATTATCGGCATCGAAGGCCGCCAGCGCGGTTATTCAAAACAAAAAGACGCTTACGTGTTAGCCGAGATAACCCTGTCATTTAACCTTACTTCATATCGTTGCCCGTCTGCCAATTAATCAATGGGCAATAGACAATAGGCAAGGCTTGCGATTTACCGGCTGTTCTATTACCGCCTTCCTGTTGTCAATTATTTAACAAATTATGCAAAGCAATAGGCAATCTGAACTTTCGGATTGCCTATTGCCTTTTTATTTAATCCACTGGTAATAAGCAATTAACAATTGGTAAACCCGTATTTTGAACGGTATTGGGCATTGCCTGTTGCCAAATGCCAATTGTCTATTGCCAATTGCCCATTGTCTGTTGATTTCCGTACCTTTGTGCCCTTCAAAAAAAGGGTATGCAGAGCCTACGGGAGCAAATTGACCTTCAACGACTTCCTCGCCATATAGCAATTATTATGGACGGGAATGGGAGATGGGCGAAAGAAAAGGGACAGGATCGCCTCTATGGCCATTTTCATGGCGTGGAGAGCGTGCGCAATATAGTAGAAGGATGCGCCGAACTGGGCGTTGAATACCTTACACTCTATGCATTTTCTACCGAGAACTGGGACCGGCCTCAAATGGAAGTAACGGGTCTTATAGAACTGTTGGTAGAAACCATTCGCAAGGAAACCGAAACACTCAATAAGAACAACATTAAGCTGCATGTAATAGGCGACATAAAGATGTTGCCCGAATATGCACAAAAGGAACTGAACGAATCGCTGCAGATAACCAGCCGGAATACCGGTTTGAACCTGGTAATGGCATTGAGTTACAGCAGCCGGTGGGAACTGGTACAGGCCGTACAGCACATAGCTGAAGATGTAAAAGCAGGGAGAATAGACCCTGCGGCCATCACTCAAAACACCCTGCAACAGTACCTGGCCACCAGCAATTTCCCCGATCCTGAATTAATGATTCGAACCAGCGGTGAATACCGCATCAGTAACTTTTTATTATACCAACTAGCTTATGCAGAATTGTATTTTACCAATGTTCGCTGGCCCGATTTCCGGAAGGAGAACCTGTACGAAGCCATCCTGGATTTTCAAAAGCGTGAAAGAAGGTTTGGAAAAACCGGCGACCAGGTTAATAAGGAGCATATAAACGGATAATTACGAATTGGTCATGAATATTTTATGATTCCGTCGATTAGTGTCCTTTTTAACAAACCCTTTTAATAAATCCCCCTTAATTTGCTCCACTTTAAACTCCCCGGAATGCAGCGTTCGCGTACTTTTAGTATTTTTTTACTGGTATTTGCATCATTAACAGTCGGTTCACTCCGTGCCCAGGTAGTTACCGACACTGTTCCAACGTCTATTGATCCGGAATTAGAGAATATAGTTACCTCAAAAGTTCCCAAAGAATATTATATCGGTGGCATTGTTGTTACCGGTACAAAACGGTACGATCAGCAGCTGCTTATTTCCATTGCAGGCATTAATGTAGGCGATAAAGTAATGATACCGGGGGGCGATAACTTTAGCAAGGCCATCATTAACCTGTGGAACCAGCACCTGTTCTCGAACGTTCAGATCTTTTTTACCAAACTCGAAGGCAATAAATTATTTATAGAGATCCAGGTTTCAGAACGGCCGGCCCTGTCAGATTTCCATATTATAGGGGTTCGAAAAGCCGACCAGGACGAACTGAAAGGAAAGATCGGTCTGATAAAAGGCCGGGTGGTTACGGAAAACACTAAACGCACAGCCGAGGAAGCCATAAAGAAGTTCTATACCGACAAAGGTTTTCAAAGCGCCTCCGTTCGTATAGAAGAAGCTACAGACCCTGCATTGCCCAATTCAATTGTCCTGAACCTGTATGTTGAAAAAGGCCATAAAGTACGTATCGATAACGTGAGCTTTTTTGGCAACGATCAGGTAATTGAATCAAAACTGAAAAAACAGCTGAAGGGTACCAAGGAAATGACCAAGTTTACCCTCTATGCCGATACCACACAAAGCCCGTTTGGTACCAATACCAGCGGCAAGATATTGTTCAAAGATTACCTGAGAGACGCCGGCTTCTTATCGCTAACCAAAACCAAGGAGTTTCTCGATCCTTATTTCCGCTTTAAACTATTCAGCTCGGCCAAGTTCAATGAGAAGAAGTATGAAGAAGATAAGGAGAAAGTGCTGGAATACTACAACTCGCTCGGTTTCCGCGACGCTGCCATTGTAGACGAAAAAAAATATTATAACCAGAAAGGTAACCTGCGTATCGATATAAAAGTAGACGAAGGCCATCGCTACTATTTCGGTAATGTTACCTGGAAGGGAAATACCAAGTTTACCGATACGGTGCTTACCGCTATGTTAGGTATTTCGAAAGGTGATATTTATAACCTCGAGATCCTGAACAAAAAACTGGGTAAACAAATGTCGCAGGAAGGCGGCGACATCAGTAGCTATTATATGGACGACGGTTATCTGTTCTTCCGGATTGAACCGGTGGAAACCGCCGTTTACAACGATACTATCGACTTCGAGATACGTATACAGGAAGGGCCGCAGGCCACTATCAAGAACGTTACCATTTCAGGTAACGAAAAAACAAAAGAGCACGTTATCCGCCGTGAGTTGCGTACCCTGCCCGGTGAAAAATTCAGCCGTCAGGACCTCATTCGTTCACAACGTGAAATTGCACAGCTGAACTTCTTCAACCAGGAGAAGATCGGCATTAATCCCGTTCCCAATCCTGAAGACGGAACGGTGGATATACATTATAGTGTTGAAGAAAAATCTTCTGATCAGCTCGAGCTGAGCGCCGGTTGGGGCGGTGGTATCGGTTTAACCGGTACGCTGGGTGTATCGTTCAACAACTTCTCCATCAAAAATATTCTCAACAAAAAAGCATGGGACCCATTACCTACCGGTGACGGGCAAAAGCTGAGTATGCGCATACAATCGAACGGCCGCGCGTACCAGTCGTACAACTTTTCATTTACCGAGCCCTGGTTGGGTGGCAAGAAAAGGAATTCGCTCACCTTCAGCATGTATAAGAGCGTATTCCGTACCGGTGGTATCGATGCGAGCGGAAGATATTTCTTCAGCGATACCAACAGGCTGAAAAACTTCGGCGCCAGCATTTCATTGGGTAAACAATTGAAATGGCCCGATGACTTCTTTACCCTGGTATACTCACTCAGCTATACGCAATATAAATTGCAGAACTATACCCTGTTCACCCAGGATTTCAAAAACGGAACCTCAAATAACCTGAGTATTAAGGTTGCCCTTAACCGAAACTCGGCAGGCCCCAACCCGATCTTCCCGGTAAGTGGTTCAAACTTCTTACTGAGCGGTCAGTTTACGCCACCGTATTCATTATTTAAAACGAGTACTACCAACCAGGATGCCTATAAATTACCTGAGTTCCATAAATGGCGGGTGAATGCCGAATGGTTTATTCCCATCGGCCGGCCTATGGGCGCCGACAGATCGCGCCAGTTCGTACTGCGTGCTGCTGCCAAATATGGTTTTATGGGCCGCTACAACCGCGACCTCGATTACTCGCCATTTGAGCGCTTCCAGGTGGGTGATGCCGGTTTGGCAAACGGTAGCTTTATTTTGGGTTATGATATCATTGCGCATCGCGGTTATCCCGTGTATGAAAGCTCTGATCCCAAATTCAACCCCGATCAGCAAAACGCACAGCGTTTCTTTACAATATTCAACAAGTATACGCTTGAAATGCGTTATCCGTTCACAACCAATCCAAGCAGCACCATCTTTGGTATGGTTTGGTTTGAAGCCGCCAACGGTTGGTTCGATTATAAATCCTACGATCCGTTCCGCCTGCGTAGAAGCGCCGGTGTGGGTATGCGTTTCTTCCTGCCCATGTTCGGATTGCTTGGGTTTGACTATGGCGTAGGTTTCGACCGCGTTACACAGGGCGGCAGGTTACGTGATGCTACCCGCTTTACGTTCATGCTGGGTTACGAACCCGAGTAAAACCAATTGGCAACAGGCAATTGGCAAAGCATAAAAAGAATATAATACCATTTACGTATAAAACGAAACACCATGAAGAAAGTAATGTTCATTGCCTGCCTGATGGTGCTTGCCTTAGCCTCGCAGGCCCAACGATATGCAATTGTAGATACCAAATACATTCTGGATAAACTTCCTGAATATAAAGAAGCGCAAAAAAAGCTCGACCAGTTCAGCGAACAGTGGCAGAAAGAAGTTGATGGCAAACAAAGCATCCTCGACAAAATGTACAAGGATTTTGAGGCCGAACAGGTAATGTTGAGCCCTGAGTTAAAGAAAAAACGCGAAGATGAGTTGTTCGTACGCGAAAAGGAAGTGCGCGACCTTCAGCGTAAACGCTTTGGTTTTGAAGGTGATCTGTTCAAAAAACGGCAGGAGCTCGTGAAACCCATACAGGATAAGGTATACAACGCAATACAAAAGCTGGCCGTTAACCGTTCACTGGATTTTATTTTGGATAAAAGTGAAGGAATTACCGTTATCTTTGCCGACCCCAAACTAGACCGTAGCGAGGATATTTTAAAAGACCTGGGCGTTAAATAAATCCTAAGATAAAAAGGGGAAACAACCACCAAGAGGTTTTTTTCAACTTAAACTAAAAATAACCGTCCACCCACAGGCAACAGAAAACTGGCTAAGGGTGCTAAACAAAATTGAAAATTAAATGAAAAAGTTTCTTTCCGTAACGTTGTTCGCCCTGAGCCTTGTAGCCGCTGGTGAAGCAAAGGCTCAATCAAAGATCGGGTACATTAGTTCACAGGAATTAGTGAGCGTAATGCCTGAAACCAAAAAAGCCGATTCTACCCTGCAGGAACTGCGTAATGCCCTGGTTCAAAATTATACCGATAAACAGAATGCATTTTATGCAGCTGTTGAAAAATACAACAAGGATTCCGCTACTTTAACCACTGCAGTTAAAACCGTAAAAAGAAATGAACTCACTAAAATGGGTCAGGAACTGGGCAGTGAGGAAGAGCGCATTCAACAGCAATTACAACAACGCCAGCAGGAACTGCTGGGGCCCATCAACAAAAAGGCTTACGATGCGGTACAATCAGTAGCTAAAGAAAACGGTTACGGATATGTATTCGAAAAAGAGGCCCTGCTTGTAGCCCCTCCCGGCGACGATATTCTGCCGCTTGTTGCTAAGAAGCTGAGTATCAAATTGCCCACAGCAAATACACCTGCTGCAGCGCCTAAAAAATAATAAGCACAAGGAGAACAGATAAAATACTTATAAAAGCCGCTTCGTCTGGAGCGGCTTTTTCTTTACCGTTGATGATTCAATCGCGTCAAATAATCTTCCTTCTTTAGGGGGATAGGGGGTAAATTTGTTTATGGTTACAGCGCAACCCATTGGCATTTTCGATTCAGGTTATGGCGGGCTTACGGTTATGAAGGAGATCGTAAAAAGGCTACCCCAATACGATTATATCTACCTCGGCGATAATGCCCGGGCTCCCTATGGTAACCGGTCATTTGATACAGTATACCGGTATACGCTGCAGTGTGTCGAATGGTTCTTTCAACAGGGCTGCCCGCTGGTGATACTGGCCTGTAATACCGCATCGGCCAAAGCGCTACGCACCATACAACAGAACGATCTGGAGAAACTTAGTCCCGATAACCGGGTGTTGGGCGTCATACGGCCAACAACCGAGATCATCGGTAACTTTACCCGGTCGCGCAAAATAGGCATCCTCGCTACCAACGGAACGGTGCAATCGGGTTCTTACTTAATTGAGATCGAAAAGTTCTTCCCTGATATCACAGTTCACCAGGAAGCATGCCCCATGTGGGTGCCAATTGTTGAGAATAATGAGCACCAGCAACCGGGCGCCGATTATTTCGTAAAGAAGCATATAGACCATATTATGAGGGCCGATGCAGGTATAGATACTTTGCTGCTGGCCTGCACCCATTACCCGCTATTACGGGATAAAATACTACAGTTTTTGCCGGCCGGGGTTACCCTTGTGTCGCAGGGTGAAATAGTGGCCGGTAGTCTTACCGATTACCTGGGAAGGCATACTGAGCTTGAAAACCGGTGCACTAAAAACGGCGGGCGGGTATTTTATACTACCGACTCAACTGAAGACTTTGATAACCATGCAAGTATATTCTTCGGGCAACCGGTGCGTTCAAATCATGTCGATTTGGATAATAGTATTCCGGTAGTGGACCATATTTATTGAACATTTTTGTTCTTTCACGTTTCATACTTCAGTTTTCATTCTTTACCTTTGCGGTCCTTTCATCCGCTTATGGCGGGGCGGGCATGGTGGCTCGTCTGCAAAACTGGAACCTGATCCGCTTCTCCCGGATCATATTTCAAATTGTGTAAAAAAGAAATAAATTATGAAACGTACATTTCAACCGCACCGCCGTCGTCGTAAAACTGTTCACGGTTTCCGTAAGCGTATGCAAGATGCCAATGGCCGTAAGGTACTGGCAGCACGTCGTAAAAAAGGACGTAAAAAGCTGACTGTTTCCGACGAAAGAAAATTGAAATAGTCTGTTTGCCCTACCCGTATTGGGCAATGGCCGACAGTTCAAATAATTAATAGTCCCGTTTTGGTTAAACCGAGGCGGGACTATTTTATTTTTGGGTTAACCCGATGGAGAAAAAGTATACATTAAATAAAACCGAGCGGTTAAAACGCCGCAAGATCATTGAGCAGTTGTTTGGTGAAGGCAGGGCTGTTGCTGCATTTCCCATACGGGTTCAATACAAAATAGTTGATGAGTTGCTGGCGGTTCCCTTGCAGGCGGGCTTCAGTGTGAGCAGTCGTAACTTCAAAAGGGCCGTTGACCGCAACCGCATAAAGCGCCTGATGCGCGAAGCGTACCGGTTGCAAAAAGCGCCGCTGGAACAGGCTTTGCAAACAAAACAGCGAAGGCTTGCGTTATTCTTAATTTATACGGGCAAAGAGCTTCCCGAATATGCGTTGATAAAGGAAAAAACAGAGGTAGTGTTGGCGAAGCTTATACGCACCATAGCGGAAGTATAACAGCCTTTTGTTATTTGAGTAATGTTTAATCAACAGCCAGTGAAATGAAAGTATTGCTTCGCATCTTAAGTTTACCCTTTATTGCATTGATAAAATTTTATCAGTGGGTAATTTCTCCCCTCCTTGGGCCAAAGTGCCGGTTCACGCCAACCTGTTCGCAGTATTCTCTTGAAGCGTTTAGAAAGTATGGTGTATTTAAAGGGTTTTGGCTTACTGTAAAGCGGTTAAGCCGCTGCCATCCGTGGGGCGGGCATGGATATGATCCGGTGCCCTGAAATGAAGAATGAAAAATTAAAAAAGGAATACTGGCAAGTTTCAAAGTCTGTACAGCGCTTACATAAAATGAAATGTCGAATGCCTTGGTTATTACCCTTCGACATTCGACATTCAGTATTACTATTCAATCTTAATTAGTGTTCCTGCCCATTCGTATTATTAATTCATTCAATGTTTCTCTTTTTTGCTTGGCGGTATTGAATTTATAGATCTCAGGTGTTTTACCGTCTTTATCTACACTTACTGAGCCGGGAATATTGTTATATGGGTTTATCAACTGGGCGTTTGTGTTGGATGTAAGCTTTTTGATGGTTTTGGGCAGGAGGAAATAGGTTTTCTTTTCGTCGCTTGCATTCTGGCCGTTGATCAACTGCTGGGTGCTGTCGATGATTTGGTCGAGTTGTTCGTTGGTGAGTGAGGAAGGAGCGCCGCTGTTTCCAAAATTCACCATATTGCCGATGAGGGTATCGGTTTTCAGATTCAGAATGTACGTGCCACCATCGGGTGTTTCATATACATTTTCGCCTTCGGGGCTTTTTACGGTAACACCTTTATCTTTTTCAGAAAGAACGATGTCAGCTTCATTGTGTTGGGTTCCGGGGGTAAGGGTAACTGTTTTTGTAGCTTCATCAACCGCGATCTTTCCGCTGGCCATAATTTTCACTTTCTTCTGAACGCCAGGTGAACAGGCTGCAAAACACATCACGGCAAGCATCGTACTAAACAAGGTACATTTCATTGGGCTATATTTTGAAAGGTTAAAAAAAAGAATCCCGGTAAAACCGGGATTTAATATAATAGCAAAGCTTGTTATTTCGCAGCTTTTGCGAAGTTTTCGGCTACTTTGTTCCAGTTAATAGCATTCCAGATGTTTGTCAGGTACTCGGGACGACGGTTCTGATATTTCAGATAATAAGCGTGTTCCCAAACGTCGATACCTAAGATGGGTGTGCCTTTTACTTCAGCCACATCCATCAGGGGGTTGTCCTGGTTAGGAGTAGAAGTAATTTGCAGGGTGCCATTGTTGATGATCAGCCATGCCCAACCGCTTCCGAAACGCGTAGCGCCGGCGGTATTGAATTTTTCTTTAAAGCTATCGAAAGAACCAAAAACATCGTTGATGGCATCGGCCAGTGCGCCGGTGGGCTGTCCGCCGGCATTGGGGGCCAGCAATTCCCAGAAGAAAGAGTGGTTCCAGTGACCACCGCCATTATTACGAACCGCAGGGCTGATAGCGCCGGCAGATTTTAACAGTTCTTCCAGCGATTTATTTTCATTGGGAGTACCCGCAATAGCTTTGTTCAGATTGTCAACGTAAGCCTGGTGATGTTTGCCATGATGAATCTGCATCGTCAGTGCGTCAATATGCGGTTCCAGTGCATCGTGTGCATAAGGAAGCGCCGGTAGTGTAAATGCCATAACACTAAAATTTTAAATTGTTGAAGATTTATGGTTGTTCTTTCAAAAGGTAACAAAAGTACAGGTCAATGGTTGATTAACCAATTCATTCTCTTTACGAAACGGAAAATTTTGGTGCCGCCGGAGGCATTTTTTTAGTATTTTAGATATGAATAGAGGCCTGCAAATCCTTATCAAATCAATCAAAATGTTGAATACCATTACAACAAAAAAGTTGATGCTGTTTTCTGCAACCATATTATCCAGCGCATTTTTAGGGGCTTCGCACCCCGAACAGGAAAAAAACAACGTTCTCACGGCCCAGGAGCGGCAGGCCGGCTGGTTTTTATTATTTAATGGCCAAAACACCAACGGGTGGCGGGCCTATAATAACAAACCCTACGATAGCTGGGAAGTGATAAACGGACAGCTATACTGTAAATCGAAAGATGCCAAAGAGCGTGCCGACCTCATTACGGTAGATCAATACGATAATTTTGAACTGTCGATAGACTGGAAAGTGGACAAAGGCGCCAATAGCGGCATTATTTATCGCGTGGAAGAAACCGGCGGGGCCAGCTATGAAACCGGCCCTGAATACCAACTGATCGACGATGAAGGCTACTCACAGAAACTGGAGGCATGGCAAAAAAGCGGTTCCGGCTATGCCATGTATCCGCCCCTTGAGCTCGCCGCAAAACCGGCCGGCGAATACAATCACACCACCATTCTGGTAAAAGATGCACATGTTGAGCACTGGCTGAACGGAAAGAAAGTGGTGGAGTATGAGTTCTGGACCCCGGCCTGGAAGGAATTGAAAGAAAACGGTAAATGGAAAGAAGCAAAAGCATATGGTATGGCCAAAAAGGGGCATATCGCTTTACAGGACCATGGCGGGGGCATATGGTTTAAAAATATAAAGCTGCGGAAGATTAATTAGCTGATCTGATAATTCGATATTCCCGACAAAAGTCGGAACGGGTAGTGATAATGAAATACTGGTTGTATTGTATGCTTACGCGTGAGCTTTGTGTTTACAGGATGGCCATTAATTGAATAGTTATCAAATTATCGAATCATCACATTATCACATTCGGCAATGAATGAACTTATTTCAAATAGGAACGATAACAGCGAAGAGCACGCTTTGGAACTCCTCTTTGCCGATCTTTTTAAAAAACACGAATACAGGCTGCATACCCTTGTATTGAAGCTTACGCGTTCTGATCAATATGCAAGGGATATCATTCAGGAAGTGTTTTTGAAATTATGGGAGAACCGGTTTCAGCTACAGTCTATTCACAATATAGAAGCCTGGTTATACCGGCTTACAGAAAATAAGGTGATAGATTTTTTACGCAAAGCGGCAGCCGACAGCCGGTTGAAAGAAGCCATCTGGAAAAATCAACCCGAACAATTAAACGAAACCGAAGAAAAGGTGTCGGCGCGTGAATACAACCAGATCATTCACAAAGCGGTGGATCAGTTACCCCCTCAGCGCAAGCTCATCTACTTTCTGAATCGCGAAAAAGGCCTCAACTATCAGGAAATAGCCGATCACCTGGCTATTTCAAAGCATACTGTCAAGAATCAGTTGTCAACCGCATTGCAATCCATACGGTTATTCCTGCTTAAAAGCGCGCGTTTCTTAATGCCGTTTTTCTAAAAAAAATTTTACTCCCGAATAGGAACCTGCTTCGGTTGCTTCGTCTAACATTAATAGGACAACCATTTTTCAATGGAAGAAAGGATCAAATATTTATTCAGGCAATACCTGAACAATAGCTGTACGAGAAAGGAATTTGACGAATTCTTTTCCTACATCAACGAAGCCGGCCATAATGAACTGATAAGGGAACTGATCAAAAAAGCATACGAGGAAACGGGCCATTCAGACCCATCATCCCTTACCTATGTAAATGAAAGTGGCCGCCTGGTGTTAACGGAGCCTGCCTGGCATGGTCAACAGGTAGCCGGCGTAAGACCACAAAAACGAAGCCCCCGGTTAGTTGTTGCAACGGCCTGCGTTGCAATGGTGATTGCAGGTTTTGGCTGGTTTATGTTCAGCACAGTTCAACAAAAACAGAAAAATAAAAAACAGCCATTAGCCGCAAATGTCACCGGCCGTTCGGAGAACAAATACATGTTGTTGCCCGATAGTACCCAGGTATGGCTGAATGCCGCCAGTACGCTGGAGTATCCACAAACATTTGGTACAGATAAAAGAGAGGTTTTTCTTACGGGCGAAGCATATTTCGATGTAAAGCATGCCGATAAACAACCCTTTCTTATTCATTCGGGAAAGGTGACCATCAGGGTGCTTGGCACTGCATTCAATATCAAAGCATATCCGGACAGGGAAAATGTCGTAGTATCTGTAAGCCGCGGTAAAGTACAGGTGAACTATGATGAAAAGGAAGTGGCCACGCTGATACAGGGACAACAGATTAAAGTTATAGATGCAAATAAACCGGTAGTACAAAAGAATATCACCGCTACAGAGGCGGCGCCCTGGCAGCAGGGGAACCTGGTTTATGATGATGAACGCATTAGTGATATTGTTGCCGACCTCGAAAGAATATATGATGTAACCATCAGGATACAAAATAAAACACTGGCCGGCGAACGCATATCGACGTCATTCCGGCGGGAGATAGGCATCGGGCGGGCATTACAGGTGCTTTGCAATTTGACCGACACCCGGTTAAAGCTGGTGAACGATATGTATGTGATTGAATAAATTAAATAATACCAAAACACAACTGCAATGAATACAACAACATATTCACCCCCATAATTATTGGAAAAAAAGAGAACCGCCCCAGTTGCGACCTGGAAGCGGTTCGGCGTGTTTAAAATAATCCTGTTCAAAGAATTACTTAAAAACAATTCAAAGCTATGAATTTGTATGTAAAAACGTACAGGCATAGTACGTTATGCATTTCTGGTGCATATCAACCCGGGCATTTGCTTTTGAAAAACAAAGCACTTATCATGAGAATTTCCATCCTGGCCATATTACTCACTTTTAGCAGTCTTCTGATGGCGCGGTCGGGGAGCGGCCAGGATCTGAACAAGATCATGATCTCTCTCGATCTTAAAAATGCTTCCCTTAAGCAGGCGCTCAAAAAAATAGAATCCCTTACGCAACTGGCGTTCACTTACCGTACGGCAGATGTGGTCAATGTAGATCATATCAACTACCATGCAACCAACGCATCGGTAATGCAGGTGCTGGAAGAGCTGCTGCAACATACAGGTTTGAGATACGATCAGCTTAACAGCAACATCGTCATTAAGAAGATCAAAAAAAGCGAACAGGTTGCGGATGTGAGTATTGCTGAAGAATTTCCTTTCGATGGAGGCATACGAGGCCGGGTAACTGATGAAACCGGTTCGCCGTTGCCCAATGCATCCATCGTTTTAATAGGCACCGATAAGGGAACCGCTGCCGACAATAAAGGTGAGTTTGTAATAACAGGAGTAAAAGCGGGCAATTATCGCCTGCAAATTTCAGCTGTGGGTTTTCAAACAATGATAAAAGACGTAGTTGTAAAAGACGACGCAGTGACCGACGTGAGCTTTGAGCTAACTGCCGGCAATAATAAACTAGATGAGGTAGTGGTAACCGCCCTGGGCATCAAACGGGAAAAGCGGTCGTTGGGTTATTCTACCCAGGAAATAAAAGGGGAAGACCTTTCTAACACCAAACAAACCAATGTAGTGAATGCCATGCGGGGTAAAGTGGCCGGTGTGCAAATCAACAGCGGCGGCGGTGCGCCGGGACAGGGAACGAGGATCATTATCCGCGGTATAAAATCCCTTTCACCTACCAAGGACAATCAGCCTTTGTTTGTGATAGATGGCATTTTGATCGACAACAGTACAATAACGGCAGGTGATGCAGGCGCCATCCGCGGATTATCGAACCGGGCATCCGATATAAATCCCGATGACATTGAATCCATGTCGATCCTCAAAGGCGGGGCAGCAACTGCCTTGTATGGCCAGGCCGGTTCAAATGGTGTAGTGGTGATCACCACCAAACAAGCCAAAGCCGGTAAAATGCGGGTTAATTTTTCGACAACCTATGGTATAGATGAAGTAAATAAATTTCCAAAAGTTCAAAAGAAGTTTACCCAGGGATATGTTGGCGCCACTTCTTTTGTGCCCGAATACGACCCTAAAAGTTTCTGGCCAAGCTGGGGGCCTACTGTAGAAGAGGCAAAAGCCATTGACCCAACCCATCCTGAAGGTATTTATCATCATTATAAACAAGGGTTTAAATCAGGCAACCAGTTTCGCACCAGCATTAATTTGTCGGGTGGTACAGAGAAGGCATTGCTTACTTCTTCGGTTTCTTACTTTAAACAGAATGGCGTTCTGCCTAATTCAGATTATAAGAACATTTCTGCCCGGCTGGGCGGACAGTTCAGGTTCAGTGATAAATTAAGGTTCAACCCCGGGTTATATTTTATCAATTCAGGCGGTTACCGCGTAAATGCCGACCGTTATAATGAAAGTTTAACTTATTGGTCGCCCCGGTGGAATGTAATGGATTATATAAAACCCGATGGTACACAAAATGCCTATGGTAATGATAATCCGGTATATGGTACCGCTACCAACCGCTTTAAAGATAATGTGAACCGTATCATTGGTAATGTGGCTTTCACTTACTCTCCTTTACAGTGGCTCGACCTCGATTATAAGTTCGGAATGGATTATTATTCTGATTTTCGCCGCCATGCCGCCCCGGGTCCTAAAGGACTGCCCGGAGAACAGGTTTTTGGCGATAATAACCTCGGTTTTGTGAATGAGTATCGCATTGGCAACCGCATTCTGAACTCAAACGTAATGCTCAGTTTTAAAAAGGAATGGTTTGAAAAACTGAATACTGTGTTGCGTGTGGGTAACGAAGTGCGTGACCGGAAAACCAGCCGTTTGACCGCTACCGGTAGCGAGCTGGATATTCCCGATCTTTTAACGTTGAACAATGCGAAAGTGCGGAGCGCCAATCAGTTTGAAGAAAGATATCGTATCGTAAGCGCTTATGGCGATCTTACCCTCGGCTGGAAAAATTATTTATTCCTGAGTTTAACAGGCCGGAATGAATGGTCCTCTGCGCTGGCCATAGCAAACCGCTCATTCTTTTATCCTTCTGCCAGTTTATCCTATGTATTCTCCGATCATATTGTGCTGCCGGGCTGGTTGAATTTCGGCAAGGCGCGAGTATCGGTAGCAGAAGTAGGTAAGGATACCGACCCTTACGAGATCAATACGTATTACGGTTCGAGTGTAATTACCTCAACCGGTCAGCTTACATGGACGCGCAGCGATATAGCAGGCGACCCTACATTGAAACCTGAACGTACCTCCACCATTGAAGCAGGGGTTGAATTGAAATTGTTCGATCGTATTGGTATTGATTTCAGTTGGTATAAATTAAACAGCCGCGACCAGATCATTCCCGTAAGCCTGTCGCCTACCACCGGCTTTACCGGTTTTATTCTCAATGCCGGTGAACTGGAGAATAAGGGTATTGAACTGGTGATAACTGCAACCCCGCTTAAAACAAAGGATTTTACCTGGAACACTACCCTGAATTTTACCCGTAACAAGAACAGGGTAGTAAGCATACGGGAAGGAATTACTGAAATTGTAGTAGGCAGCCATTTTGGTTATTCAAGTTCGACCGCCACTTTTAAATATGTGCCTGGCTCTGCGGTAGGCGATATGTACGGCACCTCTTATCAACGATACTATGGTTCAAAAACCGATGATGGCGTTACCGTTGATAATAGTCTGCCGATCGTTATCGCAACTTCAGGAAGTAATGCTGGTTTTCCGCTGCGCGATACCAAACAACGTGTATTAGGCAATTCGCAACCAAACTGGTTAGGGGGTATTACCAATACTTTTACCTGGAAAGATCTTTCCCTGTCGTTTTTATGGGAAACCCAACAGGGGCTCGAACGCTATAACCAACTGGGTAATTTTATGAGTGCATTCGGAATTGCCAAATATACCGAGAACAGAACGGAAACCATTGTCTTCAATGGAGTTCTGCCGGATGGCACGCCCAATACACAGGCTGTTTACCTCGGCATGGGAAAAGTGAACGGCACCGGCCGTGATTACGGCCAGGGCTTTTACCGCAATGTGCATCGCGGGGTAACGGAGAATTTTATTGAAGACGCCAGTTGGGTACGTTTGCGTAACGTGAGCCTCGGATACTCAGTTCCCACAAAATTCTTTAAAGGAACGCCTATACAGGGCATTACGGTTTCCTTCACCGGTAATAATCTTTTGTTGTTTACCAATTACAGCGGGTACGATCCTGAAAGCAGCAGCACCAATGCAGGAAGTAACGCCGATGGTTTTTCTGGCTTTACCTATCCGCAGCTCAGATCGTATTTGTTTAGTGTAAACCTTAACTTTTAAATCGGAGCAACATGCGAAACCTATTATATACTACCGCCATAATTTTATTTGCCGTTACAGCTACAGGTTGTAAGAAATACCTTGATATAAATACCAGCCCCAACCAGCCTACACAGGCAACCATAAACGGGTTGCTCACCCGCGGCACATTGAACACTGCGCTGAATGTGTACCGGGTATCGACCAACGTTACGTCATATTATGTGCAATACCTGGCATCTTCCAATACCGCATCGCCGTTGGATACCTATGACGATGTGGATATAAGTACTACCTGGACCAATTTGTACGATAATATGACGGATATATACGACCTGGAAAAACTGGCTGCAGAAAAAGGAGCCACACAATACCAGGGGGTAGCCAAAATATTAATGGCCATGAACCTGCAGTATATTCACAGCCTGTGGGGCGATGCGCCGTACAATGCTGCGTTTTCAGCCGAAACCCTTACGCCGTCATACGATAATGCACAGTCTGTTTTTCAAACCTGCATCAAACTGCTCGATGACGGTATAAGTTTGTTAGGGCAAACCGGCTCAACCATTACGATACCAACTTCAGCAACCAATAATCCTGATCTTGTTCACAAAGGAGCAACTGCGGCATGGGTTCGTACGGCGCATGCATTAAAGGCGCGCCTGCTGAACCAGTTGAGCAAAACCAGCCAGTATAATACCGCGAATATTTTTGCCGAGCTGAGCGTTGCTTATACTTCCACAGCACACGATGCTTTTATTACCACATTCGATGTGCGTAATCCCTGGAACCAGGTGGCGTTGAATAACCGTAACCTGTTGCTCGACGGCTGGTTATCGGAGCAGTTTATCGATGCTATGAATGGAAAGACCTATGGGATTTTCGATCCGCGGCTGCCGCTTATGACCGATACCACAAAGTACGGTGATTACCGTGGCACGCCAAACGGAAAAGGACGTTCGGGATCGGGTGTAAGTTTTGAAGAAACATATATCAATTTGACCGGTTATTATTCCAGTACTAATTCGCCATTGTTTATTGTAACATATGAAGAGTTGAAGTTTATTGAAGCAGAGGCGGCATTCAGATCGAACGATAAATTAAGGGCTTACGACGCGTACCTGGAAGGGATAAAGGCGAATATGAATAAAATGGGAGTGTCAGTTGCCAGTCGCGATGCGTATGTTAGCCATGCATCCGTTTCGGTAGGATCGGCTAATATAACCCTCGATCTTATCTTCAAAGAAAAATACAAAGCGCTGTTCCTGAATCCTGAAACATGGAATGATGCCCGCAGGTATAATTACCAGTATAAAGATTTCGAATTACCCCTGAACCGGGTAGTGAACAATTATATCCGCCGTATGGTATATCCCAGCATCGAGATCAGCCGTAATGGGGCCAATGTGCCGCCGAATGTAACCGATGTTACGCAAAATCTTTGGTGGGATCAGTAAGAGAATAAACTTTTTTGCGGCAGGGGCACATGAGTAAATTGAGCCAACCATTCAATTACCGGAGAGGTGGTATCCGGAAGCACTGAAGGATTTGTAATAATTCTTCACCGCTTCCGGATCTTATTTTGGCGTTATCGTTTGCTGCGGAAAAAATTTTTCATCAGTTCGGCACATTCATCTTTCAAAATGCCTTTTGTGACCTCGGTTTTGGGATGGAACGGCCAGTTGGGCTCCGTGATGCGTTTATGGCCGTTCTTTTCATCATCGGCGCCCCAGATGATCTTGCCGATCTTACTCCAGTATAACGCGCCGGCGCACATGAGGCAGGGTTCTACCGTAACATAAATAGATGCATCGGGCAAATATTTACTGCCCAGATAATTGAAAGCGGAAGTGAGGGCTATGATCTCAGCATGAGCCGTAGGGTCGTTCAACCGTTCAACCTGGTTATGGCCCCGGGCAATTACCCGGTTATTCATAGCAACCACCGCGCCTACCGGCACTTCACCGTCTTCATACGCTCTTTGCGCTTCTTTCAGTGCCTGTTGCATAAAATATTCGTCGTTCATAATATATTCTGAATTTCTTTCTAATCAGGTTTCAACGCGTTAAGGTACAGAATTGCCGGCAGATGTTACATGTGAGGGAAGCCCATAAAATTTAAACCCTTGCCAATAGTAGCAGGTTTGTTATCTTAGTTGAACATCATACTAACGGTTGACCTATGACAACATCCTTTGTACAGGTAATGCTTTTTTTGGCGCTGGGTATTGGCATTATTATTCTGCTTACTGCCGTATTTCGCATACATGCTTTTTTTGCTTTGTTAATTGCCTGTTTTGTTGTGGGATTGGGCGTACAAATGCCTGTAGCAACGATCATCAATGTAACCAAACAGGGCTTTGGCCACATTATGCAGTCGCTGGGCTTTATAATTGTATTAGGTACCACGCTCGGAGTTACACTGGAGCATACGGGCAGCACCCGGGTAATGGCCAACTGGATATTAAAGCGAATTGGCGAGAAGAAAGCGCCGCTGGCAATGAGCATTACCGGGTTTATTGTTGGTCTTCCCATTTTTTGCGATTCAGGATATATTGTGCTTAACGGTCTCAACAAGTCGTTAAGCAGGCGAACAGGTATTTCAATGATCATTATGTCAACCTCGCTGGCAACCGGATTGTATTCGGTGCACTGTTTAATTCCCCCCCATCCCGGAGCAGCTGCTGCGGCCGGTACTATCGGTGTTGATTACGGCAGGCTGATATTGATAGGTATTGTAGTGGCCATTCCTGCTATGTTGGTGGGTTACGCATGGGCACGTTATGCCGGAAAGAAATTTCCAACTGATGGGCCGGCTGAAGCGGCAGTTGAAATGCCTTCAAAGACCGCTCCTTCAGTGATCAGTTCCTTTCTTCCGGTGATAGTACCTATTATTCTGATTGGCATAAAGTCTTTTCTTACCATTGAAGCAGGCGAAACAATACCGGCATGGATGCAACTTTTTTTAATAACCGGCGATCCGGTGATCGCGCTCACTATCGGTGTTGTGCTGGCATTGGTTGCAATTCGTTCCTGGAAGAAGGGTGATATAGGTAAGCTGCTGCAGGAGGCTGCAGAAAAGGCTGGTGGTATATTGGTTATTATCGGGGCGGGCGGCGCCTTCGGGGCAATACTGGCAGCCACCCAGGTAGGCGGGCACGTAAGCAAAGCATTTAATTTACAGGCATTGGGTATTTTTTTTCCTTTTATGTTAACGGCTGTACTTAAGACGGCACAGGGGTCTTCTACTGTTGCAATAATTACCGCGTCGTCTATCATTCTGCCATTACTGCCTTCATTGGGTTTGCAAAGCGAAACAGGAAAGTTGCTGGCAGTATTGTCAATGGGTGCCGGCTCAATGACCATCTCACATGCAAATGATGCCTACTTCTGGGTAATATCAAAATTCAGCGGGCTTGAAATGAAACCCATGTTGCAGGTGTATACCGTTGCAACGCTATTGATGGGCCTGGTTACATTATTAGTAGTGTTCCTTTTGTCATTGATATATGTTTAAATAAATGCATTGTAAAGCTTTCTATTTTAGGCGGAAGAAATTGTAAAAAAATACTAAAATATTTGGGAAACCGAAAGGAATGAAATATCTTAGTGCTGTGAATGAAGGTAGCGATAACCGTTACTACAGCAAGGTCCTTACATACATATCTCCAAACTACATTGGCTCCGGAAACCGAACACCGAACACATAAACGCCATCATCAGGGTAATTTGCTTTAATTGTTTCTTGGCATTAAAGGTTATTTATTGTTGAATAGCTACAACTGAGTTACTGCCATTTATCTGTTATTGTATTATGCTATATGGCGTAAAGGAAAGTTATTGCTGTTACTTATAATTGTTAAATGCTGCATTGGGATGCCGCTATGCTATGTCATGGCCAGGGAAAATATGATATGGCGCCAACAAAAGGTCCGTTGCCCGTGAATTGCAAAAAGCATTCGAAATATAAACCTGAAAAAACATTTTTATGAGAACGAGTAACCATCACCCGCAGTGGCATAATCAGCCATTACGTTTAACTGAAGAAGAAAGAAAAAATCCGCTGTTGGTACTTAAAGATTTTTTTGAGTGTTATCATTTAAACGATGTTCGTGACATTAACTGGAATTGGCTGGTAGAAGTTTTATCCAGTTCCGGTAGCATTTCCAGTGAGGCTATTGAGCGAAACAATCATATTTTCTTCTATGAAAAGCTGGAGGCGCTTATTGAAGCCTGTTATTTAATAATAAAAGCCCCCGAACTTTTAAAAAATCTTGAACTGGCAACCCCGGCTATAGCGGTACCGGCGGGCCAAATAATCTGTACTCTATAATACTGCGAAAGAGGCAGTTCCAAACCAACATGGGCAATGTAAAAGAACCAGTGCCTGCATTGCGTTCTTTAAGTTCATTGCTCATGTTTTGTTTTGCGTATATGCCGTTTGCAACAGAAAATTTGTTTCGGCGCCTTATTTTCCTGATAACGTTATCTACTTCGATTGAAATTTGTAACTTACCAATACAAATTATTCCCGGCAAATAGCATACATATGAACCCTGAGATGATGCAGCAGAAACTGCAGCGATTGCGGGCCTTTTATGAAAGCGGTGCAACGCGAACGCTGGCATACCGCATACAGCAATTGCAATTGCTGAAAAAAGCCATATTGCAATATGAACAATCATTATATAATGCATTACATGGCGATCTGAAAAGAAGCCCGGAAGAAAGCTGGGTAACCGAGCTTGGAGTAGTCATGGCGGAAATAAATCTGGCATTACGCAGCCTGCCAACGTGGATGAAACGGAAAAAGGTGAAGACCAACCTGGTAAACCTGCCTTCATCAAGTTACATAATCAGCGAACCATTGGGCGTTGTATTAATCATTAGTCCGTGGAATTATCCGTTACAATTATTGTTAGCCCCGTTGATAGGGGCAATTGCTGCCGGCAATTGTGTAGTATTGAAACCGTCTGAGCTGGCGCCTGCGACGGCCGGGGTAATGGGTGCTCTGATAAAAGAATTATTTTCGGAAGAATATGTTCTTTACGCAGAAGGGGATGGTGCACAGGTGGTGCCTGAATTGATGAATAGTTTCCGGTTCAATCATGTTTTTTACACTGGCAGCACGGCCGTTGGTAAAAGTATTTATCAAATGGCTGCCGCACAATTAACGCCGGTTACACTGGAGCTTGGTGGAAAAAGCCCGTGTGTGGTAGAGCGTGATGCCAATATCACGGTTGCTGCCCGCCGGATAATTGTAACTAAATTTTCCAATGCCGGCCAAATGTGCATCGCACCTGATTATCTATTGGTGCATGCTTCAAAAAAGGATGAGCTGATCAATGCCTTAAAGGAATCGATTCGGGCTTTTTATACAACTGCTCCTGCAAACAGTTACAACTATGGCAAAATAATTAATGAAAGGCAGTTTCGCCGGCTTGCCGGTTATTTAACACAGGGTACAATTGTACATGGCGGCCATACCGACATCGGCGAATTATACATTGAGCCAACGATCATTGAAAATGTTTCACCCGATGCGCCGGTGATGAAAGAAGAGATATTTGGTCCCATTTTGCCGGTGATCACCTTTAATACACTGGAAGAAGCCAAAAAAACTATTGAGAACAATCCCGATCCATTGGCTTTTTACTTATATACAGCCGACGCTGAAAGGGAAAAGGAATGGTTGCAGGCTATTCCTTTTGGCGGAGGATGTATAAACAATTCAAGCTGGCATTTTACCAACCATCATTTGCCTTTTGGCGGGCGTGGTAACAGTGGCATTGGCAAATATCATGGCAAATACAGTTTTGATGTGTTTAGCCATGAGAAGGCAATAATGAAAACCCCTGTGTGGTTCGATCCTGATATTAAATACCCTCCATTTAAAGGCCGGCTGCGGCTTTTTAAGTGGATTATCAGATAAGAATTATAACAGGCAATACCGGTACCTTTGCGCAGGTTACAGCCAAAAAGCGTTAAAGTGTAATAAATATTTTTATGACAGGCCGACAAAGAATACTGAAGATCGTTTATCCTTTATGGATCGTATTTACCAAATTGTTAGGTAAGAATACCCAAGTACTGACAAATACCAGGAATGTTCGGCCTATACAATCCATCTATGATCTTAGTGTGCCTTTGAACAATGGGAATGTTTTACAGTTGAATACCTATAAAGGCAAAAAATTATTGCTGGTTAATACCGCCAGCAACTGCGGATATACCAACCAGTATGACGATTTGCAAAAGCTGTATCAGCAGTTTGATGATCAGTTAGAGATCATTGCGTTTCCCGCAAATGATTTTAAAGAACAGGAAAAAGGAAGTGATAGCGATATCGCACAGTTTTGCAAGATAAATTTCGGTGTAACCTTTCCCCTGGCTAAAAAAAGTGTGGTAGTTAAGTCGGCAGGTCAAAACAACATCTTTGGGTGGCTCACCAGTAAATCAAAAAACGGCTGGAATGAAAAAGCGCCTTCCTGGAATTTCTCAAAATATCTCATCGATGAACAGGGTTCACTTACTCATTATTTTGATCCTTCCGTTTCGCCGTTGAGCGATGAATTGGTAAAAGCGGTAAAAAAATAAGGGGTACGCTACTACCCCTTACAAAAATTTTATTATTTAACGAATTTGATCGAGAACGGATATTTATAAGGCTCTCCGTTATTGGCTTTTATTCCTGCAATTACGGCAAGTATAATGGCTACAAGGCTAATAATGCCGAGGATGCTAAGTAACCCGAAACCGCCACCGACAAACGCAAAGGGGCTTCCCCAAAGTACCCCGATGCCGAAAACTGCGCCAACTATAATTCCTAAAATAACGCGTGCAATAAGATAAATGATCAAAATAGTTAATTGAAAGTTCACCGCTTCCTTACCGTGCGGGTCAATTTCGGGTAATTCGTTCTTTTTTATTTGCCATACAATCAGCGGTGCCAATACCGCACCCGGCCACCATAATAAGCCAGCTAAAGCAGATAAATGACAAAGCATTGACCAGGTGCGTACATTTTGATCGCGAGTAGTCATGATAATGGTTTTTGGTAAGATAAGAAAGATTGACCAATGTATAAACTCCCTTTTATTGTACCGCCTCAGGCCGGTCTAACAGCGAAGCAACTGCGGTTATCATGGTACAAACCTGGTAGTAAAAACGCTTATTCACCTTATCGAACGTATCACCGGGACGGTGGTAGTCTGCATGATCTTCTACGCCAAAATACAAATAGGGGATATTGTGTTGGTGAAAGGGAAAATGGTCCGATTGATTGGTCCAGTCGTGTATGCCCGGCTTTTCCCCGTCGTGCCCAAACCGGATATTTACGGGCGTGAACGCTTGTACACTGTCGACATACTTTTTTAAAAAAGGATAATGATAAATGCCGGTAGCATAGATCTCGTTGCTATCGTTTCGGCTGATCATATCCATATTCACATTCAACCCGATAGCGTTTAATGGTACAGGGCAATTTGCAACAAAATATTTTGACCCTACGAGGCCTTTTTCTTCGGCATCGAAAGAAACCAGTATCAGCGAATGTTTTGGCGGGTGTTGTTTAAAGTATGCAGCCATTGCGAGGAGGGCTGCTGTTCCTGAGGCATTGTCATCGGCTCCGTAATAAATATCCCCGTTACGCGTACCAAGGTGATCGTAATGGGCGGTGATGGCAATATAATTATCTGCGAATTGGGAGCCTTTGATAACCCCGATGATGTTAGTGCCCTGCCGGTTATCATTACCAAAAGGAAAAGGCTGTAACCAGGAATCGCCGATTTTTTCAATTTTGAGCGAGTCGAAAATTTTTACAATGTATTCGCGCGCCAGTTGGTTACCCGGCGTTGCCGTTTCTCTTCCTTCCATTGCTGCGGATGAGAGATAAGCAAGGTGTTTGATGAGTGCTGCGCTATCGATATTGTTAAGCACGTCTGTTTTTGCCGCATTCTTTTTCTTTTCCGTTGTGGGCGGGCATCCTGTAAGCAATACCAGGCCGGCGGCAATTGCCATTATTGCAATTGCTGCCAGCGTAATTTTTTTTGCCCGGGACATATATAAATACATCATATGCGGAAAATTAAAATGCCGGTTAACAGGCACAGGCAGGCAGCTGATCTTCCTGAATTGGAATCACCTGTCTTTCCAACACGATGCCATTGAATTTTTCTTTAACCTCATTCAGAATGTCGTCCACTTCCGCAATCGTTTTTACGGTTACCAGCCGGTTACGGTATTCTTTAACGTGAGGCAGTCCTTTAAGATAATTGGAATAGTGGCGTCGCATTTCGAGAATTCCTACTATTTCCCCTTTCCATTCAATTGATTTATGGGCATGGGTGCGGCATACTTCAACGCGTTCATCGATGGTTGGGAGGGGAAGCATTTCACCGGTTTGTACATAATGTTTGATCTCCCTGAAGATCCAGGGATAGCCGATAGCTGCCCGGCCAATCATAATTCCATCTACACCATACCGGTTTTTATATTCAAGCGCTTTTTGGGGCGAATCGATATCGCCGTTACCAAAAACCGGGATTTGAATTCGTGGATTGTTCTTTACCGCGGCTATCAATGACCAGTCGGCCTCGCCTTTATACAACTGGGCCCGGGTACGGCCGTGAATGGTAAGCGCTTTAATACCAACATCCTGCAGGCGTTCAGCTACTTCTTCAATGTTCTTGCTGTTATCGTCCCAGCCAAGCCTTGTTTTAACGGTAACCGGTAATGAGGTTGATTTTACCACTGCGGCGGTCAATCGCACCATGGCGTCAATATCCTTTAAAACGGCAGCCCCGGCGCCCTTGCTTACCACTTTTTTTACCGGGCAGCCAAAATTGATATCGACCAGGTCGGGTTGAACGGTATCTACTATCCTGGCACTCAAAGCCATAGCTTCTTCATCGCCGCCGAATATCTGAATACCAAAAGGACGTTCAAATTCGTTAAAGTCGAGTTTTTGTTTGCTTTTAATGGCATCGCGAATAAGTCCTTCACTGGAAATGAATTCGCTGTACATGAGGTCGGCCCCGTTCTGTTTGCAAACAAAACGGAATGGTGGATCGCTGACATCCTCCATAGGAGCTAAAAGAAGTGGGAAATCAGGGAGCGATATGTTAGCGATTTGTACCATTTTTATTGAATATTAATGAAATGCGCTGTGCCCGACCTGATGTTACATATAATTTGAAAGCAAATCACAACACCTTATCTTGCACCCTTTACAAGGATTTGCGCGGCAGCAAATTTACACACTAATCTTTGTTTTTACCAGCCTATGAGAGGTCATTTACATTTAGAATCACCCTGGCGTCAACTCGGATTGTTCACCGGACTGTTCTGTTTGTCGTTTCTTTTCACAATATTCTTATCGTTAATAATTTACAACGTTAATGGTATTGAAAAGATCGACTGGGCCAACAGCCGGATGATCGGTGTAGCCAAAATGGTACAGGCCATTTCTTCAGTGCTGCTATTTATTTTACCCGTTTACTTATTTGCCCGTTTCACTTTTTCCGGTAATTATGGCTATCATTTAGGTTTCAAAAAGGCCGGGAAATCGAACATGTATGTGTTGGCGATCGTGGGTATTTTTCTGGCCTTGCCATTTGTATTCTGGCTGGGCGATCTCAACCAGCACATCCCTTTGCCTGAAAATTTAATAAAGATGGAAGAAGAATCTTCCCATCAAATGGCGGCTTTTTTAAAACTGAGAGGCCCGCTTGATATTGTTATCAATGTTTTCATCATAGCCCTGCTGCCTGCCGTTTGCGAAGAATTATTCTTTAGAAGCGGTTTGCAAAGGATCATCATTCAAATTACCCGCAATCCCTGGGCAGGTATTGTTTTAACATCCGTACTTTTTTCCGCCTTACATATGCAGTTCATGGGATTTTTGCCCCGGATGTTTCTGGGTATTGTGCTGGGCGCTTTTTACTGGTTCAGCGGTAGCATATATACAAGCATGATCGCGCATTTTGTAAATAATGCAGTGCAGGTGATCGGTGCTTCCTATGCGCCGAAGTATATTGAAAAAAATCCTGAAACGCCGGTGCTGGCTGCTATTGTAAGTGGAATAACTGTTTGGGCTATACTGTGGTATTTTCAAAAACAATCTACCGTCACCTGGTCAAAAGTGTATAATACCGATGAACTGAACGGCAACGATCAGTTCTTAGCCTAAAATATTTGTTTTTGTCTATGGCGCTCAATGTACAGACATTTAAAACCAGATCGCTTACCGCCGTGGTATTTGTAGTAGTTATGCTTACGGGACTGCTATGGAGCCACTGGAGCTTTTTTATATTGTTCAGTATAATTCATTTTGGCTGCTGGACTGAATACCAGAAACTGATCGGGTTAATCGATCCTGACTATAACACTATTACTCCGTTTCATAAGTATGGTGTGAAACTGGCAGGCTGGTGCATCATGCTTTATTTTACCGGCGACCAGATCGCACTGTTTGGTATGCATTTGCATGAAATAGGCTGGTGGCTGGGGTTATTGTTCTTTTTTATTTTACCGATAGTGGAATTGTTATTCGCCCGGGAAATAAAGCCAAAAAATATCGCCTACTCGGCGTTGGGCCTGCTTTATATTTCCGTGGCCTGGGGCCTGATGATGAGCCTGCGCAGTTCATTCATTCCTCCGATAAAAGACAGTTTATCGCTATCGCCCGATAGCTGGGGTAAAGTGATACCCATTGGGCTAATATGTTCTATCTGGATCAATGATACCATGGCATATATCGTTGGCTCACTGATCGGCAAAACACCTTTTTCAAAGATCTCACCCAAAAAAACATGGGAAGGAACTGTAGGCGGAGCAATACTTTGTATTGTGGTTATAGCGTTATTGGGATATTTTACAGCCCCGGCTAACGGATATCATGTAATGCACTGGATCGCCATTGCCGCAATTGCAGCGGTTGTTGGAACAGTGGGTGACCTGCTGGAAAGTAAATTGAAACGTGTTGCCGATGTAAAAGACAGCGGCCATATTATGCCAGGCCATGGTGGGTTTTTAGACCGGTTCGATTCATTACTGTTAGCAATTCCGTTCGTTTGGTTATATATTCAACTGGCACTAAAATGAAATTCCAACTACTGATCATTATCCTTTTAACTTCATTATTAAGCTGTACCGCATCACCCAATGAAACAACGGTACCCATGCTGGAATTCAAGTCAAGCATGATCAATAAGAAATTGTACAAAGGCCAGATCAAAGAAGGCAAAAGATGGAAAGATAACCGGGGTGAGAACATTGTAATACTTACCCAAACCGGCGTTTACTGGGCAAGTGTGTACGATGCCACGCGGGGGGCAAAACTATTTGCCTATCATTTTATAAAAACCACCGACAATACGTTTAAAGAGATCTGGAAAATAAGCGAAGTAGTTGATGATTGCGCTTTTGATGTACGGTGCGATTTTTTCAGCAATTCCCTTACCGTAACCGACCTCGATGCCGATGGAATAGCCGAAGTGGGATTTGCATTGGTTAAGGGTTGCCGGCTTGAAAAGGCGCCTGACGAAAAGAAACTGGTGTTTTATGAGGGCAAGGACCTGTATATGATAACCGGAACCACCTCTATAGTAAAAGGATCCCAAAAGCTGGGTGGCGATAAGAATATGGAAAAGTTTGATGAAGCGCCCGATGCATTTCTTGAATTTGCCAACAGGCAATGGAATAAATATGGGGTTGTCAAAGCCGCCAAATAAAGAATATCGTGATGCAATACTATTTTGTAATTTTAACCCCTTAAAATTTTTAAATGACCATTCATAAAGAAGGCTATAAAAGTATATTGATCAGCGCTATCCTGTTTGCTGTTATTAACGTGGCATCTTTTAATTTCCTTAGTTTTCATATGGCCTGGTTAAGCTGGCTGATCTTTATAGCTACGCTGATATTGTTGTTGTTCATTATTTCTTTCTTCAGGGTACCCCGCCGTAAGCTGATGCTGGGCAGCAACCTGGTTATTGCTCCTGCCGATGGAAAAGTGGTTGTAATTGAAGAAGTGTACGACGAAGAATATTTTAAAGATAAAAGACTGCAGGTTTCTATTTTTATGAGCCCGGCAAACGTGCACCAGAACCGTACTCCGGTTACGGGCGAAGTAGTGTACAATCAATACCATAAAGGAAAATACCTGGTGGCATGGCATCCCAAGTCATCTACTGAAAATGAACGTCACTCTGTGGTGATCAGGCATCCGAAAGCGGAGATTCTGGTAAAACAAATTGCCGGCGCCCTGGCCAAAAGAATTGTGAACTACCTGAGTGTTGGACAAAAAGTTGAGCAATGCGCCGAAATGGGGTTTATTAAGTTCGGCAGCCGGGTAGATGTATTGTTGCCGCTGGATGCGAAAGTGAGTGTGAAACTGAACGAAGTGGTACAAGGTGGTGTTACCGTGCTGGCAGGATTATAGTATAAGGTTATAACTTTAATAGAAGGCGGGTCTGCGGTTGCAGGCCCGCCTTTTTTGTAATGCTTAAAAAATATTTTCCAGCTCTTTCAATGAATAAACGGTGTAGGTGGGTTGAATGACTGGTGCAATGTTCAGATGGTTCATGTAGACCTGGTCAATGCCGGCATTGATAGCGCCCTGAATATCTACTTCAACATTATCGCCTATCATAATGCTTTCTGCAGGCAATGCCTTTGTTTTTTGAAAGGCATATTCAAAGATCTCCTTATTGGGTTTAATGTAACTGCTGCCTTCGGAAGTGATTACCTCAATAAAATAACTATCGATACCCGCATATTTTAATTTCATGTGTTGTACCTGTTCGAACCCGTTAGTGATGAGGTGAAGCTGGTATCCCTTGTTGGTTAAGTAGCTCAATATTTCAACTGTATGGGGAAATAATGTTTTGCGGGTGGGCAGCAGATCGAGAAAACGTTTTGCCATGTCGAGTGCCAGGGTTTGATCGCCGATCTTAAAATCGAGAAGGGTAAGCCACATACGTTTCCAGCGCAGTTCGTCAATTTTGATAAATCCCTTTCTGAAGCGATCCCATAACTTTTCATTGTGCAGCAGGTAATTTTTGTAAAAAAGTTCAAAGCTGTGAACGCCTCTTGATTCCAGGTTATAGGCATGAAAAAGTTCCTGAAGTGTCTGAATGCTATTGGTTTCAAAATCCCATAAAGTATGATCGAGGTCAAAAAAGATGTGCCGGTACTTCATTCCGCAAGTTACGAAAATAGCCTGTTACGGTGCTGATGCCTGCCTTCTGACCGAGTATAGGTCTGAAATTGCCTATATACCAGCTAATAATGCTTTGCCCACACCGGTTTTGTATTTAATTTGCATTTATGAATGTTGTAATTACCGGCGCATCGCGGGGATTGGGCAAAGCCATTGCTCATTTATTTGCACAGAACGGACACGATCTGATCCTTACTTCCAGGAACGAAGTGGCATTGTACAATGCGGTACAGGAGATCATGACGGCTTACGACGGCATATCGGTAAAAGCCAAAGCATTTGATCTGTCTGTAAAAGAAGAAGCGCAGGCGTTTGGTAAATGGGTACTTGGTTTGCAGGTTTCAATAGATGTTCTGGTAAATAATGCAGGGCTGTTCGACCCGGGAAGTGTTTATAATGAACCCGATGGAACGCTGGAACATATGATGGCGGTGAATTTGTACAGCGCTTACCATGTAACCCGGTCGGTGATCGGTCATATGATAGCGCAGAAAAGCGGCCATATTTTCAACATGTGCTCCATTGCCTCTTTTAAGGCTTATGCAAATGGGGGTGCGTACAGCATTAGTAAATATGCCCTGGCCGGTTTTTCAACCAACCTGCGTGAGGAGATGAAACCCCATGGTATAAAAGTAACTGCTGTTTATCCGGGGGCCGCCTACACCGATTCATGGGAGGGAAGCGGTGTAGATCCCAAGCGAATTATGGAAGCTGACGATATTGCCCGCATGATCTTTACCGCCGCGCATTTATCTCCCCAGGCCTGCGTTGAAGAAATTATACTTCGCCCGCAACTGGGGGATCTGTAAACTCAGCATTGGGCAGTAAAATAGTTGTATACACTGTCCGTACATCCCTGCCTATTGCCAATTGTCATTGTGTATTGGTTTAACGCACCTTTAACGCTAACATTATTACCGGCCTAAACCGTCAAAATTTATATTTGTCAGGGGGAGATAATATGTGAACCATATAAATAAGTAAAGCATCAGGAAAAATATACATATTATTTTAACAGGGCTGTTCTTATGCCTGTTTACCGGGTCGTTACATGCACAGGTAAGATTTTATGCACTGGTTAGTGAATCTACTATTTCTGTGCGGCAAACGTTTCAGGTGCAGTATATCATTGAAGGCGCCAGTAATATTCGCCAGTTCAAAATTCCCCGTTTTAAAGATTTCCAGGTTGCTGAAACTTTTGATTACAATCCCGTAACATATGGTCAGCGGCCCGATTCCTATTCGAAAATTGTGGTGCTGATCGCCCGGAAAAAAGGGCGGTTTACCATTCCTGCCGCAACTGCAGTCGTCAATGGAAAACAAATTCGTTCCAATACAGCCGGTATTGCGGTTGTGTCGGGCATACCGGGTATGAATAACATCGATCCCGATGATATTGATACAGAGGAGGAATCAATATTATACCCCGGTGATAATATCCGCGAGAAAATAGAAAAGAACCTGTTCCTGCGGGTTGAAACCAGCAAGAATACCTGTTTTGTTGGCGAACCCCTGATGGTTGTGTACAAGGCGTATTCAAGATTGAATGCGAATTCGCAGGTAGTGAAGCGGCCTTCCCTAACCGGTTTTAGTGTTATGGAAATGGTAGATGCATATGATGGAAAACCTGAAATTGAAAAGTTGAATGGCCGGTCCTATTATACGAACCTGGTGCGGAAAGTTCAGTTATTCCCGTTACAGGAAGGAAAATATACGCTTGACCCGGCCGAAATTGAAAGTGTGATCCATTTTATTAAAACCGATGAACCGTCGGGTAAAAAAGCTTCAGGCGGGTTATCAAACAGGAGCGCCACGCCAATGTTTCCTTCGGCTATCAATCACCGCACTATTTTACGTACCGAGCCGCATACCATTACCGTAAAACCTTTACCAACAGCCAATCAGCCCGATGATTTTGCCGGAGCTGTGGGCCAGTTTATAATTAACGTTAAAGTGCCGGCCACCGATATTCATAAGGGCGATCTGGTTAAAATACAGGTAACTATCAGCGGTAGGGGCAACCTGTCGTTGATAACACCGCCGCCCATAAAATGGCCAAAGGGGGTTGATACGGCCGAACCTTTTGTTAGGGAAAATTTTAATAAATATAATTTTCCTTTAAGCGGTTCCAAAACATTTGAATATTCATTTGCCGCACCGGATACCGGCGATTATGTGATCCCGGCCATTAACTTTTCGTATTTCGACCCTGATGAACAGAAATACAAAAAGGCAAAAAATGACTCCATTACCCTGCATGTTTTGCCGGCTGTTAAAAAAGAAAATGTGGAAACCGATGCGGTTGCCAGGCAGGGAACCGGCATTCAGCCGAAATATTATTGGTTTGCCTGCATAGTGCTGGTAATTATTGGCAGCATAGTATATCAGGTGATCTCTTTGAAAAAGGCGAAAAAGAGATCGGCTGCAAAGGTTTCGGTTCCTGTACCGGTTCAGGAAACGCCTTCACCGCAAAAAATAGCCACTGAATTGCTGGCAAAGGCAGGGCTTGCCATTCAACACCGGCAGGCAACCGTCTTTTATCATGAAATTGAACAGGCGTTGTGGAAAGTGGTTGGCGATAAATGGAATGTATTGCCTTCAAAATTGAATAAATTTCATATTACCCGCCTGCTGGCTGAAAAGAATATCCCGGCTGAAACCATCCATAATTTTATTGCGATACTGGATGAATGTGAATGGGCGTTGTATACTCCCGGTCGGTCGGTAAGCAACATGGAAACATTGATCGGTAAATCGGAAAGGTTATTGACAGAATTAATTGAGACAAGAAGCTAAGGCTTTTACTCGGTGTATTTATAACCTACGCCACGTACTGAATGAAAATACCGGGGATTGCGGCTGTCGTGCTCGAAATATTTACGAAAGTTCAATATGAAGTTGTCGATGGTGCGGGTGGTTGGATAAACGTTGTATCCCCATACTGTTTGCAGAATTTTTTCCCGCGGCACTACATCATTCTTGTTTTCAAATAGCAACTTCAACAACATTGCCTCTTTTTTACTGAGCTGAATGCGTTGTCCTTCTTTCGTTACCGCTTCCTGGGCATTGAAATCAATTGTATGACCGCCAAACTCATAGGTTTCGCCCACTGAATCCTTGTCCTGCATCTTTTTGTTCTTTTCGATCAGTTTTTGAACCCGCAGCAACAGTTCTTCCAGGTTGAAGGGTTTGGTAAGATAGTCGTCTGCTCCTTTTTTAAGACCCAATACCCGGTCGGAGCTGGTATTTTTTGCGCTAAGAATTAAAATAGGCACCTGGTTGTTTTGAACGCGGATGGTTTCGGTTATGCTAATGCCGTCTACATCGGGAAGCATAACATCGAGTATGATGAGATCGAAGTATTCGCTTTGGATCTTTTGCATTGCCTCGCTGCCGGTAAATGCGGAAGTGATCTCATACCCTTCGAGCTCAAGATTCAGTTTGAGTGCTTCGTGCAGGTTTTCTTCGTCTTCAACCAGTAATATCGATGGTTTATTGCTCATGGGTATGTTTTACGGTAAAACTTACCATAAAATTACTTCCTCTATTCAAATTATCAGCCACCCTGATATGCCCATTGTGATCTTCTACAATCTTTTTACAAAGGTAAAGGCCCAAACCGGTGCCTTTGGCCGTGCGGGTGGTTTCATTGCCGATGCGGTAGAACTTTTCAAATATCCTTTTCTTCTCATCTTCGGGTATGCCGGGGCCTTCATCTATCACCTGGAACTGAACGGTTTTATTCTTTTGGAACAGTTTACAGGTTATAAGGCTCTCTTTGGGTGAATATTTGATGGCATTTTCAATTAAATTATTCACCAGTATTTGTAACAGTAAAGGATCACCGTTAATGTCTATTTCAGGCTCAATGTCACATTGCCAGAGGCGTTCGGGAAACCTGTTCTTAAAATCGTTGATCGCTGTTTTTATGAGATCAGACAGGTCGAGTTCTTCTTTGGCTGTACGGTAGCGGCCGCCCTCTAGTTGAGATGATACCAGAATATTACTGGCCAGGGTATTCAGCCGGTTTGTTTCCTGCAGGGTTGCCTGAAGCATCTTTTGCTTTTTTTCTTCTGAGAGGGAATACTTCAGCAGGGTTTCGAGGTTAAGTTTGGCAATAGCGATAGGCGTTTTTAACTCATGCGTTATGGCCATCATAAAGTTTTCCTGCTGGTGCTGTAGCCGGATCTGCCGCCGTACGGCCTGGTAAACAAATATGGATGCTATCAATATCACTACCAGGAAAATGCTGCCCTCGCCAATGTTGCGGAAGTCGTGCCGCCGCTTTTCATCGACTATCTCCATGTATTTCGACTGGAAGGCGGGGTCATCCATTTTCAGTTCACTGATCTTGTAGTTTGCCATCTGGTGGTTTTGCCGTTGAAGGGCAATAAACCACCATACCAGCGCTACCACTATGTAGGCCAGCAACAGCCAGTATGTGATACTGGCCACCTGAAGCCGTTTTTTAGTAAATACATCCATTGGTCAACAGATAAGAGCCTATGGTGCTTTTTCAAGGCGGATACCAACGTTCATCACATGTTTCAGGGGGTCTTCACGCATAATGTTTTCCAGTTTAAAGCGATACACTCCCGGACTTAACCGTTGCGGATCATGCGGATTGGTAATGAGGATACGGTGCTCGAATATATCATCCATACCGCTGCCCAGCCACCCTTTGTTATCGGTTGCCAGTTGCAGATTCAGGGGTTGGTTGTTAACCACGCCGCCAGGCGATTCGGTTTGAACGTTTAGCCAGATATTCTTATACCGGTAGGCATCGGTATGCCTGATAACGATAAAAATGTTATACCTGGCCGTATCATTGGGAGCTATGGTGAAAGTGATCTCGGGCTTAAAGCTGCTTTTCCAAACCTGTTTGGGAATGGTGGCGTTCTTTTCAAAAACATCTACGGTACCACAGGAAGGAAGAACGAGGTACGAAGTAAGAAGTACAAAGAAAGAAATATAATTAAGGATACCTTTTTTCAAGCGAAATTTTTTACAAAGATAGGGATCGAGGTAAAAGAAGCAAGGTATGGGCCAGGGTTCATCGTGCATGTCTGTGAACCCTGGTGCCGGTGCCTTTACAATACGTTTAAAACCTGTTCTTTGGCTTTTTCCAGTTCATCCTTCATCAGCACTACGCATTTTTGAATGGATGAATCATATGCTTTAGCGCCTGTTGTATTGATCTCACGGCCAATTTCCTGTAATACGAAAGAAAGTTTTTTACCTTTTCCTTCCTCGGGTTCGTTCAATATGGCCTTGAAGTATTCGCAATGCGATTTTAAACGTACCTGCTCTTCACTGAGATCTATTTTTTCGATATAGTAAATAAGCTCCTGCTCAAGGCGGTTAGGATCGTAGTTTTCTTTACCCACATTTTCTTCCAGTACCTTGGTTAAGCCTTCCCTGATCTTTTGTTTGCGCAAAGGTTCCAGGGTGGCAATTATATCCTGTTGTTTTTGAATATTGCTAATGCGTAATAACAGGTCGTTTTCCATAATTTTTCCTTCCTCGAGCCGGTGGGTAGTGAGGTTTTCCATAGCGGCTTCTATCACTCGCTGAAATTGCGCCCACTCATCGTCGGTTAATGTTTCACCGGTAGGGGTTATCACTTCCGGTAGTTTAATGAGGGTGCTTAAGATATGGGAAGGGTCGAGGTCCAACGCCTTCGACAGTTCGGCAATAGGTTGGTAATAGGCTTTTGCAAGATCGGTATTGATGCTTACCGGCTTGGCGGCGCCGCTTTCTTTAAGGCTTATGGTACAATCAATGGTTCCCCTGCCCAGCTTTTTAGATAACAACGATCGTATGTCGAACTCAAAGGGCTTTATAAAAGCCGGGATCTTCAACGATAGTTCAAATTGTTTTCCATTCAGTGATTTTATGTCAACCAGGAAGGTTTTATCTCCCACGGTCTGTTCACTTCTTCCAAAGCCGGTCATTGATTTCAACATAACGTACCTTTTTTTAGCAAGGTAATGAATAAGTTGCAGTATAAGTCAGAACGTTCGGCGCGTAAAGTATAAGAATAGGGGTATAAAAGCAGGTATTTGGGGAGTTATGCGCCCCATACCATGAATTGGGGGAAATAAACCTATAACGTTACCCGAATAATCGGGTATAGATGTCATTTTTATTCATTTCACGCATATCCCCGGGTAATAATCCATCTAAAGTAATGCCACCGATCCGGTACCTTATCAAACGAAGGGTAGGGAACCCCGATTGAGCGGTCATTTTTCGAACCTGCCTGTTCTTACCTTCGGTTAAAATCATTTTGATCCAGGCAGTGGGTATCTCTTTACGAAAGCGAACAGGTGGATTGCGTTCCGGAACTTCCGGTGTGTTGGGGAAACGCGTTGCCTTGCATGGCTTCGTTCTGTATTTTGAACCGTTGATCGTAATTGAAACGCCTCTTTGCAGTTCCCGGATCGCGTTTTCGGAAATGTCGCCATCAACCTGTACCCAGTATTCCCGTTCGTGTGCAAAAGATGGGTTTAGTAAACGATGATTGAGAGATGCATCATTGGTAAGAAGCAGTAATCCTTCACTGTCATAATCTAACCGGCCAACAGGATATACATCTGAAGGCACATTGAAGTGAGCTTTCAATGTTTGTTTACCTTCCTGGGAAGTAAACTGCGATAATACCTGGTATGGTTTGTAGATGATAAAATAGCGATGCATACAAAAGAAAATCTCCCGGTGAGCCGGGAGATTCATTATGTGGATGGGTTAGTAAGTACCGGGAAATAAATTTCCCTCCACAATATTAAAAATAATTTTTTCTATCTAAAAAAAATTTCTAATAAATTTTATTCACATTTTTTTTATGTTATGGGGAAAAGCGAAGCCTTAATTCATCGTTAAGTGCAATGTTGAACATGTTTTTATATCCTTTTTATCATTTCAACATGTTTGTCGCGTTTTATATCATCAGCTGAAACATGCAATGGCAGCGGATTGTACGTTATGCTACAGTTTATCTATAATCAAAGGTATAGTTCTATACAAGTTAAGCGAACAGGAAATCTGTGCATGTATCACAGTAATAAAATCCATTGATGAAGCCGGCAGCGATCATTTATTTTTTGGCAAAAAGATCATCGAACCGGTTAAATAATGTCCATAAAACCAGCTTTTGATGATATAACAGGTTGATGACGCCAAGGTGATCATCGCTTTTAAGTAATAGCGCCATGTTATCATAGAAAAATCACGATGCTTGTCGTTACCCTGTACGGTAATATATCAGAAAACATGAAACTGACCTGGATAATTACTCCATCAGAGTGCCTGTCGTGCGTTACTTTTGCGAAAACTTAACGGATATGAAATTTCCTGCTCCCGTTTCGGTAAAATGGATAGCCAATCTGATAGGCGCTGAGCTTACAGGCAATACAGAAGGAATAGCAACAGGCATTAATGAAATACATAAAGTAGAGCCTGGCGACCTGGTATTCGTTGATCATCCCAAGTATTACGACAAGTGCCTTCATTCTGCAGCCACCTTTATCATCATAAATCAGAAAACCGATTGTCCCGAAGGAAAAGCATTGCTGATAGTTGATAAACCATTTGAAGCTTATCAAACAATTGCCCGTCATTTCCGGCCTTTCAAACCTGCCGATAAACCCATCAGCGATTCGGCCACTATCGGCGAGGGCACTTATATAGCGCCTAACGTTTATATCGGACATGAGGTAACCATAGGAAAGAATTGTTTTATCGCTCCCAATGTTACCATACTCGATCATTGCATCCTTGGCGACAACGTAATTGTTCAGGCCGGTACGGTTATAGGGTCAGATGCTTTTTATTACAATACCAAAAAGGACAGGGAAGTATGGTATAAGAAAATGGAAAGCTGCGGCAGGGTTGTTATTGAAAGTGATGTAGAGATCGGCGCCGGTTGTACCATCGATCGCGGGGTTTCGCATGATACCCGGATAGGACGGGGCAGTAAACTCGACAATATGGTACATATAGGACACGATACCGTATTAGGTGCAAATTGTTTGTTGGCAGCCCAGGTTGGCATTGCCGGCGCTACTACGCTTGGTAATGGCGTTATATTATGGGGGCAGGTGGGAGTTTCAAAAACCCTTACCATTGGCGATAATGCGGTAGTACTGGCGCAAAGTGGCGTGGGCGGCACCCTTGAAGGTGGTAAAATTTATTTCGGTACACCGGTTGAAGATGCATCGGTTAAAAAGCGGGAACTGGTATGGGTAAAACGGATTCCCGAGATCTGGGAAAAGATAAAATCACTTAAATAAAGTAAGTTGAAATGTAAACAGGTTGAAATGTTGACAAGATTAAGCAACAAAAATGACTTGTGAACCTGTCAGCCTGTTTACTCTTCATTCATATTTTTCCGGTATTACCTGAACTTAGAAAGAAACTCATCTTTCTTACGCATAGAAACTTCGATGGTTGTGCCATCTTCCATCTCAATCGTTCCGCCCCTTCCCCGGTTGTATTTTTTTATAAAGTAATGGTTGATAATATACGATTGGTGTACCCGGGAAAAGGTTTCAAAGGGCAGAATGTCTTCAAATTCCTTCAATGTACGCGACACCATTATTTTCTGCTGGTCCTGCATATACACAAACGTATAACTTCCTCTCGCTTCAAGCCAAACCAGTTCATTGATGTTTACGAAAACCAACCCGTCGAGGGTGGGAAGCGCCACTTTTTGCAAAACAGGTTTGCTTACCGACAAATTGTACAATAACGTATCGATCTTTCTGGTAATATTTTTTGTTTTAATACGTTCGGCTGCTTTTTGAACTGCATGCTGCAGCTCTTTAATATTTACCGGTTTTAATAAATAATCCAACGCTGAATATTTAATGGCGTTGATGGCGTAATTGTCGAAAGCCGTAACAAAGATTATTTCAAAGTTAACCGGCGACAGGTTATTCAATAATTCGAAAGCATTGCCAAATGGCATTTCAATATCAAGGAAAACCAGGTCGGGCTGGGAATCAAGAATAAGTGCCTGGCCGGTGCGAATGTTTTCGGCAACGCCTGAAAGTTCTATAAGCGGACAATACTTCAGCAAAAGCTGTTTCAGCGCTTCTATATTGTTAGGCTCGTCATCGATTATTATAGTGCGTATCATTTTTTCACAGGTTTTAAGTTAATGGAATAGGGAAAACGTATAATAATTCTTGTACCGAGTGCCTTTTCATTTTCATTGATGAGATCGTTTATTTCAATGGTTATGGGTTCAATTAACTGGCGGTTTAAAATGTTTATCCTTTCGGCTGTCAGCGACATGCCTTTTGACTGATATTCTACCCGTACCCTGGATTTAAATTCATTGGCTTTTTTTCTACCGATGCCATTGTCCTGTATAATGCATATAAATCCGCCTTCACTTTTTTGAAATTTTATATCTATGCGGCCACCGCCGTTCTCTTTGTACCTGATGCCGTGGCGAATGCTGTTTTCAATGTATGGCTGTAAGATCATGGTGGGTATGCTAACCACATCGCAATCCAATTCCGGGTCAGCTTCAATATTGTATTCGAAAGAATGGCCAAAACGCATCATCTCCAGTTCGAGGTACCTTTTCAGGTACTTTATTTCATTGGTGATGGATATGGTACTTTTTTCACTGTTATCGAGCGTTTGCCTGATAAGATGGGCAAACTCTGTCAGGTACCAGTTGGTAGCTTCAAGATCGTTTGTTATTATAAAATTTTGTATACTATTCAGGCAGTTGAAGATAAAATGCGGATTCATTTGCGCCCGTAAGGCCATTTGCTCCAGTTCATTTAATTTTTGCTGTATAGACGACCGCTCCTGTTCTTTTTTTCGCAGGATACTAAAACGCCAGGCAACCAGGATCCAGGTAATGAGTATGGCAACTGCAATGATCGATACCTGAAAAGGCAGGGTTTGCCAGAACGGCGCCTCTACCATAAAGGAGATCTTTGCCGGATTGCTGATAATTCCCTTTTTGTTTACCGCTATTAATTCAAATTCATAATTGCCGGGAGGAATGGAAGGGTATTCCAGCACATTTTGACCGGTTGAATCCCATATATTGGTTAAGCCTTTTAGGCGGTAACGGTACGATACATTGCCTCCCGAGTTGAAAGAAATACCGGTAAACGATATTTTCAGGCTGTTTTCCCGGTAGTGTATCCGGTAACTCTCCTGCAGTGGCTGTGATTTGTTGCCTATTGAAATATCGAGAATGCGGAGGTTGCATTTTGAGTAGTTGGTTACTTTGGTTTCATCGAAATAGGTAAGCCCGGCCGGCGAACCTACATAAATGGTAGTACCATCTACATACAGCGTATTGATAATATCAGAAGGTAATCCGTCTGACGTACTATAAATAGTAACGGGGTATGGGGTTTGGCTGATGTTTACTTTATTAAGGCCCTTATCGGTGCCCACCCACAGGTAATTATTATTTACGAAGAGGGTTCGGCATATATTGCTTGAAATGCCTTCCCGCGTGGTTATGTTGTTGATCACTTTATCGTCTTTCATGCAAATGACACCTGCGCCATAAGTGGCGATCCATAAACGTCCATCGGGCGATTTGGCGAAATAGCTGATGCGTTGACGTAAAGGGGGATAGTCATCCCCTAAAAAACGCACCTTTTTATCTTTAGTTACAATATATAAACCGTTAACTGTGCCTATATAATAGGAGTTATTATAGAAGCATACACCGGTTGAACGGTAAGGCCAGACGGTATCCTGTACAACCAGATACCGTGGCTCAACAAGCATCGTTCGTCTTGCAGTGCCTACTACCAGCAGGCCGTTTTCCAACTCATCAAACGATTTTATTGCATACAGCCGGGGCGTGAAAATCTTTCCGGCAGGTGTATTTTTAACGAGCAGCCCATCGGAGCCCATTAACAGGCTGCCGTCCTGTATTTTTTTTAAACAAACGACCCTGTTCGTGGAATTATAATTGATCGATTTCTCAAATTCTTTATTCGCATTGAGGGTATCGAATGTGGAACCGTTCCAGATATATACCCGGCCGAACCCGGTGCCTGCATATATTTTATCATTTATCTTTTCCAGTGAAAAGATCTCCGATGTTATATTCTTTTTGAAATAAAAGGTTTTGAATTCCCTGGATGCCAGTTTATATACGCCCCCGCCGAGGGTGGCGAACCAGATGTTCTTTTCTTTATCTACGAAGGCATGGCTTATTTGCTTTCCTTTAAGGAACCGTTCTTCATAACGGTCAAATGTGGTGGTATCAACCATCCACGACCCGTCGTAGGTGTTCGAGAATAATAAATTGTCGATGCCTGGTGTAAAATCTTCAGCGGTTATTTTTAATGTGCTCCTGACCTTATGCAGGCGTTCGTTAAAATGAAGCGACCCGCCGACGGTAGAGCAGGGCACATTTTTCATAGACCTGCCGGCCATTATAAAACATGAATCATTGATGTTTATTTGAAAACCTTTGCCAAACGGACCGGGTCGTATAAAAAGTTGATTAAGCTCAAACCGGTTTCTTCCGATTTTTATTACCGTATCGGGTTCGATAATGGTAATGTCAACATCCGTTTTCAAAGCGATATGATGTTCTTCGCTTTCCTGAATGTTGGTTACAACTGACGACAGGACTATCTTCTTTAAAATCGGGTCGTTTTCCTGGTTGTATATTTTGCCCCGGTAATAATAACAGATATTGTTTTTAAAGGGGGCCATCCAGATCCTTCCTTTTGAATCTGAGAAAAGTTTCAATATTTCCGTTTCAGGAAGGCCATCGGTTGTTGTAAAGTTTTTGAATCGGGTACCATCGAACCGGCTGATGCCGGCTTCCGTTGCAAACCAGATAAAACCGTCTTTATCCTGGCAAAGATCATACACCGTAGAGCCAGCCAGCCCATCTTTTACATCATAATGAATAAAGTTATATTCCTGGGCATAAGATGTGCCAACAGTTAGTAAACCGGTTATAAGTATGAATGTGCCGATAAAACGTTTGAAGGTCATAGAGAGTCGATCTGCTATGATGGCAAGGGTCCCCATAAGCGAATGGTTATTCTCATAGCGCGATAATTACAATTACCTGCTTTTCTGAATTCGGTTTGAAGGTATAAAAAAGGTTTGAGGCGGATAGTTAAAAATCCGCAAAGATTTATAACGCCTAACAGGCATATAAATAAAAAACCGGCAGGAATTCTAACTTATCCCTGCCGGTTACATGTTGGTAGATATCAATTATCGATATTCGTAATCGTATGGAAGCAGTTCGGCCAGCTTTTTCCAGGCCCAATAACCTGAGTTTATAACATCGTATTGTTCATAGAAGTACCCGTTCTTTTCAATTACAAAACCGTCGGCCACATCGAGCACCGTTATCTGGAAACGGGTATTGGCGGGTAACTTATAGTCTTCAAGAAATTGTTTATCGGGTTTAACATTTCCATAGCTTATGCGGTAACGCCCGCTCCAGGTCACTTCTACATTACCGCTATCTGACAGATATTCCTCTTCATTATACGGGTTGGTTATAAATGTGCTTTTTACGCTTTGGGCGTCGTCGTTGAGCTTTTCTATTATAAATCCCTGTTGTGACAGGCTGCTGTCATAAAATGAACGCATAAAGTGCAGGCGTGAACCCAAATAAGTTCGCGCACGGTTCTTTATCCACTGGGTTTTTACTTCTTCGGTGCTGTCCATTTCCTGGAACAGGGGAGAGCCTGTGTATTGAGTGATATTGCTGCCATAATCATAGCTGAATGAATCGAGCTGGTACCTGATCTTATAGCCCAACGAATAATTGTTAATAATGAGGTCTTCTTTGGCCATGATCTTTAACCGGTTCCTTTTTTTGGAGTAGTAAAACTTCAATACCTCGGGGTTTTGGATGGCAACCTGGTCTGCGCCATTGGTTTTGCCTATAAAGTTTTCCGAAAAGAATTTTCCATATTTGGTAAGGCCTTCGGGGTCTTCCGTGCTGGCCACTACGGCTACTTCAGACAAGGATTTGTTTTCCTTTCCCAGCTCTATCATCATGGTATCAACTTTGGGTTGGTTGTTGCTTATGCGCATCACTTTCTTTTCATAACCTGTATAAGTAACCACCATATCGTATCCCCCGTTGGGCAGGTTCATATAAAACAATCCCTGGTTGTTCGAAACGGTTCCCTGTGTAGTGTTTTGGCAGTAGGCCGAGGCGCCTGCCAATGGTAGTTTCGTTTCTGCGTCGAGTACTTTTCCCAATACTGAAAATGATTTTTCCTGTGCCTTAAGTGCAAAACATACGGTAACGGATAACAACAGGATCATTAAATTTTTCATCTTGAATATTTATTTTTCAAAAGATGGATACAGATTTATGGCAAAACCCTGTACCACACAAATGTAATATCAGTAATTAAAATGCATGAATATTAGCAAATTCTTCATATACGGCCAGGTCTGGTCCTTTTAAAACGTTTTGCCAGCGCTGAAAGTATTGGCCGGAAGGCTTTCGATGACCGGTTCAGGGTTAAATTTTTTAACATATCATCGGGCCACGCATGTATAACAAGTTTTTTGCCAGTTATAGCGGTTGCATATTGGCAAGGTATTGTTCGCAGTTCTTTTGAATGGCTTTTTCGAGGGGAGTAAAAGAAAACCCGGGCAGGGCTTTCAGGAGTTTACTGTTATCGAAATAGGTTACGCTTTGGGCTACACGGGCGCTTTCGCGGGTGAGTAACGGCCTTTTGCCTGAAAGCATCGATTTCAACTTTTCCATTCGCCAGGCAATACTGCCCATGAATGGAGTTGCTTCTTTTTGGGGGTGTTTTTTACCAAAGCCATCGGCGATGGTATTGAATAGTTGTTGAAACGTCCAGTTATCACCGTTAACAATAAACCGTTCGTGCGAGTGCTCGCTTTCCATCAACAGCACAACGGCCCTGGCTACATCCGTTACCGCTACAAACCCGTTTATTCCTTTAGTGTACCAGGGGAATTCTTTGTACACACTTTTGAAGATAGCGCAGCTCGATGTGCTCCAGTCGCCATATCCTATAACGGTGCTTGGGTTCACTATCACCACATCCAAACCTTCGGCGGCGCCACGCCAAACATGTAATTCAGCATGGTACTTGCTGAGCGCGTAGTTTGTATGTTGTTTTCCGGGCTGCCATTTTTTATCTTCCGTTATCGTTTCTCCTGTAACCGTGCGGCCTATGGCTGCTACGGAACTGATGTGCACAAAACGCCTGATATTATTCTCGAGCGCTATGTTCACAACGTTAGCCGTGCCATCTATATTGATCTTGTAAAGTGATCTTACGTCATTGTCGTTGAAGGAAACTTTTGCGGCGGAGTGAATTACCGCATCTACTCCATCCATTGCCTCATCGAGCGATACCACATCCAATACATCGCCCTGCACCCATTCAACTTTATCGTTAATGTGCGCAGGAATAAAGAACGGCGCGTTGTTACTGTGCCGGAGTGCCCGTACAGCATAGCCTTTTTCCACCAGTTCCTTAATGATGTAAGCGCCTATAAAGCCCGAACCGCCTGTAACGAGTATTTTGGTAAACAAGTGCAATAATTAACAGGGCACGAAGATAACCTTTCTCACACAAAACGTGTCAGTATAAACACGTAATGCATGTGTCAAATTAATTTATGTGCCTGAAAGAACCGATCGTTCAATAATTGTAATAGCCTTTACCGGTTTTTCGGCCCAGTTGTCCCGTTTCTACTTTTTCTTTCTGAATGGGAGATGGTTGCAGCCTGCCGGGTTTGCCAAGGGCTTCATACACCTGGCAGCTTACGGCATAATTGATGTCATTGCCAATGAGGTCCATAAGGCGGAAAGGGCCCATTTTAAAACCCGATGCTTCGAGCAGCGTATCGATGGTCTGAAAATCGGTTACTCCCTGTTCTGCCAGTTTCAGGGCTTCGAGATAGTAAGGGCGGGCAACGTGATTTACGATAAAACCCGGCGCATCCTGGCACAGAACCGGCGTTTTATCCATTTGCCGGGCGGTTTGTACAATGGCTTCAATGGTTTGTTCATCGGTGAGCGGGGTGGCCACTACTTCTACCAGCTTCATGATGGTGGCCGGGTTAAAAAAATGCATACCCGCAACCCGCTGCGGGCGCCTTACTTTTTTGGCTATTTCGGTAACCGATAAAGAGGAGGTATTGGTTGCAAAGATCGTGTCGCTATGGTTTACTTCGGCCATTTGATTAAACAACCCCACTTTAGCTTCGGGTTTTTCCACAATGGCTTCAATGACCATGTCGGCCAGGCAATAGTTGATGTCAGATACAAACTGAATACGGCTGAGGATGGCCGAACTGTCCTCAGCGGTCATCTTGTTTTTCTGTACCAGCGTTTGCAGGTTGTTTTGCATAGCCGTTTTGGCTTTTCCGAGCATGTCGGTACTTACATCGTACAGAATAACATGAAAGTTATGCTGGGATGCAGCCTGGGCAATGCCACTGCCCATTGTTCCTGCACCGCAAACGCAAATAGTTTGAACCATAATGGTGAATCGTGAGCCGGCAATCGTGTATGGATTGTCGCGGTTTTTGGTTATTGAATAATGTCGGAAGGGCCGAATTGAAAGCAACCACAAACCATAAACCACAAACCGGCTAAGTGGCGCTTGTAAACTGCCGCAGGAACCTCACATCATTTTCGCTGAACAGGCGAATGTCGTTGATGCCGTATTTGAGCAGGGCGGGCCGTTCAATACCCATCCCAAACGCAAAACCGCTGTATTTTTCGGGGTCGATATTACAGTTTTCAAGCACTTTCGGGTGCACCATACCGCAACCCAGTATTTCGAGCCAGCCGGTACGTTTACAAACGGCGCAACCTTCGCCATGGCATAACTGGCAGCTGATGTCCATTTCGGCGCTGGGCTCGGTGAATGGGAAATAAGAGGGGCGGAACCGCACCTTCACATCTTTGCCATACATTTCCTGCACAAAAAAGTACAGGGTTTGTTTCAGGTCGGCAAAGGAAACGTTCTCATCGATATACAAACCTTCTATCTGGTGAAAGAAGCAATGGCTGCGGGCGCTGATGGTTTCATTGCGATATACGCGGCCGGGGCAGATGATGCGGATAGGCAACTGTTCTTTTTCCATTGCCCTGATCTGGGTGTTGCTGGTATGGGTACGCAGCAGCCAGTCGGGGTTTTGCTGTATGTAAAATGTATCCTGCATATCGCGGGCCGGGTGATGTTCGGGCAGGTTCAATGCAGTAAAGTTGTGCCAGTCGTCTTCAATTTCAGGCCCTTCGGCTACCGAAAAGCCGAGGCGGTTGAAAATGCTGATCACATGATTTAAAAACAGGTTGATAGGATGACGGGTACCCAGGGGCAACGCATCGCCGGGCAGGGTTACATCAATAGCGGCGACGGTGGTTGTGCCGGTGCCTTCCAGTTGCTGTTTCCAGTTCTCGTATTTGGCCTCGGCCAGTTGTTTGAAGTCGTTCAGGATTAACCCGAATTCTTTCTTTTTATCGGCCGGAACGTTCCTCATTTCGGTAAAAAGGTTCTTAACGATACCCTTTGTTCCCAGGAATTTAATACGGTAAGCTTCCAGTGAATCAGCGCCATTGGCTGGCTGGTTCTCGATCTCCTGCCTGTACGCGGCTATTTGTTGCAACAATTCGTCCATGCGGCAAAGATAAGAATAAGTTGAAAAGTTAACAGGTTCACAAGTTGACAAGTCTTTACCGCGGCCTTCCCTGAAAAAATTCGGTTAACTAATAAATCCTTGATAAGGCCAGGGATAAAAAATTAGTTGGAGGGTTGGAATTGAGGGCCTTGTCAACCTGTTAACTTTTCAACATATCAACTATCTTGCACCCCTATGTCGGATACATTATATATCGGAGATTTTTTGCAACCGGTAAACCGGTACATGATTTCGGATGATGAAGGGTACAAAGATGGTCAGATCGGCAAAAAGATCGTAGTGTATGAAGATGAGGAGGTGCCCGATCTGCGGGGCGCCGATATTGTTTTGGTGGGTTGCAATGAAACCAGGGGGAGCGGACAGGTACAGTCGGGCATTTCCGCGCCTGATGCCATTCGCCGCCAGTTCTATTCATTATACCAATGGCATTCAGAGGTTAACCTGGTTGATATTGGCAATATTATCATTGGCGCCGGCCTGAACGATACCTATGCGGCGCTGAAAACGGTGCTGGCCGAACTGACGGATGCCGGCAAAACGGTTGTGGTGCTGGGTGGGTCGCACGATCTTACCCTGGCCCAATATCATTGTTATACAAGCCGGAAATATATTGTTGAAGCTACCTGTGTCGATTCGCTTATAGACCTCAGTATGGAATCGCGCCACCGGTCGGAAAATTTCCTGATGGAAATGCTTACCGGCGAACCCAACTTCATAAAACATTATAATCATATTGCGTTTCAGAGCTACTATGTGCACCCGCATATGCTTGAAACGATGGATAAATTACGTTTCGACTGTTTCAGGGTTGGGCATGTTAAAGAAGCTATTGAAGAAATGGAACCGGTGATCCGCAATTCGCACATGTTCAGCTTCGATATAACCGCTATTGCCAATGCCTATGCGCCGGCCAGCCAGGTTACGCCAAACGGACTAACCGGAGAGGAGGCCTGTGTACTGATGCAGTTTGCAGGGTTGAGTCCAACCATCAATACGGTTGGTGTTTATGGCTATACACCTAACCGCGACAGGGACGATCTTACCGCCAAACAGATCAGCCATATGTTATGGTACCTGGTTGATGGTTATAACCGCAGTTTGCGCGAAGCCAAACTGGAGGAAAAGGATTCATTTAACGAATTTCATATGGCCTTTGCCGAAATCGAGACCGTTTTTCTGCAAAGCAAAAAAACCGGCCGCTGGTGGATGCAGTTGCCCGATAAAAAATATATTGCCTGTTCGTATAAGGATTACCTGCTGGCAAGCAGTAATGAGATCCCTGAAAGATGGCTGCGTGCGCAGGAACGCGAATAAGCTAATGTGCTGATTTGCTGATGCGCTGATTTGCCAATGGAATATATACCCGATACTTCGCCGTTGTTTGCAGGCCTGCGTTAATTGTAAAAGGATGATTGTGCGGCGCGCCTGCAGCTTCACGCAATTATAACGGTTTGCTGCCCGTTATGAGAAAAGATAAATGCCAATTGCTACTGCCTGTCATAATAATCTTTAAATTTCAGCATGAACAACAGAAGCAGCTTACCGGTCAATTACCCATCTATTACCAATAATCCTGTATTCAAAAGCTTTTTGTTATTTGCTTTTAGCTTTCTGCTTTTTTCCTGTTCAACCCAACGCCAGATAAACAAATCGGCCAGTGCCGTTCTTTTTCAGGATTCAACCGTGCAGCATGCACACGTTGGTATCAGTGTGTTCGATCCGTCAGCCAATAAATATCTCTACAGTCATAACGCCAAAAAGTATTTCGTACCGGCTTCCAATACCAAACTGTTCAGTTGTTATGCCGCTTTAAAATACCTGGGCGATAGTTTACCAGGTATTAAATATTGGGAAAACGATACGGCGGTATACCTGATGGCTACCGGCGACCCCAGCCTGCTTCATACCGATTTTAAAAAGAACCCGGTCATCGATTTTCTGCAAAGAACAAAAAAGCCGGTTTATATAACTGATGGCAATTGGAAAGAGACCGCCCTTGGCGCCGGCTGGTCGTGGAATGATTATAACGAAAACTACATGGCCGAGCGCAGCGCGTTGCCCGTATATGGCAATATGATCCATTGGGTACAGGAAATAGCGGAGGGGGTTAGCAATGAGGCCCAGGAAGATCAAACACCTTCTGTTTATTCTATTCCTGAAATAAACTGGAAAGTACGTTTCAATGCAGGTATAATGCGTAAGGCGTTTTTTGTACAGCGGAACCGCGATGAAAACGTATTTATGATCACCGAGGGTAAGGAAAAGAAAAAAGAACAGGATGTTCCGTTTATTACCCATGGCATTCAATCAGCCCTTGAGTTACTGCCCGATACAATTGGCAAACAGATCACATATTTGCCCGAACCCTTAAAAACGCCGGGCCGCTTCACCACCATTTATTCGCAGCCCACCGATTCGCTTTTGCAATCCATGATGTACCGCAGTGATAATTTTTATGCTGAACAATCACTGATGATGGTGAGCCAGGTGAAACTGGGTGAAATGAATGACGGAAAGTTGATCGACACGCTACTGAAAACCGATCTCCGCGATCTGCCGCAAAAGCCGCGTTGGGTTGATGGCAGTGGGTTAAGCCGTTATAATTTGTTTACTCCCAACGACTTTGTGGCACTTTTGCAGAAAATGCAGCGGGAATTCGGAATGAAAAGGCTGCAGGTGATTTTGCCCACCGGGGGCAGGGGAACACTGGGCAATTTGTACAAACAGGATAGTAATTATATATTTGCTAAAACCGGTACCCTGTCGGGCGTTGTAGCGTTGAGCGGATATTTGTACACTAAAAAGAACAAGCTGCTGCTCTTCTCGGTTCTCATCAATAATCACACAGGCAGCGCAGGTATCATCCGCCGGAGTGTTGAAAGCTTCCTGACCGGTATCAGGAACCGGTATTAACAAAGTTTTTAAATTTTCTCTGATCTTCCCCAACCGTAGAGGCATCATACCCCGTATTATTATCAGCAACTGGCAATTGGCCGTTAAACTAAAGAGCAATTTTGCATTCAAAGTAGGATTCAGGTTTAACAGGATACCTGTTGGAACAAGTTTATAGAAAAGCTAATGCGTTATGTACCTGTTCGTCAACTGCATGGGTTAAAAAGACTGCTTTCCATGAGTATTACCGGGTATAAAAACGGGAAAAGAACAACCAAATAACAGGCTTGATTGTCCACCAATGCTACTGATATAGAACTCATAACCGGTTGTATAAATAACAACCGCAAGGCCCAGGAACGCTTGTATAAGAAGTTCTACGGACCTATGGCATCCATTTGTCTGCGATACACCCGTAACCAGGAAGATGCAATTGAAGTATTGCATAATGGCTTTTTGAAGGTTTTCAAGAACATTCATATGTATGATATGGGCCGGGCATCTTTGTATACCTGGGTTAGAACCATTGTTATTAATTCAGCCATTGATTTTGTAAGGCAACGCAGCAAGTTTCATACGCATATTGAACTGGAGAAAGTAGATGAGCCAGCCATCGATGCAGATGCAATACAACGAATGTCTTCCCATGAAGTTTTATTACTCGTACAGAAATTATCACCGGCTACCCAAACGGTGTTTAACCTGTATGTAGTTGAAGGATATAATCACAGAGAAATAGCTAACCTATTGGGTATTAGTGAAGGCACCAGCAAATGGCACCTGAGCGAGGCCCGCAAACAATTGCAAAAACTTTTACAAACATTGCAAGTGTAAATGAGATGAACTTTAAACATCCATACGAAAAACACTTAGCGGAGAAACTGGTGCAGCATCCGCCACCTGACGATCCCGACCAAAACTGGCAGCAAATGAAAATGTTGCTTGATAAAAACATGCCTCGGGGTGGAGGCGGCCCATTTGGTTCTTACCGCTGGTGGGTTGCCGGCACTATAATTTTTGCGATAGTGGCAGGTACATGGTTCGGGGGTAAAACATTACTTTCCAAAAAAAGTAATGAGTCCGTTGCAGGCACCATTAAAACCGTTAACAGCAAAAATGTTCCTTCCGTTGCTTCAACCGAAAAAAATGTTGAACCGGGGGGCGCTTCGTCATCGGCCATTGAACCAAACGGCGGTGGAACTACAAAGCCAGATAATAATTTGCCCGGCGCTGCTTATACATCCACTTCCGGCACAGCCGGCAAAAACCCGCCCGTTACCAACGGTGAGTACACTGAAACTGATAACAGTACGGGATCGAAAAAAGATATTGCCGCTACCAATAAGGCAAACCAGCGTAATTCCTTAACTATTGAGGAAGCCGAAAGAGCCAGAAGCAGCGGTAATAATGAAAATGCTCCCAACCTGTTAACCGGTAACAGCAACAGCAAAGGAGCAACCGAAACCCCATCAGACTTTAACAACAAAACTTCCGTAGATAGAAACAAAATTTACACTTCAGGATCAAAGAACGGTAAAGTAAAAACAGGTAACAATACCGGCAACAATAACCGCACAGCCAATAACCGCACAACCGGTAACCGGCCCGGCAGAAATCTCATTGCCGGCAATGAGAATGATAATCGTGTGGCAGAGAATACCGGCAATTCCGCGAATAAGGGTAAAAATACCAGAAGAAGCAAACCGCAGCAAGGCGCTGCTGCTGATATATATAAACCTGAAAGGGATCATAAGGCAAATAACAGGGGTATCTATGTTCCCAAAATAACGCTGCCTTCGCAACCTTCTTCAGGGTCTGAATTAAAAGAGTCGCCTGTAATTTACCATATCGATTATACAGGGGCGTCTGTTATTGCTCCTTCGGGTGTGTTGCAACGGGAGTTCACTTACTATACCGAAGCTGACCTGTTTCCCGATAAGGTAGCAAAGAACAAAACTTCCAAAAGTAAGTCGTCGCGAAATGCACATTCACAGGAGGATAAAATGTTTGCTGTGGGATTGTCGTTACCCATGGGATTTCCGGTTGGCGACCAGGCGCCATTGGGCTATAACAGGAATGGTGGTGCAAATACCATTTCAGATTATATTCCCTCACCGCATTTTCAGTTCCACTTCAATAATAAAACCTATGTGCAGGCCGGTTTGCAGTTTTCGGCGCCTCAGTTTATAAGACCGGTTTTAATGTACCAGGATAAACAATTTCAACCGGGACCGAACTGGTTCGAGGAGATCACTTCTATCACTGCCCGTAAGTTGTATTACTTCAACCTGCCGCTCACGATCTATCACAGTCCGTTGAAGAACTTTTATATGGGAACCGGTTTGCAGTATTCTTCCCTGTTAAGCGGTATTGCCCATTATGAAAAGGTCAAACGCATAGTAACTCCTGTAGGGCCGGCACAGGAATATGTGGTAGAGGATTATTATACAAGGTTCAGGAACGACTCGCTTTCACGCCTGTTGAACGGCAATGAATTGCGGCTGCTGGTAGATATGAGCTATTACTGGAGCCGGTTTACGGTGGGCCTGCAATACAGCCAGGCTTTCAATAACTATGTAAGCTTTCAGGTTACACCTGCTTCGGCCTACCAGTTCGATAAAAATAAAAGCCTTCAGTTTTATCTGCGATATAACATCTGGGAAGACAAAAAGAGAAAAAAGAGTAAAGGGCAATCGTTGTTAACGCTTAAATAATTGCTCGAGGTAGTCTTTTTTAAACTCAATATAAGTTGGATTGCCGCTGGCAGTAACATTCGGTTGCCCGCATTTGAACAGGTCGGTTGTGAGTGCGCGCATTTCATCCAGCGCAAGCGGCGTACCGGGTTTTATTGCCTGCTGCCAGGCCAGTGAGCGAATGAGTTTTTCGCGGCGCGAAAATTTGAGGTCGCTGCTGAAATGTTTGAATTGTTCCAGAATACTTTCTATTGCCAGCTTTTCATTGCCGGTTGATACATCGGCCGGGGTTCCCTGTATTACGAATGCATTGGAGCCAAACGGCTCAATATGATAACCCAGCTGGTTAAGATCACCGGTCAATTCCTGCAGCAATACTGCATCGGAAGCCGATAATTGCAGGGTAACCGGAAACAGGCTGCGTTGGGTTGCAATGCTTTTACCATTTGTGGCTGCCGCAAAACGTTCGTACAGGATACGCTCATGCGCCAGTTGCTGATGTATAAGCATAAAGCCGCGGGCTGTTGGCGCCACTATGTAAGTGCTTTGCAGTTGAAAAAGCAGGGCATTATCATCTACCAGTTGTTTCGCAAACGGAGTATAATTATGGGCAGGTATCTGCCTGTCACCGCCGTCCTGTTTTTTTAGTTTATCAAGTAGCGACTCAAACTTTTCTTCTTTTTGTGAATTGAAGGAAAAGCCGCCGTAGTCTGGGTGCTGTTTTTCATTTGCCTGCCTGTCGCCTGTTGCCGGTTGATCTGCCCCCGGTTCATAAAAATCTTTCCAGTGCCTCAATTCGCTTTTATCGGTAGGTTGAATAAAATGGGCCGAGTTCTTATGTGTAAAGTCTTTGGCAAGGCCGGAAGAAAGTGCGGCATCCTTTTTATCGTCGGTAAATGGCTTATTTAAGGCGTCGAGCTTTTGAATATTGGGATCGAGATCGAATTCGAGTGTAGGGGTAATGCTGAACTGGGCCAGGGCGTGTTTAACGGCTGCCTGCACAAATGCATATACGATCTTTTCATCTTCGAACTTGATCTCCTGTTTGGTAGGATGCACGTTTATATCAACCTGAGCGGGGTCGAGATCAATGAAAAGTGCATACAGCGGAAAACTATCGGCCGGAATCATTTCCTTGAATGCGCTCATTACCGCATGGTTTAAATAAGCGCTTCTGATGAACCGGTTATTTACAAAAAAGTATTGATCGCCGCGTGTTTTTTTGGCCGTATCGGGTTTGCCTACAAACCCGTAAATGTTCAGGTAATCTGTTTTTTCCTGAACGGTTACCAGCCGGGCATTATAGTGCTGGCCCAGCACCTGTACTATACGTTGTTTCAGGCTCCCTTTTTCGAGATGGAATATCTGCTGGTTACCGCTGGTAAGCGAGAAGAAGATATTGGGGAACGACAGGGCCACCCGCATAAACTCATCAACGATGTGCCGCATTTCGGCGGCATTGCTTTTTAAAAAGTTTCGGCGGGCGGGCACATTGAAGAACAAATTCTTCATGGCAATACTGGTACCATTGGTGGCGGCCACCGGTTCCTGCGTTTTTACCATGCTGTTCTCAATTTCTATATAGGTGCCTGTTTCATCATCGGCACGTTTCGATTTCAGTTCAACCTGGGCTACGGCGGCTATGGAAGCCAATGCCTCGCCCCTGAACCCCATGGTCTTTATGTGAAACAGGTCGTCGATATTGCGGATCTTGGAGGTAGCGTGGCGCTCAAAACACATGCGGGCATCGGTTTCGCTCATGCCTTTCCCATTATCAATTACCTGTACCAGTGATTTACCGGCATCCTGGATAATTAATTTAATTTCACTGGCGCCGGCATCAACGGCATTTTCCAGCAACTCCTTTACGGCGCTGGCTGGCCGCTGAATCACTTCGCCGGCAGCGATCTGATTGGCAATGTTGTCGGGCAATAATTGAATGATATCGGCCAATGGCTACTCCTGGTTTTTGGTGGGGCAAATGTAAGATTATTTGATTGCATATTCCAGCGCTCAAAAGCCTGCAGTAAAACAAGTCCTTAATACAGCGAACCTGGCAGGCATTTTGGTTACAACATTCAGCTTTTCTGCTGTAAGATCAATGGGTTACAGCCTTTCGCGCGCATAAAAACGCACGCAATATTAGAAGAATTTTAATGGATCCAAACCCTTATTAACACTAAATTTGGTGCTCATTTCTGCCTTATTAAAATCACTTCATGTACATGAGGAATATGTTCAAAACTATTGGTTCTTTTCTATTGGTCAGTTTGGTTTGCAGTCAGGTTATGGCACAGCGTTCTTCGGGTGATCCGGCTGCCGATCGTTGGGTTGACAGTGTTTTCAGAACGTTATCAAAAAATCAGAAAATAGCCCAGTTGATGGTGGTGCGGGTTTCGTCGATCGGTGCCGACCGTACGATCGTATTTTACGATAAAGAGGTTGAAGCGGCCATTCGCAAATACAATATTGGCGGGTTATGTCTTTTTCAGGGTGCGCCGGTTAAACAGGCTACCATCCTGAACCGTTTACAGGCGGTTGCCAAAACCCCGTTACTGGTGACCATAGATGCCGAAAATGGGGTTGGCATGCGTATGGACAGCGTTCTTGGCCTTCCCCGGCAAATGATGATGGGCGCAGTTCAGAACCAGTCGCTGATTTATGAATACGGCCGGGTGGTGGGCGAACAATGCAAACGAATAGGCATTCAGGTGAATTATGCACCGGTGGTTGATATAAACAATAATCCCAATAACCCCGTTATCAACGACCGCTCATTCGGGGAAGACAAATACAAGGTAGCCGAATACGGTATTGCCTATATGAAAGGCATGCAGGACGTTGGGGTTATGGGATGCGCCAAACACTTTCCCGGTCATGGCGATGTTGATGTTGACTCCCACTACGATCTGCCTGTTATCAATAAGTCGAAATCTGAGCTCTATTCCATGGAGCTGTATCCTTTTGAACAGATCTTCAAAGCCGGCGTCGGCAGCGTTATGGTGGCGCACTTAGCCATACCCTCTATTGACAGTAGTATGCACAGGCCTACTTCCATCTCATATAACAGTGTTACGCAACTGCTGCGTAAGGAGCTTAATTATAACGGCTTAACATTTACCGATGCCCTTGAAATGAAGGGGGTGGCCAAATATTTTCCCGATGGCGAGGCCTCGCGTGAGGCGTTGATCGCCGGTAACGATATGCTGTGCCTGCCCGGCGATATTCCCGGCAGTATTAAAAAAGTTCGTAAGGCCATTCGCAAACGAAAATTACACTGGAGCGATATCAATGAGCACGTAAGAAAAGTGTTATACGCCAAGTACCGGTATGGACTGGCTAACTGGCGCCCGGTCGATACGGCTAACCTCACGGCCGATCTTAACAGCAAGGTAGCTGCAACGCGCCGGGCCATTGCCAAAAACGCGCTTACCCTGTTACGCAATGATGACCCGGCAATTTTCCCTTTGTTCAAAGGACAACGGGTTGCTTATGTTGGTGTGGGCTTAACACAGGATAATGTTTTTGCCGAACATGTTCGCCGTGATTATAATGCGCAGGTATTTTATTTCGATTATAAGAAAGACAGTTCTGCAGTGGCGCCAATGCTGCAACAATTGAAAGAGCAGTATGATGTTGTGATCATTGGCGTGCATAAGTTTGCCCGCTATCCTGCCAACAACTTCGGCATCAGTAAACCTGCGCTGTATTTGATGCAGGGATTGCAACAACAACAAAAGACCATCACTTTTGTATTCGGCAACCCCTATGCTATAAAAAATATGTGCGATGCACGGGTTTTGGTAGCTGCTTATGAAGATGATGATATTACCCAAACAATAGCCTGCGACCTGCTGCACGGCCGTTTTATGGCCGGTGGTAAATTGCCGGTAACCGTTTGCCCTTCTTTTAAATTTGGCGATGGTATTATTGCAAAACGGCTGCTGCCTTCCATTCCTGCCAGCCAGTTGGGTTTTAATGAGGCTAAACTCACCACCTCTATCGATTCTATAGTAAATGACGCAATTAAACAAAAAGCCATTCCCGGCGCAGTAGTGCTGGTGGCAAAAGATGGTAAAATAGCCTATGAAAAAGCATTTGGTTATCTTACCTACGACAGCATAGAACCGGTATATCCTGAAACCATCTACGATCTTGCTTCGGTTACCAAGATCATGGCAACTACCTTATCGGTAATGAAGTTATACGATGAAGGCAAACTCGATCTGCAAAAGACGCTGGGCGATTATTTACCCCGCGTGCGCGGCAGTAACAAAGCGCCATTGAAGTTGTGGGATATCCTGTTGCACCAGGCCGGGTTGAAATCATTCATTCCTTTTTACCGCGAAACGCTCGACGCCTCGAACGGCCATCTGCCGCTTTCTGCATTATACCGTTCTTCGCCCGATTCGGTATATAATGTTCCTGTAGCTGCGAACTTATATATCAGAAAAAATTGGGAAGATACCATGATGAACCGCATTCTGAAAAGCGAGCTGGCGCCGCATGGTAAATACATTTACAGCGATAACGATTATATCTACCTCGGCAAGATCGTGGAGGCCATTACGCATATGCCGCTCGATCAGTATGTAAAGAAAACGTTTTATGATAAACTGAACCTGGCTACAACAGGCTTTAACCCGGCGCAGCGGTTTCCGCTCGATTATATTGCACCAACCGAGCGCGAAAAAGAATTCCGCGCCCAGCTTATACATGGTTATGTACATGATCCCGGCGCAGCCATGTTTGGCGGCGTGGCCGGGCATGCCGGTTTGTTCAGTAATGCCTATGAAGTGGGTGTGCTGGCTCAAATGCTGATGAACGGCGGCGTATTGAACGGACAGAATTTTTTCAGCCGTAAAACCGTTGAATATTTCAACCAGTATCATAGCAGCATCAGCCGCAGGGGTTTAGGTTTCGATAAACCTGAGAAAGATAACGCAAACCGCCCGGAGCCATATCCCTGTACTTATGCTTCGCCGCAAACCTTTGGCCACACCGGTTTTACCGGCACCTGTTTCTGGGTTGATCCTAAATACAACCTCATATTCGTATTTCTTTCGAACCGGGTTAACAGTGCCGATGTAAACAAATTCCTGCGCATGAGTGTTCGCCCTAAAGTGCATGATGCAATTTATCAGTCGTTGAAGCCTTATTAAGATCATAGCAAACAAATATAAAAATGCCGTTCCGCGTTACCGGAACGGCATTTGCTTTTTTAGAAGAACATGGTTGTACCTTTATCGTCTCATTTTCCCACTATGGCAAAAACGAATCAACCTGAAGTTTGGCTGCGCGGTGCATTGGACGGTATACCCGCATTGCTGCAGCCGGTAGCTCATGCTTTATTACAGGCAAAGGAAGAGATCCATGAAATGATGAACGACTTTCCTGTTGACCTGCTTTGGCAGCGCCCTGCAGGGGTAGCATCGCCCGCTTTTCATTTACAACACATAGCAGGCGTGCTCAACCGGTTATTTACCTATGCAGCCGGCCGGCAGCTGACTTCGCAGCAACTGGAATACCTGAAAGCGGAAGGCGTGCAGGCAGAAGGCATCAACATTCCATTGCTGCTCAATAAGCTGGATGAGCAAATACATTCATCAATTGAAATGCTGAAGACCATTGATGAAACCAGGCTCACCGAGCCAAGAGGCGTTGGCCGTATGCAACTGCCGTCGACCGTTTTGGGTTTATTGTTCCATGCTGCGGAACATACCATGCGCCATACTGGTCAATTGAATATTACCGTTCGGATATTGAAAGGATAGTATAAATCACTGCGGTGCTTTAACTCCCGGATACTTACTGGCAACCACCAGTTCATATTCTTCCCGTTTTTTTAAGGTTTTGATAAGCTCGTGCAGTTCGCAACTGTCATCGGGGTCATCATATACCTGATCGTGGGCCAGCACCACCAGGTGTTCGGGTACTTTTGTTCTGTTATGCGCGAACAGGCTGTCGATCTCCTGCATGAGGTCGGCCGATCTGTTTTTAAGCGTGAATGTTTTGTGATCGTAATGCCATTCAAGGTCCCAGCCCATAATGGTAAACCCGGCCTTTTGTAACGAATCGGCGGCAGCGGCGCTTTTTTTCAGATCGGTAAATGTGAGCGTATCAACACGCCAGATATTTCTGCCCGGCGTTCGTACGATCGTGTTGTTAAGATCGAGGCTGTCGTGGCAGCGCATGAAATCTTTTACAACGGAATCGGGTTGCCGATAAAAGCGTTCATAACGATTATGTGCATGGGTGTAGCTGTGGTTGCACAACTCAATGGAGTCGGCTATTCGCAAACTATCGAATGTGGCATGTTGCGAAGTGCTGGCAAATACATGCTCGCCAATGATAAAGAATGTAACCGGAACCAGTTCCTGCTGGGCGATGCTTAAAACTTTTCGGGTGCCTCTGTTGGGGCCGTCATCGAAGGTGAGATAGATCTTCTTCTTTTTCTTTTTGGGTGGCGATGCCCTGACCGTTTCTTCTTTAGGCTGGTCGTTGGGCACATTGTTTTGTAGATGGTTTAATTTACCCTCGCGGGTGGTTTTGGTGGTTGTTATCAATACCAATAAGAGCATAAGGGGCCGATAAAAGAAGGCGGCGGTATTAGAATCGCCTTCCTCAGCATTTGTTTCCATAATTGTTGCGGGGATTTTAGTTGTATGAAATTATAATTAGCGCAGCGTATTTAAAAAGCGGTTTGGGTTAAAGAATGTGTAAATCGTGAATGGTGAATGGTCAATGGTGAATGGACCACCGAATACGCAAAAAACCTAATATTTGGGCTGCTTAATAAATGGCTGTACGGGTGGGTTGGGTGGCGGAACCATCAGAAAATCAAACCGCTATATCATTTTCCGCTTATCGTAAACCGGGCGCAAACCTTGCCGGGCGTGCATTAGGGCAAAAAGAGTCGTTGCGAAAGCCTTAAACCAGGGACAATAAAGTCAACAATCTGTCTTAACTTATACTAATTTTGCAAACTAACTAGAACAACAGACAAATGATTCGTAAAGAACAGGTCCTGCAGGATGTAGTGATCAAATTTGCCGGTGATTCCGGAGACGGGATGCAGTTAACCGGTACTCAGTTTACTAACAATACTGCGTTGCTGGGCATTGACCTTGCCACTTTTCCTGATTTTCCGGCCGAAATACGCGCTCCACAGGGTACCCTGCCTGGTGTGAGTGGTTACCAGTTACGGTTTTCGAGCGACCGGGTATTTACTCCCGGTGATGAATGTGATGTACTGGTTGCCATGAATGCAGCGGCATTGAAAGCGAACCTGAAGGCCTTGAAGAAGGGCGGTAAAATAATAGCCAATACCGATGGTTTCGATACCAAGAACCTGCGACTGGCCAACTATCCCGATGGCATAAACCCGCTCGAAGATGGCAGCCTTGAGAATTACGAGGTCATCAGAATGGATGTTACCAAAATGACCCGCGAAGCGTTGAAGGAAATTACCATGGGCACAAAAGAAAAGGACCGTGCCAAGAACATGTTTGTGCTGGGTTTCCTCTACTGGATGTATAACCGCGATATGGAAAACACCATCCGGTTCCTGACCGACAAGTTTCATAAAAAACCTGAGATCCTCGAAAGCAATGTAAAAGCATTACGCGCCGGTTATAATTTTGGCGATACTACCGAAACCTTCACTACCCGCTACAAAGTTGATAAAGCGCGGATGGAAGCAGGCGAATACCGTTCCATCATGGGTAACCAGGCAACGGCATATGGCTTAATTGCAGCTTCCCGGAAAAGCGGTTTGCAATTGTTCCTCGGTACTTATCCCATTACACCCGCTTCCGATATTTTACATGAACTAAGCCGTTATAAAAATTTTGGAATAAAGACCTTCCAGGCCGAAGATGAAATTGCCGGTATCACATCGGCCATTGGTGCAGCCTATGGCGGCTCACTGGGTGTAACAACCACATCAGGCCCTGGTATGGCATTGAAAGGCGAAGCAATGGGCCTGGCTGTAATGCTGGAAATTCCATTGCTCATCATCGATGTTCAACGTGGCGGTCCCTCCACCGGGTTACCTACCAAAACCGAACAAAGCGACCTGTTACAGGCTTATTATGGCCGTAATGGCGAATGCCCCATGCCGATCGTTTCGGCCAGTACGCCGAGCGATTGTTTTGGCGCGGTATACGAGGCGGTGCGTATCGCTATACAGCATATGACGCCGGTGATCTTCCTGAGCGATGGGTATATTGCCAATGGCGCTGAGCCCTGGCGTTTCCCCAAAAGCGATGACCTGCCGCCGATAACTGTTAAATTTAAAACGGAACTGGGGCATGGAGAAGATAAATTCCAACCTTATCTGCGCGATGAGAAACTGGTACGCCCCTGGGCTATTCCCGGTGTGCCGGGCCTCGAGCACCGCATTGGTGGTTTGGAAAAACAAAACAATACCGGTAATGTTAGCTATGATCCCGAAAACCACCAGTTAATGGTGAAGATAAGACAGGAGAAAGTTGATAAAGTTGCCGATCATATACCTGAACAAACGTTAGACAGCGGACCAGAAACCGGTAAAATACTGGTGCTGGGCTGGGGTAGTACCTATGGCGCCATAAAAAGCGCTGTAGCTGAAATGCAACAGCAGGGTTATGCCGTTAGCCATGCGCATTTACGGTATGTACGGCCCTTCCCTAAAAACCTGGGCGCCATTTTGAAGAATTTCGACCAGGTACTGATACCCGAGATCAATAACGGACAATTGATCAAGATCATCCGTGATCAGTATTTTGTAGATGCCAAGGGTTATAATAAGATCATGGGCGTGCCTATTACCAAAACAGAACTGGTAATGAAGTTGCAGGAAATGCTGGGTAGAGTTAATTAAATCATTCACACATTATAAACAGCAATCCCTCCAATTCATCGGAGGGATTGCTGTTTATATGACATACCAGATGAGCATATTTTTACGCTACGTGTATTGTTAATCATTCTTTGACTTCATTCGGCCATCATCCATCTTTTTCTTCATATCATCGCTCTTCATTTTAGCGTCTGTGCTATCTGCTTTAACTTTCATATTTCCATCCTTGATCTTCATTTCGCTTTTATCCATTTTCCATTTCTTATTGCCGTCCTTGATCTTAATTTCTTTTTTATCGATCTTTACTTTGCCTTCATCGAGCTTGTAAGAGCTATCAGCTGATCTAACTATATAATTGTTTACAACATACCTGCCTCTTCCATAAATGGTATCGCCTGAATTCATTTCGACATAAAAATCCACCGGTTCATTCGTAATTAACGAGTATGTTATTCTTGTCTTTGGATCGTAATACAGATCAACCGGTTGTCCCGTACTCAGATCGGTGTACCTGCTGGCTGTTGACATGGTATCGGCTGCGGTTGTATCGCTCCCTGGCATTGAGTCGGGTCTGTTACCTTTAGGAACTGTGTCGCCAGGTTTTTTGGGTACTGTATCAACAACGGCAGGATATTTTGCTGATGCGATATAACTTATATCGCTGGTATTGCGGAAGCTTGCCATTACCAGCATACAGCCCGCAATTGTTAAGAGTTGCTTTATGGTATTCATGGTTTGTTTTTCATATTATAAGCAATAATTATGCGATGTTAAAATGGCATTAATATGAATTAAGATGTGGAAAAGCGGCACCAATTGAAAATTTGAGTCTAGCCATTGATCCATGAAATCAAAAGCCGGTGGTCTGGTAGTATGATTGCAGGAATGCCGGAAAAGGTACATTTGTATTTATAGAGGTCCCACCAAAAAAAAAAGACGCGCCACACTCTGATAAGTATGACGCGTCTTTGATTAATACAATACAAAGCCTGATTGGCTGCATTGGCGTTGCGTTTGGCGCTAAGCGTTCTGCGTAATTAGTCTTTCTTTGTCTTTGTTTGTTCTCCCTCTTCTGTTTTCGTCTTCATATCTTCTGTTTTCATCTTCATTTCATCTGCATCGGCTTTCAGCTTTGTATCGCCATCCTTTATCTTCATTTCACCTTCTTCTATTTTGAATTTCTTATCGCCTTCCTTGATCTTGATCTCATCGCCATCGATCTTTATTTTCCTGTTGTCGAGTTTATATTTACCGTCTTCTGTTTTAACAATATAATTGTTTACAACATATCGGCCTTCGCCATAAATAGTATCGCCTGTTGCTACGTTTACGTACAGGTCAACGGGTTCATCGTTGCCTGCAGAATAGGTTTTCTTCTTTTTTGAATCATAATACAGGTCAACCGGTTGGCCGCTATTCAGGTCAACATATTTTGTATTGTTGGTTTGTGAGTTATCAACTGCTGGTTGTTCTGTTGCCATAGAGTCGGCGTTTATACTATTTGTGTTGCTGGCTTCCTGGCAGCTTGCAATGATGAACGCGCTGCCGGTAATTGTTAAAATCTGTTTGATCATATTCATAATAAACATTTATAGAACTATAAGCAATTATTATGCGCCTTTACATTTTTTTGTGTTTATACAGCCAATGGGGAAAAATGGCAACAGCTTTATCCATGTATTTAGAATTTAAGCGCGAATAGTTCCATGGCAGACTCTTTTCCTTTCAGGTCTATCTGGCCTAAATTCACTGCATTCCAGTTCTTTAAATTTGTTTGAGCTGCAAAGTCTTTCGAGATGATCACTTTTTCATTCAGTTCGCTGGTTGCGGAACGGAGGCGGGCTGCGGTATTCATGGTATCGCCGCTCATGGCCAGGTCTTTTTTAATGACGCCAATTTCACCAATGGTAACTTCACCGGTATGTATACCTGCTCTGAACTCAGGTATAACTCCATACTGTTTTTTAAAGTAGTTTTTATTGCGTTGTAATATGCGTTTGCAATCGAGCAGGGCCTGCAGGCATTTTCTGTTGGCATTCGGCTTTTTTACTGTCCAGCTTACCACTACTTCATCACCTACGTACTGGTATATTTGCCCGTCGTTCTCAAGTAACGCTACTGAAATAAAATATATGAAGTCGCGGATAAACCGGAAATATTTTTTGTGACCCAGCTGTTCGGCAATAGCGGTTGAATCGACCAGGTCGATGAACATGACCGTTCTTTTCTCATTTTTGGGCGTTAAATACCGGCCGGCGAGAATATCGAAGAAAACACCGGGTGAATATTTTTCATTCACTTCAATTATCAGGATCGTAATTAAGAAAATGATCAGCCAGCGGATCATCTGGCTCACGAAAAGAGATGTTTGAAATATCTTGTAATACGATTGGCCCAGTTCGGTTGTCAGCGGTTCTTTTTCAATTAGCCAGATGTAGGTGAAATGTAAAATGTAGTTGAGTAAAAAAGCTGCTGCAACCATTATAATGCTTTTTATTACCAGGCTTAACCATAACGGCAGATTTCTTACCAGGTGTTTTAACTGGTATGTAAGCAGGTAGGCCATTAACAGGCAAATGCAGAATATAAGCCCCGAGCGTAACAAGAGTACCACCCATGAATGCATGTCGTACGGGCGAACTGTTTCATCGATATGATCGTTGTAAAATTTATACAAATAAATACCGGTATCGATGATGGTCCACAGTAAGGCAATCACCAGCACCTGTTTGATACGGTACTTGCTGATGACGCCCATTCTGATTATTACACGCCCAAAGGGTTTCATATATTAACTGTATGGTGAAACGGTTGAATTTATTACCGGTTGTTGGGGGGTATGCATCATTATGGCTAACATGAAGGCCAGCACCGAAATAAATAAACCGATCATAAATACAGTATACGCCAGCCTGATAAGTTTGTATTTTCTGGCCAGCACAACGCCCAGCTGATGAATATCCATGATCAAAGAACTGTAAAGGTAATCGGGGTCGCGCATCATGGTATTCATGGCCCACTGGTATTCGTTCACTTTTGTTTTATAAAAGTTGCCAAAGAATAGCAGGTTGGTAGATTTATTTAAAATGTCTTCCCGGCTGAAATTACCTGTAGATACTTTTGGCCGCGTAGCCATAATGGCGATTATAATGGTTGCCAGTGATGACGCCAGGAAAATAAAAGTGGGAATGGTTAAATGGGTGTCTACTTCAATACGCCGGATCAATACGGAAAGAATGACGGAGATGATAATTGCATTCACGCTGATCAGTATGCTCGCTTTCCCGTCTGCCATGTTACTTAACTCTACATGATTTTCCGATGTTAACCGCAACATGGTTTGAATGCCTCTTGCTACAAATGAGTTTTTTCTTTTGTTGGCTTCTTCTTTGTCTTCGGTTGCAGGGATCAGCGTATGGCTTACGTTCTTACCTTCAAGGGAGCCTATCTTTTTATGTAGCCGGCGAATGTTTTTTTCTTTACCTTTTTGCAGCAGCTCAATGCAATACGCGGTGTAAAACTGGTGCTTTTCCAGTAGTTCAAGGCTGTTGTGTTCCCAGTCCATTACCAGGGTGTTCATGTTGCGCAGCACCAGTTCCTTCTTCATGGCCTTGTTGGTTTGTTTAAAATCGTCGAGGCCGAAATGATAGGTGTCGGCATCGCAAATGATCATTTCGGGTAATGACTGCGGAACAGGCGGAAATTTAGTGATGCGTATCAGATTGGCTATATTGGTTGCCAATTCTTCATCATCGGTTCTGCTATTCAGGAACGCTTCCATCAACTGCACACTTTTTTCTTCATGACCGGCAGGGTCGGCCATTAAATGACCCGTATCATGAAACCAGGCGGCAATAGATAATTCAAGCAGCTCTTTATCGGGTAACTGGTAATGCGAGGCTATTTCCCGAACTCTTTCAACAACGCTTTCTGTATGTTCGAGATTATGAAAAACCAGGTTCGACTGGTTATGTTGCTTAAACAGGCCTTTTACATAATTTTCCGTATCTATCAACAGTGCATTATATGTGGACATACCAACAGTATTAAAATGTTAAATTCAATTTGGTGCCCAATGTAAAATTCACCAGGCGCTCTTCATTGGATAAGGCAACAGTAGCAGATACCAGCACCATGTTGTATGGTACGTAATAAAACCCGCCGCCATATGCATAGTGCCATAAGCGGCTTCTTTCTCCCTTCAACCAAACCCGGCCGATATCGTTAAATGCTACCAAACCTACCTGCCCGGGAAATACATACGATTTGCTGTCGAAGAGTTTTACGCGGAACTCGAGGCTTGCATAGGCCAGTCCGGTACCGGCGAAACGATTTTTTCTAAAACCCCGCAGAAAGTTGTTTGCACCTAAAGTGAGCGCCTGAAAATATTCGAGGCTGTCGCTGTAAATGTGGCCGCCGCCAACCCGTAAAACAGTTACCCATCTTGCCGGAAAGCTCATGCTTGCATATACTGTCATGTCAGATTCCAGTTTGGTCAATGGCGAACTGTTGTCATTGAGCGGCTGCATTTGCGTAAACGTCGATAACCAGCTTATACCCCGCGTGGGAAACAACTCATCGTTGAGGTTATTTATATAGAAGCCCAGTTTGGCGCCGGCATAGGATTTTACGGAATAGATATTTGATGAATCGAGGCCAACGAGAGATGGCTTACCGAGGATATAATCTTTATTCCTGTCCTGTTCGTTCCAGTAATGGTAAAACGAAGGGCCGGCAAAAACACTGAACACACCGGCAATCTTTTTTCTGAAAAGCACATCCGCAGCAACGTTCTTAAATCGTGCTCTGTAGTATCGTATAGTAGTGTCTTCGCTTACTTTAGTGTTATTGCCAAAACCGAAAAAATTATTCAATGCCGGGTTCATCAGTTCTGCATTCACAACGATATCCCATTTGGGAAATACATCCACAAACAAGCCGCGGTATTTAACCTGGGATGCACGATGTGCGGCCGCAAAGAGTGCCGATAACCGTTGTTCTGATGAATAAGGCTTTTTACGCCAGCCATAGCGGCGATACCATAAACCAAAGCCAAACATAAATCCGTCATCGGCATTCCAGCCAACGTTTATACGGGGGAAGTGAAAAATATCGTACTGGAATTCATTGATATCATAATCATTCACTTTTGTGTCGGTGCTGAAACGGGGTTTTGTATTACCGCCCTTTGCTAAAAAATTCTTTTCGGTGCTCAGGTCGTATACATAACTTTTGATATTGCTGTTTATATGAAAGGTATCATCGCCTTTTCCGCCAATAATTCTAAAGAACGTTTTGTCGGTGGTTTTGGCATTTATATCGAATTTATCGTTTCCCCGAAAACCGTAAAACCGTAATTCTTTCGTTCTATTGGGATCGAATAAACGGTCGTACATGACAAAGCCGCTGTCTTTTCCCTGGCGGGACAATACCTGTACGCGAATGTTCTTTCCTTCATTAAAAACTTTGAACAGTTCCTTTTCATTACTTCCCAATATGTTAACCTGTTTGGCGAGAAAGTCATAATACTTTAAAGATGCCTTGCCAAGTTCATTACGGCGGCTAATGAGTTTGTCAGTGATCTTTTTGCCATTGAGCGCATAGATCTCGGGCGGCATTTTTTTCACTGCATCGATAATGACGGTATCGGGTAGTTGTTTCCTGAAAACGGTGGTTACCGAATCCCATTCTTTGCGGTCGATATCGTTCAGGAACAGGCGGTCGAAATCTTTTGATACTGCTGTAAGGTGAATTACATCGGGTATTTTGTAACGCAGCCCTTTTAAGAAAGGCAGGCGCTTTTTCGATACATAATCAACCAGCCAGCCTTCGGAACGAAAGAAAGCCTGATCGCGGTCTTTTGGAATAGGATAGTACAATTTCCCTTCACCGGTGTCACGAACGCCCCATTTAAACTGATCGAAGTGGCGGTCCCAGTCTGCAATGAGAATATCGAGCAGGCGAACCTTCAATACTTCGTTTTGCACTACGCGTTTGTCGTTGTCTTCGATGATGTTGTTGAAAACGGTGATGGTGCTTTTGGTATCGCTTCCATCCCAGGAGGCGTCTTTTTCCTCGAGCATGCAAACTTTGTTGGCAAATACGGGGCGGTATCTACCAAAGTCAACATCATTGGGCACCAGGAAGAATTCGGGCTTGGCATGCGGGATGTTTGCAGCTTTAGCCAGTGCTGCAACCGGCAGCGGCGCATAAGGATGCGCTGCAGAGATCATGTCCTGTATTATTTCCGAAGCTACCGTATTGCGCAGGTTTTCGGGCAACGCCATTTCGGGGTCTTTATCAATTGTGCGGAGCGACCACAGTTTGCCGTTTTTATCTTCCAGCGTAAGTGATTTGGTTTGTTTACCGCCACCCATGGCTTTTATCTTAAAGCCGCCGTGCTCTTCTTTCAGCCTGAAAACTTTCAGTTTTACCGGCTGCGACCAAACATCACGGTAATTTTTTCCCAGGATCAGTTTCCTCATGGTTGAGGGATTTGTATACTGTTTGCTGGCAGTTGCTACGTAATAATCTGTGTAGGGCGGTATTTTTAATTGAGCGGTATCTTTAGCAAGAGCCGGCGGTTTGGAAAAGTCGATTATATTTTTTGCGAATGTTTCCGTGGCGGTGGCCGAATCGGCATTGACAGAGTAAAACTTAGCCGTTACGTTCTTGTTCTTCGACACCTCCAGTACCGCAAACCCCAAAACCGCTTCTGTAAATAGAGAATTTTTGCTGTTTTCAACCCGGCTGGTTTGGCAACCGCTGCCGCTCACTATGTAGTAATGGCTGGTATCCTGTAATAATTGTAAACTATGATCGTGGCCGGCAGCATAGATCACATTTGGGTGCTGTCTTGTTTCTGCCCGAATTGTATTTACCATGTTGGTATAGGCGGGGTAACTGATATCCTGCGGGCTGCCGAACACACTGCGGCTGATAGGATAAATGGAGCCAATTACCGGAAGCGGGATGTATAATTTCTTTCTTAGATCGGTGAAGGGGAAAATATGTTGTTTTATACCGAAGTAACCGCCATGGATGCCATTGCTCATGAATGGGTGATGGCAGGCCATTATTATAAGTTTGTTATAGTTCTTTTGCAGTATTTCCTGCAGCTGTAGTTTGAATTCGCTTTCCGTTTTGCATGGGCAGTCCCATTCAATACCGGGTTTGTCGTGCGGGTGTAAGAACCACTGGCTGTCGAATACGACCATAACCACATCGTTTCCAATAGGAACTTCTACCGGTCCTGGACAACCTTCACTGGGAAGAAACTCAACATTCTTTTCCCGCATCAGGTTTACATAGGCTTCCTGGCGCAGCAGCGATGCCCAGCCATCGGCTCCGCCGTTCGACCAGTCGTGGTTGCCGGGGATCATATAAACATGTGCGGGTGTGTTGGCGGCTACCGCTATTTGCGAATCCAAAACGGTTCTCGATAGTACATAATTCACATTTCCTTCATCGGGCAGACCGTGACGGTATAAATTATCGCCCAGGTAAACGATAGTTGTTTTTTTATCGGGAAGAAGCTGGTTTTTAACAGCGGACGCAACCGGGTGTTTGCCGTTTATCAATGCGCCTCCATCGCCAATTAAGATAATGCGCGCAGTAACTGAGTCGTTAGTTTGAGCGAAAATAACATGGGCAGCAAATACCATTATAAAGCCAAACAGGTATTTCATGATTTCGGTTTCTTGTTGTATTTAAAAAATAAGAGGTTGGCCGCTCCGCGATCTGCCGCTTCATTTGAGATGATCAGATCTCCCTGCGGTGTAAATGTAATTCCTTCCGGTTGTTTAAAAAGGGTTGCATCGATAGGGAATGTTTGTTTCGGATTGCCTTTCCTGTCGGTTATTACCAGCAACTTGTTGATTGATGAAATAATATATAGTTCATCGGTAATGGGGTGTATGGCTGCGGCGGAGGGTTTGAACTTGATCTTTTTTTCTCCTACCATATTGGCGATGGCCGTTACATTGATGGAAGAAGAGTCGTCGAACTGTTTATTAAGCAAATTGAAATAGAAAGCTGTAAGGGCTTTCTTTTTATCGGTTCCACAGTCTTTGCAAAGCAGTATGAGTTTAAAGATATGGGGGTCGAAGTATAAGATCTCAAACTCATTACCGCTGGCCGGAAATTCTTTTAACTGGGTGAGGATCTGATTATGATCATCGAATGTAAAGGCGGTGATATTGCCATTGCTTTGCAATACATAAAATACTTTGTCGACCATAACCAGGTCTTCATAATCGCCGAGGCTCGAGAACTTCCATTTTTGAATGGGGTTGCCTTTGGTTAGCGGTATTTTGTATAAATAGCCAAACTCATCGCCAATGGCGAAAACGCTGGTGTCGCGGCCGTAAAATGCCACGCCCGAGATCTCATCCAGCTCTACAGGTAATTTCAATAAGTAAGGTTTGTTGAGGTCGTATCCATCGGGGCTTTTATAGGGAATGCCCGCATCAACCGACTGGGTGCAGCGGCTGTTGGTAAAAGCGATGAACACGAATATGAAGCAGGCGTATCTGTAAAGCATAGCATAAATGAATGGCTCTTAGGTTATATGTCAAAATCTGGTGCCATACCAATGCATTTCCGGAATTTAATGCTGCTACATTCAATTTGAATCTGGTAGCCAGTGTTTTTTATTGGCAAAGTGTAGAAAAACGTCTACAAGGGGAGGAAAGAGGGGGCGCGGGACCGGTTTAGAGAAGTTATGGGTTCGAATCCATTTGCTCTATCTGATTGTAATTCGAAAATAACCTGGATCTGTTGGCGCGGGATCAATGCAGACGGAAAATGTGTCATTGCAGATAGAAAACGGTCGAAATCTGTCAGCGCGATACTTGCGCTGACAGAAAATGGCTTAAATCTGTTAGCGCGATGTCCGCGCTGACAGAAAATGGTCGAAATCTGTTAGCGCGATGTCTGCGCTGACAGAAAATGGTCGAAATCTGTTAGCGCGATGTCCTCGCTGACAGAAAATGGTCGAAATCTGTCAGCGCGATGTCCGCGCTGACAGAAAATGCATCTGCGCTAACAACAAATGACGGAAATCTGTTAGCGCGGTAGCTGCGCAAACAGAAATGAAGTGCGATCTGACATTGCCTGCGCTCCGCTAACAGAAATTTTAAAGGGTAATATACCTGTACGGTATTAACAGTAATGGGCTTTCAGGTTTTCAGCCTTCCGTTTTGGAGTTTACTTTTTAACCGCCACGTTCTTCTGATAATATTTGCAAACGGCCGTAATACCGCATTTTTCGCATTTGGGATTGCGGGCCACGCAAACATACCGGCCATGTAAAATAAGCCAGTGGTGGGCAATATGGATCAATTCTTTGGGAATGTGCTGAATAAGCTGTTTTTCGGTAGCGAGGGGCGTTTTGGCGTTGAGGGTGAGGCCAATTCGGGCCGATACGCGGAAAACATGGGTGTCAACGGCCATATTGGGCTGCTGGTCGACCACCGAGGTAATTACATTGGCCGTTTTACGGCCTACGCCGGGCAATTGAACAAGCTCTTCAACCGTAAGCGGAACTTCGCCATTGAACTGCTCCTGCAGCATTTTGGCCATTCCGATCAGGTGTTTTGTTTTGTTATTGGGGTAAGAGATACTTCTTATAAACGGGAACAGTTCATCAAAAGTGGCTTTTGACAAACTGTCCGCGTCCGGGTATTTTTCAAAAATAGCCGGCGTAGTCATGTTTACCCGCTTATCGGTACATTGTGCCGATAAGATTACCGCAACCAGTAACTGGTAGGGATTATCGTACAGCAGCTCTGTTTCTGCATCGGGTGCGTGATGCAGAAAATAATCAATAACGTACTGGAATCGTTGTTTTCTGGTCATTCTTTTACGTAGAATGACTGCGAAATTAAGGGAGTGGATTAATGTAGCCCAATGATTGTTAAATTATTGCAGGCTACGGTTTCTGCCTGAAGCTTTAAGCAGTTGCAATGGCCGATTCACGGGCATATTGCAAGATGTTCATAATAACTTCTGTTCTGGGTGATTCTACGATCTTGTCCAGGTTGCGTGCAGATGCTTTCAATACCTCTAATTTTTCGCGAAGCGTCCAGTCTTCCTCCAATGCAGCTTCAATTGCGGCATTCATTGCCGGTGAGGTTTCTTTGTACAAATAGCGTAAAAGGTCCTCCGGTGTAAAGAGAATAGTCATAGGCAAACCATTTATGTCCTTATAAAATTCCGAAAGAGTCAATTTCGGAGTCCGTCCGAGTTATAAAACGATATTAGGTTTCTCTTATTGTGCGGAAATTGGATGGGAGAGGGCTATTTCGGTGGAAAGATAAAAAAAGGCGTTGAATGATGCAATAGGAGGCCCCAAACAACTTATTCAGGTAATATGAACAAATCTTCGTTATCCTTCTTCATCCAGTATTTTTCCCGGGCGTATTTTTCAAGCATTTCGGGGTTCTGTTTCAGGTCGTCCAGCTCTTTTCTGGTGGTATCTATCTGCTGCAGGTAATAGTCGCGGCTATGCTCTAACTGCCTGAGTTCGTTGCGATGTTTGAAGTGAGTGGTAATAATATCGCGGTCGTCGAAGAATAACAACCATACTGAAAATACCAGCAGGGTAAGGAAATACTTGTTTTTAAGCCAGGATGGTATGTTCTTGAAGATCTTCAAATGCTAGTCAGATTTCAATGTTACAGGTTGCAGGTTACAGGTTGCAGGGCTGTTAAAACATGATTCCCTGAAACTTGTAACCTGTAACTTGCAACTATTCGTTATTTACCAAATTTAATTCTTCCTTTGGGATAAATGGCGTTCTCACCCAGCATTTCTTCGATACGGAGAAGCTGGTTGTATTTTGCCATACGGTCGGTACGGCTGGCAGAACCGGTTTTGATCTGACCGCAGTTCAGGGCCACAGCCAGGTCGGCGATGGTTGTATCTTCTGTTTCACCGCTACGATGGCTCATGATAGAAGTATAACCATTGGTTTGCGCCAGTTGCACTGCATTGATGGTCTCAGTTACAGTACCGATCTGGTTCACTTTAATAAGGATACTGTTGGCAATACCTTTATCGATACCTTCCTGCAGGCGTTTTACATTGGTTACATACAGGTCGTCACCTACCAGCTGGCATTTGCTGCCGATTGAGGTAGTGTGGTTTTTCCAACCTTCCCAATCGTCTTCGGCCATACCGTCTTCAATTGAAACTATGGGGTATTTTTTAACCCAGTCGGCCCAATAAGCCACCATTTCATCGCTGCTGATGGTTTTGCCTGAGCTTTTATAGAATTTGTAGGTTTTCTTTTCTTCGTCGAACATTTCGGTGCTGGCAGCGTCCATTGCAATGCCTATTTGGGTGCCGGCTTTGTACCCTGCAGCTTCAATGGCCTGCAATACGGTTTCAATTGCTTCTTCATTGCTTTGAATATCAGGAGCATAGCCGCCTTCGTCACCTACATTGGTGCTGTAACCTTTCTTTTTAAGAATGGTTTTCAGGTTGTGGAAGATCTCCACGCCCCAACGCAAGCCTTCGCTGAATGAGGGAGCGCCGATAGGAACGATCATAAATTCCTGGAAATCAATTTTGTTATCAGCGTGTGCACCGCCGTTGAGGATGTTCATCAGGGGCATTGGCAGAACGGTAGCGTTTACCCCGCCGAGATAACGGTACAAAGGCAGGTTGCTTTCTTCTGCTGCAGCTTTGGCAACGGCCATAGAAACGGCTAATGTAGCGTTGGCGCCCAGTTTGGCTTTATTTTCAGTTCCATCGATCTTGATCAGGAGGTCGTCGATGTGTGCTTGTTGTACTACTTCAATACCAATCAACTGGTCGGCAATAATTTCATTTACATTTTTTACTGCCTGCAACACGCCTTTACCCATAAAGGTTTTCTTGTCGCCGTCGCGCAGTTCAACTGCTTCGTGTTTACCGGTTGAAGCGCCGCTCGGAACGGCAGCTCTTCCCAAAAATCCGTTGTCAGTAACTACATCTACTTCAACAGTGGGATTGCCGCGACTGTCTAAAATCTGGCGGGCATGAATGTCTGCAATGTAACTCATGATTGGTATTAGTTTAATTGTTTGTCTTTTATATGTATTGGTTACTAACTGATGCTGGTATTGAGATCTTCCAGTACTTTGGTCCACGCTTCAAGATCTTCCGTTTCTTCCCAAAGGGCCTTAAGTTCTGCATTGGGTTGAACGCTGTCAATAGCCTGTTTGCTTTTAGCGATCCAGGCTGTTTACCGAGGTGCAAAGAAACAAAGTTTGCAGTACAATCTTCTTTCTCCGGCCTTATTTTTAGCGAAGAAGAAGAAAGCTGCTCTATGCGGTTGCTGTATTGGTTAAACTTCTAAACACATCTTCAAGGCTTTGTCCACCAGATTGCAGGGAAACAATATTGAGGTTATGCTGAAGGGCCAGTTCAAGCAATTGCCTTTTGGCGTCACTGGCATCGCGGCATACCAGTTCCCATTCATAAGTGCCGAGCTTGTTTACCGATTGAACGCTGTTCAATCTTTCGAGCCAGGCGGCTTCCAGCTGTTCTTTAAACGTAACCTTCAACAGGTTGTTGTTATTTACCTGCTGGCGCAGATTACTTAATTTATCATTGGCTACCAGTTTGCCGCGGTTGATAATGATAACGCGGTCGCAAATGGCTTCCACTTCCTGTAATATGTGAGAAGAAAAGAGAACGGTTTTGTTTTGTCCAAGGGTTTTTATCACTTCCCTGATCTCGATGATCTGGTTGGGATCTAAACCGGTGGTGGGTTCATCGAGGATCAACACTTCGGGGTCGTGAATAAGGGCTGCTGCAAGACCCACACGCTGTTTATAGCCTTTTGATAGCTGGCCAACTTTTTTTTTGCTTTCAAGGCTCAGGCCAACTGTTTGTATCACCGCTTCAATACGGTCTTTTTTCGACCTGGGCGCCACATGGTGCACATCGGCGATAAAATCGAGGTATTCGCGAACATACTGATCGTAATAAAGCGGGTTGGCTTCGGGCAGGTACCCGATAGAGGCCTTGGCCTGCAGGGGTTGCTTTTTTACCGGAATGCCCGATACTATGGCTTCCCCTTCATCCGGTTGCAGATAACCGGTGATGATCTTCATAGTGGTGGATTTACCGGCGCCGTTAGGACCTAAAAAGCCAACGATCTCCCCTTTAGTTATGGTAAAGGAGATATTGTCGATCGCTTTTTGCTCACCATATAGTTTGGTAAGGTTGTTTACTTCAATTGACATATGTAAATGTGCAAATTATGCCGATGTGAGCGCAAAAACGCAAAAGTGCAGCTGCACCCGGCCATCGGCCAGGCACAAATATAATGCACCAGTAGCTAATTGGCTAATTGTCAAATTGCTAATTTGGGTAAGGTGTCGATTTAAAACGGGTTAACGGTCGTTTGTAATATGTATAAGCAGTTGAACTAAATTCAGGCTGTAGTTTCAACAATGGGTTTATAATCCGGGTTTCCTGGTTATATTTAAAAGAGCGTGATTAATTAATCTTCATCCTTATTGGGTAAAGATGCTGAAATGCGATTTTTTGTGATCATAGCCGCTATACTGCTCTTTGCTGAATACAGTAACCTGAACCAGTTATTCAACGTAGCTGAAATGGAAACCGTTTTATTCTGCGAAGAAGCAGAATCTGAAGAAGAGAACAAGCAGGAAAAAGACAATAAAAAATGCAAATTCGATAAACACTTCTATTACTTCGATTATTCAGGCCTGTTAATTTCCATCGCTGAACAAAAACAATCCTTTCATAGGTCGGGCCTTTGTCTCAAAGGTCATTGCGCGCTTATAGACCAGCCTCCCGAAGCATGATAAAAACGGATCATCTTTTGTATTGTGCCGGAATGAAAAGCGGGAATAATTGCTTTTTTCTAAAAATATACCGCTGCGTGTTTAATACCGATATGTATAACCCTGCACTATACCTGTATTATGTCGTTTATGGTTCCGTTAGTATTGGTTCGCTGTCATTATAAGAATCGTTTGCAGTTTCTGAAATATAACACACTTTGTTATGAAAAGCACGCATACCGGGTCTGAGAGTAAACTTAGCCGTATCGCTTTTTTTATGAATCCGATCGACGGACGTTACGAAGACCTGTTGAAAGGAAACAAAAAGCTCAATATCATCAAGGACCTTACCGCGGGTTTAATAGTTGCCATGGTGGCAATTCCGCTGGCTATGGGATTTGCCATGGCTTCGGGTTTAAGGCCCGAACAGGGCATCGTTGGAGGAGCCGTGGCGGGTTTGCTGGGAGCCCTGTTCGGTGGTTCAAAATATCAGGTATATGGCCCAACGGCTGCTTTTATTCCGGTTATAGGCGGACTGATGGCAACCTATGATCATAGTTTTCTTGTGCTGGTTTCAATATTGGCTGGCGGGCTGCTTATGATCTGTGGGGTTGTTAAGTTTGGCCGCATAGTGACGCTGGTGCCGCATTCAATTGTGGTTGGCTTTACCATCGGTATTTCGATTGTGATCGCTTTTTCTCAACTGGGAGAAATATTCGGGTTTAAAGAAAAAATAGGATATGGCCTTTTGCGGCAGATAGAACGTACCGTAAAATATTTACCCGATGCCAACTGGTATGCGTTTGCCCTTGCGCTGATTACGTTTGCGCTTTGTAAAACCTTAATAAAGTTGTCGGCATTTATTCCGGCCCCGCTTATAGCACTGGGGTTTGGCTGGCTTGTAAGTTCCACTTTGTTGAAAAACAACGGGCTTATTCTTATCGAAGATAAATACGGCGCCATACCAACCAATTTTGCGGTATTCACAACGCCGCAATTGCCGGCCTTAACCGTTCCTGTAGTATACGACATCGTATATTACGTGCTGGCGATATTTATTGTAGCTGCCATTGAAAGTTTATTATGTTCCCGGATGGCCGACAGGCTGGCAAACAATACCGGCACCCCTTACAATCCCAATAAAGAATTATGGGGCCAGGGTATCGTAAATATTATAACGCCTTTGTTCAACGGTTTTCCGCATACCGGGGCTTTGGCAAGAACGGCGGTTAATATAAAAGCAGGGGCCGTTTCGCCGTTATCGGGTATTGCGAAATTTACATTCAAATTACTGATGGCTGCTTTTCTAGCCACTTATCTCGAGCAGGTGCCTATGGCCTGTATTGGCGGAGTACTCTTATATGTGGCAAATGGAATGGTGAAACGGGGAGAGATCAAAGAAGTGTACAGTTCGCGAAATCCGTTTCATATCATATTGATGATCTATACGGCTGCTGCAGTGCCCCTTTGGGGGTTTATGCCGGCGGTTTTAACGGCGATCATGATTTTTGTAATAATGGTAATGCTGGGCTGGGTAAAGAAACCGGTGATTCAGGATGTTCGTGTATCTGTGTAAGTAACGAGCCCGGACCAGGGGCCCAGGCTCGTTAGCCGATATCTTATTAAAATGGTGTGCACAACCTATAGGTTATCGTATTCATATACCGGATCGATATGCGTACCGGCTTTCATTTCAAATACGGGTTTTATAAGCCCGTCTTTCAGGCCATATACCCATCCATGTAAGTCGGGGGCGTTATTTTGTTTCCATGCCCGTTGAATGATGGAAGTTTTAGCAAGGTTGTTCACCTGTTCACGTACGTTCAGCTCAACCAGTCGGTCGGTGCGCTGTTCTTCATCTTTTATCTTGTTCAGCTCTTCGCGGTGGAGGCGGTATACGTCTTTGATATTACGTAACCACATATTCAAAACGGGTTGGAAGTCGCTTTGAGTGGCTGCCGCTTTTACTCCGCCACAACCATAATGGCCGCAAACGATCACGTGTTTAACTTTGAGGTGATTTACTGCATAATCGAGTACGCTCAGCAAATTCACATCGGTGTTTACTACCATGTTGGCAATATTGCGATGTACGAATATTTCGCCTGGTTGTGTACCCGTTATTTCATTGGCCGGTACCCGGCTGTCGCTGCAACCGATCCATAAAAACTCAGGTGTTTGTAAATGAGCCAGCCGGTTAAAATATTCCGGATCTTCACTAACTTTCTCCGACGCCCAGGCTTTATTTTCCAGCAATAATTTTTCGTATGTTTCCATGTTCTGTCCTTTTGATCTTATAAAATTAATCAACCTCTGGTTATCGATCGAATGGTTTAGCTAAAAAGCGATGGCCATTGATGAATGGTAAAGGTTACACTGCTACCGGTTCTTCCTCTACAAACGGTTTAGCGTGTACTTTAACATTAGACCCATTGCTTGAAAAGCCCTGGTCTTTATGATTGCTTTTTTTCAGTTCCACCGTTATTCCCTTCAATGGAGCGTGTTTCAGGAAATCTTCAATTACTTCAATAATATCCTTATCAATAAAATCGGCCCGGGTTGCATCGATAAGCACGGATGAATTTTCCGGAACCTTTTCAAGCCTGTTCTTGATAATTGGTTTGTTCAGGAACGATACGTCTTTACGCAAACGGAACAAATATCTGTTGGCATCGCTTACCACCAGAACGGCAGATCTGAAGTTACTGCGAATGACGAAGAACATGCCAACAACACAGCCGATCAGAATACCCTTTAACAGGTCGGTAAGCAAAATGGCCACTATGGTAAGGGCGAAGGGCAGAAATACATCCCAGCCTTTCTTATAGAAACTCACGAATAAAGACGGTTTGGCCAGTTTATAACCTGTAAATATCAGGATAGCTGCCAGTGCCGATAAGGGTATAAGGTTAAGTAATTTAGGTATGAATGCCACAGAAAGCAATAAAAGCACACCATGGAAAATGGCCGACATCTTGGTTTTGGCGCCCGAGTTGATATTGGCTGAGGTTCGTACAACCACAGACGTTATAGGAAGGCCACCAATTAAACCCGATACCATGTTACCGGCACCCTGGGCCATCAACTCGCGGTTGGTTGGCGTTACCCGTTGATAAGGGTCGAGGTCGTCGGCTGCTTCAATGTTCAGTAAGGTTTCAAGGCTGGCCACTATGGCAATAGTTAAAGCGGTGGTCCATACTACCGGATTCGTGATATAGCTGAAGTCGGGGCGGGTGAAGAATGAAAGGAACCCTTCCAGAGACGTAGCTACCGGTATTTTCACCAGGTGCGATTCTTTGATGGCAAACCCCGCTGCAGATGTTTTAAATGTTTCATTTATTATTACCGCAACCAATACTACGAGTAATGGGGCGGGAATCAGTTGCAGGATCCTGGCTTTGGGGGCAATGATTTTTTCCCAAACCACCATGATGGCCAGGGAAACAAGGCCAATGATAAGCGCTCCGGGAAGAAGATGGCGTAAAGCGTCGTAAACTCCGCTGAAAGTGTTGTCGCCATCGGCCTGGTTAAAACTTTCGTCACCGGGAGGATTGGCGTCATAACCAACCAGATGGGGGAATTGTTTCAGGATCAGTATGAGACCTATGGCGGCCAGCATGCCTTTGATAACGCTGGAAGGGATATAGTCGCCGAGGATACCGGCTTTTATGATACCCAGTACAATTTGAAATACGCCACCCAGCACAACGGCTAACAGGAAGGCTTCAAATACCTGTAGTTTACCGATGGCCACTATCACAATGGCTGTTAAACCGGCTGCAGGTCCGCTAACGCTTAACTGCGAACCGCTCAAAGCACCGATAACGATACCACCTACCATACCGGCGATGATACCTGAGAATAAGGGAGCGCCAGATGCCAGGGCAATACCCAAACACAGGGGAAGCGCAACGAGAAATACTACTACAGAAGACGGTAAATCATTTCGCAAGGCGCTTGCGGATTGTTTTACTTTTTTAACCATATAAAATGTTTTATGAGAAGCACATGGCTTGCCCGGTTTGACAATAAGATACCAGGTTGAATACAAGGTCTGCATCTGGAAACAAATGCTATTTAGCCAGATGTACAAGTCATATCAACAAGCAAAATCGTTCCCCGTACGGCGGGGATGAACTTAAAGAACATTAACTGCAATGGGAAAAATAATGATATGGTTAAATTTCCGGAGGGGGGGAAAAGGATTCCGGATGAAAAATGCAAAGTTTTTCAGCTTCATGAACTTTATGCTGAAAGAACATATTGATCCAGTCTGGATTTACAGGACTGTGATAAATGTGCAGGAATTCTTCAGAGATAGAGACAGGCGCATCGGGCGATTTTTCATCGGGGCCGGCCGGGTTGCCGCCGTTGCAGTCAACCCCCGTTTCCTCATCACAATCGGCGTCGATGCACGAAATTAGTACCGTGCCGGCATCTTTCGACAAATACAAAAAATTTATACTGGTTATCCATACCAGCAAAAGTATCATGGCACCAGCCACGATCCTCTTCGCAACGGACACCGTATATTCTTTTTGTATCTCTTTATTCATGCCTTTTGTTAACGATGCAAAAATAGCTTTTCATTTCTAAGGGGACAAACGTTAAATTTTGTTAACAATTGTCAGTTTAGTCCACAAAAACTGTGCAATAAGGGTAATTGACAGGCAATAATGTATATTATATTATTGCGTGGTTATCGGGTTCATTTTTCAGCCTGTAACAGGCTAAGTCGTTCAGGCCCGTGAAAAAGTTGCGCCTGAAATTATTCCCTTATATTTCTTTCGAATTGACGGGTAAGTGGTCATATTCACCCTTTAACGAATAATACCCAAAAATTACCATGCCAATGGCAATGGGTAAGAAAATTATTACGAATACCGCCCACTGGATAATGGTATTGGTATCGGGACTTTTACCAATTTCACCGGCGGCTGTTTTAATAAGATAGAGTATAGCGAATGGGCCAAGCAGTATCCATACAATTCCCAGCCATTTTTTTACCTGATTCATTTGGTTCGCTTTAAATATTATTTAATCGTTAACGTCGGGATCGATACGGTTCGAGATATAAATAGCGCCTATTATAAAACACACGGCGCCGATAATGATGGTATACCATAAACCCGACAACTTATCCGATAAATGGATAGTTGTTAAAAGGGTTGCAATGAATGGCGTTAAGCCGCCGAACACGCCATTCCCGATATGGTAGGGCAGAGACATGCTCGTGTACCTGATGCGGGTGGGGAACAGTTCCACCAAAAAGGCAGCAATAGGCCCGTACACCATGGTCACATACAGTATTAATACAAACACCCATCCTATAAGTTTACGGTAGGTCCAGGTATCTACCTTTTTTTCGTCGTAATACGTGAATTGTTTTGTAACGGCGGCCCGGGCCGGGTCTTTAAATAGCGAATCAACTTTCACTTCATGAAAAACAGCGCCATCGCTGTAATGAACTTCCCAAATGCTTTTATGAACCGAATCGGTGGTTGTCTTTTGTTTGGGTATCAGTTCTGTTTTTTCGCCGATAAACTTCCGGTGGTCAGTTAATTCTGTTTTCCCTGTTGGCTGCGTTAAAGTGAGCATTTGTTTAAAAATAAACTGATAACTGCATATCGCCACCAGCATACCTATCAACATGATCCATTTACGGCCGATCTTATCGCTCCAGCCGCCAAACACCACAAAGAACGGCGTGGCGAACAGGATACCCCAGATAAGGATCGTTCGCGACTGATCGAAATTTATACGGCAAACGTTTTCGAGAAAAGACTGCGCATAAAACTGGCCGGTATACCAAACAACGCCTTGTCCCATGGTGGCGCCAAACAGGGCTAGTAAAACCATTTTAAGATTGGCTTTATGGCCAAAGCTTTCTTTCAACGGGTTTTTTGAAACTTTGCCCTCCGATTTGAGCTGGGCGAACAAAGGCGATTCGTTCATTCGCAATCGAATGTATATAGATACGCCTACCAGTAAGATGGAAACCCAGAAGGGTATGCGCCATCCCCAGTCGTTAAAGCGTTTGATGGACGTTTCGAGATCGGGCGCAAGAAAGTGGCGGGTTATTAATATTACACCCAGCGAAAAGAAAAGGCCGAGGGTAGCGGTTGTCTGGATCCAGCTGGTGTAATACCCGCGCCGGTTCACGGGCGCATGTTCGGCTACATATGTTGCAGCGCCGCCATATTCACCACCCAACGCAAGACCCTGTACAAGACGAAGCAACAGTACAAGCAAGGGGGCTGCAAAACCGATAGTAGCGTACCCGGGTACCAGGCCAATGGCGAAGGTAGAACCGCCCATAAGGATCAGCGTCAGCAAAAAAGTATATTTCCTGCCAATAAGGTCGCCTAAACGGCCAAATACCAATGCACCAAAGGGCCGCACGATAAAACCGGCTGCAAATGTTGCCAGTGTTGATAAGAGAGCGGCCGTTGGATTTTCTTTGGGGAAGAACTGATCGGCAATCACAGTTGCCAGACTACCGAAAATGTAAAAGTCGTACCATTCGATCAAGGTCCCTACTGAAGAGGCAGCAATCACCTGCCAGATAGTTTTGGATGCTGAAACTTGCGTCATATGGGAAGCGGTTTTTCACCTGTTTAAGCTATAAATATAAGGAACAGGTTTGAACATACAAGAGCGAAGCAGTAAGATTCAGAATAAAGGAATACATGTTATACAATTAACTAACAAGTGTAAGGTTCACAATTCACAGTTCATAGTTCACAGTTCATAGTTCACAATTCATAGTTCATTGTTCATAGTTCTCAGCTTATAGTTCACAGGCAAGGCGCAGGCGCAGGATACGAGGTACAAAGTGCTATGTGTGCGCGTGAATATGCTAGGCCTCAATAATAAATCATCAATCGATTGCGCAGGAGGCAGCCATAAAAATAATTTTCAATTACATGATTACAGTTTGTACGCACTTAGCCCCTGTATATGTGAATAAGAGCAGCGATGAAAATGTCAGACCTTGTTTCCTGTGCCTTTTTTCTTGAAGCTTGTTCCTTTTTCTTCGTATTTTAACGCCCTAAATTTTTAAAGGGGTTAAACCAGATTGTTATGTCATATCCTTATCAGGTAAAAACAGCAGACCAATACAAGGCCGCGTATGAAAAGAGCGTTAACGATCCCGAAGGATTTTGGGGTGAAGTAGCTTCCGGTTTCTACTGGCGTAAAAAATGGGATAAAGTGCTGGAGTGGGATTTCAAACAGCCCACTATAAAATGGTTTGCCGGCGGCAAACTGAATATTACAGAAAACTGTCTCGACCGTCACCTCGACACCTTAGGCAACACTCCTGCCATTATATGGGAATCAAATGATCCTGAAGAGCACCACCGCATACTGACCTACCGCGATCTGCATACCAAGGTGATGCAATTTGCAAACGTGTTAAAGAACAACGGCGTTAAAAAAGGCGACCGGGTTTGTATATATATGGGCATGGTGCCCGAACTGGCGGTTGCGGTACTTGCCTGTGCACGCATCGGCGCTATTCACTCCGTCATTTTTGGCGGATTTAGCGCACAAAGCATTGCCGATCGCCTGCAGGATGCGAAGGCCGAATTTGTTGTTACCTGCGATGGCGCCTTCCGCGGCAATAAGGAAATTCCGCTTAAAGGTGTAATTGACGATGCGCTGGTACAATGCCCGTTCGTGAAACGCGTGATCGTATTGACCCGTACCCGTACACCTGTTTCGATGATCAAGGGCCGCGATGTTTGGTGGGAAGATGAGATCAGGATCGTTGAAACACAGGGCAGCCCCGAATGCGCGGCTGAAGAAATGGATGCGGAAGATATGCTGTTCATATTATACACTTCCGGTTCAACCGGTAAACCCAAAGGGGTTGTTCATACCTGCGGCGGATATATGGTGTATACCAATTATAGTTTTGTGAACGTGTTCCAGTACCAGCCCGGCGATGTGCATTTTTGCACGGCTGATATCGGCTGGATAACCGGTCACAGTTATATCGTGTATGGTCCGTTAAGCGCCGGCGCCACTTCGCTGATGTTTGAAGGTATTCCTACCTGGCCCAATGCCGGCAGGTTCTGGGATATCGTTGACAAATTCAATGTGAATGTATTGTATACTGCGCCAACGGCCATCAGGTCGTTGATGGGTTTTGGCCTCGATCCGTTGAAAGGGCATAGCCTCGATTCGCTGAAAGTATTGGGAACCGTGGGTGAGCCTATCAATGAAGAGGCATGGCACTGGTACGACGAGCATATCGGTAAAAAGAAATGCCCCATTGTAGATACCTGGTGGCAAACGGAAACCGGTGGCATCCTTATTTCGAACCTCGCCGGCGTAACACCTGCCAAACCGGCCCATGCCACATTACCGCTGCCCGGCGTACAGCCGATACTGGTAGATGAAAATGGAAAAGAAGTTACAGGCAATTCGGTTAGCGGTAATCTTTGTATCAAATTCCCCTGGCCGGGAATGCTGCGCACTACCTATGGCGATCATGAGCGCTGCCGCCTGAACTATTTCGCTACTTACGAGAATTTATATTTTACCGGTGATGGTTGTTTACGCGACGAGGATGGCAATTATCGTATAACCGGCCGGGTTGATGATGTGTTGAATGTAAGCGGCCACCGTATTGGAACTGCCGAAGTGGAGAATGCCATCAATATGCATGCGGGTGTTGTGGAAAGCGCTGTGGTAGGTTATCCGCACGATATTAAAGGGCAGGGCATCTACGCTTTCGTAATATACCAGGGAACGCATGGCGACGACACGCTGGCCCGCCAGGATATCACCAAAACAGTATCACGGATCATTGGCGCCATTGCCAAACCCGATAAGATACAGTTTGTAAGCGGCCTTCCAAAAACAAGAAGCGGTAAAATTATGCGCCGGATCCTGCGTAAGATCGCCGAAGGGGAGGTTGATAAATTAGGTGATACAAGTACGCTGCTCGATCCTGCTGTTGTGGAAGAGATCAAAAACGGAAGATTGTGATTCACAGAAGATTCATAGTAAAAAGTCCTGTCACGGCTCATCCGTAGCGGGACTTTTTCTTTAAGATATGTTTTAGTTGTGCTCCATGGTGCGGTGCTGGGCAGTATGCCTTTTAAGTAGTGCGGTATGTGTTGCTGTGGAAAAAGAAAACCCCACTGGCTGGAGATTGTGGGGTCTTCATAGAGACGGAAACATTGACCGTTTTCTAGGAGCCAATGTCCTTTATGGATTGTTTTGTCTCACGTGTTCGTGATCCCGCAAGGCGGGATAGTTGTTCATGCAATATACGGTTCAAATAGCAAACAGGTTGGTCAATGCCTGTTATTAATATCAACATGACAATAAAAAGCCCTGGAAAGTTGCGGCTGTATGGAAATTATAAGGCAAGCTGGTAATAACACTATTGTGTTATAAGTAAAAACCAGCAGATTGTTTGAGGAAAAAACGCCATGATGTAGTAGGTTTACGAACTGCAGCAGCAAATAAAAAGCGATGCGCGGTGCTGCGCCCGATCGTTGGTTCCAACGTTCGCTGGCTGTTCACCAGTCACCACTTTTATCTTTTAATGGTAACCTTTGTTCCTACGGTTACAATTTGATCCAGTTCGTCGAGGTCTTCGTTTTTCAGTGCAACACAGCCATTGGTCCAGTTGGTAAAATCGTCAACCACAAGGTCGTCATTAGGCCATGTGCCGTGAATGGCAATGCCACCGCCTATTTTGGCGCCTTGCGGAATGATGCCTTTGGCTTTGCGTTCTTTGAATTTGCTCCAACTTTCCTGGTTAGGATAGTCGAGCATAAGCATCTTGTGCCATTTTTGGTGAGGTTTTCTGGAAATGATCCTGAATGTGCCTTCAGGCGTGCGGCGATCCCCTTCTCTCATTTTATCAGAAAGGTCTTTGTTGCCAAATACTACCGGATACGTGGCGTACCAGCCTTCTGCATCAAATACCTGCAACTCATAATCCGACTTATCTACAACGAGATACACATCCCCTGCAGGCTTCGATCGCAGTACGTCCTTTTTAATAACCCTTTTTTCAATGGTTTTAAAAGCCGCCAATCCTGAAACCGTAATAATAATTACAACAGCAAAGAACCACTTTGATTTCATAAGTAAACCTGGTTTTAAGCGTAAAGACCAAGCAAATGATTAATGGGTTTAAAAATAAAAAAATTTGTTTTGGTTATCCCAATTGTGGAAAAACCGGGATGTTCACAAAACAAAACGCAAAGATGTCCCCACTTATTTTTTTGCGAATGGCCTTTAACAGTTTTTTTTATCAACAGAAATGCCAAAGTTTATTGAAATTGAAAATCAGTGGTTGAAACAGGCATTTTTTATAAAAAAATAAACCGGCATTTTTCAACACCGGTTCACATTCATGGCTATGTTACTCAATCTTTATCAATATCCCAGGCGGAACCCGAAGTTGTACGGTGTTTGATCGAGGCCTTTTTCAAACATGCTTTGCGAGGCAAGCGATCCGTATAATTTAACCCATCCCAGGTTTAACTCACCTATATACGATAGCTTCCAGGGGCGCAGGTCAAAATCATCACGATTCTTTTGTTTGCCATCGGTATTGGTGATCGTTTTTTGGCGGCTTGCATACAGGTAACCCGCGCTAACGCCCGCACTAAAACCAAATCCCCTTTTTTTATGCGGTGTAAAATTGAAATTCAACATCATGGGAACTGTTAAATAATCGGCCGCCAGTTTATTCTTTGAATAATTCCTGGTATTGTCGAGCGCTACACTGGTAGGACTGGTGTTGTATTTTATCGGCTCCTTGTACCTGTAGTTGTTTAGTTCGAGCCCGATGCCATATTTCAGGTTAACCACGCCTTTGATGACATTCAGTTTTTGCATGAACGCCCAGATGTTTACGTTCACCGATTTGCCGTTGCGGAGTTTAAACTGGTCTTTACCCAAACCGTGAGCGAAGTCGTTTACCGGATAGTTTGTGTTGTCGGTATAATTATTGAAACCAAGGTCAACGATCCACCAGTTGGTGGTTACGCGGGAATTTTTTTTGCGTTTGTGAACTTCAACCTTAACCTCTACTTCGGTGCTTTTTTCGCTTTTATCGGTTTTTGTAGAAAGGATCATGCCGCCTACTTTAATGGTATCGGATTCACTTTTGGTTGAATCGGTTTGGGCCAGGCCGGTTATGAACATAGTGATCCCTGCCAGGAGTGTAATTGCCTGTTTCATGTTTCTTATTTTAACTTTTTTATGGTATTAATTTAAGGCTATCTCGAGGTTGGCTATGCGGATACCTTTTTTCCCATTTTCTTCAGGGTTGGTAACCTTGTCAACTACCCGTGATACTTTGCGGAAAAAGCCCCGCAATGGTGTTTTGTTTATTGGAGCATTCAAAACGTAGTGTGATGACAGATCAGGTTCATCTTCGGTTTTTACTGCTACTGTATGAACAGCCAAAGGTTCAGCGATCGTTTGTTTTATAATACTGGTTTTAACAGCGGGTTCTTCATGTGTATTGTCAACAGTCACTTCAATCAGTTTGGGTTGAAAAGCGATATCGTTCTTTTCAGAATGCTGCACCGGTGTTGGCATGCTTACCTGTTGTACGTATGAGGGTTCCTGTTTGTTACTGTTTTCTACAATATTTTTTTTGCTGTTGCTTACTACTATATTTTCAGCCGGTTGTTCGCTGGTGGTAGTTGTTTTGGCCAGGGCAGGCGTTGCAATATTGTCAATACCCTTGCCGGTAGTTACCGGTTCCGCATCTACGTAACCGGGCGTTGCCACCTGCGGTTCTTTTGTATTACCGGTTACAGATCCCGGTGAATTTGTATTACCGGCAAATTCCGGTTGGCCGGTTTTTATATTATTGGCCATGTACAGGGCAAGGCTGCCAATTACAAGTAATGCAATGGCTGCAGCCGACAGGCGCCACCAGGGGAATGCTATTACCCTGTTATCATCTTCTTCGGTGCGGTACAGGTTTGTTTTGCCGGGGAAACTGAGGCTGTTGTCAGGCATTAATTTCACCTGTTGTATCAATTCAAATTCAGCCTGGTATTGCGGATGATGATATACGAATTGTTCCACACTTTCTTTTTCCGCATTCGTTAATTCGTCATCGCCGTATAATACAAAGTATTCTTCGCAGTTCTGATCGTTTATTGGTGATCGTGCTGCGGTGCCTTTGAAGAGGATTTCCTTTGGTTCGAACACGATGTGGTCGTTGGGGCGTAAAACCGATTGCTGCAGCATCACCATTTCTTCCTCGAGATCGGGGTTTGCTGCTATGAACTGTTCAACCGCTTTACGCTGGGCGCCGTTCAGTTCGTCATCAACGTACATTACAAAATACGCCTCGTAGTTATCGCGGGTGATAACCAGTCCCTGTCCTCCGCCTGTGTGGGCCGGAAAGTCGTCGGTTCTTATATAGTAATAGTTAAATGACATTTTCAGGTTTTACCAGATAGTTTTTTAATTGAATACGGGCCCTATGCAAATACACTTTTACCTGGCTTTCATTGAGCCCGGTAATTTGTCCGATCTCTTCATACGAATAGCCCTCATAATCTTTCAGCAATACCAGTGCACGGCTTGTTTCGTTTAACCGGCTCAATGCGTCCTCCAGAATTTTCCGGGTGTTGTATACGGGTTTGTCGTACACCTGTGTTTCTTCCTGGAATGCCGGGCGCAGCTGAACCCGCTTCACTTTTCGCAGGTGATCTATCATTTGGTTATAAGCCACCGTAAACAGGTAGCTTTTACATTTGGCGTTATCTACATCCGCTCTGTTCCGCCACATTTTTTCAAACGCCCCCTGAACAACATCCCGGGCATCCTCTTCATGACGAAGATTTTTAAGGATGAACCGGTACACGTTGTCGGCATACTCAGTAACGCATTGATTGTATTCTTTTTCGGTCATAAGCAGAAGCTGCTGTAGTGCTGTTTGTAGTGATACGTTCGGGGATAACGGATAGTTACAAAAATTTAAAAAAAATAAAAAAGACCCCATTTAGCGGAGTCTTTTATAATGATATGTTGATTGTCATAAAGTTAGAATTGGGCATTCGATGCAAACGCGCGGCTTAACGACTCCCAGATGAGGAAATCGCTGCTGCTTTGTGTTTTTCTGTTGCTGCATTCTTTATCCGACTGGGAACACTCCCGGCTTATCCGTTTTTTTGAAGTATGCGTTGTGGCAAAAACGAATATACCTGCCAAAGCCACTGCTAATATGAGGGTTGAACGGATAAAGGTTTTCTTCCACATAATGAGTCATTTTGTATTATAAGACGAAGTTATTGGGATTTTGTTACAGTTTTTATAATAAAAAGTTAGAATTACCACAAAGTGGTATTTGCCATTTATCAAATGTGAAAATAACTAATGCTTTATGAATTAGTTAGGTGCTTGCTGTTAGAACAGGGAACAGGCCGGCGGGAAAAATAACATGGATGGAGGTGGAAAAACACCGGATGAAAATTGACTGGAAACAGGACCGGCTGCTTTCTCCGGTTACCGGGTTGCGCCCGCCCGTCGGTTGCCGTTTCGCATGTATTCCATTATCGGATTATCTCATTATCGAATTATCACATTGACTATTATTACATTTGTGGCATTACAAAAACTACATGCTCCATGAACGAAAAATTAGTAAAACGTCTGGCCGTTGAGCTGGATGAGATAAAAGCTGCCGGTTTATACAAAACAGAACGCATTATTGAGTCGCCGCAGGGCGCTGAAATTACGGTGAATGGCAAAACGGTGCTAAACTTTTGCGCCAATAATTACCTTGGTCTGTCGTCACATCCCCAGGTAGTGGATGCTGCTAAAAAATACGTTGATCTGCGGGGTTATGGTATGAGCAGTGTACGTTTCATATGCGGTACACAGGATATTCATAAAGAACTGGAAGAAAAGATATCCGCCTTTTTGGGTACTGAAGACACTATTCTTTACGTGGCTGCTTTTGACGCCAATGGGGGCGTGTTTGAGCCTTTGTATAATGAACAGGACGCCATTATTTCCGATGAATTGAACCATGCTTCCATTATCGATGGCGTTCGCCTTTGTAAAGCGCAACGCTTCCGTTATAAGCATAACAATATGGCCGACCTCGAAGAGAAGCTGAAAGAAGCGCAACCGGCCCGTAACCGCATCATTGTTACCGACGGCTCCTTCAGCATGGATGGCACCATTGCCCAGCTCGACGCTATAGTTGCGCTGGCTGAGAAATATGATGCGGCCATCATGATCGATGAAAGCCATTCAAGCGGCTTTTTGGGTAAAACAGGCCGCGGTACGCATGAGTACAGGGGGGTAATGGGTAAGATCGACATCATTACCGGTACCCTCGGCAAGGCGCTGGGTGGGGCTTCGGGTGGTTTTACCAGCGGACGTAAAGAGGTTATAGAAATGCTGCGCCAGCGTTCACGGCCCTATCTGTTCTCCAATACGCTGGCTCCCGGCATCGTTGGGGCATCCATTGCCGTGCTCGACCTGCTGAGCGAAACCACCGAATTGCGCGATAAACTTGAATACAATACCAAATATTTCCGCAGCAAAATGACGGAAGCCGGCTTCGATATTAAACCGGGCGATCATCCTATAGTGCCTATCATGCTGTATGACGCCGTTATAGCCCAGAATTTTGCCGCCCGCCTGCTCGATGAAGGTATTTATGTAATCGGCTTCTTTTATCCTGTAGTGGCCAAGGGGCAGGCCCGCATACGTGTGCAGCTGAGTGCAGCGCATGATCAAAAACACCTCGATAAGGCTATTGCCGCATTTGCAAAGATCGGTAAGGAGCTGGGGGTGTTGGGGGGTGTGGAAAAGTTGACTAGCTAACAGGTTGACTTGTTAACAGGTTGACAAGGAAGGTACCGGCAGGTGCACAGGTTGGCAAGCTTATGAGCCGGCCGGATATATATTGAAAATGACCTGTAAATTGATTCCGGGAGGAGCCTCAGTGAAGGCGCCTCCCGGATTTTTTTTATCTGGCGGTCCCTGCGTAGCATGCCTGCCGATCATCAGGCCGTTCGGGTTATGCGGGACCAGCGTTTTACGTTAAGCGTTTATTTCGCTGCTATCATACTTATTTCAACGTTCACATTTCTGGGCAGTCCTTTCACGGCAACGGTTTCCCGGGCGGGGAAATTACCGGTGAAGTACTTGCCATACACTTCATTTACAGCATTGAAAAGCGACATATCGCTCAGGAAAATAGTGGTTTTAACAACATGGCTGAAATCGTAGCCTGCTTCAGTTAACACCGCGTTCAGGTTCTTCATCACCTGTTCGGTTTCACCGGCCACATCTTTGGCTTCAACAGTGCCGGTAGCCGGGTTAATGGGTACCTGGCCTGAAATGAATAACATGTTACCGGCCTGTACAGCCTGGCTGTAAGGACCTATGGGAGCAGGCGCCTGGGTGGTTGTGATGATGTTTTTTTGCATGCATCAAAGGTAAGGGAGGTCAATGTGATAATTTACCAATACGCCAATTAGCTTAAAGAAGTCGAAGGCTGCTGCTTTTACTTTGGGATCCCCAACATGCAGGAACTATGAACTAAAAACCGGGAACTGGGAACTAATTGTTTTCTTTGCGGGTAAATTCAGGAAACCCATGACAGTGGCCATTTTAGCCGATGATGTATTAAAACATGACCTGCTTGCAAGGAAACAACCCGACGATATATCGTTTGTTTGGGTAGACTCAGTACGGGCATTGACAATTACCGAAGCCGATGTGTATATAGATCTGTTGTTTGAACCGGATGTGGAAAGAACACAACACCTGAAAAAATTATTGCCCAAGCCGGTTATGGTAAATGCCGTTAGTGTAACAACTGAAAGGATAGGGGCCGGCTTTATCCGCATCAATGCATGGCCCGGTATGTTACAACGAACAGTGATGGAAGTGGCGTTGCCGGCTGCTGTTGACGAAACTGGTATGAAGGATATATTCAACCGCCTGCAATGGAATTATGTAGTGGTGCCTGATATTGCGGGCATGATCACAGCAAGAGTATTGGCTACTATCATAAACGAAGCCTATTACACATTAGGTGCGCAGGTAAGCACCCGTGAAGAAATCGATATAGCAATGAAACTGGGTACCGGCTATCCTTACGGTCCATTCGAGTGGAGCGCAAAAATAGGGCTGACGCATATATATGAACTGCTCACTGAATTAAGTAATGAAGATAAACGTTATACACCCGCGCCGTTGCTTATACAGGAAGCTGGTGGTTTGTTAATAAGTTAACGGGTTTACTAGTTGACGAGTTGACTGGTTGAAGTTAACGTGTTGACAAGGGCGTTTTGAAAAGGCCGGTATTATAAGGTTAAACACCTGAAAAGTATTGACTGGCTGTATTTTATTGCAGGTTATATAGAAGAAGTAAATAAAGAAATGCGGAGTTCAGTGTTTAGTTAGTGGTTTAGAAGTAAGCGCATTTGCCGATTCACGAAATCTTCGTTAAGATCCGGAACAAAAACAAAGTACATAAGAACAAGAGAAATGATTTTAAGTATAGATACCGCTACCGATGAGGCCATAGTAAGTTTATCAAAAGACGGGCGTGTAATTGCTACGTTAGAGAACAATGCACAGAAAGACCATGCAGCATGGATACAGATGGCTATCAACACGTTAGTACAGAAAGAAGGTTATACCATGGAGCAACTGCAGGCTGTAGCCGTAACGGCCGGACCAGGCTCCTACACAGGCTTACGTGTGGGCATGGCAACGGCAAAAGGTTTATGTTTTGCCTTACAAATACCACTCATAACAATTAGTACATTACAGGTAATGGCAGGCGCAGCCATAGAACAGTGGTTATTTAAAGCTTCGCATATGCAAGCCCCGCTGTGTTTTTGCCCAATGATAGACGCGCGCCGGATGGAAGTTTTCACTGCGGTATACGATGAGAACCTGCAGGAGATCATTGCCCCTAAAGCGATGATACTTGACGAATTATCTTTTAAAGAAGCGTTAAATAACCGATCGCTCATATGCTTCGGAAATGGCAGTTTGAAGTGGAAAAATGTAAGCAGGTATCCTAACGTTCTATTTATAGAGGAAAAAATAAATATTGCTAAAAGCCTTGCTAAACTGGCGTCCAGCTTGCATTTACGCCAGAATTTTGCCAACTTGGCGTATGCTGAACCCGTTTATCTAAAAGAATTTTACACTTATATCAAAAAATGACCAAATGAAACTTTTATCCTCCTTTCATCCCTAGCATATCAATTTTCTTGTAAATTTGATTTTTAGCGTTATCCTATTAAATATCTTAAAAGCTCTGATGTGCACATGAACGTAACAACCAATTACTCCATGGTCTTAAATGCAGATGGTGGGGATGGTGAATCGGTAAAAGTTGACTTCCTGAACCTGAAAAAGGCTGCGATGATACTTCGTGCCTTGAACCACAAGCTGCGTCAACAGATCGTCAAACTGATCGATGAGAACAAGCGTCTTACCGTGACGGAAATATATGTTCGTCTGCGGTTAGAACAATCCGTTGCATCCCAACACCTCGCCATTTTACGTAGAGCAGGCATCGTTAAAACTGACCGTGATGGTAAATTTATTTACTATTCCGTTAACAGTTCGCGTGTTGCTCACATCATGAAATGCGTGGACGACCTAAACATCTGATAAGACGGAGACGACAAATTTTGTAAACAGTTAACCTGTAGTCATTATGGCTACGGGTTAACTTGTTATGGTGTACTTTTGCCTAAAATAGAACTACATGTTTATAAAGCAATTGTATACCGGCTGCTTGAGCGAAGCCGCCTATTACATTGAAAGTGATGGTGTTGCGGCTATTGTTGACCCGCTCAGGGACGTTGATGAATATGTACAGTTAGCCCGGGAACGGAATGCTGCGATCAAATACATCTTCGAAACCCATTTTCACGCCGACTTCGTAAGCGGCCATCTCGATCTGCAAAAAGCTACCGGCGCTCCCATCGTTTACGGACCCGATACCGAAACCCAATTTCCCATTCACCTGGCAAAGGATCGTGAAACGTTCCCGCTGGGAAAGGCTTCTATTGAGGTAATACATACACCCGGCCATACGGTTGAAAGTACCTGTTACCTGCTTCGCGATGAAACCGGTAAGCCCCATGCGATATTTACAGGCGATACCCTTTTTGTTGGGGAAGTTGGCCGCCCCGACCTTAGCAGCGGTGAAATGAGCAAGGAAGAACTGGCTTCAATGCTCTACGATTCGTTGAATAACAAAATAGCATCGTTGCCCGATGAGGTGATCGTATACCCGGCTCACGGCCCCGGCAGTAATTGCGGTAAGAACCTGGGACCCGGCACCTCAAGCACCATAGGCGAAGAAAAGGCCAACAACTATGCCCTTCAGCCTCAAACGAAGGAAGCGTTCATAAAGGCGGTTACAACCGATCTGCCGGCGGCTCCTTCCTATTTTCCTATCAATGCAAGGATCAATAAAGAAGGCTACGACAGCCTTGAAAAAATAATGGAAACAGCATTAAGACCGTTAAACGTGGCCGAATTCAAAAAATGGATGGAAGATGAAAATACCATCATCCTCGATACCCGTAAGGCCGGCGATTTTACAAAACAATTTGTTCCGGGTTCAATAAGTATCGGTCTCGAAGGGCGTTTTGCCGAATGGGCCGGTAGTTTATTACCGTTCGATCAACCTATTATACTGGTAACCGAAGAAGGCCAGGAAAAAGAAAGTATTGTGCGCCTGGCGCGGGTTGGATTTTCTCAAATACATGGTTACCTCGAAGGTGGGGTAGCAGCCTGGCAAAAGGCCGGGGAAGAGATCGACCTGATCATCGACGTTGAAGTAGATGAACTGGCGATGGACCTGCCTTATGACGATCACCTGATAGCGGTAGATGTGCGGCGCGAAGCGGAGTTTGGCGATGGCCATGTGCGCGGCGCGGTGAACATTCCGTTGAACGACCTTACCGATCCCGGTTCCATGGCCAATATCGAAGAGCATCAGAACCTGTACCTCTACTGCGGCAGCGGTTACCGAAGCGTTATAGCAGCTTCGCTGATGAAACGCCAGGGTATTCACAACCTGCGTAATGTATTGGGTGGCTTCAATGCTATCAGAACTCAGGAAGGCATAGAGATCGTAAAAGATAACAGTGTGTTGAATTAGGTGAATGGTGAGGGTAAGGTAAGTGGGTATCCGAACGATCAGCGGGTTGATTAAATGCCTGACTGATAAATGTTGAAAGGCAGAAAGCCGTAAAGCATTATTCAGAAGCTATAAATCAAGAACCCTATAAGGTGTAAGCTAACGCTAAAACCTTATAGGGTTTTTAGTTTAAAATGCCGCTCACTATAATCTGTTCGCTCATTTCCCTCGCCTTCCTGTTATAGTTACACGTTGACAATGTTATTCTTAATAGCGTACAGTACAAGGCCTACCCTGCTTTTTACATTCAGTTTTTCAAACAGGGCGTCGCGATAACCATCGATAGTGCGGGCGCTAAGAAACATTTTTTCCGCTATTTCCTTATAGGTCATTTCAGTGCAAACAAGTTTCAGGAATTCAGTTTCGCTTGGTTTAAGTTGGCCTGGTGGTTTGGGCGTGTTATCCGGTTCATCCATTTTACTAACGGCATGGATCAGTTTTCCGGTAATAAGTTCTGAATAATAGAATCCATTGCCCATCAGTGAGTCAAGCGCCCGGTGAAACTCCATGGGATCAATGTCTTTCAGGATATAACCTTTTGCACCGTTCTTCATCATACGAATGATCGAGTTCTCATTGTCGTACATAGATAAGGCCAGGATCTTGATACCGGGATAATTACGTTTGAGCCAAAGGGCAGTTTCATAACCATCCATCTCCGGCATATTGATGTCGAGCAATACGATGTCCGGTAAGAGCCTGGGTTGTAATTGTTTGATAAAATCTTTTCCGTTGTTGGCTTCGAATAGAACGGCATACGTTTCTAGCCCCCGGATAAGATTGGCAAGTCCATTGCGTAGCAGAATGTGGTCATCTACAATTGCCACGCTGGCATTAGTGCTGGAATTGGTCTTTAGCATAATGGTTAAGGGTTTATGGTGAGGAAAAGGGTAGGGAAAGAATAACTGTAGTTCCTATTCGGGGGATACTGGTAAGGTTGAATTGTGCACCGACTAATTGGGCCCGGCTATGCATATTCCGCAACCCTAATCCAAAATTAGGATTTTCATTTATATCCTGCAACGTAAAATCAAAACCCTTTCAATTGTCCGTTATAGTTATTGTTACAACCCCAGGTAAAAAATTGATCTCGATTAAGAGTTCTGTAGCTTCATCATGTTTGATAATGTTGTTGAATACTTCCTGAACAATTCGAAAAAGTATCAGTTCTTTTTGTGTATCCAGTTTTACCGGTGTTCCCAGTGTATCAAAACGGGTTATGAAAACACCTGCTTCAGATGGGTAGCAGCATTTTAATTTAATAAAGACGATTAACGTTCAGTATTAGGGCCTTCATTGGGGCAGGTGTTGGGCGGGCAAATCGAACGTGAAAAACACCTTTAAAATACCGTTATAATACTGTTGGTTGCTATTCAGTGAATTACTTGTTGAAAGGAAAAAGCCCTGACGAAATGAATACGTCAGGGCTCAATATGGTAAATCGTTCTTCCCCGGTGAGCGATCACTCTATCCAGAGGGCTTTATATTCTTCTTTCCAGGGCCGTTTCCAGCGGCGGTGGCTCCACAGCCACATATCAGGTTGTTGTCTTATTACATTCTCAAGGTAACGGGCATAACGCAGGGTAAGTTCACCCCGCTCAACGGAGCCGGGCTGTTCTTCGGCCAGGGTAAACACAACCTTGTAATAGCCGCGCCGCGGTTTTTCAATATTGGCAAATACAACAGGGATATTGCCTGCACGTGCCCCGGTTTCGGGACCGGTTACAAATGCGGTAGGTTTTCCAAAAAAGTTAAGCCAAAAGCTTTTTTCAGGATTGGCGGGCGCCTGATCGGCAACCAGCCCTATACAATACTGCCGGCTGCGCCAGGGAAGCATGGCCTTACGCATGTCAGTGGCTGGTATTAAAACAGATCCCGACTTGGCCCGCAGCTTACGGAACAGCCTGTCGAAGATTCTGTTTTTGATAGGCATGTAAACACCCAGAAAGGTATATGGCATTATTTTGGCGCCGGCGAGGTTGGCCCATTCCCAGTTGAAGGTATGCCCGAGGTGTATTTGACAACTGCGGCCTGTTTTATGCAACTGGCTCAATACTTCCCAATTGCCGCCAACCCGTTTTTGAATATAGGCATCGCTGGCCGATACCATTTTCAGGCTTTCTATAATGCTGTCAATAAAATTGTGGTAGAATTTCCGGGCGATCTTTTTTCGTTCGGCCGGTGTTTTTTCGGGGAACACCATTTCAAGGTTCTCCAGCACCACTTTCCGGCGATACCCCAACAGGCGATATACAATTAAATAAAGGCCATCTGAAATAATGTATAATACGCGCAGCGGTAATAATGAAACCAGGTACAATAAACTATAAACTATGTAATACATGTAGCACAAAGATAATGATTTACCTCCCGACCCAATTCTCACTTCGCTTCGTTCACCCAATTTTTGGCTTCCTGTTCAACATGTTTTAGTTCTACTTTAACCTTGAATTTATTACGCAGGTGACGGGCCAAGGCATCGGCTGCATAAACGCTGCGGTGCTGACCGCCGGTGCAGCCAAAGCTTACAGAGAGGTGATCAAAGCCACGGCGGATATAATCTTCAACCGAAATGTCTACGATGTCGAACACGCTGTTCAGGAACTCGGCCATGCGGGTTTGCTGTTCCAGGAAATCCTTAACGCCTTTATCGCGGCCGGTTTGCGTTTTGAATTGCTCGAGCCGGCCCGGGTTAAGGATACCGCGGCAGTCGAACACATACCCGCCGCCGTTTCCCGAAGTATCGGCGGGTATTCCTTTTCTGAATGAAAAACTTTGAACGCTAACGGTTAGCGGAGTTTCCTCATCGGCGGTCAATGGGGTGAACCGGTCAATGATCTCATCACTTACGCAAACCTGTAAAACTTTACTGAATTCGGGAACTGCAATGCCGAGGTTATGGTCGTTAATGAACACGCGCAGGTTTTTCAGGGCCTGCGGAATGCTTGTAAGGAATTGGGCCTTCCGTTCGAACAGTCCGCGAAAACCATAGGCGCCCAATACCTGTAGCAGCCTGATGAGCACATACCCATTGTACTGGCTTTTGAACAGGTGGCGGTTTATCTGTTCGTTTTTTATTTGTTCAAAAGAATCGATGTAATCGTTCAACAGGTTTTCCTTCCAGTCATCGGGCAGGTTGGCGCGTGCCTGCCATATCATACTGGCCACATCGTATTGTGGTGCGCCCTGCATACCGCCCTGGTAATCGATAAAGTGAACCGTATTAACGGGCGTTACCAGAATGTTGCGGCTCTGGAAGTCGCGGAACATGAAATATTTATATTCAGTATGCGTGAGGTAGTTGCTCAGCGCTTCAAAATCGTCGATAAGTTTTTGCTTGTCGTAGGGTTTACGCAAGGCATCGAGGAAATAGTATTTGAAATACAGCAGGTCGGCCATAATAGCCTGTTTGCCAAATTCCTGGTTGGTAAGGCAGCGGCTGTAATCAAGGCCATCGTGCCCTTTTATCTGCAATAATGCCAGCTGATGCAGGCTTGCTTTAAAAAGGTTATATATATTATCGCAAAACCCTTCTTCTTCGAGGCGGTTAAGTAACGACACATCGCCAAGGTCCTGCTGCAGGTAAATGGTTTTGTCTTCGCTCAGTGCGTAGATCTCGGGCACCGGAAGCTGCTGGTTATAAAAGTGTTGGGAAAAGTAAATAAAGGTTTCGTTTTCTGGAACGTTATGGCCATGGGTGGCAATGCATGTTCCTTTTTTGGTATGGATACGAAAATATCTTCTGTCAGAACCAGATTGAGGCAGGATCTCTATACGATCACAGGCCGAGCCGCTCCACTCAGCATAGAGTTTGTTTATTCCGTCGATTATTGATTGCATAGTTGTTTATAGGTCAGTAAAAGTAATGTAATAAACTCATGCCGAAATGCAAAAAAACGCAGTTAAATTTTCCCCATCCGGGAGTAGGAAAATAGAGAAAGGGCGGTCGTTTTCTGACCGCACGGGAAGGGTAGGCCCGAACCCCTTTTAGTGGGCAAACAACTGTTCTGCCTGCGCCACCGAATCGGGTTTACCTACATCTATGAACCGCGAACCGCTATGATCAAATCCTTTTATGATATGTGTGGGCGCCAGTTCGAGGTAGGCATCTACAATGGAGAATTTTCCCTGGCGCTGAATAAGTGATAATAATTCTTTACTGATAACATGAATGCCGCTAAAGGCTTTTGAATGGTAGGTAGCCGCCTGCCGCGCTATTTTTTCTTCCCCCGTTTTGGTATTGCGCCAGCCGCAAAGCGTATCCTGCTCATTGAATAAAAAGTACCGCGAGGTGGTGCGGTTGGTGACAGCCAGGGTTGATACGGGCTGGTGTTGCTGATGATAGCCTATGAGCCTGCCCAGATCGAGATCAGTAAGTATATCAACGTTAATGATTACTATAGTATCGGCCGTGAACAACGGTTCCGCTTTCTTTATTCCGCCGCCGGTTTCCAGCACTTCTTCGGTTTCATCGCTGATGGTTATGGTACTGCCCCAGCCTTTGTTCTTTTGCAGTACGTCAACGATCTGACCGGCGAAGTGATGCACATTTACCACTACATTGGTTATGCCGTATTGTTGCAGGTATTCGATATTGTGTTGCAATAAACTTTTACCGTTTACGACAGCCAGCGCTTTGGGATGTTTGTCGGTCCATGGTTTGAAGCGGGTGCCCAAACCGGCGGCGAAGATCATGCCCTGGAGGCTGGCATTGGGTGGATTGTTCATCGGTTGAATGATTTTATAAAACAATATTCTGCACCAGCGTACTCTTGTACGGGTAATCGGTATTGAAATGCAATCCACGGCTTTCTTTGCGGAAGGCTGCGCATTTTACGATCAGGTAACCTACCGTTATCATATTGCGCAGTTCACACAGTTGCGGTGAGAGGGCGGTTGTCTGATACAGCGCTTCTGTTTCTTCCCACAACAGGTCGAGGCGTTTGGCTGCGCGTTCCAACCTGATGTTCGTTCTAACGATACCTACATAATCGCTCATTACCTGTTGCAGTTCTTTGAAGCTTTGGGTTATGAGGATCATTTCCTTTGGTAAGGTGGTGCCGGTGGCTTTCCAGTCGGGTACCGATTGGGCCAGTATCGACCCGTTGATGGTTTTTATTTTCTCCGCCGCATCTATGAAACAGCGATGGGCAAAAACCATTGCTTCCAGCAGCGAGTTGCTGGCAAGGCGGTTGGCGCCGTGCAAACCTGTGCTGGCGCATTCGCCGGCAGCGTATAGGTTCTTTATTGATGTGCGTCCCCATTCATCGGTCTTGATGCCGCCGCAGCTATAATGCGCTGCGGGCGCTACCGGTATGTAATGTTTCGATACATCGATGCCGATCGACCGGCATTTTTCGTATATGTTGGGGAAATGCTCTATAAATTTTTCGGCAGGAATATGGGTAACGTCGAGGTATACATGTTCGGTACCCGTTATTTTCATTTCGCTATCGATGGCGCGGGCCACAATATCGCGGGGGGCCAGGTCTTTGCGCGGGTCGTACCGTTCCATAAACGCTTCCCCTTTTTTATTGCGCAGGATGCCGCCATCGCCGCGTACCGCTTCGGTGATCAGGAATGATTGTCCCAGTACGCCCGGTTCATACAAGGCGGTAGGATGGAACTGGATGAACTCCATGTTCTCGATACGGCCTTTTGCCCGGTAAACCATGGCAATGCCATCGCCGGTAGCTATATTGGGATTGGTGGTGGAGCGGTATACCTGTCCGTTTCCGCCACTGGCCAACACCGTTATTTTGGCAATGATCTTTTCGATCTGGTTGTTTTGCAGGTTCAATACATACACCCCGTAACATTCAATATGAGGGGTTGATTTGGTTACCAGGTAGCCAAGGTGGTGCTGGGTAAGCAGGTCAACTACAAAACAATGTTTAACTATTTCAATGTTGGGAAAGCTTTGGGCTGCCTCCAGCAGCGCCCGTTCCATTTCTTTGCCGGTAATATCTTTATGATGAAGGATGCGGAATTCGCTGTGTCCGCCTTCTTTTCCCAGTTTATAATCGCCGTCAGATTGTTTATCGAATTGTGCGCCCCATTCGATCAGTTCCTGAATACGGTCAACGCCTTCTTTCACCACAATTTCAACCACCTGTTTATTGCAAAGGCCGTCGCCGGCAATCAGGGTGTCTTCAATATGTTTATCGAAGCTGTCTTTTTCAAAATCGGTTACACCGGCAATACCGCCCTGGGCGTATTTGGTATTGGTTTCATCGGCCTGTGTTTTGGTAATTACCAGTACTTTTTTATCGGGGTAACGTTGCGCTGCCTTGAGCGCAAATGTCAATCCGGCTATACCGGAACCGATAACAAGAAAATCAGTTTGCATAATATATTGGGTTCCAAAATCTAAACCTTGTTAAAAATGCTGCTAATCCAATGTTTACTTTAGGCTCAATATTGAATTGTATAAGCAAATTTTTCGGGGTTCTCCAGTAACTCAAGCAGGTTGTACCTCATGGTCACTGTTTTTTTGTCGTCAGATAATTTAATGAGGGGGTTATCAGCTTTTTTGGCAGCGCGTGGTAATTTGATGGTAGTAGTGTACAATATTTCCATGCCTGAGCTGGCAAGCTGTTTCATTTGCGCCATTTCGGGGCGGTCCATGAATTCCTTGTACTTTTCGGCGTTCACCTTTTTTTCAATGAGGCCATTTTTGATCGTTACATTATAAATAGCGGCAAAATCACCCATATCGGGCCCTTTGGGGGCAGCTGGTTCCTGCTCACCTTCTTTTTTGCCGAATACATTTTTCAATGCGGAAGTCATACCGGTTCCACCGGCTTTGCCGCTCATTAATTGTTGCAGGCTGTTCAGGTTTTTGTACGGGAAGCTCAGGTCGAGTTTGAATACCTTTTCCCTGATATTCATTTGCATTTTCATTTTCCCGTCTTTCATCAATTCTTTTTGTTCAGCGGTAGCATCTTTGGCCGAATCGATCAAAGAATTGAAAAGTATGGTAGTATCGAGCGCTCTATCCAGTCCTTCCTTTTTTAATTCTTCCTCACCGGCATACGTTTGCATCATTTCTATCAGCTGGCCCATATCCATTTTGGTGACATAGGAACCGCTGCCATCGGCATTGATCTCTATTTCTTCATTTACTTCATAGCAGCTTACAAAAAAAATGGCGAGCGCTACGGTAAGAACATATTTGAAATACTTCTTCATTACAGGTTGTTATTTACGGCAAGTTAATCGTTTTCAGCCACTCCCGCCTGATACCAAACGGTAAAAGTTTGGGAGGCGTTGGGGGCAAGCATTACCAGGCCAATTCCATTGTTGAAACAGTCGGGCGCGGCGCTGAGGTTTTCGATGGCGATGCTTTTGCGGTGCAGCGGCGTATAAAGTTGCAGGTAGGGGTAACGGGGACTGTTGTAGATCGAAAGATATACGCCATTAGCAGGGTTTAGCATCAGTACGGCGGGATTTTGCTCTACCGGTTGTATCACATAACAATTATCGAGTTCCCGGTTGCCGATGCGCCCGGGCCGGGAAAAAGAATCGTCGGGCACCAACTCACCGGTAGGAATGAGGTTTTTATCGAATTCAACCAGGGTGTTGGTAGCAATCTGGATCTCATAATCGTCGATAATGCCGCCCAGTTGAAAATAGGGATGCCAGCCGTCGGCCAAAGGAATTTCTTCTTTATCGAGGTTGAGAACAATTGTTTCTACCTGCAAAAGGCTTTGCTGCATCAGGGTGTAGCGAACTTCGCAAACATAATCGTAGGGATAGCCAGGGTCTTCCCGTTTGAAATGGTACCTGAGCGTAATGCTGGCCTGCCGCTCGTCGGTAAATTCATCGACTATCCTGAAAGGTTTGTTGTACAACAATCCATGAATGGCATTGCCGTCGTTGTATTTTTTGCTGAACTCAAAAGCTTCGTCGTCAATTTTGTATTTACCGTTGCGCAGCCGGCAAACGAAAGGCGATAACTTACTGCTTTTGTATGATAATGCCAGTTCCTTTTCGAGCTGTTCTTTGTTGGAATAATTGTCTATGATGTTCAGGTGTTCCCCATTTACCGGGATCTCAAAACCATGTAACAGGGCGCCGTATTCAGGAAGAATGGTAATGATTGTATTTGTTGCATTATCTTGCAGCTTTACCAACGACAACCCATTTTGGTTGGTGCGGGAAACATTAAAACTCATGGTCTCAAATTAGGAATTACGGAAAATTTTTTAAAATTAATTCAATCTAACGATAGCAATGATCAAAAAATTACAGCAGGTTTTCAGGGAGAAGTATAATAAAGAAGCCACTATCATCGGAGCGCCGGGAAGGGTTAATCTTATTGGCGAACATACCGACTACAATTTCGGTTTTGTTTTACCCGGTGCTGTGGACAAAAAGATCTATGTTGCAATTGCTCCCAATGGAACTGACACCGTAAATGTATTTGCCAACCAGTTCAATGAATCATATTCATTTTCTTTAGATGTATCGGAGCCGCATAAAGGCTGGATGAACTACCTGCTGGGAGTAACGTACCATATTCAGCAAAGAGGTAAAAAGATCGGCGGGGTCGACCTGCTTATCGATGGCGATATTCCCGTTGGCGCCGGTATGAGCTCTTCGGCCGCTCTGTGTTCAGCTTATGGATTTGCGTTGAATGAACTGTTTCAGTTGGGACTGAGCCGGATGGACCTCGCATTCATTGGGCAAAAAACCGAACATACGTTTGTTGGTTTGCAGTGCGGTATCATGGACCAGTTTGCCAGTCTTCATGGAAAGAAGGGGCATGTAATGAAGCTCGATTGCCGCAGTCTCGAATACGAATATATTCCGTTCGATTTTCCCGGTTATAAGATCGTGCTGGTGAACAGCATGGTTAGCCACTCCCTGGCCAGCAGCGAATACAATGTGCGCCGCCAGCAATGCGAGGAAGGGATTGCCATTCTGAAAAAGCATTACCCCAACATTAATTCATTGCGCGATGTGGAGCCTGCTCAATTGCTGCAACACAGGGACGAGTTACCGCCCATTGTGTTCGATCGTTGCTCGTATGTTGTTTATGAGAAAGAAAGATTACTGGCCGGCTGCGAAGCGCTTAAAAAGAATGACCTTGCTACCTTTGGAAAATTGATGATAGCAACCCATGAAGGGTTGAGTAAAAAATATTCAGTGAGTTGTACCGAGCTTGATTTTCTGGCAGAATGCGCCCAGCACATTACCGGTGTGGCCGGTAGCCGCATGATGGGCGGCGGTTTTGGCGGCTGTACAATCAATATTGTTCAGGCAGATGCGGTTGAGAACTTTACGCAAAAGATACAGGCTGCATTCAATGGCCTGTTCAAACAAACGCCCGAGGTATATGTAACGCAGATTGAAGATGGAGCGAAAGTAATTAGCTAATGTGATAATGTGATAATGGAATACAAATACAGGATGTAGGCCCGGCAGGCAGGCTTTACTCAGCTAAAGCCTCGCGAATGCGCAGCGGTTTAAAATAAAAACGCTTAACGTTTAACGCCTGTATTGGCGTTTTGCGTTAAGCGTTTTGCGTTCTGCGTTGAGCCTTTAAATGTATACCGGAAACAGCCGCCTTTTTGATGCGGACCGGTTTTGTGTTTTTCCTGGCGATACCCCTATTTGTATTTCGGTCATATTCTTTTCCGGTTGCGAGAAGTCGATATTTAAAAATACCTCCCTGCACTCATTGGTAACCGGTATGTTGTGCTCGGCCAGGCGTTCCATGATCTGCGCATGACTGCCGGGCAAATGTTCCCACAACCCTTCGTGCGGGAACGTAATAGCTTTAAAAAAGTCAAGCTCCCTCACTTTGAATTTTGTTGATTGAAACGCCTTCCTGATGGGGATGGCGATCTCCAGGGTAAATACCGTATCAGGGTTTCCATCCATTCCATAATAGATCCAATGCAGCGGTCCATTGATAAAACTTTTTCGTCCGGCTACTGCGTATAATTCAGCCATAACCGGACCAAACTGCTGTAATTGCGACATGGTGGTTTGATGTATACTGCTTAAAACCGTTAGCGGCGGATATGTTTTGATATGCATATGGAAGTCTTTTGGTTGTGACGTTTGATCCTGGTGAGATCAGACAAAATATGAATATGTCCGGTACGGAACATTATCATGAGGTACGAAGTCAGCATTGAGGGGCATGAAGGAGGAAATATGAAGCAGGAAGTAAGTTGACTGGTTAACAGGTTGACAAGGGGCTGTTCAAAAAATCGGTATCACCGGGTTTGCCCTCGCTAATATTTAGTTTTCCCGTACTTCTTACTTCCTGATTCGGCGCCTTTGGGCCACCTGATATTTGCTTCCAGCAGCAGCCACCTGATAGCCAGCTCTATGGAAGCGCCGCCTCCCCCCATGCTTCCCACTCTTCCTTGCTGGGGCCGTAAATGCCGGGCACTTTCAGTCCGGCCATGCGCATCAGCACCGTCATTTGCCCGCGGTGATGTGTTTGATGTATGATCAGTACCCATAATGAAAAACCTTTCTTCCAGGGATCGCCGTAGAGGTTGTTTTCTTCTTCCAGCATATCATCGTCCCAATTGCTGATGATAGCCCCTATCAGCTGATCGCTGTATTTTTTATAATTTGTAATAAGCTCCTGAACAGTGGAATAGTTGCCGTATTGTTCTTTAATGGGCAAACCGAGTTTGCTGGGCAGCTCGGTAACTGTTTCTACAATGTGATTGGCCAGCCGGCCCAATGTGCGGCCATTGGGAATGGCAACCTGCAGGCTTTCGTCGGTTAAACTGTTGAAGATCTTTAAAGTAGCTTGTGTTTCTTCTTTCCAACGATCGAGAAAATCATGAATGCTGCGTATCATTTGATCTGGTTTTAATTTGATAGTTACTAGACCAAAGTAACAGGCAGAATGTGACAGCAGTATGTCAGTAGGAAACTGTCGTTCGTCGAATTTTTTTGAAATGCGGAAGGCAGAAGGCGGAATGCTAAACGCCTGGTGCCGAATTTCGAAATAACTGAGTTTATTCGGACTGAACCCATTTCGGGAGGCAGCGTTAAGCCTTTAGCATTAAGCGTTTACCGGCAGATAATGCTGGCGCACTTCTTCGGTAAGCTCTCTCATGATGTTTACCAGCGCTTCGGGCGATTCAATGGTAACATGATGGGTATACATCAACAGCCAGCGGGCAATGTATTCAAGATGGGAAGTAACATAATACATATATACCTGGTCGTCTTTCACTTCTTCGCGAACATACCCGTAATAATATTTCTGGCTACCGAGGTAGCGGGCCATCGATTTGGTGAACCTGATACAAACCTCCTGCAGTTCGGAGGTGTTGATCATCGACTGCAGGTATTCCTGTAATGAGGGATGGGCGTCGGGTTCAAATGTATTTTCAAGTATTTGCAGTTGTTGTATACGGCTTACCCTGAAATCGCGGTAACCGTTGCGCAGTTTGCACCAGCCGATCAGGTGCCAGGCCTGGCCGTAATGGCAAAGCCCGATGGGCTCAAGCGTTCGCTCGGTAACGGCATCCTGCCCGCTCTGGTAGCGGATATGGATCTCTCTTTTATCGCCCAGCGCTTTTTGCAGGTCTACCAGGAAACGGCCTGCGGAGTCATCGGACGGCAGGCGGCTAATCACGGCAATATTATCGTTCAGCTGGTCCATGTGCTCTTTGTCGGTTGAGCGCAGTACCGCTTTTATTTTAAACAGGGCCGCATTGAAATGTTTTTTGATCGATTCGTCGGAAAGGTGTTCGGCCAGTTTGGCGCCGAGGAGCAGGGCGGAAGCTTCTTCCTGCGTGAACATTACGGGCGGCAGGCGGTAGCCTTCCATTATGGTATAACCGCTGCCTGCTTCGCCGATCACCGGCACGCCGCTTTCTTCCAATGCCTTAACATCGCGGTACACGGTGCGTAAGCTGATGTTAAAGCGATCGGCCACCTCCTGCGCTGTAACTCTTTTTTTACTTTGCAGGTGGGTGAGAATGGCGTGTAGTCGGTCGATGCGGTTCAATGCAACTTTGGTTGTAAGTTTTGAATTTTGATATCTTTGTTGGAGGCTGTAAGCTTTAAGCCGTAAGCTTTTAATTCGGTATTTGCTTACAGCTTAAGGCTTATGGCTTTAAGCTAGGCTTTCTCAATCCACGCATTATTTTCCTTCAACAAATTAATCAATTCTTCAACAGCAATGGCGCTGTCAACATTTCGTTTCACAATTTCTTTTCCTTTATATAAAGTGATCTTACCCGGGCCGCTGCCTACGTAACCAAAATCGGCATCGGCCATTTCGCCGGGACCGTTCACTATACATCCCATAATGGCGATCTTTACGCCTTTCAGGTGATGGGTCACCGAACGGATCTTCGCCGTGGTTTCCTGCAGGTCGAACAGGGTTCGGCCGCACGAAGGGCAACTGATATATTCGGTTTTCGAAATACGCGTACGGGTAGCCTGTAATATAGAGAAGGAAGTATTATTGATGAACTGGTGATTGTTCTTTGTTTCGAGGTACGTACGGCCGCTCACTTGCTGGTTCCGGATCTTTTCTGGTTCATTCATAAGCCAAATTCCATCACCCATTCCATCGAGCAGCAGCGCGCCGCTATCGGTTGAAAAGTGGATCAGCTGTTCATCGATGGTAGTATCCTCGCTTTCCACCGCCAGTATTACCGGGCAGTTGATGCCCTGGTTCATTAACTCTATAATGTAACGGCGTACCGATGGCATGGCATGTGCGTTCGAAGAATACAAACACAGCACTATGGTTTTGTCTTTTCGAATAGCCTGGAGTAACTCCAGAGAAGCCGGTTCATTTACATCAGCGGCCACAAAGTTCAGCACTCCCGAACGATCGGTGCTTTTGAGGTATTCTGTCGACTGGAATAACGGGTAATATTTTTCTTTATCAGGCGCATTCAGCCAGGTGCTATGATCGCAAATAACTTTCAGCGTGCCGGGTAAGGGAAAGTCGAGCAGCTTTTTGCCGGTGTAAATATAATCGGCAGCAGCATCTGCTATAGTGAATTTATCAGTTCCGGTATTATAGGTATAACCAATGGCCTGCAGGTCTTCATGGCGAATGGTTGCCGCTTTCATAAAATCGGCAACAACTACCGGTACCTGTTTGCCACCGATGTTTGAAACGGTGTTGGTATTCCGTTTGGTATATTCAAACGGTGAAAACGGAACTTTTGTAATGGCGGGTATAGTTTCCTTTATTGCTGTTTCGCGCGAAGTGTATCGTTTTACAAGATCGCGGCAAACCGGGATCTCGAATTCAGGATCTTCCGTTAACGACACGCGGATGGTATCGCCGATGCCATCTTCGAGCAGGGTGCCGATACCGATGGCCGATTTTATTCTTCCATCTTCGCCATCGCCGGCTTCCGTTACGCCGAGGTGCAATGGATAGCATTCATTAAATTCATCCATCATTACATTCACCAGTAACCGGTAGGCCTGCACCATTACCTGCGGATTGCTGGCCTTCATGCTCAGTACAATATTATGATAGCTTTCGTTGCGTGCTATGCGAAGGAATTCCATGGCGCTTTCAACCATGCCCATAGGCGTATCGCCATAACGGCTCATTATACGGTCGCTGAGCGAACCGTGATTGGTGCCAATACGCATGGCGGTGCCATATTCTTTACAGATCTTAACGAGCGGGGAAAACCGTTCGCGAATGCGGTCGATCTCTTCGGCATATTCCGCATCGGTATAATCTATTTGTTCAAATTTCTTTTTGTCAACATAATTGCCCGGGTTTACCCGCACTTTCTCAATGATGCGGGCTGCTATTTCAGCGGCGTTGGGTGTGAAATGGATATCTGCAATAAGCGGCGTTTTATAACCTCTTTTTTGCAGTTCGTTCTTTATGTTGAGTAAGTTTTCCGCTTCTTTTTTGCTGGGTGCGGTAATGCGCACCATTTCTGCGCCTGCTTCTATACAACGGATGCTTTGCTCTACGGTAGCCAGGGTGTCCATGGTATCGGTGGTGGTCATGGTTTGCACCCGAATAGGATTGAAGTTGCCCAGCAGCAGGTCGCCAATTCGTACTTCGCGGGTTGTCAGTCTTTTATATTCGGTCAATGAGTCGCAGTAAAGCTGCATTGTATTGCTAATGATTTTAAGATTGGTAATTGCCGGTTAAAACGGCAAAATGTCTGCAAAATTACGATAAAGTAATAAGTAGTAAGTGTTAACTAATAAGTACGGTAAAAGTCTGGTGTTGAAGGGTTAATGCAGCAGGAGGAATAATTTGACAGGTTAACAGGGGCCTGTTGAAGGTAAATATGTCCGCAGTTAAAGCGTGAAGAACAATTGAAGGGAAGACTAATTTAAATATTACCCCGAACCCCAACCTTAAAACTTATCACTTAAAACTTATAACTTATAACTTATAACTTCTACCAGTCCTTCTCCGGCTGCGTTACGGAACGGGAGCGGTTTTGTTGTATTTTCCGCTGCACTTCCTGTTCTTTTTGCTCAAGCGATTTCAGGTATTGTTCAATCTTTCTTTTATCGAGCTTGTTCTGTTGAGGCTGTTTTTTCTGCTGCTGTTTTTGTTGCGGTTGTTTTTGCTGTTTGCCCTGGTTTTGTCGTTTCAATTCGGTTAACGCTTTTTGCAGGTTGAACCGGGCATCTTCATCGGTTGGATCGAGTTTTAAGGTTTGCTTATAAGCATCGATGCTTTCCTGCAGCTTTTTTTGTTTGGTTAAGGTTACTCCTTTGTTGTAATAACCTTTTACTTTATAATTCCTGTCATTTGTTTTTTCTATCAGTTCATCGAACGATTTTTCCGCATCGGGCAGGTTGCCGGTGCGGTAGCGGGCATTGGCCAGGTTAAGGCGGGCGGTTGAACTTTGCGGGTTCTGCTCAATCGCTTTCTGATATGCGGGCAACGCTTTATCGAACTGCCGTTCGTGATACAGCTTGTTGCCTTCGCGGATAGCCGCATTTTCATCCTGTGCCTTTACCACAGCGGGCAATGCAAGGAACAATGGCATCAGCCATAATATGTTGATCGGGTTTGTCACGCTGCTTTCCATTTCCGTTCAGGTAAAAAGAATTCTGCCATCAGGAAAACAAAGGCAATTACCAGAAACCACTGGAAATAACTTTTGTAATCTCTGAAGGCATTATCATCGAGGACAGTTGATTCAATGGTGCTTAACTGTTTGGTGATGGCATTCACCGCATCATCTACATCATTCAGTTTTACATAAATGCCCTTGGTAGCACCGGCCAGTTGCTGCAATTCGGTTTCGTTCAGCCGCGATACTACGGTATTGCCGTTTTCGTCTTTTTTGTATTCGTTGGTAGCAGGGTCCATAATAGGCGCACCTTCTGCCGAGCCAATACCAACGCTATTGATCATGACGCCATCTTCGGCCAGTTGTTGCGCCAGCGGCACGGCCTGCGGGTCATGGTCTTCACCATCGGTGATCAAAACTATAGATTTGAATTTTCTCTCCTTGCTATTGAATGCCGAATTACCGGCGCGTAAAGCTTCTGAAATTATGGTGCCCTGGGTTGGCACTACTTCGGGACCAGCCTGTTGAATATACATACGGGCGGCGCCGTGGTCGGTGGTAAGCGGCATTTGCAAATAGGCCCTTCCTGCAAAAAGCACCAGGCCCACACGGTCGTTCGGTAACTGGTCAATCAGTTTATATACGAGCTGACGGGCCCGTTCTAACCGGTTGGGTTTTATATCTTCAGCCAGCATGCTTTTACTTACATCCATGGCGATCACCACATCTACACCTTTGCGTTGTACATTGTCCCTGGCGCCCGGTTTTTGCAAATTGGCGGAAGCCACAATAACGGCTGCCAGCGCCAGGGCGAAGAATATAAATTTGAGCAGAAAGTTGATGGGCGAATAGTTGGCTATAAGCGCCTGCACCAGCTTTGCGTCTCCGATCTTTTTAACGGTGTTCTTTTTCCAGTACATTAACTGGAAGTACAGAACAACTATCAGCGGGATAGTGGCCAGGGCGACGAGGTATTCGATATGTTGGAAACGGAAATTCAATGTGCTAATGTGCTGATTTGCTAATGTGCTAATGGGAGTGCAAGAATTAAACCAAATTAATATTCGTTACAAATTAAGCACTTATGACCGATTTTCATAGTTAAAATACGTGGGGGTTATACCAATTGATTAGTTGACGGGGGTTGCCAGGTTGACAAGGGTAGAGAACCGGACTCAAAACGAAAGCCCGCCGGAGCATATGCGACGGCGGGCAGGCATTTGTAAGGTATTAAATTTTATATATTCGGCAGCCGGCAAGTACCCAGCCGTTCAAATTGTATTCATTATCACATTAGCAAATTAACCTACTTCTTTCCTTCAAAAAAGCCATAACTTTTCAGGATCTCCTTCAACATGTTTATTCTGATGGTTTTAAAATCCACATTCGGATCGGGGCTTTCAACCTGTAATGAGAAGAAGTATGGGTGATTATTCTCTTCTATCCAGCCGATAAGCCAGCCAAGTTGATTGCCTTTGTCGGTAGTGTTCCAGCCGGTTTTATAGCTCAGTTTGTAATTGCTGTTGTTTTCCCACAGCATCATGCTGCGTACAATGCGTTGGGTCCTTTTCTGAAAAGGCAGTTGATCGAAGTATAATTTCTTCACCAGTCCCAATTGCTCATCGGCGGTTACTTTGGCAGTGTTATCGAGCCAGAAGGTATCGAGATTGTTTTTTATTTGAAATGTATCGTAGCGGCGCGAGTAGCCGAGGGTATCGAGCCAGTGCTGCATTTTTTCTTTACCGATACGGCGGGCCAGCTCCTGGTACCATGGCGGACAGGAAATGCGGAAGGCATCCCACATGGTCATGTCGCGGTTGCACTCAGTGCGCTGGCGTTGCACGCTGTCCCATTTCAATACGGTATTGGTATCGTTTACCATCCCTGTTTCCAGGCCAATAAGTGAGTTAACGATCTTGAAAGTAGAGGCAGGCGTATAGGTGCTGTCGCTATACCGGGGCAGGTTATAAATGGTAAAACTTCCCTGTCCGTTATCGAAAAGGCCAAAGCAGCCGGAAACTTTATATTTATCGAAATATTTTTTCAGGCTGTTATCAACTGTAACATTATTGGGTGAGCAGGCAAAAACGAGAATAACAAACAGGCTTCCGGTAATCCATTTAAGCATAGAGGAAATTTGGCGCAAAAGTAAATCGTTAATGTGACAATTAGCTAATTTGCTAATGAGCTGGTGAAATACAATCGACAACCGGCAAATGTGAAGCGGCAAACCTCAGCGCGGCGTATGTCGGCAATCGGCTCGAAATTCGGGCGGCGCAGGGGCGTAATTAAACCTGAATAATCGCGAGCCATTGACCATTGACCATTGACCATTCACCTACTTCGGCAACCCATATTTATTGATCAGGGCCAGCAGCACCCCGTTCGTCCAGCCGAAGCCATCCTGACCGGGGTATTCGCCGCCGCCGGCTTCCGCGTTAAGGTCAACTACATTATATTTCTCCATCAGTTTGCCGGTGCGTTTATACACATCCACATTCAGTTTTACCCAGCGCTCGGCAATATCGCGCGCCAGTTCCCGCTGTCCGCAACGATCGAGTCCCCAAATGGTCATCCATTCCAGGGGCGCCCATCCATTGGGGGCATCCCATTGCTGGCCGGTATTGAATGGAGAAGCCGTTACGCCGCCCGGTTGTAACAGTTTTGATTTTACCTGTTCAGCAGCCTGCCGTGCCAGCAGGCTCATATAATCGGGGTTTCTGGTGAAAACGCAGAACGGGTACATGCCAGCCGGGGTTACGATGTCCGAGGTCTTGCGGGTGCGGAAATTATAATCGGTGTAATATTTCAGGGTTTTGTTCCAGCAATATTTATCAATGGCCAGTCTTCTTCTTTCAGCCTTCCGCGCATAGTCGGCCGAAGCCTTGCTGTCGTGCGCAATGAATTTGGCCTGAGAAAGCACGGTTTCGAGAAAATACAATAAACTGTTGAGGTCAACGGGTACCATATCGGTAACGTTGATACTGGTGAGGCTCTTTTTATCTTTGAACCAGCGGCTGCTGAAATCGATACCGCTTTCGGCGCCGGCGCGCAAATGCGTGTACATTTCTTTTTTATTGCGGCCCGAACGTTGTGCGGTTTCCACATCTTCCTTATAGCTTTCCTGGCGGGGAAAAGCATAATCATCCCAATAGCGGTTCAATACCAGGGTATCGTTCAGCTTTACCACCCGCCTGAATGCCTGGCCGGTTTTTAATTTAGCTGAGCCATCCATCCAGAATTCGTATTCCTTTTCCAGCGCAGGCATATACGTTAGCAGTATGGAATCGCCTTTGATATCGGCAAGCAGATCGACCATCAGTGCAAAGAAGGGTGGTTGTGAGCGGCTGAGATAATAACTTCTGTTACCGTTAGGGATATGGCCGTAGATCTCGATCATCCAGGCAAAGTTCTTTATCATGTTCTCCATCAGCTCCCCTTCGCCGCTTGCCTGCAGCCCCAGCATGGTGAAATAGGAATCCCAGTAATAGATCTCGCGAAAGCGGCCTCCCGGAACTATATAGGGGTTCGGCAATGCCAGCAAAGAACTGCCGATAACAACGGTATCGGGGTCGCGGCGCAGCACGGCCCAAAGGTTTTTGATATGGGCGGTCACGTCTTTTTCCTGCGTTATGTAGTTGAACTGCGGCGGCGGGGGCGGCAGTTCAAAATTGTTCTGCACAAATTGTTGCAGATCGAATTTGGCAGCGCCTTTCTGTTGCAGGTAGTCGGCAACAATATGTTTGGGGTTCCTTTTGGGAACGCAATCAACGAACGTTTTTCCATCGGGAAATACCTTGCTTAGCTGCACATCGCGGAATAATTCGCCATAGATCTTGTCGGGGGTGGCAGGTGGTTGAGCAATCGTACTAACAAACTGCCAGCTTACCAGTAAACACAGGAACAGTTTTTTCATCCTTACTACATTTAATTATCAGGGGTTTCCGGAATCAAATGTAATAAATAAAAAAACCGTTCCGATAGAAATCGGAACGGGATGATTTGACTTACTATTTATGCGCTATTGAAAAAGGTTGGTCATTTTAGTGTGCGTTTCACCCTCAGGGCGTTCAATGCTTAATTCCCCCTTCGACTACGCCCGGCCCCATTTAAAACCTGCTTCCCACGGTTATGTACAGTGAGCGGCCATCCGGGGGGCCAATATGGGTATCTGGGTAAAAGGTGGGCCGTTTTTCTGAAATATTGTTTGCCGGCCATATTGTTAATGCCGCCTTTATAATTTCATCCACCTGTCATTTTTTGGTATTTAGTTTAATTGCCTGCTCCATCGTTTTGCGCCCGTTGAATGGCATAGTTGCCCACTTTCTTTCCTGTTTCCAAACCCACTTCACAATCGGCCCGAAAGTGTATTCCCGCATATAATCTCGACAATGCTGCTTCCCGGGCCATTTCATTGTATGCTATTGCGCGTTCTGGAACAATGTGCGATAGAATGGCAGCGGCTGAACTGCTGAATGTTGCGTGGCCCGAAATATAGGACGGGAAATTAGGCACGCCGGTGAGTGTTTTTATTTTGGGGTTCAGTTGCGATGGGCGCGGGTTGAAATAAAACATTTTGGCATCCCAGCATACAATGGCCGCATCCATCAGCGCCATGTTCAGTAAAGCCATATTACGGGCCCAGCGTACTTCACTATAATTCTTTTTAATAAAATCTTCAGCGGCTATAGCGTCCCAATGACCGGGTGGGGTAGAAGTGCCAATGCCATCGGCCCAAAAATGCACAATGCGGTAGTGATCGCGCGAATCGTCCTGTATGATTTTATACACTTCCTCCGTTTCGTCTTTCATTTTGGCGCTTGCGGTAAGCGGCGGCGGGCCGGGGCGTAGGGAAACAGCCGTTAAAGAATCAAACAGAAAAGTTTTTACTTTTCCGAATGCAGAAAGCATGGGCGGGCGTTTAGGTATTTCAAGGCTGCTCCATGGAATTTCACCCCGGGCAATACAATCGTTTTCCAGCTTTGTCCAGTCGGCCTGAGTACCTGCCGCTGACCCGGCGCGGTCGCCGCGGGCCCGGGTAACGAACTTTTGGGCTACTGCTTTACCCAGCGCTTCGCCGGCTTCAAGATCACTGCGCACATTGGCGCCGGCAATTATGCGTGCACGTTTATGTTCTTCCGCTTTTTGCTGAATGAAATCCTGGTCGCCGGGGAATAGCAGTTTCATCATTTCCACGGCCGCGCCAATAACGGCTGCGTCTTCCGATGGATACGATGGCAGGTCTGATTGTGGTATCAACGTTTTAATAGTGGCGTTTACCTTATAAGGAGCCGGTCGGTTATATAATTTTTTATAATAGTGGGCGGCTACCAGTGCATCGTACTGGGCGGCGCTTACGTAGGCGTAGGCACGTGCTGCGTAAGGCGGGTTGGCAAAGGGAAATTGCGGGTAGGCCAATGGGTTATTGGCATTGGGGCCCGGATACGTGCCGTCATCGTTCTGGTAAGGCGCCAGGTTGTATTTGGCTACCAGTTCGCGCAGGATCTCGTTCCAGCGTAGGATAGCGCCGGCGCTCCAGTATTTCACCATATTCTTTTCATCCTCGGTTAACGACGCCTGCCAGCTTTTTATCTCGTTCATCTGCGCAATGTATTCCGGTGTGTTGGTGGCCACCGGCGCCGATACAGCAAATTCATTGGCTGAAGTGAGGAGAATGGGTTTCCAGCTTCCGGCATCGATATCGGTTTTACCGGGTTGCAGTGCCGGCAGGTCATCGGTTCTACCGCCTGTTTTTTTTGAACAGGCAAAGGGAATGGCGCCAGCTGCGATCACAAATGCAGGTATTATGATGTAGAGTAGTTTTTTCATTGTTTCATTTTTTTAGCGATGAAGAGGCGGGTTTCTTTTTGTTGAAATCAATGATCTGGAATATGCCGCCCCCGATGGTGGTCGCCTGACCCACATTCCTTCCTGACACTACGTAGTTACCGGTGGCAATAAACGACAAACCTTTCGGTTTGTTCAATTCATATTTCAACCAGGCGCCCAGGCGCATCGCATTCATGGTATTGCTGGGAAAGGGCATATTGTTACGTGTAATATCGAACCCGCCCTGCGTGATCATGTTATCCAGAAAAGCTTCTGCTATAAAATTGAGGCTGCGGTATCCGGCGCGGATGTTGTAAGTGAAAACATTGGGCATCGACACCTCATTGGTATAGTGCATTTGTGTAGTGTAATAGGCGTCGCGGTCGATCCTGATATTGTCCCTGAACACATAAGTGGCCGATGCCGTTACAAAGAAATTTCCTAACTGGTAGTCGCCCATGGCCCTTAATGAAAATGTTTTGCTGCGCAAACCTATCGACAGCGGCAGGTAATCGGCAACATATTTTGAAAGCGGTGCAGAAACCCCGGCAATACCATACAGGGAGAGATCGCCGTTGCCGAGTTTTCGTTCTACGGGCATCCATTTTAACCACAGCGAACCATCCTGAATGCCTTTCTGGCTGTGCAGCGTACCCGCAGATGCTTTAGTGGTTATGTACGGTGCGCCAAACAGAATGTTCAGCTTGTTGGTGATACCGTAGTTACCCATTACGCTGATCATTTGGGTAGAAACGGTGCCCAGGTTCAGGTTTTCCCTTTTCAGGGTTCCTTCCCAATAATTCTTCCAGCTGCTGTAACCATACATGGGACCTATACACAAATTGTTTTTGGCCATCATAATGCCATCGATCTCTGTTTGGGCATTAACAGAAAATGCGACCTGAATACAGAAAATAAGTAAAATGCAATACCGCCTGCAGGCCTTCCGGAATTGTATCATAAACAATTAGGTTTTGTATAGAAAGTTTGCCACACCTGCACACCTTCGCAAAAGAGGTGTGGTACACTTTTTTGGTTAAAATTTAAAAGCGCAGCCGATGTTAACGAGGTAATCGGCAAAGGCTGCATCGCCCTGTGCATGTACGCCGGTTGCTTCCGTTCTCAGCATATCGGCAACGCTTTGAATGCGGTTACGTTTTACTGCGAAAGGAACGTAGGCGTATATGGTAGCTTTTTTGAACTGGTAGTTCAGGCCCGGTTCAATGGATACGATATAACCCGGCCGGCGAAAACCCATACTGCCGCCGATAAGGTCTTTAGCGGGCTGGCATTCTTTACGCACACCGGCAGATAAGGTGAAGTTTTGCCAGGTAGCATTTACTCCGGCACGTATCATCCACTGGTCGGGTACGCTCATTACCGCCGTGCCATATTGAACGGCAGTGGCAGAAGGCGTTCCTCCCCGCGCTGTTGATACGCCGTTATGTTCTCGCGGGTTGATGAGGTAATATAAATTGGTATATGCACCAATAACGGAATTGAAATTATAGTAAGCATTTAATTCGGTAGTGAACCCGGTTCCGCCATCGCCTAACTGAATTGACTGATCGACATAGCCCAGTACTTTGGTGGAATCATTTTTTACAAAATAATCCTGGTAGCGGTAATCGCCTGTTGGCAGTTTGAGGCCCAGCCCAACCTGGATATTACCCTTTGGCATTTTGGTTTGATCTAACAACCACTTATAGCCCACTATGCGAATATCGCCCAGGCCAAAAGAACTGGTAAAATGGCGGGCGCCTTTTCCACCGTTGTTGCCGCCATGCTCATACAGCGAGGAGCGGTCGTTTGATATAACCGGAACGTCGAGCGCTAAAGACCAGCCGTTCTTAAAAATACGGGTGAGCACCAGATCTAACGTGTATGAATAGTTAATTACTTCGGTATTCTGTTCGGTGCGGTGTTTTTGTTCTTCTTTACCCACAAAGTGGCGGAACGATTTAAAATAGCGGTTGTTTACCGACAGCATCCAGTTGTTCGACCCATGCTCCATAGCCTGATCACGGGTGCAAAAGCCGCCGGTGCTTCTGATTGCCACGCAACCCTGTGATTGCGCATGGTAAGTTAATAACAGGTATAGAAACGATATAACAATAGTCTTCTTCATGATAGTTGTTTTGGTATAGGTGTTTAAGTGTGCCACACCTTGATTGCGAGTGTAAAGCAGGTGTGGCACACTATGTATTTTATTTGCTTGCGAGCTGCCCTTTTTTCATCTGTAGTTTCGACAGTACATAGTTTCCTACATTAATGCCCTGTTCTCTTGCTACAATTACGGAAGAGCGATAGTGTATGCCGCCGTAAAAGCGGCTCATGCCCGCTTCGTCGGCTGCCTGCCTGGGCGTTTCAAAACTTCTGTCGGCAAAACCCCAGGCACGTTCAGTGCTGTCCCTGAACGGTGTTTGTTTACCGTAAATATGTTCTAGCACAGTAGCGGCGGCCGTTGAAATAATGGAATGGCCGCTGGTATATTCAGGAAAAGGCGGTGTTTGCAGAAATGGTTTCCAGTTGGCATCAATATATTTATTGATCACCGTTTCGGGCCTGATGAGGTTGAACGTGAATTTCGCGTCCCAGCAGGCAATAAAGGCATCCATCAGGGCAAAAGAGACGGTGGTATAGGTATAAACCGTTTTGTTGAAATCGGCTTGCTGATTCTTGCAAATAATGCCGGTAATGCCCATCCAGTGGCCCCCGGGCGTCATGGCCTTGGTAGCGTACATGGTGTGACCAACCACGTTTAACTTAAAACCATTACAGTCCCAAAAACTGGCTATGGCCTTTTGTTCTTCGGTTAGGTTCGAAACGGTGTCCTGAACCTCTTTGGTTATTTTATAAAACGAGCAGGCGGGGTCTTTGCCAAATGCACAGGGCGGCGGTGGAGGAAACTGGTTGCTGCTGTCGAGCGCTATGGTGCGAATGGTTCTCCATGCCGGTTCTACGGCCTGAAAATATCCCGGCGGGGTAGGCACCCATTTGCCTTCATCGGTAGGCACGGTGTATTTGGCGGCTGAGCGGGTTTCGGCATAGTTGTCTTTCTTGCTCCAGCCCAGCACGGCTTTTGCCACTGCAATCCCATAAGCTTCGGAGTTTTGTTTTATTTCGGCAGGCATTCCATGATCCAGTGCCAGCGCCTGCAGAGAGTCAACGATCTTGTCGGTCATGTCTTTCGAAAAGGTGAGTGTTCTGCCCACTTCCATAAACGACATAAGCGCCGCATATCGATAATCGATGGCCTTGCCGGCGTCCGGTGCGGGCACCCCGGCAAAATCTTTCAACTGGCCCTTCAGCGAGGTATAACTGCTATCGCCACGCGCCATGGTTTCATATGCCGCCAGGTGGGCGTAGGCATAAATGCGGCTGGCTACCGGTGGCGTAAAAATATCGTAGGTAATGACCTCAGTTAGCAAACCGGTTACTTTACTGTAAAGAACAGGATCATGAAGAACCTGCTGGTAATCGTTCTTCTGTTGCGAACAAGAGATGGCGATCACCATAATAATGGCAAACAATAATGGACGCATGATATGGCATCAATTTTTTTAAATCAAAAATTGCCTGATGATATGAAACTGGCTAAGACTTTCCCTTAAAACCAATAGCGATCAGCATTCGGGAGGCTGGGCTGGCGTAGTAATGAGTGGAGAGGGGGGAATAACAATGGCATAGCCGGTATATCGATGCTGTTGCGCTGTCAGTGCTTCCAGCCGCCAGTTGTTTTCTTCCTGCCAGTATTCGGTAATGGGATTTTTGATGGAGCTGGCGGGCGATGAATTATTTTCCTGCGCGTTTTGCAGATCGTTCACCAGTTTAAAGAACTCCTCACGGGCGTTCTGCAATTTCATTCTGGTTTCGTTGGGTAAACATAATAATACCAACTCACCGTTAGCCACTTTGCGTTTTACGTATTTATAGTGGATGCCTTTGTATTCTATTTCGCCATCGTACCGTTCAAAGCCGGAGGAGATATTCTGGTATGGCATGTTGAGCGGAACGCGTATTTCTATAAGGCTGGCTTCATTGTATTGATGTTGATCGAGTTGTGATTCCAGTTGGGTGTCAGCCCGGTGTTGCATATAATCGGACAATAACCGATATCCAAACCAGTTAAACAGGAAGATGATCAGCAGCAATATGGCAGCAGCGCGTTTCATCCGTGGTGCAATAGCTTTGAGTTACCACAAAATAAGACAATTCGGGGTATGAAAATGCTGTAAGCCAAAATAATTTAGCTGTGTTTTGGTTATGAAAGCAGTTACAGGCTATATAAACAAGTGCAGTATAACGGAGGGTTTGTAATCAAAAAAGAGCGGAATTAAACAAAACTGTACTTCAATCTTCCGCACATTTTCCTTTCTCTTTTAAAAATAAAGCTATACAGGGCAAAGCGCAGGTATTGTATCAGCAAGGTCTGTTACCGGCCTTTCCCTGGTCTGTGGTTCCTCTCATCTTAGGGTCATCCTGGGGTCATCTTAGGGTTTTCCTGGGGTTTTAACCCTAAGATGACCCTAAGAATACCTTAAGATAACCCAAGGATGAAAGGCAGATGATAGGTTTCAGCCAGGTTACCGGCAAAAAAAATGCGAAGCCATAAAGACTTCGCATTGCATAATGTATTGAATTACTATTAATTAGTTGTTCAGCTTGGTGAACCCGCCGTCTATGGGGTAATCACAGCCGGTGATGAAAGACGCTTCGTTTGAGCAAAGGTATAAAGCCAGGTATCCGATTTCCTCCGGTTTACCCATGCGGCCGATGGGCTGGGTCTTCGACAGCTTTTCAAACATTTCGGCTTCATTGCCCGGGTAGTTCTTAGCCAGGAACCCGTCAACGAATGGGGTATGTACGCGGGCCGGTGAAATACAGTTGCAGCGGATATTGTATTTGAGGTAATCTTTTGCAACGGATAACGTCATGCCTACAACAGCACCCTTGGTCATAGAGTACGCGAAGCGGTCGGGTATGCCCACCAGTGAGGCAATGGAGGCCATGTTTAAAATGGAGCCGCCATTTTGCTTCATATGCGGTAACACAGTATGTAAACAGTTATACACGCCTTTTACGTTTACGCTTACCAGGCGATCGAAATCCGCTTCGGCAGTAGAATCTGCGGTGCCGATGTGGGCAATGCCGGCGTTGTTGATGAGAATATCGATTGCGCCGCCGGCGGCAATACCGTCAACTATCTGTTTAACTTCTGCCTGTTTTGAAACATCGCATTTATAGAAATGCGCTTTGCCGCCATCGGTGGTTATTTCTTTTACTACACTGGTGGCGCCCTGTTCATCCATATCTAAAATATGAACCCTGGCGCCCTGGTTTGCAAATACTACGGCGATGGCTTTTCCTATACCGCTTCCGCCACCGGTAATGATGGCCGTTTTATTATCGAGTCGAAACATGGGTGCAAGTTAAGTTGATAAGTTAATAAGTTGAAAAGTTGACAGGGAAAACTCACAATTTGCAACGCCTGTTAACGGTCGGGCGTTGCTAACTTTTCAGCTTAATAAAGTATCCGGTTTAAACTGTTTTTACTTTATAACCTTTCCAGCCGAAGTAGAATATCACAATAAAGCAAATCAATGGAATGATATAACCGTTCTGGATATTTTTAGTGATATCGGCAATACCGCCCATGGCAAGTGGTATCAATGCACCACCTACAATAGACATAATGATAAGGCTGGAACCAATTTTAGTGTCAACGCCGAGGCCCTGAATGCCCAGTGAGAAAATGGTTGGGAACATGATCGACATAAAGAAGCCGACACCAATCAATGCATATACGGTTATCATGCCGCTGCTTACAATGGCTATGGCTGATAATACAATATTTATAGCTGCATAAATTGCCAGCAGTTTATTGGGGCTGATAAATTTCATAAAAAAGGTGCCGGCAAAACGGCCTATCATGAAAGCCAATCCATAACCTAAGCCAAGATAAACCGATGCCGTTTGTTTGTCGATATGAGCGGCATCCATTGCAATATTTATAAAGAAACTGGTAACACAAACCTGTGCGCCTACATAAAAGAACTGGGCTACTACTGCCCAAATAAGGTGTTTATGCCTGAATGCGTTGGCGAAACTGGATTGTTTACCTTCTCCTTCTTCTTCCTCCTTTATTTCAGGCAGCTTTGTAAATGCAAAGATCAGCGCCACAGCAAGGATGATGATACCTAAAATTAAATAAGGCCCTTTTACTGTAGATGCCTGGGCCGCCAGATATGCATCCAGCGCCTGCGGCGTCATGGAGGCTTTTTGCGCTTCAGTTAAAGTTGCTCCCGACAAAATGAATTTACCACCAAGTATGGGGGCAAGTACAACTGCCAGTCCGTTGAATGACTGTGCCAGGTTTAACCGTTGGGTAGATGATTCTTTTGGCCCCAGCAAGGCCGCATATGGGTTTGCTGCGGTTTCTAAAAATGTAAGTCCGCTCGCTATAACGAACAGCGCGCCCAGGAACAATACATAGGCACGGGTATTGGCTGCCGGTATGAATAATAATGAGCCAATACCAAATAATAAAAGCCCTAATAATATACCTGACTTATAACCATATTTTCGCATTATGAACCCGGCAGGCAGCGCCATAACAAAATAAGCAATGAAAACGGAAAAGTCGACCAGCGACGCCTGCAAAAAGTTTAATGTAAATGCTTCCCGCAAGTGTGGTATCAATACCGGGTCGAGATTATGCACAAAGCCCCAAAAGAAAAACAGGCTGGTAACCAGAATAAAAGGAAATAAATATCCTTTAACCTGTTGTGTTTTCAGGGAGGAACTACTGGATGATGATGGAAGGGCCATGCAATCGGGAGTTATTAGTTTGTTGTTTGTGGTTTGTTGTTTGTGGTTCTACGTCAGTGAACGATCGAGATGCGTGTAACCGCCATCTACATAAATGATCTGACCGGTTGTATGGCTCGAGCGGCTGCTGAGCAGGAACACCGTCATATCGGCGATCTCCTCCGATGTAGTGAATCTTTTCTCAAGCGGTATTTTCGAAACGATCTGCGCCAGCTTCTCTTTCGGGTTGGGCAGCGTGTTGATCCAGTTCTCATACAAAGGCGTCCATACTTCAGCCGGGATAACTGTATTTACGCGAATGGAGTAAGGCAGTAATTCAACGGCCCATTCACGCGTAAGGGCATTGATAGCGCCTTTTGAAGCCGCGTAACCCGAGGTATTGCCCTGGCCGGTATCGGCGACTTTAGAACCAATGTTTATAATAGTACCTTTTGTTTCTTTCAGGTACGGCAACCCATAATGCGCCAGGTTATAAAAATGGCTCAGGTTCTTCTGAAGCGATTGAAAGAATTTTTCGGGCGAACCGCTTTCCAAACCTACGCCATCATTTACACCGGCATTATTGATAATGCCATCGATACGGCCATATTCTTTCACCGTGAAGTCGATCACTTCCTTACAGGCGGCCGGGTCAGCCAGTTCAACCGCAATGCTGGTGGCCCTGCCTTTTGCTTTTATAATTTCATCAACCTTTACCTGATTGTCTTCTTTTTTTCTTCCTGCTATAACAACAATACCGCCTTCGGCTGCAATGGAACTGCTAATGGCTGCTCCTATTCCCTTGGCACCTCCGGTAACAATAAACACTTTGTTGGTGAGATGTAAATCCATGTTGATTATAAATTATAAAATTGAATGGCATTGAGGCCGAATACTTTTTCGCGGTCGTCGTGCGAATAGTTCTCCATGTATTTTTCAAGCAAACTTTTCCATTGCACATAAATGCCGCTAAGCAACATTACGGGCCAGTCGCTGCCGAACAGTAACCTGTTCGGGCCGAACGCTTCAAACACTACATCGAGGTAGGGAAAGAAATCAGCCGCGCTCCATTCCTTCCAGCTGGCTTCGGTGAACAAACCCGATAACTTACAACATACATTCGGGAACTTTGCTATTTCCTTCATGTTTGTTCTCCATTCATCTATGTTCTTATGCCTGATGTCGGGTTTGGCGCAATGGTCAATTACAAGCGGCATATCGGGGAATGCCCGAACGAAATCGATGGCCGGCGGCAACTGGTTATGGAAGATGAGAATATCGTACGTATAGTTGTACGCCTTTAATGCCGCAACGCCGCGGCGGAAATTTTCCCTGGCCAGAAAATCGAGCGGTTCGCCCTGCACTACATGGCGGTACCCTTTTATAACAGGGTATTGGGAAAAGTATTGCAGGCGGTCGGCAATATTATCAGCCTGCAGGTCTATCCAGCCAACAACGCCTTTGATAATGTTATGTGTTTTGGCCAGCTCAACCAGGAAATGGGTTTCCATTTCTGTTTGGGTTGCCTGTACGGCCACAACGCCATCGACATTATTTCTTTTTGATACCAGCGACAGGTGTTCGGGCAGATAATCCTGTTGTAAGGTCTTCATGGATTTATCTATCCAGTCGTAGGTTTTTTTATCGTATTTCCAGAAGTGAACGTGTGAGTCGATCACGGCAGTGCGGTCTGTGTCGCCACCAAAGGCTTCGTCAGGGGCAGCATCGTAATATTTTTTCATGTTCATAGCAATACATTTACTTGTTTCAGGTAAGACTGAAGATCTTATCCATCAATATCCATTTTTCGCCGGGTTTGGCCCAGGGGAGCGCCTGCTGAAACTTCCACATAAGCGTTTCCCATTCCTGAACTTTAGAATTGGCGGCATCGGCCTTTGCTTTTTCTGCATGTGAATACCGATCATTTGTTTCCATGATCATGAATAAGCGATTGCCGGTGCGGTAAATGTCGAGCACTTCAATGCCTGAGGATCTGATACTCTCCACGATCTCGGGCCAAATATGATCGTGATGGCGCTCGTATTCGGCAATCAGTGCAGGATCATCTTTCAGATCCAGGGCAAAACAATATCTCATTTCAGTTTCTGGTTTTTTGTTTCTGGTTTATAGTTTCTTTATTTCAGGATTTCCTGACTGTTTCGGTTCTCGCCATTTATCAGGCGTTATGAAATTGGGCAACCATAAACCATAAACTATAAACAATAAACTATTTGTATGCTACTGCAACCTGTTTGCTTTTTCCCAGGCCATCGATACCAAGTTCAATTACATCACCTGGTTTTATGTAAAACGGTTCAGGCTTTTGTCCAAGACCTACGCCTGCAGGTGTACCGGTGCTGATGATATCGCCCGGGAGCAGGGTCATGAACTGGCTCAGGTATGAGATCAGATACGGGAGCTTAAAGATGAGGTTAGATGTATTGCCATCCTGCATTGTTTTTCCGTTCACGGTAAGCCATAGGCGCACGTTATGAATATCGGCAATTTCATCTTTTGTAGCCAGCCAGGGGCCCAGCGGTGCAAATGTGTCGCAGCTTTTACCTTTCACCCACTGGCCGTTGCGCTCCAGTTGAAAAGCACGCTCACTATAATCATTGTGCAGCATGTAACCTGCTATATAGTCCATGGCGTCTTTTTCTTCTACGTAAGATGCTTTTTTACCAACCACAACAGCCAGCTCCACTTCCCAATCGGTTTTTGTGCTGTTCTTTGGGATCACCAACTGGTCGTTGGGACCGCACATGGCAGTAGTAGATTTAAAAAATATGATCGGCTCGGCAGGGGTTGCAGCACCGGTTTCTTTCGCATGGTCAACATAATTTAAACCAATGCATACGATCTTTGAAGGGCGGGCAAGGGGAGCGCCCAACCGCTCATCAGGGTCAACTGCAGGGCATGCAGACTGGTTTGTTTTTAACCATGCCGCCAAACGGGCAATGCCATCGTTGGTCAAAAATTGCTCGGTATAATCTTCGCCAAAAGCGCTGGTGTCAATTCTTTTTCCATCGGGCAATTCAACACCGGGCTTTTCCTGCCCTGATTTTCCAAAACGTATAAGCTTCATTTTACCAGTATAATTTTTTGTTGGCCGAAACTATTTCATTTTCACTGCAAACCAAACGAAAAATTCCGGAATCGTTCCCGGAAGTTTAGCATTTTATTCAGTTTTACAAGCAGATATGCATGGAATACTAACAAGCATTAGCTTTTTTGAACTAACTTTAGCCCGATTTTGTAATGCTTGAATTATGAGTAATACGCCAGTTAATAAAGTAAGGATAGTTACTGCCGCTTCCCTGTTTGATGGTCATGATGCTGCTATCAATATAATGCGGCGCATATTACAGTCGAAGGGCGCCGAGATCATCCACCTTGGTCATAACCGGTCGGTAGCAGAGATCGTTGAATGTGCCATTGAAGAAGATGCCCAGGGCATTGCCATTACCAGCTACCAGGGTGGTCATGTGGAGTTCTTTAAATACATGAAAGACCTGCTCGATGAAAATGGATGCGGGCATATAAAAATATTCGGCGGCGGGGGCGGCACCATTTTGCCGCAGGAGATCACCGAATTGCACAGTTATGGTATTACGCGGATCTATAGTCCGGATGATGGAAGAAGGTTAGGGTTGGAAGGGATGATCGAAGATGTGATAAAGCAATGTAGCCCCCTCCCTGCTCCCCCCGGTGGGGGAGGAGAAGGTCAGCAGTCTGATTATTGGCTGGCTTTCCGTAAGTGGAATGGGAAATTGCCGTTGGGGGAAAAGAAAGATATAAGAAGGATAGCCCGTGCAATTACATTGGCTGAAAATAAGATTAGGCCGGAAACCATATATGATGGATCATCGATCACGGTAAACCAGTTCAAAGCCGATCCGTCATTATATGGAATGCTTAAAGAATTTGCTTTGTCACATAGAAACGAAGCTACAGTTGCCGAAGAAATATTATGGGATAAACTTAGAAATAAAAAAGAAGGGTATAAATTCAAAAGGCAGCATATAATCGGAAGCTTTATTGCTGATTTTGTTTGTTTGAAAAAGGGATTAATCATAGAGGTTGATGGTAATTACCATCAATTACCTGACATGAAAATCAGTGACAAAGAAAGAACTGATGTCCTTAATAAATTAGGCTTTCAGGTAATCCGGTTTACCAACGATGAAATTACTTACGAACTCGAAAAGGTTTTGGATAATATACAAGACTCACTCTCTAAACTGCCCGATAAAGAGATTGACGAGAATAATAGCGAGGTATCTAACCCCTCCCCCACCGGGGGAGGCCGGGAGGGGGCCGTATTAGGCATTACAGGTACCGGCGGCGCCGGCAAATCATCCGTTACCGATGAAATTGTACGGCGCTATTTGAATGCATTTCCTGAAAAAACGATAGCCGTTATTTCTGTTGACCCATCCAAAAAGAAAACAGGCGGCGCCCTGTTGGGTGATCGCATTCGAATGAACAGCATTCATTCGCCCCGCGCTTACATGCGCTCACTGGCCACCCGCGATAGCGATGTTGCGTTAAGCGAACATGTACAGGACGCCATCGATGTATGTAAAGAAGCCGCTTTTGATCTTATCATTCTTGAATCGGCCGGGGTTGGACAAAGCGACGTCAGCATTCTTGAATATTGCGATGTGAGCCTGTATGTGATGACGCCCGAATATGGCGCGGCCTCGCAGCTGGAAAAGATCAACATGCTCGATTATGCCGATGTGATCGCCATCAATAAATTCGATAAAAGCGGCGCACTCGATGCCTTGCACGATGTGCGTAAACAGTTCAAACGCAACCATGGGTTATGGTCGGCCAAAGAGGAAGAACTGCCGGTGATCGGCACCATTGCCGCCCAGTTCAACGATGCGGGCATCAATGAGCTGTTCGAAAAGCTGATGATCACCATTAAAACAAAAACAGGCATTGAATTCGGACAGGTGGAAGTGCATGCGCATCTTAAAGACACCACCACCAGATCGCAGATCATTCCGCCCAAACGCGTACGCTACCTTTCTGAGATTTCGGATGCCAACCGCGGTTATGATGAATGGGTAAAAGAACAATGCGCGCTGGCCTCCCAATTATACCAGGTGCAGGGAACGCTTTCTGCCGTTACCGCATTGTCTGCCGCCGTAAAAGACGAACTTGGGTTAATAAAGAAATCGCTTGAAGAGAAAATACATCCCGAATGCAGAAAACTGATGGAAGAATGGCCCGGGGTTGTTGCCAAATACAAAGCCGATTTCTTTGAATACCAGGTACGCGATAAAGTTTTTAAACAACCAATGACCACCCGCTCGCTCAGCGGAACAAGGATACCTAAAGTGGTGCTGCCCAGGTATACTGACTGGGGCGATATTCTGAAATGGCAATTGCAGGAAAATATCCCGGGTGAATATCCATATACTTCGGGCGTGTTTCCGTTAAAACGCGAAGGCGAAGACCCTACGCGCATGTTTGCCGGCGAAGGCGGTCCCGAACGTACCAACAAACGTTTTCACTATGTGTCGCTCGATCAGCCGGCGCGCCGGTTGTCAACCGCCTTTGACAGTGTGACCCTGTATGGAGAAGACCCGGCTCACCGGCCCGATATCTATGGTAAAGTAGGCAACAGCGGGGTAAGCATTGCCACGGTTGATGACGCCAAAAAATTATACAGCGGTTTCGATCTGTGCGATCCTAAAACATCGGTGAGCATGACCATAAACGGTCCGGCCCCGATAATACTTGCGTTCTTTATGAATGCGGCCATCGATCAGCAATGTGAAAAATGGATAGCGGCAAATGGTGAATGGTCACGGGTGGATGGTGAAATGGCAAAGAAATTTCAGCATCTTACAAAACCCACTTATTACAATCCATCAGCTCCTGAACGCCTGCCCGATGGCAATGATGGTTTGGGTTTGAAATTACTGGGCGTATCGGGTGAAGACGTATTACCGGCTGATGTTTACGCAAAAATAAAAGCCGAAGCGCTGGCCCAGGTACGCGGCACCGTGCAGGCCGACATATTGAAAGAAGACCAGGCACAGAACACCTGCATCTTCAGCACCGAGTTTGCATTGAAGCTGATGGGTGATGTGCAGGAATATTTCATTCAGCAAAAGGTGCGCAATTTTTACAGTGTAAGTATCAGCGGGTATCACATTGCAGAAGCCGGCGCCAACCCCATTACGCAATTGGCGTTTACCCTGGCCAATGGGTTTACGTATGTAGAATATTACCTGAGCCGCGGCATGCATATCGATGAGTTCGCTCCCAACCTGTCTTTCTTCTTCAGCAATGGGATGGATGCAGAATATAGTGTCATAGGCCGGGTAGCGCGGCGTATTTGGGCCAAGGCCATGAAGTATAAATACAAAGGCAACGACCGCAGCCAGAAACTGAAATACCATATTCAAACCTCAGGCCGCAGCCTGCATGCCCAGGAGATCGATTTCAATGATATTCGTACTACGCTGCAGGCATTATACGCCATTTACGACAACTGCAACAGTTTACATACAAACGCCTATGATGAAGCGATCACTACGCCAACGGAAGAAAGTGTACGCCGCGCCATGGCCATTCAGCTCATCATCAACCGCGAGCTGGGCAGCGCGAAAACCGAAAACTTTATACAGGGTTCTTTTCTTATTGAAGAAATGACCGACCTGGTTGAAGAAGCGGTGCTGGCAGAATTTGACCGCCTTACCGAACGGGGTGGTGTGCTGGGCGCTATGGAACGCATGTACCAGCGTAATAAGATCCAGGAAGAAAGTTTACATTACGAAAGTCTTAAACATAATGGCGACCTGCCGATTATCGGGGTGAATACTTTTCTTAATAAAAAGGGGAGCCCTACGATTTTGCCGGGTGAAGTAATTCGCAGTACAACCGAAGAAAAAGAACAGCAGATCCAGAACCTGCATGCATTCTGGAAAAGGAATGAGAACAGATCGGAAGAGATGTTGAACCGGCTTAAAAAGGTAGCCGTCAACAATGGGAACATTTTTGAAGAGCTGATGGAAACCGTGAAGTATTGTTCACTTGGCCAGATCACTCATGCATTGTTTGAAGTGGGGGGACAGTACAGGAGGTCAATGTGATAATGTGATAATGGGATAATGTGATATTGGGATAATACCTGGGTGCGACATGGATGTGCGGTACGCTATTAAAAATAACAGGAGTGAGTTGCTTTCACAGGCGGCTCACTCTTTTTTTATGAATGAATTCCTTTTTTGAAATGCCGTTCAGCATTTAAGATAGCTATTATTTCTTCGCTTTTGATTTTGAGTTGCCGCTACGGCTTACGGCTCGCTGCTCATGGCTTGCATTATTTACGTATGCCGTTTGCCGTTTCACTTTTGCCACTGCAGGTTTTTTCTTTGCAGGCGGTTTTTGCCTGCCGGTTGTGTACAGCACCTGGCAGTTTTCGCAAAAGAAAGTGCGGCGCCTGGTTTTGCCCAGGTATTCTTTTATGAGTGGAATATTACAACGCGGACAGGTTTTCTTCGTATGCGCCAGCCAGTGTTTTTTGAGAACAAAGGCTTTTTTCCAGTCGAGAAAATCATAGCTGTAATTACAGGCTTCATTTACAAGTTCGGTGAGTTTACGTGGTGGCAGGTCTTTTATTTTATTTTCGGGATGAATGCCGATGCGAAATAGTACTTCATTCTTGATGATATTACCTGAGCCGGCAAAAATATGCTGATCTAACAGGGCATCGCAGGCAAGTTGATCGGGCTGCGCTTTCAATTTCTTTCTGGCCTTTTTAGCGTCCCAGTTTTTATTGAGCAGGTCACCGGTCCAGTCGTAGATGGTATCGGGATCTTCTTCAATAAATTTAACGGAGCAGGCGTAAAAGTACAGGTCGCCATTACTGAAATGCAGATGAAGCCGCGGCGTTTTTTTGGTTTGTTCATTTATGCTGTAGGAACCGAAAAGCATAAAATGAATGCGCACGGTGAAGTTGGGAAAACAAATAAGAAAATGTTTTCCCCAGCTTTTAAAGTCGGTCACTTTTTGATTGGCCAACCGGTCGATATCAAGGGTAGAATTACCGGCTACAGCCAGTACTTTTTTGCCTTTGAACAACTGAACCGCTTCTTTTAAAATGACAATGCTTGGCCCTTCAGGCATAGGTAAACCGGGTATTAGTGACAGGTTATATACTTAATACGCAGGAAAAGAAGTGGTAGCCGTGTACAGAATTCCACATTCTGCTATGTTGCCCTGTCGCGGGTATTGCGAATAAGGCCAACACCGGCAAAGAAAAAAATGGCTCCCAATACGCCGTAAAGAATGATTTGCTTAATGTTATGTGAGCCCGAACCCCCGTTGATAAAGTTAACGCCGGCAAGTATAAGTCCCACAATGCCAACAAGTGCGAGAATCATTCCCAAAACTCGTTTTTCCATATGAATGCTTTAGGGTCAATAAGGCAAAGGCTGTGCCCGGGGAGGGGCTGCTGTACTTTATTGATTAACATGCTCAAATTCCATTATATTTGCTATATATAATTTTTATCTGCAGGACCATGCTCCGCAAACACCTAAATACCATTTCATCTTGCGCTTTACAGAATTCGGTTTCCACCCTGACTTATTAGAAGGCATTGAAGCCTCCAACTACGAAAACGCTACTCCCGTGCAGGAGAAGGTAATTCCGCCTATTCTTGCCGGAAAAGATATAATTGCCTCTGCCCAAACCGGCACCGGCAAAACCGCCGCCTTTTTGCTTCCGGTGATCAACCGGTTACTGAGCCATCGCATTGAAGGCCAGGTTGGTGCGCTGGTAATTGTGCCTACCCGTGAGTTGGCGATCCAGATTGCCCAGCACCTCGAAGGCCTTTCCTATTTTACCAATCTGAGCTCCATTGCAGTATATGGCGGAAATGACGGAAGTAACTTTGTGGCCGAGAAAAAGGCGTTGCAAACGGGCACTGATATCGTCATTTGTACCCCCGGCCGCATGATCGCCCATCTGAACATGGGTTATGTGCAATTCAAGCAGCTGCAGTTCCTGGTGCTCGATGAGGCAGACAGAATGCTTGATATGGGTTTTTCCGATGATATCAACAAGATCATCGGCACGCTGCCGGCTAAAAGGCAAACCCTGTTGTTTTCGGCTACCATGCCCGATAAGATCAGGCAACTGGCAAGGAAGATCCTGGTAGACCCTACCGAGATCAATATTGCCATCTCAAAACCTCCGGAAAAGATAGTACAGAAAGCTTTTGTTGTTTTTGAACCCCAAAAGCTTCCTTTGCTGAAAGATATTTTAAAGAACGTTCAGTTTAAAAGTGCGCTGGTATTTTGCAGCCGTAAACAAAGCGTGAAATCGCTGGCGCGCGAACTGGAACGCGCCCGGTTTAAGATCGCCGAGATCCATAGCGACCTGGAGCAGGCGCAGCGCGAAGATGTGTTGAGTGGTTTTACCAGCGGCCGCATTCCCATTCTCGTAGCTACGGATATATTAAGCCGTGGGATCGATATCGATACCATTGACCTGGTTATAAATTACGATGTACCACGCGATGCGGAGGATTATGTGCACCGGATTGGCAGAACGGCACGTGCCGAGGCCGATGGTATTGCGTTCACGCTGGTTAGTCCGGCCGAACAAAACAAGTTTGCCGTCATTGAAAAACTAATCGGCAAAGCGGTTGAAAAACCGGCTATACCGGAAGAGTTTGGGCCCGCTCCTGAGTATAAACCGCAGTTCCGTCCAAAGAACAGGGGTGGCGGCGGAGGCGGTAGAAGACATCATCAGGGAAGATCAAATAATAATGGCAGGCAAAGAGGGAATAAGGCGTAATAAGTAATGTGATGATTTGCTAATGTGATTATGAAAATACAGAAAGGCAATAGAATTTTTTGGCGGCGTAAGCTCGTTAATTGATCATAAAGATCGCGGTACATTCACCACCCGGTGACCCATAAATATTATTGAGGCTGTTCAAAAGCAATTTTGGCAGCCTTTATTATTATAACAAGCATCAAAAATTTTTTTGGCCGACGATAGTTATTAATCTCAAATATCGCGAGCTATTTCACGTTTCACGTTTGCCGTTTCACGATATTCCCATTTAGAACAGCCGCAACTGTACTCCTTTCGACCTTTTGGAAGGCGGCTTTTCAATTCCCATTACGGTTCTGCCCCCATAACGCCACGATTCGTTGCGCTCCTTTTCAATAAGTTGTTCGAAGTTATTGTTCGGTATGAAATCCTCTTCCGCTTTTTGCGAAAGTTCGGTCAGCTTTTTAATAGCAAGCAGTTTATCGCTCTCACCGATCTTTGCTTTTTGAACAGCCTGGTGCAGGGTATCGATGGTTTCATCATACACTTTTGTTGGAACCGGGAATGGATGTCCGTCCTTACCGCCATGCGCAAATGCAAAACGGGCCGGGTCTTTGAACCGCGAATTAGTACCATGAATGACTTCGCTTACCAATGCAAGTGACTGTAGTGTACGCGGGCCCATTCCTTCAAGCATTAATAACTCTTCAAAATCAGCGGGCTTTCTTTCATGAGTAAGCCATAACATGGCGCCAAGCCTTTTAAGGTCAACATCTTTTGCCCGAACATCATGATGCGCCGGCAAAATAACCTGTTGTTGTATTTCAGGTAATAAATATGATGGCGATTCCTTAGATAGGGAAACGATACCTGAACGGGTAGCTGCGGCATCTTTATCGACCAGGTTTAGAATATTGCCCGATTGCAATCCACAGATAGCTGTATGCGGTTCGTTTACGAATGATTGTAATTGTTGTGAATGCCAGTGATATCGTCTGGCGGTGCCGGTTGCATCATTCAAACCCTGTTGTACAACCGCCCATTCGCCTTCATTGCTTACGATAAAAGCGTGCAGGTATAATTGAAATCCATCCTGTATGGCGGTGTTATCAACCTTTGCGCTGAGTTTACTGCAGTGAACAAGCTGTTTCGCATTCAGACCGGTTTTCTCGCCGATAGCTAATAATTCATTTGGCACCTGGCGCGAATGTTTGCCTTTGCCGCCACAGATATAAATACCCAGTTCCTTCGAAAGCGGGTTGATGGCCTTTTTTAAAGCACCCAATACTGAAGTAGTGATACCCGACGAGTGCCAGTCCATCCCCATTACAGCGCCAAGGCTTTGAAACCAGCAGGGATCGCTCATGCGGCGAACCCAATCGGCCTTTCCATATTCCATCAGGATCACCTCGGTAATGGCAAGACCCAGCCTGGCCATGCGTTCTGCCAGCCAGGGCGGAACCGCGCCATAGTGCAAAGGTAGATCTGCTGTGCCGGAGCGCTCTGCGGATTTGTTCCGCGTTAGAGGAAACAGTGCCGAAGCCTGTCCGGGGGAAGAAGATGGTGCCTGTGGCGGTTTCATTGGGAGACAAGTTACGAAATCGGCGGCTGGAATTGCGTATGACACAACATGAAGTTGCTTCCCATTTTGGGGTTTTCTACAACACCATTACCCTGTGGGAGAAGAACAAAACCGAGCCGGGGGTTGAGCGGTATCCGGCCATAACTGTCTTTTTGGGGTACTTTCCCTGGGAGGTGGATACCAGCACCTTGGGCGGGAAAATAAAGGAATACCGGTACCTGCACGGGTTAACCCAGGAAGCGTTTGCGAAACTGGTGGGGATAGAGGAAGCGTTGATTAATGGGTATGAACGGGGGAGGAAGAAGCCGCTGCCGAAGACGGTGGAAAGGTTAGAGCACTTTTTAAAATCTGTACCTGATTAGCAATGCAAATCACTTAAGCCTGTTTATACAGGCTTTTTTCTTTTCAATAAAAAAAGCCTGAACATTCAGGCTTCTATATCATGTTTCAGGGGGGATGTTGAGTATGTAATTCACGGCAGCTTGAGCGGCTTTGCCGGCCACAATCGCAAACTGGTTGTGTGTCCGAAACCGATACAGCCAGCCTTCAGCATCAAAGTAGTCATAGCGCAAATGCGTTTGCTCTATGCCGCCTATGCCGCATAAATACGTTGCACCCATTTCAGCGATCAGGTCATCCGTACTGTACATGCGAGGCGTCGCAAGCCGCTTGGCCTGCAATAGTTCTTTCCGATTCAGCCTGATTTCATGGCCGGTTGAACACATGAGGCCGTAAAAGAGGCTGCTGAAAAAGGAGGCTCTGTCGTGAAAAAACTCAGGGTCAGGCATGTGCACGGTGTCGTCCTGGTAGCTGTAGAATACGTGGGCGCCGCCGACATCAATAGCCGGATGCTTAGGCATTTCTTCAGCAATTCTCTTGCATTTTTTTATCGGATCCGAAACCTCGAATTGAGGGGGAATCGAATCCGGTGGTATATTCTCGCATTGAGCGATATTGAAGACGTGGGAATACCGCAGCTCCTTTTCGGGCGTGTAGTATATCGCTAGGTGCCCTTTTTCTCCATTCTTTATGGTTGCTCCCATTGACTGCGCCTGCTGCTGAGTCAGAAACACGTTATGCGCATAGTTAAGTGCAGCCAGCAGCCAGACGTTCAGGCCGGAATATGGTTTGCCGCTGATGAGGTTCTGCGGCAATCCGCCTTTTGCAAATGAAACATGCCAGGGAATCACTTTCTTTTCGAGCTGTGCTATTAGGTGATTGGAAACAATATTGTATACCTCCTGCGGGGTAGGGGAATGGTGTATTCCATTCATAACTGAAAATTTTAGGTGAGAAAATTCTTTTGATGGGCACGTGCTATGGCGTGTATACACCTGTTTGAATAGGGTTTAGCATCGGATTGCGATTGAGGATGTAGTTAATGGCCTCTTGTGCGTACATAGCGGCCGTAATAACCATTTCCTTGTCAGTCTCTATTTTCCGGAGCCAGCCGTCGCAATCGCTGTGGTATCTAATCAAAAACGACGGAGCGATACTTGCATAATTGCACAGATAGCCCGCAGTCATTTCAGTGATTAAATCCTCAAGGGTATGGGTTTTCGCATCATCGGGGTGTCGAGGGACGGCACATTCCCGGTTCATACGGGAGCGGTGGCCGGTACATTGGGCGAGGACGTAAAAGAGGGAGCTGTAATACAGCTCTTCGTTTGCAAAGCGTTCCTTGTCGGGCATGCTGATCGTGTCAGCGGACAGGCTGTAATATGCCGGCGAGGTATCGGGGACGATGCGCGGCAGCTTGGGCATACCAGCAATGATTTTCTCACACGCTTTAATCGGGTTGCGGACAATCTTTTCAGCCGGCAACAGGTCATCATATTCCGCTTTTAGATTAATTGGATGGTACACCGTCGTGCAGTACAGGGACGGCCGGGTTTTCGAATGTCTGATGCCGAGAATGGTAAACCCTTTTTCACCCCGCTTGGTGCTTACGTTATTCCGCCTCATTTGTTTGGCGGTAAAAAACACTTTGCGCGGGTACGGCAGGATTCCTAACAGCAGGACATTGATGTAGTCCATCGGGTAGCCGTTCATGTATTGGGGGTGCTCGCTCCTCCACTCTTCTTGCCACGGAATGATGCCAATGGTTAGTTGTTCAATTATCCGGGAGGTAACGAAAGAGTGGACGTCTTGCGATGCTGACTTTTGTGCTACGTTCATACTGGTGATGGCTAATTGTGAAAGAGGATTGTTTCAGAAGGGAGTGTATGAACAAAGGCAGGACGAGATAAGGGAGAAAGAATTGCCAGAAATGGAAAAATAGAGACCAGGAAAAAGCCCGATACTGCTATCGGGCTCGCACACAACACACACTGCTGCAAACATGCAAGGTTTTCAAAGGACAATGTCCTTCTCAACGACTGGATACATGGTTCTCTGGTTAACTGATATTTGGTTGTAAAAGAAGGTTCAGGGAAAAGTGTATATGGAGAAGATTGGCGGAAGAAGCGGGAAAGAATTGCCAGAAATGGAAATGTTGAAAATAATTATTTCAAAAGTCGATTAAAATCAAGTCAGAATCGGGGGTATTGTTGTTTTAATTAATATAGGATATATACAATACTGTAATTAAATCGGCTATTTATGAGAAAAGTATTAACTGCTGTAGGGGCCCTGGTACTAATTGCTGTTCTTATTGTTTTAGCCTGCAACAAAAAAAGCAACCAGTCTTTTGATCTTTCTGCTTTCAGTGATGAAAAAATAATTTCGGAAGTGCAGCCAATTCTCCAAAGCTATTTGGATGGTCAGTATAATTTGGCGACCGGAAAATCTACCAGCACTGATTGGTTAAACTATCAGGAAAATCCGAGTGATACAACCCTTGCCAATAAGATTTTGGCCTTTAAGAAAACGCACTCGGAGCATGGTGTTATATATACTGATTATACGAGTGCTGTGAAAATTGATAGTTTCCAGAAGAGGAAAGATTCGGTTGTCCTTAGGGTTCTACATCGCTTTACGATGACAGATAATATTAAAGATTCATTAACCGGAAAATATATGGTTACTGAAGGTGGTAATTACTACGACGTAATAATGAAGCAAAAAAGCGGTGTTTGGATTATTTCAAGATTCTCATATTCAGGTTCCAGTGAGTTCGAACCTTGGTATGTGAATTACGCATCACAAACTGGTTTGTTCGATAAGGAAAGGCTGAATAGAATCCAAACAGAGTTAGGGGTAAATGATTTACCACCGCCCTATAATTCACAAAAAGCAATAAAGTACGCACTAGAACACTGGGACAACCCCAGTGAATTTTATTGTGATTTTCAAGAACATGGTGATTGCACTAACTTCTTATCCCAGTGCTTACTTTTTGGCGGATGGACGAAAACCAAAGACTGGTGGGCAGATGGAAGACCATGTTGTGATAATAATCTTGGGTGTTTAATACAAAAATGCTTTTCATGTAGTTGGGCTGTTGCGCAGTCATTCTCCGAGTATGTGGTAAAGTCCGGCAGAATATATCCAGCATGTTTCAGTGATTCCGAACTTTATCCAGGAGATATTGTTCAGTTTGGTCGTTTAGATGGAAGCAGGATTACTCACAGTGCTTTGGTAACAGAGAGGAAGGTTGTTGGAAGACTGGTCGAAATTCGAGTTACATACAGAAACTGGGAACGTGATTTGCCTGCAGGTAATAAACGGTTGTCTGAAATCGGCGGTATTCACTATGGCTGGAGGGTGCTTAATAAGGCTATTCAACCTGTGAGTGGAGGAACGCAAGGCGGTACTGATATGAATGCAAATGATCCCTTGCTTCCGAAAGACTGGTTCAGTGGTAAATAATTTTATCTTATGCAAAACTCCGCTAAAGTGATGAGGTTTAGTTATACATTAAATCATGAGATATGCCTTATTGCGCTTCAATCCTGTCAGTGGTTCAGAAATGGTGGGCGCGCAGCCACAGGGAGAACACTCTGCTTGATGGTAATCTGTTCAACATAATAATCTTCAAGAAGGAATCTGCAACAACTGCAGATTCCTTCTTGAAGATTAAGTAGTAAATTATTATTTAATTACATTTTCTATTTCCTTTATCAAGTCTGCTTGTGACAGTTTGGGGGCTGTTGAATCGGCTTTTGAAAGAATTAAATTGAGTTCTTTGAGAATGTCTACCTTGTTTTTTACCACTTCCGTATTCGATTCGGCTAATGATATTTCTTTTGCTTTTTCAAGCAGTAGGGTATAGAGGGTTACGGTGTTAGCATCTATTGTTGTATTGTTGTTGAGCAATGCTTCAATTCTAAACCCAATATCGCGAACAAAATTGATTGCTACCGTTCTCTTGCCCAATTCTGCCACGGATTTCACGGCTGAAACTTTGGCTTCTGCTTCTACCTTGTCTTTTACATTGGTTTTGGCAAGTACATCCAGCATTTTATTGGTTGCTGCATCAGGCGGTGGTTCTGATATAACTTTTACCTTGTTATCGGGAGTAATCAGATAGAGTCCGCTTCTTTGTGTTGCATCATAATGTGACCAAAAGAACGTCGGTTCAATAGCGGCTCCATTTTTGTATAGCCCTTGTTTAGAAATTCCTGCACTCTTTCTGGATGTGTTTACTACCCTGCATCCGATAGCCAAAAGACTAACAAGAATGACGAATCCTGAAATTTGTTTCATAAAAGCAGTTTATGTTTTACGGTTTAATGAATAAGTGAAAGTATGTGTTCAATGGGTCAAAAAAATCGTGAAAAACACCCAAAAAATAATGATTAATTTATGATAGTTTATTCGGCACAAAAAAGCCCGATACTGCTATCGGGCTTGCATGGCTATGCCATGCTCATTCTTCACACTACATGCGTGTTTTTCAAAGGACAATGTCCTTTTCAGTAGTTGCACGCTAAATTTGAAAGAAAAGATCTAGTCGAAGTGTATCGGCAAGATATTGGTCAAGTAAGGGGGAAAGAATTGTTACAATCGAAGCCGTTGATATAGGGCACGGGCAACAGCGATCGCTTCGAATAGCTTTTCATAATGAGCTGACTTATTTTTCATTTCCTGTTCATACTTGCTTTGCAAGGGAGGGAATTGCTCAACTAATAATCGCATGCATTTTTCTTTATTTGCCCGTTTATGCAAGCCAAGAGCCTGCTTGCACTCTGCGACTGTGTAGGTGTGTATTTCTATTCCTTTTTCTTTTGCCCAGTCTTTAATAGTTGCCTGGAGTGCCGATAGTTTCGGTGATTCGACCGTGACCCGCGGCGTTTTAATAGCAATCCAATTTATTTGGAACTTCGAAACATATCGGTCAATAAGTGAAAGAATCCTTCGAGGTTTCTTTTCAGACCATGCTTCAAGAAATGCTTTGGAAGCAAAGTACGGTACCCGATCGCCTTGCACGACAGCAATGCCGAGCTTGCGAGTGCCCAGGCTAATCCCGAGCACTCTTTTCGACTCCATAGGCTTTTACCCGTGAATTATAAATTGCTGCCCTGCTTTTTCGCACTTCGTTATCTGGAACAGCTAACGCTTCTTCCAGCTCTTTTCGTAAAGACCATAATTCGTATTTTCTGACGAGCGAAAGATGCCATTGAATTGATTTATGGTCATTTAATGCGTCTGCGAACTTATACGCGAGGTTTTGCTCCTCGGGACTGTAATCATTCATTGCTTTACCTGTGGATTAAGTTGTTAATAAGCGCGTGCATTAGTTGGAACGCTCGTTACGTCGTACGTTATTATTAATAAAACGTTCGTTCGTACGTTATATACGCTTCATTCCAACCAGAAAGAAGTTGCAATGCCAAAGCAAATAGATTATTTGCCGTCTATTATCTGTTGGCTATTCACCTAAAGGACAGTTAGAAAAGTAATGTCCTTTATAGGGAGGAACTAATCAGTAAAATGAGGTTTGTTTTTTCTTGCAAGAAATTCCTTTTCAGCAGCATCGGTTTCTGCCACCGCCTGCTTATATAATTCTTCAAATAGATCCTCTGGCATAGTCTTTTGAAGTCTGCTTAATTTGAAGGCGTCGAATAGATTGTTCTTTCTGGGGATAAATTCGGTTTTGGAAGCATCTGTTTCAATTATTGCCAATTTATATAAGTCTTCAAATAAATGAGCTGATGAGGTTCTGCAAAGCCTGCTTAATTTAAAAGCAGTGAACAAATTAGGGATCACGTTTCCCGTTTCCCAGTTGGAAATACTGCTGGTGCTAGTATGTCCCAACAGTTCTGCAACGTCTTTCAGGCTATACCCATACGATTCGCGATACCATTTTAAATTGTTCGCTATACCTGTCCTGGGCTTCGCCATATAAAAAAAATACCAATCAATTTTTTATTCAATAAGGGGGAAAGAATTGTGAATAATTCTTTCCCCCTTTAGTAGTCAAAATATTTTTTCAATAATGATGGAGTAACGGAAAGTATAGCAATACTGCATGAAGAAAGACCTGCAACAACTGTTTAATGAATTCATGTACGAATGTGAATATGTACGCAAAGTGCGGCCTGAAACGTTACGTGGATATAAACAAACATTTGATACTTTTTATAAACTAATGCCCTCTATTGGAATTGAATCAATTACCCCTTCATCCATGATTCAATTTTTCAAAATTCTGCAAGAAAGAAAAAGAGTAGTTGGGCGTGGATTAATTAAAGTCGGAATTAAAAAATCCACAGCAGCTACTTATTGGAGCAAGCTAAATAGCTTCTTTGAATGGCTTAAGGTAAGGAAGTATATAAAGAATAATCCGTTTGAAGTAATGGAGTATCCGGTCCCGGAGTATGTAGACAAGAAATTTCTAAAAAAAGAGGAGATAGAAAAAATACTTGCGGCAGTCCATAATCAAGGTAACAAAAACATACTCCTGCTAAAAAGAAATTTATCAATCTTTTACATCTTGCTTTTTTGCGGATTAAGACGCGAAGAATTAATCCTGTTGCAAGTTCGCGACATTGATTTTGAAAGAAGGATAGTAACCGTAAGAGGGGAAACTTCAAAATCAGGTCGAAGTCGACAATTGCCGTTGCATTCGATAGTCGCAATGCATTTAAAAGATTATCTACATGAGAGAAGGCACTATGTAACTCCTTATTTAATTGTATCTGCAGTAAGAGATGATAAGTTAAGTTATGACGGCTTATTACACTTCGTAAACAGGATTAAAAAAACTTCTGGAGTAGAATTTCACCTACATCGGTTCAGACACACTTTTGCTGTGAATTTTTTACAAACAAGTAATAACATCGCTATGCTTAAACAATTGATGGGGCATAATGATATACGAATGACTATGGTTTACCTGCGTTGCCTTCCAACGGACGAAATGCGTGGGGATATTGAGCAAATGAGTGTTGATAGGCTTATTTGACGAGAGTATCAAAAGGCTTAATATTATCCTATTAGGATTGAGTTTTAGTTGCAATTACCTTAAGCTGATTTGGATATCGAAGAGCATGAAAAAAATATACTATTTAATTAGAAGATATGAAAAAGAAATAGTGGCGGCTCTACTTGGAACCGCAGTCGTCTATGCAGGTTGGCAATTATGGCCTGGTTATGAAGATATAATTTCTCTGATCGGAATTTTTATTACCTTACTTTTCACCATTTATTTTCTTTCAAAGGATAGACAGTTTGTTTTTTCTTCCCTAACAAGAAGAAAAGATATAGAGGACTGGATGGGATACGGTACTTTTCAACTGTCCCGAATAAAGGTGTAGTCGGCAACCAACAGTGCATAGAAATTGGCAATTAAGGATGTAGTATGATGTGGCGGGATATGTGCATAATTTTAAAAGGGAACAGGTGCATGACTATTTGCCAAAATTATCGGTTTTTACTTTGCTTTTCCAAAGATTGTTTTTCTATTCTTGAGGCGGTAACTTTCTCCAGAAAGTTTGATGATTTCACAACGGTACAGTAAGCGGTCCAGAATAGAGGTAGTGATGACCTCGTCTCCGATGGTTTCCACCCATTCTTTGGGTGATTTATTGGTGGTAATGACAAAGGATACTTTTTCATGCAGGGCATTGATAAAATGAAAAAAGGCGTTGGCTTCGTTTCTGGCAATGGAGATCATCATAATGTCATCAATAACGATAAAATGTGCTTTACAAAGCCTCCTGTAATCGGTCATAGCAACTTTAGAGATACCTTTGGTTTTGAGTATAGTCATAATATCCTCCATTGTTCTAAAATAGGCCCTGTACCCTGCTTCTATAGCGTGGTAACACAATCCCGCCGCGAGCATTGTTTTTCCGATCCCATTAGGTCCCATGATAACAAGGCTAAAGTTCTGATCAAGCCAGGTTAATTCTTTAAGCTGTTCCAACCGGCTGCCAGGCATGCCTTCCACTGCAGTGCAATCATAATGCTTCAGGTCATAGTTAACCGGTAGTCGCGCAATACGTATCTTGTTTAACATCTCTCGATCCTGGCGGTGTTTGATTTCTACTTCCAACATCCTGGCAGCAAAATCTAAATAGCTAATGCCTTCATGCGATGCATTATCTGCAAGCGATTGTATCTGTTCCCCGATTGCATTTAACCTTAAGTACTTGCAATGGCTGGCGATTCTGTTTTTGACGTTCATTTGTTTTGTATTGTTTGATTAAAAAATAGAGAGGTAAATGAGGCATACATTGTAAACAAAGAGGGCCGCTACCAACGCAAGTTGATTTTGCGGCCATCTTCTGGGATCACGAGTAATTAACTGCTAAAAGCTTGTTCATATGCATCCAGATCACTTTTATCGGGTTGTATCTGGGCTTTTAAGGTGTTATCAGGGTCAAGCAATATGATTTTGGCTTCTCCGCCATCAGCGTGCCTGTTTTCCGCTTCAAACAGCGATAAGAGCTCCTTAAACATGCCCGCGCTTAAAAAACGTTCTGCAACACATTTCTGAAGCACCTCTGCCACCAGCGCCTTATTACGACCTTGTACAAGGTCACGTATAGCCTGGACCTGGTCACGCAGGTACCTTTTTTTATCCTGTCGTATCAATTCAAAGTAATGGGTGGCCAGCTGTGGGTCTGAAAACAGCGCTGCGGTGCTTGCAATCAGGTCATTTATCTTCTGTGATTTATCACGCTTATGATCGGCATTGATAATTTTAAGACCCTTTCTTTCGATAATAGTATGCTTGCAAAGAAATGATCGCTGCATATCATTGTTGTGGATATGTAGCTCTTCATCTTTCAGATATACAAACACGATGCTGTCTTTTTTCTTATACGTACCTTTAGGGACAGAATAGAAGTTCCCATTGTAGGAAAACGTATTATCCTTACGTACAAAACGGGCCAGGTAAGACGGGAGTAACTTTACAGTGCACCATGACCTTAGATGAGTTTGTTCAATCATCCATTCCTGCAAAGGTATCTTACGTGTGGTAGTATGCGGCATTCCATTACCAGTACGCTGCAGCCACTGCAGGGCTTGTACTTGCAATGTATCAATGTCATAATAGACCCTGCCATATAGAAAGTTCTGCTTCACGTACTTTATCACATTTTCTACTTTGCCCTTACTTTCAGGATCCGATTTTCTACAAAAGTGAACTTGAAAATCCTGTTCAAAAACATAGGTTTTAAAATCCTGTGTCATTAATAAATCACCCAGGCGTTCATCTATCAAAAACAGCCGGTCCTGATCATACACAACTTCTTCTGGAATGCCTTTAAAAAACTCAAAGGCTTCTTCATGTGCATCAATGGCAGAAACAGTAGTGAAAGGGGTTTCAGAGAAACGAAGGAACTTCATACGTGAACGTGATAACATCATTGCAAAGAAGTAAACTTTTTTACGCTTCTTTTCTGCATGACGCATGATATACTGACCAAAATCAGCCTGGCCTTGAAAACCATATGGCAGTTCCTCTACTGCAAAATATTGACGCGTTGTTTCTTCCTTTGCAATACCATACTTCTGCCTTACATTCATTACAAAATTATACACGGTCCTGGGAGCTACAAGAGGAAAATCAGGATGATGTTCTTTCAACCAATCGTGCACCTGTGCAGCACTGGCTGCTGGGCTTTGGGTTAGCTTGTCTTTAATGAACCCTTCGTAGAGATTTAACAAACGGGGCCTAATGCTTCTTTTTTCCAACTCTGCCGTAAAATCAGCTTCACTCATCCTTGCATACCTTTTTACGGTACGGGGATCCATGTTGATGGCTTTAGCAACTGCGTTCTGGCTACATCCTTCTCGTAGTAATCTTTGAATTTCGTAATACATGATCCAATCATTAATTGTTTTATCCATATTTTTCTTGCCCTTTTATGGCACTCAAATATGGAATTATTGTTATTGATTGTCATGCATTCCTGTTTGCCGAAATTATGCATCCTTATTTGCCGAACTTCTACATCCTTAATTGCTAATTTCTATGCATTGTTAATTGCCGATCACAAAAGGGTGCTTATGAAATTACCGATGCAAGTACAGGCTTTATCTATTCAGATATCCTTAATTGGAACAACTATAAATTATCTTTTGATTTCCAAATTGCTAATTGGGGAACAAATGATGATGGTGGACTAGGAATTATTATAAGAGCTAATGATCTTGCGCAATACGGCATGCTACAGATAAAACGGAGTGGCATTGGGCCTCATTTATATATAAATGGAGGATGGAAGGTATGGCAACCTAAAGACGTCAATATGGTTTTTGATGAACCGGTAAAAGTTGATTCATGGTACAAGTGCGAGATTTCTTGTGATAAGAGTACAGTTAATATAAAAATATTTCTGAAAAGAAGGAGGATTTTTGATCGCATTTGGGTAATACCCGCTGGTGTATTTATGTTTAAGTTCGATTATAAAGATGAGAATAATAAAGATCAAAGTAGTTATATGCCATTTTCCCTTACCCCTGAATACGGTTCGATCGGCTTTCGGGCATGGGGCCCTGAAAAAGCCTTTATAAAAAATGTGGTCGTGAAAAAGATTTGAATTATTTATGTATTGCGTGATTGCTTTGTAGGTACTTTATAAAACACAAAAAATGTAATAGAGTTAAACCAGCCTGTTACCTTACAAATAACATATCTTTCGCAGCTACTTTTTGTATATTTTTTTAAAAGATATATCCGACATAAACAGGTAGTTCCAACGGTATATATATCTGAAGCATGTTTCTCATTTTTCCCTTTGTTTCCAAGTGATTTTTAGAAATTGGTACGTTAGTGTTTAATGGTAATAAACACGGAGTATTGGTAAAATGAATATTCCTTGTCAAATAAAGAGAAAATGACGAAAAATGCGACATCGCTACTACTACCAGCGCAAAACTGGTAGCGGGCGATATGTGAATTATGCATGCCGTTGTAGCTCAGTTGGTAGAGCACCCCCATGGTGGGACGCACAATCCCTGCCCATCCGAATAGCAATGTTCTGATGAATCCCGAATTACGGTCAATAGCCTGGATAGGCCAAGACCGTGGCGGATATATCCGCCCGAACGACTGACAAGGGTTTCCTGAAAGGGAAAAAGATACAGTCTAGCCCTCTTGAATATGTGAAGAAGAGGTACAAGCGAAGGGGGAGGTCGCCGGTTCAATCCCGGCCAACGGCTCAAGAAAAGCACTGCGGAGATAGAGAGTGTGCAAGCATGGATATTAAGCTCTTAGCAGAAAGGTTTTATGATTATTCGTTATTCATACGGGGTTATTCAAAAGAAACAATCAAACGGTATCGACAGGTTATTCAGTTTTATTGCCAGTGGGCAGCAGTCGAGAAGATTGAGGATGTAACGAATGAAAATGTCCGCTCCTTCTTGTTCTATGGCCGAACAAAACGCCAATGGAAGGCCAATACCTTTATTATTTACCACAAGACGTTTGTCGTGTTTTTCCGCTGGTGCCAGGCAGAAGGATATTTGAAAAGCAGCCCGGTTGGAGATATTGAAGTTCCCAAGCTTGAAAAGCGGTTGCCGAACAAGTTTACAAAGCAAAATGCGTTGCGGTTGTTGGAGGTTGTTTTTAATTATCCCTATAAGTACCGGTTCGTTCGGTATAGGAACCATGCGATGTTTTCAATGTTCATTTTCGCAGGGTTGCGGTTCAAGGAATTGCTGAAACTAAAGTACACAGACGTTGATATTGAAAATCTGACCATATTTGTTAACCAGGGAAAGGGAAGCAAAGACAGAATAGTGCCGATGAGTTTGGCTTTAGCGCAAACCTTGAAGCGTTACTTAGATGAACGGAAACGGCTCAATAAGACGTGTCCTGAGTTCTTTACCTCATTAACCTTGAACCGTGGCATTACAAAGGATGGGATAAAGCACATTGTCACTGAAATGCGAGCCGCATCGGGCTTGAAGTTCACCATTCACAAACTCCGCCACACCTTCGCTACGCTCATGCTCGAAGGAGGCTGCGACATATACAGCCTTTCGCAGATGATGGGGCATAGCGACATAAAAACGACAACGATCTACTTATACGCAAGCCCACAACATTTGCGATCTCAGATTACCAAGCATCCGTTGAATGATTTGGTGTAGCTGGTTAGCAATTCTGTCTCTCTTACGTGCTCATGCCTTTATAGGTAGCCTTATAAATGTGGAACCCAAAAATGGTACGGACATTTCACTTACGCCAGTTGGAATAACTGATTTCAGAGGAATGCACCGTCCCTTTTACATTAAGGATAAAGACCGTCTCGCCCATTTATATTGCCTCGGAAAAAGCGGCGTTGGCAAATCCACTTTACTGGAGAACATGGCTATTTCGGATATTGAGAAAGGGAAGGGTATATGCCTAATAGATCCTCATGGAGACGTCGCTGAACACTTGCTTCACTATATTCCTTCCTGGCGCACCCAGCAGGTAATCTATTTCAACCCTGCCGAATATGCTATTGCCTTTAATCCGCTAGCCGGTATCCTGCCGGATCAATATCACCTTGCTGCTTCCGGCCTCATTTCAACATTCCAAAAAATGTGGGATTCCTGGGGGCCGAGATTGGAGCACATACTTAGGTATTGTTTAATGACCCTGCTAGAGTTCGGTCAAGGAACCTTGTTAGACATTCAACCGCTCTTAACGAACCAGCTATACCGAAACAATATCCTGGCACGCGTACGCAGCAAACATTTGCTTGATTTCTGGTTTTTGGAATTTGATAAGTATGCGCCTGCATTCAGATCAGAAGCCATAAGCCCGATCCTAAACAAGCTGGGAGTATTCCAGGCGAGCGCGCCGCTGCGTAATACGGTCGGGCATCAAACATCCAGTTTTGACATACGGCAGATAATGGATGAAGGAAACATGCTCATTTGCAATTTAAGCAAAGGCAGACTGGGTGAAGACACGAGCGCCTTGTTGGGTTCTCTGCTTGTCAATGCCATCCAGCTTGGTGCGCTTTCCAGGGCAGGGCAGGATGTAGAAACAAGACGGCCGTTTTATCTGTATGTCGATGAATGCCACAGCTTTTTGAGCGAGGCATATATTGGGGTATTGGCAGAGTGTAGGAAGTACTCATTGTCGTTGTTCTTAGCTCATCAGTACCTTGAACAGTTGGATGAAAACATCCGGGCTGCCATATTCGGGAACGTTGGCACGATGGTCTGTTTTCGTGTTGGTGCCAGTGATGCCGAATGCTTGGCAAAAGAGTTTTATCCCGTTTTCACTGAAAGCGATTTGGTAAACCTGCCGAAGTATTCGATGTATTTAAAGATGCAAATAGATAGCGCCACCAGCAAGCCGTTTAGTGCGAGGACGGTGGCGATAAAGCCGTATGGGAAATCAAATAAGGAAGCAATAATCGAAGACACAGTAAGCAGATATGAGATAGATTTTAAGAAGCAGGAAAATGGGGTTGAGGTTCTGTCGGAAGAAAATATTATAAACAACTTTCCTCAAAAGAAACTCTTTTAATGTTAATGGATTACTTTATAAAAAAAACCGATCAATTCGGTTTTTAAAGAAAAATATTTAGTCTAGACAAAGCCAATTCTTCATTGGCAAGAATGAAATGATAAAGCATATAATAGATGAAATCCCCCAAATGATGATCCCAAGATTGATGAGGTTATCTAACATACAGATGCCCAAACATGCAGACAGCGATGTAATTGATATAAATCTAACTACAAACCCCATAGTATTATTTTTAGGTGGCAATTTTTTAATATTACCCTACTATGAGGTACCTGATTAAGTCAATAGTAATTAAGTGGCGTGAAAATTATTGAGACAAAGGATTGATTTAAAGAGTTAAGAAATTAGAGATTATACTTTGCAATTATTTTTTGTAATTTTTTTGATTGCTCTTCTGATAATACCAGAGCTGGCAATGTGTTAACATTTCCATTCTCATCATTGATAGCTATTAGTGACCAATCTTCTAGAGGCGAGGTGTTTTTGCAGGAATTAAATTTTTCTACAAGCTCTTTTTTTTGCGAAGAATCTATCTCTTTAAATTCTGTGGGAATGTCATTACCATGAATAATGATAATCTTTATTACTTTTGACGCATTCTTATACTTTGTATATTTTATTTCATGTAGGCGAGTATGAAGGCCAAAAATCTCTCTTAATAGGTCTGTTATTAAAATAAGTGGAGTCAAGAGCGAGAAGTTAATTCTGCCTTTTATTTTTTTCCTCATCTTTTTTTAACAGTTTGAAGAGAATATCAATTTTATTATATAATCCATCAGCTATTCCTTGAAGAATTGCTGTGTCAACTTTTCTATTAAAGGCATTAACTTTTGGTGAATCAAGACATAAAAACCCTCGTAACCCATCAATAGTTTGCTCATCCTTAACAAGTGGAAGAAGAGGTACCACGATTATACATTTATAATCCAATGGCCAACTTAATTGACGGTAAATTCTATCAAAAAAACGGATTTTTAATTTTCTAGGAGGCCAATTGGGGCACTCGTCTAGCCTGGAATTGGAAAAAGGTTCTTCGAGTGGTAGATTCCCGCAAAAATAATATCCTTTATAACTTGGGTTTCGATTAGCAATAGAATCAATAATAAGCTTGAAGTTATCATTACGTATTACTAAGTGTTGTGTTTTTTCCCTCTCTTTACTTATTCTTTTTGCTTTTGATGTTGAATCGCGAATAAATGTTGAGACTTCCAGCATTTTGTTGCTATTTTCAGAAACATATTTAATGCAGATTGCGCATTTAGAATTAGTCAAGTTAGAAAAAGCCCCTACAAAAGCGTCTAAACCATCCTTTAACATTTCCGACATGAATTTAATATGCAATTCATAATTGTCATCATTGATTGCATTGCAATATCTGTTAATCTTATGTAAATGTGCAAATGCCAAATTTATATCTTCAAATAGATTTTTGTATCGTATATCTTTTCGATATTTCGATATAAGGTACAAATTGTGGCCCATAAACCAAAGTACAAGTATCCCCAAAAAAATCACACCCCATTTACCTTGATCGTTGAGGCTGGGGCCAACTATCTGATAAAAGCCAATAATGCCGGTAATACTCGCAACCAGAGAGAGTAAGTAGACTAAATAATCAAAAAGGTCTCTTTTCATTGTAGAAAAGTAGAATCAGTTCATGGGTTTAAGTGTTGAGAATGTTAAAACAAATATAACAGAAATGACTTTATTACTAGGATGTCTCTTGTCATTTCATGTCTAAGATCAATTTTTTGCTTCTTTCGACTTTGTCAATTATACACATTTATACTATTGAATCTGTGTATTGTATTCCACACACTTCTCCCATGCCACTTCCCTTTATTATGAAATGTCGGCACTTTCCGCCGGTTCAGTTCATCCGCTAGTTTCCGCACACTGGTGATCCCAATATTGCGCAATTCTTCAAACGTGGGAATGAGTTGTTTCGCAAAGGCATCGGCATCCCGTTTATTCTTCTCCGCCAACACTTTCCCATGCTTGCCTAAGACGCTCCCGCGCTTCTTTGCCGCCTGCAGTCCTTCTTTGGTGCGGATGCTTATTTGATCCCGTTCAAATTCCGCAAACACCGCCAGCATATGCAGCATGGTTTTGGAAGCATCCGGGTAATCGGTAGCGACAAATTGCACCTTGCTTTCCATCAGGCCGGAAATGAAGGCGACATTTCTGGCCAGCCGATCCAGCTTGGCAATGACCAGCACGGCATTATGCTTTCGACAATAAGCCAAGGCCTCTAATAATTGCGGCCGGTTCGTATGCTTTTTGCCGCTTTCAACTTCCGTAAACTCTTTTAGGACGTGCCACTTCTTAGCACTCAAAAAGCTGTGTACCGCTTCCTGCTGTACCTCCAGGCTTAGTTCCTGCTTGCCGGTGGACTTGCGGTAGTAGGGACAGGCATATCTCATGTCTGGTGGCTGGTTTGTATCGTTGATGGGCATACGAACAAATACTTTTCCACATTATTGACAAAAAGTCAAGTTTTTGATCTAAGTCAAGCCTTGAGAATATTGGGGTTTCCCATTTTGAACCTTAACAAAACAACCAAATAGCGTTGATGGGTATACGTTCGTTTACACATCAACAAATATTTTTCCCTCTTATATTTATGCTGCTCTTTAAAAACCTCTTTTATATATCCGTTTTTTTAAAACTTGCTATATGAGAAAAACACTGCTCCCTGCGGTTTGCCTCGTGCTGCTGTTTGCCTGCTCGAAAAGCGGCAGTTCGCTCTCAAAAGCGGATCTGCTCACCGCCCAGCCCTGGAAAATAGTGGCCGATTCCATTCTCCCGGGCCGAAATCTCAACGGGGTACTCGTTACGGACATGTACAGCACCTACAAACCCTGCGAGAGAGATAATTATTACGTGTTCTCTAAAGACGGCACCCTTGAAGCGAACAACGGGCCAACAAAGTGCTATCCTTCCGACCATCAATTCTTGAAGCTCACCTGGTTTTTGGAGGATGGGGAAACGAAGCTGCGGCTCTCTCCCGACAATCAGGTATTTATAATCGGCATCGGCACTCCATCTGACATTGTGGAACTCACTGCAACGGCAATGACCTTACGGTCGTATGACTATAATACGGACGGCAGTATTTCCAGGATCCATACCCTGCAATTCCGCCACTGATGAAAAACCAAAGAGTGTCCTGCATGCTGCAGGCATTCTTTGGCTCATAGATACAAAACCCGTTAAACCTATCAATGCCGAAACTATGAAGAAGAAGCGAGTGGTTACAAAGAAGAGAAAGGCTTCAGCAGCAAAACCAAAGAAGGTGCTGCTGCCCTGTGATCCAGAAGAAAAAACGGTTCCGTATAGCGGACGAGCTGCCGTTGGTTCTATCATACTTAAAGAAGGAAAGCTGGCCGTGGTTGCCCTTGCCCAGGAACCAGGAGACCACCACCTTACCGAAGGATATATTTTTGTCCCTGATGACCGGATGGAACCAAGCTACAAGAAAGGCGACAGAATCGGCATCTGCCGAAAGGTACAAATGCAGCCCTTTTTCTGGGGATGCGAATATTATGTTGTTGACCAGAGAAGAAAGGGCGTACTGTGCAGGATATACCCATCAATGAAAGGACACGGCAACATTATATTGAGATTCAAGAACAAGAAATACCGGCTCCGTGAGCCGCGAACCAGGAGCTTGCTCGGGTTCTTTTTGGTGGAACCGCTTGCGGGCTGGCCAAAATATTAGGTATTGTTTGCGTTCCTATATTGATTACCAAACGACGTAGCTGATGGAAAAGGAATTGACGAAGCAAAACGATGTGCATTGTGACGATTCCCATAACGCACAACGATTCATAATGGTATGGATACCGTTTGCCGCTCATCTTAAAGCTGGAGTCTTCTATTTAGAAAAGTATCCAGGGAGCGTTCATGTGGTTGACGGGCAGCCGGGGGTCCTGCTCAGGACTGTACGATTTAAACATACCGGCCTCATACACGGATATGTCCCGGTGCTCGATGATCGGAATAGTCCGGTGTATAGGAAAGGGGACTGGATTGGAGTGAAGCGATTACCCCACCTGCACCTTATCAATTACGGATGTGAATACCTTGCTTTCAACCAGGATAACAAAGGGGTACTGTGCAAGCTAATGCCGCATAAAGCGGAAGAAAAAGTATTGTTGCAATTTGAGAATGGATGGTATCGTCCCCAAGTTTGGAAGCGAGCGCAGATTCAAGCGCTATTTGCAGTTGAGCTACTTGTACCTGCGCTTCCGTAACAAAGGATTTCGGGAGAGAGGCTGATAAGATACGCAAATCCTGATAAAGAAAATCGCATTTGTTTAAATTCAATTTTGTTAGCAGCACTTGAACTTTGATACTTCTTCCGTTGTGTCGCATACTTCGGCGCCTGTACTTGCTTCATATTTTCCATCCACGCAGCACCCACGCACCGAGCTGCAGTGCAAAGCCCAGCAGCAGGTACAAATCGTTGCCCAGGGTTCCAGATCAAAAAAGAAATATCGGTAGGCCATTTTTGTAATATCTCACATAAAAAACAGTGTTTTTCCGGTTTTTTGGGTTTTGAAATTTTTTAAACTTCGCAACCCGATTACCATTTCCCAACTCCCAAAACCCTGTTGCATGAAGAATTTTTACTTGCTCTTTATGTTGTCTACTTTTATCGGTGAATTAAGTGCGCAAAATTTATTTTTCCCTATACGAAAGGTAGAAAATATCCAATTAATGGATAACTCTCAAATATCCAGTGACTACAAAAAATATCCTTATGCCGACATTACCGTAGTAATAAGACGCGCTGATAAGTTGACTTCTCCGGAATTTGTTAAAAGTCGTTTCAAGTCAATAAAATATTTCTATGGGGAATTGGAGCTTGCAAGTGAAACTGCAAACCAGAAAATTCCGCTTTTTTTATTTGAAAAAGGGAAAAATAATAGTTTTAACACTTCAACGATTGAAGATCGAACAATACTAAAGAAATACCTATACAAACCAGAGGAGAAAAGAACATTAGATGCAATTATTACTACCCAAATCACGATAAATAATCGTGCACTTTCGATCCTGAGTTCCATGTCAGATATTGTTTCTCCCCTTATCACCAATCCGACCGGCTTGGTGAGCGTGGATGTGGCCAAGAAGACGTATACTTTCTTTTCGAGCCTCCTTAAGCAGGCAGCGGAAGATCAGAAGCTTGAGGCAAAAGTTTTATTTGAACCCTTCAAAAACCAATATAAGAAGATATTATCCTATAACATCTACTTTTTTGCGCCAACGGATGCGGAGCTTCCGAAAGCTGAAAATTTGAGGCTAAATAAGAGTGCTTCAGGTTATTTTTCGCTTTTAGAAAACGGTACCGAATATGAGGAATTTCCATACTTGATCGTATTGCAAACCCTCAATAATTATTATGGATTGGAAGGCATACCTTCCAAAAGAATTGAAAGAGCGGGATATACTACGATAACTGATGGCGAAATTAGGGCATTAGATTCCATTTTAATTGTCAACAAAAGTAGCATATCCGACCAGCAAAATTTTGCAGAAGCTGTTTTGCTAGATTATTTGAAGATTATTAATAAAATTGAAAAGGCCTTATCCTCCAATGATGAAGAACCCTTAACTAATGCGTACAGTGCTATTTTGAAATTTGAGGATATAAAGAAAAAGGCCAAAGAGATTGAGCCTGCTTTATATACTGATGCAAATAGCGGGTATGCACCAGTGACCCGAAAATTAAATGACCAAATTGATATATATTTTAAACGGCTGACATATTACAGTGACCTTCAAAAATTGAATGTTTTCAATGCCGGCGGGAATAATGTATCAAATGACGCGCTTGGGTTATATTCCGCCATTATCGCTAAAGTATCTGCCATTTCTTTTTTGAAGAATAATTTAATAGTAACTAATGCAAAACAAAAATTAGAGGATCTCGAACAGGCGCTCTATAACAATAAGTTTAAAGGGTATTGTGAAAGATTGAATGCCGCTGATGACATAACCGACGAATACAATGCGATAAAAAGTAGCTTGCAGAATATGGTTTCGACTTATAGCAATTGCAGTAAATGCGTTAATGAAAGTAAAATAGCGTTAAACAAATATTTGGACTTAGTCTCCATAGAAGAAGACAGGAGGCTAATAAGGGCAGTTAACGATACTATATTTTATTGCACAGAAACAATAAAAACGTATCGGAGGAAAATTGAAACTTTTAATTCTTTCTCTGATTCGATAAAAGCAACAATTAATCTGGGAACCAATATCAATTCGGTTATTTCCGAGGCCAGTCACATTGAAGACGAAATAAGAAGTGTTGCCGCAAACAATAAGACTAAATTTACAAGAGCGGAAAGGAGAGCCCTAAATGACTCCCTCAAAAATTTAAAAAAAGCGGTTGAAATATTTGATAGTAAATACAGGGTAACTTTTGAAAAAATTAGTGAAGGTAACAAAATATAACCTTGGAATGTTTGAAAGCCCTGTTACCCGGTTGTCTATAATCAGTGATTCTCTGCGTATGGCCTGCAGTACAAAGCCCAGCACCTGTGCAAATCATTAAGCGACATAGCAAAGCCACGCTGGCGCAAAATGTCACGGCATTGCGAGGTTTCCCTAAATTTATGCCATATACCTTCAAACCTTATCTGAACCGTTAAACTACAAATAATCATATGTGGCATGGCTTTTCACCCCGTTCTTACCTGGTTCAACTCTGTGGCTCTTTGCCATGTAGCCGATAACTTGCACCTTTGCGCGGCAAACAATTTTCAAACCAACCGTGCCCGGAAACAGTTGATCCATTATGGTATTGCAGACAGCAAAGGGATACGCTGAAGTACAGCTCTTAGGCGCATGCGACGTTGCGCTCTTTTATAAAACGGCGGACTGGCTCCGGCAAAAGATGGGCATCACCTTTACAAACAAGGCAGAATACGCCGGAAGTATCGACTGGCAGTTCCAATTTGCCGGCGCAGCATTGCTGCTTCGATACCTGCTACCCACCGGCATATTCCTCTGTCCGGCAGCAGGTGCCCAGGCGACGGATCAGGAGAAGGCAGGCTTCAAGAAATTCATTGAAACCTTGCAATCCGAGTGATTGCCTTTCGCACGGCCATTAAAAGTATTGTTCCGCTTCCATAGCTTCCGCGTCGTACTATGGCACGAAGTTTTAGCGCAAAGCCCAGCACCAGTGCATGCCATTGAACGCCAGAACAAAGCCCAGTAATTTTCGATAATGTGTAGAAATACTCTACAGCCCACTAATAAGATGCAGAACCAATGTTAGGAAAGAACTTACATTAAATTTATGAAACTTTTGGAATTTCGAATGCAAGCAATGGTAAAGGAAGTAAACAAATAAATTATTTTGATTTTCATCAGTAAGTATGATATCGTGAAAACAATTCTTTTTTGACATGACATTCAAAAAGAGAAGTGGCCGGGATGTATAAATTTCTTCCCGGCTTTTTAATAAAAGGGAACTGTTAGCAAAATTACTACCTTAGCATTTTCAATGATTCTTCCAGCTTTTGCCTATAGATACTTAATATATAACCAATAGGTTTATCGTCTATGGTATCTAAATCCCGTGTAATGATTCTTACAAAATCATTAAATTTTTCCATGCTTTCAAATTTTCCTTGACACAATAAAATTCTACCTACATCTTCAACCGAGCTCCGAAGGTCTTCTCGAATGCCTCGTATCTTTTTTGTGGCTCTATTTAAGTAATAATTTTTTGTGAGGTCCCAAAACTTTAAAGCATCCTCATTCTCATATAACGTTTTTGATAAGTCGAATTTTGAATCTTTTAAAATATATTCTATTTCATCAATTGATTTTTGAAGATTGACTGCTGCATCTTGGGTATCGCATGCTAGGGTGTCAACAACTTTTGTTAAAGTAGACGACGACTCAGTCTTTTTAATGTTTTTGATAACATTAATTACTGTAGGAATGAATTCCAGGACTTCTTTTAGCGTTTTGATTGCTGCAGTTATAAACATAATAGTTGGTTTTTATAATTATTAGCGGGTGCTACAGTAATTCAGCGCCTTTTGGAATACAGTATTCTATTGTTTGTGAGGAAAAAAATAATAAATGCCCACTATAACCTTTGACATAATTTAGAGTAAAGATGGAGATAAATAGCTTTGTAAATTAGGGCGTTTTTCACGTTTTTAAGATGATCGATATTTCTTATATTGCTTATATTCATTTATTGCAATCAGTATTTACAAAGCCCAGCACCACAACAGATCATTAGGCACTACTGCAAGGCCATGCAGACCAGTTTAAAGAATTTCTTGAGATCTTATTCCGATAATATTATCTGGCTTGACAGAAATTGAAGTGTTTGCTATACTGTTAGCGTAAAGTTCTTTACACCCTTCCGCCAACAATGACGATGCTTTCGGTCGTTGGAATCACGGAAACAGAAAGCCCCCGAACGTTTTAAGTATTTCTAACCTAAGGGGAGCGAAGAAATGCAGCCGGCTTCTTATGAGCCGGCTTTTTCTATACGGGAAAAATTGAAAATTTTATACCATGGATTTTCGCAAACTGGATAACAAGCTTCGTGTTTTGGCTGAAAAGACATCGAGCTACTTACTCCTTCCCTTAACTGCCGATGAGTGGAAAGACGTTTTTGATTTAATAAGTGAAATCAAAGAAGGGTTTAAAGAAGTGCGGTACCAGACGATAACTGAAAAAAATAGCGCTTGGCAAAACTTTTATGCCCTAAGGGAAAAAGCATATCGGAAGCGCCAAGAAGATTTTGAAAATAAATCAAAGGAACATTTTCGGAAAATTTGGCACATGCTTGATGGATTGGAATATAGCCGATTGGAAGATTTTATCATTTCCACCTTGTCCTTTCAGGAGCTAAAAATCACAAAAGAAACCATGCGCGAGCGAGGTAAAGAACTGAATGAAGCTGCACAGTATTTTTCATCTGTTAAGGGAGAAATGACGAAAGAACATAAAGCAGAAATACACGAACGAATAATTAAAATAAGAATAAATCACGATGAATTTTGGAAAGAAACAAAAGATAGAGAACAAGAATTAGCGCAAGTAAGAAAAGAAAAGCAAGAGGCATGGGAGGAAAAAAGGGAAAAAAGCCTTCAAATAAAAGAAAGGATCAAAAATAATCTCAATAACAATCGGGATAAACTTGCGAAGGCTGAAGAAGCCTTACAGCGATTTGAATCCACAAAAATGAAATTGGAAGAAAAAGTAGAATCTGCCTATACGGAAAGATACCGAGAGCAACATCAAGAATGGTTGGAAGAAATCGAACAAAAAATCCGGAGTGTAAAAGATCAAATAGAAAACTTGGAGCGGTGGATACAAGAAGATGAGCAAAAATTAAATAATTGGAGTGACTAATGACGTTAGACCAGAAGAAGATAAGGGAACCGGCTTTAGAACAACACTCGCCTTCGTTGCGTCGCACACTTGTACGCCTGTAGATCCTTCATCTTTCCAATGGCACAGTACCCACGCACCCAAGCTGCAGTGCAAAGCCCAGCACCAGTACTAACCACAAGGCACCAGTGCAAGCCCACGCAGGTCAATAAGGACTCGGCGGCGCATCAAACGCAAAAACCACGCCTGGCATCAACACAAGACCTGCAACGCCCTTTTCATTAATTTGTATTTTTAGCTCGGGCGTTGCAGGACATGTGTTGCCAGATGTCGAATTTTCCAACTCCGCAGGCTCCATTGGAAAATTCGACATCCGGACTGCTGGCATGGTTTTGTGCAAAGTTTGATGCGCCGCCTCGGGAAGCTCCCGGATCCTTTGCAAAGCTGCCTTGTTTTACTCCCTCATTCCGCTTCATTGCACCTGCGTTTCGCAGCTCAACAATACTTCAAAAGGGCAGTGGCCTGCATCCATGCACAAAGCCATACGCGCCACCGCCCTTTTGAAGTATGCCGTCCACACGGCTCCACTCCGGCTCCATTACGCTCCATTCCGGTCGCAAAATCAAGGCAGCCTTGCCAGGCTCCTCCGCTTCCTGTTTTTTCGCGCGTCGCCCTGCAATGAAAAACTCTATAAAGGCTAAGGAGTATAGTGAGTTTTCCATTGCTGGGGCGACGCTTATGCGCCCCTGCGCTGCCCCGCCCACCTTTATTTAATAAGCATAGCCTCCGCTGTCGCTTCGGCTAATTTAATATGGCCGTCACAGCGGTTTGCAGGTCACCCGCGCTTCGCGCTCCTGCGCCCTGCAGTGGGCGGGGCGGGCGCAACGGGGCGCGGCCAAGTCTATAGTGCATACTTCAGCAACAGGTTATAGCTATGGAGAACAGTAATTCTATTCGACACGATCAATTAAAAAATAACAACCGTTTTAAAAAGAGTTTAGTAAGACTTTGTGCTCTTAGGGAGGTATATATAATTCATAGGGGCTTTAAATAAAATTTAGAATCTCAACCCCTGACTGGTGGCCCACATTTTTAAGATGAGGGAAAAGAACAAAAGAATTCAAGCTTTTGAACACAAAAACAAGGCAATCTCACTTGAAAAAATGCATCTAGCTAATTATGCTGATTGTTCTTCAAAAACGGCTGTCCGTACCTCAATCATCATACTATTAACGACAAGAATCAGATTTTTAATTACTTCGTTAGGGTCATTAGTCAGTGAAAATTCATATTCTTTATACTCATTGCTCTTCCGGTCACGATAACTAATGACTATTTCATTTTCTTTATTAAAATGAGCCAACAAACTATAGTCCTGTTTTCCAAAAATACTTTCAATATGGGAGTCTAATTTTTCAATGTCGAAATCAATAAATTTTGGAGTAACCACATAATCTTTTGAAAATGTATCTTTATCATTTTTATGCATCTCACTTACTTCAATATGCTC
>NZ_LWBP01000001.1 GCF_002078015.1 Niastella populi | reverse complement strand
CATTTGCAGGGCGCTTATGGGTTTGCCGGGAGTGTGCAGCAATTCATGAATTAAAGATTGAAACCGGTTTGAAAAACTTTCTATAAAATCTGTATTGAAGAAACTGGTGTTGTAGTCAAAGTCAATTTTTACATCTCTATGATCATCAAATTCCCGTACATATATAGCCAGCGGTGTTTTTTCCATCTGATGCATCAGCGGAGTTACTATACAGGGACATCCATCGATGGAAACCGAATAATCGTGTTTTTCATACGAAAAAAAAACCTGGTAAACAGTTTGTTGCAAATTTCCTTTCATCCATCCGGCATTGGCGGCAATGATACTGAGCGGCAGCCGCTGGTGTCTGAAATTTTCTTTTAATTCATTACGAATGTCCTTTAGCAGGTTTATAAAAGCAGCGCTCCTTTCCACCTTTAATAATAAAGGTGTAAGGCTTGCAAAAAGCCCCACCGTTTGTTTGAATTTTTTATTTTTCCTGTTTAACAGGGGCAAGCCCAGGATGATAGAATTGTTATCAAAAAGGGATGAAAAATAAGTTAGCACAATGCCCACCAAAAAATGAAATGTAGTTACAGAATGATCAGCTGAGAACTTTATGAGAGCATTATATGTTTGCCGGTCAATATAAATAGCTTTTCGCCTGGTATCGCCGGTAACCGCTGCAGTTATATCTTTTCGAAACGGAAGAAAAGCAGGTTCCGGATGCGCTTCGCATTTCTGCTTCCAGTATTCCTGGTCCAGTTCAAACCGGGCTGAGTTCAGATAATCGAGATCATCCTTAATAAAGTCGATATATGAATGATCGGGAAGGGTATCAGGCTGGTTATATTTAAAAGCGTTGTAAATATCAGACACCCGCGACAGCAATAGAGAAGTACTCCACCCGTCTGCAATCAGGTGGTGATAAGCGGCAAATACAATATGCCGGTCCTTTGATATCTTTAATATCCAATGTTTATGAAGCAATGAAATCCCTGACAGATCGAATGGTTTATTGAACTCACGGCTGATAAACGATTCCGCCGCCTGATCGGGGTCCGGCTCGAAGGATAGATCGAGATAATCGATAACAGGCTCATAATTATCGACAATATTCATATACGGCACGCCATCCATGTTAACAATTACGCTTCGCAAAACATCGTACCGCTTAACCAGTAACTTAATTGCAAGTATGAGAAAGAATGACTGAATACGACCTTCGATCTGAACCTTAGCCCCAATATTATAAATGGTACTATCGGGATGAAGCAATTGCTCATAATAGATATCCCGCTGAGGAAGCGAAAGTGGATAAGATTTATCGGTCATCTGTTATCGATATATTAACGTCAACCGAATTTAAAGATTTATTTTTTATACAGGCAAATATTTTTTTATAATTTCAGTATAAATATTTTTTATCACGCTCAACTAATATCTGCAGTTCTTAATTTAGTTATTCATTATCTCCAATCTGAAAATCATTTTACAAATATGAGAAAGGGATTTACTATTTGGCTAACCGGCTACAGCGGATCGGGCAAAACATCGATTGCCACTGAGCTTTACAGGAAGCTGATCGAAAGAACGATACCTTGTGAAATACTTGACGGAGACGTTATAAGGCAACATTTGTCACAGGGACTAACTTTTTCAAAAGAAGATCGCTGTGAAAACATCATGCGGATCGGTTATGTGGCACAGATCTTATCTAAACATGGTGTTGGAGTGATCGTTTCCGCCATATCACCCTACAAAAGCGCCAGAGATATGGTCAGAGAGAAAATTCACTCCTTTGTTGAAGTGTACGTTAACTGCTCTATCGAAGAATGTGAGCGGCGCGACGTGAAAGGCCTATACAAAAAAGCTAAAACAGGGGAAATAAAAAATTTTACAGGTATTAGTGACCCATATGAAGAACCTGTTGATCCTGAAGTAACCTGTTATACAGAAACCGAATCCATAGATGAATCCGTAGCTAAAATTTTAGCCTGCCTCGAAGCGCTTCATTTGATCGGCCATATTAAAACCGGAATAACCGGCTAACCAGTTTAGCTGGAAACACGGCTTATACAGATAATGTTATCGCTTCTTTAATTAAACCTTATCAATTCATTATTAATGCAGCAGATCGTCGTTATTGGCAGCGGATTAAGCGGTACGCTATTTACGATCAATATCCTCCGGCATCATCATCACTCTCCTATAAGCATCACTGTTATTGATAAAAATCCGCCCGGTACATTGGGCCTGGCCTATTCCACCGATCATTCTTTTCATCTTTTGAATGTACCGGCTTTCAAAATGAGTGCATTTCCCGACAACAGCAATGATTTCACCGACTGGCTATCAAAAGCAGGCTATCCATATGATCCACATTCGTTTGTACCGCGAAAAGTTTACAGGGAATATATTCTTAGCTTGCTCCAAAACGAACTAAGCCGAAAAAAGGAAAACATACATTATACATATATAAATGACAGCGCAATTGACATTGTTCCCCAAAAACGTCTTTTATTATTGGGGTCAGGCAGGCAGGTTCCGTTTCACAAACTGGTACTGGCCGTTGGAAATTTCAACCCAGCCCCTTTAAGACTTCCTGACAATGATTACCTCCGCCATCCCGCCTACTTTTCATCGGCCTGGGATAATCACCTGGCAAATCAACATTCCCCATGGGAGCACGTGCTTATTATAGGCACCGGGCTAACCATGGTAGACACCGTATTAACCTTGCAACGATCTTCGCCCGATGTTCTTATAACTGCCTTATCTAATCACGGGTATATGCCGCTATCGCACGAACGAACAGCCGGGTACCAGTTGGAGGATAAACCTCACCACGACATCAGCACCCTTTCAGAAGCCTTGCAGATCGTAAATAAACATATTAAAAAATCCAGGGAACAAAAGATCGGTTGGCAGGCTGTGGTAGATGCCATACGGCCATATACCCAGGAAGTATGGCATAACTTCTCTTACAGGGAAAAGAAAAAATTCCTTGGGCGCCTCCGGCATATATGGGGCGTGGCGCGCCACCGCATGCCGCCGGAATGCGCAGAACAAATTCACCGGCTTTTATTACGCCAGCAATTGTTCATCGCTGCCGGACAAATACAATCCATCAACCTGAATGCCAGCAACGGTTTTGACGTATTTTACCACGAAAAAAGCACCCGCAGGAACGTTCAGCTGACGACCAACGCCATTATTAACTGTATGGGCCCTGAATGTAATTATGAAAACCTGGATGATCCGTTGATTAAAAATCTTTTACAAAGAGGGTTGATCCGGTCAGATGAATTACGGTTGGGACTCGATTGTTCACCCGGGGGCATTATCATAGAGAAAAACGGCGCCCCCTCCCCTTTTTTATTTACGCTTGGCCCGCCGGTGAAAGGAATACTATGGGAAATTACAAGTGTGCCCGAAATAAGAGTAGCCGCCTTACAATTAGCCAAACTGGTAGCCGGGAAAAAAGTGGAATCAATTGCCTGAAGATGAATCGCCAAAACAAGTTATAATGAGATATTTTTTGTCATTGCTTTCGATCACGAGGAAAATATTTGGTTACCGGGTATTCCTCTTTGGAATAGCGGCCGGTCTTTCAAATACCGCTCTGATTTCAATTATCAATGAAACCATAAAATACGGAATCGATAAAAAAGCGCCTTCTTTACTACTCTTTTTCGGATATATCACTGCCCTATTATTGTATTTCCTCCTGCAATATTTTTACCAGAGCCTTTTGATCAAATCGGCTCAAACACTGATCCTGCAAAGCCGGGAAACACTCATAGAAAAAATAAGAAAAAGCAATTTGAGGAGTTATGAAAAAGTGGGAAGCACCCGGTTATTTGTTTTACTTGCTCATGATACCAATACAATCGGCACCATTGCAACCCTTTCTTCCAGTGTGATCATCGCGCTGATCGTCATCTCCGGATCCCTGATCTATTTGCTTTCAATCAGCATAAAAGGCTTTCTGCTTACAGTAGGTATCATCAGCGTGTCGTTACTGATCACCTTTTCCATGCAAAAAGCAAATATAAAACGGATCAAAAAGTTACTGGAGCTGGAAACCGTATTCCTGAATTTCATCCGGAACATGCTTACGGGCATTAAAGAAGTAAAGATGGACAGCAAGATAAGCGAGGGCATATATAATACACACCTGAAGCCTTATATGAACGACATTCATGAAAAAAAGACAAGCAACAATATTTCACAGGCCCGGTTTGCCCTGCTTGGGCAACTCATTTTTTTCATAACCATGGGTTTTATTCTTTTCGTATTTCCGATGCTGCAAATATCCATAACCAGGAACCCTGCGCAATTCGTCATTGTATTGCTATATATCCTCTCTCCTATCCAGATGCTTATTCCATTGATCCCCCAATTCTCACATATAAAAGCAACCATGGAACGGATGGCTTCCATTAAAGATATGTTAGAGGAAGAGCCGCTATCCCATACAACAGAAAATTCATACAAACAGTTCGAGACGATCAGTTTTAAAGATGTCATCTATACATACGAACCAATAGCCGACAAACCCGATTTCAGGTTAGGCCCGGTTAACTTCGATATTCAGGCAGGTGACCTGATATTCATACTGGGAGAAAATGGATCAGGAAAATCTACCCTTATAAAAGTGCTTACCGGTTTGTATACCGCCAATAAAGGATCGATACAACTCGATGACGATCCCATTTCACATCGCAACATTCAATTGTACCGGAATTTGTTTGGCGTTATTTTCACCGACAATCATTTATTTGAGCATTTGTACGGAGTAGACGACATTTCAACCGCACATATTGACCAGCTTATTGAAAAAACCGGCCTCACCGAAAAAGTAAATTTCCAGGAAAACAGGTTCAATACCATCGACCTCTCCGAAGGACAGAAAAAAAGGATCGCGCTCATAAACGTATTACTGCGAGATAAACCCATTTATATCTTTGATGAATGGGCGGCCAACCAGGATCCTGATTTTCGCGACTACTTTTATAATGTTTTAATTCCTGAACTAAACAACCAGCAAAAAACGGTTATAGTTATTACCCATGATGACCGGTATTTACATATTGCCAAACGATTGTTCAAAATGGAAGACGGGCTACTTGAAGAAGTAGCAATGGCCGGTATCGATGAGTGAACAGGAACCAGCTCCTAATAGAAAAGCCAGAAATAAAATACAAAGAACAAAAAGGGAATTTGCAATAACAGGAAAGTCCGGTAATATTTTATGGCGTTCTTGTTCTTTCTTTCCCACACAAGCAAAAGCAGTTGAATGGCATAACATAAAACAATAAAATACGGAACCCAAAGAACAGTGGCATACTGACCAGGCAAACCAAAACCCAGCACCATCCGGTTTGATGCCGCTGTTTTAAAGATCACCTGTATCAACCGGATACAGAAATAAAGGCCGCCAATACTACCTGCTATTGAAAGAATGTAAAAACTTTTTTCAAGCGGCGTCCATTTATATTTTTTGTTTGTCAGATATTTTCTTCCGGCAATAAAAAGACCAGACAACAAGCAAAGACCTATCACAACCAGCCAGCCGGTGTATACCCAGTTTGCCTTATTGATCTGTAATTTAGGCGCCAGCGATATTATTCCATTATGCACATGCACATTGCCGGCAAAAGGAATGGGCGCAGCCTTTACAAAATGTGCGGCATCAGGTTCTTTGTCAGGATCATTCAGGAACTTTTGAATGAGATCCATTGCGTGCGGGTTACCCGAAGCAAAATGTCCCGTATTTTCAAACGTATATAAAAATGAACTACCTAACGTTCGATGTGCAATTTCACCGTTTGAAGCAGCTGCGATGGGGTCCATATCACCCGATAAGATCAAAGCAGGGATATTACTTGCAACTGCAGCAGAATCGATCTGGTTCGGAGCTGCTGTATTCCAGAGATTACAAATATCAAATTCATCCCTGTAAAAGCTCAACCCTTTCCAAAATCCGGACGATGAACTGTCAAAAACCTTCAGATCGTTAAAAGGCATACACTCTTTACAGATGACCGTATAATACAACCCATAATCCAATCTGAATATGCCATTGGACATAGCAGTAACAAAGTTTTTCAAAGCTGCTTCGTTCCGATTTTTTATCTGTTCAATAAGCAAAGGTAAAATGGGATAAATATCCTGGCTATACATGGCTTGCTGAAAAGCCAGCAACATATCCTGTGAGTTGATGATAAATTCGCCGGCAGGGAATTTTGTTTTATCAGCCATATGAACAACCATGGGCTGTTTGTCAAGGGACTCAATGGCTGCGTAAAAGTCATTTTTCAAATCAGGATAATTCAGTCTGCAACCCGCGTCCTGGCTGCATCTATCGAATAATTTATCTAAAGACCTTTTAAAGGTGGCGGTAATGTTCTGGAAATACGGAACGTTGGGTGGTAAAGGCGATTCCAGGATAACACTCCTGATGCCTTCGGGATAGTCGCGCATCATTGTTAACGCTACCCTTGTTCCATATGAGCTGCCCCACAGGTTCCAGGAGGTATAACCAAGCGCTTTGCCCAGATCGCGAATATCTGCAGCAATTGCCGCACTGTTGTATACCGACAGATCGATGCCTTTTTGAATTAATTTTTCTTTCGCCTTTGCAGCAATGCTTACCCGCTGTTCCAATTCCTGGGTAGGTGAAAGGTCCTGAGCAAATAAATTCAGCAACTGCTGGTTCATTTCAGGACTGAATGCAGGTTCAGAACTGCCAGCACCGCGTTGGTCAATAAAAACCACATCCCGGTCTTTCCGCAGCTTTTCATATTGCGGGGAATAAAAACCAACGATCTTTCCGCCCGGTCCGCCATGAAGGACAATCAGCGGGGCTTTCGTTGTTTTTGGGTCAGTTGATTTAAGAATGGAAACACCTAATCGAATTGTTCGCCCGTCTTTTATACTTCTGTTTTCAGGAACAGTTAGATAGCCGAGCAACATATTTATCCTTTTTATATCTGCGGGATCTGCTTTGGGGATGGGACATTTGGGGCAGGTGGCCCATTCAAATTTTACGGTTCCGGGATCCTGTGAAAAAGAAATGCTAAGTGAAAAAAAAGCGAGTACAACCAGGATAAGCGTTTTAAATGAACAGGATTGAGGCATAGGTTTATAATAATAGATGTACATGGGATAAGTTCGCTGACGTTATTGTAATTTTCTAAAGATACTAACAATTATGTCTTGTTCCCCAGGCTGCTATTGATCACTTGCATTATTTCTTCAGGATGGTCGAAAATAAAAAAATGTTTGCCGGGAAGTTTTTTCATTTCCACCTCTTTCATGGTTTCCTGCTGCCAGGCATTAATTTCTTCATCGCTTATATCTTCTTCATCACCGGTGAAACAGAACAAATTCATGTCGCGTGGTAAATATTCAATTGGTTACTTCCAGAAAACCTTCCATGATGCAGTATTTGATACCGTCCAATGTCATTTCGTTAATGATCTCCATAAGATGGTCTTTATCTTTTGCCCTATAATGATTTTTCAGGAACCCGATCACTTCTTCATTTTGCATAAGCAAAAAATAAGCGATCTGGTTGCGGGCATCCGTAACGGCAACAGGCGTACCAAACCTGTCGAAAATCAGCTTTAGAATACCGGGAACAAATACCTGTAGCGTGTCCATGTCAGACACCTTATACAAAAAGGTCTTTGTTCCATACTGCTGTAAAAAATTACCGAACGATTCTTTGGTAAAGCCATTTTCAAGCGAGGGTTCCTTACTAAAAACCCATACCTTTTCTGAATGGCGAAGGGTTAACTGCAGGAGCTTCTCATCCGGCAACTTCAACAGGGTATCTGTTTCCAGAATGGCACTATCATCATATAGAACCGGTTCTTTTGAAGACCGCAAAATAGACAACGCAAAGCTTTCCCGTTCAAAATTATATAGCAAGGAATTTATCTGTGCCACATCCTGTACTTCATCGATCACTCTTTTAATATAAGCTACGAAGTCATTCACATCTGCGGATTTTTCCCGTCTCAACAGTTCTTCCCATGCATCTGGCAACTCTTGTTTCAATGCCGATAACGTATTGCTGAAATGCCTGCGTACCGTGGTGAGATAAATTTCCTGGTTACCTTCACAAAAAACAGATTGCTCAGGCAACTCATCACGCTTAACGGCTGTGGTAAATGCGGGTATAAAAAATACACCTGGCCGGTCATTTTTTATGCCAATGAGTTGTAGCATAAAATAGCCAATACCCAGACTGCCTTCCATTGTAAGGGGCATATCATTTTTAGCGGAGACCGGAAGCAGCCGTTCGGCAATTTGTTCAGCTTCCTGCAAACAGGCTTCGTTACCTGTTATTCTGAAAACTTCACTAAAACCAAGGCCTGTGCCTGCCATACCTGTAAGGAGGCCGTATGAAGCCGGCTTCGGCAAATCATGAAGCTGTTGCGTATCCGTTATACCCAGATAATTTTTCACCAACACCATACCAAACAGTCCATGCTCCAATGATAGTTCTCTAGCGCCCGCGCTATTACCAGCCGCCCAATAGCCCTGTTCATATTGCAATGCCTGTTCCGCCAGTTCAACCAGCAGGGAATTACCAAAACATTTCCCCAAAAAAGCCAACACAAATGAAATACCTGCAGTGCCAGCCAACCCAATATTCTGTCGGCGTTTATTTGTTATACCGCCCCAGAATATGCCCTGGTCAGCTGAAATAGCATTACTGATTATTCGTAGCAGGTACTTCTCTACATATTCCAGCAACCAGGTTGCTTTCGTTTTCAGGTATAACCGTTGTGTAAAAAGCAATATACCCGAAATGCCATCCAGCAAAGAGGGGCGGCTGATGATCCGGTACTGGTAAGAATCCCCGTTATAATACTCCCGGGCCAGTTCCACCGCTTTTTCAAGGAACCCTTTTTTACCGGTACGCTCAAAAGCTTCAAGATAAAAAAAACCTAATCCTAATTTACCCTGTATGGTGAAATTGTTAGTCGCAACCCTTTTTGCAAAAGACTCAATAATTGCCAATTCAGTAAGTATATTATTCCATACGTTCTCATCACCCGTATTCTTATAAAGTTCCAGCATAAAAAACAGGAACCCCAATTTGCCCTCTTTAAAACCATAGGATTTCCAGACATTCCCGTTTGTTGTATGCAGATCGTTAGCGGAGCCGGGCGGATATATGATAAGGTATTCATTATATATGTCCCAGGCCTTTTTAAGCATCTCTTCTTCCAATCTCTTCATATCAAAAACTATTTATAATTCTGATGAATCTATCAATTCCAGGATCAGGTGATAATAATCCGGGTAAAGCGTTTTCATTTTCATTTCAAGGGTCCTGTACACCTGTCTGTTCTGTTTATAGGTACCCAGGCAATGCACAAAGCCCGCATTCCTGTCAGCTTCATGAAAAAAGCCAATGTATTTAGGTATATCAATGTCATAGGGAAATAAAAAGGTGATCTCCTTATTGGTTTTTTGGGCAAACTGGCTAAAGATCACCTGCTCATATATAACATTTAAATAAGCGGAGTTCATATTTACGATATTCTCTTCTATGCAATCGTTATTCTCATCGATAAAACGAAAGATCTCGTTTGTATAGGCTTTAAAAAAACCGATGTCGGTGCCGCCCAATATCCCCGCATTACTGCAAAACACGTACTGGCGCCCTTCCAGCTCCTTTAAATAATCAGGCACGTAAGGGAACTTCCTGCATATTTCATTGAAAGTTTGGGTATAGTCCAACGATTGGTGCTCCTTATTTTGCGCTGTCAGTGGTGCCTTAACAATGCGGTCATCAAATGCGTTCCAGATAAAAATATCGCTGTCTACATGTAAAAAAGGACTTTCCTGCAGGCTGTAAGCATATATTTTCCCAAGCGCCCATAATCCGGCATTATAGTTATTGATCCTGTTCAGATCTGTATTTACATTGGTATAGGGAAGCTTTAACTTCTCTATAAGAATAAATTTACCGAGGTCATCTGTAACCAATTCTACATTTGAATAATAACGGCATAATTGCAAGCAGCTTAAGGCCCAGCTGAAATAATTATATTTTCTGGCAGGCCAGCCGCCATTCATTCTCGAGTCCTGTAAATTGGGAGATTGTAAAAAAGGCCGTGTCCAAAAACTTTGGATAATTTTCATTATTTTTTATAACATTATTATCTAAATATATTATTTTCACGTATCCCTGATAGCGAGAGTATAAATATAAACCTTTTCCTTATGACGCTAACGCAACAGTTAAAAAATAAAGCGCATCTTGCCAAAAAAATCTACGAGTACTACCGGTATATACGCCCCTTCACAAAAAAGAACAGGTCACTCAACAATATAGATAGCAATACAAATATTTCTGTTTTTTCAGAGCCCAGAGGAGGATCAACGTGGGTAGGCGAAATTCTATGTAAGCTCCCAAGCAGTATTATGATCTTTGAACCCATGTTCCTGCTCCCACCCTACCGGGAAATAAAAAAAGTAAATTTTTGCTTTAATCAATATATACCTGAAGATGCAGAGTGGCCAGAGGCGGAAGAATATTTCCGCCAGTTGTATAACAGGGAGATCGGTTCTTTATCTTCTTTTAGAATTTATTATCACAATGATAACCTTCCGGAAATAGCTTCTGCAAAATATTTTATTTATAAGGATGTTAACAGCAATATGTTATTGCCCTGGCTTACCAAAAGGTTTAACATTAATCCAATTTACATTCTAAGGCATCCCTGTGCAGTGATAGCTTCCCAATTAAAGTACAAACACTGGGACTATATATTAAAAGATGTAAAAGCATATTTCCCCGACCCCAAAAACAGGTATAAAGAAATATACACCCAATACCAGGATATTATTGACAAAATAACAAAACCGGAAGAAAGGCTGGCGGCAGAATGGGCTTTACATAATATAATTCCAGTTACACATAAAGAGAATGACAGGAAATGGATAACGGTTTCTTATGAAAAATTGTATAAAGAACCTGAGCCATCACTTACACGCATATTTAACCGGCTGAATATCGACATGCCCGCCGGGCTATTAACCGAAATAACCCGGCCAAGTATAACAACGATCGATGAATCGCGAAGCAACATTAAAGCAGGCAACCAACTCGGATCCTGGAAAAGATCTTTGTCTTCAACACAGGTAAAAAATATATTAAGTATTGTAAAAGAGTTCGGGATCGATTTTTATGACGAATCATTGGAGCCAGATTATACAAAAATTTACAGGAATGATATATATTCTGGAAATGGAATAATGACGATGCCTGGGACAATTTAACTACACAGGTTTTGAAATCCGAAGTATATAATGTAGCCTTTAAACAGCAACCTCTATGACTAACATTAAACCATCAACATTTGCTGTTGCATTCTTTATATTCATCAGTTGCGGCAACCCCGGGGTTAATGAATCAGATAAACAAAAACCCGATGATATTTCGAAAAATATAGATTCAACCGCCTTATTAGTGGCGAACATGAAAAAGGCCCACCCCTATTTTGACCTGAAACTGGATTCTTCCCTGGTGGATACAGCCAAATATCCCGCGATTTATTATCCCGATGCATCAGATTGCAATTCATTTAGATTCGACAGAACATTCCTTGGCAAACTCAGCATGGCAAAAGCAACAGTGCAGAAAGAAAGTTCCGCCGATAGATTACACCTAAAAACCGGTAACTTAAACTTATGGGTTTGCAGTCTTCCGAATAAAGTAAAAGCCGGCGATACTGTATTGATCACCGTCCTTGTGTATGACATATTTGGCTCTGAGAAAACCTGGGGTTATCCTACCATAGTTACTGAAATTCGCATGTCATATTAACGAACTATATCCAGCTTATTACCCACCGTGCGCTTGTTCATCATACCCATTGACATGGCCTGCAACATTGCATAAAACTCTGTTTTATGCAAATTTTTCCAATTGTCTCCAGGAAATGTATACATCAGGTTATTATCCGCATTAAATATTTGTCCGGTTACAGGTTGCCATGCTGACAATCGTCTCAGCCGCCCCCGACAAGAAATCCGTTCCGCTTAAGCGGAACGGATTTTGTTTTTTATGGTAGTTGGAGAAGAATATACAAAACTTTACTTATATCCATACTTGAGTAAAAATGCGTTCCTGAGTTTTGTCACTTGTCCACTATACCTTCTATCAAACCAAATATGATGAGGTGCCCCTTCCATTGTATGAAACTCGAAATCATTACCCTGTTCTTTTATCTTTTCTGCAAATTCCTTTGCTGAAGCGTAATCTACACTCCGGTCATTCGTACCGTGAATGATAATCATTGGCGGCAGCCCTTTTCTCAACAGATGAAAGGGTGATATATTTTTGACGATGCTTTTATCTTTTAAATCTCTTGTTATCCAATCTGTGGCATCTTCCCATAATAAATTATAAACACCGGCATTTACCATAGCTAAATTGGGCGATGCACTATAATTGAGGTTGTCGGTGGATTCATTGAAATTATCTGCCAGAACGGTTGTCAATACAAGGTGACCTCCTGCTGAATTTCCGGACGCTACAATTCGATTTGTGTCAATATTATAAGTATCAGCATTCATCCGCAGCCAACGAATAGCCGACCTTGCGTCTTTTACCGCTTCAAATGGTGTGGTTTCATACCTGTCTGCAACCCTGTATTCAACAGAAACGCCCACCCAACCTCGCTTTGCATAAACGGCACAATTATAAAAATCCCATTCCGGATTTCCTTTCGTCCAGCTACCACCGGTGAAATACACGATTACAGGGATTTTATTAAATTTATTAATGCTATCAGGTAAAAACAGGTGAATATCAAGATTAAAACCATCAACCGTTTTATATGTTTTTATAAGATGATTTTTTCTTACTGCTGTACTTTCGTTATAAATTGAATCAATCTCTTTTTTATATGTTTCGTTTTTGCATTTTGCTTTAAAATTTTCGATAACAGATGCAATATTTTTACTTCCCCAATCGTCGAGGTGAGCAAAAATGTAAAAGTATTGCCAATAGTCCCTGCATGCCTGATTGATAAAGTATTTAGGTATCAGGTTAAGATAGGCATCAAGCCTTTTATTATCCGAATTTTTATAAAACGTTTTTTTTACTTCAATAGAGGATTGGTGCCGAAGAAAAGCTTCAATATAATCTTTTACATCACGGCTGCTTAAGAGGGCAGGATTGTTAAAGTCAGTCAAATGCCTATCCAGTCTCTTTTGTGTCACATGAGATAACTTTACTTTTTCTCCGGTGTGCGCTTCATGAAAATACGGAAAGTCCAGGATCATCCTGTCAAAAAAGAAATCGATATCCCTTTGTTCTTCCAATATGAATTTTACATCTGCATTGTTGGTCTCTTCCTTATATTTTATCAGGTTTTCTATGAAAACAGAACGCAAAGAATCGATTTTAAAAAGAAACTGTTTCTCAGGTTGAGCATAGATTATGGCACGGTTTGGATAATAGTAATCTGAAAATTTATTGCTGATCGTCTTTTGTATTGAATAATAATTTTTACGTAATGAGTCTATTGCTGATTGTTGTTGGGCATAACCTGATAGAGAGACCGTCAACAGGAATGTAAAACAGATTCTTATCATTTTGTATACTTAGCATTTTTTTACAGTAGTGCTTAAACGTAAGATAAATTATTGCTGCCATTAAAAGAAAGAATGATCGGCTCTGATACATCACCGGTTTCGGTATTCAGATCAGAAAGGTTTTAATTATCCGTTTGGGATATTATTTGATATATAAGTTGTTGAATTTTATAGGCAGGAAAAAGCAATTATCGCCCTGTGAAATTCCGCTATCAGCGAATGCCTTCTCCCGAATTCGATAAACGCCCTGACTTCTGAACCATCACCAGGTTGATGACGGCAATAGCCATAAATAGTAAAGGAATAACAGGTGGTTTTATTTTTAAGGGAAGAATAGCTGACGGTACCCACCTGATCAAATGAACTACCGTTGCGGCAACCATAATGGAGATCATTAAACAATTTGCCAGCACTAAGAGCAAATGTTTTGATCTGTCATTCATCATTACCAGGAAAGGAAGAAAAAAAACAATCCCTGTTATTATTTCACCCGCAATGCCGATAGCATACATATACTGAGGCAACCCGCTGCTTTCTATCTGGGCGTGGTACCAATCCCTGAATGGACTAAAAAACTTTAAAATACCAAATACTAAACTAACCACGCCAAGCCCCAGGCTGAGCATCTTTATACTTTTCATATTAAATTATTCTATTGCAAATTTCGCCGGCAGTCGACTTCCTTCCTTGTATAAAAAAGTCAGACTTTTGAATAATCCGGTCACTTTTACATTAGATCCCCTTCAGGGACAACCGGTATGCAGATGGAGAACAATGATAAGCGGTTTTAAATGACCGGGAAAAATGGGCCACATCAGTAAAGCAGGTTTGAAGGGCAATTTCACTAACTGATAAATCGCTCATGGCAAGCAGATCTTTTGCCCTTTCGAGCCGTTTCCGCTTTATATAATTAGCAGGCGTGTCATTGAACAGCGTTTGAAAGCTGCGGGTGAAAGTGGATACACTTAAATTCGCGAGGTTCGCCAGGTCTTCGACCGATAATTCGGAAAATATATGATTATTGACTACCTCTTTTATGCTTACATTCCGCGGGGCAAACAAATCGGTAAATAAACTTACGATCGAACTGGTATTTTGGGTTCTCAGAAGTAACAATATAAGCTCCCTGAACTTTAGTTCCAGCAGTTCATCGTTAACCAGTTCGGGGTTGTCGAAATAGAAAGAAAGACTTTCAACAAATTTTTTTACTACATCATGCGTTGCTACATAACTGATATATGATTTGTTTTCAACCTCCTTAACCAATGCGGGCATCTCATGCTTATATATCATTCGCAAAATATCCTTGTAAAGGTGTACCACCAGAATTTCATACCTGTTGGCCTCACTGTATTTCAGCAGATCGGCAAAATAGCTGCCGCATTTTAAAATTACCGCCTCCCCCGAAGCAACAGGTACCTGCCCGATAGGAGAACTGGTCCTGGCCGTTCCCTCCAAAAAATAAATGAAACAGGCCTCGTCGTGAAAGTTAACAGAATACCGAAAAGGCGCCTGTATAACCACTTTCTCAATAAGGCATTTATGGCCGAATTCAAATTTCTGATGATGCAGCACCATGTTTTTAATTTAACTGCGTAAATCTACCCGCAAAATGTCTTATACCTGACCTGTTTACAGGTATTAAGTACGCAAATGTATGGTTTGTATCCTTATCGGAAAATTGCGCAGGAAGGCCATGATCTTTCAATTCTTTATTTCCACCGGGCATATTGCCTTTCAATAGGATACGTTGTATGAACCAGCTTTTTTCAATAAATAATAAAATTCGTACTATCTGACTGCAACCCTTTCTTTTTTTATACGTATGTATAATATAGGCTGTTATGGAAATGATCCTATTTTAACTAACACCATAAATATAATCAAACCAGGGATTGCGATGAGCAATATATAGCGAACGGATTCGCCATACCTGTCACCTTTATCAACATGAAAAGAATTATCACTATCATAGTTTTTGTTCTTGGCGCCACGTCGGCGAAATCCCAGGGTTGCAGTGATGCAGGTTTTTGTACGATCAATAGCTTTGAACCATCGACTGACAAGGCTCAAACCGCCACTTACAAAAACCAGTTTAGAATAGGTGCATCAGCCGGAAGCGCGGACCACGACATTACGGTATACGGCTCAATGGTAGAGTATAGCAGGCAAATAAACAAATGGTTTAGCGCAGATCTTAAATTGACGTTTCTCGCCCAAAATGGCAATAACATAAGTACGGCCGGCCTTTCAGACGTTTTTGTCAATATAAACTATGCGGTTTCAAAAAAAGTTGACCTCATCCTTGGCGCCAAGATCCCGCTGAACGATGCCAATAAAAAGAAGAATGGTCTTGCACTGCCAATGGATTACCAAAGCAGCTTAGGCACGTTCGATGCAATTGTGGGGCTTGGTTATAAACTTGAAAAATGGAAATTCAATCTTGGCTGGCAGCAACCTCTCACCCAAAACAACAATACCTTTATTGCAGAGGATTATCCGATACATTCACCATTACATAGTTTTCAATCTACAAACAACTACTCGAGAAGCGGCGATGTATTGCTCAGGGTTTCTTATTTGTTCAACCTGTCGAAAAAACTATTGATTACACCGGGTATTTTGCCCATATACCACCTGGCAAATGACGAGTTTTCAAACATCAACGGTAAACAAGTTATCAATGGCTCAAAGGGATTGACACTTAATGCCGTTGTGTATTTGAATTATAAACTGAACGAAAAAAACAATCTTGAATTTAATATGGGTAGTCCATTGGTGGCAAGAGACGTAAGACCCGATGGCCTTACCAGGAGTTTTGTGGCAACAATACAATATCAATTATCCTTTTAAAAAAGGGTCAAACCAAATTATATGCATTTATCGAATTCAATAAAACTGTTCGTATTGCTGCTGGCGGCCGTTGTGTTCAATGCCTGCAAAAAGGAAAACACACCAACCACACCGGCTACCGATGAAACCCCGTCAGGTTCGGTAATTGCCTCGGCCAATATTAAGGAAGGAAATACACCCGGCGATAAAGCCAACGGGAATGCACGTATTTATAACGACAATGGCACCTGGAAACTCTACCTGTTTAATTTTTCCGCCACCAACGGGCCCGACCTGCATGTATATTTATCGACCACTGAAAACGCCGCCACCTTTATCGATCTGGGGTTATTGAAGTCTACCGCCGGCGACCAGGTATATAACATCAGCGGCAACCCCAACCTCGCTACCTTTAAATATGTCCTTATCTGGTGCAAGCAGTTTGGTGTTTTTTGGGGTGGTGGGCTATGGATGTGACCAGGAATGTCGGCTAGCTGACAAAAAAGATCCGGCAATGTCCCCTACCTTTCTATGATGAAAAACTAAACTTTTTCAGAATATCGCTATTTAAAGTTGCCAAACCTTTTTTACCTGAGTTTGAAAAATATAACGCGTATCATAGAAGGATGCATTGCCAAAGAACATAAATATCAAAAGATACTTTATGAGGGCTACTATGGGTATGCGCTGAAAACGGTATTCAGATACATCTTCAGCTATGAACAGGCGGTTGACATCGTAAATGACGGGTTTGTAAAACTATTTTCACATTTCCAGCAATTTGAACCGGGCAATGACAGCGATAATGAAAAAAAGTTAATGGGATGGCTGAAAAAAATAATGATCAATACGTCGATAGATGTTTTGCGCAAAGGAAATATGCTTTCGGAAACAGGAAGCATCCCCGAATATGTTTGGGACAATACGTACAGGGGTGACGAGGCCGACCAGGTATTGCTGTACAAAGAGCTGGTCATTTTAATTAAGGAACTTCCACCGGCCTACCGTATGGTGTTCAACCTGTATGTCATCGACGGATACACGCATAATGAAATTGCAGGTTTGTTGAATATACCGGCTGGCACTTCGAAATCAAGCTTGTCAAGAGCAAGGGAACTGTTGCAAAAAAGCCTTAAAAAAATTGAAGATGCGCAATTATGCAAAATCTGAATAACGATATGGATGAATTGTTCAGGAAAGCCGCCGCCGGTTATCCGCTAAAAGCGGATAACAGTGACTGGAATGGCCTTGCATCCAGATTGTCAGCCCCCCCGGTTCCCCCTGCGCCCCTTAAAAAGAAAAACAGGTTCAAAAAATATGGCCTGCCGTTGCTGCTGATGCTATTGCTGCCTGTTTTTGGTGGACCGCCTTTAAAACAAATGCGTGGCCATTTAACTGCGCCCCCATCATCTGTAAGGGATGCGTCAAACACCGGTAAAGGCGCTTTTTTATTGACCTCAAATACGCCAACTACCCAATTTCAACAACAGCCGCAAGGGCGCCCCGCCGTGACCGGCATGGTTACCGGAAAAAGAGAATTAAACAATGTCCCGGCTCATTCACCAGTAACGGATCAACCGGCAAATGAACATTCAACCCGGGGCTATAATCACCTGAACCGTACTATAACATCAAATTACCGGCAAACAACCGATGCCGCCGCCACCCACATCACATCGGCTGGCACCAGCTTCCCCCTCAATAAAACGATCACTAAAACGCCAGGAGGAACAGAAAAGAAAACAGATACGACACGAAAATCTTCCAGGTTCTACTGGGGTGTGGTGTTCGGCCCTGAAATTAACAGCATTGAAAACCAGAAGTTACAAAAACCGGGCTTCGATATTGGGATCGTCGCAGGTATTACAATATTAAAAGACAGAGCTGCTATTGAAACCGGGTTATTATATACGCAGAAATATTACTTCACCGACGGCAAATATTTCAATATGGATAAGGCCGGAAGTTCCATGCCGCAGGGAATGGAGATAATGAGCCTTGAAGGAAGCTGCCGGTTAATTGAATTACCGGTAAAATTTAAATACAAAGTGCTACAAAAGAACAGATCGGCTGTTTTTTTGTCAACCGGCATTTCCTCTTACCTCATGACCAAAGAAGAAAACGATTACATTACTATGATGAATGGTACGGAACAAAACATGTTGGGCTCTTATAACGACAACTGCCGGTATATTGCTGTAATGGCCAATATCGGAGCCGAATACAATTACAAAATTGGAAAACATACATTGATCAGAATTGAGCCTTACATTCAAATTCCCCTCAAAGGCATAGGCATTGGCTCCATGCCTGTAACAACTACAGGCCTGCATGTTGGTTTTATCCGATCTACACCGCGATAATGGCAATCGTGGTTAAATTACAACCGCTATTAAGAATGGTTTTCAACAGATCAGCAGCAACCTGTTTTTCCCTGATGTTTCCCGCGGTGCACGGTGAATACAGGGAGGAACCTGGCTTTCAGGATGATCAACCGCCAACCTCCACAGATGACCAGTGCCTAAGTTTACAGGGCGGGCATTTGGTACAGGTTGATAGTGCAGATCAAAGAAATGTTCACTTAAGAATGATTCAAAACCTTCATCCGCACCATGATATAGTTTCCTCAGCTCCGCCCGTATTTCCGGAATAAGTACTTTCTTTTGGCCTTGTGAATTTGGCAATATGTCACTCGATTCGCCATAGTAAGTGCATAAAAAGGTATCGGTTGGAATAGGCGAACGATCTACATGAAAGGAATAAACATCTGTTGGAAAAAACGGGCAGGCATCATCGCGGTCATAGTGTTTGATCACATTAAGCATTGGCAGTGCGCCATGAGCTTTTAAAACATTCAGGTCATTTAAGATTATTTCCCGGGCAAGCTGCCCCTGTTCACTCAATTGAAGCGCCTGAAGTTCCTCTGTTTCAACTGCCGTTATATTGCCGCTGAGCGCTACCTTATTAACGATCTCAGAAAAATTACCCGTCAGTTTACGCGCCCAACAAACCGCGTTTACTTTACCACTAAATGGGGTAGAAACAAGGTCATGGAAATTCGTGACACATGTAACCTGCTCCTCCGCAAAAGATAGATCGATCATAATTAAATGGCATTTTATCCTGAACTATGTAACCTCCACCACCCGTTACCTGCTTTCTTCTTTTTTAACTAAAGGATCACGCCTGCTGTGCCTGGCAGTTGGAAAATAACAGTAACGATAGGGAGTATAGTATGATTTTCATCAGGCCCAATATACGGTTATAGTAATTCACCCGGTTTTTTATTTACCCATCCCTTAGGATAGTTTCGTTTGATCTCCCCTTCCCTGTCACCGGTTACCTAACAGGTCATTTATATATGATTTATACATTTTACCTATAGGTATATAATGATCGCCTATCGATATCTGGTTACCTTCAATGCTTTTGATGTGTTTGGGAGCTATCGCAAACGACCTGTGCACCTGTAAAAAATTTTCGGGTGGCAAAGTATTTAAAAGATCGGAAAACACCTCTCTTACAAGAATGGCATCTACACTTGTGATGATTTTTACAAAATTACCGGCAGCTTCCACAAAAAGAATATCGCCAATACGCACCTGAATATATTTATTTCCCGATCGAAGGAAAATAGTAGCCGATTCATTGCCTGCTGTTTCATTTTTAGCAATGTTGGGTGGTAACGAAGCGCCCATTGCCTTATTTACCGCTTTCACAAAACGCTCAAAGCTGAATGGCTTCAGCAAATAGTCCACCACATTGAGTTCGTACCCTTCCAATGCAAACTCCTGGTATGCCGTGGTAACAATTACTTTGGGTGGCAACTGTAAGGTTTTAAGAAATTCAAATCCTTTCAGTTTGGGCATTTTCAGGTCAAGAAAAATAAGATCTACCGTGCCTGCATTCAGGTATTCCAACGCTTCAATGGCATCATAGCAGTTCTTCTGTAATACCAGGTTGGGAAGCATATCGCAGTAGCCCTTAATAATATCATGGGCAATGTGTTCATCATCGACAATCAGATACCTGATCATATGTTCTTCAATTTTAACTGTGCCAGATATTCACCATTACGTTGTTCCAGCTTCAATTGATATTTATTCTCATAAGCCAGATGCAGCCTCCTTTTCAGGTTGTTCAGGCCAATTCCGGGCTTTTCCGGCGGTAACGAATCATCAAAATTATTCTTTATTTCAAAATTGATCTCATTATTCGCCGTAGTAAGCAACAGGTGCACGAAAGCCTTTTCCCGGAGGTTTTCTACACCATGTTTAAACGCATTCTCTACCAATATTATAAACAACAACGGCATAACCCTGTAGCCATCCCGGATATCTATTTTGAAATTTACATCTATATGCTTATGATAACGCATCCTGTGCAGCTCAATATAATTGCTGAGGTATTCAACTTCTTTTTCAAGCACTACCCGTTCGTTTTGCGCTTCATAAATTCCGTAACGCATTATATCTGAAAGTTTAAGAACAAGTACTTCAGCCTTTTGGGGATCTGTTTTGATCAGGCCATACAGGTTGTTCAGCATATTAAAAAAGAAATGTGGGTTTACCTGGCTCTTCAGATGCATTAACTCGGCTTTCCTGCGTTCATTTCTTAAGCGAAACACTAACACTACCTGCCAGATCAACCAGGGTATAAATATAAACGCAGTAAAGAAAAGCCCGGCAATCAAAAAGTTCAGTTCGTATTCTTCCATTATTGCCGCCATTACCAGTAAAAGGAAATAAACGATGGCTATTAAGAGCAGACTATACTTATTCAGAAACGCTATCATCTCCAAAAATAGGCAGTTGACGCCAATAAACCGGGTGAAAGGCAGCCGCCGGACCTATAAATGTGATGAACGACGGTTTGGCTACTTCGAACAGCCAGGAAACAGACATGAAAATACTTTGTCACGATGTAACAATCGTATGTCAGCTGTATGGGTGGTTTTATCACACTCATTTGGATAGCCCCTTTCGCGGCCTTAGGTTTGAAAAAAACACAAATGACGGAAATGGCACTCACCATATCAGGATTATCGAAAACCTATGCAAATGGAGTTCAGGCCCTCAACAATGTTTCGTTAACTATCCGCACAGGCATCTTCGGGCTTTTAGGGCCAAACGGCGCCGGTAAATCAACCCTTTTGCGAACCGTAGCAACATTGCAGGAACCAGACGCAGGCTCCATCCTGCTGGGAGAAACAGATGTGCTCAGGAATAAACCAGAGGTAAGAAAAAAACTGGGATACCTGCCGCAGGAGTTTGGCCTGTATCCCCGGGTCACTGCCGAAGTACTATTAAATCACCTGGCAGTGCTTAAGGGCATCACCAATAAAAAAGAGCGGGCGGAGTTAGTGAAAGCGCTGCTTTACAAAACAAATCTCTATGAGAAAAGAAAGAAGCACCTGGGCAGTTACTCAGGCGGAATGAAACAACGCTTTGGCATTGCGCAGGCCCTGCTTTCAAACCCGCAATTACTTATTGTTGATGAACCAACCGCCGGGCTCGACCCCGCTGAAAGAAATCGATTCCATGATCTGCTCAATGAATTAAGCGCAACGACAATTGTTATTTTCTCTACACATATTGTGGAAGACGTAAAAGAACTCTGTACCGATATGGCCATTATCTGCAATGGCAAAGTTCTTTTAACAGGCAATCCTTTACGGGCTATTGAAGACGTACAAGGGCATGTATTCAGTAAGGTTATTCAAAAAAATGAGTTCGGGGTATATAACGAACGTTATACGATAATTGCCAACCGGCTTTTCCAGGGCAACACGGTCATCCACATATTCAGTAAAACCACCCCGGGTGAAGGATTTAAACCGGTTGAGGCTGATTTGAGTGACGTTTACTTCTCAAAGATCTCCGGCGCTCCCGCCCCTGTTCAAAAACTTTACTGATCGCATTATAAAACCCTCTTCATGCTGTTTGAAATAATCAAATTTGAGCTCAATTACCGCATCCGCCAGTACAATACCTACCTCAGTTTTATCATCGTATTTATGTTTTCCATCGTTGCTGTAGACTTTATTTTTGAAGGCCAACCTGATGCATTCAAAAGAAATGCACCTTTAACCATTGCAAAAAGCATGGGTATCATTTCGGCGTTTCTTCTTATGATACCCTCTATGATCATGGGAACGGCTGTACTGAGAGATTTCGATCACCGGATGGAAGCTTTATTGTTTGTGAACCCGGTTAAAAAAAGTGACTATCTTATGGGCAGGTTCCTGGGATCTCTTGTGATCCTGGTCTTTATTTTTACCGCCATTCCATTGGGCATGATGGTTGGCGATGCGATGCCCTGGCATCGGGCAGATGAACTTATCCCGTTTCATCTTTGGCATTATCTTCAGCCGTTCCTCTTTTTGGTAGTGCCCACCTTGTTCTTTGGCGGATGTCTCTTTTTTGTTACCGGCGCATTAAGCCGGAGTTTACTGATCGTATATATTCAGGGATGCTTCTTTCTGATAGTATACCTGTTAGCCGTCAACTTGTTGAAATACCCCGAAAATCAGCTCCTGACAGGTATCCTGGAACCATTCACCTTTCAAACAGTGCGTATTACAACTGCATCCTGGAGTATCGATGATCGCAACACGGCTTTGGTACCCCTAACGGGAATAATGCTTTACAACCGCTTATTCTGGATATCGCTCGGCATGCTCACACTTGGCATCGGACACTATTTCTTTACCTTTAATGTGCTGGCTGATAAAACATCCACAAAAAAAAAATACGCAGGTAAAACCCAGGATAAAAACATACCCGGTTATGTTCCGGGGCCCATACCGTTCGCATCCCCTGATGCGGGCAAACAAAAAACTTTCATTCAACTTTTTCATACTACGTTATTCAGTTTCAGATCGATCGTTGCCACCCTTTCCTTCAAGGTGATCGTACTTTGTGGAATGGGCGTTTTGCTCATCAATTCATTCAATCTTAACACGGGCTATGGGGTGAACAATGTTCCGGCCTCTTATCTTATTGCCGGCGAACTGATTGAACTTACGGGACTCTTCTTCCTGGCAATCGTTATCTTCTACACCGGCGAACTCGTTTGGAAGGAAAGAGATTCAGGGATCGATCCGCTGTTTGATACGCTGCCTGCTTCGAACCTGATCAGCCTGGGCGGCAAATTCCTGGGCCTCATGCTTACACTTATCCTTCTCTTTTTTACAATGACAGGCACGGGTATCCTGTTCCAGTTCTCCCATGGCTATTATAAGTTTGAACCAGCTATTTACCTGGCAGCCTTTTTTATTGAAGTGTTCCCCTTTTTGTTTTTGCTTGGAGTTGTTTGTTTTGTTGCCCAGGTGCTCGTGAATAACAAATACCTGGCACACCTGGTGGCACTTATTTTTATCGGCATATGTACTTTTGGCTGCAGGCTGCTTGGCATCGATCACGGCCTTGTTACTTTTGGCGGCTCACTCCTTACCTCTTATTCCGACATGAACGGGTATGGCCATTTCCTGCAACCTTACCTTTGGTTCAAAACATATTGGATCTCCTTTTCTGTTCTGCTTTTTATGATCGCAGTGCTTTTTTCAGTAAGAGGCGCAGATACCGGATTCAGGAAACGTTGGCGGCAACATAGAGCGCTGTTGATTACGGTTAAGCGCATTTCAATGTCTGTATTGATAGTCTTTATTTTTTCAGGCGGATATATTTTTTACAATACCAATATATTAAACAGGTATGCCTCCAGGTCTACTCAAAATACGTTCCGGGCCGAATACGAACAGCAGCTAAAGCCGCTCATAACGCAGCGTCAACCCCGCATAGCTGCGGTATCACTGAAGCTGGACCTTTATCCCGGCCAAAGAAAGTATTCGGTAAAGGGACAATACCTGTTATTCAATCCGGGACAAAAGAGCATTTATGAAATTCATATTCAAAAGCTGCCGGTTGATGAGGTAAAACTGGAATACCTTGCCGTGGAAGGAGGAGCCATCAGGGATAGCACGTATATTCGTTTTGGTTATTATATTTTAAAACTGGAACAACCGCTGCAACCGGGAGACACTTTAAAAATGGAATTCATTCAGCATTTTACTCCCGCCGGATTTCCAGAAAGCACCAATACCTTTATGGTGTATAATGGCACTTTGCTCGATAATTATCATTTTCCAACAATTGGCTACAACCACGACCTTGAACTGGAGGATCCAACCATTCGTGCAGCATATGGATTGAATCGCCAGCCCGGAAGGGCTGCTATCGACGATCCGGTAGCCCTGCTTGAAGGCAAGTCAAACGGAGATGGTGAAGAGATCGATCTTGACATAACAGTCAGTACAGATACCAGTCAGGTTGTTGTAGCTCCCGGTAGTTTAATAAAAAGGTGGACCCAACAAGCGCGTCGTTATTTTCATTTTGTTTCCGACGAACCGGTCTCCAATTTTTATGCAGTGCTTTCGGCCAGGTATGCCGTCAAAAGCGAATTCTGGCATCCCGGTAAAGAAAATACCGCCCTGGAGATCTACTACCATCCCGGGCATACCTTCAATCTGGATAGAATGATGAACGGCATGAAAAAGTCTCTCGATCATTACAGTAAACACTTCACGCCCTATCGATATCAACAGGTACGCGTGGCAGAATCACCCTTTTATTCCGGAAGAGGCCAGGCTTTCCCCGGGCTGATATCAATTGCCGAGAACGTTGGATTTATCATGAATATCGATGATGAAACGGATATGGACATGCCTTTTTACATCACAGCGCATGAAATGGCCCATCATTGGTGGGGCGACCTGGTGAACCCGGCAAATGTGCAGGGTAAGACAATGATCTCCGAATCACTGGCTCAGTACTCGGCACTGATGGTCTTTAAAAAGGAATTCCCGGCAGAAAAAGTTAACAAACTGCTGAGATGGAATATGGAGCATTATTTAAAAGGCCGGTCGGAAAAGGCCATCCCCGAGTCTCCCCTTTCGTTAGTGGGGTCCAAACAGGAATATGTTCATTACAACAAGGGTTTGATCAGCCTGCATGCACTTCAACATTACATCTCTGAAGACAGTGTCGATAAAGCGTTACAGCGTTTTATCAGGGACTGGAATAGCTACACCGGGTTGAAAAAGCAATATACCGGCCGGTATCCCACCACAAACGATCTGCTTTGCTACTTAAGGCAGGTAACCCCTGACAGTATGCAATATATTCTCAGCGACCTGTTTACCTCGGTTATACTATATGACAACAAATTGGGCCAGGCACACTATGAAAAAACTGCTGCAAACCAGTATACCATAACGGTGACGCCCGATCTGAAAAAAATAAAAATAAACCCGCAGGGCAATGAAATACCTACAGCCATTAATGATTATGTTGAGCTGGGAGTTTACACAAAGGATAAGGAGGGGAACGAAACCCTTGCCGGCATAAAAAAAATAAAGATCACTTCAGCACATCCTACACTGAAAATATCTGTTTCACAAAAACCAGCGAAGATCGTACTTGACCCCAACCTGCTCCTGATCGATAAGAATATCGCCGACAATGAAAAGTCGTTTGGTAATGATCCCTTATAGCGATTGGATTCCTGGCGATGCCGGTCGCGGTAGTCCGATAAATTTGCTGATTTCAGGCCAATAGTTATGATTTAAAACACAGCGCCTCTATCACATCCAGAACGCCCTCCTCATTATTGTCTTTTTCGGTAACAAAATTGGCGACCTCTAAAATTTTGGAATACGAATTTTTCATGGCATAGCTGTATGTTGCGGCTTTCATCATTTCGTAGTCATTCATAAAATCGCCAAATACGAGTGTTTCATCAGGTGTTATGCCATTTAATTGTTGCAGCGCCTGTACCGCTTCGCCCTTATTGGCATCTGTACGAGTGATATCGAGCCAGACTGCGCCGCCTACGGCAATCTTCAATCTATCTTCGAATTGTTTGAAGTAAGGATAACTATTTTGTTCAGCACCCATGAGATCTAATACAGTTATCTTTAATACGGCATCATCAACCTTCGTAAGGTCATCCACGATCTTAAAATTCCTGATGTAGTTCGAGATCTTTTCTATAAGCCTGCTATCTGAATTCTCCACGTACCAGATATCCTTTCCGCAAAGAATTGGCCAGCCATGCGGGGCTGAACGCGCCGCCATTACCAGCGCTTCTATTTCATGCTGTGGCAAAGGTTTCGAAAACAATTCAGTTTTATTATGAATGATCATGCTGCCGTTATCTGATATAGCGTACAGATGTTCCATAATTGACCTGAAATTTTCGGTGATGCTGAAATGAGGCCTGCCCGAAGCAATGCCTAACTTAACCCCCTTCCTGAACAACCGGTCTGCAATATCCCAAAATCGTTCCGGCACTTCGTGGTTGTCTTTAAGCAACGTTCCGTCAAGGTCTGTAACAACAAGTTTTATCATATTATTAAATGAATTTATTATGTAATAGCAACCTTCATGATGCAATATTATGCAATTTTGCATATTTACGCAAAATATACAAATGAATACCTGTTAAATCACTGACACAAAAAAGCCCATATAGTTATCTATACGGGCGGTGCCATTATAAAGTTTAGATCCTATATGATCTCTATATCAAGGTTGCGAAATGCTTCCAGTTCTTCGTGATCACTATTCAGGTTGGTTATCAAAACATCGATTTCCTGTATACCGCAAACTTTAAATGCATCTACCCGCCTGAGCGACTGGTCATTGGCCAGCACTATCGTTCTGCGGGTATTTTTTTTCATAGCTCTTTTTACATCGGCATCGTGCTGAAAAGTGGAGGAAATTCCGAATTGCTGGTCAACCCCACAGGTGCCCATCAGGTAAAGGTCCGCCGTAAAACCGGCAACGCCTGTACAGGTGGCGAGCCCGGAAAATATTTGCAGATCGCGGTCATAATTCCCCCCAGCAACGATCAGCTCCACATTTTTATAGGCGGCCAGGATCGAGATCAAGGTATAATTATTGGAGATCACCCTTAACCTGATATCCGTAGGAAAATAGGCTGCTACAGCGCAAATGGTGGTGCCGCCATCCATAAAAACGGTCATTCCATCCTGTATCAGTTGTTGTGATTTAAGGGCAATTACATCTTTTTCTTTTTTCAGGTGTTTTTGCCTGTCCTGGAAGGTCAGCGGGTTCTTCGCGCGGGGTATTGCCCCGCCCCGAACTTTTGATAACAAACCATTTTTATGCAGGTGCTCTATATCCCTCCTAACGGTATCATCAGATACGCCCAGCTTTACAGCCAGTTCCTCGAAAGTAACCTCTTTCTTCTTTTTTAGATTTTCCAGGATGATCTCAAACCGTTTCTCTTTTAACATGTAAGCCAGTTTATCCTTTTTGTAATATTATGCAATTTCGCAAATTATCGCAAAATATGGCAAATTGTTTTAAGCAACCAGTCATTTTGATCAGTTCCCGGCTGCCACGGGCAATGACGCAAAATCCGCAATCAGGCTACAAAAGCACCCGATTAGACTACGTGCGGCCGCCGGCAACTCCTGAGCTTTGTTCTATCAAAAAATTGAAAAAGAAATGAACATGGAAAATCAAAGAAACAGTAAGGTCTGGTTCATTACCGGCGCCTCGCGTGGTTTTGGACGTATATGGGCCGCCGCCGCCCTGGAGCGTGGCGATAAAGTTGCCGCAACAGCACGTAACATAGCCAGTTTGGCGGTACTTAAAGAAAAGTATGGCGATAACGTATTGACACTTGAACTGGATGTAACGAACCATGCCCGGGCAGCAGCCGCTGTAGCACAGGCTTATGCCCATTTCGGCCGGTTAAACGTTGTGCTGAACAACGCCGGCTATTCGCTGGTAGGCACCATCGAGGAAGCAAGTGCGGAAGATGTTAAAGCATTGTATGAAACCAACATTTTCGGCGCGTTGGCTGTTATTAAGGCAGCATTACCGTTACTCCGGCAGCAGGGCGGCGGTCATATCCTTGGTACCTCCAGCAACCTTGGCCATGTAACAATGCCGGTAATCGGCTACTACTGCTCATCTAAATGGGCATTCGAGGCTATTCACGAAAGCCTGTCGAAAGAGGTGAAAGACTTCGGTATAAAAGTAACCATTATTGAACCGGGCGCATACGCAACAGAATTTGGCAGCCAGGAATCCCTGAAGTTTGCAAAGGGCATGGACATATATTCGGATTTTAAAACGCAATTCATCGGAACAATTAAAGACCTGGAAAGAGGCGATCCGAATGCCACCCCCCAGGCGCTTTTCCAGATCGTAGATGCGGACAACCCGCCCCTACGCTTCCATCTCGGCAACCAGAACCTGCCCTGGGTAAGGGCCGCTTATGAAGAACGGTTGGCGCTTTGGGAAAAATGGGATGCCGTTTCCAGTTCAGCCCAGTCTTTATCTAAATAATAACCGGTCATAACCGGTAACTAAATGATTGCCGGTTATGATTAAATTTGTACAAGATGAAAAAAGAAGAGAAAAGCCTGCTGAAATTTGAGACGTTGTCCGATGCACACCGCGCCTTTGGACTGCCTCATCCAAAACATCCCCTGATCAGTTTGATCAATGGAACACATGCCCTGTCGGAATTAAACCGGCCGGCGCAGCATCATGTACTGGGATTTTATAAAATTTCTTACAAGCCAAAACTTGGCGGTAAATTAAAATATGGCCAGGGTCATTACGATTTCGATGAAGGCGGTTTGCTGTTCGCTTCCCCCGGCCAGGTGGTCGGTAGCGCAGACGAGGGAACAGTTTGCTCTGAGCATGTCCTGCTGATTCACCCGGATTTCTTTTTGGGTTACCCGCTTGCCAAAAAGATCGGTCAGTACGGGTTCTTTTCCTATACCGTCAACGAAGCCCTGCACCTTTCGGAAAATGAGAAAGCCACCATCATTTCTATTTTCAGGATCATGGAAGAGGAACTGAACAGCCGTATAGATGACTTCAGCCAGGATGTGATCATATCGCAGATCGAATTGCTGCTGAATTACGCCAACCGTTTTTATAAGCGCCAGTTCATTACCCGTAAAACCGTCAGCAACGATCTGCTGCAAAGACTGGAAGAGTTGTTGAACAGGTACTTCAGCGATGAGCATGGCTTAAACAAAGGCATCCCAACCGTTCAGGACCTTGCCGACAACCTGCATCTGTCACCCGGTTATTTAAGCGATATGCTGCGGGCGCTGACCGGACAAAATGCGCAGCAGCATATCCATGATAAACTGATCGAAAAGGCAAAGGAAAAGCTGTCAACCACAACATTATCAGTAAGTGAAATAGCCTACGCACTGGGTTTCGAACATCCACAGTCGTTCAGTAAATTATTTAAAACAAAAACCAATTTTTCGCCGCTCGGGTTCAGGCGCTCTTTCAACTGAGCTATACAAAAGGAAACCGCCCGGTAAAAACAAAGCCCACTTCTTTACATTGCTCCCTATTCAATACATAACATGCAAAACAAACTACAACAAACCTACGGCAATATCGATATCTATCTGTTCGACCAACTGCTGAAAGGCCGTTATGACAACTGCAAAAAAGTATTGGATGTGGGTTGCGGTAATGGGCGGAACCTGTTTTACTTTTTACGCAATGGTTACGAGGTGTTTGGTATCGATCAGAATCCCCATGCGGTGGAAGCGGTCAGGGAATTATCTGCTGCACTTGCCCCTGGCAATCCGCTGGAGAATTTTACCGTTTCCCCGGCGGAAGATCTGCCATTCGATGATGCGGCGTTTGACCTCATCATTTGCAGCGCAGTATTGCATTTTGCGAAGAGTGCGCAGCATTTCGATGCCATGCTGCGGGCCATGTTCAGGGTGCTGCAACCCGGTGGTTATTTCTTTGCACGGCTGGCATCGGACATCGGGATAGAAAACCTGGTAAAACCACTAGGCAATGACCGTTATTTACTGCCCGATGGGTCAGAACGGTTTTTAGTCAATGAACAAACGTTGCTGAAATATACCAGCGAATTTGGTGTTTTATATGAACCCATAAAAACCACCAACGTGCAGAATATGCGGTGTATGACTACCTGGTGTGTGCAGAAGACCGGTTAGGCATTTATATTCATAGCCCGGGCTGAAAAGACCGAATTCCCGCGAAGGCGCTTTTTTTGTTCTCAATTCCCGACCTTTGCGACCGGGAAGCATACGCCGACCGCTAAAACATACATCATTGGACAATTCGATCAGTTTAAACAAGTTTATCAGCGATACGGGTTATTGCTCACGCCGCGAAGCCGACGAACTCATCAAGGAAGGCCGGGTATTTTTGAACAACCGGCCGGCTGCATTAGGCAACCGGTACAAACCCGGCGACACTGTTGAGGTGGATGGCAGCCTCGTCACCGCCGCCAAAAAGGAAAAACGCGTATACCTGGCGCTCAATAAACCGCCCGGCATCACTACCACTACCGAATTGCACATCAAGGACAATATCATTAGTTTCATCAACTATCCCAAAAGGATCTTTCCCATTGGCCGCCTCGATAAAGACTCTGAAGGGCTGATCCTGCTTACCAATGACGGCGATATCATTAACAAGATCCTCAGGGCCGATAACAATCACGAAAAAGAATACATCGTAAGGGTTAATAAACCCATCGATCATGCGTTCGTACAACAGATGTCGCAGGGAGTGCCCATTCTCGACACTACCACCCTACCCTGTAAAGTGCAGATGATCGGCCGCCAAACCTTCCGCATCACGCTTACACAGGGCCTCAACCGCCAGATCAGGCGCATGTGCGAATACCTGGGCTACGCTGTTACAGGTTTGCAACGGGTGCGCATCATGAACATCAGGCTCGACAAACTGGCAGTTGGAAAATGGCGATACCTGAGTGATGTGGAATTGTTGCAGTTGATGGAAAACATATCAGGGTCAACAAAAGAAGAAAGTAAAGGCAAACCTGCCCCCCGCAGGGACAAAAAGGCTGCACACAGATCTGCACCCCCCAAAACAGGCGCTGCTTCAAAAGACAAAGAGAAGACCACCGGTAAGTTCAAAACAACAAAACCTGCCGGTAAAGAAGGCAGGGCGCAAACAGGCAGGAAGGATGCGAAACCGGGGAAAGGAAAAAATGCTGCACAAAAATCTGCTCACGGCCGCCCGAAAAAGAATACGCATAAAACGAATAAAGAAGGCGATGGCGGTAAAAAAAGCAGGCAGCCGGAGAGAGAAAACTCTTTTAAAAGCTATAGAAACAGAGGGCGCCGCAAATAAGAACAGGCGGCATAAAAGCCGCCTGTGCGTTCTTTAAAAACCGTAAATACCACCCGACACGGAGATCTTTTCTCCTGTTACCCATGCTGCATCTTCAGAGGCAAGGAATACGGCGATCTTCGCAATATCTTCCGGCTGCCCCATCCGGCCAAGCGGTGTATTCTCTATTAATTTTTTTTCGAAATCACTGCCCACAATGCCGGTGGTATGTGTTCCTTCGGTTTCAGTGGCCCCGGGCAGTATCGAATTGATACGGATATTTCTTGCCCCCAACTCTTTCGATAATGAAATGGTAAGGGCGTCCAGCGCGGCTTTGGTTGCAGAATACACCGATCCTGTAGACATAGGCGTCCTGCTTGCACCTGAGCTGATGTTGATGATATTCCCACCCCTGTCGCCAAACCGTTTTACCGCTTCGCGAATGGTGAGTATAGCCCCTATAACATTTATACTCAAATGCTGGTTGATGGTCCCTTCCGACACCTGCTCAATAGGCTCGTAAATATAAACGCCCGCATTGTTCACGAGAATGTCCAATGCGCCAAATGCTTTGTCTGTTTCTTCAAACAGCCTGATCACATCGGCTTCTTTCGACACATCGGCCTGCACTGAAATGGCCGTACCGCCAGCATCTTTTATTGCATTTACAACTTTGCCGGCTCCCTCTTTGCCCGATACATAATTGACAACAACCTTTGCCCCCTCCGCTGCAAAATATTTAGCGATAGATGCGCCTATTCCTTTCGATGCCCCTGTAACTATGGCTACCCTGTTGTTTAACTTGCTCATTTTAATTTTTATTTATTGTTGGAGGTGTAAAGTTAGCGGAGCCGCATTTACTTTAGTAACTTTGTTACGAAAAGTAACAGTAACCCAGGGGTAACCCGGTAACAATAAAGTAACGACATGGAATGTAAACCGCTTCTAAAAGAAGCGCATAAAAAGGAAATGCGCGCCATTCAGGATTCAATGGATGTACTGAGCGGCAAATGGAAAATAGCCATCATCACATCTATCTGCCTTTATAACAAACGGCGATTTTCCGACATCCTGAACGATGTATACGGTATTTCGAACAAAATGCTGAGCAAGGAATTGAAGGAACTCGAAACAAACAAACTGATCAAACGAACTGTTTTGGATACGCAGCCGGTAACGGTGCAGTATGAATTAACGAAACACGGAAAATCGTTGCAGACGATAATCAAGGACCTCACCGCCTGGGGTATTCAGCACCGTAAAGAAATTATAGGGAAATAGTTTAAAAGCAAAAGCCTGTATGCTGTTGCAGCAACAGGCTTTTTTGCCTTTTCCCATTTAGAAACTTATTTTATCAGCCACGCCAGGAAATTAGCGGTCCTGTTCTTACTTACGACCAGGGTTTCTTTAAATCGTACAGAAAGGTTGACGATGTATTTCCGGTGCCGGATGTGATTGGCATCCTGAATGGCGCGCCTGTTTACGAGGTGCTGCCGGTTGATTCGAAAAAAAGTACTGCCGCACAATTCCTCCAACTCATCTAACGACTGGTTCAGAACAAAATCCCTGTTGTCGAAACACTGCACATGTGTTAACTCGTTATCAATATAAAAAACAGCAGCTTCGTTTAAACCAACGGGTAATATTTTATCGCGATGGTAAACCAGTATGGAGCTGGCTTTTTTATCTGGTGTTTTGTGACCGGTTATTGCCTGGATAATTTTTTCATAATCGGGCCCGGCCGAGAAATGGTCTTTGAGCCGCCGGTATCTCCCGATCGCTTCATCAATACCCTGCCCGGTATAGGGCTTTAAGATATACTCGATCCCATTGCTTTTGATAGCGTCGAGCGCATATTCATCATAAGCTGTACAAAAGATCACCGGGGCATGTATCGGTACCGTTCTGAAAATTTCAAAACTCAACCCGTCACCCAGTTGAATATCTGAAAAGATCAGATCAACAGCCGGCGCCTGCTGCAAAAAAGCCGTTGCATTTTTTACGGAATCGAGCAGCGCTACTACCCTGATGTCGTTATCGATGCTGCCGATGAGCCCGGCCAGGTCTTCCGCGGTAAGCTGTTCATCTTCTATGATGGCTATATTCATGAGCGAATAACTTTTAAATAAACCCTGAAAAAGCGGCCGTCGTTCTCGATGCTGATATCGTCCTGTGAAAGTAATTTGTACCTGTCCGACAAATTCTTCAATCCAACACCGCCATTACCATCTGCGTGTAATTTCGGCTGAATATTATTTTCAACCAGGATCCAGCCCGGTTCCTGGTAATAAATATTGAGATATAAAGGCGATTCCTGTGTAAGCAAATTATGCTTTATGGCGTTTTCGATAGTTAACTGCAACGAGAACACCGGCAATAATGCATCGGGCAAAAATGCATCGGGAATGCCTACTCTATATACCAGCGCTTCCCGTAACCTGATCTTTTGCATTTCAAGATAATAAAGCGAAAACTTCAATTCTTCTGCCAGCGGAACGACATTTTGTTCATTGTGAGAAATCGAGAAACGCAAAAAGGAAGACAACTTCAGCAGGTAATCTTCCGCCAGCACCGCATCTTTTCGGATCAACGATTTAAGCGCCGTTAATGAATTAAAAAGAAAATGCGGATGCAGTTGACTTTTCAATTTCTCATGGTGCGCTTCCAGGCTCTTCATTCGCAGCCTGGTATTCTCGGCCTGCATATTGGCATATGCCAGTTGAATACTGGCCTGTGCCGACCGTGATTGAATTAACTCTATAGCAATAAGCGACAGCGTATTGAAACAGGCAACAAAAATAAGCGGTCCCGAAATGGGATGATTTATAGGTTTATCGCTCAGGAACCGGTAAACCGGTGAATGCGCAATGAACATTCCAATAGAACAGGTAACCAGGTAACTGGGCAGGTAAAAGAATATCCACCGCGCAGCTTTTATGGCGGGCATAACCGGTAAAAAGAACAGTAAGATAAGCAGATCGATCACCCAGCAAACACTATTGGCAAAGGTAAATTTCAATAACTTCAGCATCAGCGCCGGATAAATACCCTGGTCATATTTTAAATAAATAATGAACAGCACACACAATAAAAGAAACAACAGGTTGATGGCGCCTGCCATGTAGATCAACTGTTTGTTTTGCTGGGTAATTTGCATATTTATAGAATGCAATATTATTATTAATATTTTACCACTGCCGTTTTATTACTGACCGTTTGGGCGCTGAAATAGCCCAAACATCCACCGCGGATATTGGAACCGGGCGTAGCGGGCGATACCAGGTCATCATTGTCATAAGCTACCCCTTCGGCCTCATGTAAATAGTTATATACGGCGGCATCGATGCCTACCAGGTTGAGCTGCACCGAATAATTGCGTTTGATCTCACCCGTATCGGCATCTATTTTATCACGGATATACCGGCCGTTCGACAGGCGGTCTTCAAACGTTGAAAAACGTTTGACCCTAACGCCATTCAATACCAGGTTGTATTTGTAATAATTAATGGCATTGGATGGGTCCTGGTAATTGGCGACTGCAGCAATTTCCGCGGTATCGCTGGTATTGAAGGTCACAGAATCGAGCAACACCGGTTGCGGCATGGTTGAGGAAGCAGTGTATATTTTGCCATCGAGGGTTACCTGTAACAAATAGGTATGTCCGGGTATGCCCTGCATGATTGTACGGGTGCTATACACGCCGGTTGTGCCAGTTTCTATTAACTGGTCGGTTATCCCTGCCGTTGAATCGGTAATGGAGATCACAGCGCCGGAAACACCGGGAAACTCATTGCTATCATAAAAACCAATGGTTTTAACAATAGTCACGAAATAAGGCCCGGCCGTATCGCTCACCGCACCCTGGATATACAGTTGCGGCGTTGCATGGTTCAATTGCGGCGAAATGATCTTTTTGCAGCCAAGTAAAACGCCAGTAAATGCAATTATTTTCAGGTAGGTTCGCATATAATTAAAATTTAAAATTGTAAGTAACGGCAGGCACCATTCTAAACAGCGTGGTTTGCTCTATCTGCGTACGGGCAGGATTTTTTGGATCGTTCTGAAATTTGATGCTGTATGGGTTTTCGTACCCGTAGGCGTTGTAGATAGAAAAATTAAGATCGCTTTGAAACCGGGCGGTATTTTTTAACTGCAGGGTAGCGCCGACGTCGAGCCGGTGATAAGCCGGCAGGCGGTCGCCGTTGCGTTTGGCATAATAGTAAACAGGTACGCCATCGACCGGGAATTTACCCGAAGGCCAGGTAACCGCATTGCCGGTATTGTATACCCAGGAGGCGGAGAAAGTCCACTTTTGATTGTACTTGTAAATTCCTACGATCGAAAGGCTGTGGGTTTGATCCTGGAATGCAGGATACCAGTCGTTATTGTTTACACCTTCTATTTTTCGTTCTGTTCGCGAAAGTGTGTAACTGATCCAGCCGGTTAGTTTACCGCTTTTCTTCTTAAAATAGTTTTCCCAGCCATAAGCTCTCCCCTTTCCAAACAACAGGTCGGCCTCTACATTATTATTGCCTACCAGTTCCGCATTGTTTTTATAGTCGAGCTGGTTCTGCAATTTTTTATAATACACTTCCGTCGAAAACTCGTACCGGCGGTTATGAAAATTGCTGTAATACCCGGCCGATACCTGGTCGGCTACCTGTGGCTGTACTATATTACCGGTTGGCAGGTATACATTGGTAGGGCTCGACGATGTGGAATTGTTCAACAGGTGAATGTTCTGCACATTCCGGTCATACGCCAGTTTAACGGAGTTGATGTTATCTAACTGATATGTTACGGCCAAACGCGGTTCGGGGTTTAAATATGTTTTTACGGCTTTACCGCGGCTGTACCAGGTAGTGGTTAGCACATTACCGTCCTGGTCATATGTATACATGTTACCGGGGCCCAATACGGTAAGGGCGCTAAGCCTGATACCATACATGAATTTCAATTTATCGGTAGCGCTCCATTCATGCGACGCATAGGCAGCGCTTTCCAGCGCATATTTCTTTTCCAGTGTAATATCATTGAAATTGGAGCTTTCGCTGGCCCTGGCCTCTCCCGGTTGGGTAATGTGATAGATGAAATTAAAACCAACATCAAACCTGTTGCGCGGATCGAGATAATAGTTGAAATCCTGTTTGAACTGATAGTCAGTTATATCGGAAGTAACCCTGATATTGTTGTTATCGCTGGCAAACTGAGTATTGTAATTATACCGGCTATAGATGAGTGAGGTATTGGAGAACAGCCTGCTGTTGAAAATATGGTTCCATCGGAATGTAGCGGTGGCATTCCCCCAATCTATTCCCCCTTCGTTTTGAAACTCCAGCACGTCTTTTCCAAAATAACCGGAGATAAACAGCCTGTCTTTTTTACCAAGTCTGTAGTTCGCTTTCAGGTTGAGATCGTAAAAATACAATTTGGTATTGCTGATGTTGGTGTCGGATGAAAGACCGGTAAACAGATCGACATAGGTTCTGCGGCCGCTGATGGTGAACGAACCTTGATCTTTAACGATGGGGCCTTCAAGGCTAAACCGCGAGGCAATTAAACCGATTCCGCCGCTGCCTGAAAACTGCTGATCGTTGCCATCTTTCATTTTAATATCCTCAACCGAAGCCAGCCGGCCGCCGTACGCTGCCGGCATGCCGCCTTTGTAAATGGATACATCCTTAATAGCATCTGCATTGAAAACCGAAAAGAAACCTAACAGGTGGGAAGCATTGTATACGGGCGCTTCATCGAGCAGGATGAGGTTTTGATCGGCCGCCCCGCCCCGCACGTAAAAACCCGATTTTCCGTCACCTGCCGATTTTATACCGGGCAGTAATTGAATGGTTTTTAAAATATCTTTTTCACCCAGCAATACCGGTATCGATTTAATTTCCTCTATCGACATTTTTTGTAAACCGGGCGGCGTCTTTAGTAAACCGGCAGCTTTTCTTGCCGATACAACAACCTGTTGCAACTGGCCATTGCTTACCGATAAGCTCCGGTTCATTACTATATTCTTTTGCAGATCGAGCTGAACGGTGTCGATGGCATAACCCGAGAAAGAAATGATCATGGTGTACTCACCTTTGGGCAGGGAAATGGAGTAAAATCCATATGCATTGGTAACGACACCCAGTTTTTCCTTTTGTAAAAAGCCAATACTGGCGCCACTGAGGGTTTCGCCAGTTTTTTTATCTTTTACAGTTCCGGCTACCGTGAAAACAGGTTGCTGCCGGGCAAATATTACCAGCGGAAGCAGGGTCATTATAAGCGCTGTAATCTGTTTGCTTTTTAGCATACGAATTAATTGTGGTTGTTATTCAATGGCCCAAAACTGCCCCCGCAGGCCAGGAAAACAACGCAGCTTTACCGGGAAATGGACAAAATGGGGGGTGAATGGAAGGGAGAAAGAAAATAACCCCACACTTTCCGGTGCAATTATTTAATTATAACTTGCCGGTGTTAATGGCAGGGTAAATACCTGCCCTGAAAAATCCACTTCAATGAAGAAACTGATCATCTGGCCGGTATTGGTATTGACAATTGTATTGGTGTTTTGGCTGGGCCAACGCTCCGGCGCACGAAATGTACATGAACAGGTCCTCTCCAACAGCCTTATTGTACGCGAAATTGCAGAACTTGCCAGTCTTGAAGTACAGGGAACCGCTACGATCAAAAGAAGCAACCTCACCAACGACGGCGGCTGGGCCGACAATCTGCGCAAGGTATTTGCAGAAAATACCATATGGGTAACCGTTCCGTACACGGCCAAATTTGGGGTAAATATCGATGAAAAGAATTTCAAAGTGATTGTCGGTAAAAAGGAAGTAACGGTACTTATACCTGCAACCAAACTTCTGAGCTACGAGCTGCGCCTCGACCAGATGGAAACGGCCAACAAAAAAGGCTGGTTCATGTTCTCCGACGATGAAACGTACACCGACGTACAAAAAAAACTGTACACCACCACCCGTCAACAAATTGAACAGAACACTGCCTATCGCGAGCAAAGCAAAGAAAAGATCCGCAAGATCATTACCCAATACTACGCTCCTTTTAACCTGACTGTAAACGTTAAGTTTGAAGCGGAAACGTTGCAGCCGCAGCCACTGAATTAGCCGTTGAGCCGTGGCCGGGCATAAAATTTGAAGCCCGGATAACGATGAGCAGGCAAATTTTTCACAATACAGTGAATGTCGATGGTATCGACATATTTTACCGCGAGGCCGGCGATAAAACAAATCCATCCCTGCTGCTGCTGCATGGGTTTCCGACCTCGTCTGTGATGTTTAAAAATTTAATGGTTGCACTTGCTGATAAGTATCATCTTGTTGCGCCCGATTACCCCGGTTTTGGGTTCAGTGCTTTTCCCGACCGAAATAGTTTCGAATATTCTTTTAAAAATATTTCCGCCTGCATCGCCAGGTTCACAGAGGTAATAGATCTGAAAAAATTCACTATTTATCTGCATGATTATGGAGCCACTATGGGGCTGCGCATCTGCGTGAACCATCCTGAAAAAATAGACGGGCTCATTGTTCAAAACGGTAATGCTTATCTTGAAGGTGTAGAAAAAATATGGGATGAAGTAAGAGATTACTGGGACCATCCTACAGAAGAAAAAAAGAAAAAGGTATATGCATTTATAAGTGCAGCAGGAACAAAGAGCCAGTACTATGCCGGTTTACCCGAAGCACTTCACAGCCGGGTAAGCCCCGAAACCTGGCTGCTCGACTGGGAGCGGATGAGCCGGCCCGGCAATGCTGAAATGCAGTATGAGTTGAACTGTACGTATAAAAGCAATATTGAACTATTTCCCGTCTTCCAGGAATATTTCCGCACTTACCAGCCGCCGGCCCTGGTTATGTGGGGAAAGTATGAACCCTATTTCAACGTGGCGGAGGCACATTGTTACAAGAGAGATCTGCCCGATGCACAAATTCACATTCTCGACGGCTCGCATATGCTGCTTGAAACAAATTTTGATGAGGTGGTGGAATTGATCAATGGTTTTTTAAGCAGGAATTTTGCTTAATGCCCTATAACGCCATATATGGCCCGCCCCCGCTTATAAAAACTCCCGCTGAAGAAGCTTTCATTCATTACTCCTGAAAAAAGGTGTTTTTCCCGTTTGTCATATTTCAAAATAAACCTATCTTATCGCCTCCATTGATTGGTCCTGATTGGTAGCAAAACGCTTAATAAAACAATAGTAAAAGTATTGAACTGCCAGCCGAAGGTGGAAAATTACCTGGTTACAAAGAAATCGTCGAAACCAAATAAAAAATTCAGAAGAAAAATCCACAAAGACGCCATCCAGTCTTTGTGGACTTTTCCAATCGTCCCTCCTACTCCTTCACACCAGTGTGCTGTCACCGCATTTTCGCAACTTGCGAAACAATGAAATAACTGCCACTCCCCTTTGCCTATCCCGGCAGCGTCGCCATAAATTTCAATATATCAATACCAATCTCCTGCACATGCGTTTCCAGTGCAAAATGTCCGGTATCGTAAAATTTGACAATGGCATTTGGGTTATCCCTTTTATATGCTTCAGCCCCCGGAGGCAAAAAGAAAGGATCTTTGTTACCCCATACCGCCAGCAGCTTGGGTTTATAAGTTCTGAAATACGCTTGGAACTTCGGATATAACGCTACGTTGGTTTTGTAATCTTTAAATAAGTCGAGCTGAATTTCGGCCGACTGCGGACGATCGAGAAAATGCTGATCCATAGTATACGCTTCCGGTGCGATCAGCGTTGAATCAGACACCCCGGTGAAGTATTGAAACCTCGTTCCCTCCGTTGTGAAAAAGGTTCTTAGCGCATCCCTGTTCTCGCGGGTATCATGTTCCCAATAACGCTGAATAAGGTTCCAGCCCCCGCTGCTTAATCCTTCCACATAAGCATTGCCATTCTGTGAAATGATACCGGTAATTTTCTCCGGATTCGCCAATGCCAACCGAAAGCCCGTTGGCGCCCCATAATCAAATACATAAATGGCAAAACGTTTAAGCCCCAGTTCGTCAACGAACGCCTGCATTGTTTTCGCCAGGTTATCGAACGTATAATTGAATTGTGTACGGTCAGGCGTTTCGGTATAGCCAAAACCGGGCAGGTCGGGTGCAACCACATGGTATTTGCCGCTTAACAGAGGAATAAGATCGCGAAACATATGTGATGAGGTTGGATACCCATGCAGCAACAGTATCGTTGGCGCATCCTTAGGGCCTGCTTCGCGGTAAAATACATTCAGGCCATTGGCTTTCACTGTACGATAGTGAATGCTTCCGGCCGCCGATGCCGTTCTGTTATTGAATGTTGTTTTTGTTTGTGCTTTCATATTGTGGTTAAAGAGTAAAGCTGCCGCTCCCAATGCAAATACTAACTTTATTTTTTTCATTCGTTGTTATTTTTTTCAAAAGTAGTTCCGATATTTAATCTTTCAAACCGATTTAAAGTGATTTCAACTATCATAATTTGCGATTTATGAATACCAATGATCTGAATCTTTTTGAAGCGGTGGCGCATCACGGCAGCTTTACCAAAGCGGCGGAAGCCATGTTCACCGTGCAATCGAATGTGACCGCCCGTATAAAGAACCTCGAAGAAGAATTTGGCGCAGCGCTTTTTACAAGAACAAACCGTAAAGTGGAATTGACCGCTGCCGGCGAAACCCTGATGCGGTATAGTAAACAACTAAACAATTTATTGGAGGAAGCCAAACGGTTGATCGGTAAAACTGATGTAGTGCGCGGACAAATAAAGATCGGCTTCCTCGAAACGATCATGACGCTCAAAGGCCCCGAATTGGTGAACCTGCTTTCAGCTAAGTTTCCATTTGTTGAACTTGACTTTCGTTCGGCCATGAAACCGGTACTTATTAACGATGTGTTGAATTATAAGCTCGATGCGGCCTTTGTTTCAGCACCGCTGGATAATTCTGAATTGAAGCAGATTAAGATCAAAGAAGAAAAGGTAGTGGTGGTTGCGCCTGCTGATTGTAAAAGCCTGAACGATCTTATAAAGAGAAAACCATTAAAAGCGATCGTCTTTGACCAGGGTTGTGTTTTCAGGGCCCGGCTTGACTCCTGGCTGGTTAGCAAAGGCATTGCGCAATATCATAAAACAGTGATGAATTCAATAGAAGGTGTAATTAACTTTATTGAGTCAGGTATTGGGTGCAGCGTTTTACCTGCAGAGATCATCTCCACTTTCTATAGTGGCAGAAAGATCAAAACGTTTGCCCTTCCGCGGGAACTTGGTCTTATGACCACGATCCTGGTTTATCGAAAAGATGTAACCCCCTCCCCTGCACTAAAGGCGTTCATCAGTCTTTATGATAATATATAATAGCGTTATTGCTACAATACAATTTCAACCGAAACTACTCTATCGATATTATACTCAACCAACCCGTACGTGAAAAAAGTAAAGCTTATCATTTGGCTCAGCCAAAAACTTCAGGCTGAATATTCTATTTTTTTACAACGCCTTCTTTTATTATTTACTGCAACGCCCATGCTAACCCGTCAGGTCGGCCGCCTACATCTATGCGGGTAACCACTTCAAAGGTTTTCAGATTAACCACCGCTACATAATTGTCGGGTGAGCAGGCTACAAAGGCCCGGGTGTTGTCAAGGTCGATCAACAACCCGGCAGCGCCGGTTCCTGCTTTAAGCCGCTTCAATTCCCTGCGCGCCTTTACATCATAGATCACCAGTTCACCGGTACGCAGGCTCGAGATCAATGCCAGCTTACCATCAGATGAGATCTTCAGCCGGTTGGCGCCTACGGCTTTTGCATCAATTGTCTTAATAACCGATTTCGAAGCTGTGTCAATTATATAAATGGAACCGTTCTCTGCTGCAACGGCCCAAATTTCTTTTCCATCAGGTGTTATATCAAACCCCTCTACTCCTTTGGAGGTTTGAACAACTGTTTGCTCCCATTCAACATTCGCCCTGTTTAAGATGCTGACCGTACCCCCGGTAGTATTGGTGGTATAGGCGTGCTGCCCATCCCTGGTAACCTCCACCATATGGGTTCTGCCCTGCCCTGTACCTATTACCAGATCAATTTTTTTTATGGCCGGGTCGTACCGGCCTACTGCTTTGGACCCCTCTGCTGAAAACCACAATTTGCCATCAACGAATGCCAGCCCATGCGGGCCCTTTAGCGGACTGGTATCGATACTATCGATTGTCTTTTGCGCCACCAGGTCAATTACATTCAACACATGAAAACGACCGCCGCCGGTATTGGACACATAGGCTGTTTTCCCATCTGCCGAAGCAATCACTTCATGCGGATCGGCGCCTACCGGCGTTTTTGCAATCACCTTTAACGATCCGGGATCTACAATAGCCAACGTATGATCGGCTTTGGAAAGCGCCAATAGTTTACGGCCCTGCCCGGTTTGCGCCTGTATACCGCTAGTGGTTGTCAGGAACCCCGCCAGGCAAAACGCCACCATAGATGCTGTAATCCTTTTCATTTGAATGGTTTTATTTTACTTTATGCCAATATTACTGAAACAAAAGTAAGGATCTAGTTTGTCTAAACTTGCAGGTTCCTATCTTCAATTCAACATACCCTCAAAGCATATGAAAAAGATATTAGCATCGGCATTGCTGCTTATTTGCCCTGCCCGGTTATTACCTGCTCAAACTGATAATAAACTAAAAGAAGACATTCCCGATTGTGAAGGCCGCACCGGCAGCAAGATGGCTTTCGCTTATTGCCGAGTTCTAGAATTAAAAATCATATTTCTTTCTCCGGGGCCTCGACAGCATAGCTATAGCGTCCTTATCATTATTGGTTATAGTTTCGCTTACGGGGTCCCAATAAATTTTTCTTTTCAGTTTCATGGCCATATGATGTAACAAACAGGCGCTGCAGCTCCGGTGGCCAACTTCAGCGGGCGCCGAAGGTTGTTTTCCTGTTTTTATACAATCTAACCAGTTGGCATGTTGTTCACTGCTTTCGTACAAATGAATGCCATTTTTACCTGTTACCGACTGAAGAATTTTCGGATCGCTGGCATCGATGGGTTTAATACCGCTGTTATCTGCTACGGGATCGGTATCGGTAACTTTATAATTGCCACGAGTAGCCCACAGCCAGCCTTCGGTGCCAATAAACTTTACCCCATTGGGTAATTCGTTCGAAACGATCATATGCACCCCGTTGGCATACAACGCTTCCGTTCTGAAAATGCCATGTACATCCCACAACCCTTTATAACCGGGATCATCGCCCGGGAATTTTGCACTGCCCCAGATCTCTATAGGGCCGGAAAGTTCCATACCCATGCCCCAATGCGCGGTGTCTATATGATGGGCGCCCCAGCCGGTGATCATGCCGGCGCCGAACTGTTCGCATCGCAGCCACCCCGGCCTGCTGGTAATCCCTTGTATAGTTGCTTCCTGTGCATGCACCCTGTCTTGCGTATAATAAACCTCCGGCGTTGTTCCCAGCCAGGCGTCGTAATCGAGATCAGCAGGTACCGGCATTTGCGTTATGCTGCCACCGCCGGGGTCGCCGGGTAAACCTACCTCAACGGATTTCAATTGCCCTATCTTTCCATTGCGCACCAGCTCACAAACCTTTTTAAACTGCGGCCATGGATCCGTTGAACGTTGCTGGCTTCCCATTTGCAGGATCTTTCCGCTTTTTTTCACGGCATTGCTTAAGATCCTGCCTTCCTCAATGGTAAGGGAGGCGGGTTTTTGTAAATACACATGCTTGCCGGCATTAACGGCATGCACGCCCACCACCGCATGATGGTGATCGGGCAGGCTGATAAGCACCGCATCGATCTCTTTATTTGCCAGCAGCTCTTTGTAGTCGTGATATACTTTTATTTCCCAATCCCCTTTCAGTCCGCCATTGAACTGCACCGCTCTTTCGTAATTCCTTTTTACGTGAGCAGGTGCGGCGGCGGCGCGTTTTTTATCTACGTCACAAACGGCCATTATTCTTGCACCGGAGCATCTGGCTGTACAAGTCATGTCGTGAATTATGGAGATCCTGCCGCAGCCGATGGCGGCAATATTGATCAGGTTGCTCGGTGCATTCTTACCAAATACGCTTGCCGGAACGATCATGGGGATGTTGGCTGCAATAACGGTTCCCACCGAGGTTTTAACTGTATTACTTAGAAATTTTCGGCGGCTGATCGTTGGTTTCTTTTCTTTTTTCATTGGCATAGGTTTGAAGCAATCGTTTTACCGGTTTTATTTTTTCACTGTCATTACTTTTGCACTCTTTTGTGCTTTTAACGCCAGTTCTGTTGCCAGGAAACAATGCGCCTGGGTCATGGCGGTTTCGGTTCTGTTCAGCACATCGTCGACAAATAATGGCCCGAATGGCAACACTTCATTGTTGCAATCGAGATGCAGCATTTCTTTTTTATCTACAAGATATAAATGGTTGCCGCCTTTATTTCCCGAAACGATATCCGTGTTTTTTCTCACTTCAATATAACCGTCGGTGCCCATTATGGTTAATCTTCCATCGCCCCAGGTATTCAGGCCATCGGGCGTAAACCAGTCGACCCGGATATAACCGGCGCCGCCATTACCGCTTAACATTACATCGCCAAAATCTTCGAACAAAGGTTTGTCGGGGTGATGCACATTTCCTACCTGCGACATCAGCACCTGTGCTTCGGTAGAGCCGGTAAAATGTAAATACTGATCGAACTGATGCGAACCGATATCGGTAAGAATACCGCCATATCTTTTTTTATCCCAGAACCAGGGGGGCCGTACCGCCAAACCAGTTTTGCCAATATTATTATTGATGCGGTGCGGCGCTAAATTGATTGTTTGTATCACCTTGCCAATGGCGCCTGCCTTTACCAGCTGGCTTGCTTTTTCCGTGCCCTTATTTTCAAAACGCTCGCTGTACATGATGGAGTAAATGCGTTTTGTTTCCTTTTGCACTTTTTTTACCGCGGCCAGTTGTTCCAAAGTGATGATGCCCGGTTTATCTGTCAAATAATCTTTACCATGTTGCATTACGCGAATACCCAACGGCGCCCGTTCATCGGGTATGCCTGAACTTAATACCAGATGAATGGAAGGGTCTTCTAAAATTTCCTTTTCGCTTTTTACCGGTTTCGCCTCGGGAAAGGCTTTATTAAATGCAGGAATGAGCTCCGTGTTTTTGGCATACATGGCCACCAGTTCCCCGCCGCCTCTTTTGATGGCATCGGTCATTCCATAAATATGCGGATGATCGATATCGATCACCGCAAACTTTATGCGGTTGGGCGCAGTGATTATTTCCTTTGGCTTTGGTGCAGATGCTTTACAGGTAACCTTATCGATCAATGGCGCCATGATCATTAAGCCGGAAGCCCTGACCGAATCTTTTAAAAACTGCCTTCTGAGGTTCTTTTTATTATTCATATAGCAAGCTCGTTATTTGAATGATCAGCTAATTTACTAAATGAATCGATCAAAAGCCCGCTCTCAGTTTCAACACCAGGTTTCTTCCGGCGCCGCTGATACCGGAGGCGAATACCCGGTAATTTTTGTCGAGGATATTTTCTACAGCCAGCTGAAAAGTATATTTCCTGTTTATGTTAAAACCGGAAGAAAAATTTAAGATCTGCCAGCCCGGCATGCCATCCGGGGTAGCATACTGCAGGTTATCTTCTCCATACGGATTATAATCTTTCAGCTTTTTGGTGCCATTGTACAACAGGTACACTTCGGCTTCCACAAATTTATACCGGCCTGTGATCCCCGTTTTTCCGAATACAGGCGGAATATGGTCCATTGGCACTTCCGACTTATCGTCCTGCTTATAGCGGCCATATGTATAGGTGATATAAGAATAAAAACTCAGGTATGTCACCGGCCTGAGCGTGAAACCGCCCTGCAGGCCGTACAGCGAGGCGCGTGCTTTATTCTGATTGGCGGCCACGGGCGTCATTTGCCCGTCGTACAACACACTGGCTGCACCATTCAGGCTGAACCTGTCGAGCACCACCGCATCCCTGAACAGGGTATAGAATGCGTTTGCTTCTATTTCTAACCACTTACCGAAGCGTTTGCTCATATCGAGATCGAATTGCCAGGTATGCTCGGGTTTAAGACCGGGGTTAGGCACTACCAGCTGCACGCCGCCCGCCGATTCAAATACTTTGGCAAGGTCGTCGATATTGGGCGCCCTGAAACCGGTGGAAACGTTCAACGCGATCCTGCTGCTGGTTGCATGGGGCAAAAAGATGAGGCCCGCATTGACGCTATACGCCGTGTGGCGCTGTGTGGCCGTTGTGAAAGGCAAATGCAGCAGGGCCGTGTCTTTGAAATGCGCATTCAGCTCTACATAATTCAACCGGATGCCATCGTTCAGGATCAGTTTGCCGGGTATGATCCTGAAGGCGTGTTGCGCATAAACGCCGCTGTAGGTCATGTTGTTCTTCCCATCGGGATACCTGCTTACCAGCCCCGGCGAAGTAACGCCGGTATGGATATCATAATTGAATGCTTCGGAGCGAAGGTCGTTGAACTGGGCATCGGCCCCAACATGCCAATCGTGCTGTGCCGTACTTTTCTTAAGATCGACGTTCAGCGCCCATACGTTTATCCGTTCTACCCGGTGCTCGCGTAAGGGTTTGCGGTAAGCGCGCTGCATGCGGCTTTCCTCTATATGCTGATAACTGGCGCCGGTTTTCAACTGATCGAAGAACCCTTTTATGTTTTTCGACTGATAATTATAAGCCGCCATCAGCCGTTCCTGCGGGCCATAGTACCATTCCGCCCATCGTAAGGCGCCATTACGGGTATCGGTAAGCCGGTCGTACCGGGGAATATCATTGCTGTTGGAATATTGCAGGTTCAACTCGTGTGATTGCGCCGGGTTTGGCTGCCACAGGAATTTTTGTAAAATATCGTACTGATGATAACCGCTCAACGTTTGCTTATTCACATTGCCGTTCTGCACAATGGAATCGACGCCGCCGATCTGTGTAATGTATTCCTTCCGTTTTCCAAACTCGGCATACTTCGAACTTCGCTGCGCGCCCTGTCGTAAATTGCCATAACCGCTAAAGCTGAATGAAGTGAGCGATGCAAATTTGCGCGTTCCCATGTTCACATCGGCATGGCCGGTAAATTCGCTGAATGCGCTGCTATAACGCGCCGATACATTGCCTCCTGTTTTTCCCAACAGCGGTTTTTTTGTTTGTAAATGAATGACGCCTCCCAATGCATCGGAGCCATACATGGTTGATGCGGGGCCCGACAATACCTCTACCCTTTCCAGGATATCGTCATCGATAGTTATTACATTTTGTAAATGACCGGTTCGGTAAATTGCATTGTTCAACCGAACGCCGTCAACCACCAGTAAAATGCGGCTGGCCTCAAATCCCTTTATAACCGGGCTGCCCCCACCCAACTGGCTTCGCTGTACAAATACCTTCCCGCTGTGCTCGAGCAAACCGGCTGTATTATTAGAGAGTGACTTATCTATATCCTTTTGGGTAAGGACGAACGTTGGCTGGGCAATATTTTTTCTTATTTCGGGAAATTTATTGGCGGTTACGATCACTTCTTCCAGCACGCCGGCTGAATCAGGCAATTGGGCAAACACGGGAATGTAGAACAATCCCAATAGGATAAGTATAATATATTTCATTGTAACCCAGAGTTGAAAATGTTTATAGTTTATAGTTTATGGTTGCTGCCGCACTTTGAGATTTGTGATTAATTAAGATCATCTGATATGCAGCATGAATTGAGGCTGCAATTAATGAGAGCTTCACGAATTAATGAACCACAAACCACAAACCACAAACCATAAACTATAAACTATAACTACAAACTATAATCTGCAAACCATAAACAAATTATTCTTTAATGATCCTTAGGTTAGTATGTCCCTGATCCTTATCGATGATGATCACCTGGTAAATGCCCCGGGTGAACTTTTGCAGATCCAACACTTTTGTGTTGCCGTTTACCTGCTGGGTAAGTACCTGTTTCCCATTCATATCATACATGATTATCGTATGTGCATGCTGCAATCCGGTTATCGTTAATTTGCCCGAAACAGGATTGGGGAAAGCTTTGATACCCCTTGCCGGTAATTCATCGGGTGAAGTAACATACCTGTCTGTTTGCGTAGCCGTTTTTGTAAGTATAGCCGGTTGTTGAATGCCATAGATGCGCAACTCTGCTACCTGGAACAGCGAGCCGGCCTTACAGTTAAAGTTGACCTGGTAGTATTTATAGGCTGCCGCATTATTGAATACATATACTTTTTCCTGCGCCCTGCCGCTGAAGAATTCGTTTGAAACGGTATGCAACGTTACCCAGTTCACACTATCCAGAGAAGCCTGTAACGTCCAGTTTCTGGGATCCCTGTCAGGTGCATCATTACCCGATACGATGCTGTAGCCTTTCGGTACCCAGGTATTGGCCGCGCTGTAACGCACCCAGGTTGAACAATTGAAGGTCAGGTATTTGGTAGTATTGTTGTTATCGATCACTTTGGTATAATCCTCATTGGCCGGAGAACCGGTCATATGCTGCGCCAGAATTAAGCCGCCGTCATCGGTTATATCGGTAGTGCCCACCAGTATGGGTGACCACAAACTGGTTTCCCACACACCTCTTCCGTAGGTAGCTACGCGCAGTTTGCCTGAAGATTTCTGGATCTCCACTTCGTTCACGGCAACCAGTGGCAGCCCGCTTGCATGCTCAACCCAGTTGGTATCGACATTATCACGATAATATACGCCCACGTTCATACCTACATAAATACTTTCGGAAGGATTGTTGTCGACAACGATCGACCGGGCAACCAGGGCCGGCAATCCGTTAGAAATGTTGGTGAGCGTTGTACCCCTGTTGGTGGATACAAAAACCCGGTTGGAAGTGCTGTTAAGGGCCAGGTAGATCTTCGAAGGGTTTACCTGGCTTACATAAATGGCGTTGATCGATGCAGGCACCGTTACCGAATCCCAGGTAGCACCGCCATTGTTGGTGCGGAATAATTTAGCGCCTACAGACCCGTAAATATAATTGGTGTCACCGGGCGCTACCGCCAGGCAATTCATTTTGCTGTTTATTATGGTGCCTGAAATCCTGGTCCAGTTGGTACCGCCGTTCACCGACCTGTAAATGCCCGTCCACCCGCCATACACTGTATTCTGATTGGTGGGGTGCATTACCAGCGGCGTTATCCAGTTGCCGCTTGAAGGCTGCGTAAGATTGCTGCGCGACTGGCCGGCATTGGTTGTTTTATAGATGGCCCCGTTTTGAGAGGTACCGATAGCAATATTCGCATTGGTGGGACTGATGATGCAATCCATGCCATCGGCGCCCAGCCAGTCTTTCCAGCTGCTGTCCGTTCTTCTGAAAGAAGAACCGTTGTCCTGCGCACCGCCGGTGATCACATCGGGATCAGTTTTGGAACAGGCTATGCGGTAGAACTGCCTGATGCCCAGCCCGGCAGAAAGATCGATCCAGTCGCCGCCATTATTATTGCTTTTGTAGATACCGCCATCGCTGCCAGAGTAAATGGTGGCGCCGATCCATTCGAGCGCGTGTACATCGGCATGGTTATAACCTACCGAGTTCGGATAACTCCAGGCAGTTTGCGCAACGAAGGAAGTACCGCCATTGGTAGACTTCCAGCAAATTATACCTGCGATCATCACTTCATTGATATTGACAGGATTTACACAAATAGCCATATCATAGGTGGCCTGACCACCGGTACCGGTACCTGTTGTTTCATAACCGAAATAGTTGGTGCCGCTGGCAGCGTTGCCCGTAACCGTGGTAACAAATGTCTGGCCGGCATTGGCAGATCTGTACATTTTACCAAATGAGCTGCCATTGGCCTGCACAACGTATACAACAGCGGGATCGGCAGGCGATACGCCGATCAACGATCTTCCCACGTTGGTGATACCGTTAGCCACGGTAACGGCCGTCCAGGTAACGCCATTGTCGACAGACCGCCAAAAACAGCTGGTACCGCCGGAACCGGAAGTATACATAATATTGGGATCGGTTGGGTGAAATTCGAGATCCTCTTTTGATTCTGTATGCACCTGCGTCCAGGTAGAACCACCATTTGTTGAACGGAAGATACCGTTATTGGCGGTGGCAAATACGATAGAACTATTGGCAGGATGCACCACTACTTTCCTGGTAGTGGAAGGGCCCGAACCTGTTGCCGCCCAGGTAACGCCCGCATTGGTCGATTTGATAACGCCCCCGCCCTGTACTGCAGCATAAACAACACTTTGGTTCAAAGGGTCGATACAAAGGTTGAAAATGTTCATCCAGTCCGGGGAGGTAAAATCAACGAGCGGGGTCCATGAAGCTCCGCTGTTGGTGCTTTTCCAAATACCGCCGCCGGGTGAGCTTACATAAATTACGGCGTGGTTTGCAGGGTGAATGGCTACCGAGGTAATTCGGCCTACGCCGGGATTCCAGCCGCTTGTGTAGGTCCAGTTTTGCGGCCCCAGTTCAGTCCAGGTGCCAAAGGTGCCTCTTGCAGAAGGGTCGGATTGGCGGGCTTTCATCAATTGCTTCGCCGCTTTATAGCGCGCCGCTTCTGTTTCAGCATTGATAAAGAAACCGTTTTCATCAATGTGAAATTTTCTTTCATATAACCAGCGTTGATACTGTTTATAACCGGTTCCCCTGCCGGTGCCAACACTGTCGAAGTAACGGTTGGCGATGCGTTCAATTTCACTGAGCCGAAGATCAGTGCGCTCCATTAAAGTGAAAATATCTGTTTGGGAGCTGGCGGTAAGGCATAGCACCGCCAGTAAGAAGGACAAGGTCAGCTTTCTCATATAAGGTTTGTTTGCACTAAATGTACTAACAAACACTTATAAACGAACCTGCTAAAAATATTCAGCTAAAAATAGATATTCACAATTCTATCATCAGAAATTCAACTGCGCCTGCAGCCGCAACAGGTTGCCTTTCTGATCATTGTTCTCATTCATAAAATCGGCTGTGCGGCGGTGCGAGATGGTGTACATGGCTACCAGCTCAAAATATTTTGAGGGTTGCCATTCCAACCCAATTTCCAACTCGCGCACTAAATAGGCTCTTGCATCCTGTTCGAACTTTTTACCGCCATCGTAATAATGAAAACGGCTGAAAGGGATGAAAACCTGCCGGTTGATCTTCTTTCGGAAGGAAGCCATCACATAACCACCCTGTAAGCTTTTATGCACAATGGAGTCCAGTGCCGGATCATACTGCGGGCCGCGGCCTATATTGTATTCGGCCTGAAAACCGAATGGCTGCGGGTAAAGAATAAAACTGGCCGCTACGCGCTTATCTTCATACGTATGGTCATCCTCGATCTTTACCTTACCCGATAAATGCCTGTCGGTAAGCGTGAACATGCCGCTATAGGCCTGTATACCGGCTTCTATGATCTGTTTTTTGATTGCGAAAGGATAAGACAGCCTTGCTACCACATGCATTCCTTCATTCTTTTCGGGGCGGTTGGCGCCCTGGCCGTTGAGCACCCCGAATGCCGCCACGCCATAGTCGCCCGAGCCTTTTAACCCTTCGCTTAAGAGCCAGGCAAACCGGGCCCTGATCTTTGCAGGTGCATAATAAAAGTAAGCGCCCAGATCGCGTTCGTTTACAAAAGCGCTGTTGATGCCATCGCTTCTGTCGAGCGGCATGCGGTTCGAGCTGGACTGCATAGCCTCGAAGCCATACGGTACCTTGCTTTGTCCGAGCCGCACCCGGTATTCCCGTTTTTTATCGAATGACACGTCAATATAGGCGTCCCTTATCTGGCCGAAGTGCAGGTCATCTGAAGAAGGAGACGCCGCGAAATCGGGTTGGAAATAGAAATATACGTGATTATTGAGCTGCCCGCTCAGGATTATTCGTGCGCGGCGGATCGACATCCCGCCGTTTTTGCCGATTGACTTATCGCCCTGGTCATTTTTCAGGTTTGGATTGGTTTCCAGCAGCCTGTTGTACCTGACCTGCACATATCCCCTGATAGTGAACCTTTTATACCAGGGGTTATCCTTGTTCGCATCCGCAGCTGAGTCGCTCGTTTGGCCCCAAACCAGCGAGGGTATTGCCAATAATACCACAATGATTTTATTCATTGTTAATTTTTGATGAACAAATTGTTAACTGGGCGCAAAAGTAAGGGGCCATTGAATTGATAACATTCGCTTAACAATTTGATAATATTGGAACCCATGAGTGCGGGCCCGCCTTTACTCCGGCTATTTACCTGAACGTCATTGCAATTTACCGGGTGCCGGTAAAAGTGCCCACGCCCGCCGTTCATAGTCAGGGCAAAAAAAAACTCCCAACCGGGAGTCAATGTATTTGCGACAATATGATTGTTCTGTTTATACAAGCTGATAACAAACCGCATTTATATTCATTCCTGCGCCCACCGAAGCAAATAACACCACATCACCGGGTACAAGGGCGTGATCAGTTAACTCGTTTTTGCGCACGAGGTCATACAAGGTAGGAATGGTGGCAACCGAACTGTTACCCAGCCAGTGAATGGTCATTGGCATAATATGCTCGGGCGCCTTTTGAATACCATACAAGCTATAAAAGGCTTTTATTATGGCTTCATCCATTTTTTCGTTCGCCTGGTGAATGAAAACCTTTTTTAACCGGTCGATAGAAACACCGCTTTTTTCGAGGCAGTGCTTCATTTCCTGCGGAACGTGCTTCAAGGCATATTCATAAACTTTACGGCCTTTCATTTTTATATAGCGGGTATTATCTTCCGCTTCAGAATAATACGACGGGCCAAAATTTATAAAATCAACCTCGTCGGTACAATCGGATCGGGAGGCAGCCCCCAAGATCCCTGCAGGCTCATCCCCCACTTCTTTATATTCAACGATGCAGGCGCCGGCTCCATCTGAAAAGATCATGCTATCGCGGTCGTAGCGGTCTATCACCCGCGATAATGTTTCTGTACCGATAATAAGACATGTTTTTGCACTTCCTGCTTTCATTGCGGTTTCGGCCAGTATCAATCCCTGTACCCAACCGGGGCAACCAAACAGGATATCATATGCCGTACAATAGGGATTACGGATGCCCAGCTTGTGTTTGACCCTGGCCGCAAGTGAAGGCACGGCATCCGACTGCACGGTTTGGTTTACGACATTTCCATAATTATGGGCCACAATTATCTGATCGATCGATTCGGGATCGATACCACTATCTTTAATGGCCATACTGGCAGCAAATGCCGCCATATCTGATGCATTTATATTTTCGGGGGCATACCTGCGTTCTTCTATCCCTGTAATCTGCCTGAATTTTTCAATAATTTCCAGTGATGGGAGATTGATAGCTTTTTCGGGTTCACTATGAAAATTTTCCCTGGCAAAATCGCTGTTTTTCTTTATTACCGGAGGAATATAAGAACCTGTACCTGTAATGACTGATCGTAACATAACTAATAGAAAATTGTGGTATTAACAATTTATGGATATGCTGTCGCAAAGTAACAGCCACCAGGCTTACCATCTTTCCTTCACAAATGTTGAAAAAAAACAAAATCAAGATAGGTGCAGGGACGAAATAAGTAATGCGAAGATATGCCATTTAGCGATAATTTGAAAACGGCACATTACAGTCTAACTTCCTCATTTCGAATATTTAACAAAAAATCACCCGCCTGTCACGTTCACCACGACATTTCCTTTCTTATGAAACCCCTCTACATAGGCATGCGCCTCCCTGATGGTCTCCAGCGTGTACTTTCTGTCGATCACAGGTTTTAATTTGCCCGATTCCATAAGGTCTTTTAAAAACAGCAGATCGTTTGCATTTCTTTTTGGATTTCCTTTTACAGAAATATACCTGCCGCCAGGCTTCAGCAGTTTATTACAGGCCGGTTTGGAAGTTTTTCCAACAGCATCAAAAACAATATCGAACCGGGCGTCGAGTTGCGTAAAATCTGTTTTAGTATAATCAACAACATGGTCTGCGCCAAGTGATCTTACCATCTCTGTATTGGCGGTACCGCATACAGCTGTAATATGGGCGCCAAAGTATTTGCCAATTTGAATGGCATACGTGCCTACACTTCCCGAGGCGCCATAAATGAGGATATTATCCCCCGTTTTTACCCCCGCCTGTTTAAGAAATCTCAATGCCGTAAGACCGCCGATAGGAACCGCTGCGGCCTCTTCGAACGTTACATTGGAAGGTTTTAAAACAATGACTGAATTATTTTCCGGGAAGCATTTGTATTCGGCATAGCCGCCGAATTTAAATTCACAGTCAGCGAATACGCTGTCGCCGGGCTTAAATGATCTCACCTTCGCACCCACTTCTTCTATCACCCCGGCTACCTCAAAACCCAATATTTTTACTTTCGATGGCTTGAAAAGACCAGCAAATATCCTTACCAGAAAAGGATCGGCTTTTCGCATTCGCCAGTCGCCGGCGGTTACCGTTGTCGCATATATTTTTACCAGCACTTCATTGTCTTTGGGTACCGGCTTTTCGATATTTTTCAGCTCAAGTACATCGGGCGATCCATATCGTTCATATACAACTGCTTTCATTTTTTATCAGCTTTGAATGAAGATACATTTTATCGATCAATTTATGTTTCAGGAAGAGATATTCCTGTGCCCGTTAGAACTTATCAATAATTAAATTACCGCAACCCTTTATGTCACCGGCGGCACACAATCAGGAAGTGATCTGATCCACCCGGAATTCACCGATCTGCCTCTGTTCCCATGTTGTCAAATCCCGTTGTTTTGCATTGTATGTGCTTCATGCATACGGAATGTTTATGGAAATACAACCTTTCAATGAAGCGGAGATCAGTGCTTTCCGTGCCGAAACCGCCGGCACCGCTGAACGCATTCACTTTAACAATGCAGGCGCCTCCCTGCCGCCTGACGTTGTAGTGAGAACGATGGTCGATTTTCTGCGTGAGGAAGCGTTGTATGGCGGTTATGAAATGGAAGCCCGGCACCGCAACCGGCTCGATCATACGCATACGCTGATCGCTCAACTGATCAATTCGAACCCCGATGAAATCGCCCTCACCGAAAATGCCAGCGCTGCCTGGGATATTGCTTTTAACGGGCTCCCGTTTCAACCGGGCGACGAGGTGATCACTACCGAAATGGAATATATTTCCAATATGCTGGGATTGCTGAATGCGCAAAAGTTATATGGCATCGTCATTAAAATGATTTCCAATGATGCGGCAGGCAATTTTCAAACCGATGCATTGGAAGCGGCCATCACACCCCGTACCAAACTGATAGCTGCAACCCATATTCCCAGTACCGCGGGCAATGTATTACCTGTGGCAGCCATTGGCAAAGTGGCCCGTAAACACAATATTGTTTATTTATTGGATGCCTGCCAGTCGGCCGGACAAATTCCCCTGAATGTAGCTGCCATTGGCTGCGATATGCTGGCAGTAACCGGGCGCAAGTATCTGCGCGGGCCGCGCGGGTCAGGCTTTTTGTATGTTCGAAAAGCGATGCAGGATAAACTGAAACTGATGTGCTTCGATGGCCGTACGGTTACCAGTATAGATACCCAAAACTTTACGGTGCGGCCCGATGCACGGCGTTTTGAATGGTATGAAAAGAATCCTGCTGTTGTGCTGGGCTTACAGAAAGCGGTGGAGTATGCATTGAACATAGGTATAGACCGCATATGGCAACGGGTTCGGCATGTAGCCTCTTTATTCAGGAACCGACTCGGTGAACTCGATGGTATTACCGTACACGACCAGGGCGATGAATTGTGCGGCATCGTTACTTTTTCGGTAACCGGTATTCCGGCAACAGAAGTAAGGACAAAGCTGGCGGCGAAAAATATCAATGTACATATTGGCCTGGCCAAATCGACACTATATTACATGAACCGCAAAGGGCTCGATGGCATCGTTCGCGCATCTGTACATTATTACAATACCGAAGAAGAGATAGAACAGGTTTGCCGGGAACTGCGTTCGATCTTTTTATAACTTACAGGTATGGGCATGTTAAAATGGTTCATCATACTGCATGCTGCTCATATCCTGTTTCCGCTCCTATTCACAACCAGCCTCACCCCGCGCTTTTGTCGTAATGATCAATCCTCCTCCACGTAGCCACGGCATAATTATTTTCTATATATATCGCAACATAATACAAAATGCGGTGTTCGCCCTATCTTGTGCCGCAAAAAAATTGCAGCAGTGGAAGACCTCACATTTCCGGAATTTATAAAATTGCACACAAAGACAGAACACGCCGACCTCGAAAAAAAGCTGGCAGGCATCATTAAAAGAATTCGCAACCGGCAACAATACATACACCTTCTCAGGATGTTCCATGGGTACTACCATTCCCTCGAAACTGAAATGGAACAATATTTGAAAAATGAGCGTATCCCCGATATTGAACAACGGCGAAAAGCCAATGCGCTTTTACAGGATATCAGGGACCTTGGCGGTGACAGCCAATGGCAACCGGTACAGGTGAAAACACCGGTGATCGACAGCTATGCACGCGCACTGGGCGCAGCTTACGTGCTGGAAGGATCGACACTGGGTGGAGTGATCACCGCGAACATGATCAGGTCGCAGTTGCCGGATCTTCCTGCAGGAAAAGGATTTTCCTTTTTCAATTGTTATGGGGAACAAGCGCTCGAAATGTGGAAGAAATTCCGCACTTATCTGCTTGCACTTACCCGAAAAGAAGATCAGGAAGCAACAGCCGAAACAGCCAGGCAAACTTTTTTAAAATTCAAAGTATGGATCGACAAGTATGAGCCAGTTTTCTAAATACGACTCGGAATTTTGCGGAAATATACCCATTCACATCATCAATACGATACAGGAGTACGGGATCCTGCTTGTGCTCGACCGGCAAACACTCAACATTGAACAGCTTGGCGAAAACGCTGCCGCCATGTTTCAAACCCCATTCAGGAACCTGGTGGGGAAACACATACAGGATGTCATCGGCACATCTGCCCTCGGGGTATTGCACGAACACCTTGAAAAAGGAAACGGCAAATACACCACACAGTGGGAATTGAACGGGCAACACTATTATACCATGTTGCATGTATACGACCAGATGGTGATAGTGGAAATGGAGAACCAGCCGGCAGAAGGCACCGAAGCATCTTTCACCGCCCTGTACCAGTCGCTCCGAAATTCTATCAGCAAAATTGAAACGGCGCCCGATATTCAGGAAGTATGTAACATCGCCGCCGTAGAACTGAAAGCGATCAGCGGTTTTGATAAAATAATGATCTATGCATTCGACCGCGACTGGAACGGCAACGTGCTGGCGGAAGCAATGGAACCGGATATGGAATCGTATCTCGGCTTCACGTTCCCGGCATCGGATATTCCCAAACCCGCACGCGACATGTACCAGAAGAACCCTTACCGGTTCATCCCCAACAGGGAATTCAAACCGGTGAAGTTGTACCCCGTGATCAATCCCATTACCAATTCTTTCCTCGACATGTCGGAATGCAATCTCCGCGGGGTGGCGGCGGTGCATGTGGAATACCTCAGGAACATGAACGTTATGGCCTCCATGTCGGTAAGGCTTTTGAAAGACGGCAATTTGTGGGGCCTCATTGCCTGTCATCATAAAACGGCAAGACGCATCGACAGCCAGCTTTGCACGGTGCTGGAATTGTTGTCGACCGTTATTTCAGCACGAATCAACCTGCTGCACCACCAGAAGTTCCTCGACCTCAGCGCGCGCATCAACAGCCTTTACACACAGCTTATCGAGAACATTTACCAAAGTAAAGACCTCATTAAAAGCCTGCTGAAGGAGCAACCGGGTGTAATGGACCTGTTCGGCGCCCAGGGCGTGATAATTACTTATAAGAATAAAACCTGGTCGGCCGGCGATGTGCCCGATGCCTCCCAGTTGGAAGACCTGATGCTTTGGCTTCACCTGAAACAACTGCGTAAGGTTTGGTACACCGACTCGCTGTCGGGCATCTATGATATTGCGTCGGAATACCAGGAAATCGCCAGCGGTATCCTCGTGATCCCGATCCAGGCGGCGCAGGATGAATACGTCATCCTGTTCCGCAAAGAATTCATTCGCACTACCAGCTGGGGCGGCAACCCGGAAGAACGCATATTTTTCGACAATGATCCGCGCATCTACCACCCGCGCCACTCTTTTAAACTGTGGCAGGAACATGTGAAAGGATTTTCGAAACCCTGGCTGCAGGAAGAAACAATGGCTGCGGATAACCTGCGCAGCTTCATGTATGAATTGATAAATCCCGAACCACTGGCATAATGAAATGAAAGCAACCCGTAAACATTATGTGATAACCGTAGGGGCTTCTGCAGGCGGCCTGGAAGCTATCCAGGAATTCTTTGACCATATGCCGCAGACAGGCAATATGTCGTTTGTAGTGATCCAGCATCTTTCGCCCGATTACAAAAGCCTGCTGGTTGATCTCGTGGGCAGAAGAACCCACATGAAAGTGCTGGAAGCGGCCCATAATATGCCGGTGACGGAAAACTGTGTATATGTGATCCCCAACAACAAACAGATCCGTATGGTGAAGGGGAAACTGATGTTAAGCGATAAAGTCATTGAAAAAGGCCCCAACAACGCCATAGACGTATTCCTTCATTCGCTGGCTGTTGAGAAAAAAGAAAAAGCGATCGCCGTAATACTTTCCGGAACCGGTACAGACGGCACCCGGGGCATTGCCGCCATAAAAGAGAATGGCGGTTGTGTAATGGTGCAGGACCCTTCATCGGCCAAATTCGACGGCATGCCCAACAGCGCCCTGGCTTCCGGTTATGCCGATGTGGTAGACACACCTTCCGGCATCGCCGAAGCGATCGTAAAAGAAATTTTCCAAACCGAACAACATATCAGGGCCAAAGAGCCCGATGAAAAAACCCTGCTGCAGATCTTCGAACTGATCAACAAGAACGCGGGGCACGATTTCCATTATTATAAAACGCCTACCATTCTGCGGCGCATCAATAAGAGAATGATGCAGCACAGCATTGAAGAACCGGAAGATTTTTTGAAACTGCTGCAAAGCAGTCCCGAAGAATGCAGGGAAATGGCGCATGATTTCCTCATCAGCGTTACCAGGTTCTTCCGCGATACGGATGCTTATAAAGTGCTTTCTGAAAAAGTGCTGCCCGAACTGCTCGCCTCCAAAGAAAGCGGCGAGCAGCTGAAAGTTTGGGTTTCTGCCTGCAGCACCGGTGAAGAAGCCTACTCTATTGCCATTGCCATTGACCAGGTGCTTGAGCAAACCGGCAAAGAGATCGATATAAAGATATTTGCTTCCGACATCGATGCGGCCAATCTCGATATCGCTTCAAACGGCCTCTACCCTTTTACTATCGAAAACGATGTACCCAAAGACCTGCTTGAAAAATATTTCGTAAAGAAGTCGAAGGGCTGGCTCATTATACAACGGCTGCGCAAACAGATCGTTTTCGCGCGCCACGATATCACCAAGGACCCGCCCTTTATCAAGAACGACCTGGTTACCTGCCGCAACATGCTTATTTATATGAACAGCGTGCTGCAGGACAGGATCTACGCCATGCTGCAATTTTCACTGAACAAAGACGGGTTTCTTTTCCTTGGCCCCAGCGAAAACCCGCCGTTCAGCAAAAGCAGCTCCATGCAGCAGGTAAGCATGAAGTGGAAGATCTTCAAAAAACTGGCCGACGTAAAACAGCGGGTAAGCTTCAGCGATAATTTCACGCCCGTAAGAATGCCGCGCGACAGCCATTCCAGCCATGTAGATGTGGGCACCAAAGGGCAGAAAGACCTCTGGAAAGAGATGCGCACGGCCCTGCTCGAAGACCTCGGTTTCATTGCCTTTTATGTCGACCGCAACTTCGAGATCCATGAAACCATGGGCAATTACGAGAACCTGCTTTCCCTGCCTAAAAAAATGCTCAACCTGAACCTGGTGCGAATGCTGCCACAGGACCTTTCCATTGTCGTGAACCGGGAAGTACGCAAGGCATGGAAGAACAATAAACCTGTACACCTCAACTATGTGGTGTTTGGAAAAGGCGACAATACCCGCGCCGTGAACGTTTTGGTGAAGCCTTCGGTAACCGCAACCGGCCACGATTACACGCTGGTAATGTTTCACAGGGCCGTTATACAAACCGAACGCCTTCCCGAATCGCCTGATCAGGAAACCGACTATGATTATGTGCGCAACCTTGAAGCGGAACTGGCCGAAACCAAAAACAGCCTGCAGCTCGCGGTAGAAGACCTCGAAACCGCCAACGAAGAACTGCAAAGCTCGAACGAAGAACTGCTTTCTTCGAACGAGGAATTGCAAAGCTCCAATGAAGAACTGCAATCGCTGAACGAAGAACTGTATACGCTGAACACCGAGCACCAGCTTAAGATAAAGGAACTGGTAGAACTCAACGACGACCTGAACAACTATTTCCGCAGTACAAACATTGCACAGATCTTCCTCGATACGAACCTGAACATTCGAAAGTTCAATCCGGCGTCAACAGAGATCATCAACCTGATCGACTCTGACCTGGGCCGGCCGTTCTCCGATATTTCGAATAATTTCAAATACAACCAGTTGCTCGATGATATCAGGAATGTAGAACGCAACCGTACGGTAGTGGAAAAAGAGGTGACCCTGCAGCAGGGAAAGAATTTCCTGCTTCGTATTATGCCCTATATCACCCGCGAGAAAAAATACGCCGGCATCATCATCACCTTCGTTGACATCACTACCATTACCAACCTGAACAATATCATTCGCAGCGTATTCAATGCCACTACCAGCGCCATTTTTGCGTTGCATACCGTTACAGACGTTCGCGGAAAGACCATTGATTTTGTGATAGATGCGGCAAACGAAAAAGCGCAGCAATGGTTTGGCGCCGGCGACGGGCCGCTCACGGGCAAAAGCCTGCGCAGCGCCGCGCCTGTCATCAGCACCCCCGAACTTTTTGGGGATTATTTATCGGTTGCGCTGGATGACACCCAACTGCACCGCGACCTCATGCTGGACGACATGGATATGTGGTTTGAACTGACGGCAGCTAAAATGCCTGAAGGGCTTGTGGTAACGTTTACCGACATTACCGATAAAAAGAAAGCGGTTCACAAGATCCGCAGGAACTACAGCGAACTGAACGAAGTGAAGGAAAATCTTCGCAAACTCAATAAAGAGCTGGAAGATAAAGTAAAAGATCGCACCCGCGAGCTCTCGTTCAGTGAAGAACGCTTCAGGCTGGTAGCCCGCGCCACCAACGATGCGCTGTGGGATTGGGACCTTACCGTGGACAAGGTATGGTGGAGCGATGCCTTCCGCAAAACATTCGGTTATGAAGAAACCATAATGACGCGTAAAGAGTGGCTGCAACATGTGCATCCCAGTGACCGGCAGGCTGTAAAAAACAGCGTGCATACCGCCATTCACGATAACTGCAACCAGTGGAGCCAGGAATACCGCTTTCTGAAAGCAGATGGCGATTATGCCAATGTGCTCGACAGGGGTTACATTCTGCACAATGAATTCGGCGTACCTTACCGCATGCTGGGCTCCATGCTCGACCTTACCGCCCTGCGCAAAGCAGAACAGAAGATAAAACGCATGAACGAAGAGCTGGAAGAAAAAGTGAAACAGCGTACCGAACAGCTACAGACAATGAACCTCGAACTGGAATCGAGCAATCACGATCTGCAATTATTTGCTTCGGTGGCCAGCCACGACCTGCAGGAACCGCTGCGCAAGATCCATATGCTTACCAAAATGGTGAAAGACCGGCATGAAAACGATCTGCCTGCCGACACCGTGGTGTACCTTGGGAAGATCATGCAATCTGCCATGCGCATGAAAGCCCTGGTGAACAATATCCTGCATTTCTCGAAGCTTTCCAGCGATTTCTCGGGTTTCGAAAAAACAGATGTAGCGCAGATCATCAGGGATGTACGCGAAGATTTTGAAATGGTTATCAGGGAAAAGAATGCAGAGATAACGGTATCGGAGATGCCCGCACTGGAAGTGATTAAACCGCATATTCAGCAGGTGTTCCAGAACCTCATTGGCAATGCGCTCAAATTCACCCGCGCAACTGTAGCGCCGGTTATTTCCATCACCGCATGGCGGGTAAATGAGAAATCCTTTTCCGCGGCGCCCGATGAAAACGGGGCCTGGTGCCATATAGAAGTAAAGGATAATGGCATCGGCTTCGATGAACAGTTCAGGACACGTATCTTTGACCTGTTCCAGCGCCTGAATTCAAAAGATAAATTCGAGGGTACGGGCATTGGCCTGTCGATCGTGAAAAAGATAGTGGAGAAACATGACGGGCTTATTACGGCAAACAGCCGGAAAGGCGAAGGCGCGGTTTTCTCGATCCTGCTGCCGCTGGTACAATCATCCAACAAACCAGATAACGAATGATCAATCATAAAAGAATACTGCTGGCTGAAGATGATGAAGATGATAAAATGATCTTTACCGAGATCGTTAAGGCATTGATCGCAGACAGCAATATCCATTTCGATGCGGTAGACAACGGCGTGCAAATAATGCAGGCGCTGGAGGGCGCCCCTCACCTGCCCGACCTGGTGGTGCTTGACCAGAACATGCCCCAGCTCAATGGAAAGGAAACGCTGGAGCTCATCAAAAAAAGCGACCGGTTCAGTCATATTCCGGTCGTGATCTACTCAACCTATAACGACAGCCGTTTATCGAACGAGTGTTTCCGCATCGGCGCCACCCAGATCATCACCAAACCCGATTCATTTGAAGGTTTCAAAGAGATGATCAAAATGCTGATGCAGAAGTATTGTAGTGTTTGATAAAAACGAAATAAACTTAAAAGCCCTGAATTCTTTAAAAGAGCTCAGGGCTTTTTATTTATACCGCAGGCTGATCGAACAACAAGCCGTTACTCATATTTCTTCAGGTTTTCTTTTCAGGCCATTTCGTCAGCCAGTGCTAACTTTTCAGCTTTGAAGCTCTTCGCTGCAGAGAACATGGCGGCTGCCGGAGCTGCGGAATGCCCTACGAATTGTGATACAGAAAGTATATTGGCGCCAAGTACCACCGGTACCCCGGCTATGCTGGTGGTTGTGATAGTCATATGCCCCTGCTGATCGAATGTGGCGGTATTGGTTACCGAACTGCCGCTGGAACCGGAATAGAATGGCCAGAACCCCGAATGACCGCTGGAGGTAATGGTTTGCTGGTCTAACGTAGAATAAACAGCGTCGGATTTTACGGTAACGGTCATACCCGCCGCAATGATAAGATTGGCAGCAAAACGTTGCAGGTTGCCATTACCACCGAAAGTATTCTCCCAGTTGATGGACGACTGCGGGCTCCAGGGATTGCCGGTCTTGTTGGCAAAGGCCAGTCCCATAGCGCCTGAATTATACCACAAACCCGGTGTATTGGCAAACACCAGCACATTCGTAAACGTTGCGTTTACCGTTACATGGCTGGCAGCGAACTGCTCACTTATAGAAGAAGTAGTTGTACTGCCGCCCCACAACCCGAAGAAACCAGCATTGGATCCTTTTGTCCATGCGGTGCTCACGTTGGTATCCATACTATTGCTATCGAAGCTGATATTTCTTGAGTTGGCGCCCTTCAACTGATTGGTCATATCATCGTAATTGAGGCTCCAGTTGAAAGGAACCGGAAGCCCGTTCACATCGGTGTAAATAAGTGTGAGCTCATTTTGAGCGGTAGCAATAGGGTCAAGTAAAATAGCTGCGTAATCTGAAGAACCGATATTGGCAACTTTTGGCGCATTGATCATAGCCCAGTTCCTGAATAAGGTAGGGATCTGGTTCATACTGGGGAATGTAGCCAGGTTCTGAACATACCGCTGCCATCTCTTGAAATTATCAGCGCCGATATCACCCTGCACATCGATATTCCTTGAAGGCACCAGGGCCGACATCAATTCCCTGTAATTACTGTAAAACTGGTTGCCGCCACTGGCCATAAACTGCTGCGTAAGCGATAATGGTGGAATGTTATTATAATAAGCCCATAATGTAGAATTGGCGGCCGCTCCGCTGGCGATCGGCGGCGCCGGTTCAATGATCTGAAATGCATTTACATTTTGCCCCATTGCCTGTGTGAAGCCGTTGTACCAGCCGTTTTGCAAGTCTAAAAACGTGCTCATAAATGAAATGTTTTAAGTTACCCCTACTCGTAAGGCTTTTCGGGATGTGCCCCCGCTGAAATTATCTGCAGCAGGACAGATCGTTTTTTGCAGTGGTAGCAGAACTCCACTTTTCACTAGCTTACAGGAACCATCATGCATGAAATGCACTAATTCATTTGCCTTACCAGAATAGAATGCTACCTGGTACAATTCAAATTGTACCACACAGAGAAGAACAAACCGTCAGACTATTATTGCCAATAGCCTTTTACGTCAATGATCAGAAAAGATGTTCGTAATAGATAAAGCTAAAATCAGGCAGGTTGATCGATATATCAATTAAACAAAACTTAGCTGGGGTGCTTAGGGCAGCCAAGGTAATACAATTATTTTATATATAAAGCACCGTGAAAACACCCTTTTTGAAAATTAATCTTTAAAATAAACGGAGGTGTGCCACAGTTCGCTCCCGATGAACGGGATAACTGTGGCACACCTCATCTGTGTGGCTTACTTAACTATCACCCACCTGTTCAAAAAATTATCGGGGGTTTCAATTACAATTTTATAAAAAGAAGATGGAAGGTTTGTTACATCAACCACCGCACGCTGCGATTGTACCGGTACGGTAGCCATCAATGTATACTCATCCTCACCGCCTTCCTTAAATTTATTGGTTGTGGTTACCCAAATTTTTGCATCGCCCTTACCAGCTGCTTTCCAGGTAATATTCAGCTTCCCGTTTTCCAGAATGGCGTTGGGTGAAGTGGCAGATAACGGCCCGGTCAATGAGATGCCATCTATTTCCATAAGCCGGTTCCGCGGAATGCGAAGACCTAAAAAATTTGCAATGGAAGGCATAATATCAACTATGCCCGGAGTTCCTTTTTTAAAATGATCGTTCAGCCCTTTTGCGTTGGTCACCATCCAGGTACTTCTTTCCCGGTCGCTCTGCCCGCCATGCCCTTTTCCGGTACGGGCATCCCTGCCATGGTCGGTGGTTATATAGATCACCCAATCTTCTTTAAATTTCTTCCGGCGGTGTTCGATGGCCTCCCACAGGCGTCCCATTTGTTTATCCATGAGGTCAACCGCCCGGTAAAACTCCGGGCTATCGCCATACATATGCCCCATGTCATCGGTATACTCCAGGTACACCCACGACAGGTCTGGCGCTTCATTTTTTATAGTGGCGGTGGCTTTATCAATAACAGCTTCATCGATGCGGTGCATAAAATCGCGCTTCTTATCGTGCGGGTAATTGATGGTATCCAGTTCCAACCCGTCGAAACGGTAATCCAGTTTCAGGTTACCCGTAGCCGGCAGGTGCTCGCCTACCAGTTTCGTGCGGTTATCTTCCCAGCTTGAAAAAACGGCCGTTTTCTTTTGCGGGTACTGCTCTTCAAAGAAACGGAAGATGGTATGGTAATTATAGTTGGGCGCCTTGATATCATTGCCCCAGACGTTATGTTTGTTTACCCAGGTACCGGTAAGCAAGCTGTTATAACCAACCGCCGAAATGGTAGGCGTTTGGGAATAGCCGTCTTTTTCGCCGCCCACATGCGCCTTTGTATAACCGCCCTTTTTGGCAATTGCATCTAAAAAGGGTGTAGGCTGTTTTTCTATAACATCCGCGGCAATACCGTCAACAATGACAAATACCGCCTTTTTAACAGGCTGCGCATAACCGCGGATTGTTATATTCACTATAAGTAATAACGCCAGGTATTTTCTCATATTCTCAAAAACTTAATTACGATTTATAAAATATAGCGAACCTTCCCGGCAACAGGGAACCGGTAACCGGTAACCCATATAAAGGTTATTGCAGCAGCCACATAACGCCATTGATATTATCCCCATCGGGATACTGGTCTTTTACTGCATTTTCAACATTCACCCGGTTGTTATTGTATTCATCGGTTGGGTACATCCATCTTTTGGGCACTTTGCCGCCGTTTAAAATGCCGCCGCCTGCTGTTTCAAACACCGGCGTACCGGTGCGGCGTTGTTCATAGAATGCCTGCCAGCCCGTATTCATAAACATGCTGATATATTTTTGGGTAATGATCTGGCTGATCTCATTGCCTGGTTGCAGGGCAATAGCCGGCTGGTTTAAATAGGTCTGAATATCCGCTGACGAATACGTGTTGCCAAAGTTCGAAAAATTCAGGGAAGCCTCTATGCCTTTTTTATAATAGTCCCCCGCATTGCCGCCGATCCAGCCGCGTACCGCCGCTTCAGCCAGCAGGAACTGTACTTCGGCATACCCAATCAATAAACTGGGTTCGTTAATGGCCTCATAAGCATAGCGCCGGTTGATCTGGGAGGCTTTCCCCTGCCCTTTTTTAACTGTATTGGCAGAAAGATTTGCACTGCCCGACAAACCATCATAAGCATCAAAATCATTAGCCGGTAGTCCCGAAGCCACAGTTGGCTGGCCATATACAAACAGGCGCGGGTCTTGCAGGTCCTGTAAGATATCAACGAACGTACTATCGAGGTAATAATCCGTTTTCATACTATTACTGTTGTAAAACGGGTACTGGTTGCCGGTAACGTTATAGTATTTCAATTGACCGTTATCGCTGTTGGAAGCCAGCAAGGGGTATTTGGCCGGGTTGGATACAATTTCATCGAAGCGTTGTTTTATGTTCAATGTGGCATTGCTTTCCTTTTTCGAAAGGCTCATCAATACCCGTAAGGTAAATGAATTGATCAGCCTTTTCCATTTATCGATATTTCCGCCGTAAATGATATCGCCTGTGATGGCCACACTGCTGCCGGACAATGAATCGCTCGCGATCTTCAGCTCGTTCAATACATTCAGGTAAACCTCCTGCTGTTTATCGTATACCGGCCGGGTGGCGGTGCTGTCGAATTTGTTATTTGTAAGCGACTGCATCATTTGGGAATAAGGAATATCACCAAATGTTTGCGTCATCAATATGGCATAATATGACTTGAAGAACTTACCGAGATACCTGTAATTTGATTTTCCCACCCGGGCAGCTTCCAGCTCCATTTTAACGGCCTGGCTTATATTGGAATAGCTCATGCCGCTGCGTTGCCAGCCGTAGTATTGCGCATTGCTCGATGACTGGGTATAAACCAACTGGCGGCTGGCCAGCGCAGCATCGGTAGCGATGGTTGAAAAAGAATTCATTTCCAGGTTTGTCAGCAACAGCGAAGGATCGGCGGTTGTTGGATTGTTGGGGTTTTCCTGGAATGAATCGAACTTTTTACAGGATACAAAAACCGCTACCATCATGACACCAGCTATTATATTAAAACGTTTCATTGTAGTAATTTTTGTGGTCTTTAAAACTTAAAGTTGATATTGATACCCATACTTCTCATGGAAGGCGTTTGCAGTTGATCTCTTTCAGAATCCGGATCAACATTCGGCATTTTGGCAAGCAGGAATAAATTATTTCCGATGAACGAAACGGATGCCGAATTAAACACGCCCTTTGTGAATTTGCCGGGAACATTATAGGTCAACACCAGCTCGCGCATTTTCAGGTAAGTACCTTTATAATAGAAATAGTTGTTCAGCATTTGTCCGCTTGTTGTTTGCATAAAGCCGATATAGTTAACAGCTTTTGTATTCGGTGCAAACTTCCTGGTATCTGAAATAATGTTGCCATGCGCATCGTAGTCTACCTTGCCCGATTCTACCACTACACCGGGACCTACATACGTGCTTTTACCTGCATTGGCATCGTCACGGAAATTGTTTACCGTACCGGGCGCGGTACCACCCCACCACATTTTTTGGTTGGTAGTGGAATAGATCAATCCGCCTAACCGGCCGTCTACCGAAAAGCTCAATGAAAGGTTTTTGTACGTAAAGGTATTTTGCCATCCATAGATCCAGTCGGCATCACTGTGCCCAAAGAACCGTGCATACGGATCGGTGGCCTGCATACCGTTCGAATTATAAATGGCCTGTCCGTCGGGCGCGCGCGACGCGGAAATAAAGATCTTATCGGTTCTGCTTCCTTCTTTGATATTTTGATAATAACCGTCCGGATCATCGGTAGCATCTTTCAGCCACACGTGCATGGTGCTTAAATTAACACCGGTTTCCCATTTGAAATCTTTTGTTTTTACCGGAACACCGTTGATCATAAACTCCCATCCTTTTCGCTCATATACATTGGCATTCTTAAGCATACTTGTAAAACCGCTTGCCTGGGACTGGGCCACTTCTACGATCTTGTTATACTCCCTGTTCCTGAAATAAGTGGCATCTATTGTGATCCTGTTGCCGAAAAACCCCGCAGCCACCCCATATTCACCCGATTTTACGGTAGCAGGTACGAGGTCGGGTTGAATTGCGCGTGCAGGCCAGCGTAAAGAAGGTACGTTATTCCATTTGGCGCCAATGTTATAGGTAAGGATATGCGCATAAGGATCGCTGCCATTGGAAATAAAGCCGGTATTCACTTTTGCCCAGCTCGCTCTTGTTTTTAAGAACGAAATGGGTTGCGGCAGTTGTAATACATCGGATAAAACGGCAGAAATACCTGCAGACGGATAGAAGAACCCATTGTTCTGCAGGGGTAAGGTAGATGTTTTATCGTACCTGCCGGTAAAGTTGAAGTACAGGAAACGGAAAGCTTCAATGTCGGCCATTCCATATACACTGGCTGTTCTGCGTTCTCTTAAATAGTTGGAAGAAACGATCGGACTGATCGAATTGCTCATATTGTAGTAACCGGGTATGGTTAAACCGTCGGTACTGGTATATAGCTGCTTTTCATTTCGGTAAGCATTGGCGCCCCCGGCCGTTACGTTGATATTGAAGTTATTGCTGAACCTGTGTTTGTAATTTATAATAAGATCAGTGGTGATATCAAAATAACTGGCGGTTGTAACCGAGTAATTCCCTTTGGAGATATAATCGTACGCTATATAGCTATAAGGCTCTTTCACATCTTTATCTGATGAAAACTGGTTAAAACCCGTACGCAGCCGGGCCGAAAGATCGTTAGTGATCTGGTAGTCGAATGTGGTTTGCCCGAAACTGTTGCTCCTTTTATAACCGTTCAACAACTCATTCACTACAAAATAGGGATTGTTGTACCAGGAGAGGTTATAGTTCTTTTGTTGCAGCCCTTCTTTGCCTTTCACCCAATAATCTTTCAGGTCACGGATATCTACATCGGGCCCAATCCATAATAACAGGTTATACAAAATGTTTGGCGGGCCATAACCAACGGTGGGGTAATTGTCGGAGTACTCCCTGTTGTAAGTAAGTTTTGCATCCATGCTCAACTTCGAGGTAAGCGCATAGTTACCGCCAAAGGAGAAGGAAGTGTTGTTCACTCCCGTATTGGGCACCACGCCTTTCTGTGCAATATGCGAAGCCGACATTCTGAACGAACCTTTTTCGCTGCCTACCGAGGCCGATACGCTGTTGGTTGACAATATACCTGTACGGAAGAAATTTTTGATATTGTCTTTCCCCCTCGAGATCCAGGGAAGCGGCACCAGTTTTCCTGTAGCAGGGTCAACCGGGCTGTTATATTGCGTGGTTTCATAATAACCGCTCGGTGTGGATGGGTCTTTCTGGTCAAGCTTAGGGCCCCAGATCCAGCCACCGCCTTCGGTTCCATTACCTGAACCATTTATATAAGCGTATTTTCCGGCATCGCCATTACCATATTGCGTTTGCACTTTGGGCACTTTGGTAAAACCGGTTTGAAACATGGTAGAAGAGTTTACCTCAACGGTGAGTTTTCCTTTTCTGCCTTTTTTGGTGGTATACAAAATAGCGCCATTGATTCCCAGGGCGCCGTACAATGCACCGGCTGCCGGGCCTTTCAATACAGAGATACTTTCAATATCATCGGCATTGAGTTTATAAGGGTCAGCATTGGGATCGGGTATGCCATCGATCACAATAAGCGGGGTAACGCCTCTTAAAGTAATTTCAGGGTTCTGGAACAGGTCGGTAGTGTTCTTTACGTTCAAACCGGCCACTTTCCCCGTTAATGCGCCTATGGCTGTTGGTACTTTTGTTTTGGCCATGGTTTCGCCGCTCACTTCCTGCACAGCATAACCCAATGCTTTTTGTTGCTTCTTTATACCAAGCGCGGTAGTAACCACTACCTCGCTCAACTGGTTCATTTCACCCACCTGCATATACACATCGATGGAAGTGCTGCCAGCCACAGGCACTTCGCGGGTGATATGGCCTAATAATGAAAACACCAGCACCTCGCCGGTGCCGGCGGTAATGGAATACGTTCCGGCCGTATTGGTGGTAGTGCCCCTGGTACTACCTTTTACCATTATGGAAACGCTACTTAATACACTACTGTCTTTGGCAGAATGAACAACGCCTGTTACTTTATTATTCCCTGCAGGCAGGGTTGTTTGAGCGAAACAGGCAGAAGAAAGCAGCGCCAAAAGAAAAGCCATACAGGCAGCTAGTTTCATACTTGAAATGTTTGGAATTATAAATGCGTTTTGATGTAGATCTTTGATTTGTCAAATATGAAGAAAAAAACAACCGCTAAAAATAAATTGACTGTTCGTTCAATTAATTTATTTATTTGCTAATAATAAGTTCGTAATTAATTAACATGAAAAAAATTTCCGGATTACCGGCGCATTTGAACAGGCAGTAACATTATATTTGTCGGCAATAATTACTGTAACTTATTGTATGGGCAGGAAAAGTTTAAAAACACCGCGTCAGAAAGAGATCATCAAAGCATTTTACAAACTGGCAAAAAAAGAAGGGCTGGAGAATGCTTCCATAGCGAAAACTGCCGCATTGCTCGATATGAATCCCAGCCTGGTGTTGCATTATTTCCAAACAAAAGAATCGCTTGTATATGGATTGATTGAATATATACTCGATAAATACCTGCTGATCTATAACATTCCCACGGAAGACGCCACCGAGCCGAAGAAGGCCCTGTTGAAGGTGATCGATAATATTTTCTCGGCAAAATGGAATACGCTTTTCGATGACAGCGTTTCGTATAGCTGTTATGCGCTTGCCTTTCGCGATAAAACCATTAAAGAAAAGTACAAAAGGCTGTTGGATACGTTACGGCAGAACCTGCAACAACTGATCATGGATTGTAAGGCCCAGGGCATTCTTTCGGTAAAAGATCCGGCACTAACTGCCGACCTGATATTCGTACTGGTCGACGGCGCCTATTATTATTTATGCCTTGTAAGTGATAAAGAGGAGTATAAACAAAAACTGGCGTTGTATAAGAAACAGGCCATATCGCTGCTCAATCTGACCGCTTCCGCACAATTAGTAAAATAGCCATCAAAGCGATCGATCCCCAAACGATATTTACCAGTACATTAGGATAATCCTGAATAAAAAGGGCATTTACGGTGAGGCCTAATGCCCCTACGATATTCAAAACATGGTATGCCTTCTGACCGGCTTTCAGTTTGTTAAGGCTGAGCAGTAAATACGCCAGCAAATAAGCGAACGAGCCTACCCACCCCAGCATCAGAGAAAAACCTTTGCCTGTAAAAAGTAGAATAACTGCCATTAATGTATCACCCTGTTAAGGCGCTTTTTGAATTTCGCTAAAATACGCCACCTTTTTTTATGGGAAAGCAGTACTGATTAAATATCTATTATATCTGTTACCCCTCTATACCTTTCCTGCGGGCGCGTGGCATGGAAATTTTACGCAGGAATGGATGCGCATATTGTTACTGATACTATTGGGCATGGGATATTGCTTAACGGGCGCCGCAGCGGATACCACCCGCCGGTTTTCCGTTATTGCCTATTACAGCGGCAATGCCACCGATATCGATCGCTATAACATTCAGTCGCTCACCCATATTATTTACAGTTTTGCGTTGCTGAAGAATAACCGGCTGCATGTGAGCGCCGCAGCCGGAAACATTTTGAAAAAACTGGTATCCCTGAAAAAAAAGCACCCGCATTTAAAAGTGGCGCTGGCCTTTGGCGGCTGGGGCGGTTGTAAACCCTGCTCAGATCTGTTTGCCGTGCCGGCTAACAGAACCGCTTTTGCCCAATCGGTACTTGATATACTACAAAAATACAGGCTCGATGGTATCGACATCGACTGGGAATACCCCGCCATCGATGAAGGCCCGGCCGGCCACCCCTATAACGTTGCCGATAAACAAAACTTTACCGAACTGATGAAGGCCCTGCGCAATGTGCTGGGTAAAAAGTATGAGCTTAGTTTTGCCGCCGGCGTATTTCCCGAATATTTATACAATTCAATAGAGTGGAAAAAGGTAATGTCGCTGGCCGACAGGGTTCATTTAATGAGTTACGATATGGTGAACAGGAAAAGCCCGTTCACCGGCCACCATACAGCGTTGTACTCCACTCCTTCGCAAACTATTTCTATCGACAATACCATCCGTTTTTTGGATTCCTTACGCATTGACCGAAACAAAGTGGTTATCGGCGCCGCATTTTATTCGCGCACCTATACGGTGAACAGCACCAGGAATAATGGATTGTACCAACCAGCAAAATTTAAAGGCTTCGCCGTTTACAAAACGTACCGGCAACGTTTTACAAAAGAAAACGGGTTTACTTTTTATTGGGATGATGTTGCCAAAGCGCCCTGGTGTTTTAGTTCAACCCAAAAATTGTTTGCCACTTTCGATGATGAACGCTCCGTAACGCTCAAAACCAATTACGCCATCGACAAAGGTTTGAACGGATTACTGATCTGGGAACTGCGGCAGGACGATTCCCGCCAAAGACTTTTGAAAGCTATTGCCGCCGCTGTTCGCCATCGCAGCGATCATTTATACTGGAACGACTTATCGGGGTATGGCGGCGTTTTGGGCATATCCGGTGAGGCGCCTTTTCAGGTGCATGGGAATGACTATGTGCCAAAAAGATCTTTCAGTTATAAACCTGTTTTGCCTTCGGCCCAGTAGGCCTGTGCCAGGATGTTTCCTGAAATATTGTTTTGTTTTAACACCTTTCGTATCGTTTGTACCGACCTTGCATTCCCGGTTAAAATGAAATTCCCCCGGTGCCAGTTCCTGATCCTGAAAAGCGGAAGTTCATTGACAAGGGCTGCATCGAAAAACGTTGTTCCCTTTGCCACCAAAGTATAATTATCCAGTCCCAAAAGAGCGGGCACGTTTTTGTTTTCATGATCAAGTTCAAAATAAAAACGATAGCGTTGATCGTTTTTTTGCAGGGATTGCTGCAGGGAACAGGCCAGTCCCAGCGAAGTTTCATCGCCGAAAAAGAAATGTTGCTTCACAGCACTATCGTACATTTTCTTACCGCGGGGCGGAACCAGCCTGAGCGCATCGCCGGTTGTAAGGCTATCGACATAAATGCTTCCCGGCGCATTACCATGCAGGTGAGCGATCATTTCCACAATACCTTTCTCCGCATCATGGTACGATACGGTATAGTTCCGGTATTCGGTACCGCTTACCCGAACAGCCATGGCATAGCCAACATGGAAATTGAGCCTGCTTATATCACCGTGAAAACGTATTCGTTTTATTGCAGGATTGATATATTCGGCAGCGATTACCTGCAACATAGGCATTTTACCGCTCAACAACGACTCAACCGTATCGTTCAACCATTTCGGCGCTTTTGGCATTTTTACTTTTTATTTATGCTGCAAAGTAAAAAGCCTTGTCGTGTTGGGAAATGAACGTACCGGCGTAGCTATTGGACTAATCGCGGTTTTTATTCCGGAAAGTAAGGGCGGTCATTCCGGTAACTTTGGTAAACAGGCGGGAAAAATAAGGATAATCATCATACCCCAGTTCATCGGCGATCTCTTTTACCGATTTGCCCGAATGATACAGGAGCCGTTTTGCTTCCATTATAACCCGTTGCTGAATATGATAGCTGACGGGAAAACCGGTTACGTTGCGCACGCATTCATTCAGGTAAGCGGCGGAAATATTCAAAATACCGGCGTAATCGGATGGACGTTTGTACTGGATAAAATGTTTGTCCAACGACAGTTTAAACGCCCTGGTGATCTCTTCAAAACGCGAAGTTCCTTCTGCAGGTTTCAATTGCCGGGTATATTGAGAAACAAACAAACCGACAAACGTATTACAACTATCTCTTAGCAACGGCAGCCGGAGTTTATTGTCTTTTCTTTCAAAAAGGGTTATGCATAATGATATCGCCTGAATAAAAACAGCCAGTTCTGCACCGGGTAAAACCAGCGATCGGGCCGGGGTAATTTCATCGAGCAGTTTCAGGTAAGCGGCATTGAGGTTATCGTTGCTGATGGCCAGCAAATAAAAATCGGCATTTTTTACGTTATCAAAACGATGTACCTGGTTGGGATGAATATACAGAATGGCGGATCTGTTCAACTGACGTTTTTCAAAATCAACTTCGTAAAAGGATGATCCTTTTAGCTGCAGGATGAAAATATGGAAGTCGTGACGATGCGAATGCCGGGCTTCATCAGCGGAGCGAAAATTACCAGACGACATTCTTCCTACAGCAATTCCTTCGTCAAACTCTTTTGTCAATGATTGAACGGGAATGGTGCTCGCTTTTTTAGACATGTTGATGATGATTCACGATGAAAGGTCAATACCCTTAAATTTTCGCTATAATACAACACTTACAGCTCAAAACAAAAAAGCCTTCAACAATTGCGTGCTGAAGGCTTCGTATGACCTTTCGGTTTTATTTTTTCACCGTCACCCGCATAAAGGTAGCGGGAATGGAAGTTTTGCCAGGATCACCGCTTTTGTTCTCGCGGATAAACAATTCTTCCAGCTCGCGTTGCAACTCAGCGGCTTTACCATTTTTTTCTGCGGCTTCGAAAGCATTCATGGTTGGGCCATAAAAAGTCTTAAACTTTTCAACCAGTTCAACCGGCGAAAACAGCGCAATGAAAGTATAGGTATCTTTTTCGAATGAAATATTTTCAGGCGGGATACCGGCGCTTCCAAAACGCTCAGTGATATTGCCTTCCACACCCCAAAGCATGGGGCTTATAAAACCTTCCGGCGGCGGCGGCGTGTAGGCAGAACTGATCTTTAAGATCTGCGCCACCAGCGTGGGATCGCCGGGGATCCAGTTGCCCATTACGATCCGGCCGCCGGTGCGCGTTACGCGTACCATTTCTTTGGCTACATCGAATGGTTTGGGGGCGAACATTGCGCCGAAAATGCTTACGACGAGGTCGAAACTTTCATCTGGTATGCCTTCGAGGTTGGTGGCGTCGCCTTCGCGGATAGTTATATTCGTTAGCCCTTCCTCCTTTATTCGTTTGTTACCCGCCTTCACCAGGTTGCTGGCAATATCTACCCCGGTTACATTGGCCCCAAGCCGGGCGGCAGGAAGGGCTGTAGTACCGTCGCCACATCCAAGATCGAGTACATCCATACCAGGGGTGATGCCCAATTTGTCGATCAGCGCCGCACCACTGTCACGCATGGTTTCTGCTATGCGGGTAAAATCGCCTTTTTCCCATAATGCTTTGTTGGCATTAACTGCAGTTGACTGCACGGGTGTTGTTTCATTCATGGTTCACATTTTTGAAGTTAAGAATGGAGAGGGTCTTCAGTGGTAGCGTATGGCGTTAAATAAGGCACGAGGCTTATGAAGTTACAAAACTATCGTTAAACCCTTCCTTCCAACATGGGAACAAATGAAAAATGATCGAATACTTCCTCCCTGAAATGCCGGCCGGCCTCGCGGGTTACGCGTATCATGCGCTGGCTTCCCTGTTTTCCTACCGGGGCTACCAACAAACCGCCAATACACAGTTGTTCAATTAATTGAACCGGCAGCTCTTCCGGCGCAGCAGTTATCAGTATTCTATCGAATGGCGCTTCTGCGGGCCACCCCCTGAAGCCATCGCCATAACAAAAATGCAGATTGGGAAAATTGGTAAGAAAATTAAAGTTGCGGATGCGGTCGTACAGTTTTTTTTGCCGTTCGATGGTGTATACCTCAGCCCCCATCACCGCCAGGATGGCGGCCTGGTAAGCGCTGCCGGTGCCTACTTCCATAATTTTATCGCCCGGTTGCACCTGCAGCAACTGCGTTTGGTAAGCCACCGTATATGGCTGCGAAATGGTTTGCCCTTCACCTATGGGAAACGCGCGGTCGACATACGCCATGTTTTCCATATCGGCCGGCATAAACACATGCCTTGGCAACTGGCCGATGGCTTGCAGCACCCTTGTATCGGAAATGCCTTTTTTAGCAATACTGTCAGCCAGCCGTTGCCTGAGCCTCGACTGTCTTAACGTGTCGACATAACCATGCAGATAAATTTTTTTATCATGTTGCCGCTCTTTCATATGGGGTCATTGAGCCTGTACTTACATTGCATCAATTATTCTGCCATGCCCGGGAATCCGGGGGCTTTTTTTATGACATCCGGCCCACGATGCTTACTGGCAATTTGCTGTTTTTCCTTAACTTACCGCGCTTTTTTACAGCAATTCAGTAACCCAACATGCCATTATGAAACGAACGCTTGCAACAACCTTATTACTGGCCGGCTTAATAAACGTTATGGCGCAGGCGCCGCTGCCCGACTGGGCGTTTGGCCCATTTGTAAGGCCGGCCAATGCCAACCCGGTGCTTTCACCCAATGCCAACAGCGTTTTCAACGATCCCATGAGCAAAACAAAGGTTGCCTGGGAGTCAAACGATGTTTTTAACCCGGCTGCCACTATAAAAGACAACAAAATTTATGTGCTCTACCGGGCAGAAGACAAATCAGGCAAAGGCATCGGTGAGCGAACATCCCGGTTAGGTATTGCTGAAAGCAAGGACGGCATCAACATGAAACGCCGGCCGACACCCGTATTTTTTCCCGCCAACGATAACCAGAAAGAATTTGAATGGCCGGGCGGCTGCGAAGACCCGCGTATTGCCGTAACGGAAGACGGCACTTATGTGATGTTGTATACGCAATGGAATAAAAAAGTACCCCGGCTGGCCGTTGCCACATCGAAAAACCTCACCAGCTGGACCAAACATGGACCTGCATTTTATAAAGCTTACCAGGGCAGGTTCAAAGATATGGCCAGCAAGTCGGCCTCAATAGTTACCAAACTCGTGAACGGCCGCCAGGTGATCGCCCGAATAAACGGCAAATACCTGATGTACTGGGGCGAAAGGTTCATGAACATCGCCACCTCCGACGATTTGATAAACTGGGAACCCATGCTCGACGAGAAAGGCGAACTGAAGGCTGTTGTTCGCACCCGGCCGAATTACTTCGACAGCGACCTTACCGAATGCGGCCCGCCGGCAATTATTACCGATAAAGGAATACTCGTTTTATATAATGGGAAGAACAAGCCACGCGAAGGCCGTGACACCGCCTATACGGCCAATACCTATGCCGCCGGTCAGGTCTTATTCGATGTGAACGATCCCACAAAAGTTATTGGCAGGCTCGACAAGCCATTTTTTGTACCAACAGAACCCTTTGAAAAAAGCGGGCAATATCCTGCGGGAACCGTATTTGTGGAAGGCCTTGTGTACTATAATAATAAATGGTTCCTGTATTATGGCTGCGCCGACAGCCGGGTAGCTGTGGCTATTTTTGATCCGGCTGTTGGCAGATAAGACCGGTTTCCTGACCGGCATCATTCGAAATTATGATCCCGGTTATTACTTACCTAAAGGTTGTTTGACCCCGATCAAGAATATTAAATAATGGGTGTTAAATCACCGATTAGCTGAAAAATTAAAATAACACATGTAATATTTTGTTATATCTTCAACAAGCAATTTAATATCCTCCATCTGAAGCTGCGTATATACTAACGTCTGTGCTCACATGAAGTAACTTTTTCGTATTCTATAGTATTTCGATATCTCACCGGCTCCGTGCTTTATTTTTTATTATGGCAGAACCGTAAAGGGTACCCAATATCCCCTGCTTTTCCCTTTTTCTTTTCTGCATTCATTCTTATTGATTTCAACGCTCTTAATACTTACCGGCACCCGTGTGCGAATACACCGGGTTGCTGAATGGGTAATCTATCTCTATGCATTAAACGATCGCGTTATGATAACAGGTCATTTGGAGACATCCCGGCATAAATGGCATTCTTATGCCTGCCACAGGGCAAGAGCGCCCGGCAACTCTTACATACTATCCATTATTTTACCTTTTATCCATATCAAACCATTGCTGAACATTTCCTGAACAAAGGTTCCTCAATGCTCCTACCCAATAACAACTATCCCTGAACTTAAAAATTTTTATTATGACCTCTCCTTTTTCTACCCAAACCGATAACCTGCCGCAAAATCAGGTTGCAGTATATATTCTCCATAGAACTTTTTACGATTTGATCATTAAAAACCTGCACTTTCTTTTTTTACTGGCCTGTTTGTTTTCTTCCCGGGCCTTTGCACAAACAACTTCAACTTTTCCTTCCGCTTCGTCCTGTACTTCCAAGGACCTTACGCTTGTAGGCGCTGCCTTACCGGGCGCTGACCTTTGTAATGTATGCGTATCGGGCGATTCGGTATACAGGACATTAAATCTGTCTATCAATAACAAAACAGGTTCAACAAGAACCGCTTTTGCTTTCTGGGGCACACTCGTAATACGGAACAGTAACGGTACCATTTCTTCTACTCAGGCAATTCAGGGTTGCGGAGGCCCGGTAGCGAAAAATACGACCACAACTTTGCGGTTCAATCAAATTGGTTATATATGTGGCCAGTCGTTAACGATAAAAGATCTGTTCCTGGCATGGACAGACGCTTCTCCAAACAGCACCTGCGCTTCTATCAATTCAGCTACCATCAATCCCAAGTGCGGTACACTCGATTCCATACAAATCAACACCGGGCTCGACGCCGGCTTTAGTGTTACCAACGCTACCTGCGCCGTGCCGGGTGCTATCAACATGACCCCGCTGGGTGGAAAAGCGCCGTATACTTATTCCTGGACCGCCAGTGAAGGCGGCGCGATTCCTTCAGGCCAGTCAACCAACCAGGACCTTACCGGCCTGGTGGCAGGAAAGTATACCGTTACAATTACCGACATTTTAAATTGTACTTCCACAAGATCTACAAACGTTACAGCTTCTGCACCCGTTATTGCCAACGCCGGGGATGACTTTACCAAAACCTGTATTGCCAATGCAAGCGGAAAACAAATTGGGGTAGCATCGGAAGCCGGGTTCACCTATTCATGGGCGCCAACCACCGGTTTAAGTAATGCCACTGTCAGCAACCCTACTGCTAACCCATCGTCTACCACAACCTATACAGTAACAAAAACCAACACCGCCTCAGGTTGCAGCAATACCGACCAGGTGACGGTAACGGTAAATAATGAGGCAGTTGTAGCAAACGCAGGCGACGACTTCACAAAAACCTGTACTTCCAATGCAGGCGGAAAACAAATTGGGGTAGCATCGCAAGCCGGGTTCACCTATTCATGGGCGCCAACCACCGGTTTAAATGATGCAGCCATCAGCAATCCGACAGCCAACCCATCTTCAACCACTGTTTATACTGTAACAAAAACAAATACATCGAGTGGTTGCAGCCATACCGACCAGGTGACGGTAACGGTGAATAATGAGGCAGTCGTTGCAAACGCAGGCGACGACTTCACCAAAACCTGTACCTCCAATGCAAGCGGCAAACAAATTGGCGTAGCACCGGAAGCCGGGTTCAGTTATGCATGGTCGCCAGCCACGGGCTTAAGTGATGCAGCCATCAGCAACCCCACCGCCGATCCATCTTCAACCACTGTTTATACCGTAACAAAAACAAATACTTCAAGTGGTTGCAGTAATACCGACAATGTAACTGTTACCGTAAATACAAACGCACCTGATGCGCCTGGTGTTTGCATTGTACAGCCTTCGTTGTGCGGACCCGCAACAGGCAGTGTAACAATAACGTCCCCGCTTGGTGCAAATTATGAATATAGCATCGATAACGGAGATAGCTGGCAGTCATCGGCAGTGTTCAATAACGTGGCCGCAGGTTCGGTAACCGGTATAAAGGTTAAACAACTGAGCTCCGGTTGTATTTCATCCGCCGCAAATTGCGACATATCCGACTGTTCACAATCAGGGGCCAGATTGATAACTACCACTACAACTCAAAACGAAACGCAGCCATCACCAACTACTTTAAGGACAGGGCAAACTACCATCAAAGCGTTTCCCAATCCTTTCAGCGATAATGTGAAGTTTGTGGTAAACGCTGCTGAGGGCGGGTACGGAAGCCTGGAAGTGTTCAACCTGCTTGGCCAGAAAGTAAAAACAGTTTATCAGGGACGTATTCAGCCGGGCGCCAATATGTTCCAGGCAAGCCTGCCATCGATGAAAGCCGCCCGGTTAATTTATATTCTCAGGATGGGCGATAAAAAATTAACGGGTAAGTTATTACAGTTAAAACAATAATTCAACTAACGGGAGCTACTAATGTGGCAAGGGTGGGGCATTCGCCAACTGGCGGATGACCCGCCTTTTTCATCATTCCAATTTAGCATTGTAATAAGCTATTTTATCAATTTGTAATTTTGGCATCGTTGAAGCAAAGGGAAGTAATAACTTGTATCTGAAAACCATTATGCTTATGCCACGAATTGCCTGCCGCATTGCCATCGTAACGATGCTGGCATTATCCGTATTCACAACAACCGCACAATCACGATGGACTGAAATACCCGGTATCGATCTGTCGAAATTCAAACCTTCCGATTTTACCGATCAGGAACTGGATATTCCCTATTACCTGAAACATTTTCATACGTTTGCCAACAGCGTTACAGAAACCGGTGCCGACAAGGGTTTTATCAATATTCACGTATGGCGTTCTCCCAATGACAACAAGCCCTACAATGCCCGCATTATGGAGAACATCCTTTCCCTTGCCTGGTTCTATTGCACCAACCGGCCATGGAATATCTACTACTCATCTCCTGCCCTGCGCGTTAGACTGGAAGCCGCTTTATCGTTCTGGTGCCGGATACAACATACAGATGGCCGCTTTAGTGAGTACGGCGCATTAAAATGGAATTTGCCGGCCACCGCCTTTGCCACAAAGTTTATGGGTGAAACGCTGCGGCTGCTTAAAGCAGGGCCGCCCATCGACGCCGCTGTTCTGCAAAATACCATCGATGCCGACCGGAAGGCTATCATGGCCGTTCTTACGATGGAAGACCTGTATCAACATGGCAGGAACTATTCAAACCAGTACACCAATGTATGGGCAGGCGCTTTGGCGTATTTGTCGCTTTTTCCCGATGCAGACATAAGCAAACTGCTGCCGGAGCGCATAAAACGATCGGCCAGTGATTTTCAAAGCCCGGCCGGATTTTTTTACGAAGCCGGCGGCACCGATTTCGGCTATAACTTCAATACCCATCACAGTAACCTGTGGATGGCGTACCACTACAGCCGCGGCACACCGCTTGCCGGCAGTTTTATTGAAGAAGAAAAAAGGTTTTATAACTGGATCGGCTATAATGCGGTGCCGGAACCCGGTTCAATATACTTCACCATTAACCGGGCCATAGAAATGCGGCAAAAGGCAACCACTACCATGAGCTATTTTACCATCAGTCCGCTTGGCGAAGCCGTAGAAGGCATCAGGGCGTTCAATTTGAACAGCGAAGAAAAACAAAAGGCCATAGCCGGGGCCAGGAAAAAACTGGAAGAAAACTGGCCCAACGTGCCGCCGCTTGCACCGGGAGAATTCAGCACGTTTTCACCCTATGCGTTTTTGCACCGCTCACATTTTCAGTGGTATCCTTCACCACAACAAAAAGAAGCAGCGTATAAAAAGCTGCCATATATAAAAAGCGACAAATTCATTCATCAGAAAATGGATAGTCGCCAGCCCACTGTATTTACCTATGTACGCCAGCCCGGCTATTATGCCTGTTTCAATTCAGGTCCCCGCTTAAAACCGCAGCAGCGTTACGGCATCGGCCTTTTATGGCACCCCAAAGCCGGTTCCTTTTTACAATCGCAAACCGATACAGAGAATGCCGCCTGGGGCACAAAACCCGAAAGCGGAAAATTATTTGAAGCCGATACGCTGAATGCCATTTTTTCTATAAACAATAAAACCATCGAACCCGCTCCCGGCAATCGTGACCTGAAAGCAGGCACCTTAATGATCTCATATGCTTTAGGTAACGACGGGAAAAAATCAATTGCCTTTAAAGAGAAGAATATTATAATAGAAGTTCAACATCGCGGCAGGTTCACTGAATATATTCCCCTGTTGCTGAACAGTACCGATTCCGTTCAACTTATTTCACCCGGCAAAGTGATACTGCAAAAAGCCGGCGAAAGCATTACTATCCTGTATAATGCTGCGGCAAAGGCAGACCTGGAAGAAACAACGCTCAGGGCTGGTAAACAGCGGGTAGTGGTATTGAATCTCGAAAGCAATGATAGCATCAGTTATTCTTTTAATATGGACTAGCTGAACCGTTGGCCGGAAAGTAATTTTTGCAAGTATGGCGGTGCATGAGTAATTGACGTACCTTTGTTAGTCTGGAACGGTTGGTTTATGAACAATAAACTAATATACTGGATACCCATAGTGGGCATGTTTGTCAGCCTGGCAAAATTTGATCAGGAGATCGATCTGGGGCCTGTTTGGCCTTATTACCAGGCGGTCATGATCCTTGCCATTATCTGGATCTTCACTTTTATCGTGATCTGAAAGCATACACTTATGATACCTGCCCTCCCGCCACCGGGAGGGTTTTCTTTTTAAAAAATTTTCAGGCTGTTTCCAACCTTTGGCCGCCCCCGGGTAGTTTATATGACTGCAGGCGTGATCACACTGTACACTTACCTAAAAATTAAAGAATGATGAAAAAAATTCTGATCCCAATCCTGCTTTTTGCCGGGATCGTCGGCTATGTATCCTGTCAGAAAGAACGCAGCAGCGATCCCCATCCGGTTGCGGCGGAAAAGACCGAGGGTATCAAAAAAGGCGAACCCGTTCTGTTTTCGGTTGAGAACTATTCGGGACAAACCGCCAAATGGAATGTTTCGCCCGCTTCAAATGTTCAGTTAACAAGCGATGGCAATATCGCAAAGATCCTGTTTGGAAGAGCAGGCGCTTACCAGATCACAGCCACCACAGGCGGTACCGTTGCCAGGATAACTGTAAACGTTAGCGACAGCATATATTGCGATTCTACCGGCCATTGTTATGACTCTACCTGGAACTGCCACGATTCCACCGGTATCGACACCTGCCGTTTTGGTAATTGTTTGCCTAAAGACACCATTCCACATGATACCATTCCCCGCGATTCAATCTATTCTTTACACGGCGATCAAATTCATATTACGCCTGTAAAGATCGACAGCGGCAACGTGTCGGGTTTGCTGATAAAAGCAACTACAGGAAACAGTTACCCCTGTACCAACAATTATCTGCTTACGAATGTGATCATTGGCGGGGTTGACAGCTCCGGTTATATTTTTAAATACCCGGGGGTGCAGATTCCCCGAAATTGCAACGGCGGACAGGTGCCGGCCACATCGGTGCGGGCGATTATGCCGGTGCAGAACGGCAACCATGTTTTCAAAGTGGTGGTCAATGGCATAACCTATACCGGTTCCTTTACAAAAACGGGCAATCAGTATAGTTTTAACTGGCCATATACCAGTGGGGTAACTATTTCTCCACTAACCATTAACTAAGCTTATTTTAAATGGTACATTTGAAACCGTCCCGCTAAAACGGGACGGTTGCTTAAATTCCGTAGAATTTGGATAAACTAATAGAGGGCTGTAAAAAGAACGATGCACAAAGCCAGGAAAAACTGTACAGGCAGTTTTACCCGGCTATGTTTGCATTATGTAAATGTTTTTTTACAGACAATCATGATATCATTACGGCGGTAAACAACGGCATGTTAAAGGTTTTTAAAAATATTCATCAATACGCCCCCGCTAAAGGCGATTTCTTCAACTGGGCATATACCACCGTGAGGAATGCAGCCCTTACTCTTATCAGGGATAAAAAGAACAAGCTCACATTCGAGCTTACCGAAAACGCCGGCGATGCCGTCGTAAACAATCCCTTTAAACAGCTCGAGTGGAAAGATATTTATTATTATCTCGATCAACTGCCTGCCAACACCAGGTATGTTTGCAGCCTGTATTATCTCGAAGGTTTTTCCATAAAAGAAATCACGGGTTTGCTTGAGATGAAAGAAGGCACCGTTAAATGGCACCTGAATGAATGCCGCACCAGACTGAAAGTAATTTTTGAACAGCATAACGCCAGGAACATTGGATAAGAAAAAATTACATATCGACCAACCGGGCGGCAAAACCTACCCAGAGCCGGATGTACCGGTTGAGGACGCCTGGGAAAATATGAAGCAGATGCTGCAACATGCACCTGCCGCCCCCGCTGCCCAAAACAGGTTCGGCGGCCTGAAAGGAAAGCTGTTTATGGCCGGCGCCGGCGCTACCGTGGTGGCGATCGTGGCATTGATCATGTATGTGGTTCCCGGTAAAAAAGAAAAACCTGCCGCAACGCAGGAGATGCATACGAACGACAACCCGCCGAAAACCGATACCCTGCACGATGGCACCATTGCTTACCTTAACAACAGGAACTTTGAATTCAGTAATACCCCATTCAAAGAGGCGGCCGGTTTTATTGAAAAAGCATACGGGGTAACGATCATTATAGAAAACAACAAACTCGACAATTGTAAAATAACCACCCGGTTCGATAACAAATCACTGGAAGAAATACTTGATATACTCGGGTATACGCTCGCATTTGAATACAGTATAGACAAAAACAAAAATCAGGTCATAATATCAGGTGATGGATGTAATTAATAAAAGGCTTTCAGCGCTGTTCGTACTTATAATACTCACAGCGTGCGGAAGTTCTTTTGCGCAGAACAGGTCAGGCGCCCCCGGCAGTCAGCGGGTGCAATTCCATTTTGACAAACCCATAACGCTTGATTCGCTTACCAGATATGTTCACAGAATCAGCAGGATCAGGTTTTCCTTCAACTCAACGAAAGTCAAAGGCACAAAGCTGATCGATCTGAAAAAAGGCACCTACTCCATCGGGCAGTTATTGCAACAGATACGGCAAAACACCTCGCTGTATTATTCCATGTATAATGGATATGTAATTTTCCAGGACAATCCGCCCAAACAAAAAAAAACAACCCCGCCGGTTACCAAAACCAATAACACCAAACCACCCGTGCGCAAGGCGGCCATTGCTTCGCATAAAAAACCAGTATCAAAACCCAATACTGAAAAACACACACCGCCACTGCCAGAAAAAATAACGAAAACCGATACCGCTAAAATAACTGCAGACAGCGCACATACAGCAGACAGCACACTTGTATTTACGCCCGGCGATTCATTGAACCGGCTGGCATTAGCGCCTAAACCGCATGTTCAGCAAGGCAGCCCGCCCGACGATACTGAAACACGAAACCGTCATACATTAAAGGGAATACCGCATATTCAAGTGGGCCTGGTGCCTGTCGACACCACTACCATCGATACGCTTCAGATAAAGGACAAACCCGTTGCCCCCAAAACAACAGTTCCGCCTGCTGCTTCCAAAAAGAAAGCGCGTACAGTGCCCGCTTCTTCCGGTAACAGGGTTGATTACGATTCAGAAGGAACCGACTGGAACTGGCAATACGGGCTGCATTGGAAAGGCGCTTTACCGTTATACGAAACCAACTATTACTTTACCGGCATCGACACCCGCAGCCAGCTTTATAACCCGCTCATTCCCGGTGCGTGGGTAAGCCTCACCGCCAATGGCAGACATGAACTCATGTTGCTGATAAAACCTGCTGAATGGTACTACTATAACAAAAAAGACTTCCGCACCGATACTGAATATGTTCTTCAATTACGACCTGATTCTGTCGTTCGCTACGATACCATCCGAAGTGTAAAAAGTGACAGACTGCTTAAAACAACCAGCTGGTATGGCAGCCTGCAATACAATTTTCACTTCAGCGAAAAGTTTATGATAGGCGCCGGCATTGGTTACCACCTGAATGGGGAGGGGCTGGTTTACCGCCGGAACAACCGGCAACCCGGTGGCGAACTGCTTTCAGATACGTTGTTTGGCATGAAGAATGATACGGCCAGGAACCTATATATGGCTTCATCTTTCATTACCGGGAAGCTGGAGATGGCTTACCGCATCAACGCATTGGATGTGGGCGCTAGCCTGTTGATGCCAATTACCGGCCCGTTCAAAGATAAAAGCCTGAACAAAAGCCGCCCGCTTAACGTGCAGTTGTTTGTACGCTGGCGAATAAAACGCAATGAGGATGAATAAGGAAGAGGTTATCTATACCTTATTGGCTACTTCCATTTCCCCTGCAAACCCTGAATCCCTGGTCGGGCCCGCGGCCGCTCGCTTCGAGGCTGGCGTTGAATGAAGGCTCACAGCAAAAATCAGCGCCCATCCAGCCGCCGCCTTTCCACACCCTTCCCTGCGGGTTTTCGGCACCGGCATTTGCGTTCCGGTTCATACAACAGAAAGCTGAAGAAAGCAGAACGCTGAACGCTGAAAGCTTAACGCCTGCTCGAGAATTTAATATTTTACTATCAGACCAAACGCCCGCGCGCCGTTATGCATTTTGCATTCGGCATCCGGCGTTCGGCGTTATAACAATCCCACCCGTTCCGAATGTGCTTTTGCTTCGGCTGTGCGGTCAAACAGCAGGGTATAAACGCCATGCTGTTCTGCAGCCTGCAACAGCGCGCGGGCAGCGGCGGTTCTTTCCCTGCGCACATTGCGAATATAAATTGCGAAGATGCGCTGCGGGAATTTTTTCGCAAGCGCGGCATATATAGCCGGGTCTTTTTGCGAATTATCGCCAATTAAAATAAACCGTTGTTTGGGAAAAACGCTCAGGAGCCGTTCGATCCGGACCTGTTTACCGGCATGTTTGGTTTTTCCGCTCCTGAACAATTCCCATATCCGTTTCAATTCACTTAACAGGAATATGCCTTCGGGAAGCCGGTTTTGTTTAAAGAATTCAGTGAGGTAATCATAGAGGTTCCATTCACTGCTCGATACATAAAAGAACGGATTGGGCGTATTGGCATCTGTGTGAGCCATCGTAAGCGCCTGGTAGTATTCAGCCATGTGCTGAAACTGTTTGCGCGAACGGGGATGTTTCAGCAGCGCCCGGATCCGCCTGAATGTAGTAGCCGAGTGAGAAACCATCACCGTATCATCGATATCGGAAACAAAAACGAACTGGGTACTGTGCGGTATATAGATCCTGCCGGTACCGCTGGCGATCACCGTGTCCCATTCATTCAGGGCGTCGATGGTCACCTTGTGCCAGCCGTAAGCAAGCTCCACATCCGATTCCCACTCGAACCTGAAAAAACCTTCTTCGTCGGTAATGCCCGACCATTCGCGGCTCCCCCATTTTAGCCTTACCCGGGTTTGGGGAAAAGGTTTCACAAAAAACAGACTGATCAAATAGTAAATATTCACCAGCAAATTATTTGAATAATGGGTTCCGGCAGCAGGCTGCCGCTTCAGTATGTGCCCGTAAATGAGCAGATCATGCGTATGGCCATACCCCTGGTATACTTTTATTATCATCGGTTAAAAGCTTGTATTATATTCGGATCACTACTCTTTTATATACCAGTTCCAATATGCATACCAACCCGCAACAGAAACTTTTATTTATCATAAACTCCGCTGCAGGCAATACGAAAACGGACTGGGAAAAAACTATCCATGAGTATTTTGACAACAAACCATACATCGTCATTCTCTATAACCTCACCAATCCCTGTTCCCGGGAGCAGGTGCAGGAACAAATAAAAAAGCATGGTCCCGACCGCATCATCGCCGTTGGCGGCGATGGCACGCTCAAACTGGTAACCGAAAGCGTGCTGAACAGCGGTTTGCCGGTGGGCGTACTACCCGCCGGTTCAGCCAATGGAATGGCGAAAGAACTGGGCATACCGGTAGATGCCGAAAAAGCGCTGGACATCATTACGCAGGGACAGGTCAAAAAGATCGACCTCATCCGCATCAACAAAGAACTGTGCATTCACCTCAGCGATATCGGTTTCAATGCGTTTGTGGTTAAGACCTTTGAAACCTTCAACAAACGGGGCATGTGGGGTTATATGAAGGCAGCGTTCAAGGTACTGCTCCGCCACCGGCACATGGAGGTGATCATTGCCGGCGAAAAACAAACGGTTAAACGGGAAGCGGTGATGGTAGTGATCGCCAATGCCACCAAATACGGAACAGGCGCCGTGATCAATCCGGATGGAAAACTGGATGACGGCCGCTTTGAGATCATCGTGATCAAAAAAATTGCGTTCAGTGAGATCATAAAAATGATGATCACGCACGAAGATTTTGACCCGGAGAAAACGGAACTGTTCACCACAACGGGTGTTGAAATAAGATCAAAACATCATGTGCATTTCCAGGTTGATGGTGAGTACCTGGGCAAGATCTATTCTCTGCAGGCGAAATGTTTACCCGGCGCCGTGCAGGTGATAATTCCGGCTATTTCCTAACTATGACACCATATTTCACCGGCGTGGCCGTGATTTTGCAGGTACAATTCCTCTAAATTAAAGTAACCATGTTAACTAACATCCTTTGGACCGGAAGAGAATACAATTCCATGGAAAACTGCCTGATCGAGTCGCTTTCAATCGGCGCCAACATCACCTCTACCATTGTAGGCACTTACGAGGGAAAAATTTACAAAGTAGAATACCACATAAAAACAAATGAACGCTGGGAAGCTGTTGTACTTGAAATAAATTGTTTGTACAGCAAGCAGGTGCAGATCATAAAATTTGCCGGCGATGGCAGAGGTAACTGGACGCACAACGGTAAAAAAGCTGAACAATTCAATGGGTGTATCGATGTAGATATTCCCCTCACTCCTTTTTACGAATACCCTCCCCATCTGGAGACTTAATTTACAGAAAGGAGAAACGCAGGAAGTACAGGTTATTTACTTCGATCTGTTGCAGCAGACGATAAAACCTGTTCGCCAGAAATACACCTGTCTGTCGCCAACCGAATATCACTATGAGAATATTCCCAATGATTTTGAAGCTGACATCAAAGTGGATGAAATGGGGTTGGTGGTTGATTACCCGGTGTTGTTTGAAAGAACGGCGGGGGTTACGTTATGATGCTATTTGTATTGTATCGATATAAATCAAAATAAAATAGAATCCTTCACCTGTATAGGCCTGGGAACATTGTTTTCACCCATCATCTGTAACAGATCGATCTCGATTGTTTAGCTATTTCATTCAATTCGCCCCTGAAATGACTACAGCATGCTTACAGGCAGCTGTCAACACTTAAACAAACATCTTGCCGACCGTCACAATATCAACGCTATAAGGCCGAATAATATAATAGTTAGTCTGCCGCAAATAGACTACCTTTAATCACTTTGCTGAAGTCACCCCACTGATCCTTCATCTGTGCTCACTCCGGAATGTAAGCAATACGAGTTAAACTTATTACTTGCAAGGATTACAATTGACACTGCCACTGCAGGCCTAACAAAAGTTACAGCCTATTAATTAACTATTAAAATCATCTTATTAATGATAACATCTGTTCCAAGATCTAAAATTCTATTTATAAGTACTTTTCCCCCGGTAAAATGCGGCATAGCCAGTTTTACCCAGGATCTCATTCATGCTATTGAGCCAGAAATAGGTGATAACTACCTGGTGAATGTTTGCGCCATAGACAAAAAACCTGTTGCCGATTCTTATAAATTCCCTGTAACTATGGTCATGAATAGTTACGACCTGAATTCGTGTATTGAAACCGCAAACCAGATCAATAAAGATAAGAGCATAGAACTTGTTTGTATTGAACATGAGTTTGGTTTATATGGCGGCGACATGGGTTCATTCCTGCTGGGCTTTTTGATAATGCTTGAAAAACCTTTTGTAATACGTTTTCACACAGTACTTCCAACGCCCGATACCGAACGATTGAAAATCGTTCAAACGATTGCCAGGCTTGCGCATAAAATAATTGTAATGACCGCAAATTCGGCCAGGTTATTAAAAGAGGATTATTTTGTGGATACGGAAAAGATAAAGATCATCCCACACGGCACTCATAAAAACAGCCCCATAAAGCCAGATAAATTAAAGATCAAATACGATCTGAAAAACAACCTGGTGCTAACTACTTTCGGTCTGTTAAGCCCGAATAAAGGAATCGAAAAAGGCATACTGGCCATGAAGGAGATCAGTGCTGCCTTCCCCGAGGCCATGTATATCGTATTAGGCCTTACTCACCCAAATCTTTTGCAGGAGGAAGGTGAAAAATACCGCAATTATCTTCAACAGTTAATCGACGATAACAACCTTCAAAAAAACGTACGGCTGGTTAACGAATATGTTCCAACCAAAAAACTGATGGAATACCTGGCATTGACAGATATCTATCTGTTCACCTCCAAAGATCCCCATCAGGCGGTAAGCGGCACATTCCTGTACGCCATGAGCGCAGGTTGCGCAATAATCTCCAATTCATTTGTACTGGCAAAAGAAATGCTCGACGACAAAACCGGTATTATCATTGAAAACGGCTACGAACATGAGTTAGCCGAAAATGCAATTTACCTGCTGCAAAACGAGCACGTGAGAAAACAAATGGGCCTGTACTCATTTTTGAGAACAAGGGATACCGTTTGGGAAAATGTTGCGGCAAAACACAGTATATTATTCGAAAAAACACTTCACAAACAGGTTGACAATAGTGATTCCAACAAAATTTTGATCAGCTAAACTTTAAATACATTTATATATGGAAACAGAAGACATTCTACTTCTGGCGGAACCGGTTGTAATTACAAGGGCTGAAATGCCCGCACTGAACCTTAAACATTTACAAAAGTTAACCGATAATACAGGCATCATTCAACATGCCCTGTTCGACATACCTAACAGAAAAGAAGGTTATTGTATCGATGACAATGCACGGGCTTTATTATGGGCCGTATGGGCCTGCAAAAACAAAAAAGATCAGACCGCCGCGCTTATGCTGCCCGTTTACCTGAGCTTTATACATTACATGCAAACAGATGATGGTTTCTTCCGCAATTTCCTGAGTTATAGCAGAACCAGCACGGAAGAGCGGGGATCGGAAGATTCTTTCGGCAGAACCATAATGGCGCTTGGCTACCTCATCAATGAAGGCCCGTCGAATGCGTTGGTAAGAACCGGGCAGGAGATCTTTTCAAAAGCTTACCCTCATGTAAATGAGCTTACTTCCATCCGCGGAATAGCAAATACCATTATTGGCATTTGCCAGTTCATCAAGTATCATTACCCCGATGACCGGAAAAGAAATATGGTAACCGGCATGTCTGATAAAATGACCCGGATGTACAAGAATAATAAAAATGGGGACTGGCATTGGTTTGAACCTGTTCTCACCTATGACAATGCCATATTGCCACTGGCGTTATTGAATGCTTATGAGGTTACGCAAAAAGAAGAGTATCTGACCATAGCCCTTGAATCGATGCATTTTCTGGAATCAAAAGTATTTTATAATGATATATTACGGCCCATCGGCAACGATGGCTGGTGCAGCCAGGACGGCCATATTGCCCAGTTCGATCAACAGGGAATCGATGCAATGGCAATGGTCCTGTACTATCAACAGGCCTACAGGCTGACGGGCGACCCCATTTACCTGTCGCGCATGTATAAAAGTTACCGCTGGTTCCTGGGCGATAACGACAAAGGCCTTTCTTTATACGATTTTTCAACCGGCGGATGTGCAGATGGTTTACACAGCGAAGGGATCAATCTGAACCAGGGAGCAGAAAGCACCTTAGCTTACTGGTTATCGCATGAAGTAGTAGCTTCAACATTATAGAATATGAAAATAGCAGTGCTTTCTCCAATAACCTGGCGAACGCCACCAGCACAATACGGACCATGGGAACAGGTTGCGTCTGACCTGACGGAAGAATTGGTAAGGAATGGCATGGACGTTACCCTGTTTGCCACCGGGGACTCTGTAACCGCGGCGAAGCTGCAATCTGTTTGTCAACGGCCATTAGGCGAACAACCTGCAGATGCAAAAGTGTGGGAATGCCTTCACATTTCAAATCTGATGGAACAGGCTTCGGGGTTCGACATCATCCATAATCATTTTGACTTCCTGCCCCTCACCTGGTCAAAGCTCATCAGAAAACCGGTTATTACAACGATCCACGGTTTTTCATCTGAAGATATTATTCCGGTATATAAGAAATACAACGGCAACTCATTTTATGTTTCAATAAGCCATAGCGACAGGCATCCTGCGCTGCAGTACCTCGACACTGTTTATAATGGTATAAATGAGCAGCAATTTGACTTAGGACAGGGAAAGGGAGATTATTTTTTGTATTTCGGGCGGATACATCCGCATAAGGGCGCCTATGAAGCCATTCAGATAGCCAGTCAGACAAATACACAATTGATTATTTGCGGCCTTATCCAGGACGAAAAATATTTCCACGAAAAAGTAACTCCGCACCTGAACGATACATCGGTTATATACAGGGGCAATGTTGGGCCGCAGGAACGTAATGAACTGATGGGAAATGCAAAAGCATTGCTGCACCCGATAAGTTTTGAAGAACCGTTCGGGCTTAGCGTGGCAGAATCGATGATGTGCGGCACACCTGTGATCGCCTTTAACCGCGGCTCTATGAATGAATTGATCAAACATGGAAAAACGGGATTTTTAGTTCAAAATATTGCGGAAGCCGTATCAGCTACCGGGAATATTAAGAACATCAGCAGAGAGGCATGCCGGAAACATGCCTTAACGAAATTCAGCAGCCGGGTAATGGCCGAACATTATATGCAACTGTACGAAAATATAGCCCGCAAGCAGTGTGGATTATAAAAAGTGATCATCCGGCAGCCATTATTTCATCAAGCAATGCTTCCAGCGGCACCGTGGCAAATGAGGTTGCATAATCAGAAACCGCATAAGGAATAAATAATTTATCCCCGTGAATTATTGAGCCGCATGAATAAACCACATTAGGAACATAACCATGCCGTTCATCTTCCTCGGGCATAAGCAACGGATATTTCAGTCGACCCAGTTCTTTTGCAGGGTCGTTAAGATCGAACAGGCTTGCGCCCAGACAATATTTCCGCATAGGCCCTACACCATGTGTAATTATAAGCCACCCTCTTGTGGTTTCTATAGGCGATCCCGCATTGCCGATCTGAATAAACTCCCACGGATACATTGGCTGCTGCAATAAAGTAGCCGTTTCCCATAAATACAGATCATCTGAAAACATGATGTAATTATTTACGCCATCGATCCGTGCGATCATGGCATAATGCCCATTGATCATTCGCGGAAACAAAGCGAGGTTTTTATTTACCGCAGCTTTTCCATGAAGCGCAGACATTTTAAAATGCAGGAAATCCCTGGTTTCGATCAGGTGAGGTAAAATAAAAGAACCGTCATAAGCCGTGTACGTGGCCATGTATTTAATGGAACCGTCTTCAGCGGTGAACTTGATAAACCGCGCATCTTCGATGCCGTTCTTTTCAGTGAAAGTCACGGGAAAAATAACCCTTTCCGACAACAGGGAGTCTGATTGAAAATGCAGTTCATAAGTAGTATTTACCAAACTCAGAATATCGTATCTGAGCTTGTTCTTTGCCATGCCGGACTCAAGCTGATGCAAAGCGGTTTTTAACGTTGCTTCAATTTCTTTATAGGAAAACGTATCGGGTAACCGGCTCAAGATATCTTCCCGGATGTCAACAGGCAGTAGTGTTTGAGAAAGCAATTCCTTAAAAGCCCCTTTCTCATTCCGTTTCTTTTGTGTAACCCGGCCTTCGGATAAATATTTTCCTGAAGGCCCGAATTGTATCCCATCCTTTTCGTTCAGTTTTGCCTGTTTAAAAACAAGCGATGAAACATGGCCTTCACCGGTTGCCCTGAAACTTATGATCACATTTCTTTCCCCTTCGCCAGCGTCTGACTGGTCAGGAGCTTCCACTATCGATGGATTGAACAGCGCGGCATGCTCCAGTGAATACTCCATAGTAAAATAAGACCCTATGAGTAACTTTTTTTCTATTGACAACACCGGCATTATTTTCTCCGGCACATAATGTTTCACCAGATCAAAATGCTTTTCAAATACAAGCCCGATATTACTATAGCGGTTACTGAATTCATGCTGTACCTGGTGCAATAATGCTTTGGCTTCCTCTTCCGGCAATGACAATACCCTGCTGATCAATGTCCGTGAACGCTCGTCGCCGGTATTGAAAAACCGTGGGATCACCTTTCTTACATCCGGGCTCAAACGAACATTTGTCCTGCTTACCTGTAACCTCATATATGGGAATTAATTCAAAGTTGATAATAGGTGAAGATAACCTAATAACCCCATGATATGAGAAACATATGGCAGAATAACATTTATTACCGGCAGATTATCACTTCGGCATAAAATACATTGCCTCCGGTTTAAATATTCTTACAGGCTGACTATGGCAAAAATAAGAGTGATTTCCGTGCATCTGTTGAACGGGTTCACGTTCAACAGGGAGGTAACTGCGGCTTTCAATTACCTGCTCCTGCTGTGGCATCCTCCGCGGTTCCTGTACGCCATACTGCGTATTCATTCGCCGTTCCTGCAACATGCGTTCATACGGCGTCATGCGTTGTTCGCGGGTCAATGGTGTTGACGGCTGTTTTCTCAATTTCTTTATTAATATTACCATCCCGACAACGAAACAAATAAACAGGATCATACTTCCCCGCAAAGCAAGGGCTTCATAACCGGGATAGGCAATATGCAGATCTACTGCCATGCCCATGGAATTGATGCCGTTGCGAACCTCCGGCGTAAGATGGGGCTGCAGGAAATAATAGGTCAGTCCGCCAATAAGAATGCAACACAGTAATGCAAACAAGCCGGTCATAGCGGCTCTTAGCCTGAACCACACTCCGGTGCCACCCGGGGAAAACAATATTACCAGCGGATATAAAACGAGGAACAACACCGGCGCTAGCAGCAGGTCTATTACAAATGGCAATTGAAGCGGAATTTCCAGGAATACCAAACCCGGTTTAAGTTGTACAAGTCCGCCTATTTGTGGAAATTGTTTTGCGAGCAGGTATTGGCCCGGGTAAATGCATAGTGCAAACAACACCAGCGCCGTGGCCACCGCGGGAAACCTTCGTTGCTGACCGGCATGAATATCCATAAAACGATTTTTATAAATATAATTATGCTACAGCTCAGGCCCGTTCAGTAACGCTAAGGTCTGATGATTTTTGATGCAGGCAGTGCTAAAATACCGTTAAAACCCGGCTAATACGGCAAGGCATTCTTGTTTTGCAGGGCATAGATGAAAAGGTGAACCAACATACCCGGATGCCCTGCAACAGGGGAACTTTGTATAAAATATGGCCCTGTCGTTTTTGACGCATTTCCACAAATACAGTAATCCTGGTACCGTCAGTTCGGCCGCCTGGGCCTTCCGCCGCGAGAATACCAGCGTCGACCTGCGTTCGCTGCTTTCATCAGATGGATAAAAATAATTTTTAATAGCAGACCAACTAACGGTCGTATTAGTCGATTTACCGTAAATATATGTGGGTTTAACGATTATAACTTGCAAGAATACTATATATAATATATATTTACGTTATAGTTAAAATCCAAATCCAGTAAAAACCATGGCGTTATTAAGTCTGTTCAAAAAAACGCAGGAAGAAGCCATTCCTTCTTCATTTGTAAGCGACACGAACCTCGAGTTAGAAGATTTCAGCTTTTATTATCTCTACGGTATTACAAACAATCCCAACCGAACTTCAGGCGATGTGCAGGCCTTCAATAACCTGTATCAAATGGTGATCGGTCGTGTGGGTGGCGTTTGTATCGCCAATTCATTTCACCCCTACTTTACCATCAACAGGAAAGGGCTCACAGTGTGGACAGATTCCTTTATAAAAATGGCCGTCAATAAGAACAAAGAGGAAATGTTCCGGAATATTAAAGAAGAACGGGCGGTGTATACCATGGGCGCCTCATCAGCTTTCAGGGAAATGCATATGTGGCCCGACTCAAGGTTAAGCTACGAAGAAAACCCGGCCTTCAGTAAATACGTTCCCTTTATCATCCCTTTCCTGGCGCTGAGATCGGAACAATCGACCAACTGGGACACTGCCATTCAAACAAGCAAAATAACCAACGGATACGCAACGGAATATCTTGAAGAGGTAACCAACGCTATCCGCTTTTTTATGCCCGCACCTGCCTTTGTGCTTGGCTTTGATGAGTTCGACGGTACAAATCCATCAGGACTAATCGACAAATTCATTATCAGCAAACCAATGCTGGGGATCAAATAAGCTCACTGACCGGTGAAATGCTTATAGGTTACGGCCGAACATAACCCGCCATTCCCGAATTTCGGGTGGAATGCTATAATCCGTAAAGAACAAATTCCGGGAACCGGCGTTCCGCGGTCCGTGTTCCGCGTTAACCTGCATTGTGCTGAAAATTTATTTCGCAGCCCGGCAGGTTGCTGCTGATCTTTAACTGTTCATCTGCCGGTAACCTGTTGTACTGAAGGTCTAAAGATCGCAGGCCCTTCAATGCAAATATTTCTTCCGGCAAACTGGTGAGGCCGTTAAAAGAAAGGTCAAGCACTTTAAGGTTTCGTAAATTTGAAATGCCTTCGAGCTGCTCCGCTTTTAACGCTTCGCGCAGGGTACCTTTTTTGCCATCGCCATATACGATATTGGGCACCCGCGTTAGCCTGGCATTTAGTTCTGCCAGCCGTTCGGGATCATGCGCAAGGTTGTTTTGCATTTCTTCAAATTCGTTCATCTTTATGAACTTTTCTTTCCGCTCACCATGGCGGTCGAGATGCAATACTTCGAGGCTGGTGATGGTAAAGAATGATCGCAGCAAACTTTGCTTTGCCGCAGGACTTGCAGTATAGTTGATCAACCCGCTGGCATGCAGCACCTTTAAATTTTTCAATTTTGAAAACGCTGGCAGTGCATTTAAATAACTCAAACTCCCATTCAGGTTCAATTCCTCCAGGTTTTGCAGCTCGAGAAAACTTTCAGGAACAGATAAAATAGAATTGCTGCCCATCAGCAAACACTTCAATCCTTTTAACCGGGTTATAGCGGGAGGAAATTCGATGGGCGCTGCGGTACTGCACTGGTAACATATCAGTTCTTCCAGACTTGTCAGTTTGCCCACATCGCCCGGTAAACCAAAACCTTTATTATAGGAGATATTCAGTGTGCGCAGCGATGACAGCTTATTGATGCTTTCAGGCAATGCCAGTTCACCATTATTGGCCACATTCAATATTTTCAGGTTGGGTAACAGCCCAATCTCCGGCGCCAGGTTTTTCAACCCGCATTTTTCGACATGAAATTCTTCGAGGTTCGCCAGGTTGCTTATACCCGCCGGTATGCTTTCAATATAGTTGTCGTTCAGGATGAGTTTCCTGAGTGAAGTGAGTTTTGTCAATGCCAACGGGAACTCCTTCAGTTTTTTACCGCTCAGGTCAAGCTCCACTACATCAGCCGTTGCGGTGCCCGTTTTTTTTAATTCTTCTTCGAGGATCAGCCGCGCGGGACGCGCTCCTTTTTTTAAAGGCGATTTCCCGGCTTTCAGGAGTTTGATAAATGCCGGCGGGATGATTCTCCCTTTCTGGTCAAGCACGGAAGACACGATCACCCGCTCAAAATCCTTTCTGGTATAATCGTAATCGAAGAAATCGTCGAAATCGCCAAAGTAATTGATCAGGATAGCGCCTTCCGGATCTATCCTTGAACTGTGATCCGAATTCAGGACATAGGGTACACGCGTTTTCCCTTCTATGACGATACTGCCGTCATTGTAGTTTCCGTCGAAGGCATAGGTGATATCGGCATCACCGGTAATATGAATACATTCATCATAACTCAGCAGCACATCGCATTGCACATTGCCCAACACCAGCAAAAAAGGGAAACTTTCATCAGATGGTCTTATGGCGCCGGCCACGGTAAGCGTACCATTTACCAGTATAAGTGTATCATTAAGCCCCGGCCCTTCACCCAGTGCTTCCAGGGTTTTTGCAGTCCATTCCTGGTTCAGATCGCCATCAATAAAAGCATGGCCGTCGAGCAGGATGATCTTATCGAAATTGAATTCACCAAAGGGTTCATACCTGTTAAGGTTGAACCGGTCCCTGGCTTCAGGCAAACTGATCAACTGCGGTTTTGCAGCAACCGTATTTGCCGCATCATACACCCAGTTCCGTTTCAATGCAGAAATATATTCAGGATCGACAATATGCCGCCCGGTGTTGATGTATTGACTAAGCGTTCCGGTATCGCTGTAATGATCGTTTTTGATCAACTCGTCTAAAAGCGGCTCGGTTGTCTTATAATCAGCTTCTACCCCATCTATTTTGCCGGTATCAATCACTAGTCCCTGCACATCGCCGCCAAACCTGAAATAATGATCTTCGGCAAATATGGTAACGGCTTCCGTATCGCCTTCCACTACCAGGCTGCCATGGTTGTAATAGCCGTAAATGGTTTGCTCCACCGCCAGGTTGCCGAGGATATAAAATTCAGCGCCGCCTTTATTGACGCTTTTGGCGTTCACGTTTCCGGTAACGAACAAGGTTTCCCCATGATCTATGTCTGGCTGATACAGGATGCCCTTTATTGTCAGATCACCATGCACAATTACCCCGTTCGCTTTCGCATTGGAACAAAGCACCTGCAGGTCGGTATCGCCCTCCATCTCCACATTGCCTTCCAGCAACAAATACCGTCCTGTTTTGCCCAATTTTCCCCTGATGTATTTTAAGATCTGAAATCGTTCGTTGGCTTCCTGCTCAGTAATAAGATTTAATTTCGACATGTTTCAAAGGGTTGAAGAAATATTTCCGCTACAAACGGAAATTGCGCGGAAAAAGTATTGGCAGGAATACACATTAATTATGTCGGAAGAGCATGAAAACTAGCATTATAAATAAGCTTAATTCAACCATTATCTTCAGTACGGTTGTTCTTAACGGCTATCGCCAACGACGTTTGCATGATTCATTTTATTGCTGCGCATATACGCGCACAACCAGCTTCGCCCGGAATCTCTACACACCCCTTACGTATAAAGCCCGGCAGACAGGCATCGTGGCATTTTATTTGAACCTAATATTTTACCTGTAGTTCCTTTATATGGGTTTCTCCCTATAAATCCTGACTCCCATCAATAAAACTCCTTTCAACGCGGTTGTAATCCTGTTTTTTGACGACATATTTACCCAAAAAAAGGGTAGCGATAATATTGGTACAGACACCTATAGAAAAACCAAAAATAAACAACAGTGAGATTCCAGCAGGCTCACTGTTGTTACTTTAATTTCAGGTTCATTTGTTTACGGCCTGATGGTGTTGACCGCCGTTTTGCCTGTATAATGTATTACCCTATCAACCTGCCGGGGTATTTCCATGCCAGTTCCATTTTTGCTGTTCACCAGAACCACATTAAATGTTTTACGTTCGCGCATTCCCTGAAAACTGCCCTTACGGTCTTTGATCGTCAACGTACCGGCTTTGTTATTCCATACAAATTCAATGGTGGCATACTTTCCCTTTTCATAATTGTAATTGTCGCCTTCATCTTCATACAAAGTAAAATTACCATCGGCGCCTTCGTAGATCCTCACTTCCAGTGTATCTTCTTTCTTTTCGCCCGCGTATTGCTGAAGCGGGCTTAACGGGATGATCGATCCTGCTTTTACATATAAAGGCATAACGTCAACAGGTGTTTCTTTTTCCACCTCCTGCCCGCCCTGCAGCTTTTCACCGGTCCAGAAGTCGAACCAGCTGGTACCTGCAGGCAAATACAATTTTTGTTTTTTGATCGTTTGAAGATCAACCGTGGTTTCACCGTTCTTTCTGCCTGTATACATGGAATCGGTTACGGGGCATACCAACAGTGATTTTCCAAACATATACTCGTTGTCGATATTCCATACTTTTTCATCAGCGGCAAAATCCATTACCAGGGCGCGCATCATGGTGCCTGCACGGGCAGTTACCTGCCATGCGTGGGAGTAATTATAAGCCAGCAACCGGTAACGGAGATCGATGAACTTTTTAATTGCATCATAAGCCCAGTCGCCTTTGGCGCCGAACTGATAGATCTCCCGGGGCGTGTCTGTTCCATGAGAACGCATCATTGGGCAAAAAGCGCCGAACTGCAACCAGCGTACATACAGTTCATGAAAGGCAGCATCATTCACGCCTTTTGGATAATTTCTACCTGAAAAGAAACCGCCGATATCACTGTTCCAGTACGGCAGGCCCGATAAAGAAAGATTGAGCCCGCCGGAGATCTGTTTGCGGAAAACGTTCCATCCCGATTGCACATCACCCGACCACATCATGGTGCCAAACCGCTGCTGACCGGCGAAAGCCGACCTGGCCAGAATAAAGACCCTTTTATTGTCAGTTGCATCCCTTTGATGTTTGTATACACCGCCGGTGTGTATAAGCGGGTATGCGTTCCGTACTTTCCGGTAAGTGCCGAGGTATGTTTTGTGCGCTTCATCGCTTTCCTTTTCTTTCAGGTGATCAGGCTCGGTTGAATCGAGCCACCAGCCGTCGATACCGATGGAGAAAATGTTTTTGTTCATGTAACTCCAGTAAATATCCCGGGCGTGCGGGTTGAATGCATCATACACTTCTACGTTCTGGTTTACAGGCCAGGTAACAAAATCTCCAAACAACATATTCCGCTCTTTGAACGCCTGGTATATCTTCGTTTTATTTCCGAACGAAGGCCATACCGAAATAATGATGTGCGCATTCATTTTATGTACACTATCTACCATCTTCCGTGGTTCGGGAAAACGCGGATTGCCAAACTCGGTAGAATTCCAATAACTTTCATCCTCGCTCCAGTATTGCCAGTCCTGCACAATACCATCTAAAGGAACGCCCAGCTCCCTGTATTTTCGTACAACCCCAATCGTTTCATCCTGGCTTTTATATCGTTCCCGGCTTTGCCAGTAACCGAACGTCCAGCGGGGAAAAAGCGGCGCCTGCCCCGTAAGCTGGCGGTAACCGGCAATTACCTTGTCGGCATTTCCTCCATAAATGAAATAATAATCTGCAGCATCAGCCACTTCCGATTGAAAAGAGGCGCCGTCAATACCATCCTTAAAATTTGTTGTTGAATAATTATCCCAGTATACGCCATACCCTTTTACCGACTGAAAGAAGGGTACGGCTATCTGCATGTTGTTTTGTTTAAGTTGTACCTGCCGGCCGCGCTGGTTCAGAACACCCTGCTGATGCTGGCCTAAACCGTACACCGGCTCACCTGCACTTAACTGAAACAGCTGCTCCACTTCATAACTGCCCGTATCCCTGCCGGGTGCAAAGCGGGTACCGTTCTCCTTTTCCTGTAATAATAAATTTCCCTTTACCTCGTAAAAACGAATGGCGCCCGAATTCTTATCGATCTTTACCTGTAATGCACTGCTTCGCACCGTCAATTCATTATGCTGCGCAGCTACTGTCAATGTGCTCTTTTGCGGCGTGGCAATAACCGAAAGACTTGCGCTTTTTGTTGCAGCACCTGCAGGCGATTTTATTATGCGCACTATCCGGGGCGTAAAAAACTGCACTTCCACATTCATTGACTGAATGTTGGTTTTGATGCCGTTGGGGGTTTGCTTAAAAGATTGTGACCAGGAAGTAGTTATCGTACCGGTCAGCAGCAGGGAGAATAGAAAGATCCTTTTATTCATTTAACGTCCTTTGTTGATTTTGAGTTTTCTGATTCTGGGATTTCGAGATTTATCGGAAGGCTGAAGCCAGGTGAAATCTCAACATCCCAAATTCAAAAATTATCACTAATAACCCGGGTTCGGTTTCAGGTTGGCATTTTTATCTATCTCAGTTTTTGGAATGGGATATAAACTGCGATAGTCCCCATTCGGTGAGTGCGATAACCATGATTTTTTTGTAAATACATTGAACCGGATCATATCCGTTCTTCTGCGTGCCTCCTGGTTAAACTCCCAACCCAGTTCATCGAGAAAACGGCCATACTGAATATCGGCGCCGCCTTCAAAAGTTGAGGTCAGGTGATTCCGAAGCCCGTAGTCATATGTGCTTCCGCCTGCCAGTTGCACGCCGGTTACCACCGCTTTTGCCGGGTTTAATTTGAATGCGCGCTGACGCACCTGCGTAACAATTACAGCAGCCTCATCGGCACTTCCCAGCCTTAACAAACATTCCGCTTTCATCATCAGGATATCGGCATACCTGAAAAGCGGCCAGTCGTTGCTCAGCCGGTTCGTGGCATTCATAGCTATTTCAAATTTTCCGAGGCGAAAACCATCTACTTCTTCCGACAGGTCTACTCCGGGCAGTTCATTGCGATAAGCCAGCGGTTTACCAACAAACGCGCCCATGGCGCCAAAAAGGCTATCGCCGGTTGCCGAAAATTGCTGACCTCTTATGTAGTTATCGAGCAAACGGCTGTCCCCGGGATCAAATGTGTTTATAAACTGCGGTACCGCGCATACGCCGCCCCAGGGAGAAGACTGCAGGTTGTATGTTTTTTGGTTTTGGGGCTGCAGCGTTTGCATATGAATATCAAAAGAATTCCACTCGTTTACGTATTTTGAATCGAAAGGCAGGGCAAAAATGATCTCTTTTGAATTCTCGTTGTTTGTTACAAATACATTCTTTTGATTAGCCTCGAGGGCAATCTTACCCGAGCTTACCGCGAAGTTGATGATCGTATCGCAAACAACCCGGCATTTATCCCATTGCGGCGTACCGGAATATACTTCCGCATTCAGGTACATTTTCGCCAGCAAAGCAAGGCCCGCCCACTTATTGAACTTACCATAGGTCTTCGTGCTCACTTCATCGGTCACCCGTGGAATATTGGCCAGCAGATCACTCACTATAAAATCATATACTTCCTTTCTTTTATTTTGTTTGGGCAGAAATCCGGCCGGTACATCAAACCTGTCAACGATTGGTACATTGCCATAGATGTCACATAAGATCCAGTAATAGGATGCGCGCAGCAATTTCATTTCAGAAACCAGCGCGGCAGTATCTTTTTCTGCAACGGGTATGGCGCCTGATTGTACCTGGTAAATGATGCGGTTACAATTGGTGATCCCCTGGTAGGCCCTCGTCCAGATATTGATCACAATATCATCTTCGGTTGTCCATTTATGCTCGTGAATGCGCCGGTAAACACCACCGTCGACCCAGCCATTCGGCCGGGCGGGTGTTAGCATTTGATCGCCTGAAACTTCCTGCGCCCTGTATACCGTATTCCATTGTAACAGCAGGCCGCGCCAGTCAACATAGGCAGCACCCGCCAGCGCCGGCAGGTCGGAGCCGGCAGGAACGAATTCACCTGAAATGATCTGGTTGTAAGAATCGCTTTTCAGTTTGGTGCAGGCACTGAACAACATGGCGGTGATCAGGATCGACAGCATGCCCGGCACTATATAATAGTTTGTCTTCTTCATTTCTTTTTCAATTAAAGGTTAGAATGTAACGTTTAGTCCAACACTGAAAGAACGGGTGGTTGGATATTTGAACGGCGAATCCATTCCGGGATCGAGACCTGAAGTGGGCACCTGTACCACGCCCGACTGGGCGGAAGAAGTACCATTGCGTAAACTCACTTCAGGATCTATACCCTTATAACCTGTAATAATAAATGTGTTCAGGGTGGCTATATAAAACCGGGCCGACCTGATATACTTTAAACCGGCTGTCTTTACATTATACCCGAGCGTTATGTTATCGATCTTCCAGAAATCGCCATTTTCAATATAATAGCTATTGAATTCAACCGGCGATTTCAACTGTGTTTTGCCGAATACGGGGTCATACGCATTCTTCAAAAGATTGTATTGCGCCTGCGTTGGGTTCTCAAACATCATCCGCTGCAGGTTCGCCACCTGGAATTTGAAAGCGCCCCGTTGTGTGATGGCCAGGTCCCAGTTCTTATACCGGAAGTTGTTGTTCCATGCCAGGTAATATTTGGGCAGGCCGTTGCCGATTACTTTTTTATCTTCAAACGAATGGCCAAATGCGGTATAGTTTACGGGCTTGCCATCCTTACCTTCATAGATCCATTGCCCATAGTTGGCTACATCTGCCGGGTCGTTACCCACATCTATCACTTTGTATCCATAAAAATCACCAACCGGTCCGCCAACCTTCAACAGGTGCGAGAAGGTTTGTATGGGCGGAAAAATAGCGCCTACCCGCAGGTAATCGGTGGATGTTTTATAAAGATCATTCGAAAGGCTCTTCAGCTTATTGGAATTGGTAGAAAAGTTAAGTGTGGAATTCCATTGAAAATCTTTTTTGGAGACGGGAACAAAATTCAGCGAGATCTCGATCCCTTTATTTTCCAGCGTACCAACGTTGGCGAGTGTACGATTGTACAGGTTTGGCGGACTGGGCACTTCGAATAAATAAAGCAGGTTATGGATCTGGCGGTTGTACAGATCGATGCTACCGCCGATGCGGTTATTCAATAAGCTGAAGTCGAGGCCGATATTCGTTTCGCGTTTTTCTTCCCATTTCAGATCGGGATTGGCGTTTTGCGTAGGCACCAGCGTTTGGATCCATGCGCCATTCGACAAAACAAAACCGCTGTAACCAAGCAATGCCACACCGCGGAAAAGGTCGGAAGGCTGTGAACCGGTAACCCCATACCCTGCTCTTAACTTCAGGTCGTTGATGATATCCTGTCCATCCATAAATGCTTCGCGGCTGATGCGCCAGCCGGCAGATACCGCGGGAAATACGCCCCATTTATTATTGGTGCCCCATAACTGGCTGGCCGCTTCGCGGCGAATGCTGGCCATGAACAGGTACTTCTGATCATAATTGTAGGAAAGCCTGCCAAAGAAACCGATCAGGTTGGTTTCTGACCGGAAATTCCTGATAAGGTTTACAAAATCGCCACTGCTGATAGCCCTTCCCAACCCTATGTTATGCCAGCCAAAGATATCTGTAGGAAAGTCCCAGTTCTCCATGAAATGATTGTTGTAATCATTCTCCTGGTAACTGTATCCGCCCAACAACGTGAAGTTGTGGTTCAACAGCGACTTTGAATATTCAGCCGTCAGTTCCATCAACCGGTCTATCGATTCGGCGCCGCCTGTGCGGGCATAACCGTTGCGGCTATCCCTGAGTGTGGAAACGTGTTGTTTGGTTTCGGCATAACCATATTCCTGCATCCATTTCGAATAAGAGAATAAAGCCGATAATTTCAACCCTTTAACCGGTGTGTACGCCAGGGAACCGTTGAACCGCGTGAGCGCTTCATTGGTTTGTCCATCACTTTCATGCAGATCCGATACGGGGCTTTGATACTCGAATTTACTTAACTCCTGGAACCAGGTGCCATCAGGATTTTTTACCGGCGCCGTAGGGTTTTGCCTGAGGGCCTGCAGGTATTGGCCGGTATTGAACCCGTTTAACTTTCGGGAAGAACTAAAGGCATTAATGTTCACTTTGAGCCGGTTGTTGAACATGCTGTGGTTAATATCGAAACGGCCCGCAAATAACTGGTTGTACGATTTCAGGAATAAACCCTGCGCATTGTCATAGTTCAGGCTGGCCAGGTAATTGGTAGTTGAATTACCGCCGCGCACGGTGAGGTTGTGGTCCTGCGAGAATGGCGTTCTGGTGATTTCTTTCAGCCAGTCGGTACTGGCGCCCTGATCTATCAACTGGTTCTGCCGCTGCCCTGCAGCGATCTGCGCACGCATATCGCCTGCCGTTGACATATCGAGTTTGCGGGCAATGGTTTGAACACTGGCAAATGCGCCGTAATCGACCGACGTTCTGTTATTGGCGCCGGCTCTTTTTGTAGTAATGAAGATAACCCCGTTGGTACCACGGGTACCGTAAATAGCGGCTGCGGAACCGTCTTTCAATACGTCGATGCTTTCAATATCCTGCGGCGTGATCATCCGCAGGTCGCCGGGAACCCCGTCTATCAGCACCAGGGGATTCTGGTTCTGCCCCATCAGGGTCGACTGGCCTCTCAATATGATCTGCGAAGAACCGGTTGGGTCGCCGCTTGGGTTCACCACTGTCAAACCCGCCACTTTTCCCTGGATCAACTGACCAGCATCCCTTACGGAACCTTTGATAAAATTCTCCGCCTTAACCGATGCAACCGCACTGGTAACATCGCCTTTGCGTTGCGTACCATAACCAATTACGATCACTTCATTCAATCCACCCACACTGGCATTCATGGTAACGTTTACCGAGGCGGTATTTTCGTTTACTTCTATCTTCTGGGTCTGGTAACCGACATAAGAAATTTCCAGGGTCACTGTTTCATTACCCGGAACCATCAAACGGAACTTTCCGCCTGCATCGGTGGTTGTACCAATGGTAGTACCCTGAATAAATACAGAAGCCCCTACGACAGGTTCCTTTTTATCGTTCAGCACTACACCTGCGATCTCGCGGTCTATTCGTTTTTCTTCAGCGGGAGCAGTAAGAATAACAGTGGCATTATTATTCGTAAGCTCAGGTGATTTTGCATCATACAGGATGATCATATTTCCAACGGCCCTGTAGGTGATGCCTAAAGGCTGAACGATCGTTTTCAGAAATTCGGCCAGTGTTTTATCCTGTACGGAAAAACTCACTTTTCTTTTTACGTTAATGATGGTTGAACTAAAAACAAATTTGGCGTCCACGGCCGTTTGTACTTTTTCCAAAACAGTTTTTAATTCTGTATTGTTAACGGTCATGGAAAGTTTTCTATGCAGCGCCTCCTGCCCGTTCGCCGGAATGGCGTAGGAAGAAAACACAGTAAAAGCAATCAGTATCTGAATGATCATTAATCTCATTGCTAACCGGGTTAAAGCAATAAGTAACTTATTTTCCATAAATTGTGGCTGGTTTTGAACGTGAATAATGGAGCGGGCAAAACCCTTCCCGTTTTGTTAACGGGATGCTGAAGCCGGCAATACTGCGAATATTGCTGGCTTTTATTTTTGCAGATGTCTATGTTTTAATATAACTCATATGGCAGTTTTTTTGAAGTGAACAATAAGCAATCAGTTGGTTAAGGGCAATCTTTTACCGCTTTCAACAGTATTTTGGTTCCTTTTATCTCGTAAGTGGCATTAAAAACAAGGCAAATACCTTCCAGTTTATTGAACAGGGTTTGCACCGTAAGATCACCGGTAAACAAACAATTCCTGATCTTATCGTTCTCCAGAACGATCTCCAGTTCATATGTTTCTTCCAGGTCGCGCAAGACCTTATATAATGGCGTTTCGTTATAATTGAAATTCGCTTCGGCATTTTTTTCTCCTTTGATCACCGGCACCGGCTGGTCTACAATGGATGTAATAAAATGTCTTTCCAGCTGGTAATAAGTTACTTTCTGATTAGGCGTAATAATAACCCCGTTCGATTTCTGCTGCACTTCATCGAGGGTAACCTGGTCTTTATTTTCATACACCGCTACCCTGCCGGTTTTTACTGCCACTTCTACCTGTCCGTTCTTTCCGCGCACATCGAAACTGGTACCCAGCACCTGGGTAACTACATTGTTGCTGTATACAAAAAAGGGGCGGCTGGCATTTTTGCTGATGTCAAAGAAAGCATCGCCCTGCAGGTATACTTCCCGTTTACCGGCGGCAAAATGTTTTGGGTAAGCCAGTGTTGATCCGGCATAAATGGTAACCGTACTGCCATCTTCCAGCTGTATGGTTTTGGGCGTACTGCCGGTATTGGACTGCTCCAGGAAACCCTGCGTTATTTTTGTATCAACCAATGTTCCGGCGGCCTGCGTTTGCCTGTTTTTCCCGAACCATAATGTAATACCGCTTAATAAAACCAGTGCGAACAAACAGGCGGCAGCAGCATACTTCCACGACATCCTGAATCGCTTCCGCTCGGGCAATACGACACTCTTTTCCCGGGAAGCCGTTTGCAATTTGCTCCAGAGCCGGCTTTCCACTTCATCCATTTCCCGGGCGCCCAGGTCCATATTCTCATTGCCCAACAGCTCATACCATTGATCTATGATCTTCCTTTCTTCATCTGTACAGGAATCATCCAGATAGCTTTTCAGTAACTGTTTGAATGCTTTATGGTTCATTTGAACATTTTTGTCACTTATTATTAGTAAACGGAAGCTGGTGTTACCCTAAAAAATTTTACTTTTTTTTTCGTGGGCCATTGGCAGGCGGGATAATGTGTCAAAAAAACGTTTTTACAACTTATATATACAGCAGGAATATAATACTGATGAAAATAAAGTCCTGCAAATTAAGCCGCAGTAATTTTAATGATTGGGTAATATGATATTCAACGGCTTTTTCCGAGAGGTGCATAATGCGGGAGATATCTTTATTGGACTGTTTCTCAAAACGGCTCAGGCGGAAAATGGTTTGTGTTTTTTGCGGTAATTGACTGATTGCTTTATCGATAGCGGTATTTAATTCCCGCACCAGCAACGTGAGATCGGCCGTACTTTCTTCGGAACTTTGCAGTTCGCTTAAACCCGTGTGCCGCGCCCGTTTTGAAATGGCGCTCTTTATGTAGTTGATGACCTGGTATTTTACGGCGGTTTCAAGATAGGCCGCGATATTGATGATATTATGCCGTTCGCGGCGGTCCCAGAGGTCGGTAAATACGCTTTGAAGGATATCTTCCGCAACCTCTTTGCTGTTTGTTTTACTTACGGCAGAAATATACAGTTTTCGCCAATACCGCAAATAAATTTCCTTATAAGCAAGTTCGTCGCTTATTTTCAATAGCTTAAGCAATACGTCGTCGGCAAGCAGTTGGTAATCCATAAAGGCAGCCTCACTGTTTGTTCAAAAGCGCCAGTGAATTGATATACGTAATTAGTACATTTATTTTAAACTGCCAAAATATTATTACAGGGGAACAGCATTACAACATATTTGAGCTGATCACTTTTTAACCGGAATGTTGATAAAACCATCGGGCAAGGGAGCATGCTGCCACTCATCGGCGCCCATCACTTCATAGTTTATTGATATTTATTACAGTAAAATAATATCATTACCTGCAGGCGGAAAAGTAAAGTACAGGATCGAGGTTTTATGGGTGATAAACGCCGGAAAGGCCCTGAATTAACAATAGGATAATCAGTTAAGGCAGCCCAACCGTTGAGGAGTTCATGATATTTGTGCCTGGTTATGGAGATTAGTGTACAGCAAATACAAAGCGGAAACATCAAAAGCTTTGAACAGGTATATCATCAATACCATGCCCGGCTGTATTATTTTGTGCTGAAACATACCCGCTCTACCTATCTTTCAGAAGAAGCCGTACAACTTACCTTTATTAAAATGTGGGAGAACCGGCACAGGCTCTCTACCCAATTCGATCTCTCCGTTCAACTCTTTCGCATAGCGCGCAGTATTACCATCGACCTGCTCAGAAAAGAACGCACTGCCGGCTCTCATATAGAAGTGAACGCCGATGAAACAATGGCGTTAAGCGTGGAAACGGATATTATACATAAAGACGAACTGAATCACGTTGAAGCGTTGATTGAAGAGCTGTCGCCCGTGCGCAAAAAAGTGTTCCGGCTGAGCCGGTTCGAAGAACTTTCGCACAAAGAGATCGCCGAGCAGCTTTCGATCTCACCCAAAACCGTTGAAAATCATATCGGCCGCGCCATTATGCATTTGAAGAATAAAATGGTGATCCTGCTAATAATTCTTACAAAATTATAAACCCCACATACACCGCAACGGTGTACAGACTGTAAAGTGCCTGTCGCCGCGTTAAGCGTTCTGCATTGAGCATGCTGCATTGTTCTGCGTTAAGCGTTCTGCGTTCCGCGTTAAACGTATTAACTAATTGTTACCGGTGAGGGATACGGCTTTTTCCTGCGAATTATAAATATGAATATTTCGGAAGCGCTCATAGAACGGTTCCTCAACAATGAATGTAATGAGGCAGAACAACAGGCGGTAAGGGCTTATTTCATTCAGCACCCGGAGGTATTGAACAAATACATGACGGAGCAAACATGGTGCGCCTTCGAACCCGGCAAACCATTACCGGCACCTGTTTCGGAAAAAATGCTGGCTGTTATCAGGCAGCAAACAGGGCGCAAACGCAGGTTGATCATTATCCGCTCGTGGGCGGCGGCTGCAGTGCTTTTACTTGCAACCGGCGCCTGGTGGTATACCCACCTGGTTACACCGGCGCCCGAAAAAGCGATGGCGACAAAAACGACAGCAGCGCCAGCGCCCGCAAGCAAAATAATTCACCGGTCAAATACCACTTCAAAAACCCAATCCATAACACTCGAAGATGGCACCAGGGTTAAACTGGCGCCGCGAAGCGGGTTAAGCTATCCTGTTCCGTTCATGAAAGACCGCCGCGAAATTACGCTGATCGGACAGGCAGTTTTTTATGTAGCCAAAGATGCATCGCGCCCATTCACCGTGCACGCCGGCAAACTGGCCACTACCGCCATCGGCACGGTTTTCAGGATCACGGCATTTGAAGGTAAAACAACCCGCGTGCATTTGTTAAGCGGTAAAGTGCGCGTACGATCCGACAGCACCGTACAACTGAACGGCAGTAATATTATCTGTCTGCTGCCCGGCCAGGAACTGCAACTTGACCTACGGCAACACCTTGTGCTCCTGAACAGGAAAGAGAACCCTAAACCATTTAAACCCGCACAAGTCATTACCAGCCACCGGTTACAACAGGCCGACAGTACCATAACGGTCTTTCGTAACGAGCCGCTTGCAAACATCCTTATCACCTTATCTGAAAAGTACCAGACGAAAATCTTATTCCGGCCCGGGCAGGTAGAAGGCATCACATTTACCGGCCGGTACGATCACCGGAAAGAACGGCTCGCCGCGTTCATTCAAACGATCAGTTTGCTCAATAACCTGGTGATGCGCGAAGAGAACGGGTCGATCATTATAGAAACTCGATAATTTTTTTGAAACGTTTATTACTCATTTGCATGCTGCAAAAAACACCGGCAGTATGCACAGGGATCTTTTTGTCAAAACTGCAATAGTATGAATGCAATTATTTATTTACCAAAACAATTCATCAGGGCAACCTGTATGCTGCTGTTAACGACATGCGCATCCATTGCACATGCACAGCTAAGCAACCCGGTTGCCACCGGTATCGTAAAGAACAGCAAAGGTGAAAGCCTTGCCAATGTAGCCGTATCTATGCACAACGAAAGCAATGACCCCGTGGCCAGCGGCCAAACCAATGAGAAAGGGATCTTCACCTTTACCGATCTGCCGGTAGGCGGCCCCTATCATTTTATTTTCAGTCACATCGGGTTTGTTTCAGATACCCTTGCCGGTTATAAGGTGCATGAAAAAACCAGGATCTCCCTGGCCGTTACCATGCGCCTGAAAAATGAAGAACTGAATACGGTAGTGGTAACCGCGCTGGGCATCCGCCGCGAAGAAAAATCGCTTGGTTATTCCGCCCAAACCGTTAAGGAAAACGCCGTTCAGGACGCCCGCACCAACAACTGGGTGAATTCGCTCTCTGGCAAAGTGGCCGGACTGAACATCCAGGGCGCCGGTGCAGGCCCCATGGGATCATCGCGCATTACGCTGCGCGGCGAAAGTTCGCTGAACCTCGACAATAACCAGGCGCTTATCATTGTCGATGGCGTACCGGTGAGCAAACGCATCACCGGCACCGGTTATTCATCACACCTTTCAGCAGATAACCCGGTCGATTTTGGTTCCGATCTTTCCGACATCAATCCCGACGATATAGAAAAAGTGACCATCCTGAAAGGTGCAGGCGCTACCGCCCTGTACGGCAGCCGCGCAGCCGGCGGCGCCATCCTGATCACCACCAAATCAGGATCAAAAAAAGTGAAAGGCATCGGCATTACCTACAACACCAACATCAGTATTGACCAGGTGAACCGCTGGCCCGATTATCAATACGAATACGGCGAGGGCAGAACCGATAAATACTACTCATACGGCAACAGCGCCGATGGCGCCAACACCAGTACTACCGTGGCTGCCGGCCGCGCCTTTGGCCCAAAATTCGCCGGACAGGAATATTTTCAATACAATCCCGATGCGCCCGATGGCAAACCCACCGTTCGTACACCGTGGGTTGCAGATAAAAACTATATCAAAGGATTTTTCAGAACAGGATTGACCATTACCAACAGCCTTGCCATTGAAGGCGGTAACGACAGGGGAACGGCACGCCTTTCGCTCACGCACATGAAAAATCAATGGATCCTGCCGAACACCGGGTACGAACGCATCAATGCTTCATTATCGGTTAACCAGCAGGTAAGCAACCGGCTTAAGATAAACGGTAAAGTGAATTACACCAACAAAAAAAGCGATAACCTGCCGGGTGCCGGTTACAATAACCAATCCATCATGTACTTCCTCATCATTGGCACGGCGCCCAATATCAGGCCCGCATGGTTCAAACCTTACTGGCAGCCGGGGCTGGAACATGTTAAACAAAGAAACCCGTTCAATTCCGGTCCCGACAACCCCTATCTCGACCTGTACGAGATGCTGAATAAGATGAACAAACACGGCGTTATCGGAACCCTGTCGGCCAATTATGAGATCAGTCCGAAACTGGAGCTGCAGGTACGCACGGGCACTGATCTTTCCTTCGAGTTCCGTTCACAACAACGGCCTTTCAGCATGACCAAATTTCCCAATGGTTCCTACCGTGAACAGAACATCTTCAATTATGAAGTGAATACCGATGCCCTGTTAACATATAACGACCGCTTCACTAAAGATCTCCGCTTCACATTGTCGGCCGGTGGCAACGCCATGCGTTCTACCTATGATTTTGCAGGCATGTATGCCGATCAGCTGGCGCAACCCGGCGTGTATATGATCAGCAACAGCCTCGACCCCGCCGTGGCCGATCCGCAAAAATCGAAAAAGGCCATCAACAGCGTATACGCATCAGGGCAATTGAATTTCCAGGAAAAGATCTTCTTCGATATAACAAGCAGGAACGACTGGTCGAGTGCATTACCCGCCGGAAGCAACTCCTACTTCTACCCTTCTTTCAGCACCAGCCTGTTATTAAATGAGATCTTTCGTTTACCGGCCAAAGTTTCCTTTGCGAAACTGAGGCTGAGCTGGGCGCAGGTGGGCAACGATACCGACCCGTACAAAACGGCAAAATACTATGACAAGATCTATAGTAACAACCTTACCAATCCCGGCACCATGTATAACCCCGATCTTAAACCGGAGATCACTACCAGTTATGAAGCCGGCTTTGACCTTCGTTTGTTCAACGGCCGTTTGGGCATCGACGCTACGGTGTATAACAACAACAGCCGCAACCAGATCATTGCCATCCCCGTTGACCCCGTTTCGGGTTATTCGAACAAAGTGGTGAATGCCGGTTTGATCAACAGCAGAGGCGTTGAGCTGGTGCTGAGCGGAAAACCGGTTGCGCATAAGAACTTCAGCTGGACCTCGACCCTGAACTGGAGCACGAACCGCAGTTATGTAAAAGAACTGGCCGAAGGCATAACCAGCCAGGTAATGTATGCACATAACAGTAACGTTACCATAGAAGCCAGGGTGGGCGGCCGTATGGGCGATATGTATGGCAAAGGGTTTTTGCGTGATGACCAGGGCAGGATCGTATATTCATCGGTTGGGTTGCCCGCCACCCTTGACCCCAATGTAAAAAAATGGGGCAATGCATTTCCCGACTGGCGGGCGGGCCTCATGAACGAATTCACCATTCATAATGTACGCGTAAGCATTTTGCTCGACGGGCAAAAAGGCGGCAGCATGTATTCCCAAACCAATCACAAGAACAATACGCTGGGTAAAACCAAGGTCACGCTGCCGGGCCGCGACGAAGGTATTGTAGGCGACGGCGTTGTGTGGGATGGCAGCAAGTATGTGCCCAATACCGTTAAAGTTACTGCAGCCAGTTATTACGAAACATATTACACGATCGGCAATGCAGAAACAAACATCTTCGACGCCTCGTACCTGAAGCTTCGCGAAGTGCGCCTTGAATACAATTTGCCCGGGAAGTGGGTAAGCAAACTGCATCTGCAGCAAACAAGCATAGCGTTGTATGGCCGCGACCTGTTCAACATTACCAGCTTCCCCGGCTTCGACCCCGAAGGAGGCAACCTGAACAGCGGCACCTTAACGCCCGGCGTTGAACTAACCCAGTTCCCTTCAGCAAGAACGATGGGTGTAAATCTTACAGTAAAATTTTAATCAGCAATTATGAAAACGCTTAAAAATATAGCCGGCCTGGTGTTATCAGTATCCCTGTTATCAACGGCCTGCACAAAAAATTTCGATGAGTTGAATAACGACCCCAACCGCCCGAAAGAAAGTACGCCGGGCGTAATGCTGGGCCAGTTGCAATACCGCATGGTGAACACGGCCATCAACGAAGGCCGTTTCTTTACGCATCAGCTGATGCAGGTAGATGCGCCCCGTTCGAGCAACAGCGGCGGCGGACTGCATCGGTACGTCATCAACCCCGGTGCAGCGGTATGGAACAATTTCTACCTGTATTTGACCGACATAGAAGATATATATGCCACTGCCGATAAACTGAATGAACCGAACTACAAAGCCATTGCCCTGGTTTATAAATGCTGGGCCTACTCCATTCTTACCGACCTGTATGGCGATGTTCCTTATTCAAAAGCAACCAACGGCGCCGAAGGCGATTTCCTGCCAGCTTTCGATAAGCAGTCGGCTATATATCCAAAACTGCTGGCCGATCTCGACCTTGCCAACAGCCTGTTTGTAAAGAAGGCCCTTACCTATGGTGGCGATATGTTGTACAATGCCAACCCCGCCGCTAAAGACCCTGCAGCCGCTGTAGTTAAATGGCAGAAGTTTGCCAACTCCCTCAAATTGCGTTTGCTGCTTCGGATACTCAAACGCGATGGTGATGTGAATGTAAGTGCACAAATAAATGATATCCTTGGCAACACCGCCTCCCGCCCGGTATTTACCGGTAATGAAGATGAAGCTATCTTCAAATATCCCGGCACATTTCCTTATTACAATCCTTTCTACAATACCCGCCAGCTCGAATGGCGCGACGGCGCGTATTTCAGCAAATTCTTTATGAACAAGCTCAATACCGACCGCGACCCGCGCAGAACGGTTTGGGCAACCAAAGTACCAAAGAATGGCGTAGACACTTTCAGCGGTATTGAAAGCGGTTATCCTACTTCTACCGAATATGCGGTAGGCGCCAATTCGAGTTATGTAGATGCCCTGAAAACCTACCAGGGCCTAGGTGTGATGATGACCTATTCCGAACTGGAATTTATTAAAGCGGAACTGGCGCTTCGCGGATTTACAACCGGCAGCACGCCCAAACAACATTATGAAAAAGGCATTGCCGCTTCCATGACCCAATGGGGCATAACCATGCCTGCCGATTTTACTACCCGCCCCGGTGTTGCCTGGAATGGCGGCGCCTCATTTGAAGGCCAGTTAGAGCAGATCATGCTGCAGAAATATATTGCCTATCTGTTTATGGATTACCAGTCGTGGTTCGAAAAAAGAAGGACCGGCTACCCGGTATTGCCAAGAGGCAACGGTATCCCCGCAGAAAATCAGTTTCCTTCAAGAGTGCCATACCCTTCTTATTTGCAATCGCTCAATGCGCAACACCTGGCAGAAGCCGTTGCGGGTATGGGCGGCGACAATACGGATATCAAAGTATGGTGGGATAAATAAATTATATTTAATGATACACAACATGAATAAGATCCTCATTGCGATAATAACGGCAAGCACGCTACTGCAGGCATCGGCGCAAACCAAACAACCGGAAACCAGAACGCTGATCGTGTTCTTTGATGGCCTGCGCCCCGATTATATTACACCTGAAGCAATGCCCAATCTGCATGCTTTTAAAAAACGCAGCGCTTATGGCAAATCGCATCACAGCGTATTTCCAACTGTAACCCGGGTGAACTCAGCCTCCTACGCTACCGGCAGTTATCCCGTAACACACGGGCTGATGGGCAACGCTGTATTCTTTCCCGAAGTGGTCAACAACAAAAGCCTGAACACCGGGGATGCGGAAGATCTTTTTAAGATCGGCGAAGCCACCGGGGGCAAATTGCTCACCACTACTTCACTGGGTGAGATATTGCAATCGCTGGGTAAGAAAATGATGGTATTCAGTTCGGGTTCTACCGGTCAGGCCTATTTACAAAACCACACTATCAGCGGCGGAGCCATCATTAACCCGGCCATGATCTTACCGGCCACCATAAAAGACAGTATCTTTAAAGACCTTGGCCCTGTACAAGCCGGCGGCAAACACAAATGGGTGACCGATGCGCTGATAAAATATGGATTGAGTGATGACGGTCCACTCGTTAGCGCCATCTGGTATTCAGACCCTGATGGCAGTGCGCATGCCAAAGGAATTGGTTCGCCCGAAGCAATGGCCAGCATCAAAACTGTGGATGCTGAGTTTGGCAGAATTGTAGCTGAACTGGAAAACAAAGGACTGACGCGATACAATAACATTCTTATTTCAACAGATCATGGTTTTACAACGCATGTTGGGCAAAACACCAAAAGCCTGAACCAGCTCCTGATCGATAACGGGTTTAAACAAAGCGCCACTTCCGATGATGTGGTAACGGCCGGCGGCGCCATTTATATCAAAAACCACGATCCTGAGCTTATAAAGAAGATAGTGACTGTATTGCGCCCGCTCGAATATATAGGCGCTATTTTCACCAAAGGCGTTAAAGCCGGCGATACAAAAGGATTTGTAGAAGGGACGCTGAGTTTTGAAACCATCCACTGGAACCATAGCCGCGCCGCAGATATCCTGGTCGATGCCAACTGGGACGATCGTAAGAACAGCGCCGGTTATGCAGGCGCCACCTTTCTGCCCGGCGTAGCAGGGCACGGCAGCATCAGCAACTGGGACATTCATATACCGTTGATCGTATCGGGACCGGCCTTCAAAAATACGTTTGAAAGCGAACTGCCTACCTCCAATGTAGACCTGGCGCCAACGGTTCTGTACACACTTAACATTCCCGTTCCCGCCACAATGGACGGACGGATAATGAATGAGTTCCTGCGTAAACCTGCGCCCGGCGCCATTACCAAAGCCAAAAAGGAAACCATTGTAACAACGGCCGGTTATGCCGGCGGCACGTATAAACTTACGCTGGAGAGAACCGTGCTGGGCAAGTACCGGTATGTAGATAGGGCGAGAACGGAAAGAAAGTAATTATCGACCGTAATAAGTTGGGTCATCCGCCATTGGCAGATGACCCACTTTTATTTAGAGTACACCCCTGATATTTTCTTCCAATGCCCCTACCGCACCTTCGCACAATTACAAAAGACAACCATGGCCCTGCTGCGGCTGCTGGTATTATCTACCATGATCCGCCACGTGGTGGTTGGTGCTGAAGGATCGGGACCATTGTACGCCAGCTCGATGTCGCTCACCGCACTGTTATAATCACGATGGCCGCCGCCGCCGGTGATCAACCGGTAACCGGGCGGACAGGACACAGTTCCATAGCCGTAGCTATTTCCAGAGATAGAGAAATCATATCTGGTGGTTTTAAGATCGACAAGGAAAACACCTGAGGCTTTAATATTGCCATCTACATCCAGCGCTTCGGTGGGCGCATCTGACTTATTGATGCCCACCTTGCCGTCAACCGCTATAATATGGTTTGCATTGTTTCCGTTACTTTGAAGCACAAAAGCCCCGGGAACAGCACTGGCAGATCCGTTTACACGAAATGACCAGGAGGCGTTATTTGAAGTATTGCGTATTACCATCCCTGTTAATAATGAATTGGAAGACCTGATCTCCATTGGGATTGACAGGCTGGTGTTATTACCTGCAAGCAGGAAACCGCCAATAGTGCCGTTTCCTGAAATATTGAATCCGCTGTTTAGCTGCTGCGTTTGCTGGTTACGGATAAAATTACCCGACTCCGATGAAGCCACGCGCACCCATTGCGGTGCAAAACTGGTTCCCATATTAATATATAATCCCGTGCCATAAGCTGACGAGGGATTCACGTTAAATATCATCAGGCCATTTGCCGGGGCAGCAACGGCAGCCACATCAATCCGTGGTATCAACAGGCCTTTATTGCTACTTTGAATGTCGAGCGCAGCACTGGCATTTGGCTGGCTGGTCCCTATGCCTACGCTCTGGCCATAGGTGGTTGAAATTAAAAGTAATGCACAACATGTACTTATAAATATACGGTTCATACCCTTGTATTTATTTTGAGATTTGAAAGTTTATACCAATGGCTTTTGCGAAGGACCTGGAGATGAATGCTGCGACACAGCGATGCAATATTATAAATACTTTGAAGCGGTAATGGAGCCCTTGTATGCAAACGGCGGGAATTTGTATGTGAACGACGGAATTAAAACGAAGGCGAAAAACAGACCTGCCTGTTGCCCATTTCCTGTTGCCAATTGATTACGCCGTTCACATACAAAATATGGTTGCTTACATACAATTGCTCTCTGTACCGCGCAATGACACCGTAGGTTTGCATTTTGTTAATCACAAGTTGTATGCGGAATTTATTCTTCTTAACCATATTGTTATTACCGGCTGCAGTTTCGGCACAGAGCAGCCTGTACCTTACACCCGGTGCCACATTTTATATTGAAGCCGGCACAGCGGTTGCTGTCGACAGCCTGGTACTGACGCCATCAGGCGCATATACCATTACCGGTGTCAACGGTTTACAACGGTCGGCCACTCCATTGCACAATGGCAGCAATCCGCATATCAGCCGGGTATATCAATGGAACAATTCGCTTGCACCGTTTACCGGTGATGTTACTATCTATTATCGCGATACGGAATTGAACGGCCTTGGTGAGAACGTATTGGCCCTTAACGTGCACAATGGAAGCGGGTGGAACGCCTATATCACAAATGTCATTCGCAACGGCACCGGCAACTTTGTTACCACCACCCTTTCGGGTATTGCCCTGAATGAACTTACATTGGGAACAGCAGCCTCAGGCCCGCTGCCCATGGTATGGCTCGATGTGTATGCACAACGCCGCAACGGACTTATACAAATAAGCTGGAAAACCGCCGATGAAGACAATTGCGCCAATTACCAGGTTGAAAAAAGCGCGAATGGCACCAACTGGACCAATCTCGGCAATACGATAAAAGCGAATAATACGACAGGTCCCAATAACTATTCCCTTAACGACAATAACCTGCCTGCAGCCATCAGTTTCTATCGCGTGCGCCAGAACGACCTCGATGGTAAGTATACTTATTCAAAAACCGTTGCCGTTAAAAACGACCAGCCGGGCGATGTTTGGCTGTATCCGGTTCCGGCCGGCAATGTGCTTACTGTAGTGGCCGGTGGTAACCTGCAGTTGAGATCGGTGAATATTTATAATACGGCGGGCAGCCTGGTAGCATATGCTAAACCACAACACACTGCCTCGTATACGATCAACGTGCAGCAGCTGGCGGCCGGAACCTATTCGGCAGTGATCGTGTTGAGTGACGGTACTGCTACTACCAGGACCTTTATTAAAAGATAATACAGAGACGTTTAAATAGAGAAAGCAACAACATATACAGGGCCCCCGATTCCTCGGGGGCCGTTGCTGTTTGCTAAATCAGGCCTTATCATATATTGAAGCCTGGTCGTTACGCCCTGGGGTAAAAGAGGTGGTTTCATTTTCAAATACAACTTTACTCATACCTTATAACAATCCTTCTTCAAGTTTATTCAGCAATTCAAGTCCGAACCCGGCAATAAAAAAGCGCTCTTTTTTATTATTGAGCATCTGTTGGGTCCAGTCGACGAACCCGCCATCGGCAATTTCAAAGTGACGCTGTTTTACAGTTATATCAGCCTTGAACTGAATTCCTTTATAATAACTGTTTTTACCGGGTTGTTCATCCACGGTCACTTCCATACCGGCGAAGTTGTTTTGAAGATACGCCAAAACCGCAGGAATGAAATGCGAAGGGTATCCTTCTCTTTGCTGCAGGCGGAACCGTACTTTACCGGTATTGAACACCGTCGTAAGCACATCGCTCAACGCACTGAAATGATCGCCAAGCGCCTTTTTCTCAAATGCAAAGTTACCGGTATCGACGCCCGATGAAACCAGGCAGCCGATCGTAAAGTGCGGTGCAAAGCCTTTTACATTGAATTGCTGCGCCCGTACATGCCGTTGCACCGTACAATGTTTTATATGCGCCGATGAAGCTGTTTGCTTTTGCCTTTTCTTCTGACTACAAATATGCAGGGCCAGCGCATTGGTAGCGTCGGACAACACCTCGCAATTGCGAAGGGCGGAAACCACTTTATTCTGATCAACGGTACCCACAACCGAACTGGTTCCCAACTGGCTCAGCGGCGACATTTGCAAAGGGATGAAACCATGGCCCTGTAAATTTTTAAGCGTAAGCAGGGATTGTTCCATGAGGCGGATGAAATCGGTTTCCGCCGGTTGCACAAAACGGTTCTTCTCATATTGCTTCAACAATTCGGGGGCGGTCAGTTGTTTTGTTCTGCGCGCAAATACTTCCAGCAACAGGGAGTTACAATCGGCGCCCGGCAATTGCCCTGCCAGCAGGTCGATCAACTGATGGTTACCTGTACGTTGCGCTATTTTGTTCGCTAGTTTTTCCGGCATCAGCTTTTTAATTTTGCCATTAAGATATCATCGATCAGTTCTTTGTTTTTGATCGATCCTTTTTTGCGTATTCCTTCTATTTCGAAGCCATTGTTCAGCAGGGCCTTTTTAGAAGCCTCATTATGTATGAATACATGCGCGAATATGCGCACCACCGGCAGTTGACTGAACACATACCGGCAAACAAGCCCGATGGCTTCAGTGATGATCCCGCGCTTTCGAAAGGCAGCGCCCAGCCAGAAACCTATTTCGGCGGAATGCCGGTAAATATCATCCTGCAGGGTTACGCTTATAACGCCGGCCAGCTGCCCGTTTTCAAAAATACCCCAACTTTTTAAATGGTTATCCCCTGCGGCAAAATGTATGAAGTTCCGCGCATGGGCAATGGTATAGGGATGTGGGAATGCATCACGTATAAAAGGTACTATAGAGGCATCATTGGCTATAGAAGCAAGCGCCGCTGCATCGGCCGGCAATAAAGGCCGCAACACGATACCGCGCTGACCGGTAATTTCAACAGATTGTTCCATATGCAAGTTTACCCAATATCAGCCACACAGTCGGTGCAAGAAATGTACAAAATCAATGGCGCTCCCAAACATCATATAAATAAAAAACCCTCAGCCTGGGGGCTGAAGGTTTCAAATTATTTTTTAATCATGTCGATATAAAAGCATTATCGGCTTCTACCATCTGGAACCACGGTTGCCGCCACGACCACCGCCGCCACCAAAAGAGTTTCCTCTGTCGGTTTTGGGTCTTGCAACGGAAACAGAGATATTTCTGCCCTCAACGTCTTTTCCTTCCAGACCCTGAATGGCCTTTTTTCCTTCTTCCTCAGAAGACATTTCAACAAAAGCAAAACCGCGTGATCTGCCAGTTTCTCTGTCTGTTATTACTTTCGCAGAGGTAACGTTACCATAAGCCGAAAATAATTTAATTAGGTCATCATCATTAACATGAAACCCTAAGTTTGAGACATACAAATTCATTACTGTAAAATTAAAAAGTGATAAATGAACTGAGAACGCACAAAAAGTAGAAGCTTATTTTAACAAATATCGTTTCAAATACTTTAGTGTAAAACTCAATTGTCGTTATTAAAGATAACTCTTTTACAAGAGTATACCAACTTAAATTGTTAACCAGCTATTTAAGGGTTTGAAAGCCTGGTGAACTCAGAGCCGCTAAACATTCTAGCCAGGCTCATATCTTTCGACTTCTGGTAGTTTTCAATGTTCACCTCGCCAACTATCCGCCAAAAATTCTTTGCCTTTAACTCCCCGTAATCGGCTGATGTTATAAATATTCCTACAATGGGTTTTCTTCCCTTAAAACTAACCTTAACCGGTGTTTTATCGAGGTAATTTTGCTGGAGGAACTTTTCAATCTGAACGTTTGTCATAAAATAAACATTTGCTATATAAGATATTTATTGTACTACTCTGGTATTAAAACGGCCCGGGCGTTTGTTGTCACGTGAAAAACGCTTTGCCGGTTTCGGTTTGGCCATTTCATAAGGCGTTCTGGCCTGTTTTCTAAGGTCGTTATTAACCGGGGCATCCTTAAATGGATGATCACCTTCTACCGGTATCAAACAACTTGTTAATTTTTGAATATCCTTCAGGTATGCTTTTTCTTCCCGGTCGCAGAAAGAAATGGCTATACCGCTGGCGCCTGCACGCCCCGTGCGGCCTATCCGGTGCACATACGTTTCAGGTACGTTAGGTAACTCAAAATTAATAACATGGCTCAACTCATCAATATCTATGCCTCTTGCTGCAATATCTGTTGCAACCAGTACTTTAATTTGTTTTAGCCTGAACTGGTGCAGGGCTTTCTGCCGCGCCTGCTGCGATTTGTTGCCGTGAATGGCTTCTGCCCTTATGCCCGACCGGTTCAATTCTTTGGCAACCCTGTCGGCCCCGTGTTTGGTGCGGGTAAATACCAGCGCCATGGGAATATCGGTATTGGTCAACAGATGCAGTAACAAAGCGGGTTTATTTTTCTTTTCAACAAAACAAACCGCCTGTTGTATGGTTTCGGCAGTGGTTGCAACCGGGGTTACTTCCACTTTCAACGGGTTGATCAACAGAGAATCGGCCAGCCTACGAATGTCGGGCGCCATCGTTGCCGAAAAGAAAAGCGTTTGCTTTTGCCTGGGAGTTTTGGCAATGATCTTTTTTACATCGTTTACGAAACCCATATCCAGCATACGGTCTGCTTCATCGAGCACCAGTAATTTCAGATCACCAAGCCTTACTACATTCTGGTTGATCAGATCGAGCAAACGGCCGGGTGTAGCAACCAAAATATCAACACCTCTTCTCAGTGCGTTTACCTGCGTCCATTGTGACACACCGCCAAAAACCACGGTATGGTTTATACCGGTGAACTTACCATATGCCTCAAAGCTTTCCTGTATCTGCATGGCCAGTTCACGCGTAGGTGTTAACACCAACGCTTTTATCGTATTGGGTTGTTTAACCGTTTGTTTGTGTTCATGTATTAACTGAAGAACCGGAATAGCAAAAGCTGCGGTTTTACCGGTACCTGTCTGGGCACAGCCAAACAGATCTTTACGTTGAAGTATGATAGGTATAGACTGTTCCTGGATGGGAGTAGGATTTGAATAACCTTCGTTTCTAAGCGCCTTTAAGATCGGCTCTATAATTTTTAACTTTTCGAATGACAATTTTTGAAATTTTAATGAAAAATGATGGTAAGCTGCCTTCAAGACACATACCGGGCTTACGCTCTTACCTTCACAAATGTTGAACAGCGAGAAATCAAGATAGGTGCAGGACGGAAATAAGTTGCGCAAAGGTACAACATTAAAATGGCCTGGTAAAATCAATCTGTTATCAACATAACTAATTCATTAAAAACCAGTTACCTCTGCAAAACAACAAAACAGCCTGTTTTTATGAATTTCCCGCCCACCAAAATCATAGCAGGTATGCCATCAACTTAACACCGATTTTTTTTAACCGCCCCTTCTTTTTTATCCTGTTTAGCCGGGTTTGCCCTTTGGATCTTGGGTTCTGCCTTCTGCCTTTATGCCTTTAGCCTTATGCCTTTAGCCTTACGCCTTACGCCTTATGCCTTTAGCCTGTAGCTTTATGCCTTTAGCCTTTAGCCTTGTGCCTTATTTCGCTACCACTTCTACCCTTCTGTTCTTCGCCTTTTTCTCATCGGTATTATTGGCTGCAACCGGCGCCAGCGGGCCAACACCATCGGGTATCAACCGGGTTTTGCTGATCTTGTATTTACTCACCAGTTCATTCACCACGGCTGCGGCTCTTTCTTTCGACAATTTTATATTATGCAGGTAATCGCCTGTATTATCGGTATGGCCTACAATGAAAACTGTAATGGAGGGATTAGCTGTCAGAAATCCGGCAATTGAGGTAAGCGTAGGGGTTGATTCCGGCTTCAGGATGGCTTTATCAGTATCGAAATAAATCCCATATAACGGGATCTTACCATCTTCGCGGATCGTTTTGTTAATTTCATCAGCCGTTACCGCTACATCCTGCCGCATGGAAGCTTCTTTAACCGTTTCGAGCCAGTACCAGCCACTGCCATCGGTATATACTCTTATCCAGTATACATCACCCGATTTGATCAGCTTTCCATACACGCCTTTTCCGCCGTTATACAACACTTCACCACCGGCCTTTGTAATGGCATTTACATAATTCTGGTAGATCTGAACCTCTGAAGGACGGGCATTGAAATCGCCGGTAAATGAAAACGCCGCTTTCATAAATTCGCCAGCTTTCTGAAAATAGGTTTCGCCTTTTTTATCTTTTTTATACAGCTCCAGCTTTTCGAACTCTTTGCTTTCGCAGGAATTCATTTTATGATTGGCCAAACTGTTAAATATTGGTGTGCAATTATTTTGTGCATAACCAACCTGAACGAATACAACTAATATGGCTGTTTGTAATATCAGTTTCCTGGTCATAATAGATATAGGCGTTTTATTTAATAATAGGTTGCTACGATCGCTAAAATATTATAAAAATCCATTAGACGCATTATAAATGGAATTATTACACTTTGCCTGACAATATTATCGTTAAGCTTTACCACCTTGTTAACCTGTAACTTCATCGGGCAGGCTCTGTCAACCTATCAACCGTCAATCAATTATCCTTACCTTCGGTTTACGCAACTCTCACAGCATGCCATATACCCGTTACCTGGTCATTGTATTGCTTCTGTTTGTGCTTCCGTTCACTCGTGTTACGGCTCAACAAAAAGCAAAATTCAACGTCATTGCATTTTATACCGCCAAAAACGACATGGCGCATATCAGCTTTGTTCATGAGGCTAACCGGTGGTTTGCAAAACAGGCGGCAATATATCATTTCCGGTACGATTCAACCAACGACTGGAACCGGTTGAACGCAACCGAACTTTCAAAATACCAGGTGGTTGTTTTTTTAGATACCCGGCCCAACGATCCCGCACAACGCACCGCGTTCGAGCACTATATGCGAAATGGCGGCGCCTTTTTAGGTTTTCATTTTGCCGGTTTTGCACTAACACCTTCCACCTATCCGCAGAACTGGAACTGGTACCATAACGAGCTCCTGGGTTCCGGCCAATATGCAGGCAATACCTGGCGGCCAACGGCAGCGGTATTACGGGTAGAAAAAAAGAAGCATCCGGTCACCCGGCATGTACCGGTCACCTTCAGCTCGGCGCCCAATGAATGGTATAAATGGGAGAAAGACCTGCGGCAAAACCCTGATATAGAGATCCTGTTGTCGATAGATTCAACCAGTTTTCCGCTGGGCACCGGCCCCAAACAGCACGAGATCTGGCGCAGCGGGTATTACCCCGTGGTATGGACGAACAGGAAATACAAAATGCTGTACCTGAATATGGGGCATAACGATATCGACTACGAACATGGCACCAATAAAGAATTATCCTTCACATTCGACAGTAAAGAACAGGGCAAAATGATCATCGACGGTTTGTTGTGGCTGGCCGGCCGCGCCCGTTAATCGGGCAGGAAAATATGAATGGTGGCGCCTTCGTTCTCCCTGCCTTCGGCGGTAATGAAACCATTATGGTTCTCTACCACTTTTTTGGCTATTGACAGTCCGATCCCCGTTCCTTCATAATCCCTTCTGCCATGCAGCCGCTGAAACAGCCCGAAGATTTGTTCATTGAATTTGGGATCGAAACCGGCGCCATTATCGGCAACGGATATCTGCCAGTATTTTTTCTCCCTGTTGGCGGTTGGCTGCGGAAGCGTATGCCCATCGACCTTTCCAACGCTGATCTGAATATATGGCGTTATACCGGGCCGCGCGAACTTGATGGAGTTGGTGATAAGATTGGTAAATAGTTGTTTGAACTGAAATGGAATGATCGATAATTCGGGAAGCGATTCGCAGGCTATTATAGTGCCGGTAGACGAAATGCGCTCATACAACTCCTGCTTCACCTCCGTTACCAGTTTATTCAGGTTCGTTCTTTCGAAATGTTTTTGAGAAGTATTGGTGCGGGAATAGGTAAGCAGGTCATTTATCAATAGCTGCATTCTGCTGGCGGCATTGTCCATTCGCTGAAAGAAGTTCTTGCCCTCTTCACTAAGCACATGCACTTCCTTTTCCATTATGCGTTTGCTGAACATCTGGATCTTGCGTAAGGGTTCCTGCAAATCGTGACTGCTTACATAGGCAAATGAGGTGAGCTCTTCGTTCATCTTGGTAAGCTCCCGGTTCATATCTTCCAGCTGCTGCGCGTATTTCTTTTGCTCGGCCACATCGATCAGCGCTTCGGCCCTTAGTTGCTGGGTCTTTATCTGGGAAGCGATGCGCGAAATAAGTTCTTTTGCAGAAAAGGGTTTAGTAAGATAATCATCTGCACCAGTTTCCCAGCCAACGATCTTCGATTCTTCCCCGGCCCGGGCTGTAAGCAAAATTACCGGTATATGGGCTGTGGCCCTGTTGCCTTTTATTTCTTTCAGCAACCCGATACCATCCAACACCGGCATCATAACATCACTAACTACCAGGCCGGGTTTCTGTTCGCGGATCTTCTGTAATGCATCCTGGCCGTTTACGGCGGTAACCACATTGAACTGATTCGACAGGATCATCTGAATATGCTCCCGCATATCTGCATTATCATCTGCTACCAGCACCAGGGGCAATGATTTCTTTTCAGCCGCGTCGGTTGCTTCCGGCGCTTTTACCAGCAAGATGCCCGCCTCTTCTACATACATGTTGAAGGCCTGGGTTTCCTCATCCTCCGGACGCGTTGTTATTTGCGCTGCCGGCAAATGATCTTTACCAAGGGGTATTTTTACAATAAACGTGCTGCCCACATTCAGTTCGCTTTCAACACCGATCTCCCCTTTATGCAACAGCACCAGTTCCTTTATTAGCGATAACCCGATGCCCGTGCCCTCGAAGGTTCTTCCCGTCACCTGCTGAACCCGGTGAAAACGTTCGAACATATGCGGAAGCTCTGCCGCGGGAATGCCTACGCCGGTATCTTTTATTTTCAGCACCAGAAAATGCGCTTCAGAACCGATCTCTACCGTTATACTTCCTTTAAGCGTATACTTGAATGCATTTGATAACAGGTTAAAGACTATTTTCTCCCACATCGACCGGTCGATATATACCGGTTGATCCACTTCACCGGTTTTAACGATCAACTGCAGCCCCGCTTTCTCCATCACCGATTCGAAATTGGCGGCCAGCTTTCTTGTGAATGAAACAATATCGGTAAGCGCATAACTTGCCTGGTGCCGGCCCGATTCTATACGGCTGAAATCGAGCAGGGTATTCACCAGTTTGAGCAAACGCAATGCATTGCGGTGCGCCGTTTCTACATTGTTTATCTGTTGCGTTAAGGCTTCCATGCTGCTGATTGATCAGTTCTTCCAGCGGGCTCAGGATAAGCGTGAGCGGCGTTCTGAACTCGTGGCTGATATTGCTGAAGAAAACGGTTTTGGCCTTATCTATCTCTTCAAGCGCTGCTGCGCGTTTTCTTTCCTCTTCCAGTGTGAGCATCTTGTTTATTTCCAACGAAACCCGCTCCCCTACCAGTTCACAGAACTGCAGATACCCCTCATCGAATTGCCGGTATGGGTTAAGCGCAGCAAACAGGATTGCATAAGGATGGTTACTGCCTGCCGCACCGACAGGAATATATATAAACTGACTGGCGGCCTTTCTCCAGGCCCCTTTCGGAATATCATCCTGCGGTTTTGTTATGCCCGAAACGATTACCTTATTGGTTCTGAAAGCCTGAACAAAATCGCTGGTAATATCAGTTGGGTTTTGCAGGTCGATCACCTCCGGTAAAACATACTGGTTGCCGTTGGTACCTGTGGCGGCTGCGGCAACAGCATTGCAGCCGTTCCTTTCTATATCATATATTATTGCAAAAGGAAAATCTTTATTATTCTTTCCCAGCGCTTCGGCCACGTACCGGTAAATTGAGTTGAGTGATTTTTCATCAAAAGCGATCGATCCGAGATCGCGCAGCGTCTGCAACCTTCTTTCATTGATAACGCGTTCGGTGTTTTCCGAACAAACGCAAAAAATACCCTTTACCTTACCATCGTCGCCCGGGGCCGGGCTATAACTGAACGACACATATACTTCTTCCTGGTACCCCTTTCGTTCCATTATAAAAAAGAACGATTCGTCATACGTGCCTTCATTCCGTTCAACACTTTTTATTTTGGACACCAGCTGGTCCCAGATCTCAAACCAGATATCCTGCGCCCGGGCGCCTACCCCTGCAGGATGCTTTTTTCCCATTATTTGCGCATAGCTGTCATTGTAGATCGCATTGAGCGAAGGCCCCCACCATACGAACATTGGCTGAGCCGAGGTAAGAATGATACGAACGCAGGTCTTTAAACTTTGTTCCCAGGTTTCGGGATCGCCTAATGGCGTTTTTGACCAGTCGAAATTTCTAATCCTTTCACCCATTTCTCCGCCTCCTGATAAAAAATCCAACCGGCTTGATATAGCAAAATTTTTATTCATGATACTTATGCCTGGATACTCAGCATTTTTTTTACAATTTAGGATAATAATGATCCACCACAGCTTGGGCAATAAGTTTCCCACCTAAGGTTTATTACGGACGTATCCGTGTAGTCATTCTGCAACTAACCAGGCGTTGAATTTTGTTCTGATCGTCTCTCAAATCTGTAATATCATCTTTGAATTATTCTCTTCAGATCAACCGGCCTGAAGCAACAATTTCAAATGATATGCCACCAGCGCTGGCACATTTCTTTTTAATTATGCATGACCCATACATACGCCGGGTAAAACAGGGAATTCCCCCAAAAAATAAACTTATGGACCTCAGATCAGACTACCCATTTTGGTTACTCGACAAAGGCATTATTCACTCTTATCCCTCATTGCAACATGATATAAAAACCGATGTGGTTATTATGGGCGCCGGCATCAGCGGCGCACTTACGGCCTGGTACCTGTGCCATGCGGGGTTTAAAACGTTGATCGTCGATAAACGCCATGTGGGTATGGGCAGCACTGCGGCAAGTACCGCTCTGCTGCAATATGAAATAGATACGCCGCTCGGCGAACTCATCGGCAAACGCGGCGAGCAGGATGCCGTAAGAAGTTACCTGCTTTGCTTAAAAGCCATCACCGACCTCGAGGAGATCTGCGGAAACTGGGAAGAAACCGCCTTTACAAGAAGACCCAGTTTGCAATATGCTTCTTATAAAAAAGATGTTTCCCTGTTACAAAAGGAGTATAAGTTGCGCAAACAATATGGCATAGCCGTAAATTACCTTGATAAAGCAGCGCTCAGCAACAAGTTTGGTTTCGAAAAAGAAGCGGCCATTCTTTCACGCGATGCAGCCGAAGTAAAAGCATATAGTTTAACGCATGCATTGCTGCATCGCAGCCGCCCGATGGGACTTGAGATCTATGATCATACGAAGATCAGTAATTTCAGTGAGAACAGGAACGGTGTTGAACTGTTAACGGAAAGCGGCAAAAAGATCAAAGCCCGAAAACTCGTCATTGCCTGCGGTTATGAATCGGCCCGTTACATTCCGCAAAAGATCCAAAGCCTGCAATCGACCTACGCCATCATTAGCGAACCAGCTACCAGCAATCATCACTGGCACCAGAATGCCCTCATCTGGGAAACGGCCCGCCCCTATTTGTACCTGCGCACAACCGATGACAACCGCATTCTGATCGGTGGCAAAGACGATGATTTCAGCGACCCGCAAAAACGCGACAAAGCCCTGCCGGTTAAAGCCAAAGCACTGGAAGCAGCCTTTAAAAAACTTTTTCCGCACATCCCTTTCCGCATCGATTTCAAATGGGCCGGCATATTTGCTTCCACCAAAGACGGGTTGCCTTATATCGGTAATTTACCCGGTAAACCGCATACCTATTTTGCTTTGGGCCTTGGCGGCAATGGCATCACCTTCAGTATTCTGGCAGCGCAGATCATCACCCGCCTCGCGCTTGGCCTCCACGACGACGATGCCCGTTTATTTGGTTTCAACCGCTGACAACTCACCGGCCGGGGAATTTTTTCCCTGTATATCAACATTTTTCTACATCGATAACCCGATGATAGCAGGATGAAATTTGCAGTATTGCTGTAAATGTTGTTATGATTGCAAGAGATGGCGCCAATATCAGTCTTTGGCAGGGCACAGCAGAACCATATATTCCTGTAAGGCAATTAGATACTACCCGAAACTACGATGTGGTAATTGCCGGCGGCGGTATTACCGGCATCACCACGGCTTTACAATTACAACAAACCGGCCTGCGCTGTGTGGTACTGGAAGCTCATACCCTGTGCTTTGGTACAACAGGCGGCACTACCGCTCACCTCAATACTTTGCTCGATACACCGTATACCACCATCGCCAATAATTTCGGTAAGGAAGGCGCTTCGCTGGTGGCAGCCGCTGTGCGCGAAGCGTTGAATACCGTTAAAGGCAATATTGCGAAACATGGCATCGACTGCAATTTTGAAGAAGCCACGGCTTATCTTTTTTCGCAGAATGAGAACCAGACAAAGGAACTCGAAAGCATTCGCGCAGCTACTATTGAAGCCGGCGTAACCGCATCGTATACCGATAGTACGCCTGTTCCCGTTCAATTCGAAAAAGCGCTTGAAATAAAGAACCAGGCTAAATTTCACCCAACACGTTATGTGCTCGCGATGGCAAAAGTATTTGAAGAAGCGGGTGGCACCATTGTGCAAAACTGCCGGGTTATGGCAACTGACAATACCGATCCGCTGGAGGTTAAAACATCGCTGGGCGATATAAAAACAGGCTGGCTAATTTACGCCACCCATATACCACCGGGCGTTAACCTGGTGCATTTGCGTTGTGCGCCATACCGCTCTTACGCCATGGCGGTAAAACTGGCCGATGAAAGATATCCTGCCGGCCTCAGTTACGACATGTACGATCCATATCATTATTACCGCACCCAGTTGATCGATGGCGAACAATTCCTGATTGCGGGTGGCGAAGACCACAAAACCGCGCACGAAGACAATACCAACGCCCCATTCAATAAACTTGAAAGCCATATTCGTAATCACTTCAATGTAAAGGAAATTGCGTACCGGTGGTCGTCACAGTATTTTGAACCGGCCGACGGCCTGCCGTATATTGGCCATATGCCCGGACAACCCGGTAAAATTCTCGTAGCGACCGGTTTTGGCGGCAATGGCATTACCTATAGCCATGTTGCAGCGCGTTTGCTAAGCAGTATCGTTCTCGACAAAGAAAGCCCTTATATAAAACTGTTCGATCCCAACCGCATAAAACCAGTGGCCGGCTTTACCAATTTTGTAAAAGAAAATGTAGATGTGGCCAAACAATTGATCACCGGTTTCTTCACGAAAGAAAAAATTCATGGGCTGGCCGATATTGCGCCCGGCGAAGGAAAGATCGTACAACATGAAGGCCAGACGCTGGCTTTGTATAAAGACGAATCGGGCCAGGTACATACCATCAACCCCCGCTGCACTCATTTAAAATGTACTGTAAACTGGAACATTTCTGAAAAAACATGGGATTGCCCCTGCCATGGTGCGCGATATGATGCCAACGGCCACGTTTTAACCGGCCCTGCCGATATCGACCTTGAAAAGATAAACCTGTAAAAAAACAATAAATAGCTTACTACATGAAACAACAAACAGCTTCACCGGAAAAAGAGCAGCAGGCTTCCATTACCAGCGAAAACCAAATGGAGCATCAGCCGGTTGTCGATGATCCCAGCCATAAACCCGGCGAAAAACTGAAAGACAAAATTGCGCTCATTACAGGCGGCGGCAGTGGTATTGGCAAAGCGGTAGCCATTCTGTTTGCAAAAGAAGGCGCCAAAGTGGTCGTCAATTATAACAGCGGTGAAGAAGATGCGAAAGATACCGAAGCCATCATAAAAAAATATGGCGGTGAAGTAGTGTTGATGCAGGGCGATATCAGTAAGGAAGAAGTATGCACTGAACTGGTTGAAAAAACCGTACAAAGATATGGCCGTTTAGACATTCTCGTTAATAACGCAGGTACCCAGCACCACACCGAAAGTATTGAAGATATAAAGACCGAAGACCTCATTCGCACCTTTCAGGTAAATGTGTTTGCCATGATCTGGATCACCCGGTCGGCGGTACCGCATATGCCGAAAGGCGGTTCCATTATTAATACCACCTCGGTAACGGCCTATCAGGGCCATGGGCAATTACTCGACTATTCCGCTACCAAAGGCGCTATTGTCGCATTCACCAGGAGCCTTTCCGCCAGCCTGGCTGGTAAAGAGATCAGGGTGAATGGGGTGGCCCCCGGCCCTATCTGGACCCCGCTTGCCATGAGCAGTTTTGACAAGGAAAGCAACAAACATCATGGCGAGGATACGCCCCTGCAAAGAGCGGGTGAACCGGTTGAAGTGGCGCCCAGTTACCTTTTCCTGGCGTCGAAAGATGCATCGTATATGACAGGACAGGTTCTGCATCCTAACGGCGGTTCAATCATCAATGGTTAGGTTCAGGTTGCGTAATGGCCTCATGTATTTTTCGCAGTACTTTGTCGCGGGTATTGTAAAAACCCATTTCAATTAAGTTATCGGTCCAGCAATGCACTTCCATTTTGATGGTATCGCCATTATAATCGGCGAAAAGGACCTGGAATTTATCATTATTTACCTCCGGTATTTCATCCAACGCTTTATTAATACGCCTTTCAGTTTCTGCAACATTCGATTTTCCCGGTATGGTAAGTACCACATCGATGCGGCGTTTGCCGCTTAACGAGTAATTGGTGATCGGCTTCTGAAAAATATCTTTATTGGGCAACATAATATGCAGCCCCTGAAAGGTTCGAATGGTGGTTGAACGCAGTTGTATCTCTTCCACAATACCGGTGAACCCATTGGTATCGATAATATTCCCTACATCGAAAGGTTTGCGGAAGATGATGAACACGCCTGAAATGAAATTTGCGGTAAGGTCCTGGAAAGCGAAACCCAATGCCAGCCCGATGATCCCGGCGCCCGCAAGTAATGAGGTAATTGTTTTATCGAGATGCAGCAACTGTAAACTGATAAAAAGCCCAACGAACAGGATGATGATAAAAAATATACTGGAGAAAAGTCCGCTGATGGCCGGTTTTTCTGAAACCCTCAGCAGCAACCTGTAGCTAAATTTTCGCAGGAAACGGGCTAATAAAAAGAAGGATATGAAGACCAGGATAGCCAGCAGCAGATTGGGAAGCATTCTGAAAAAGATCTCCAGCCAGCCTGTTATTTTATCCCTTATTAAAACGAACCATTTTTCCATAATGGATAACATTTGATTACTCATCTATAAGGATAGTAAATCAATGCCACCCACGCAGCAGTTTGGTATTTTGTCATTTGGCAGCGGGATATTTGCCGTAATGGGGAAAGCCCACCCCATTTATCAGACCGGCGATTTCCGTGGCCGCCGGAGTTCGATGAAAAGGCATTTACTTACCCGGGGCGCGCTTACCGACAGTATTTCAGATTATTATAAAAACAATCGCGTGTTCATATGTGATATATGAAAACCGGCATCGATGTGGCGTACCCACCAATAACTATCTCAAAATATCGCCCATCACAAATGTTAACCCGGCCTTCCCGCCCACACACGTACAACATGGCGAATTTGATAAACGGCCCCATTCCGAAATGCATATGAATTATACCGCGGTTTGCAGAAAGGAAAAATGCCTTCACGCCCGATCGTTTACAAAGGATCCGCACATGGCATTAACAAACCAAAGGAAAAACTGGCGGCCGTACGGCATAACCGGCACTGGTTTAACAAAAATGTATTCGGAAAAAAAGAAGCAATCATTTTCTGCCGAATAAACGAAGTGTTACATCGGCTGTTCGATGAGAAAGAATGGCCATGATGTGTTGAGTGATTCGTTTTTTCCGGTTTGAGCAAAATGAAAATTTTAATGTGGACTTTTGCATCTGGATACCAGAAAAAATGATTAAATTAGGATAGCTGTAAAAACTTCCGATTGCTATCGATAGAAAGGATATGTAGTATCGCTTTCGGCAGTGTTTTGTTAAGGCCGGTCATATGCATGTTAAGGCATGCATGAGCACTTCATTCGACAGTTAAACGGGTTACCTGACAACCCAACGCCAAACAGCAAATTACCGTATGTATGAAGAAGTGAAGCGCCGCAATAAGCTGCCTGCTGCCATTGTTAAAACAACAACGACTTGACTATATCATAAAAAGACGAGCACATTTATATAGAGAAATAAGATAGTTTTACCGGCATAATTTTTGAAACGTTATCATTGGAGAATACACATAGTTTGTGTGTTTACAAAGTGGGGGAAGCACAGGCACGAAGTGCCGATAGAAAAAATTTCATCTACTTCACAGAAGGTATCGGATCGATTGACGAATTAACGGAACGCAATTACAATTACGGATTCACCACCATTTTGAGACTCATCCGCCGAACGAAAGCATCGCTTGCTATACATACCTAATGCAAGCAGCAGATCACAGGTAAACGCTGTCTATAATTCAGGTAGATTTTATAAATCATATTATCCTCTTTTTAGCTCCACCCTATTTGAGCCGATAATATGCATAAGAACCTTTTTAACACCGCTAACAGATCCGAAGAAAGACGAATTGTACAACGCTGTATCCTATTTACCGTTTAGATCGGAACAATAAGTTATTAAGCCAGATTTATACGCTCGTATAAGACGACGACCTCTTTTGTATTTTGTTTTTTGTAACTAAAAATTCAAGAGATATGAAAAAAGAACACACCTCCCTTTTCAGCAATCTCTTTGGTGCAAAGGGCAAGCCCGCAGAGTCTGAAAAATCAACACCGGTTGTAATCACTTCTTACTCTCAGCCGCATGTTCTGCAACAGAGAATGAAGGAAGAAAAACTGTCGCATGGTGAAACCGTGACAGCTAACATTTCTCCGGTTAGATTGGAAAGCAATTTCGGCAAAATGGTCCTCTATTTCTGTCCGATGCAATCAATTGAAGTTGTTGAAAAGGTTAATGCCGGTGACGGAGGCAGCTTACCGGCTGAAGCAATTATCGATGGGTTAACAGTTCCAGGTAACTGCAAACCCGGCTTGTACACATTAAAAAATGTAACTTTATCTTCTAACGGAACCATGCAGGTAATAGCTACCGAAAATACCATGTGGGAAAGCGTTTAAGATGCATTCGATGGTATAAAAGTGTGTCCAATGGAGTAAGTAATTTTTATGTGAAGCCCAAACAGGGAGCAGGATGCAGGTACATTTTCGTCTTTGTAATCCCTCGTCTGCAATTGTTTATTTTCACAATTATTATTTCTGCCTCACCAAACATGTTGAAATACAAAACCCTCCTTCCGATGCGTCGGAATGAGGGTTTTTTATTTTCAGTAACTAATGTGCCACACCTTCGGGGTGTAGCACTCATCAGATACTGTAACCGCCATCGATGGTCAATGCAGCCCCGGTCATAAAACCGCTTTCTTCAACTGCAAGGTAAGCTACCAGTGCGGCAATATCTGCCGGCGTTCCATACTTTGGAATAGCCATGGCGCTTCGCAGCATTTCGGCATGCGGCGCATTGGCCGGGTTCATGTCGGTATCTACCGGTCCGGGTTGTACCAGGTTCACCGTAATACCGCGTTCACCCAAATCGCGCGCCAGTCCTTTTGTTAAACCGATCAATGCCGATTTGCTCATGGCATATAAACTACCGGTAGCGCCGGTAACCCGCTCTGCCATATTGCTGCCGATAGTAATGATGCGGCCGCCCCGATGCATATAGGCTGCCACTTTTTGCGCTGCCAGAAAAACAGATCGCACATTCACAGCCATGGTGCTGTCAAAATCTTCCAACGTATATTCGGCTAACGGTTTTGCATTGTATACACCGGCATTGTTCACAAGCACATCGATACGGCCAAATACCGCAGCAGCCTTTTCAATTGCAGCGGTTATAGCACCGGGTGATGCATTGTCTACCTGAATGGCCAATGCCTGTTGCCCGGCTTTTTTGATCTCGTCTGTTACCTGTTGCGCCTGGTTGGCAGCGCTCACGTATGTGATCACCACATCGGCGCCTTCAGCCGCCATACGTTTAGCAATACCCGCTCCAATGCCACGGCTTCCACCCGTAATAAATACCACCTTGTTCGTTAATCTCTTCATGGTTTATGATTTTATTACTTGCAAAACTATTGGCTGCATTGTACATTTGCCGGTACATATAATGTTGTTAGGTACTATCAAAAATGTAAGTAATGCGAAAGGAGAATTCAACCAATACCCTTAACAAACAACACCTCGAAAAAGATTGCGGCATGTCGTATACACTCACCGCGATCGGCGGCAGATGGAAACCCGCCATCCTTTGGCGGCTGGCCCGCGGAAAAATGCGGTACAGCGAACTCCGCGATTCCATTGCCAATGTTACCGAAAGAATGCTGGTATTGCAATTGCGTGAAATGGAAAAAGATGGGCTGATCAACCGGATCGTGTATGCCGAAGTGCCGCCGCGGGTTGAATATGAGTTGTCGGCCAAAGGCAACTCGCTGAAACCCATTCTCGAGAGTTTGAGTGACTGGGGAGATAAGAACAGAATTTGATAATTTGCTAGTGGGATAATGTGCTAATGTGCTAATACTTTCATTGCAGGATGTTCGATCAATGGCATCAGGCTGCCTGGCGAACTGTATTCCATTACCGAATTATCACATTATCGCATTTCCATTAGCACTTGGGCTAATCAGCACATTAGCTCATTGTCTTTTGCCCTATTGTTGCAAATTTGCCTACATTTGTAACTCATGAGATGTAACCGCATTATAACAAAGCTCGTTACCCTGGCACTGATCCTCGTGTTCAGCCAGAAAATGGGTATGAGTTTGTTCATGCACAACTGGTTACACGGCTCCAAACAGCACGCCGCATCTTCAAAACCCACTTCAAGCCAGGAATTACAGTTAACCTGCGGTTGTATCAACGATTTCAACCTGCCGCTCACTGAAACTTCCATCCCCGAAATTCTGGCCCCGGTAATTATAGTGCGCCAACCGCACACCGGCCCTGTTTTTGTTATTCCGGCTGTAAGCAAATACTTCCATTCCCTTCGCGCGCCCCCAATAGCCAATGTGCTAATGTGATAATTTGCTAATGTGCTAATACATCCCTTTTAGGCCTCACCAGTGGTTTCGCAAAGCCCTGTCTGCAGGTTGTTTTCCACTATCGTATTTTCAATTGGCATATCATCACATTAGAGAATCACCACATTATCGAATTAACGAATTATTACATCAGCACATCAGCACATTAGCTAATCAGCTAATTATAACTCAGATTATGAAACCAGTAAATGCGATCCTTACATTTATATATACATTGGTTGGTTTAATTGGCTATAGCCAGCAGAACCTTACCGCCGGTAATCAACCTGTTCCGGTTATTGCGCCACAGCCCGGGGTGTTCAGCGGGAAGATCACCGATGCCAAAACCGGCGAAATATTACCCGGCGCCAGCATTTATATCCACGACCTGAAGAAAGGGACCATCTCGAACGATAAAGGCGAGTTTCGCATTGGGAACCTGAATGCCGGCAATTACCTGGTTGAGATCACGTACCGGGGATATTCTTCCATCATTGAGAATATCAGGATAAATGGCGATACACAAAAAGATTTTGCACTGAAAGAAGCAGTGGTTGAGAACGAAGAGGTAACCGTTACCGGCGTTTCATCGGCTACCCGCATCAGGCAATCGCCGCAACCGGTTGATGTTTTAAAGAAAGAACAACTCTTCAACGTTTCTTCTACCAATGCCATCGACGCGCTGAGCAAAACGGTGCCGGGCGTAAGCGGATTGTCAACGGGTCCGGCCATTACAAAACCCTTTATCCGCGGTTTAGGTTACAACCGCGTTGTTACCATCAACGACGGTGTGCGCCAGGAAGGTCAGCAATGGGGCGATGAACATGGGATCGAAATTGACGACTACAGCATGCAACGGGTTGAAGTGTTGAAAGGGCCCGCCTCCCTCATGTATGGCAGCGATGCGCTGGCCGGGGTGATCAATATCATTTCGCAACGGCCGGTAGCCGAGGGACATATTACCGCCAATGTGCTGGGCGAATACCAGACCAATAACGCCCTGCGTGGTTTCTATGGCGACGTGGCCGGTACAAAGAATGGCTTCAGTTGGAATGCATATGGTTCGTACAAAGGCGCGCAGGATTACAAGAACAAGTATGATGGCCGGGTATTCAATTCTAAATTCTATAACCAGAATTTCGGCGGTATGCTGGGGTACAGCGGCGCCTGGGGTTACAGCCATGTGCTGATAAGCAATTTCGGGCAGCGTATAGGAATGGTGGAGGGCGAACGCGACAGCGCTACGGGAGCCTTTTTAAAAGCATTGCCCGGCGGCGATGAAGGCATTGCCTCAAACGAGGATTTCAAAAAAATAACCCCCGAAGTTCCGTTTCAGCATATCAAACATTTCAAGATCGCTTCCGACAACAACTTCGCCGCAGGCAAAGGAAGTATCGACGTGCAGGCAGGTTATCAGCAAAACCAGCGGCAGGAATTCGGCAATCCCGATGACGCCGCCACTCCCGATGCCTGGTTCGATCTTAAAACCGTTAATTATGCGGTTCGCTGGCATCTACCTTCTACCCAACACTGGAAAACAACCCTTGGGGTTAATGGTATGTCGCAAACCAATACCAACAAAGGCGAAGAAGTGATCATCCCCGATTACGACCTGTTCGATATCGGCGGTTTTGTATTTACTCATTATCATAAGAATAAAATATCGCTCAGCGGCGGTCTGCGTTTCGATACCCGGCATGTAAACGGTAAAGCGATGGACATCGATAACGAGCTGAAGTTTGCCGGCTTCTCACGCAATTTCAGCAATGTATCGGGCAGCGTGGGGCTTAGTTATGCCGCCAGCGACCTGGTTACTTTAAAGCTCAATGTAGCCCGCGGTTTCAGGGCGCCCAACCTCGCCGAACTGGCAAGCAACGGCGCACATGAAGGTACCAACCGGTTTGAGCTCGGTGATAACAAGCTGAAATCAGAAACCAGTTTACAGGTTGATGGAGGATTTGAACTGAACTCGGAGCACCTTTCACTGGAGACCAGCCTGTTCTATAATCGCATTCAGGATTTCATCTTCTACGAGAAAGTATTGAACGATGCAGGTGAAGATAGCATACAGATCGACGATGAAACCGGTGATGAATTAAGAGTTTACCGTTTTGACCAGAAAGATGCCAACCTGTATGGTGTAGAACTGGCGCTCGATATCCACCCCCACCCGCTCGACTGGCTGCATTTCAGAAATGCATTTTCGTATACGCGGGCCCGGTTCACCGAGGCGGTGGATGGCACAAAGAATATTCCGTTCATTCCGGCGGCACGGCTGTTTACCGACCTGGCAGTAAGCCTGATGCCCAAAGGCAAAACGCTTCGCAACCTGCACATCAACCTCGAGAGCGATTATACCTTCAAACAGGATGATCCTTTTACCGGGTTCGATACCGAAACCGCAACCCCCGGTTACTGGCTGATCAATGCGGGCATCGGCGCAGATTTCGTACAGAAGGGAAAAACGCGGTTCAGTTTGCGGTTCACCGCCTACAACCTTGGCGATGTGGCTTATCAAAATCACTTAAGCCGGTTGAAATATGCAGCGGTCAATAATGTTACCGGCCGCACCGGCGTATTCAGTATGGGGCGGAACTTTGGCATCAAACTGAACATCCCGCTCGTTTGGTCAATGTGATAAAGTGATAATTCGATAATTTGATAATGGAATACAATTGCCAAAGCAGGCTGTCGGGTATTATCAAATTATCACAAATTGTCCCGGCTTTAGTCGGGATTAACAAATTATCAAATCAGGTATTTCCCGGGCTGAATCAGGTATTGAGAAATAAATGTAATAAACCTCAGCAGTTTGAATATGAGAACAACTGCTAATAGAAAATAATGATGGCATAATGCTTGTGTTTATAGGCCATCCTATAATTGATCATTTACATTTTTTTACTGAAATAAAAAGATAGGAATGATTTTAGTGAGGTAAACATGAATTTATTAAATGCGACCTTTTCCTGAGCTCTTGATTTGTAAAGGCGCTGTGCTACCACCCATAAAAAGCAGTTCCGAATACATTTTGTTTTGACATAATTGACGCGCTGTGCATTGCACGGAACGAAGCTTGTTTTTTCGTTTTAGTTCAGAAATACACTTTGTAAAACCATGTACCGGGTTTCTTATTTATACATAAACAATTTTGATCTGCTCTTGAATATCAAGGCATTCTTATGTTGAATAAGAACCTCGTTACTACCTGTTTAGCAGGTAACCCGAATATCCTTAAATGAAGAGCCCGCCAATGTCTATGAATGCTGGCTAAGAGTCATCCACCAGGAGTGGATGACTCTCTTTTATTAGGCCCTGTTCATAGTAGCTTCCTTTCAAATTGTTAAAATACATCCATAAGAAATAACCCGGCCCGTTGCCCGCTGAACCGCCGCAACCGGCGTATGTCAGGCGCCTAACGTATTCATTTCAATACCGGTAGCCTGTGTTTTATTGAATATTAAGTTCAGGTGGTTGACGCATCCGATCATAATAAATATGCAGGTTTGGAATTGGCAGATAGCAGGCGACAGCTTCCTTTTTATCAAAGGCAGTTTTTTGGTGAGAAAACAGTTATGTAACCCAAACAGGTTAAGCTGAAATAAGGAATTCGTCACGGGTAAGCCGTGCCGTTGAAACCGGCGTTTCAACGGCAGCGGATCTTTTCAATAATGCATTGCCCACTGCACAATCGAGGCATTTCCTGGCATCGCAATAATGGCTTTTGAGCTCAAGCAGGGCTTGGGAGTCGCAGGCGCTTTTATTTACAACACCCAGTTCTGCATAACCATTCGTTACCGAATTCGTTTCCGGCTCCAGTTCGTCGAGCCAATTCAGTGCCCTGTTCTTAAACAGTTCTTCATTATGCAGCAGGCCGTAAGCAAACAGTACGGGCACTACCGAATTGATAATGACCGTATCGATCATCTGGCTGCCCAGCTTTTTGGGCCGGTGAACCGAAGCCTTGTTAAACGTATAATGATTGTCCCAGAACGAACTGGCGGTTACCGACAGCCACTCTTTTATATCGTTAAGCCTTACGGTATCCTTGATAAACGCAAACAGGTGGTTTGAGCAATGCAGCAGCATGGCCAGCTGGGCCAGCCTGACTGTGGGAAAATTGACCGGCCGCGTACGTAAAAAGTGAACGGCCTGCTTTACCGGCTGCAGTTTATACTTTGCCTTTAAATGCAGGTACTCACGTTGTAACATAGCCGGGTAATCTTCTTCAAAATCGCCCTCCAGCAACCTGCACTGCCCAAACAACAATGCTTCCAGTTTTGGCAATTGGTTTTTATACCGGGCCAGCAGTGTAACAGGCAGTGTTTTGGCCAGGGCCTCAAAAGGTTCGAAGTTCAGCACAGCGCCAAAGTTGCGCGCCAGCAGCCACCAGAAAGTTTCTTCCCAATGCTGATTGGTTTGTAACAGGAAAGAAAATACCGTTGCCGATTTTCTTTGCATCCGTTCTGCCAGCAGCCGCTCGCGCCAGGAAAACCAGATGATGCGCGAAACATCCTGCACCTGGCTGCCGCAGGCGATAAAACCCGGATTGTTCATCCAGTGCTCATACTGGCTCAATAACATTGCGGGTACTTTCGACTGTAATGAGAAAACGGGGATGCGCGATTCCCTGTTGGGCAGATCGTTCTCCCAAACCACATGCAAAACCACATTATCGTAGTTGCGATCGAATTGATGAGCATGCCTGAACCAGTCGGAGGTTCTTACATGTAACTCAACATGCCCCACCCATAATGTATTTTCAATTTTGATCTTTGCTTCGAGGAAATCGGGGCCCTGGTTGGTATTATAGCGCCCGGGATGAATAACCTGGAAGGCATCGCCATTATCGAGCACGCGGCCGTCTTTATTAAAATACTGGAATTGCCAGAGGTATTGCAAAAGCCTTTCTGTCATATAAGATAGCAATGAAAATTAAACAATATGCACATGTTCGGAAACTGAAGAATTCCCAACCTGCATGTTATGCTACTGAACAGAGCGACTTACTAACAGAGATAGTTATCAAAAATTACTACAAAACAGAACGGATACAATAGCAGACCTTTATACATCTAAGATAACAAAATTATGTGATAATTCGATAATGAATACCAATGTGCTAATATGCTAATGTGATAATGTGCTAATTAAATACAGCTTTTGGTGCAGATGTCTGGGAATTATCAGGCTCGCGGAAATAGCAGCATTAGCACATTAGCTAATCAGCAAATTAGCTAATTGTTCAACTACCCTGCTAACGGGCAGCCCCATTACATTATAAAAATCTCCCTGAATTGATTTAATGCCTATCACCCCAATCCATTCCTGTATGGCATAGGCGCCGGCCTTGTCGTACGGTTTGTATTTGTCTACATAAAAAGCGATCTGTTCGCTGGTAAGTGGGTGAAACCACACTTCGGTAATATCGGCAAAGGCTATCTCCCGATCTCCTTTCAGCAATACCACTCCCGTTATTACCTGGTGTTTGTTGCCCGACAGGCGGCCAAGAATATCCAGCGCTTCTTCCCTGTCTTTCGGTTTGCCAATGATGTCATTACCCAGCACCACCACGGTATCGGCGGCAATAATGATATTGCCGGCATGGTGCAGCGATTCGTTCTTTTGTTTTACGGCAAACGCTTTTTCGCGGGCTATATGAACCGGCACTTCGGGCACCGCCATATCGGGCGGGTAAGTTTCAGGGGTAGACTGCACCATCACTTCAAAAGGAATTTCTGCCCATTCAAGTAATTGTTTACGGCGTGGCGATTGAGAAGCCAGTATTATACGGAAGCCCTTTGTGTTCATGAGTACATTTTAAAGAATAGCATCGATAAAATACCGCTGAGCATGATTAGTTTCAACCAGGTGCTTACGGTATGAAAATCGGCCGGTGTTATGGCCTTAATAAGTTTTCGCAGCAGGATCAGCAAGGGAATAATGATCAGCAAACCGCTGTATGCAGCGGCCCACCACCATTCGAAGGGTAAAATATAGGCCATCATTATGGCCACTGCAGTAAGCAGTACGATAAGCCAGGTGGCGGTAAATATTTTTGCAGCGTTTATACCCCATACAATTGGCATGGTGCGGCAACCGTAACGGGCATCGCCATTGATATCTTCCATATCCTTAACCACTTCTCTTATCAGGGAAATGATAAATGCAAAGCCGGCGTATAAAAACGTACGGCGCAGGAGTTTCGACGCTTCTACTTGCGCATACAGGTCGGGTCTTTTGATAACCACATAATGAGTAATAAACCCGATAACCAGTATTACCCATGCGGTAAGCAACGAAATGATCACATTACCGCTCAGTAATTTCTTTTTGAAGTTGGTACTGTACAACCACAACGCGGCCACACAACCTATATTGGCCGGTATCAGCCACCACACCCGCGTTTTCCACGCAACATAGGCGCTGAGGGCAACCCCTATCCCCGACAACATCAGGTGCCAGATAATGGCCCAGCGGCGTTTGATGATCTTTTCAACCACCAGCTTATTGGGTTTGTTCACCAGGTCGATGTTGAGGTCAAAATAGTCGTTGATAATATAACCCGCAGCTGCTATCAATACAGAGGCAGCGATCAGTGTAATAAAAATGGGCGTGGTCAATACAGGCGGCGCCTGTACTTTTTGCAGAATGGGTTCTACAATGCAATACTGGAACAGCAATTGGGTAATTGCAATGAACAACAGGTTCACTGAACGTATAAGGCGTATGAATGCTGCCAGTAGCTTCATAAATACAATTTCTGATTTAGGATTGTTGGATTTCGGGATTTCTTAATTTTGAGGTTTACTACATCCACAACGGCATTCTGCAATTACAAATCTCTAAATCTCAAAATCAGAAATCAAAATTTACTACTTGCTTGCCACATCGGTATGCAGCTCCCAATGATCATTCAACTTCAGCACTTTTTCGATCACCTCACGGGCGCAACCTTGTCCGCCCGGCAATAACGAAATATAGTTTGCGATCTGTTTTATTTCAGTGGCCGCATCTGCCGGCGCACAGGCCAACCCAACCTGTTTCATTACCTCGTAATCGGGAATATCGTCACCCATGAACAGCACTTCGTTCCATTTTAAGTTATGCTGTTTTACATATTCGGCCAGTTTCCCTTTTTTATCGGTCACCTGCATAAAAACATCGTTTATGCCCAACCGGTTCAGGCGCTGGGTAACGGCATCGCTGGCACCGCCCGAAATAATAATTACCCGGTAGCCTTTTTTAACCGCCAGTTGAAGGGCGAACCCGTCTTTTATGTTCATGCGGCGAACAAACTGCCCGTCATCAAAAACAAACAGCGTACCATCAGTCAGTACGCCGTCTACATCAAAGACGAAGGTAGTGATCTGCTTTAATTGATCTAAAATATTCATGCTCATTGAGTGAGTGCAAAAATAAGCGGAAAATCCCTGTTATGCCAGCGATCAAAGGAAAGAAATGGGTTTGCTGAAAAAAAGGCAGGTTGCTTTCTCCGGGCGGCTCACCTTCATTGGCGGCGCTCCATCCATAAAAGGTGACTATCCAAACGAAAAAGGGTGAGCCGCCATTGAAAGGCGACCCACCCTATTATTAATAAGATCGATTATTATTACGGTTGTTTCTTATTTACATTGGCATATACCAGGTTGGTTTGGGTAACCATGTCGTTCAACACATTGGTTGCCTCATCGAGGTACGGGTCGTTGCGTAAGATCTTCAACCAGTTTTTGTAACGTTCCAGTTTAGCAGCATCGCCTGCGCCTTCAATACGCTTCATGTCATCTGCCAAAGGCTCCACATTCGTTTCATGCGGCAGCTTATTCTGTGATTCAATTTGTTTGGCGATAGCCTTGTTCTTTTTCTGCTCTTCCTGGTATTTTTTCAGGCTCAGCGAAAACATTTTATCGCTTTGTTTGGCCAGCCATTCTGCATTGTTGTGAATGGTGGTGAACAGCGCATTATTTTTAATACGTTCTGCGCTGGCTTTTCTGATGGGGTTCAGATCGAGACCGAATTTCCAGCGGTTGTAATCGGCTTTTTGAATTTCGTCCCAGGCCAGTGCATCGGGATTATCTTTCTCTCTGATCTTGGTATACTCGAAAATATCGGGAATGTTCACATCGGCCGATACACCACGTAATTGGGTAGAACCGCCATTGATGCGATAGAATTTCTGCAGGGTGAGCTTGATGGTTCCCAGCTCGCTGTTAGGATCGAGGAAACCCATTGTTTTATCGAGACCGATATTACGTTGAACGGTACCCTTACCATAGGTAGAGGTGCTGCCGATGATAACGCCACGGTCGTAATCCTGGATGGCGGCGGCAAAGATCTCAGAAGCTGAAGCGCTGAATTCATTTACCATTACAGCCAGCGGACCATCGTATAAAACCGATTTATCGCGATCGTAGTAAACCTGTGGTTTGCCTTCGCGGTCTTTAACCTGTACAATGGGGCCGCCTTCGATGAACAAACCAACCATTTGCACCACATCGTATAATGAACCGCCGCCGTTATTGCGCAGGTCCATAATGATGCCGTCTACTTTCTGCTCTTTTAATTTGATGATTTCTTTGCGAACGTCTTCCGAGCAACGGGCGCCTTTCGGGTTATCGAAATCGGCGTAGAACTCGGGCAGGTAAATAAAACCAAGTTTGCCTTTGGGTGTGTTGATCACAGCACTGCGGGCAAAGGTTTCATCCTGGATTATTTCATCACGGATCAGGGTTATGGTTTTTACCGAACCATCCGTTTTTCTTAATGTAAGGCGAACCTCAGTGCCTTTTTTACCACGGATCAGTTTCACGGCATCCTGAACGGTATAACCGGTAAGGTCAACAGGTTCAGCTGCACCCTGGCCAACTTTGATGATGGCATCGCCAACACCAATTTCGCCGCTTTTCAAAGCAGGGCTGCCGGCCAGTACAGAACCGATCTTGATATTACCATCTTCTTCACGAAGCGAGGCGCCAATACCATAGAAACGGCCGCTCATCTCTTCATCGAAATAGCGTTTGTCAACCGGCGGCATAAACGTCGTATGCGGGTCCATTGACTCGGTGATGGTCTTTACGAACTCGTTGAACCGGTCGTCGTCGCTCACTTTGAGTTTCAGGCGATCGTAGGTGCGGTTCATTATTTTCAAAACCCGGTCGCGGGCTTCCTGTTCCAGTTGTTCATCGGTTTTTACTACAAAGTTCTCTTTGCCTTTATTCTTTTCACGATCTTCCATCAGGTCGTAAAAGCGCTCGAGCGTAAGGTATTTCAACCGTTTGCGCCAGGCCTCTTTTCTGTCTGCTTCAGATTTTGGATACTCCAGCTTTTCGCTATTGAAATTGGCTGACTCATCCTTCGTAAAATCGAAAGGTTTCGACAACAGTTCTTTATAGATTGCCTCGGTTTCAGGTAAACGCTTTTTATAGATCTCTGAAACGGCAGGTACGAATTGTACCGCTCCGCCGAGGATCTCATCGTCTATCTTTGTTTCAAACTTTTTAAGTTGTTGAATGTCCGACAACAGGAGAATGTTCTTTTGATCGTCGATCTTTTCGCCCAGGAATTTCCTGAAGATCTCTTTTGAAAAGTTATCGTCGATCTTCTTAGGACTGTAATGGATCTCAGCAAGCATTTCCCCCACGTTATGAAGTATTTTTTCATATTTCGTAGGAGGATTACCATTACCCAAACCAAACCCCAGCGAACGGAACGCCACAATTAAACCGGCGACGAACAACAGCAGGACTATGGGTAAATTTTTTCGTTGTAGCATATATTTTAAAACTTTTGGCATCAATTCAAAAATAACGATAAAAATTATGGGTTGTTGCACTAATGTTATAATTAACAAGCCATTTTGATGAAAGGTTTTTAGAAAGTTTTTTTAGTGAAACAATTTTTTTCCTACATTTGCAGCCTCAATACGGAGGTTGTAGCTCAGTTGGTTAGAGCGCTAGATTGTGGTTCTAGAGGTCGAGGGTTCGAGACCCTTCATCCTCCCTCAGATAACTCCCCCCGACAGATACGTCGGGGGGCTTTTTATTTATCAAATCCCCCGCCCGGCATTTTGTAAAGTATTATTTCCCCGGGAAAAATGCAAGGCTTTACCTTAAAAAAGGATTCTATGAACTGGTGGTTAGTGATCATTATACCTGTTACATCTGCGTTTACCGGTTACATAACCAACCGGTTGGCCGTGAAAATGCTGTTCCGGCCACGAACACCGGTACGTGTTTTTGGCATTACCATCCAGGGTATTTTTCCTGCCAGACAACCGCAGTTCGCCCAACGGATCGGCGCACTGGTTACCAGCGAGCTGGTATCATTTTCTGAAATCGAAGCAAAGATCACCAGCGAAGAAAGCGTAAAAAAGATCATGCCGGTGGCAGAACTGCATATCGATGATTTCCTGCGCAATAAACTGAAGGAAGCCTTCCCCATGATCGGTATGCTAATCGGAGAAAAGACCATCGGCACGCTGAAGACGATCTTCATGAATGAGCTGGAAACAATTTTCCCGGTTATTATGAAGGAGTATGTCAAAAACCTGCAGCAGGACCTCGACCTTGAAAAGATGGTGGCCGCAAAAATAGCCGCGCTTTCTACCGATAAACTCGAAACGGCCATATATGAGGGATTGAAGAAGGAATTACGCCAGGCGGGTTTCTTTTTTGGTTTACTGGGTTTCCTGATTGGTTTGGTACAGGTTGGAATCGTTTACATATTGAAATAAATTGTAAAACAAACACTGATTGTTGTTGGCGCCGATCCGGGGCAGGCGGAATTTATTCATTTTCCGTTAGCGTCGTCACCAGGCTGTCAGCTCCCCTTCATTTTCTGTCAGCGCCGGTACCATTCTATCGGATTTCATCCATTTTCTGTCAGCGCAGACAATGCGCTAACAGATTTTGCCCATTTTCTGTCAGCGCGGGTACATTTTCTGTCAGCGCGAACACCGCGCTAACAGATTTCGTTCATTTTCTGTCAGCGCAAACACCGCGCTAACAGATTTCGCCCATTTTCTGTCAGCGCGAACACCGCGCTAACAGATTTCGCTCATTTTCTGTCAGCGCGGATACCGCGCTAACAGATTTTCCTCGTTTTCTGCCAGCTAACACATCGCAATAACGCAATTAGCCTGATTTTGAACTTACAATGGCAGCCGGAAGCAGATACCACCGGAAAAACAGGCCGAAAATAATGGGGCCTGCCCTTAAAAACCCGGGAAAATGCAACCGGGCACCGGTAAAAAGAATCCTGTCCGCCGTTCATCACAAAAAATGTCCTTTTCACAAGTTCTACGTCATTTTTGCGTCAAATTGATCTCAACCATAGCACCTAACATATGAAACTTACCGGATGGATCCTTGCTCTATTTGCCCTTTTCCAAACTGCCCATGCCCAATTTCCCGGCGCAGGAGGCGCCCCGGGCGGCGGAAACCGGCAGGGCGGCGGCCAGCAAATGAATATCGGCCATTTTTACGGACGTATAGTCGACAAGGCAACCAATAAAGGACTGGATGCCGCTTCTGTTCAATTATTCCAGAACAAATTCGATACCGCCACCAAAAAAAAGGCCGATGTGGTGATCGGCGGAATGCTAACCGGCCGTAACGGCGATTTCAGCCTCGAAGGCCTGCCCGTTTTCGGCCAGTTCAAACTGATCATTACAGCCATCGGTTATAAACCCATTGAACAAAAGGTATCGTTCGATTTAAAAATGGGCCCGGGGGTCGACAGGTCGGCCATGTTATCGGCGGTTGATAAAGACCTCGGTAATTTAAAAATGGAACAGGACGCTACCGTGCTGCAGGATGTAACCGTTACCGGTTCAAAACCCCTCATCACCATGGGTGTTGACCGCAAGATCTTCAACGTGGAAAAAACCATTACGGCCGCCGGGGGTACAGCCATCGACGTCATGCGCAATGTACCTTCCATCAACGTCGACATTGACGGGAACGTAACCCTGCGCAACGCAGCGCCGCAGGTGTTTGTAGACGGCCGCCCCACTACCCTTTCTATGGACCAGATCCCGGCCGATGCCATTCAGAGCGTTGAAATTATCACCAACCCTTCAGCCAAATACGACGCCAGCGGGGGCCAGTCGGGCATTCTGAATATCATATTAAAGAAGAACCGCAAAACCGGTTATAACGGCAGTGTACGCGCCGGTGTCGATTCCCGCGGTAAGTTCAACGGCGGCGGCGATATCAACGTTCGCCAGGGCAGGATCAACGTATTTGCCAACGCCATGTACAACCAGCGCAGATCAAAAGGCTGGGGACAAACCGACAGGTTCACCTTCGGAAAAAACACCAAAGACCTGTATACCACACAATACAACAAGAGCGTGTTCGATGGCGCTTTTGCATTCGGCCGGTTCGGTTTGGATTATTTCATCGACAACCGCAATACTATTTCGATCTCGCAGTCAATCGTGAATGGAGACTTCAAACCAGATAACCGTACCAACTTCGTATACGATTCAATTGGCGGCTCGTACGCCCAGTATCGTAATACCACCGGTAAAAACAATTTCCGCAACTATGGTACACAGTTAAGTTTCAAACACCTTTTTGCGCAAGCTGGCAAAGAGTGGACCGCTGACCTGAACTTCAACCAAAGCAGGAACACAAACTACAGCGACATCCGCGACCGTTCGTTCTATGATCTTGACATGACAGTTCCCATTGACAATTTTGAGATCCTTCAAAGAGTTGACGCCGGCGGAAAAAACCGGTTCCTGATAGCACAAACAGATTATATAAATCCCATTAACGATAAAATCAAGTGGGAAGCCGGCCTCCGCGCCCAGGTACGCAAATTCGAAAGTTTTCAGTATAACACCTTCAATAACGGCACTCCCCCGGTTGGTAATAATTTTGAATATACCGACCATGTGTATGCAGGTTATGTAACTTACTCGCAAAAGATAAAAGAAACATTCAGCTATCAGCTGGGTTTACGGGGCGAAAGCAGTGGTTACGAAGGAAAACAAATTGGTAAAGATACCTACACCAACGATTTTCCCATCAGCCTGTTCCCCAGTGTATTTTTGAGCAAGCAGTTCGAGCACAAACAGGACATGCAGTTAAACTACACCCGACGCATTAACCGGCCTAACTTCTTCCAGTTAATGCCCAATACCGATTATACCGATATCCTTAACTATCAAACCGGTAACCCGGGGCTGAAGCCTGAGTTCACGCATTCGCTCGAGCTCTCTTACCAGAAAACTTACGGTAAAAAAACCAACACATTCCTGGCAACGCTTTTCGGGAAATATACTACAGACCTCATTGCCCGCTACCAGTACATGGGTAAAGTGGAAGCAAGGCCCGATTCGGTATGGATAACGACCTATATAAACGCCTCTACAGCTTACGCCGGCGGTCTTGAGCTAATCTCCCGTAACACGCTTACCAAATGGTGGGATGTAACAACAAGCGCCAACATCTATTATTCAAAGATCAACGGCAGCAATGTGGTGAAAAACCTGGAAAATGAACGCACCAGCTGGACGGCCAAAATGAACCACAGTTTTAAATTCAACAAAGGCTGGAGCTTTCAGCTTAGTGGCGATTACCAGGCAAAGAGCGCCTTACCCGTAAGCACAAGCAATAATGGTGATGGCGGCGGTGGCCGCGGCGGCCGGGGCGGTTTTGGCGGCGGGCCAACATCAACAACCCAGGGTTATGTAAATCCCTTCTATGGTGTTGATATGGGTTTGCGTAAAGACTTCCAGATAAAAAAGAACACAGCGACCATATCGGTGAACTGGAGCGATATCTTCAGAAGCCGTAAGTATTTTGTACACTCCGAAGCAACGGGCTTTATACAGGACGACTGGCGCAGAAGAGACCCCCAGCTTGTACGCGTAAACTTCAGCTACCGTTTTGGAAAATTCGATGTGGCCCTGTTCAAACGCAAGAACATGCGCGGCGATGCGGAAGGTATGCAGAATGGAATGCAGGGAATACAACAATAATTAGCTAATGTGATAATTTGATAATGCTACATATCGCGGCTCATGCGAATTATCGGCAATCGCGCATTGGGGTTGTATTCAATTATCACATTATCCAATTATCGATCACATTAATAAACTACATGATTATGTTGCAGGGGCTGAACGATCAGCCCCTTTTCTATTTGAAAAGTGAAATACAGCCGAAACCACAAGCCCTGTATTCCCTTTTTAATTTTTCATTTGTCATTTCTCATTTTTAATTTCCCATTTTTGTACTTTTCAATTCTATTTAGCAACTATGGCATCAACCTACTCATACCTGGCGCTGGGCGACTCCTATACCATTGGTGAAGGGGTACCTGTTTATGATAATTTCCCCTATCAAACGGTACAACTACTTCGCAAGGCCGGCTATGCATTTTATGCACCTGAAATAATGGCCAAAACCGGCTGGACAACCGACGAACTGCAGTCGGCGATTGCCGCCAGTCGTTTACTCCCGGTGTATGATGTAGTGTCGTTGCTTATAGGCGTTAACAACCAGTACCGCGGCCGCAGTATTCAGGAGTATACACAGCAGTTTGAAGCGCTTTTACAACAAGCCATTGGTTTTGCCGGAAATAAGAAGGAACATGTTTTTGTACTGAGCATACCCGACTGGGGCGTTACCCCATTTGCCAAAGACAGGAACAGCGCTACCATTGCGCATGAAATTGATTCGTTTAATGCCGTGAACAAACTGTTTGCAGAAAAGTATGGCGTGCATTACATTGATATTACGCCGGGCACCCGGCTCGCCGCCCATGATCTTTCATTGCTGGCAACAGACCAGTTGCATTATTCGGGGAAGGAACATGCACGATGGGCAATAAAACTCTCCGAAGCTATTCAACAATTGATATCAAAATAAGCCTTTGCCGGTTGCCGGTAACGCAAATGTAGCGCGCCTGACCACCTGCAGAACCGATCGAAATTCAGGCCTGGAAACGGGTAACCGGTACCCGGCAACACATACTTATAATCCGTTCATTTCGTTTCTAACTATATAGCAGCTAATTAAAGTCCTATGGTTAAATTATCCTGGAAAGAAAAATACGCCGGTATCCTGGTACTATTTATAAGTATCGTTTTTCTGTTAATGCAGATAGCTTCTTTATTCGGCGAAAGATCGGGGCCCTACTCTATTCAGAACGGAACTTTTGTTATCAATAAAAATGAATTCTTCTCCGATCTTAAAACGTATTCACTTATACTCGCGGGTATTATCGCGGGCTGGGGATTGCTGAAGGGTAAACGCCTAGGCTTTATGCTGGGCCTGCCCATCTTATTATTTACGATGGTAATTTTAGGTTTAACAACCGCTGAACAGGGAATGAAAGCAAAAAAATTCGATAATTCCATGATCGGGTTAGGTGTAGCGATATTCCTGATATTCCTGGCGATCTTGTTTCTGTTGTTGCCGGGGGCCAGGCAAAAATACAGGGTTAATAAGATGGTATTCCTACTAACCCTGTTGTTATTTGCGGGCCTTGGCGGCGCTTATTTTTTCTTACAATAGGTCTTCCCCATTGAACTGGTAACGCTCTTTTATCTTACGCATCACTTCATCCATGCTTGCGCGATGATCGCGCGGGTTCCAGTCGCCGCGTTCCCATTTGTCGAGCTCCTGGTCGATGTGTTTTTGCTGTAATGTTGTCATTTTTTCTACCAACTGGTCTGAAACTTCTTTTTGTTTCTTGTACCAGGCGTCTTTTTTATTCACCAGCATTTCCTTGTTGCGGCGCATTTCTTCTTCGGCAGCGGCCATACTGGTAAGCTCTTCTTTTGCCAGTGCGATATCGTACGGACCAACCGGCATGATCAGTTTTGAAATGATGGGCCCTACTTCAATAAGTATGATCAGCAGCGATAATAAAAAGCTTGTCCAGAAAACACTGCTTTCTTCAGAGGCCAGATCGGTAAGCGCTTTGTTGCGCTCGAGGAACCCGACATTTTCCAGCGCGCTCAGTTCATACTTTGCGCGTTTGGCTTCCATATTGCTTTTTGCATTGGCGAGAATGCTGTCCTGTACATGAATGCTGTTGTTCAGCGAAAGTAATTCAGGCGCAGCCTGTAAGGTAGAGGAATTGTACGCGTCGAGTTTCAGTTTGGCTATCTTTTGCACACCACGGACCTGCGATCCGCCGGTGCCATCGGCTTCCTGAACATACGACTGCTGCAAACGCGCCAGTTCGTCCTCTATGTTTTTTTTGCGTTCATACAGGCGGTTGCGTTCGGCTTCGGTGGTTTGCATCAATGCCGTATTTTCCGCCGCCAGTAAACTGTCGTTCAACTGAATTTTCTTGTGCGTATTCTCGATAACTTTTGTGTTGATCTCTTTTTCGAAGATCTTGAGTTCGAGGGGGCGCGCAATGGTAAAACCGATAAGAATAGCCAGCGCCATCCGCGGCAATGCCATCGATAATTGTTTGCGCCGGCTTACGCCGTATTTACGCATAGTGGAAACCAGGAAGCGGTCGAAATTAAAAATGATCAATCCCCATACGATGGCAAAACAAATTGTCCATAGCCAGTTGCCGAACACGCTGTAAATAGCGTACCCCGATGAAAGTGCAGCAAGCACAAAGGTGGCGAGAATAACACCGCCCAACCCCCAGTATTTGCTGTGTTCTGATGGAAATTGTTTCAGTAGTTCCTGGTGAGCACCGGAACACCACCATAAAAAATTAGTGTCGGCCTTTTTTCCGGGGCCTCGTCCGGTAAACGAATCATAGGTATACAAGCCAGTATCAGGCCCTTGCTGATTGTCAGCCATAACCGTTACGGTTTAATTAATGGAATAATTGTTAAGACTTAAATATCTTATAGGTGGGTTGAGTGGGTTGGAATATTACAAATAACGAAAAAAATTTCGATATCTGTGTAAATGAAAAGTAAAAAGAAACGCTTTTAACGAAGGCTAAAATGGTGCCGGAAATACAGGTAAGCAAATTCCATTATATAATTGGTAAATACCGCACCAAACAGGAAGAATTACGTAGCACTCATAGTAATTACAGGGTCACTTACTGCACCAACCCCGCTTCAGGGTTGCACTGAAAAGTAGCGTTTCTATGCAATTCTTATGCAATTTCTATGCAATTCCGGTACAAGTCCTACGTAGTTTAGGGCACTTACCGTACTATTTTACAGGATCCGGAGCGGAAGAACGCTGAACCTGCCTGCCGGCTGGTTCAGCGTTTTGCATTAAACGTTTAGCAACGTTCTGGCCCCCATAATGCCCATGATCACCACCACTATCCAGCCGGCTACCGACAGCCATACCGGGTGTTTGTAATTTCCCGTCAACCGTTTTTTCAAAACGGCGATGAGCAACAGTGCAATCGATACGGGCAGGATCAATCCGTTCAATGCACCGGCAACTACAAGCAAATGAACAGCGCCCTGCTGTAGAAAAACAAAAATGCTTATCGAGGTCAAAATGAATAAAGAAGTTATCAGCCGCTGGTGTTTTTCAATCATCGGGTGAAGCGTGCGCAAAAAAGAAACCGAAGTGTATGCCGAACCAACCACCGAAGTAATGGCTGCGCTCCATAATACAATGCCGAATATTTTATAACCGATATCACCGGCGGCTATCTGAAAAACAGATGCGGCGGGATTGTCTTTATTTAAAATGCCGCCACCCGTAACTACACCCAGTGCAGCCATGAATAACAGTATGCGCATTACTGATGCCAACAAAATGGCGCTTACACTACCGCGGTTTACCTGTGGTAATTGTTGTTGCCCTTTTATACCTGCATCGAGCAACCGATGCGCACCGGCAAAACTGATATACCCGCCTACTGTTCCGCCAACGAGGGTTACGATGGCAGTGGTGTTTATTGTAACTGGCACAAACGACCGGTAAACAGCCTCCCCTACCGGGGGATGCGAACTGATGGCAACATACAGCGTTAACCCGATCATGATAAAACCCAGTATTTTCGCAAACCAGTCCATTGCCACGCCCGCTTCCCTGATCCAGAAAATGAGCAGCGCTAATGCTGCACTGATACCGGCGCCTATTACCGGGTGTTTTATATCTGCATCGAAGGGATAAACGACATTCATACCTAATCCCGCGCCGGCCACATTGCCAATGTTGAACACCAGTCCGCCCAATACAATAAGTGCGGCCAGCAAATAACCCATGCCGGGTAACAATGAATTGGCGAGGTCCTGTGCGCGCATTTCGGTTACGGCAATTATACGCCATACGTTCAGTTGCGCGGCAATATCGAGCACAATGGAAACCAATATTACAAAACCGAAACTGGTGAGTAGTTGCTGGGTGAATACCGTTGTTTGGGTAATAAAACCCGGACCAATGGCTGAAGTGGCCATCAGGAAAGCGGCGCCCAGTAAAGCCGATTTTGTATCTCCTTTCATTAAGTGTCACTTTTGGAAATTATTTGGCTGGCTGCAAGCTTCGAGCTGCAAGCTTCAAGCTGTAAGCTATAAGCGAATACAGGAGCAGGCTGAGAAGGCAAATAACTATTACTCGCGAGCCATGAATTAAACCCTTGTTAACCTGTAAACCTGTTAACTTGTCAACTATTGAACTCCACTTGTCCTCTCCTGTATCACCTTTATCACCTTTATCAACTTTATCACCTGTATCACCTTTTCAACTTCTCCCTGTATTCCACTTCGACATGCTACATTGAACATTCTACATTCAATATTTTGTATTCCCAATCTCCACTCCATGTATCATCAAAACCGCCTTTATTTCCCGGGCAAATTCAAGCGCATGGGCTCCGTCACCATGCACACAAACCGTATCGGCCACAATAGGCACTTCTTTATCATTTACACTGGTAACGGTTCGCTGCATTACCATTTGCAATACCTGCTCTACAGATTGCTGCTGATCTTCTATCAGCGCATTGGTTGCGCTGCGCGGCGTTAAATGACCATCGTCCTGGTAAGTACGGTCGGCAAATACTTCACTGTAGGTTTTGAGCCCGGTGGCGGTCGCCGCCTCTATGAGTTTGCTGCCGCTCAAACCATATATGATCAGCCCGGGATCGTAATCATATACCGCTTTGCAAATGGCCTCGGCCATGGCTTCGTCTTTTGCGGCCATATTATATAAAGCGCCATGTGGTTTTACATGATGCAAACGGTCATTCATGATACGCATAAAAGCATCGAGGGCGCCTATCTGGTATATCACCTGGTCATAGATCTGTTCTGGTGGCAGGCTCAGGTTGGATCTGCCAAAATTATCGCGGTCGGCAAAACCGGGATGTGCGCCAACGGCTATACCTTCCGCAATGGCAGCTCCTGCCAGTATATGCATGGTTTCGGCATCACCGGCATGATAACCGCAAGCCAGGTTGATGCTGCTTACATACCGCATCAGCCGCAGGTCTTTGTCAATATCGTATGGCCATAAAAGGGTGCTCTCCCCCATGTCGCAATTAATATCTATACTTAGCATACCGTATTGTTCAGGCGCTCTGTACAGGCGCGTTGTAATATATTCAATTCCTGCTGTTGGGCAATCAGCAGGTTTTCCGCAGTAGCAATATCCGTCATTTTAAAATGAATACAATCGCTGGGACGCAATTGCGCCAGTTTGGGCAGGTGGGCCGAAATAACATGGCCTAACCGAGGATACCCGCCGGTTGTCTGGTGGTCGGCCATCAGCACGATCAACTGGCCATTGGGCAATAATTGTATGGTGCCAAAGCTTACGCCCGAAGAAACAAGCTCTGTATTGTTGTTGCGGTTGAGGTCTGCGCCTTTTAGCTGGTAGCCCATCCGGTCAGAGAACGGGTGAATGATGAAATTGTCTTCCAGCATATGTTGTTGCGATTGCCCGGTGAGTTCATCCCATTCGTTGCCTTTTATAAAGCAGATCTCGTTCGGATGTTTATAAGTGCTGCCGGTATCAACCTTCCATTTCAATACTTCCAGTTCTTTTCCCGGTTTAAGCAAACCGGCAAAGTAGATATTGCTTTCCCTGAACGGCAGTTCATCGCCTTTCTCCAGTTTACGGCCATGAAAACCGCCGGCGCCTGCTTTCAGGTGGGTGCTGTAACTGTTGAGCCATTTGTTTACGCAAAAACCGCCATGAACGGCGAGGTAACAGCGGCCGCCATATTGCAGTTTGGGAAAATGCAGTACCGCATTTTTTCGCACCACCATGGGATGCCATAACGGTACCGTTTCATCGTTCACCATGGCATTGAAATCACCGCCGGTAATACTAATGAGGGTGTTCTGATCGAACAGGAACTGAGCGGCGGGGAAATGAACTTCAATAACGGCTTCGCGGGTATCATTACCTACCAGCATATTGGCCACCTGCGCGGCATAACGATCCATTACGCCACCGGGATTTATGCCCAGCCGGCTATAACCTGTGCGGCCAAGATCCTGCAGTGTATCTAAAATTCCGGGTCTGATGACAGTTAATGACATGGGCTAGATCTCCCTTCTAATTTCATTGTTCGAAGTTTTCATCTTTCGGTAAAAAATTTGAATTGCCGGGTACCGGTTTCCGGGAAAGACAAACCGCTATCAGCCATCTGCACTAAAGGCCGGGTAACCGGTAACTGTTTCTTATTTTGTAAGCATATCATTTACACAATCATACTCCACAAATTCCTCTTTTGTAATCGAATAAAACTGAACCCTGTCCCCCGCCTGTAGTTTTACCGGCTCGGGAACAAAAGGATCGAATAGCCTGAGCGGCGTGCGGCCAATGATCTGCCAGCCACCCGGACTATTTAAAGGATAGATACCCGTTTGGGAACCGGCTATTCCAACGCTACCGGCCAATACCTGTGTGGGATGTTGTTTTCGCGGAACGGCAATTCTTTCATTTACTTCACCCATGTAAGAAAATCCAGGCAGGAACCCGATCATGTACACATTATAAATAGTGGCGGTGTGAATGTTCACAATCTCCTGTTCGGTCAGTTGTCTTTGCTGCGCCAGTGACCCAAGGTCGGGCCCTTCATAACAAACCGGGATGCGTATGAGCTCCTTCGCTTCTTTTTCTTCCTGAACCGATCTTTCAAATGCCTCCTTTAACCGGTCGGCAACCCAGGCGAATACAGTTGTTTGAAGATTGTAATATTTCTTTACGGTAGCGGCATTATACTGCACAGTGAGAGAACTGTAGGCCACCAGGCAATCTTTCAGCCCCTCAAAAGGATAAGCCAGCAACCATTGTTGCATAGCCAATGCTTTTTGATTCAACACCTCATTGATGGAATTGCCGAGCTCGAGGGTAATGGCAGCATCCCCTAGCGGAAATATTTTATACTGGTCGGTCACCTTTCAAATTAAGAAATGTTTGAAGTTAATTTTTTTACCACATAACCGCGCATTCTGTCATAAATATCACGGTATTATATTTTTATTATGCTGATCTGTACAGGTTTCCTCTTATGAAAAATATCTGGAAAAGGCGCTGATTTTCGTCCTGCCGCAGTTCTTTAAAATTAAAAAATATCCGCCATTTCGGCACGGTACGCTTTTGCCGGGTAAGTACCAATTTGTTGTTTTCGTATTTATAAATTAAACTTGCACGCCAGCAACATTCCATTTCTGTCACCAGTGATTCTAAAAAATAACAATAAAGATCATTGAATTTGAATGAAATAGGCGGAAAGCTGAAAGCTGAAAGCAAAAAGCCGAAGGCCAAATGCAAAATGCTGAAAACCAAATATTGAAATGCTTCGTACTGTACGCGAGCTTCAAAACTGAAGAGCAAGCCTTAAGCCTTAAGCATTAAGCCTTAAGCGTTTAAAACCATTTATTGAACCTATGGCCAAGAATTTACTGATTGTTGAGTCTCCTGCAAAAGCCAAAACCATCGAAAAGATCCTGGGGAAAGATTTCGAGGTAAAGAGTTGTTATGGACATATCCGCGACCTGGAAAAGGAAGAAATGGGTATTGATATAAAGAATGGTTACAAACCGCGTTACAAAATTCCCGACGATAAAGAAAAAGTAGTTAAAGAACTTAAAAGCCTCGCCAAGAAATCGGACGAAGTTTGGCTCGCAACGGATGAGGACCGTGAAGGGGAAGCCATCAGCTGGCATTTGTGCGAGGTGTTAGGCCTTGATCCATCAACTACCAAACGCATTGTTTTCCATGAAATTACCAAACCCGCCATTCAAAAAGCAGTAACCAGTCCGCGCAAGCTCGATATGAACCTGGTGAATGCGCAGCAGGCCCGGCGGGTACTGGACAGGATCGTGGGTTTTGAACTGAGCCCCGTGTTATGGCGCAAGATCAGCACCCGCAACAACCTCAGCGCAGGCCGGGTACAAAGCGTAGCCGTTCGCCTCATTGCCGAACGCGAACGCGAGATCAACGCCTTCACCGCCATCAGCACTTTTAAAATTGAAGCTTTATTTACCACACCCGATATAACCGGTAAGAACGTAACCTTTGTTGCCGAAGGCAAAAAGTACGATACCGCTGAAAATGCGGAAAAATTTCTGCAAACCTGTATCGGCGCAAATTATAAGGTAAACGACATACAGGTAAGGCCCGGTAAGAAATCGCCGGCCGCGCCTTTTACCACTTCTACCCTGCAGCAGGAAGCTTCGCGCAAACTGGGCTACGGCGTTAAACGCACCATGCAACTGGCACAACGCCTGTATGAAAGCGGTAATATTACTTATATGCGTACCGACAGTGTGAACCTGAGCGATACCGCTATGGCCGACATCCGTAACCAGGTGATCGGTCAGTATGGTAATAATTATTACCAGCCCCGCAAATACAAGAACAAGAACGAATCGGCCCAGGAAGCGCACGAAGCCATCAGGCCTACTTATATGGAGAATACAACGGTTGATGATCCTGACTTACGCCGGTTGTACGAGCTCATTTGGAAACGTACCATGGCCAGCCAGATGGCTGACGCTGAACTGGAAAGAACAACCGCCAAAATAGAGATCTCTACCAATAAAGAAGAACTTACCGCAAGCGGTGAGGTGCTGAAGTTCGACGGGTTCTTAAAAGCCTATCGCGAAGACCGCGACGATGAGGACATTACGGAAGACGAACAACAGGAAGGCATGCTGCCGCCGTTGACAGTTAACCAGCAATTGCCTTTGAATGAAATGAAGGCCATAGAACGTTTCAGCCGGCCTTCACCCCGCTATACGGAAGCTTCGCTGGTGAAAAAGCTGGAAGAGCTGGGCATCGGCCGCCCGTCTACCTACGCTCCTACCATCAACACCATTCTTACCCGCGGTTATGTTGAAAAACGCGACAAGGAACCTATAAAACGCGATTTCCGCATCCTTACCTTAAAGAACGACACCATCAAAAAGGTAACCGACCAGGAAAATACCGGGGCAGAAAAAGCCAAGATCTTCCCTACCGACCTGGGACTGGTGGTAACAGACTTCCTGAAACAATACTTCGACGATATTATGGATTACGGGTTCACCGCCCGTATTGAAGGCGAGTTTGACGAAGTGGCGGCAGGCAAACTGAAGTGGAACAGCATGATCGACGACTTTTATATTCCCTTCAAAAAAGACGTTGACAATACTATTGAAACAGCAGAACGCATAAAAGGTGAACGCGAACTGGGCGTTGATCCGCAAAGCGGCAAAAAGATAGTGGCGCGGATGGCCCGTTTTGGCCCGGTTGTGGCAATAATTGGCGATGATGAGGATGAAAAACCGCGTTTTGCCGGGTTAAGAAGAGGCCAGAGCATTGAAACCATTTCCCTCGGGGAAGCGTTGAAGTTATTCGAACTTCCCAAAACCCTCGGCGTGCATGAAGGTCAGGAGATCTCCGTGAATCTGGGACGGTTTGGCCCCTATTTAAAATGGGGTGAGCAGAACATCTCCATGCCCCGCGGTGTAGACCCGCACGATGTGGATATGGAAAGAGCGCTGGAGCTGCTCGAGGAAAAAGCAAAAGCAGATGCCCCCATCGGTTTTTACGATGAAAAACCGGTTACCAAAGGTACCGGCCGTTTTGGTCCGTTCATAAAGTGGAACGACATGTACATCAACGTTCCGCGGCGGTACGATTTTGAGAACCTTTCACAGGCCAACATCGATGAACTGATAGAAGCTAAGATCAAAAAAGAAGAGAACCGGTATATACAGCACTGGCCCGATGAAAAGATCTCGATCGAAAATGCCCGTTGGGGACCGGTACTGAAATTCGGTAAAAAAATACTGAAGGTGGGTAGAAAAGCCGATGAGAGCAAATACACAGCTGAGGAACTGACCACAGTGCCGTTAGAGGAGGTGAAGAAAATGATCGAACTGCAGATCCCAAATGCATTTGCAACGAAAAAAGCGGCGGCAAAAAAGGCGCCCGGCAAAAAAGCGGCTCCTAAAAAAGACGCTACCAAAAAGGCAGCACCGAAGAAGAAGAAACAATAGGCAATTGGCAATAGACAATGGGCAAAACTTAATGCGCTGCCTGGCTATGAGTTGTAAAAAAACAATAGGCAATAAACAATAGGCAATAAACAATAGGCAAAGCTAAACGTTCAGGCCTGCTTTCAAATTGCCAGTTCGTAAAGCTCAAAAAACAATAGACAATAGTCAATGGGCAATAAGCAATAGACAATAAGCAAAAAGGGAGCTTCGCGATCAATCGCGAGGCCCGAAATTCTTCAATCCTTGCCTTTTGCAAATTGCCAATTGCTAATTGATTCAACCATGCTTAGTCTCAAATACCACCTTACTGAAGAAGAATATTTCGATTACAATTATTACACGGCCTGGGCCGCGCCGGAAAAAAGGAACTACCGGCTATGGTACTACCTGCGGGTTTTTATTCTGTATGCAGGGGTGGCCGGACTATACATTTTCAGCCGCCGTTCAGAGCAGATCTTTATCGACCTCATTATCTTTAGCGTAATAGCACTTGTATATTTTCTGATGGTGCCCTGGCTTATCAAACGTTCTATCCTTCGCCGGGTGCGAAGCATTTTATCGAAACCCGAGAACCAGCATGTACTTGATGAAGCGGAAGTGATGTTGTCCGATTCGGGTATTGTAGATAAAGACACCGCAACGGAAAGCAAATATTCATGGGAGGCGATCGTGAAAAAAGCCGAAACGCCCGCCTGTTACTATCTGTACACAAGTTCGTATCATGCCATCGTTATACCGCGGCGGGTGATCGCTACCCCAACGGAAAAACAGGAGCTGGAACGATTATTTAACCAGTATTTGCCGCTGAGTTCAGAGTTCCCCACAAAGTGATAAAACTTTGTGGATAAGATTTTTATTGATATCTTTTATAAGATTACGATATTGAAGTGGTTAAACGGCAAGAACTGTAGTATTTAAGATGGAAGAAAACAAAGAGATATCGGCATTGTTCCATTTAATTGATGATCCCGATGAAGAGGTCTTCAATGTGGTCTCTACCCGCATAATAGATTATGGAAAAGGCATCATACCTAACCTTGAAAATCTGTGGGAGAACACCATCAGCGAAGATGTACAGGAACGTATTGAAATGTTGATACACCGGTTACATTATCGCGATCTCACAGAGGAATTAACGCAATGGAATAACAATATTCACCAGGACCTGCTCACTGGCGCATTACTGGTTGCGCGCTTTCAGTATCCCGATCTGGTGACCTCACAGGTTTACCAGGAAGTTGAAAAATTAAGACGGAACATCTGGCTGGAACTGAACAGTTACCTCACTCCCCTCGAGCAGGTAAATGTGGTAACCAGTATTCTCTACAATTATTTCAATTTACGGGGTGCGGAAATAGGTTATCAGAACCCCGAAGAGTTCCTGATAAACAAGCAGCTTGAAACGAAACGCGGTAATACAATTGCCAACGGGATCTTATACCTGATCCTGTGCGAACTGCTCGATGTGCCGGTTCGTGCAATCAATATTCCGCACCAGTTTGTGCTGGGTTATTTTAAAACCGACTACGATTTTACCCGTCATGTAGAGAACCCGTTGTACAAAACGGAATTCTTTATAGATCCCATGAGCGGTCAGGTATTCACGCATAAAGACGTAGAGAATTACTTCAAACGCATCAACGTAGCGCCTTCCGCCACCTACTTCAAACAACTTTCGAACAAACGGGTGATCCAGTTTTTAATGGAGGAGTTCAGCAAATGCTTTACTGATGAGAAGAACAACTACAAGCAAAAGGAATTGCTTACGCTGGCAGAGTTGATTACCGAGAAAGAGAAACCCGACACGTCAGATACTGATACTACAGATACGGAAAACGAATAAGTTGTTCAGTTATTCAGTTGTTCAGTTATTCAGTTCATTAATTCCGGGTACAGGTTTATTTACCTACGCTCAGAACTAACGAACTGAATAACTGAATAATTTATAAACTCAGGTTCCAGCCATCACGATATTCTCTCTTCACAAACTGGTTGGCTTCTTCAAAGTTCGTGATCTTCATATTTTTTGCATCCCACACCAAACGTTTTCTGCCCGGATACCTGTTTTCGCCTTTGGCATTCGGGTTCTTCATGAGGAAGCTGCGAATGGCGAGGTTACCCATCAAAATGCTTTCTGTGAACGGTCCGGCATATTCGAACGGTGAACTGGTTACGCCTTTGCCATAGCCTTCCATACAGGCGTTCACCCATTGTATATAGTGGCCTTCCGGTACACGTTTGATGGTTTCCTTAGGCACCGCTTTTACTTTCATCAGTTTGGTAGGCAGCAACCGCGGGTTGGCGCCATAACAATCGCACATGATCTTACCCTTGGTGCCTTCCATAATAACACCGCCGTCCCAGTTACCCATTGCTTCTTCGGGCAGCAGTTCTTCGGGGCGCTCAGGCAACAATCCGCCATCGTGCCATGAAACTTTGATATTGCCTTTTTTATCCTTGCGTGGGTACGTCAGGTGCATGATGGAAGAAGGCGGACAGCTATCGGGATTCACATAGTCATTCCACATTTCCTTATAAATGGTAGCCACACTGCACTCTACCGAACTTGGATAATCGATGGGAAGAATACGGAACACGGGGTCCATGATATGGCAGGCCATATCGCCCAGTGAACCGGTACCGAACGCCCACCAGCCGCGCCAGTTGAATGGCAGGTATGCAGGGTTGTAATCGATCTTTTTTGCGGGGCCGAGCCACAGGTCCCAATCAACTTCTTTTGGCACTTCGAATGAACCGCTGGGTGTTGGAATGCCCTGCGGCCATACGGGACGGTTCGTCCAGCAATGCACGGTATGCACATCGCCGATATAACCGGCATCAACCATTTCCTTCATTTTACGAACGCCATCATCTGAACCGCCCTGGTTACCCATTTGGGTAACTACCTTATATTTTTTTGCGGCTTCGGTAAGAATGCGTGCTTCATAAATATCGTGCGTTAAAGGTTTTTGTACATATACGTGCTTACCGAGTTGCATGGCAGCCAGTGCAGCTACGGCGTGTGTGTTATCGGGAGTAGATACACAAACGGCATCAATATTTTTCTTTTCCTTCTCAAGCATTTCGCGGAAATCGCGGTAGTAGGGCGCGTTGGGAAAACTCTGGCGCGATTTCACGGCCTGGCGATCATCGACATCACACAGGGCAACGATATTCACTTTGGGACTTTTGGCAAACGAGGCAAGATCGCTGGTACCTTTTCCGCCCACACCAATACCGGCAATGTTCAATTTGTCGCTGGGGGCAATGTAGCCTTTGCCCAATACATGACGGGGAACAATAAAGAAACCGGCGGCCGCCAGGGTTGTGTTCTTAAGGAAATCCCGGCGCGACGAAGGGTTGTTATTTTTGTTCTTCTTCATACTGTAAGCATTGATTTTAGAAGCCTGAAAGTATAGATTTAAACCGATTTAGCAAGTTAAATTACTTTATTCTTTTTAATCCCGGTCAGGAAATTAAACAAATGGTTTGCAAAAATATTTTTGCATTACACCAGACGGGAATTCGATGAAAAGTGTTGCAGCGGGTTGGGCAATAGAAAACCGGTATGAATATTTACGTTGGATTCTAACTAAAATATTTTTAGCAAAGCATGCGAACAAAATAGTTATTCAGTTATTCAGTTATTGGAGCCCGAAGGGCGACAAGCGACGAAGTTATTGGAGCCCGAAGGGCCTGATCTCATTTCCGGAAACAGGTATCTGGTAACCGGCAACTCACAAACTGAATAACTGAATAACTGAATAACTGAATAACCGAGACCTGTGAACTGTGAACTGTGAACTGAGAACTGAGAACTATAACTTATACCCCTGCCGGTACTCCCGCTTCACAAACGCATTCGCCGCTTCAAAATTGGTGATGCGCATATTGGCACCATCCCACAGGAGCTTTTTACGGCCGGGGAAATTGTTTCCTTCTTTAATATTATAACTTCTAACTGCCAGGTTGCCCATCAGTACGGTTTCAGTAAGCGGTCCGGCCACATCGAAGGAAGAACTGGTATAAGTTCCGAAACCTTTTTTGCAGGCCTGCACCCATTGCGTCTGGTGACCTTCTGTTCCATTATCAACAAACGGAAATTTTGATTTGGGCAGTTTTACTTCTTTCATTTTTTGTGTCGGCAGCAAGGTAGGATTGCGGCCAAACAACCCGGCCAGCAGTTTGCCTTTTGTTCCTTCAAACAGGATACCGCCGTCTGGCCCGGCAAAAGGTTCGTCGGGCAATAACTCTGCGGGGCGATCGGGTTGTATACCGCCATCGTACCAGATCAGCTCTACCGGCGGCATTTTTTCCCCGCGGGCCGGAAAATGGATATTGATCTTCGATGAAGGCGGATAGCTGTCGTTATAAATTGCTTCTCTGAAAAAACCCGTGTATACCGAACCCACACTGCAGGCTACCGATACCGGGTATCCCAGTTTCAGCGCCCTGAACGGCACGTCAATAAAATGGCAGCCCATATCGCCGAGGGCGCCGGCACCAAAATCGACCCAGCCGCGCCAGGTGGCGGGCAAATAAGCAGGATTGAAATCGCGGAAGGGTGCAGTGCCCAGCCACAGGTCCCAGTCAACTTCTTTCGGAATATCGAATTTACCGGTGGGCGTTGGAACGCCTTGCGGCCAAACGGGGCGGTTCGTCCATACATGCACTGTATGTACGTTGCCGATCACCCCTGCCTGGATCCAGGTCTCCACGATGCGGGTGTCATCACCGCTGCTGCCCTGGTTACCCATTTGCGTAACCACTTTATACTGTTGTGCGGCCTGCGTTAATATGCGGGCCTCGTAAATGTCGTGCGTTAGTGGTTTCTCAACATACACATGTTTGCCCAGCTGCATGGCTGCAAGGGCCTGTACGGCATGCATGTGATCGGGAGTGGTAATAATTACGGCGTCGATATTTTTATGTTCTTTATCGAGCATTTCGCGGTAGTCGCGGTAATAAGGCGCCTGCGGCCATTTTTTGCGGGCATTCACCGCCATACGGTCGTCAACATCGCAAAGTGCGGTTATGTTCTCTGCGCCATTGTTATAAGCGTAGGGCAAATTCACTTCGGCCTTGCCACCGGCGCCTATGCCGGCGATATTGAGTTTATCGCTGGGGGCAATATAGCCCCGGCCTAATACATGGCGTGGCACAATGAAGAAACTGCCGGCGGCCAGTGAGGCATTTTTGATAAAGCTGCGCCGGGTTCGTTTGTTTGAGGACATATCTTATCGCATTTTTTGCAAAGGCTAAGGAGAAAAGGAAACATTCGGTTCTTAAGATCGCGAAGGGAAGGCAGGACGACAATTGCTGATTTTGAGATTTCGCGATTTTGAGATTTCTTTTGAATTAAGTCTTACGACAAATCTCAAAATCCCTAAATCGCGAAATCCCGAAATCTCATATTCTTACATCACAGATCATTGTTATATACGGTTAACGCTTTATACCAGAGATGCTTCCAAAGTGATCTCTGCGTTCAGTACTTTACTAACCGGACAGTTAGCCTTGGCATCATCGGCGCACTCTTTAAATTTTTCAGCGCTGATGCCGGGAACGCTTGCCTTCAGCACCAGGTGCGAATTGGTGATAGCACCATTATCGAGGGTAACGGTAGAAGTTACATCCAGTGAATCGGGTGTAAAACCAGCGCCACCCAATACAAAGCTCAGCTTCATGGCAAAACAACCGGCATGTGCGGCAGCGATCAACTCTTCGGGGTTGGTTCCAACACCTTCTTCAAACCGTGACTTGTACGAATACTGCGTTTTGTTCAATGTAGTGCTTTGTGAGGTCAAATGTCCATTACCTTCTTTTCCTGAGCCGTTCCAAACGGCAGTAGCTGTACGTTTCATTTAATTGTAATTTATTTTTGAAAAAATTAAGAGCATGCACATCACATGGGATGATTTCGCAAAAATAGATATCAGGGTCGGAACAATTACGGAAGTTAATAATTTTCCCAAAGCCAAAAACCCGGCGTACCAAATAACCATCGATTTTGGTGAATTGGGTATCAAAAAGTCATCGGCCCAGATAACGCAATTATACGAGCAGGGATCGCTGATCGGCAGGCAGGTGATCGCCATTGTTAATTTTCCCCCCAAACAGATCGCTAATTTTTTCAGCGAATGCCTGGTGCTGGGCATTTACACTGATAAAAAAGAGGTAGTTTTACTAGCACCCGACCGGCCGGTTCAAAACGGCTGGAAGATAGGCTGAAGGCCGAAGGCGAAACGCAAAATGCGGAAAATTGTATGCCTGTGTAGAAACCTGAAATTGCGGAAACCAGCGTTAAGCCTTAATCGTTCAGCATTCAGCGTATGGTGGTACAACGATTGTATGTATAATATGAAAAATAACATATGATGAAACCCGGTTATGCAGGACGCGTTCATTACATATTATCAATCGCCTGTAGGGTTACTTCAGATTGCCGGTACAGGCCAGTTTATCAGTGAAGTGATATTCATTGATGAACCGGAGAAAATTACCCCTAAAACCGACTATAGTGCCTTACCGCCTATGGCCATACAGGCAGTAGAACAACTGATAGAGTATTTTCATGGCCATCGCCGTTTTTTTGAATTGCCCATTTCGCAGCAGGGCACGCCTTTTCAGCAAAAGGTTTGGGCTGAACTGATGAATATTCCTTTCGGAAAAACCCTCAGCTACCTCGACCTGAGCCACCGGCTCGGCGATCCCAAAGTGATCAGGGCTGCCGCTGCGGCTAATGGCAGGAACAATGTAGCCATCATTGTACCCTGCCACCGGGTGATCGGTTCAAACAGCCAGCTCGTGGGTTATGCCGGCGGACTGCCGCGCAAAAAGTGGCTGCTGCAACATGAGAACAAAATTGCACATGGCGTACAGACGCTATTTTAGATTTCGGGGGGGATTTGATATGCAAACTATGATTACATTAATAAAAGGTGATATTACTAAAATGAAAGTGGATGCTGTTGTCAATGCAGCCAACTCTTCCCTTCTGGGCGGCGGCGGCGTCGATGGCGCCATTCACCGTGCCGGCGGCCCCGCCATACTGGAAGAATGCCGCCAGATCAGGGCAAAACAGGGCGGTTGCGATACCGGAGAGGCAGTGATCACTACCGGCGGACAATTACCGGCAAAATATGTTATTCATACCGTTGGCCCCGTTTGGAACAATGGAAATAAAGGCGAGCCGGAGTTGCTGGCAAAATGTTATCACAACTCATTACAATTAGCAGTTGAGCATGGAGCGAAGACCATCGCTTTTCCAAATATCAGTACCGGCGTTTACCGTTTTCCGAAACCGAATGCGGCAGAAATAGCCATTAAAGCGGTACAACAGTTCCTGGCAAACGATAATAATATAACCGAAGTGTACTTTGTATGTTTCGATGATGAGAATTATGAACTGTATAAAGAAAAACTTGCCGTGTTGCCTTGATGGCTTGTTGCCTCGTTGCCTTGGTTAAGTATGAAGTTTGCAAATAATAAAGATTTAAGAAATATCAGAAAATATGCCATTTAAAGCGCTTTGGATAACAGAAACCGGGTCTGGAAAATTTGAACGGAACATTGTTGAGCGATATATCGATGACCTGCCGGCAGGAGAAATGGTGATCAGGGTGCATTATTCTTCCCTGAATTACAAAGATGCGCTTTCGGCTACCGGCAACAAAGGCATTACCCGTAAGTTCCCGCATACACCCGGCATCGATGCCGCCGGTGTAATAGAAATAAGCCGCAACGAACGGTTTGCCGTAGGCGACGAAGTACTGGTAACCGGTTACGACCTTGGGATGAACACCTGTGGCGGGTTTGGCCAGTATATACGCGTACCGGCCAGCTGGGTAGTTAAAAAACCTGAGAACTATTCCCTGAAAGACTGTATGATCATCGGCACGGCCGGTTTTACCGCTGCCTGTGCGGTATATAAAATGGAACTGATGAAACTACAGCCCGAAGCAGGGCCCATTGTGGTTACCGGCGCAACAGGCGGCGTTGGCAGCCTGGCCATTTCTATTTTATCGAAAGCAGGTTATGAAGTGATTGCGGTAAGCGGCAAATCGAATGCACAGGATTATGTTACCCACCTTGGCGCGGTGCGGCTGGAACCAAGGGATTTTGTAACCGATACCTCCCAAAAAGCACTCTTGAAACCCAAATGGGCCGGGGCGATCGATACGGTGGGCGGCAATACGTTGGCCACCCTGTTGAAGGGCTGCATGCCCGAAGGTTGTGTGGTAAGCACCGGCCTGGTTTCCTCACCCAAACTCGATACTACCGTATATCCCTTTATTTTGAATGGCATTAATTTACTGGGCGTAGGTTCTGCCGAAACACCCATGAACGTACGCGTTACCATTTGGGAAAAACTGGCCAGCCAATGGCATATAAAAGATAAATTACCCGCGATCGCCAGGGAAGTCACCCTCGATGAACTGAATACAACTTACATTGATAATATTCTGCAGGGAAATATTATGGGCCGCATAGTGGTGAACTTAAACAACCTGTAAACATGGAACTGTTGCAATGGAAAGTGATACAGGTGATAGCGGAAACACCTGATACGGCTACCTATGTTTTGGAAGAAGTAAATGGCAGGCCCGTTACCTGGGAGGCCGGCCAGTCACTCACCTTTTTGTTCTATCGCTATGGCCATGAAATACGCCGCTCCTACTCTATTTGTACTGCGCATGGCATCGATAAACACATAGCCATTACCGTAAAAAAGAAAACCAATGGCGAAATTTCGCGGTACATCCTCAACAACTGGCAGCGCGGCACTTTTGCAGAAAGCCTGCCGCCGGCCGGAAGGTTTATCATCGAAACAGATCCCGCGCAAAAACGCCATATCTGGTTCATTGCGGCCGGAAGCGGAATAACGCCTGTTCTTGCCCTGATAAAAAAGCTGCTTTTTAACGAACCGGAAAGTCATATTACGCTTATCTATCAAAACCACGATGAGCGCAACATCATATTTCAAAAAGTATTGCAGGAACTGGCCGCACAATATGCGCACCGGTTCAACCGAATTGATGTATTAAGCAACCCCATTGACCCCGATACAAAACCCGCCCGCCTTAATAACTGGCTACTTGAGCAATTAGTAACCACAAACAATAAACCACAAACCACCAACCTGTTTTATACCTGCGGCCCCGAACCATTCATGCGCATGGTGCAGTTCACTTTACGGGTAATGGGTTTCGGGGAAGATCAGTTACGCAAGGAACATTTCGTTATTGAGCCGGTGCGCAAACCGGCGTTTACGATGCCCTCTACTGTTTATAACGTGGTATTGCATTATGCACAACAAACGCACCGGTTTACCATCGCCTGGCCCGATACCATTTTACAGGCAGCCAGAAAAAATGGGATCACACTGCCCTATAGCTGCAATACGGGCCGCTGCGGCACCTGTTCGGCCTATTGCCGCAAAGGTTCGGTAACCATGAGCAATAATGAAGTGCTTACCGATGCCGATGTGCAGGTTGGACTGGTGCTTACCTGTACCGGCTATGCAGCCGCAGATCTTGAACTGGAAGTGTAACTACACGTAACTTTTACGGCCACGGTCAAGTGCAACCGGATGGTTGTTCCCGCCAAAAAGATCGAGAATGGCGTTCACCCCGTGTTCTTTTTTATAGGCGTATTCCGCGTCGGTGAGAAATGTGAGCCAGAGAAAACCAACATCTTCATTTTCAACCCTGAAAACCGGTTCGTTATCGGCTTTAACAATGGAGGTTAAAGTAAGCAGTGTGGTAAGTTCGGAATCCTTAAAAAGATTTCCCATATGTATGGTGTGGCCCCAGCCGAGGAATGTTTGCGGTTCCTGTAAGAAGGGAAAACAACCGGTCCAGCATAACCAGTTGGCTATATCATCCAACTGCGTTTCATTTTCATTTACATACGCTATCATTTCTGCACGGGGCATATCGGTTTCATCGGCCCGTTCATCCATAACCATAGGAGTAAGACTCATTCCGAAAGTAACCAGTGTGCCCCAGGGCCGGCCTGTTTTTTCGGCTGAAAAAAAAGCACAGCCTACCTGCGGCGCTTCGTCGCTGGGATCCCATAACAGGGATGGCGTTGCACCAAAATGGCCGGTCAGCGAACGGAGTATATTTGTATGGGCTTCGGTTTTCATTCAGCTTTTTGTTTATAAGCAAACAAGGTACAATTATCTGTTTTTTACCTGCTCAAAATATTTACCGGTGAACTGCCAGGTAACGATTTCCCTTGTAACCTTACCATCGTCCTGTACAACAGTGAGGTGCAACCGGTCATCATCGGTATCGTAGTAGATCAGTTTCGCGGGGCGTTCGGGCCGGTGGGCCACAGTAAGAAAGTTATAATTAAACCCCATTTCGTTCACAGGTCCGTCACCTGTTTTAAATAGCCGCACCCATTCATCGAGGTCCTTATCATCGATGCAAAAACCCTTTACTCCCTGCGAAAAACTGGTGCTGGAGTGCGACTGGTTATACACGCCGAGATAGTATGTTTTATTATCCGTTTTCAGGGTATATACATTGGAATACCATTTACCGGCGTCCTGTTGATTATGTTCGGCCAACTGGGAAAACACTTCATTATCTACCCGGTATTGAAAAACGGCATCATAATCAGGTTCGGCGCCCCCCATTCCCGTATTCCATGAATAAATACGGAACAGGCCGTCTTCAGCCGTTTTTATAACAAGCCCTTCTTTTTCAAGGTCTTTAAACTCGCAGGTAAATGTAGTTCTTACGGAGGCCGTCCAGGCAAGCAGGCTATTGCGGAACGCGGTATTGGCCTCCCTTACAGAATCCATACGGCCGATCATGGAGGAAGCATCGGGATGTAAGCTCCAGTGCTGTAATCGTTTGAACGTGATTAATAATTCCTGTTCAATTTTCTGCGGCGATTGCGGATACGCATTGGCGGCACTGCAGAAAATGATCAATGAAATAATTATTCGCATTCTCCAAGATAAAAAATAAACCTTGTTGGTACAAGAGCGCTGTTTCCGTTTATAGGCGAACCGTGAAACATGAAAGGGTTCAAAAATGCCGGGACGTATCAGGAGGCAGCATCACTTTATTTTTTTGCCGATCGTCAGTTAATTCGCCGGGGCCCCGTTGCAGGTATATTGCCAACCGGGCATTCCAGGTATGAAAATTATTGTAAGGCCCGGAAACAGGACTTTCACGTTTGCCGTTTCACATTTCACGTTTATCAGTCACTTCAATTCTTCACTGGTAAACGCCAACGGCAATAACACACTCGCTTTCGGTATCACATATATCTTTCCTTCCATACCGCCCAGAATCAGCCTGATAGGATGCCCTACACGCATTTCAAATTCCTGTAATGACTGGCGGCAAATGCCACAGGGAGAAATAGGATGGTCGCTGTCGCCGTTACCGGCCTGATAGCTGATGGCCATTGATTCAATAGGCACTTTGGGATATAATGAAGAAGCCGAAGCCAGCAATACCCGCTCGGCACATAACCCAACCGGAAAGGAAGCGTTCTCCTGGTTGCTGCCGGCAACAATTTCACCATTGGCCAGTTTGGCAACCGCTCCTACGTGAAAATGTGAATAAGGCGCATAGGCGTGCTCCGTTACCTCCCTGGCCTCTGTGAGCAACCAGGCATCTTCTTCGGTAAGCTCCTGTATTGAATCATATACCTCGAATGAAAACTTATATTCACTTTGTTTCATTTGAAAATATTTATTGGTTTTTTTGCCAGATGTTTTAAAACCTTAACCAGACAAAAAATCCTCCCCGTTACGATCGCTATCGGAACGAAGAGGATTATTAAAGATAATGAAAGATTATTGTTTTATTGCTGTTTTATCCGACGGCCCTGTACTGAAAGATGCCACCTGATGCGGAGGCCCGAAAGTCAGCTCAAACCACAAACCACAAACCGCAAACTACAAACCATTAATGTATTGTTCTGAACATCCGGTTCCAGCGAACGCCATTTTCCCAACTCATCCAAATCAGCCAGGCCTCGCCTACAATGTGGTCTTCAGGTACAAAACCCCAAAAACGGCTGTCCTGCGAACGATGGCGGTTATCACCCATCATCCAGTAATAGTTCATTTTAAAAGTATAGGTTGTAGTTTCCTGGCCGTTGATGAAGATCTTACCATCCCGGTCTTCCCAGGTATTGTTCTCATACACCCTGATAGCGCGTTTATAACAGGCGATATTTTTAGGTGTCAACTGAATGGTAACTCCTTTTTTAGGGATCCACAAGGGACCGAAATTGTCAACACTCCACAAAATATTCGCTGTATCGCGTGGGAATATGCGCGGATCGCCAACCTCTTCTACCTTACGGGTCACCGATACCACCCCATCCATTTTTTTCACGATCGCCAGTTCATTTTCGGTAAGATTGAGCTTATAGGTGTTAACGCCAGTGGGTTCAAAATCGGGCGCGCTGTTCGCCTCCGAAGTAAGCCGAACGCCGGCTTCCCGCAGGTCTTCTTCCGTCAGTAATTTATTATTGGCAACAGTTGCCACATACTCGGCGGCAGCGGTTGGTGAAATATAAGCTTTCTGGCTGTTTACATATAAATACCCGTCAATGATCTGGATGGTATCGCCGGCAATGGCCACGCAACGTTTGATATAGTTCTCCCGTTTGTCGACCGGCCGGGTGATTACCGTAAAATTGCTCCATACATATTCGCGGGCATTTTCTTTGGCAACGGCGCGCAGTTGTGCTTCATTGGGTATTTGTGATCTCAGGATGCTGTACTGCTCCATTTCTGCCTGCAACAGCATATCGTAATACGGATCCTGCGAATCACGTTCTTTGGTAAGCGTATCGCCTGCCGGGAAGTTGAACACCACCACGTCATTGCGCTTGACCGGACTGGCAAACCAGCGCGTATAAGGCAGGTGAATGACTTCGGTATATGATTTCGAATTAGTAATGGGCAGCGTGTGATGCACAAACGGAATGGCCAGCGGCGTATTGGGTATGCGCGGACCGTAGCTCAGCTTGCTTACGAACAGAAAATCGTTCACCAGCAGGGTTTTCTCCATTGAACCGGTGGGAATGGTATACGCTTCAAAAACAAAAACGCGAATAAGGGTAGCCGCCACAACAGCAAAAACACCGGCATCTATCCATTCGCGCACCGTGGTTTTCTTGTGGTTCTTTACCGCCTCGGGGCCAAGGTACTTTACTTTTTTATCCATGCCGATCATGGGGAAGTACACCACCGATAAAAGGGCCGCCGCCGCATGATCGAGTAATTTGAATCTTCCGAATAATTTAACAAATTCAACCAGTAACCAAATGCTGATGAACCACCCTGCAACCGGAATAAATTGCCAGAAATACCAATGTTTTTTGATTTTGGCAACCTTTATAATTTCCCAGGTGTTATAGAACGGTACCCAGGCCTTCCAGGAGGGAATACCGGCTTTTTCGAATAATTTCGCAAGACCATAGGCAGGCAATATCAGAATTAGTAGGGATACCAATATGATAATCAACAGATCGTGTAAACTCATTATGGGGCTATTTTATAAAAAAATCCGGGCAAAAATACCATATTAATTTGCAAGGAAACAGGCCAATAACGAACTATTTGCTAAAAAACGTATAATCTCTAAGCTTATGGGCTTTATTTGTTATAAACAGTATTTCTCCAGTTCCATTAGTTGTAATATCTTACCTTTTGTTACAATCATATGAATCTCTTTTCTATCCGGGATATTGAAAACTTAACGGGCATCAAGGCGCATACCCTGCGCATCTGGGAACAGCGTTACAACCTTTTCTGCCCAAAACGCAGGGAAAGCAAACACCGTTTCTATGATTGCGAGGACTTAAAGCACCTTTTACGCATAGCTTACCTGTATAACCAGGGACATAAAATTTCACAAATCGCCTGCTGTTCGCCCGAAGAAATGGCCAGGATGGCCCTCGAAGCAAAACCCGATTCGGATAATTACGAAATCTTCATCAATCAGCTTACCGAAGCCACGCTCGACCTCGACCAGCCGCGGTTCGATAAAATATTGCACAACCTGGTATTGCATGCCGGTTTTGAAAAAAGCATGATCTGCGTATTATTCCCGTTTCTAAAGAAGATCGGGGTTTTATGGCTTACCGGCCAGTTAATACAGGCGCATGCCCATTTTGCCCGTTCGCTCATCATTAAAAAAATGATGGTGGCCATCGACGGGTTGGAAAAAACTGCATATACCGGCGGCCGGCGGGTACTGTTGTTCACCCCGGCGGGTGACCACCACGATATGCCGGGCGGCGAATGCCAGGAATTACCGCTGCTCTTTATGCATTACATGTTAAAGAAGGAAAGGGTGCCGGCCATTTATATGGGTAAGAACGTTCCGCTCGATATGTTGCAGCTGATCTGCTCCCAACACCACGTTACGCAATTGTATTTCCTCATCATTCCCAACCTGAACAAATGCGACATGCATGAATACCTGAAGCAGTTCAGTATCATGTTCCCCGACAAAGAGATCGTTTTTTCAGGCCCCGAGGCCTGCCAGTGCAGTTGCGATCTGAAAAATGTGAGGTTATTGAAAACTATAGAAGAAAAGAAAGCCTTTCTTAAAGAAGGAAAGACTGAATTAATTACAGCAAGTTGACGAGTTAACTGGTTAACTAGTTAACTCGTCAACCAGTTAACTACCTTTTGGGAACTACATACGCATGTACATCATCGGGAATAATGTTTTTGCCCGAGAGGATGATCAACCGCTCTACCACGTTACGCAGCTCGCGGATGTTGCCCGTCCAGTTATGTTGTTTCAAGGCATCCAGTGCCTCTTTCTCAATGCCTTTTTTGGGAATTCCATAATCGGCACAGATATCGGCCAGGAATTTATCGACCAGTAAGGGAATGTCTTCGCGGCGATCGTTCAGTGAAGGCACATGAATGATAATAACGCTAAGCCGATGGTATAAGTCGAGACGAAAGTTTTTGTCATCCACTTCTTTCAACAGGTCTTTATTGGTAGCCGCTATCACCCGTACATCTACACTGATATCTTTATCGCCCCCTACCCGCGTTATCTTTCCTTCCTGCAATGCACGTAATACCTTGGCCTGAGCGCTCAGGCTCATATCGCCAATTTCATCGAGGAAAAGCGTACCGCCGTGCGCCTGTTCAAACTTACCAATCCGTTGCTTAACGGCTGAGGTAAAAGAACCTTTTTCATGACCGAACAGTTCGCTTTCTATCAGCTCACTGGGAATGGCCGCGCAGTTAACTTCAACGAGCGGACCGGCAGCACGGTTGCTTTTTTCATGCACCCAGCGGGCTACCAGTTCCTTACCCACCCCGTTTTCACCGGTTACCAGAATACGGGCGTCGGTAGGCGCCACTTTATCGATGGTTTCTTTGATCTTTACGATGGGCGCCGATTCGCCGATCATTTCTTCCACCTTGCTCACCTTGCGCTTAAGTACCCTGGTTTCGGTAACCAGGTTGTTCTTATCCATCGCATTGCGAATGGTTATCAGGAGGCGGTTGAGATCGGGTGGCTTCGAAATATAATCGTAAGCGCCCTTTTTAACAGCCTCAACGGCTGTTTCAATTGTACCGTGGCCGCTGATCATGATCACCGGTACATCGGGATTTGCCTCGCGGGCTTTATCTAAAAATTCAATACCATCCAGTTTGGGCATTTTGATATCACACAACACTACATCATACGCTTTCTCTTTAAATTTTTTGAGACCTTCTTCTCCATCGCCGGCCTCTTCAATTTTATAGCCTTCATAGGAAAGGATCTCACTGAGTGTTTTACGGATCGCTTTTTCGTCGTCGATAATTAAAATGTTTGACATAGTTGGTTTAACAGTCTTTTGCTATGGAAAAATATAATTCCTACATCCTATAGGTTCTTCAAAAGTAACAATATGAAACGGAACCTCCTTACGTCAATTTTCCTGCCGTTTTTACTAATTATGATCGTAGGAATAGCTGCATTGTACGTATACCCCCGTTTTTTTGGGCAACCTCCCCTTCCTGCTCTATCAAAGATCGGCATGGCCACCCCTGATTTGCCTGATCATATTGGAGCCATACCGCTGCCGGCAGGCTATGAACGTATGCCCGCCGCCAGGGGCTCATTTGCCGAATGGTTACAAAACATTCGCATAAAGAAAGGGAAAACTGTTTTCTTATACAATGGCGCACCAAAAAGAAACCAGGAAGCGCAATATGTGGTGCTTGACATTCCGGTAAGTGATAAAGACCTGCAGCAATGCGCCGATGCGGTAATGCGTTTGCGGGCCCAGTACCTGTACAGCCAGAAAAGATTTGCCGAGATCTGGTTCAGCGATAACAGCGGAAAGAAATATGTGTGCCCCGCATCGGTTGACAGTACCCGCTTCGAACGTTATCTAGAAAAAGTATATGCGTACTGCGGAACTATTTCGCTTGAAAGACAACTGCACAAAGTAGCCGGCTTCAATAATATTCGGCCCGGCGATGTATTGATAAAAGGCGGCTCACCGGGCCATGCCGTAATAGTGGTAGATGTGGCGGTGAGCAAAACCGGTAAAAAGCTATATATGCTGGCCCAGAGTTATATGCCGGCCCAGGATATTCACGTTCTGAAAAATCCTTCCAATAGCAGGTATTCGCCCTGGTATGAGGTGAATACAAATAACTCATTCATTTTCACTCCCGAATGGACGTTCACACCCAATCAGTTAAAACGTTGGTAAAATTTACTAAATAGAAACTGGTAAATCTACCTTGCACGAACCGTTGACGCATATTACTTTAGTGTCATATCCTTTAAAAAACACATTTCTAACCAAAATCCGTTACTTATGAAGGCATCTGCTGTAGATGTTCGCGCTCACCTTCCATTAACTAAAGTAATTACCCGTTTAATTTTATTGGGTGGATTTATCCTTGGAGGCATGTATGGCCTGCTGGCCTTATGCTCTTTTATGCTTAAATAATTGAGTAACTTTTTCTATTAATATCCAAAGCAAGCAAAAACGGTCTCCCGAAATTCGGGAGGCTTTTTTTATTGGTTGCCGGTTGCAGGGAGCAGGTTTCAGATACAGGTTACAGGTTTCAAGGTACAGGTAATACAGTTGCCGGTTGTTCTGCGTTAAGCGTTCGGCGTTTTGCGTTCCCGCGTTAAGCAAAAAAAAATGGCTACAGTATAAACTGTAACCATTTTAAAGAAATATATTCAATGACATTGTAAAGGCTGTTGGCTTTATGCCTCGTTGCCTTATATGCCTTTTTCTTACTTTCTCATATACATTACTTCCTTCACCAGTTTCACTGTGCGTTCAACATTGGGTAAAGCCAGTTCAACCAGGTTGGGTGCGTAGTGCAGCGGCGCATCGGCGGCTGTAATACGGCGGATAGGCGCATCGAGATAATCGAAACCTTCTTTCTGAATGCGGTAAGCGATCTCAGAAGATACCGAACACATGGGCCATTGCTCTTCAACGATCACCAGGCGGTTGGTCTTTTTAACGCTTTCGAGAATGGTGTACCAGTCGAGCGGACGAATAGTACGCAGGTCGATAACTTCAGCGCTGACACCTTCTTTTTCCAGTTCAGCAGCCGCGCCCAGCGCCACCTTCATCATTTTATTGTAAGAAACGATGGTAACATCGTTACCGGGCCGCTTAACATCGGCTTTACCGATCTCGATCAGGTATTCTTCTTCGGGAACTTCGCCTTTGTCGCCATACATAACCTCGCTTTCCATGAACATCACGGGATCTTCATCGCGGATGGCGGCTTTCATCAATCCTTTGGCGTCGTATGGGTTGGAAGGAGAAATTACTTTAATACCGGGAATGTTTGCATAGTAGCTTTCAAAAGCTGTAGAGTGCTGGGCACCAAGCTGACCGGCAGAACCGTTGGGCCCGCGGAAAACGATCGGACAACCAATTTGACCACCGCTCATGGCCAGCATTTTGGAAGCTGTATTTAAAATCTGATCCAATGCCAGTACGGCAAAGTTCCAGGTCATGAACTCAACGATAGGACGTAAACCGTTTTGAGCAGCACCTACCGCAATACCGGTGAAACCAAGCTCGGCAATAGGGGTGTCAATGATTCTTTTGGGGCCGAATTCTGCCAGCATACCCTGGCTTACTTTATAGGCGCCATTGTATTCAGCTACTTCCTCACCCATCAGGAAAACCCGGTCGTCTCTCCTCATTTCTTCACTCATAGCTTCGCGGAGCGCTTCGCGAAATGCGATAGTTCTTGCCATTCTGTATTCAGTTTTTTAAACCCGGCAAAATTATTGGTTGGCGGCCATAATAACAAATCGCCGGGCAATAATAAATTAAATGTCTAAAAGACAGAAAGTCAGGAAGAACAGTAAAGGCCCGTACCTGGCGTCTTTCACCCGGTTTGAGGCTGAATAATGCATTTTTCTCAATTATCTGAAGGGAACCACCTTCAGTACCGGTCATTGGCACATTGCCCTTCCCGCCTTTTCACCCTCCTGAACCGTCCACACGTCAAAGTAATTTTACAGGCGGGCGGCCCGAAACTAGGTTTGTAGAAAATTAACCGTATGCAACCTGCTTCCAACCGCCAGTCGTATTTAGACTGGCTCCGCATTTTCTCTATCATCGCTGTCTTCTTCCTTCACTCCGGAATGGCTTTCGTGGAAGAATGGGAATGGCACCTGAAAAACAACGAAACCAGCAACCTGCTGATGGAAATTAACTTCTGGCTCGGCCGGTTCAGAATGCCGCTGCTGTTTTTCATCTCGGGAACGGTAACTTATTTTATGCTGCAACGAAGAAGCAGTGGTTCGTTCATCGGTTTACGGTTCCGGCGTTTGTTTATTCCCCTGGTATTTGGGATCCTGGTGATTGTTCCGCCACAGGTATACATGGAACGGCTGACACAAGGCTTTAAAGGCAACTTTGCCGACTTCTACGGTACCGTTTTTTCAACCGGTGCATACCCTGCCGGTAATTTCAGCTGGCATCACCTGTGGTTTATTGTGTATTTGTTTTTGTACGATATACTGTTTGCTCCCTTGTTCAAATGGATGATGAGTGAAAAAGGCAGGGAACGGCTGGCATTCTTCAACAAACTGGCCAATCGTAAATGGATCTATCTGCTTCCGGTGCCCGGCGTGATCGCCTATACCGCCATGAGCCGGCCGTTTCCCGAAACGCATGATCTTATTCACGACTGGGGCCGCCACGTATACTGGTTGTTTTTTCTGATAACCGGTTTTACCTGTATCAATTTTCCTAAACTGATGGAGAGCCTCGAACGCAACCGCCGCACCTCTTTTCTTTTCGCATTTGCAAGTATTTTGCTGATCAATTATTTGCGATGGAATAACCTTGAACCGGATGAAGTGCTCCCCAACTGGCAAAGCGATTACCGCACTTATTTGTTTATTGCTTTATTTCCTCTTACGGCCTGGAGTTGGATCTTCACCTTTATCGGGTATGGCAGGCGTTACCTGAACAAAAAGCACAGCGTGCTGAATTATGTGAATGAAGCCGTTTATCCTTTTTATATTTTACACCAGACGATCATCGTGATAGTAGTATTTTATGTAATAAGGACTAACGAACCCGTATTGAACAAGTTCCTGTTTACTTTTATAACATCCTTTGCATTGGTGATGTGCATTTATCATTTATTTATCAGGCCGTATGCCATTACGCGATTCCTGTTTGGGATGAAACCGAAGAAAAAAGCGGTAAAGCAGATGAAAGAAACGAAAGAGGCTGCGCAGGAGAAATCAAGTGAAATTGCGCAGGCAGCCATCCAAATATCGTAAATTACAAATAATGAAACGGTTCTGGAAATATGTGTTCCCCGGGTTATTTGGACTGGTGATCTATACTACCGTGCGGGTGATCAACGATACGGTATCACATTTCCGGTTTTGGGAAAGGGCCTGGGAGTTCACCGCCATAGAAGTGGTCTTTGTCATAGGTACAGGATATATAACCATGTACGCATTTGACAGGCTGTTCAGGCATTTCGATAAAAAACTACAACACCAGATCAATTTCAAAACCGTATTGCAGGAATTGATTTGGGTGGTAATAATAACGGAGGTGATAAACAATGCCATCGTTACTCCTATGGCCGCTTTAACCGATGATGGTTTAAGCTGGGGAGATTTCGCTACCATAAATATCATCCCGTTATTGTATTGCCTGGTATATTATGCAGTAGCGCGAAGTCATAAATTGTTACAGGCCTATATAAACAATAAGCTTTTACTTGAAAAGATCACCAACGACCATTTGCAAACGGAGTTGAAATTCTTAAAAGCGCAATATCATCCGCATTTCCTGTTCAATGCACTCAATACCGTTTATTTTCAGATGGACGACAATGTAGCGGAGGCCAAGAAAAGCATCGAAAAATTTTCGGAGTTACTGCGATACCAGTTGTACGACCAGCAACAGACGGTGCCCATCAGCAGCGAGCTGCATTACCTGCAGAACTTTATTGACCTGCAGCAAATAAGAAGTTCAGATAAATTACAATTGAAGGTTTACTTTGACAGTTCCTTCAATGGCGAGCAGGTATATCCATTATTGTTTTTGCCATTGGTAGAAAATGCTTTTAAATACGTTGGCGGGGATTACCAAATAAATATTGAAGCCCGAAAAGAAAAAGACAATATATGTTTTACCGTAGAAAATGCTACACCGGCAGTAACGGAATGGATCAAAGAAACCGGCTCCGTGCCCAGGAATGGTATCGGTTTAGAAAACCTGAAACGGCGGCTTGAATTATTGTACCCGGCAAAACATACATTTACAGTGATCAAAAAAGAAAAAAGCTTTTTTGCAGAAATACAATTACAGTTACCATGAAGCCAATCATAAAGTGTGTAATCACCGATGATGAACCAATTGCCCGCAAGGGCCTGCAGGGATATATTGAAAAAATTGATTTTCTGCAACTGGCAGGGGTTTGTGAAGATGCCATTCAGTTAAACTCACTATTAAAACAGCAACCGGTTGACCTGTTGTTGCTCGATATTGAAATGCCGTATGTAACCGGCATCGATTTCCTGAAGAATACTCCCCAGGCGCCGAAGGTGATCTTCACTACCGCATATGAACAATATGCCATCAAAGGCTATGAACTCGATGTGCTCGATTACCTGTTAAAACCCATCTCCTTTGAACGCTTTTTAAAAGCGGCCAATAAAGCCTACGATTACTTTGCCGGGGCTATTACCAAAGAAAACAATTACCTGTTCATTAAAACCGACAACAAACTGGAAAAAGTGAATTTGAATGAGCTGCTATTCGTTGAAGCCATGGAAAATTACGTGGCGCTTTATACTGCAGACAGGAAGCTCATTACCCACTCCACCCTGAAAGCCTTACAGGAAAAACTCCCCGCCAGCCAGTTCATTCAACCGCATAAATCGTACGTGGTGAATATGCAATGCATACAATCGATTGAAGGCAACATCTTACACGTAGCCGGCAGGTACCAGATCCCGATATCGAAATATCAGAAGGAGGAGGTGATGGAAAGGATCGTGAATGATAAGTTGTTGAGGCGGTAGGCCCTCATCCCCCACTCTTTACCAACTGTTGCTTCCGCTCCCACGGAAAAACCTTTTTGCGGGTATCCTTTACTGCCAACACCTTTTCACTATCGAGGGGTCGATAGCCATAATCATAACAATAATAGTATTGCTCCTGCTTTTTTGGCTGGTACTGCTCAGTGAAATACTCGAACTGAAACCCCTTCTCTACTAACTTCTGGCGATCTATCACCAGCGTTTTTTTCTCCAAAGGCGCCAGTATCTCTTCCAGGATCCTCCGGTTCTTACGCAGAATGTTATTGATGTTCCGCATTAACGGGGTGGCATCGCTGTTCAACCGGTTGTTGTAGTTGTTCCGGCATGAATCGTCGCAGAATTTTTTATCCGTGCGGCCTTTAATAGGCCGTTCGCAGGCCAGACAGTTTTTAACAGTCATTATCAAAGGTTTGAATGGCTATTGAAAGATGGAAAGTACTAAAAATAAACGTTTGTAAACGACAACAAACGTTTATATCCGAATACAAACGTTTAAAAACCGACTAGGGCTTTCCGTGGGTGGCATCTTTGTGTGGTCAATCGAACGGCGCCAGATAGACTGAAATAAATTGATAATCTTAAAAACAAAAGTTATGTACGCAATAAGAAACAAAGTGCAGCTGATCGGGAACTTAGGCCAATATCCTGAAATACACACTACCGAAACCGGTAAAAAACTTGCCCGCTTTTCTATAGCTACCAATGATACCTATCGCAACGCAAGTGGAACAAAAGTAACGGAAACATCCTGGCATAAAGTAATAGCCTGGGGCAAGCTGGCTGAAATAGCCGAAAAGTATTTAACAAAAGGAAAAGAAGTAGCCGTATCGGGCAAACTCGTTCACCGCAGTTACACCGATAAAAACGGCATTAAACGGTATGTTACCGAAATAGTGCTCTCTGAATTGCTTATGCTTGGCGGAGGTTATAAACCTCCTGCCGAAACCCAGGAATGGCACAATGAAGGGATGCCTGAAAGCGAAGAACTTGAAGCATAAGTCAGCAGTCAGGGCCGGTGCGGTTTTATCGAAAAACTTAACCCGGTAGCCTACAAAGCTGTTTTACTACCTGTACTGGTACAGAACTGTATCGTATGCTGCAATGATCGCCTAAAAGCATCCGTAACTGTATAACTATGTTATTTAATCAAATCAGTGCAATCTATACTGTAACAATTTCCTGACGACATTCACAAGCGTATTGCCATTAACCATTATCAAACATTATTTAACCGTATTTGCTACTGAAACAATTCCCCTCCGAACGGTGTTGTAAAATTGCTCATAGTGGGCTTAAAATCCATAATCAAAATAGTACGGTTATCCGTGTTAATGAAGTGTTATGCCCTGCTGTAAAGCCGTACATCTTCTCATGTTGAGCAATACTACAACCCCCATCTGTACCCTGCATAAACATTCAGCATTAACCTGTCATCGGTTCAACCTCCGTAAGTGTTATAAATTATTTTGGTGTGTGTTTATATGTGTTGTTCATTCATGGTTTCCATATCTGTACAAGAACACGGGCTATAGGTCTGCTGAAATAAGCATGTCAATAAAAAGTGTATGGTTTTATGTAAAGGATCATGTCATATAGAAAGATGTAACAGGCATGGCTTATCACAGTATTACCTCAGGTCCCATGTTTAGTATGTTGATATGCCCCGCCGATATCTATCGGCGGGCTATTTTTTATCTTACAACATTTTCTTCATCAGCCAGTCCGTTTGCGGATCATTTCCCAGCATAAAAACATGTTCACTGAACTTTTCAAATCCCCACTTCGTATAAAACGCAATGGCCTTTGCATTCTTTTCCCATACGCCCAGCCAGATAACCGGTACATTCTTTTGCCGGGCGAGCTCAATACATCGCTCCATCAGGGCTTTGCCCACGCCCTTTCCGATACTTTTTTGTTCCGCATAAATACGGGCAATCTCCAATGCTTCCCCGCCTTCTACCAATAACGGATTCGTGGTTTCGCGAACCCGTGCATATCCTACCGCTTCATCACCATCATATGCCAGTAAAAATGTATTGCCTGTAGCGCCTACTTCCTTCATCAACTTCTCGCGGGTAAAAGTTTCATTCATAAACTTGTCCATATCTGCTTCTGTATTATCACCGGCAAATGCATCATAAAACGTTTGCCGGCTGAGCGTTGCTATCAGTTCAGCATCCGCCGTAGTCGCTTCCCTTACCTGAATCTCATTCATACTGCAAATGTATTATTGATCTATAATCCAACACCACATTGATTTATATCATTTTTTCCTGCCATATATTCTTTGTACCTTTTCAATATCCTTTACCTATATCCCTACTCCTTCCCTGATCTCTCTTCTACTAATTAATTAACTTAAACTGCTAAAACATGAGAACCCTCTTTCTCTGTTGGCTGTTGATGCCCTGCATCGGGGTGAGCCAGTCAAAGACCGTTGTAAGCACCTTCAGGGTATTTCCCAAACCTGAAAAAATAACCGAGTTCGAAAAAGCACTGGCCGCTCATGCACAAAAATTCCACACCGGTGAATGGAAATGGCGTACATATGAAATTCTTTCCGGTCCCGATGCCGGCGCCTATCATGTAACGGAGGGCCCTAACTCCTGGGCCCAGCTCGACGAGCGAAAAGACATCAGTAAAGAACATACAACAGACTGGAACACCAACATTGCCCCCTTTACCACCGGCCAGGGTATGCAGGGTTTTTCGGTTTACCGCGAAGATCTTAGCTCCGTTCCCTTACTCGAGTTCTCTGAAAAAATGGCCATCACCCATGTCTTCCCCAAACAGGGTTATGCCGATACCATTATTGCCATTATAAAAAAGATAAAAGTGATCTGGCAAAAAAGCAATGAACCGGTGGCCGTATACCAGGTATCAGGTTCGGGCCCCACCCAGATCGTACTGGTATTCCGCTATAAAACCGGCTGGAAAGAAAGAGACCCCGGATTTCGCAAACCCTTTATGGAAAGATATAAAGCCGAATACAGCGATAACGGTTACAACGAATATCTTGCCGCCGTTCAACAGTTTGTTGAAAAAAGCTGGGCTGAAATGCTCTCCTACCGGGCAGACCTCAGTTCAAAATAATACATAAAATGAACAAGCCTCCCGACGTACCGGGAGGCTTGTTCATTATTCAAAAAAGTTCGTTTACATATTTTCTATCACCATGGCCGAGGCGCCGCCACCGCCATTACAAATACCTGCTGCACCATATTTCCCTTTATTATGCTTCAACACATTGATGAGGGTAACGATAATGCGCGCCCCACTGGCTCCTAACGGATGCCCCAACGAAACAGCCCCTCCATGCACATTTACTTTTGCGGGGTCAAGTTTCATTCGTTTGGAATTTTCTATTCCCACCACTGCAAATGCTTCGTTCAATTCCCAATAATCAATATCGGTCATTTTCAAACCGGCTTTTGCCACCGCTTTGGGCACCGCTATCGCAGGCGTAGTGGTAAACCAGTCCGGCGCCTGCTCAGCATCGGCATAGGAGATAATTTTTGCAATTGGCTTCAATCCCAGTTCATCAGCTTTTTCCTTACTCATCAAAACCAACGCTGCCGCCCCATCATTCATGGTACTGGCATTGGCCGCTGTTACCGTTCCATCTTTCTGAAAAGCGGGTTTCAGCTCCGGTATTTTATCAAACTTTACATTAAAAGGCTCTTCGTCTTTAAAAAATTTAATGGCATCGCCCTTGCGTTGCGGAATTTCAACCGGCACCACCTCATCGGCAAACTTTCCATCGGCCCAGGCTGCCTGGCTGCGTTTATAACTTTCAATGGCAAATGCATCCTGATCGTTTCGCGAAATACCACATTCCTTTGCGCAAAGCTCTGCCGCATTACCCATCGCCTGTCCGTTATACACATCGGTAAGGCCATCTTTTGCCAACCCGTCAATAAGGTTGCTATTGCCGTATTTGTTTCCCCACCGCATGCTATCTACATAGAACGGCACATTGCTCATACTTTCCATACCACCGGCTACCACAATATCGGCATCGCCCAGTGCTATGCTTTGCGCTGCCTGTGCAATGGCTTTCATACCGCTTGCACAAACTTTGTTTACAGTTGTACAATTGACCTCATCGGGCAAACCGGCATATTTTGCCGCCTGGCGGGCAGGCGCCTGGCCCAGGTTGGCCTGTATAACACAACCCATCAATACATCCTGTACCTGGTTCGGCTGCAGCCCGGCCTTTTCCAGTGCAGCCTTTATGGCAATGGCGCCCAGTTTAGTAGCAGTAAAATCTTTTAAACCGCCGCCAAAGCTGCCCATAGGCGTTCGAACGGCTGAAATAATATACACCTCTTTTTTGTTCATATCGTAAGTGCTGTTTTTTAAGATCAGGGTTCTGTTACAGGCAAAGATATGGCATTACTAACAATCGTTAGCTACTAATTAACGTTTACCCTTCCAAATGGTTCTATTCCTCCCTGCCGAACAGTTTGCGCAGTTCGGGTTTCGCTTTCTCCAGCGGCTGCTTTTCTTTGGCCGTTAATTGTTTACCAGCCCGGTTGATGTAAAAATTCAGCATAGACATGGCCGACTGAAAGGGTGTTCCCTTTTTTCGTTTGCTTTTTTCGGCAGACCGCTTTAACGACCGCGCGATCTTTTTAGGATCGGTCGATTTGAAAACCCCCGATTCCAGATCAAGCGCATCGCTGGTTTGCATTACCCGGCGCGACCATTTCTTTTTTGGCGTGGTCTTTTTGCTGGTGGCAGTTCTTTTGCCTGCTGTCTTTCGTGCGGTGGATGTTTTTTTTCGGGGAGAAGATCTTTTTTTCGTGGTTGCGGCCCTTCCCTTCTTTTTCTTTACAACTGTTGCCATAAATTTTCCCAAACGTGATGCAACAGGAATACCAATAAAAAAACCCCGGTTTTACCCGGGGCTCGTGATATTTTTTTCCCATTGTACTTTCGTATCCGGCCATCTTACTTCTCTCCTAAAGAGGGTAATTGCCAGAAGGAAAAAATTATCGCTCTTAATAAGTATTAAAATTACTGTGCCAGCAACGGTCGTTTTTAAATTATACTGATAATCCGTCGTTTGTGAAAGCACAGGCTTTTAACGGGCTGCCGTGTGGAAATATTTCCATAAACCCTTATCCGCTTCAACAAAACAACCGGCACCGGCGGCCGATACGTAGCTTTATTCAGTCAAAAACATGGAGTTCAGCTACCACAGGTTGGCACAGGTTTTTGAAATATACTATAGCTCGCAGTACCAGATTGGTATTCAACGACAGCTGATTATTTCTTCATTTAAAAACTTGTTTATGGAAACGAAGCCTTCAGAAATGACAACCCTTACCGCAATATTGGAAAAATTAAGACTTCAACATAACGATAATGAATTTACGCCTAAGAACGATGGATTCACTACCACCAATGGAAAATTCTACAGACCGGAAGACCTGACCATTATAAAAACCTATCGTTTTGAAGGTCAGTCCGATCCTGGCGACTCCTCCATCGTATATCTCATACAGGCCCACGACGGCACTATGGGTTACAGCATGGATGCTTATGGTGCATATACTACCCATAATGAGGTTGACAACTACGATGATCTTATAAAAAGGATTCCGGTACAGGAACGTGATGAACAAGCCATTTTCCATTAAACCTGATTCCCGCAAACAATTGATAATTATAACTGAACCCGTGCGCTTATTTTTAACTTAAACATTGCCGGTTATGGAAGAATTGCAAACAAAAACACTGGACCTTAAGGTCAATGGCAACACGGTAACCTGCGAGATCAAGGAAAGGGATTTTGGCGACATGATCGTTTTCGATGTGTTCTCAAAGGGTAATTACCTGTTCACCATTACACAAGGAGGCGATGTATTGTTCAATCAATATGAAGTTGCACATCAGCAAACAATTATGGATCCCCGTGAGCTGAATGAAGTGATAGAGCATGTGAAAGAAAAAATTGCAACCGATCCCAACAATCCCTAAATCCTACCCCGTAGAAATATAGCGCTACCCGCAGGAACCATGCAGGCCATCAGCCTACAAACAAGATTGTTTTGCCCCTTACTATACTGTTAAAATATCCGAAAAAATCCAACGGTCACCCAATGCATGTAACTTCATGCATCAATCTTTAGTTTCATGTTGCATAATTTTTCCAAATACCTCATGATGGTATTTTGCCTGTTCACGATACTTATTACACAGGCACAGGTAGAATATCCCTACCCCGTTCAAAAATTCAATATAACCCTCGAAAGCAAACCGGTGCAAATCGCATATATGGATGCAAAACCCGATACACCCGTCAACAAAACGGTACTGCTTTTTCATGGTAAGAATTTCAACGGGTATTACTGGAAAGACGTAATGGCTTTTCTGGTAAAAGCGGGTTACCGCGTGATCGTTCCCGACCAACCCGGCTGGGGACGTTCTGATAAACCTGATCTGCATTACAGCTTTCACCTGCTTGCCTATGCTATGAACAAATTGCTCGATTCACTAAAAATAGAGAAAGTATATTTGGTGGGCCATTCCATGGGCGGCATGCTGGCAGCACGTTTTACCATGACCTACCCCGGAAAGGTGGAAAAGCTGGTTCTGGAAAACCCGATCGGGCTGGAAGATTACAAACGATTTGTTCCCTACCAAACCACCGATCAGTTATATAAAAAGGAAATAAGCGCCACCTACGAATCGTATAAAAAATATCAGCAAAGTTATTACCCCCAATGGAAACAGGAATACGAGCAGTATGTGCAGGCGCAGGCCGATGCGCTCGATAACCCTGAGTTTCCCCGTATTGCCCGTATAAACGCCGTCACTTACCAGATGATCTACGAGGAACCTGTATGCTACGAGTGGGACCGCATCAGCGCGCCTACCCTGCTGGTAATTGGTACCGAAGACAGGACCATTGTTGGCAAAGCCCTGCTGAGCGATGACGATAAAAATAAATACGGACAATATCCCGCCCTGGCTAAACAAACAAAAGAACAATTACCCAATGCGTTGTTGATGGAAATGCCGGGCATTGGCCATATTCCGCATATACAGGATCCGGGGCAGTATAAACAGATCTTATTATCGTTTTTCAAATAACGAATATCGAATCCCGACGAAGCTCTGCTTGTCGGGTCTGACGACTCTGACAAGTATCAGACTCCGTCAGAGATGCCGACCGAAAGCGTCGGCATGTACAATGCCGAATAAAGAAGGAAATGCGGGGAAATGAAAAATTAAAAAGTGAAATACATGGTTACCGGGTTCTGAAGTTGCTTTAGGTAATATTTGAGGCGCAAAGCTTATAGCGAGCCCCGGATAAGGCGCTAACCACAAACCACAAACCACAAACAACAAACAACAAACCAGATAAATGAGTCTTGCCAAATACAAAAAGAAAAGATCATTCAGTCAAACGCCGGAGCCGGAAGGTAAAAAGAAGTCCACCCCCGGCGCCCTGCATTTTGTTGTTCAGAAACACGACGCTTCGCGCCTGCATTATGATTTCCGCCTCGAAATGGAAGGCGTGTTGAAATCATGGGCCGTTCCCAAAGGCCCTTCCATGAATCCTGACGACAAACGGCTGGCCATGATGGTAGAAGACCATCCTTACGATTATAAGGACTTTGAAGGCATTATTCCGCCCGGCAATTATGGCGCCGGTACCGTTATCGTTTGGGATGAGGGCACCTACGAACCCATGGAGTTTGAAGGCGATGCCAGCAAATCGGAAAAACACCTGCTGGCGCAACTACATAAGGGCGATCTAAAGATCAGGCTAACGGGAAAAAAACTAAAAGGCGATTTCGCACTGGTACACATGAAAAGCAGTGAAGACAACGCCTGGCTGCTGATCAAAAAACGCGATAAATACGCCACTACGACAGATATCACAAAAAAAGACAGATCTGTACAATCGGGGCTAAAGCTCGAACAGGTGGCCAAAGAAAGCACCAACGAATGGCAAAGCAACAGAAAAAGTGCCGGCACTAAAAAAAGCAGTTTAACCGCCAGCAGGAAAACAGCCGCCAAAACAAAGAGCGCCGCTAAAAGATCAACCACCGCTGCAAAAAAGAAAACAATTAAAAAAAAAGTTCCGGCCGCAGTAGAAAACCTGCTGAAACTGGGTGAACGCACGCCAATGCCAAAGAATATTATTCCCATGCTGGCCACCCTCACCGACGGCCCGTTCGATGATACGGACTGGCTGTTTGAAATAAAATATGATGGCTATCGCGCCGTCTCCTACCTCCATGGCAACGACATAACCATCATGTCGAGAAAGAACCTTTCATTCAATAGTAAATTCCATCCTGTTGTAGAAGCTTTGCAGGAACTGAACATGGAAGCCGTGTTCGATGGCGAGATCGTCGCCCTCAATGAGGAAGGTAAAAGCGAGTTTCAATTGTTGCAACAATGGCAAAAGAGCGGCAAGGGTGAACTGGTGTATTATGTTTTCGACATTTTGTGGCTCAACGGTTATAACCTCATGGAGCTTCCATTATATGAACGTAAAAGTATTTTACAACAGGTTTTGCCCGAACATGCCATGGTCAGGTACAGCGATCATGTTGAAAAGGCCGGCGAACAATTCTTCACAGCGGCAACGGAGCAGGGACTCGAAGGCATTATTGCCAAGGCGAAAGTAAGTCGGTATACCCCCACCATTCGTACCAAACAGTGGTTAAAAATAAAAACCAACCAACGCCAGGAAGTAGTGATCGGCGGTTTTACCGAAACCCGTGGAAGCCGTAGTCATTTCGGTGCGCTCGTGTTAGGGGTTTATGAAAAAAACAAACTGATCTATGTAGGCCATACCGGTTCGGGTTTTACAGAACAATCACTGGCCGCGGTTTATAAAAAACTGAAACCTTTAATTACGCCAACCACCCCGTTCGATAAAAAACCAAAAACCAATATGCCCTGTACCTGGGTAAAACCGGTATTGGTTTGTGAGGTAAAGTTCTCCGAGTGGACAAAGGACAACATTCTTCGTCAACCTATATTTATGGGTTTGCGGGAAGACAAAAACGCCAAAGACGTTCATAAAGAAAAAGCCGTTCACACCTCCAGGGCGGTAGAGGAAGTTGAAGAAGAAACCGCATCAGGCCACCAAACACATGCCAGTAAAAAGATGAAAACGAAAACAGCAACAAAGAAAACCGCAGCTAAAACCGCAAAACGCTCAACTGCAAAAGCGGAACGCGAAACGAAGAAGGCTCAAAGCAAAAAAACAACTACCAAAAAGACTTCGACAAAAGCCGCCCCGTTACCGGATGGTTTTTTGAACGATACCGAAAAAGAACAGGTGGTCATCATCAATAAAAAGGAGCTCACCTTTACCAATCTCGATAAAATTTACTGGCCGGCAGAAAAGATCACCAAACGCGAGATGCTGAACTATTACGAGCGTATAGCGCCCTTTATGCTGCCATATATGAAAGACAGGCCGCAATCGATGAACCGTTTTCCCAATGGAATCAACAAACCCAGCTTTTATCAGAAAGATGTTACCGGCAAAGTAGCCGACTGGATAGAAAAACACGATTACGTAAGCGAATCGGATGGTGAGAAAAAACAATACCTGGTTTGCGTTGATGAAGCATCACTGCTGTACATGGCCAACCTCGGTTGTATTGAAATGAACCCCTGGCACAGTACAACAAAAAAACCTGATAATCCTACCTGGTGTGTGATTGACCTCGATCCCGATGGCAAAATTACTTTTGACCAGGTAATTGAAGCCGCACAGGTAATAAAACAATTGACAGCCGACCTTGGGGTAGATACCTGGTGCAAAACCTCGGGCTCTACCGGTTTGCATATTTACATTCCGCTGGGTGCGGCCTATGATTACGATCAATCGAGACAACTGGCAGAGCTGCTGGTAACGCTGGCGCATCATGAAATGCCTTCTTTTACCAGTCTTGAACGAAGCCCGGCCAAAAGAAAAAATAAAATATACCTCGATTATTTACAGAACCGGTCGATACAAACGATAGCGGCGCCTTACTCGTTACGGCCCAAACCCGGCGCAACGGCATCAGCTCCCCTGCATTGGGATGAAGTTAGAAAGGGATTGCAGATCAGTGATTTTACTATTGCAAATATGTATAGCCGCGCCAGGGAAGTTGGCGATATATTCAAACCCGTATTGGGCAAAGGCATCAATCTGAAAAAAGTGCTTGGCAACATCAGCGCACTGCAAAACGGATAACAGGCCGCTTAGATCGACCGCTTCATTTTCTGCGGCATTTTATGTGGCTGGTTCATAATGCCTTTTACAATGCTGTGCGATGTTTGCAATCCGCGCAACTGATTCTCCAATAAATACTGCAGATCGCCGGCAGGCAGCATATTGATCACTTTGGTATAGATCACCTGTATGGCTTCTTCCCCCTGTTCACAGCTTTTCAGCATATCGTAAACATTCGGCCCTGAAAATGAAACCCCCATTTCTTTCCACTGATTGTACAGATCGCCAAAGGTGAGTTGCGGTAATGTTCTTTTAAAACCGGGATGATTATCCTGCCATTGTTCGAGGTAATGGCGAAGCGCAAAACTGTTTTGCCGGCTTTGATTGGCCAGCAAGGCAAAAGATCCCCTTAACTCGAGGTTGAAAATGAAATTCAGAAAAGATGCTTCTTCGTAAGCCTTAGCCCGTTCGCGGTTAATTGTAGAAAGGTCATTTAAAATTTCCGCAATTTGTTGATGTTCCACAAGCGTGAAGTTTGAAGTGTTAATTAATAGTAATTCCGTATTTCATCAGACGTCATTTATATGATATCCGGCGGGCAACGATCGTTGTTTAGTTAATCAGTAACAAAAACACGCATAGGATCAATACTAATATACTGAAAAGATTTCTGATTTGGAGATTTCTTCTTATTCAACTGTCTTATAAATTTCAAAATCCCGAGATGCCCAGGTCAGCAATCCCAAATCGTTGTTTTACAAATCTCAAAATCTCAAAATCCGGAAATCAGAAATCGTTATGAGGCCTTGCGGCGGCCACCGCTTTTCTTTTTTTCTCCCTTTTCGCCAAGGCTTGCTTTCAATTGCTCCATAAGGTCCTTCGACCGTGAATGCACAATACGCAACGCAGGTGTTTGTATTTTTTTGCCTTTTGCTTTGTCCTTGATCAATTTTAACAGGTCAGATGAATAAGTATCCTTAAAATGTGTTATATCGAATTCACCCGATAACTGGTTGATCAGGGCTATAGCCATTTTCAGTTCGGCCGCATTACTTTTTGTAGTCTTTATATCGAGGTCAGCCGTATCTCTTATCTCTTCCCCAAACCGTATCTTGTTCAACACCAATACATTTTCATATGGTTTTATTACGCCGATGCTTTCCTTGTTGCGCAACACATAGGTTCCCAGCCCTACTTTACCCGTTTCTTCCAGCGCATCACGTAACAGGTTATACGCTTTAACCCCGCTTTTGTCGGGCGCCAGGTAATACGGGTTTTCATAATACATGGTGTCTATTTCCACCTCATCTACAAACTCGTTAATTGTGATGAGTTTATTCTTTTCGGGGCGCACTTTCTGAAAATCTTCATCGGTCAATACCACATAATGGCCATCGAGATTGTACCCGCGCACAATGTTCTCCCAGGCCACTTCCTTGCCTGTTTTTTCATTAACACGCTGGAACCTGATATTGGAATGGTCTTTTTTATCGAGCATATCGAGGTCAAGCTCACTGCCTTGCACGGCGCTGTATATTTTAACGGGAATATTTACTAACCCGAAACCGATCGCTCCGGTCCAAATGGCTCGCATAACAGTATTTTTGGGTTAGTGCTTAAACTATTATGCCAGTTATTATCCCCCTTACATGAGTAGTTTTTTTGGTTTGATCTATTGGAACCCGTACCGGATAGGGCCATTTTTACCGGGCAAACGCTGAAATTGGGTATTTTTTGCGCAGGCCATCAATGTAACACAGGGCTTTGCAGCCGGCCGAACGACGGGGGCAGCCAGGTTCAGCTGTAGAACAAACTGAATATTATATATTAATGAGTTGGTCAAAAACCCGTTCGGTTCAGGCGTTCTTCCCACTCTTACATTATGGCAGAGATCCTTAATTTCTGCCACCTTTGCGGGGCATTTCCCGGTGCCAGAAACCGGTTTTGAACAGCCGCCCCGAAAATTTAAATTTCATCAATAATTCACGGCCGGCTAAAAAGGCTAAAAAACACAACAATCTGGTTATCAATAGCCAACTTTAAACAAATTATAAATTCGGGCTGGCAGGCGCCGGGAGTATGGCCGGTGTGTTTTTTTATGCTAATTTTGAATTGTACGCGTTCCGTGACACTACTTACTTTACCCCATTATACTACATGGAACCAACTCATTAAATTCTGTTGAACGAAGCACGTACACTACCCATTTAGTTCGGCTTGCAAACCTGTTGATTCTTCTTTTTTGAAACATTAAAAAAGGTGGAGGATATTAGTATGTATTCTTATTCATTGTTAGAGCCCGGCTGTTACTATTTGATACAGGAAAAAGAAGACGAACCTGTAACGCTCGTTAAAATTATGGTAGAAACCGACCAGTGCATGTATGTTACTCAGTATGAGGACATGCCGGTACTGGCGTGGAAAAAGAAAAACGATCCGATCTTCGACATTCTGGAACTGTTGAGTGATGAAAAGGTGAAGGAATGGGATGCTGTTTACAACGACAGCCAGGATGCGTATTATGAGGAAGAAGACGATGAGTAGTTGGTGACAAATTATAGGTTAAAAGGTTTAAAGCAGTGCGCTTTTTTGAATATTGATCATATTTAAAAAGTTCACTCTTTAAACCTTTTTCTTTTAACTTTTTTCCGGTTCTTTTTAACTATAATCAGTTGCGTTCCCCCCTTTACATTCTAACCTTAATTTCGTAAGTTTGCTTTAGCCGCTTACCTTATTGATTCAGGTGCTTGCAGAGAATTCAATTCGGTTAACGGCCGGTAAGCGCCTGATTTCACTCCATGCATTGTTTTATCGCGTTATCAGGTAAAATCTTTACCGGACAAATACTGAAAGCTTTAACACTTGCCATACAAAAAAAAGGGTTGATCTTTCGTTTCAAATTACGTGCGTTATGAACCAAGCCCAGGATAAATATGGCCATACCCGAAAAGTGCTGCTGGTTTTGTTAAGCATACTGGCAGTAATTCCCTTGGCTCCATTAATCAACCGATACATTCCGCCATTGATACTTGGCAACTGGAACCTCGACCTCACGGTTTCAATCATTCTCGCTGCTACACTTACTTTTCTTACCCTCAGGCTGTTCCGCTTTTTGCTGTTACCTGCAGTGGGGTTACTGATACTCGTTCTCATTTACAACCAGCTAACCAATGGTTATGGCTTTGGCAATATGATCAGGGACTATAAAACAATGGTGCAGAACAACTGGGGTAAAAAAGAACAAAAGGAAACTGACCTGGTGCTGCGCCCCACGTTTTTCGACGGCCCGCTTACCAAAACGGTAAAAGCGTTGCAGGCGAAGGTGCAGCCAACCGATTCGGTGGTACGCAACTGGTCGGTAAAATACTCGCTTGAGTCTTTTGACGAATACTATCCCAAATATGGTTCGCAGGTAAGGTTGTTATCGCTGTTCAGGCATATCAACAGCAACTTCAAATATGTTTCAGATTCGGAAAGGGATGAATACTTCGCCACCGCCAAAGAAACCGTCCAGAACGGGATGGGCGGCGATTGTGACGATCATACTATCCTGATGGTTACCTGTATGAAGGCCATAGGCGCACACTGCCGTATGATCCTTACAGACGGGCATCTTTATCCTGAATTGCTGTGTGGCGATGAAAAACAGTTCGAGATGATGCAACAGGCCGTTATTCACCTGTTTGGTAATGAGGCCATCGACAATATGTACTACCACGAGCAAAATGGCCAGTACTGGATCAATCTCGATTATACCGCTCGTTATCCCGGCGGCCCCTATGTGAGTGAAACTGCATACGCGATCATTAATTTGTAAAATAAGGCAACAAGGCATCGAGGCAACGAGCCATCGAGGCAACAACGCATCAAGGCAGGAACTACGCGTTCATGCATTTCAATATCCAATTATCACATTAGCAAATCAGCACATTGGTTTTTATATCATCTGATACCCCTTTCCAAACGGCGTATCCACTGTTTCACTGGCCGGTGGCGGCGGCGGTTTAACGCCCCTGATCAGGTACCCGCCGATAGTAACAGGAAGTGCAATAAGCGCAGATAAATAATACATTAGCAGGTTATCGGTTGCAGAAGAAGTTCCGGGCAGAAAATAAACAAAGATGTAAATGACCGCACTGGCGCCAAATACAAACAGCAGGGCCGCATGTGTCAACAACAAGCCTTTTGCCTGCGAGGTCAGCCTGATCTGCTGTAATTTCAGAATGATCTCCCAGATGATAGCGCCCGTAATGAGCAGCAATCCTGCGCCCAGTACATATTCAAGCACATTGGTGGTAAACCCCCTTATTATACAGTTCACCAGCGAGGCAGCCAGTAAAGCGGGCGCCGCCAGTTTCGTGAATTTCTTTACGGCGGCAGAAGAAGTAGAAAAATATAGAACGGAAAGTACTATAGGGACGTCGAGCAGTTTATAGATCACCGTGCATAACTCAAGGGTGCGAACCGGCAAAGCCATCCATGGCAAAACATTCATCAATGCGCACAACACCCAGTATAATGCCAATAACCTGAATGGCACTGCTGACCAAAGCTTTTTTCCAAGTACGATGAGCAAGGGAACTAAATGCAGGCCCAACGCCAAAATAGCCACAATCTGGTAAATACTGCTTTTCAAAATCGTTGATAGAGTTACGCTCTAAAATCGTCAAAAATTGAATAAATATTGCGTCTGGCGTGTTTTTCAGTAATTGTACCTTTACCGCTTTCTGCATAAAATACGATCAAAAAAATCAATTCTACACAAACGTTTGCATAAGGGAAATAGAGAATAGTCAACCAATCTGGCATAATTGTACTTCTATTATCGATTTAGCCGTAAATATCGTGTAAACAATCAGGTTATATCTGTACAACTCAACCGATATTTCTACTTAGTTCCCGGCACATCTGTTTACGTAAAATTTCACCGGCCTGAACATGCTTCATTTTTCCACGCGTTTTATCGACCATTTTTCAACAGTTGAATTACCAGTAAAAGTTCTTTACGGGTTAAGGTCAATCACTCCCTTCAAAAGATCTTATTACGGCCTGACAATAGGGCTTCCCATAGCCCGTTTTCGTAATTTTACTATACCACTAACTGGTTATTTACCCGCCACCTATGTTACTTAAACTATATACAACGTAATAACTGAAGATTATAAAATGAGCATATTTGCTCTATGAATTAAAGAGTTTAACATATATTTTTGATATACTGATTTAAACGATCAGCTAGTAGTAAGTTTTTAAAGAGGTTTTAAAATCCAACGTATCCTGAAAGACCATCCAACATCCAAATGACAAAACCTTGTTCTCTAAAAACGTAGAAATTACGTATGTAGATCGTATCCTGAAAAACCGTCCAAAGTTCAAGTCCAATTCCTTAAAAAAAACCGATCCAATTGAATCCCTGAAAAACCCAGTCGATATCCTGAAAACCCGTCCGTTAAAGTGATTTACCTTTGAAATGAAATCCAATACTTTTGAAGAGGTCTCAAATTTGGTAAGGTTCGACTGAAAATATTTAGTCCCGCTTTTAGCGGGACTTTTTTTTATTTCATACTTACGGTTTAACTTTTGGCTTTATTGAACTGTTAGTTTATTAATATGAAGAAACAAACCATCATTTTGTGCCTTGTGCTGTCTGCCTTTGTTTCGTTCAACGCGATTTCGCAGCAATTGCCCCCGGCCGACTTCGAAAAGGGCATGGCCGGTAAAACCAGCCAGTTACTCGACGTGCGAACCGCCGGTGAATATAAGTCGGGCCATATTGCACGTTCGCTGCAGGCCGACTGGAATAACCAGGACCAGTTCAAAAGCCGCGTGGCGCACCTCGATAAATCAAAACCGGTATACGTTTATTGCGCTTCCGGCGGTCGCAGCCGTTCTGCCGCCCGGTGGCTTCGAACCAATGGCTATACACAGGTATATGAACTTACCGGTGGTTTTATAAAATGGAAAGGAGAAGGCAAACCTGTTGAAGGCATGCCCGTTACCCAACCAATGACAACCGAAGCATTTAATGCAGCGATCTCAGGCGCCGGTATTGTACTGGTCGACTGTGGCGCCGAATGGTGCGCCCCCTGCCGTAAAATGAATGACGTGCTGCAGGTACTGGAAAAAGACCTCGCCGGTAAATACAAATTGGTGAAGATAGATGCGAGTGTTGATACAGAACTGATGAATGAAATAAAGGCCAGTGAGCTGCCCACTTTCATATTATATAAAAACGGGAAGGAAGTATGGCGCAAAACCGGTGTAGTTGAACTGGAAGAATTAAAAAAGCAGATCACCGGTCAATAACAACCAGGGTGGCCGGTAATTTAGGCAGGCCGTTCAAATGGTCGATCCTGTTTGAGATTTGGTAGTTGTTTTTGACCTATATTGTCGGTGCTAATCCAAAACTACATCACCGATGATCACCCGCTTAACTTTAATACTTATCTTCCTGATCGGTTCCAAAGTTCCCGCTTCTGCCCAAACCATTGAAATGCTTACGAGCGGACAATCCGTTTCGATACGGGGACTTTCGCCGGTGAACGACAACGTTGTTTGGGTAAGCGGCAGTCATGGCACCGTTGGAAGATCATTAGACGGTGGTAAAACCTGGCAATGGATCATCGTAAAAGGATTCGAAAAAACCGACTTCCGCGACATAGAGGCTTTTAATGCCAATACAGCCATCATCATGGGCATTGCCGAACCTGCAAGGATCTTAAAGACCACCGATGGCGGCGCCAGCTGGAAGGTAGTGTTCAGCGACTCAACAAAAGGCATGTTCCTCGACGCAATGGATTTCTATGATAACAAACACGGCGTTGTGGTGGGCGACCCTATAGATAACAAGTTCTTTATAGCAAAAACCACCAATGGCGGCAATACCTGGCGTAAAATACCTGCAGTGATGCAATCGAATGCCCTTGCCGGCGAAGCCTGTTTTGCCAGCAGCGGCACCAACATCCATTATTTCCGCAACAAGGATTTTCTTTTCGTAAGTGGCGGCAAAGCCAGCCGCTTACATGACGATGCCGGCGGCCGGCTTATCCCCATTATACAGGGTAAAGAAAGTACGGGCGCCAATTCCATTGCCGTTCGCAGTGATGGCCCGCGGGTAGCCAATACTTTTATCATTACCGGCGGCGATTTCACCAATGATAAAGACACTACCCTTAACTGTGTGCTCACTAACGACGGCGGCCATACCTGGATTCACCCCACTACCCCGCCCCATGGCTACCGCAGTTGCATTACCTATATCAGCAATAAAAAACTGTTGTGCTGCGGCACTTCGGGTGTCGACCTGTCGACCGATAGCGGAATGACCTGGCGCCTCATCAGCACAAATGGTTTTCATGTATGCCGGAAAGCCAAACACGGGAAAACGGTATTTTTAGCTGGAAGTAACGGACGCATTGCGAAGCTTGTTATGTGATATCCTGAACAGTTTGTGGTTTGTTGTTCTTTAACGCCGCAAGCAAATACAGTTTATAGCTGAAAGCAATTGCACGGTCTGGTAACCTGTTACCACGCTTCTTATGTATCGTTGCCTTTATGCCCCGCCGTACGCATATTTCAAAAATAAAGATGATTTCAGTAATGTTTTGACTATATTATTTCAGTAATTTGGATAAAATTTTTCACGTATGATCTCGAGCAAAATTGAAGAGGCATTAAACCGGCAAATAGACCTGGAAGGGTATTCTTCGATGTATTACCTTTCCATGGGCTCCTGGGCAGAAGTAAAAGGATATAAAGGCGTGGCGCAGTTCCTGTATCATCATTCCGATGAAGAAAGAATGCATATGTTGAAATTGTTCCGTTATATCAACGACCGCGGCGGCCGTGCTATAGTTCCTCCTTTTGCCGCTCCTCAAAAAGACTTCAAAGATATTCGCGAGATATTCGATATCGTTCACTCACATGAGGTAAAAGTATCAAACGAGATCAACGCGCTGGTTGAACTGTGTATCCAGGAAAAGGATTACACCACGCACAACTTCCTGCAATGGTATGTTACCGAGCAGATCGAGGAGGAAAGCCTTGCCCGTGAGATCATCGACAAGCTGAACCTCATTGGTGAAGATAAAGGCGGCATGTACCTGTTCGATCGCGACCTGGCTACAATGACCGGCCAGCAGGGCGGTAAAGGTGGACATGGACATTAAAACAAGAGACTTACATACATAAAAATCCCTCCGGTGTGCCGGAGGGATTTTTATTTTTCAACCATTGCAAAAAAAATATCGCAAATGGGACCTTCAGTAATTTACGATTCATGGCTATTTGTGGAGAGTTACTGAAAGGTGCGGCAAAAATAAAACAGGTAATCATATTTTATTGTACGAATTCATATCTGTGCAGATTTGGGCTAAAAGTGTGCACTTTTAGCATAAAAGCGTGCAAACTGAACTTGAAAATAAGTGTGCCACACCATGAATAAGTGTGCCACACCTTGAAGGTGTGGCACACTTAACTATATAAAGCGCTTTTTAGCTTTTAATTCAGTCCCCTGAAGTCGACCGGAACAAGCTTGCTCACCCCGGGCTCCTGCATGGTAACCCCGTAGATCACATCCACAGCGCTCATCGTTTGCTTGTTGTGTGTTACGATGATGAACTGGCTCTCCTGGCTGAACTTGCGGATCATTTGCGTGAACTTGCCCACGTTGGCGTCATCGAGCGGTGCATCCACCTCATCGAGGATACAGAATGGCGCCGGCTTAATAAGGTAGATCGCAAACAATAACGCTGTTGCTGTCAATGTTTTTTCTCCCCCGCTCAACTGGGTGATCGATGACGGCCTTTTTCCTTTAGGCTTGGCCACGATGTCGATGCTGGTCTCGGCCAGGTTCTCAGGGTTTTCAAGGATCATATCGGCCGAATCATCTTCGGTAAACAATGCCTTGAACACCTTCTGGAAGTTCTCACGCACCTTGTTGAAGGTATCGAGGAACTGCTGGTTGGCCGTGGCCTCTACTTCCTGTATTGTTTGTAGTAAACTATCTTTAGCGGTAACGAGGTCATTCTTTTGTTCAAGAATGAACTCATAACGTTTTTTCATTTCCGTGAACGCTTCAATGGCCGTTGGGTTCACTTCACCCAGGTTCTCGAGGCGTTTCTTCATACGATCGCCTTTCTCCTGCAACTCCTCAACGGGTGTATCGCCGGTGCGTGGCTGATCGAGGATATCGTCGAGGTTGATCTTGAACTCAACATTCAAACGCTCTTTCATTCCCGCCAGCTGCAGTTTCAGCTCGTTCAGCTTGTCCTTGATCTCGTTCAGCAAATGGTCTGTCTGCTCTCTTTCTTTCGATTTATGACGCAGTTCGCTTTCCTTTTCGCTCAGTGCATTGCGCAGGTTATAATAGGCCTGGTCGGCTTCGTTCAGTTTTTTCTCTTCTTCTTCCTTGCGGCGCATCATCTCAACCAGTCCGTTCTCGGCATTGCTCAGCTGCTCTTCACTTTCGGTGATATTCTCCAGCGTTTGCTTCAACTGCGAAGCATTCGACTCTACCTGGTTGCGCAGGTCAACCAGCTGTTTGCTCTTATAATCGAGCTCCTGCTTCATTGAATTGATCTTGCTGGTTTGCCTTGTTAACTGCAGGTTGTACTCATTGAAAACATTCTGCGCGTTGTTGTATTCGCTTTCGGCCGATTTGTAATCGTTCTCTACGATACCCAACTGTTCTCTCAGCTCATTCAACTGTTTTACCAGCTCTTCCCATTGCTGACGGGTGCCGGAAATAGATGAAGTCGTTTCCTCGAGGTTCATTTGCAGTTCTTCCAGCCTGTTCTGCGAAGAACTTTGTAAACCATGCAGGTTTTCCATTTTGTTCTCGAGTGAGAACATCTGGTTGGTGAGCGTATTGATATCGGCCTGTGCCTGTTTTATGGCGGTATCTTTCAACTGCTCGTTGTAACCGATCACCTCGTTATGCTTTTGCTGAATGCCATCTTTCAGGCCCTGAACCACTTCTTCCAGCACAATGATCTCTTCATGCAGTTTTTCGAGGTTTTTGGCGCGGCCGATCTTTTTACCTTCAAACAAACCAACGCTGCCGCCTGAAAGCGAGAATTTACCTTTTACATACTTACCGGTTTTCTCCAGAACTACCGAACCATTGCTGGTGGCCAGCGCATCGTCGCTTTCTGCGATAAATACATTGCCCAACAGGTATTCGGCAAGCTGACGGTATTGCGCATCCACCTCTATTACATCCATTGCGGCAATGGTGTTAGCGGGTGCATGACCGCTCCCGGCATCTGAATTGCGTTCGTTCAGTTTATCTAACAGGAAGAAGTTCGCTTTCCCCTTCTTGTTATTATCGAGCAGGTGTACGGCCTGTAAGCCTTCCTGCAGGTTGTTCACCACATAATAGTTCAGGTAAGGCTCCAGCACGTTCTCAACGGCGGCGCGGAAGTCTTCCTTTACATAAATGATATCCGACAGAATAGGCGCGGTATGGTTCCAGCCCGGGTTGTTGTGCAGGAACTTCACGCTTTCGGGATAGCCTTCCATAGAGTCGATCAAACTTTTCAGCAGGTCGTGCTCGTTCTTTTTGGCATCCAGTTTCCTGCCCTCTTCAGCCAACTGCTGGCGTAAAGCCTCCAGTTCGCGTTGGGAGATCAGGATCTGTTCTTTCGTTCTTTCCTGGTGTTCCTGTAATTGAACCAGGTCTACCTGTCTTTTTTCCAGCTCCTGCTCCTTCAGCATCTTTTCTTCTTCCAGCTGTTTCATCTGGCTGTAGCGGGCTTCGCGCTCTTCTTCTATCTGGTTAATGGCTTTCTGCACATTCTGGATAGAAGTATCGGCAACGGCTACTTTCTTTTCCGCATCGAACTGGTTGCGTTGCAGGCTCAGGTTCTCGGCTCGCAGGGTATCTACCTTTCCTCTCATTTCATCAAAAGCCGAACGTTTGGTATCCACCGCTTCTTTGTGCTCTTCCACCATTTGTTCCAACCCTTCGAGTTTGCCCTGCTCCTGTTCTACCTGAACACGGGTATATTCAATACTTTCTTCAATCGATTTCAGCGTTCCTTCGCTTTTGTTCAGAAACTCCTGCAGGCTGGTTTCCTTTTCTTTCAGGAAGTTCAGGCGCTGGGAAGCGAGGTTCTTTTCATTTTCCTTCGTACGCAGGGTCTGCAACAGATCGTTGAACTCGTGCTGCATGCTTTGCAGGGCGCGTTCTTTTTCAATGAACCCTACTTTTTCCTGCTCTATCACGGCTTCTTCGTTGGCAACCTCCGCGTCGAGCCGGATCTTTTTATCGGTCTCGATCTCCGATTGCGTGGTAAGCTCACGGTAAGTGATGTTGAAACCTTCGAGGGCCGCTTTGGCCAACTCTATGCTGAGCTCGCGGTACTCTTTCTTTATTTCGTAATACTTCTCCGCTTTTTTAGCCTGGTTTTCCAGTGTTTTCAACTGGTTGTTTATCTCAAACAAAAGGTCCTCGATACGGGCAAGGTCCTGCTCTGTAGCATCGAGCTTTTGTTTCGCTTCCTTTTTACGGGTTTTATAGATGGTGATGCCGGCTGCCTGCTCCAACATGCGGCGGCGGCTGTTCTCCTTGTCCTTGATGATCTCATCAACCATCCCCAGCTCGATGATGGCGTAGCTGTCGGTGCTTACCCCGGTATCCATAAACAGGTTCTGGATATCGCGCAAACGGCATTGAACGTCGTTGAGGCGGTATTCGCTTTCCCCGCTTTTATAGAATTTACGGGTTACCGTAATGGTACTGAACTCGGTGGGCAACAGGTTGCGGGTGTTTTCGAAAGTAAGGCTTACTTCGGCCAGTCCACTCGCCGAACGGGTTTTTGACCCGTTGAAAACCAGGCTTTCCAGGTTTTCACTGCGGAGGTGACTGATCTTCTGCTCCCCGATCACCCAGCGGATACTATCAATAATATTACTCTTACCACACCCGTTGGGGCCAATAACGCCCGTAATCCCCTCGTCGAAGTGGAGTACGGTTTTATCGGCGAAACTCTTGAACCCTTTGATTTCTAAGCTTTTTAAGCGCACTTGTTGGATTTATTTTAGGAAACGACAAAAATAACAAATAGCGATACAAAATAGTGCCGCTTACGCTATATAGCCTCAAAAGTTGTGCACTTTTGTGGAATAAAGCCTGTGAAATGGTGTTTATAAATGTTAATATCTTGTGCGTAACCAGGTGAATAACGCCTGATTTGACCGTACCTGTATGAATTGGAGATATTAAAGATAAATGTGAATTAAAAGCTGAACGCAAAACGCTTAACGCGGAACGCCAGATGCCGAAAGTTCAGCAGTCCTGTTTTCCGAAGCATCACTAAAATGCAGCAGGAAGTCAGGATTTTCTCCATTGTTACCTCGCTATTATACATTAACTTAACGAACGCTGAACGCGGAACGCACAACGCCAAACGCAAAACCCCGTAGTTGCAGGTGGTCCCAAATTCCTCATGCGCCGCTGAAATGCAGCCGAAAGAGAGGTACGATTTTTACAGGACATTCGCAGAGAGGACAATGCCTTAAGCCTTCAGCCTTAAGCATTAAGCATTTAATAATCAATCCCATTTTGCTATGATTACCAGAAACTGGACAGGAGTTATCAAACCTGAGTGTGCTGATGATTACCTCGCACACCTGAAAAACGATACGCTTAAAAGATTGTCGGCCATTAAAGGTTTTGTAAATGCATCCATCCTGAGGCGGGTGGTAACCGATGGAATTGAGTTCCTGGTAGTTACCTATTGGGAGAACATGGATGCCATCAGGGAATTTGCGGGTGAATCGGCCGACATTGCCGTGGTGCCGGCCATTGCCCAGGAAATGATGGTTCGGTACGACCCGGTGGTAAGGCATTATGAGGAAGTGCTGACGCTGGCGCCGGTATAAGTTTCTTAGTTCCGGGTTTGCGGGTTGTTCAGTTATTGAGTTCCCGACTAATTGCTTGCCAACTGAAACCGCAGCAGGTGGCGGCTGTATTTGCTTTCAACTTTCAGCTTTAGGCTTTTAGCTGTATTTGCCTTCGGCTTTCAGCTTTAGGCTTAATTTCTTTAACATGAATTTATACTCAACAACACAACCCAGGTAGGTACGTTATAGTCTAACAATAAGACAATATACCTTTTATACGATGTGCAAGCGACAAACCAACGTACCCCTTAAACAATTTCTGTTGCTGCTGCTGATTGTGGCAGCAGGCACTGCAGGGCGTGCCCAGCAGGTTGACAGTATTTTCTTTCACCTGTATACCGACAGCCTTAAAAAAGGCACGCATAATTATATAAATGTAGATGGCAAACTTTCGAACGGGCGCTGGCTTCCTTTAACCAATAAGGAGCTCGAATTTACTGCCTCGAACGGGAAGTTCGTAGGCAACAGCCTGGTAATCGATACGGCATTCAGGGGCGAAAAAGTGACGGTTAAAGCGGTGCTGAAAAACAATACGGCCATCTGGAAAGAAATAGACATCTACATAAAGAAAGTGGAAGTGGTGGAACGGCTGAAAACGGTTGAGGAGATCATGAACACCCCTTCGGGGCGGCGTAACAGAAGAGGTTAATGTGATAATACGATAATTTGATATGTGATAATGAAATACAGATATGGGATACCCGATAAAGCAAAAGGTATTGGAAGCTCCAATACCTTTTGCTTTTAAAATTGCTTATTGCCAGTTGTCTATTGTCAATTGATTATTTGGCGGTAGCTAATTCAGCACGCATTTTTTTGGCGTCTTCGAGAAATTTGGCCAGGCCGAGGTCAGTCAACGGGTGTTTCAACAGACCCAGAATTGGTTCCAGCGGTGAAGTGATCACATCAGAACCGGCTTCAGCACATTTTACGATATGCAACGGGCTGCGGATAGAAGCAGAAAGAATTTCTGTTTTATACCCCTGAATAGCATAGATCTGGGCAATTTGTTTGATCAGTTCCAGGCCATCCCAGTTGCTGTCGTCGATACGGCCAATGAAAGGAGAAACATAATTAGCGCCTGCTTTGGCGGCCAGAATTGCCTGACCGGCAGAGAAAACCAGTGTGCAGTTAGTTTTGATACCGTTGTCGGAAAACCATTTCAACGCTTTCACCCCGTCTTTGATCATCGGAACTTTTACCACGATATTTGGGTGAATAGCTGCCAGCTTTTTGCCTTCTTCAATGATCTCATCAACTGTGGTTCCTAATACTTCAGCGCTTACATCGCCATCAACCAGTTCACAAATAGTGAGGTAGTGTTGCATCACTGCATCTTCACCTTTAATGCCTTCTTTGGCCATGAGTGAGGGGTTGGTGGTAACACCGTCTAAGATACCAAGGTCGTGGGCCTCTTTGATTTGGGCAAGATTCGCTGTATCAATAAAAAACTTCATGATTATTTTTGATTTAAAATTGCAGATTGGATATTAGTTATTGAACTATTGTAAAATGAATATGGCAAATTTACGAATTTGCATTGTTATTAGGCGTAATTGATGAAGTAATGATTGAGCGAGCTGGTATTTCGACGGAACCGTCATCAAGAGTCATGCAGTATATTCGGAGCCATTCAATTGTAATCTTTCGTACACTCCAAAAAAAAGAAAAAAGGCAGGCGATTTACATCGCACCGCTACAACCACCTACCCTTGCTGCCTTCCGGCCCTGGGGGGGTTCAGCGGGAGCTGGTCGTGTAAGACCTGCCGGATGCAAATGTAGGAAAATGTTGAATATCGAACAGAAGAATTTTCAATTTCGAAGTAAAAAAAACATTTTACCGCATTCATCTTTAAACATTTACCGCATTTTCCCTCAACATTCGATATTCAACATTCATTATTCAATATTGCTATGGCGCCCCCACTCCTTTTCTTCCGGTGAGTGAGCTTACATGCGTGAGACCTACCAACTCATCGGCGCGTCCGGCCAGTGCCCTATAATATACAAGGATCATGTAATCGTTTTCCGTGTCCCAGAAATTGCCTTCGGTGCTTTCATAAGAGGGCACTCTTTTAGGATCGTTCTGATCGATGGTCACATAATTGTAATTATAATAACCCTGTTTCAGGAAAAGCGTTTTCTCATACATGCGTGTTTCATTATTGAAAACCAGTTTTGCGCTGTCGTTGAGGTTGTAATTGGTCAACAGCCCGGTTATAAAGAGGTCTTTATTGGCAAAAGGTACATTCTCCGGCGGTATAAACGTAAAGTGCACCGTTGCGTAATCGGTTTGCCAGTAAGGGTTGATGCTTTCAGTTGTTTCAATCGTATACATGCCATTTATATCGCGGTAATAAACAAAACGCTGCTGGCTTCTGTCAACATCGGGTTTTACGAAGATCTCGGTTGAACGGGCATTGTAATTGGCCTTTGCTACCCGGTCGCTTTGCAGGCGAAAACTGCGCAGATCGAGCCAGCGCCACTCCTTTCCACCCGGCATCACGATCTGGTCTTCGGTATTGAAATCAAGTTTTTTACCCGAGAAGAAAGTGGGCCGCACATTTACAAGTGCAGTATTCCAGCGGTTATTCTGCAGGATCACCACTTTTATCTGCTGCAGATGGTTCATCACCTGCAGGCGATCGCTTAATATAACCTGGAAAGGGATCTTTTGCCAGGTACGGAAGATCTCTCCATTGAATGGTTGTTGTATCTGGGCGCTAATGGTGGTTTGGTTATCCACCACCAGGAAGCGTTTGGTAAATGCCACTCTTGAGGTGTCGCCATTCAAAAAAACTTTGAGAATATAATTACCCGAGCGCGATGGTGCGCAGTTATTTTCAGGCACCACGGCAGAGTAATGGGTATAGCGGGTAAAAGCAATGGAAGAAATTCGATAGGTATTGATACGCTGATAAGAGAACCCTTTTATAAAATCGAAGCTGCTCAGCAATACCGGCGTCCAGTCGGCATTGCACAACTGGTAAGTATAGGAGTAATTTTTGACATTCGCATCCAGGTCGTCGAAATGTAATTCCAGCCTGTCGCTCCCATTCAGGTTCAGCACCGGATAACCCAGCTGGTTGCCTGAGGGGAATAACTGGGGGGTCTTGATATTCGGATAGAATACGGCTTCGGTCAATTGCGCTGTTGCCGCCCGGGAAAACGCCATCAGCGTAGTTAATAATATGACAATATTTTTCATGTTGTGCTTTGTAAAAATTCCAAATCTCAAATTACACGAACCAAAGAAAAGCACCAAATCGCAAATACACAGGTAAGGTCCGCCTTTTTGAAATTTGTGATCCGGCATTTGTTTCGGTATTTGGGTTTTATTATTTGGAACCTGAAATTTGCCGTTTGAGATTTAATAGCGTTATTTGGTGAACTAAAAATCATGCCGGTTGAATATTGCCGCTTTTATAGCACGCAGAATTGCGTTTAATCAGCAAAAATCGTTTTCCCGTTTTGTTATCCGGTTATCAATTGGAGCAACCGTTATCAGCGTAACGGTAATGATACTTACATTGACCTTTGCGAGCGGCTTTCAAAAAACGATCAGTCAAAAGGTTTTTAGTTTCTGGGGACATATCCGCATTCAAAGCTATTATTCAGCCCGGGTGGCCATTGCAGAAGAGACGCCTATTAATCGAAGCGACTCGGTTACGGGGTTAAAGCAGTTATATCCTGCCATTAAAACGGTACAGGCTTTTGCCACCAAGAACGCCATTCTTAAAACCGCCGAAACCATCGAAGGCGTATTATTCAAAGGGGTTGAAAAGGATTACGATTTCGCCAACCTGGAAAAATTCAGGGTAGATGGCCGGTGGCTCAAATTCACCGATAGCGGTTACAGTAACGAGCTCATGTTGTCGGCCTATACAGCCAACCTGTTAAAACTAAAAACGAACGATCAGCTGCTGATCTATTTCATTCAACCGGGCGCCCCGCCCCGCCCCCGCAAGCTTACCATTGCCGGCATTTTTAAAACAGGGATTGAAGAATATGACAAACTGATCGCTATTGGCGATCTGAAACTGATCCAGCGGCTGAACGACTGGGCGCCCGACCAGATCGGCGGTTACGAGATCTTTCTGAAGGATTTCACTAAGATGGATGCGGTAAGCGATGCCATTGTGCCTGATATACCCATCGGTTTACAAAGCAATACCATCAAATACATTTACCCGAGCATATTCGACTGGCTGGCCCTTCAAAATAAAACCATCTTTATTGTGCTGGCCATCATGACAGGCATTGCCATCCTGAATTTAATAACCTGTTTGCTGATTTTGGTACTGGAACGCACCCGCATGATCGGCATGTTGAAAGCCCTCGGCGCCCGCAATTTTACCATACGCGGCGTTTTTCTTTTCCATGGCGCCATTATCACTTTCTTCGGATTACTCCTCGGTAATGCATGCGCCCTGTTGATAGCCTGGCTGCAAAAAGAAACCGGTTTTATTAAACTACCCGAAGACGCCTATTATATTTCAGAAGCTGCGGTGGATGTAATCTGGTGGCAGATCGCCCTGGTGAACATCGGCACGTTCGTTATTTGTTTTGCGGTATTACTGATACCAACTATCATAGTGAAGAAAGTACAACCCATAAAGGCGATACAATTTAGATAGCAGTTTATAGTTTATTGTTTTTAGTTTATTGTTATTCCTACATGCAGAATGCCCGCCAGTCAGCGGGCACTCCGAAATTCGGTATCAACTATAAACCATAAACTATAAACCAGAAACAACTACCGCTTCCTCCCCATACATCTGGTCCTTGAACTTCAATGACGGCGAGGGAATGAATTCACCAATACCCAGTTGATCCCATTTGGCATCAACGGATGCTATGGTTTTATCATCTGCCACAATGATGTTCGGCCAGTCGCGCTGAAAATCGTCGAGCGCTGCGGTTTTTATGGTGCCGTCAAAACCCATACAGGCCCAGGTTTTACCCGGTATCTGGCGGGCGGGCTGCTGCACCAGTATGCTGTCCCTGCGGGGATCGAGGTTATTGCAGAAACGCCATAATGCAACCGGAAGGTCATTGGCATTAACGGTATGTTCTACATATAATACCATTTTTATTCCTTCTATCATACCGGTGGCGCATAATTGCTGATGCAGTTCGCGCACATGCCCTTTGCGGTTCTTTTCAACAGAAATAATTAAACAGGGAATATGAATGGCAGGCAAAGCATTATTAATGCCCCTGATCTCGGGGAACTGCTGCATCAACGCCTGTTTATCGAAGCGGTTGCTTAAGATCGGGAATGCAAAACGATCTTCTGTTTCCTCATCGAACTTCTTTGTGCCGTCGATGCACATTTTACCGCCGAAACCAAGTTTGCTGCAACTGTGATCAAGCACATCCATGGGACCGGTAGATAAATAAATATCAGTGGCCGGGTTCATATTGGCAAAAACATATTCAGCCAGTTTGGTGTAATTCTGAATAGTAACGCCTTCATCGGCCAGCACGAGGATCTTGTTGAACATCATTTGACCGGCGCCCCACATGGCGTTCATCACTTTTTGTCCCTGGCCGGCATATTCTTTTTTGATCTTGGTGATAACCAGGTTATGAAAAACGCCTTCCACCGGCATATCCATATCGATGATCTCGGGCACCATGGTCATTTTTATTGGCGCAAGGAAAATACGTTCGGTAGCCTTGCCCAGCCAGGCGTCTTCCTGCGGTGGAATACCTACGATCGTTGCAGGATATACCGGGTCTTTTTTATGGGTAATGGCGGTAATATGAAAACGCGGGTACCAGTCGGGCAATGAATAATAACCGGTATGATCGCCAAAGGGCCCTTCCCAGATCATTTCGTCACCGGGGTCAACATATCCTTCGATCACGAAGTCGGCATCGGCCGGCACTTCTATGTCGGGTTGTGTAATGCATTTTACCAGCTCCACTTTTTTCTTGCGCAGAAAACCGGCGAGCATGTATTCATCAACATTATCGGGCAATGGCGCTGTAGCCGAATAGGCATACACCGGGTCGCCCCCAAGCGCTACCGCCACCGGCATGCGTTTGTTTAACTTTTTATATTCATTGAAATGGCGCGCACTTACTTTATGCTTATGCCAGTGCATACCGGTAAGGGTTGGGCCGAACACCTGCATGCGGTACATGCCTACGTTGCGCGTATTGGTATTGGGATCTTTTGTATGAATAACGGGCAGCGTTACAAACGGGCCGCCGTCTTTTGGCCAGCAGGTGATCACCGGCAGCTTTGAAATATCGGGTTGCGCCATCACTACTTCCTGGCAGGCGCCGCGGCCGCTTTTTACTTTTGGCATCCAGGAGGCAAACTGCGACAGTTTGGGCAGCACCCTTAATTTATCCATTATGCTTTCCTTGGGCGATGCAAGCAGCTTGAACAGGTTTTCTATTTCGCGGGCCACATCGTCGAGATGCTGAACGCCCAGCGCCAGGCACATGCGTTTTTCGCTGCCATATGCGTTCATCAGCACCGGAAAATCGTAACCGGTATTCTCAAACAGGATGGCTTTTCCGCCGCCCGTAGTTTTACTAATCCTATCTGTGATCTCTGCAATTTCTAATTTGGGATCTACAAACGCTTTGATACGCACCAGTTCACCAGCCTGCTCCAGCGTATCGATAAAATGTTGTTGATTTCTAAATGACATGGGGCAAAAGTAAGTTGAAAAGTTAACAAGTTCACAGAGCCTGCCCCGATAAAGTCGGGGTTAACAAGTTCACTTGTTCGCGGGTTCACGAGAAGGCGTTGAAAAGTTGACTGGTTGACTGGTTGATAAGGTAACTAGTTGGCAGGCTCATGAGGGGGCGGTTGACAGCCTGATTAGCTGGCAGGTTCACAAAATAGAACTATAATTCGAAGAAGGAGGAAGTAAGTAAAAGGGTACGATCAATCGGTTGGGCTATATTAACGCAAAACAAACCGGTTTAGTATGGATGGATCAAAAAAAGTCCGAAGAGCTGAACCTGAAGGTTAGCGAGCTCTTCTGACTAATTATTTGAGTTTTGGCTTTCGGCCTTTGGCTTTTGGACTTCGGCTTTTGGCTTACAGCTTGTGGCTTGCAGCTTTCCTACAGCACATTCGGGCAGCCCAGCCTGTTCCTTCCGCCCTTTGAACGGCCAAAGCCGCTGCCGCTGCCATTGCCGGAACCTATTCCAATGTATAAGGTAAAACCGGTAAAATAATACCAGTCCTCGTATTTTGAACCACCACGCACAGAACCATCGGCGGGATAGGTAGCCGTGCTGCCTTTCAATTCATCGCTGCGGAATGCCATCGATACGGCTTTCAGGCCACGTTGCTGACCGAGCGCAAATTGATCGACATATGTTTTACTCACATCATCGAGGTAATCGGTGAACGTTTTCCGTACTGATATTTCATACGCCAGGATGGTATTGCTGCTGATCCTGAATTTCACCCCTACACCCACCGGAATGGCAAACTGCGTCAGTTTGTAAGGTTTGCGATCGGGGTATTGTTCAAGCCCCTGCCCTTCCGTACTGAGCGGTTTCAGGAAAACCTTATTTCCCAAAGTATCGTATGCGTATGGATTGTAGTGAAAAACCGTAATGCCGCTGTAGATATAGGGAGAAATTTTTCTATCCTCCATATTCAACAAGGTATATTCGAGCAGCAGGCTGCCTTCATTGATCTTTGAGGCAAAGCTCAGGTTTCGCTCGCGCAGTAACGGATCGCCGCTCCGCTTGTCGTCTCCTTCAATTGACCCGTGATTATACGCCAGGCGCAAAGCCAGATGAGGCGTGAAGTCATATTTGATACCCGCGCCAAAAGCAAAATTCGATTGCTGCAGGGTAAACTGATGATCCTGCAGATCACCTGCATAATTTGAAAGGCCTCCAAACAAGGTTACGTGAAAACGTTGCTGGGATACGGCTACTAATGGGCATAGAATACTAAGGAGCAAAAACTTTCGCATGCAATTTTTTTTAATGAATAATTTCAGAGAAAGTTTTCAGGGGATAGCGGACTACATTGAATTTATTATGACAAAGGGTAGATACGGTAAATTTTGAACGGGGGTTGGTAAGCAAAATGCATACCAATGTGACAATTTGTTAATATGACATAATGTGGTAATGCTTTAGGTGCGGCAGCGCTTATTTTCCGATATCTCGCGAATTGCAAATGTGCTCCACGTTTAGAAGCGTCGTTTTCCGCTACCCCGGCAGATGGCGGACTGTATTAACTATCGAATGATCACATTGTCGAATTAGCTAATTGGTTTACTCAAATTCCAGCGTGCCGAAGAACTGGCGCAAATGAAAGTTTGGCCGGGGCCATTGAATGTTCGACCAGGTTACAAAATGCGGTTCGGGCAGTTCATCGCCGCATTTGTAAAAATTGGCAACGCAGTTCTTCCCCTTTAAGGTTTGAAAATTGTGAAAGTAGAAGGCGGCAACCGGGATCATGAGGGTCAGTTCCCAGCCAATGGTTTCCTGGTTTTCGTCGTTGGTAAGTTCAGCCTTGTATTTTATCAGCTGGCTAATACCGGGCGGCAACAGGGTGCGGTTGGCATTATTTTCTCCATACCCGATCAAATGGGCGCCAATGCAATTGAATTCGAAATTGTAGTAGGCCGGTTCATCGTCGAACCCGATAAAGAACTCAACGCAGCTATCCTTATATACGGGAGAATGTAAGGTATTGTTAACTGCGCGCACCGTTTTTTCCTTAACGAAGTATTTGATGAATACGGCATCGCTGCCATGGGCCATAGCAAACTGCACATCGGGGTGATAAGGATAATCGGCCCAGGGAACATACACCAGTTGTTGTTTCGGTGCACTATCGAGCACCGGTGATATATCACGTAAAGGCGTATGCTGATCAATGCCATACAAATAAGGAACGCGCAAAAAACTCATACAATAAGGCCGCTTCAGGTTGTTAATTGAAGCCGAAAAATTACTCCATAGCATTGATTTGGAAAACTAAAATTGCGCAAACGATTGTTATTAGTTTATGGTTTCTTGTTTATGGTTTCTAGTTGGCCTGCCGCATTTTGAGCCATCTCAATACCTTGCTGGCATCTGCAATAAAGAACCACAAACAACAAACCATAAACCATAAACGGCCTAAACCCATAAACAAGCCTCATTACTCACAACTCACCAATCTTAACTTACATTTTCCTAAATACAACTATTCCGTTATGTCCGCCGAAACCGAACGTATTGCTCATGGCAATGTTCACTTTCTTTTCAACCGCGTCCTTCAATACGATCTGTATACCTGCCGGTAATTCGGGATCGAGGTGCTGTGTATTGATAGTGGGGGGAATTATACTTTCGTTTATGCTTGCTATTGATGCAATGGCCTCGATGGCGCCGGCAGCACCCAGCAGGTGACCGGTCATTGATTTGGTAGCGCTTAAATGAACGCCTTTCAGATCGTTGCCAAATAATTTCGTAATAGCTGCAATTTCACTCAGATCGCCAACCGGTGTCGACGTGGCATGCATATTCACGTAATCAACCTCACCGGCGTCGATTCCGCCATCTTTCAACGCCAGCCGCATGGCCTGGTACGCGCCCAACCCTTCCGGATGGGTAGCCGTCATATGCCAGGCATCGGCCGTCATGGCGGCGCCGGCTACTTCTGCATATATTTTGGCGCCCCGCTTACGGGCATGTTCATATTCTTCCAGCACCAGCGCCCCGGCGCCCTCGCCCATTACGAACCCATCGCGGTTTACATCGAACGGGCGGGATGCCGCCTGCGGGTCGTCATTACGCACCGACATGGCTTTCATGGCGCAAAAACCGCCAACAGACGCTTCGGTGATCGGGGCTTCCGACCCACCTGTAATAATGACCTTTGCCTTGCCCAGCCTGATGTAATTAAGCGCGTCCATAATGGCGGTATTGGATGTTGCGCAGGCCGAAACCGTAGTGTAATTAATGCCCATCAGGCGGTACCTGATGGAGATCATACCCGAAGCCATATTGGCAATCAGCTTGGGCACAAAGAAGGGGTTGAACCGCGGGTTGCGATCGCCCCCGATATATTCGGCCACCTGCTCTTCAAAGGTTTGCATACCACCCTGCCCCGATCCCCAGATAACACCGGTATCGAAGGGGTCCATGGCAGTAAAATCGAGCCCCGAATCTTTTATAGCCTGGTCGGCCGCCACCAGGGCATATTGAGTGAAAAGATCAGTCTTTCGCAATTCGCCCTTATCGAGAAAGGCAGCGGCATTGAACTGTTTCAGCTCTGCGGCAAAACGCGTTCTGAAACGTTCGGCATTGAAGCGGGTGATAGGCGCCGCGCCGCTTGTTCCAGCCCATAAATTCTTAATAAAGGCCGGTACATCGTTGCCAATGGGTGTCAAAGCGCCCATGCCGGTAACTACAACTCTATTCATATGATTTCTTTAACTACTTGCAAAACACAAGCGGTAGCAAAGATAAAGCAAACTACTTTATATTTGCAAGTGGTTCTAAATTTAACAGTATGCGATCTGACTGCCCGTTGAATTATGGTATTGAAATATTCTGTGATAAGTGGTCATTGCTTATCATCCGCGATCTGATGTTCTTTGGGAAGCGGTATTATAATGAATTCCTTGGCTCCGACGAGCATATTGCCACCAACCTGCTGGCCGACAGGTTAGCTATGCTCGAAAAGGAAAAGATCATTCGTAAAGCCAGGGATGCGCAGCATAAACAAAAGATCGTTTACAGCTTAACGGAAAAAGGCATCGACCTGCTGCCCGTGATCCTCACCATTGGCCTGTGGTCTGAAAAACACGCCACCATTGAGCTGAACCCCAACCGCGATATTATCCTCAGCGACGCGAAGAAGAATTTGTCTAAAGGGATAAAAAAGATAACGAAGAGGTTAATTGCACAACATTCCAAATAGATACAGTTTATGGTTTGTAGTTTATGGTTTATGGTTCTTTAATGCGTGAACCCTGCGAATGATCGGGCAATCGCAAAGTGCAACGACAACCACAAACCATAAACCACAAACAATTAATATTTTGCCGGTTTATCACCCGGAATCGCTTTCAGAATAAAATCCCGCAAATGCTGATTGGCCGTTGCGAGGTCTTCTTTTCTTAAATACATCATATGCCCGCTGCGGTATCCTTCCCACGTTAACCGATCTTTTAACTTACCGGCGGCATCGATCTGCCACATATTGTATTTGGCATTGAAATAATCGCAGGCGCCATCGTAATAACCCGACTGCACAAACACATGCAGGTAAGGGTTCATGGCCATAGCCTGGCGCAGGTTTTCACCGGTACGGTCATTCGAACGGTCCCAGGGCGATACGGGCCCGAACATATAATATTTGAGATCGGTCTTATAACGCAGTTCATCGCGCAGGTATATATTGATGGCAGGCGTAAACGCATGCAGCCAATGGCTTAGTTCGGCATTATAATCGGGTGCAACACCGGCGTCTTTACGGTCGATACCAAGGTAGCGGCTGTCGAGCCGGCCAACGGTATAACCTTTATCGCGCAACAGTTCTTTCCAGAAAGCGTTGGTGGCTATTTCGAGGTTATTCTGCAAAATGAATTGCTGCGACAAGCCGGAGTACCTTGCCATTTTTGCGGCAATGGCGTTTTTGTCGGCATCGGGCAAACTGCCGCCTTTGGCAAGAGCGGGTATCAATTCGTTCACCGTAAAGGTTTCCACTTCGGGCAATACGGCAGTAAGGTCTTTGCCTTGCAGATCGGCCGGTAGCTTTTTATGATACCAGGCAGTAGCGGCGAAATAAGGCAAACTGAGCGCTGCATCTACCGGGCCATCCCTGTAAATACCCAAATCGGTTGGTGAAACCAGTATCACACCGTTAAGGTACATCCATTGAGCATTCTGTAATTCCAGGGCAAGGCCCGAAACGCGCGTAGTGCCATAACTCTCTCCTATCAGGAACTTGGGTGAAGCCCAGCGTTTGTTGCGGCTTACGAAAGTATTGATCCAGCCGGCGAGGTATTTGATATCGGCATTCACACCAAAAAAAGTAGCAGGCGGAACGTCTTTATCGGCCGGACGTGAAAAACCGGTATTTACCGGGTCAACGAATACGATATCAGCTACGTCGAGGATCGAATGCTGATTATCCCTTAACCCATAGGGTTGAATGGGGTAACCTTCATCGTCGATCTTCAGCATGCGCGGGCCGGTATAACCGATCTCCATCCAAACCGAAGAAGTACCGGGACCGCCATTGAAAGAGATCACCAGCGGGCGGGTCGACAGGTCCTTCACATCGGACCGTTCATAATACGTATAAAAAACGCCGGCAAGCGGTTTGCCGCTCTCATCCCAAACCGGTAGCGAGCCGGCCGTCACTGTGTAAGGCACCCGCTGGCCTTTAATGGTAACGGTATTGGAAGTAGTGACGCTGCTGTCGAGCGCAAGGCGAACGGTATGCGACTGATCGCCCGTTTTGGCCACCCTCGGCACAGCCGGTTCGGCATCGGGTTTCCGCTGAGCCTGTAAGGAAAGTACGAAACACGTAAAAGGAACAATGATGAATAGTTTTTTTCTCATGATGTGTAGTTGTCTGTTTTCAGGTCGTCAAATATACCTGTTCCCCAATATATAGCGGTTATAGATATACACGGGTGGTCAATACCCCGTTTACGAATGGCATTATGATTACACAGTGTATGATTTAGCCGTCATAAACTGTATATTTGAGGCACATAAACCGGTATACCACATGCAAATACGAACTGTTGCTGAAATGATTGCGGCCGGCACTCCGCCGGATGTACTGTTCTGGGTTGGCTGCTCAGGAAGTTTTGACCAGCGGGCGCAAAAGATCACTAAAGCGTTTGCAACCATTCTTACCAAAGTGGGGATCAATTTTGCCGTGCTGGGTAAGGAAGAGTGCTGTACCGGCGACCCGGCCAGGCGGGCGGGTAATGAATTTATGTTCCAGATGATGGCCTACCAGAATATTCAGATCCTGAATGGCTATGGTATTAAGAAAATAGTAACGGCTTGTCCGCACTGCTTTAATATTCTCAAAAACGAATATCCCGAACTGGGTGGCACATATGAAGTGATTCACCATACCACTTTTTTACAACAGCTGCTCGATGAGGGAAAGATAACCCTGAAAGAAGGCGGCGCCTTTAAAGGAAAGCGTATTACCTATCACGATAGTTGTTATCTGGGCCGCGCCAATGATATTTATGAAGCGCCGCGCAAGGTGCTGGAAGCGCTGGATGCCGAACTGGTTGAAATGAAACGTTGCCGAACGAAAGGTTTGTGTTGCGGCGCCGGCGGTGCGCAAATGTTCAAGGAAGAAGAAAAAGGAAATGTTCGTATCAACCAGGAACGTATTCAGGAAGCGCTGGAAACCGGATCGGACATCGTAGCTGCCGCCTGTCCGTTTTGCAACACCATGCTTACTGATGGCGTAAAACAAAAGGAAAAAGAAGAGACGGTAAGGGTATTGGATGTAGCGGAACTGATAGCAGCGAGTATGGAAAACTAATTTGATAATGGGATAATTCGATAATGTGATAATGAAATACACAGCTGCGCGGCAGGGAAGCTGACCTTTTTGCACTCCATCACTTTAGTATAATTGCTAATACCAATCAACATTACGCCATTGATATTACAATAATCCTTAATTCAGTGCGTTTTGAGTACGCATGCCTTATATTTGTAAAGTTTCATTGCATCTATAACTACCAGAAAGGCATATTTAATCAGAAAAAAGTTGTTGATAAATACAAAAGTGTTTATCAAATAGTCTATTAGTCTATTTGTAAATCAGGATTTAATGTAGCGTTTAAATCCCTTTAGTTACCTTAAGTAAACCCTTATCATCCATGATTAAAAACTGGAAGAGCCTGTTTGTAAAAGAGACCGAATCCGAAACTGCTAAAAAAGATACAACCGAAAAAAATAAAACGGAATCTTTTTCATTCCCCGTTACAGATAGTCAATCCGTTCAAACCGGTTCGGCCAATGGTATGGCCACTCCACCACCGGCTATCGATCCTTCTGTACAGGAAGTGCTTAATGTGTATGAATCAGGTCTTGATTCCATCAACATGCCCGGTTACGATTTTTACGAATTCTACAAAGCAATCAGCAGTATTGGGCATGCTAATGACAGTACCTACCAGTTAGCATACCAGATGGCGAAGTCGCTCGACAAGACCATTACTCCGCAAAAGTTAATGACCGACGCCGAGTTTTATATCAGCAAAATAAATGAGGTGCATGGGCAGTATGTGAACCAGGGACAGCAAAAACTGAATTCCCTGCAGGAAAAAAAGAGTACCGACAAAGACAAACTGCAACGTGAAATAGATGCCGGAGCGGCCCGTATAACGCAGCTTCGCGCTGAACTACAACACCTGGAAGCAGATATCAGTCAAAAAAGAGCCGCGCTTACAAAAACAGACGAAACTTTCTATCCCCAGGAAAAAGCTATCCGCGAAAAATTACTGGCCAATGACATGGCCCGGAAAGTAAGCATCGACAAACTGAATATTATCAAAGAAGGGATCCTGAAACATATTAAAGCCTAACAACTTTTATTTTAAATCTATAAGAATGTCAACTGAATCCAGTAAGGTGCTTGAACTGCCTATTCTCAAGCATTTCGAAAAAAGCCAGATAACATTCAATCCCAAGAACTGGCGTAAAGGAGAAAAAGGAATTGCCACTGTAATTGGCCTGGTTATTCTGGGCACTATTGCATGGGGGTTATATAAATTTATTCTGCCTATTGTATTTACATGGGTGGGCCAGGTATTGGGCGCCATTGCCGCCGCCGTGCTGGTGATCGCTTTTTTCATAATGCTGCCGGTGATCATTAAAGCACTTAAAAAACTGGCCAGAATATTTCACAAGATGTTGATCAAATACGATCCGTTTGGCGAGCTGGAAGAACAAAAAGAAAAGATGACGCAGAACCGGGCACGATTTAAAGAAGCCAAGGCTAAGATCAAAGCTATTAAATCGAACATGGAAAGCGAATCGATAAAAGCGGAAAAAGAAGCAAAAGACTACCAGGATAAAGTGTTGGTGTTGCAATCAAAAGCAGAAACCACCAAAAGCAGGATGCAGGAGATGGACGCTAAAATGGGGGAAGCGGCCAAGGATTCTGATGAGTATGTCGAGTATCAAACAAATCTTATGAAAACCCTGAGCGAGGCACAGCGTATAAGCCATATGCTGAATCAAAGTACGAGCCTGGTACGAAAATACGGCAGCAGGGCGCATGTGATCGGCAAGTTAGACCGTAAACTCAATATGGTAGACACGGCCATGGAAATAAAGATCGCCGATTTTGAAGTGAGCATCGATATGCTGAAAAAAGAATACGCCTTTGCCCAGGCAGCCCGTGCCGCCACCGAGCAGGCCAAATCGGCCATGCTGTTTACCAAAGGATGGGAACTGGAGTATGCATTGGATGTGGTTACCAATACCATCGAGCTCGACCTGGCCACTACCAAAGAGAACCTGCTCGACCTCGACACGCTCACCAGCCAGTATTCAATGGATAGCGATGAGCTGTATTCCAAGCTCGATAAACTGGCCGACCAGATCAAAACCGATAATTATACTATTCCGGAATCGAAAAAATACAGCAACCCCAACTACAAATTATCACAGGAAGATAAGCTGGAAAGCAAAGGTTTCGGGGATATTTTCAATTAATTTAACCAACACACAGAACAACACATGAAATGGTCTAACCTAACCTTTTTTTCAAAGGCCCTGATAACGCTATTGGTAGCGGGCGCCATTGGTAGCGCTGTTTATTTTTTAAGTCCCGGCCTGCGTGTAGATGAATCCAAATCGCTTGAAAAACTGGATGTTTCGGACAAAGATGTAAATAATGTAACTACTTCGGCCGAGTTGCCGCTGCCCCAGGCAGAAGCATCTTCGGAAGCAGGTTCCAAACCACTGGTACGCATAGCCGGTTATGCCTGGAATGCCCAGTCGGGTATAATAGTAGCCAATGGCGGTTCCAAAACCACCAAAGGTTCGCTGATGGAAAAAAATGGCGTCAATCTTGAATTGATCCGCCAGGATTGGCTTTCAGAATTGCGTAACCAGCAAATGAAATTCGTTGAAGAGTTCGACAAAGGAAATAATATACCAAAAGAAGGAGTAGCGGCGATCATGATCATGGGTGATGGCGCACCTTTTTATATCAGCTCTGCACAACAGGCCCTCAATGATAAATATGGCGCTGGTAAATACCAGTTACAGGTATTGGGCGCTATTGGTTTAAGTTATGGTGAAGATAAAGTGATTGGGCCCCCAAGCTGGAAGATGAACCCACAGTCGATGAAAGGCGCCTTAATTTCAACTGTAATCGGCGATGGCGACTGGGTGGTAGCCGTTAACTATGCATTTGCCAACGGGCTGAAAGTAAATCCCGACCCCGCCACGTATGATGCAGAAGCCGTAAACTTCGTAGCCGCAGAAAATGACGATTATATTGAAGCGTCAAAAGCGCTTATTAAGTCGCAAACCCAGGGTTATACCGTTCCCATGAAAGAAGTAAAGGGCGGAAAGCTCACCGGTAAAACGATCAATAAAAAAATTGATGGTTGCGCAACATGGACGCCCGGCGATAAAATGGTATTCGATGCCCTGAACGGTTTTACCGATGTGGTATCTACCAAAGAATTCAATAACCAGATGCCTACTACCGTGATCGGGTTGAAACAATGGGCAGATGCCAACAAGGAACTGGTGACCAATATTTTTAAAGCAACTTTTCTGGCTACCAACCAGATGAAGCAATATGACAGCTGGCGCAAAAAGGCATCGGAAACCGTTGCCGAAAACTTCAAACAGGAAAACGGCGACTACTGGTACGCGATGTTTAAAGGCCAGCAGGGAGAAAAAGGCGGCATTTCCTATAACATGGGCGGTTCGCGCGTTTTCAACCTGGCCGACTGCAACCAATACTTTGGTGCTACCGATGGTATAAATCGTTATAAAGCTGTTTATGACCAGGTATCACGTTACCTGAAAGAACTGAACCCCGGTGGTTTTAACCAGAACGTTAAACGTATTGTGCCTTACGAAGAAGCTGTGAACATTTCTTACCTGAAAGGGATCACCAATATCGATGCAGGAACCACTTACACTGCTGATTATTCTAAAAAAGCAACAAGCGTAATGGCATCGGGTGAATGGCGCATCAATTTTGATGTGGGCAGAGCCACCGTTCGGCCTGAAGCCAAAGATGTACTGGACCAGATCTATAACCTGCTGATACAGGCAGAAGATTCAAAACTGGAACTGGTAGGCCATACCGATAATACCGGCACACAGGACGCCAATTATGCGTTGTCAACCGCCCGTGCCGAAGCGGTAAAGAATTTCCTTATACAGAAAGGCATACCCGCCACCCGCTTTCAGAAAACGGATGGCAAAGGCCAGGATGAACCTGTTGCCGATAACAGCACACCGGCCGGTAAAGCAAAGAACCGCCGGGTGGTGATCACTCTTCTTAAATAACCTGACTGTAATAAGGGTGAGGCATCTTTTTAGAAGATGCCTCACCCTTTTGCTTAAAAATATCTTATGAAACTTAAAAACTGGTTCAGGCCGTTTGAAAAAGTAGCTCATAAAGAGCGGTATATAATATTTGCCGCGTGGATAGCGCTGCTGGTAATTTACTGGATCATTTCCTCTTCAGGCGAAAAACATTTGTTCCCAACACCGGGTCAGGTTTGGGATGGGTTTCTTTCGTTGTACCAGGAAGGCCTTGTTGTTCATGTAGGCAGTTCGCTGGCTCTCTGCCTGCAAGCCACTGTTTACTCCATACTGGTTTCATTATTACTCGTATACATATCTCCCCTGCCCGCTTTGCAACCGCTGGCCATAACACTGAGTAAATTAAGGTACCTGCCGCTTACGGGCATCACTTTTTACCTGGCATTACTGGTGAGCAGCGCCCGTAATATGCAGGTAAGCGTGCTGGTGATCTTCATGAGTTTGTACTTCATTACGTCGCTGCTGGCGGTTTTAAAAGATGTACCCGCCGATGAGATCGATCATGCGCGTTCGCTGAAGTGCACCCGTTGGGAAGTGTTATGGGAAGTGATCATCAAAGGCCGGCTCGATTATGTGATCGATGTATTGCGCCAGAACCTGGCCATGACCTGGATGATGCTGGTAACCGTAGAATCGATCCTGGTGGCTGCCGGGGGGCTTGGTGTGCTGATCAAGAACAGCGACAAATTCATGAACCATGGCCGTATCGTAGCGCTACAGCTCGTGATCTTACTGGTAGGCCTGCTACTCGACTGGGTGCTTCGTGCAACCCGTAAATCCCTATTCAAGTATTCAACCTTCTGATATGACAACTGCAGCACAGACCTATGAGCAAAAAGGCGTCATCCTGCACGTAGAGAACCTGAGCGTTTCCTATGGTGACAGGACCATCATTCGCGACATTAATATTACCGAAAAAGATACTGTTCGCGCCAGCCGGCAACAGGGCCAGATCATTGCATTCCTGGGACGGTCGGGCCGCGGAAAATCAACCCTTTTCAGGGCGCTCACCGGATTGGAAAAACCTACCACCGGCCGGGTGCTGATTCCTGATCTAAGCAAGCCAGTTGAGAACGGACAACAACCCGCCAAACAGGTACACGAAGGCGACGTTGGGTTCGTAAATCAGAAATACACCCTGTTCAGGCATAAAACAGTATATGAAACGCTGCTGTTCGCTTTACGCAAAACCACTTTATCCAAACAGGAAAAAGATGAAAAGATCATGCATTACCTGAAAGACTGGGGTTTGGAAACCTGCAAAGATCAGTATCCAAACTTCTTGTCGGGCGGTCAGCGGCAGCGGACGGCCATCCTCGAGCAATTGCTCAGTTCGGGTCATTATATGGTGCTCGATGAACCATTTTCGGGTTTGGATATCGGTAATATCGTCAGCGTAAAAAAAGCGTTTCAACTAATTAATGAAAGCCATGAACTGAACACGATCATGTTCAGTACCCACGATATTGAACTGGCGATAGAGCTGGCCGATTCGGTTTATATACTTGGCTACAAACAGGAAGAGAACGGTCAGTTAGGTTCCGTTGCCACTGTATTAAAACATTTCGATCTGAAACAAATGGGCATTGCCTGGCAGGATAGCTTTACCGCGCAGCACCTCGATTGTGTGAAGATGGTGAAAGATATCATGCTGAAGAGTTGATCAGCACAGAGAAACATAAAAATAAATGCGGCAATCAGTAACGATGCCGCATTTTTTATAAAGCTTTACTGACTTTTAAAACACATTGTACCCAAAGCTCACGTAGTACAACCCGCCAACGCTTGGGTTACCAAACGCCGTAGTATAATACTTGTTCGTGAGGTTGGTAGCGCCCAGTTTGATCAGGCTTTTGATCTTAGGCAAACGATAGCTGATCATCGCATCAAGTGAACCGAATGATTCTACCTGGCCGGTACCGAAAGTACCTTGCCACAACATTTCATCCTGCCAGCGATACAGGACATTGAAACCCCAATTGCTGTTATTCACTTTATCATTACCGAAAGTTACATTGAAGCGAACCTTTGGCGTGTTGAAGAAAGTTACCAACCCCGAATCGACATCATTCAACTGATCGCCCGATACGTTAACACCGAAATCGTAGCCCTTGTTAAACCGGTAATTCACGCTTACCCCCCAGCCTAATGCATTTACTGTATTTTCTGAATTGGATACAAAAGAGTAATTGGTAGTCGTGAACGGGCTTGCCAGTTCAGTAAATGTTTTGGCTGGGTCGGCGCTGGCGCCTCTGCCCACCGCCTTACGGCCCAGGAAGTCTTTGTACTGGCTATAATAACCATATGCATCAACAAGCAGTTTCGGCGTAAGCAAACCGCGGTACCCAATTTCGTATGAGTTGGCGATCTCAGGTTTCAGCGTTCCGAAATCAGCCTCTTGTAGTAAAGTGGGATTAGGCGTGCCATTATTGATTGAATTGCGGTAAGCGACTATGCTTTCGGCAGTATAAGCAGGGCTTCCGCCAAAATTATAGAACGAATAGAAATCGGGTAACCCGCCGATAAGGATGCTCGCCGGCGTACGCAGGTTGATCCATTGGTCCTGCGTAGAAGGGAAACGATACGCCTGCTGATACGATAAGCGGATGCTGTTGTCTTTTGCCACTTTTAGTAGTGCGGTGGCGCGTGGTGTAAAGCGGCCGTCGAAGTTTTCGTTCTTATCGTACCGGCCTGAAACGGTTAATTTCAACCGCTCTTCCAGCACCCATTTCGATACCTGCGCGTAACCGCCCACTTCGTTGATACCGATGGTACCGGTACTATCGGCAAAGATGGTTCCGCTTGAGTTCAGCACATAGCGACGGAAGTTGGCGCCTACCAGTACTTCTGCAAATTTGATATGATCGCTCAGGTTATACTGGCCTTCGAAATGATACATATCTGATTTGTCTTCGAATTTAGCGCCGCCTTTGCTGATAGACTTATTTACTGCACTATCGAAAGCGGCCTGAAAGGCGGGTGTACCGGGCAAATAAGCACCCACCTGAGCAGAGTCCCGTGCTAAAGCATGTGCCTGAGCATCTGGAAGTCCGGCCATACGGGCGCCTGAATAAAATGAAGCGTACTGGCCAAACCATGTTTGATCGGCTTTCCAGGCACGGTTGATCGCCACTGCAGCCGTAGTGGCCGTATACGCGTCTCCAGAATTTTCCTGAATGGTATAACCACGCAAAAACCAGTTCCTGCCCCTGAACTCCAGTTTATACTGGCCCATTTTCAGGTTCTTGATGCTGTAACGATCGGCGCCGGTATACACCGTAGTACCGGTTCCCCAGTTACCAGCCAGAATAGCTTCAATATTTTCAGTTATTTTATAATGCAGGGCGCCGGATACTTTCACATTATAGGTATCATAGTCAACCAGCGTATTTTCGTTATATCCCGTACGGCTTACATTTTGTGAACCATAATACCCTCTTGCCAAACCATTGGCCATTAAATATAATGGCAGCGTTTGGGGATTGCCGGCATAGGCAGTGGTAGTAGCATAATGCCCAACGATTTCCTGCTGCGTCGGCGCCCGGCCCAGGGAAGTACTTAAATTGGTGATCACCCCGGGAAGCGTAGGATTGTTTGGTCCGAAAATACCTGCCTGTGCCAGTGCAGAGAGGCTCGCACTTGCCTCATCGCCAAACACGTTCACGCCATCATAATTGGGATCCGTATTACGATTACCATCTTTGAGTGAGCTGAACACGTTGTTCCGTTGCAGGTTGCGGTAATCGGTAGCCTGCCAGTCATCGGCCTTTATGAATTGACCCGACAACCGGAAAGCGAATTTTTCACTGATCTTTTTTGCATAACGAAGCGACCAGTCGTAGTAAGGCGTTGCATTGTCCTGCGCCGGATCGTCGAAGTGCATGTACCCATGTTTTACCTGGAAGCTCAACCCCTGGTATTTGAACGGGTTCTTACTGTTCATAAGCAGGGTACCGTTCATTCCACCTGAACCGTATAAGGCAGAAGAAGCGCCCTGTAACAGTTCCACGTTGTCAACATCCAGTTCGGTAAGCCCAATTATATTGCCCACGCTGAAGTTCAGACCGGGCGCCTGGTTATCCATTCCATCAACGAGCTGATTGAACCGCAGGTTACCACTGCCATTAAAACCACGGGTACTGATAGTACGGAAAGTCAAACTTGATGTTGTGAGGTCAACCCCTTTCAGGTTAGCCACGCCATCATAATAATTAGGTGCAGCAGCGGCGCGAATGGCGCCTATATTCATACGTTCGATCGACACAGGCGATTCCAGTATTCGTTCCGGAACGCGGCTTGCCGAAATAACTACCTCGGTACCCAGATCGGAACCGGGTACAAGGTCTACTTCAACAGGTGTTCCGCCACCGGATACAGCTACTTCTTTGGCAGTAAAGCCAATGGACGTAAATTCTAGCGTTAGGGGGAAGGCGCGGGAAGTGGTCAGTTTAAAATTACCTTTTTCATCTGTATAGGTCCCTGAACCTGTTCCTTTAATAACAACCGTAACGAAGGGAACGGGTTCTTTGTTGGTACTATTTCTTACGGTTCCGGAAATAGTTGTAGTTTGAGCCCTGGCAGCAATCGTAAAAAAAAAGAGCAAGGATAAAGCTGCCAGGCAACGAGAGTATTTACTCATGGCATGGAGTTTTTATGGTTATAGAGCAAAATACGGATTGTAATTTTCAACAGAAAATTTTATTTAATCACATCTTCTTGATTTTGTTGATATTTCGGGAATTCTTTTTTTTCATCATATTCAACATCGCTGGTATCTTCGGCCCATGAAATCATTACAATTTCCTCAGCAGACAAACTTTTACCGAGGCAAAGTAAGAGATGTATATACTATTGAAGATCAGTGGCTAGTAATGATTGCCAGTGACCGCATCTCTGCATTTGATGTGATCTTACCCCGCCCCATCCCTTATAAAGGACAAGTATTGAACCAGATTGCTGCTTACATGCTGCAGGCTACGCGCGACATTTGTGCCAACTGGTTAGTATCGGTACCTGCACCCAATGTGTCTATTGGTAAAAAATGTGTGCCTTTTAAGATCGAAATGGTAGTGCGTGGTAATTTAACAGGTCATGCATGGCGAACCTATGCCAGTGGAAAACGCGAATTATGCGGTGTACCCCTACCTGAAGGCATGAAAGAAAATGATTTTTTTCCAACCCCCATCATAACGCCAAGCACTAAAGCCGAAGCGGGCCACGATGAAGATATTTCAAAAGAACAAATAATTGCTACCGGGCTCGCCACAGCTGAAGATTGGGCCGTTCTGGAAGATTATACCCTGAAGTTATTCGCGCGCGGTAAAGAAATCGCCGCCAAACAGGGTTTGATCTTAGTTGATACAAAATATGAATTCGGCAAAATCGGCGATACCATTTACCTGATGGATGAAATTCATACGCCCGACAGCAGCCGCTACTTTTATGCCGACGGGTTCGGGGAAAGACAAAAGACCGGCGAACGCCAGCAACAGCTGAGCAAGGAATTCGTACGCGAATGGCTTATCGCCAACAATTTTATGGGCAAGGAAGGACAAACAGTTCCTGAAATGAGCGATGAGTGGATCAATACTATTTCGAAAAGATATATTGAACTGTATGAAAAAGTGATTGGCTCAACATTTCAGCCGCAGCACCTTTCGGAAGAAGAAACGGTTAGCCGGATAGTGAAAGAGTTGGAGAAAGTGAAGGGATAGTTGATGAGTTAACGGGTTAACTGGTTAACGGGTTGACGAGTTACCGGGTTGACGAGGGAATACAGCCCCCGAAATAAAGGCGAAAAAATATATTTTAAAAAGGTTGGCAGAGCAATTTGTCGACCTTATTTAATTTGTGAGCGATTTCAAAAACATTGCCTGGGTCGTAATTTTACTATCGGATCAAAGTTTCGTCAACATTGGAAAAATGAACATGCATTACCACTCATTTATTAATCGTTGCATCTATGATGCAGTCAATTACGTTCACTGCTTTACAACCGTTAAGTCCTGCGCCCCAGCATGCATTAAATTCGAGAACAAACCAACCTGTTTTTCCACTAAATGCAATATCAATAACTACAACTTTGGGCAACTCGTTTTTGTTAACGCAGATAAAATCCGATACAAATTTTCTTCCGCTTGTCAAATCAGCCGAACCTTCATATAACGCAATATCCTTTACTACTCCGTCCCTCACAAAACATCTTGCTCCGCCTGAATATCGTCAACTACTTTTGAGTTCTGTTGCCACAACCTTCCCACCAAATAAACTTAATATCTTCATTTATGGCGTAAGCATAGGTTGTCTTCTCATTTTCGAATTTATTATTAATTCTAACTACATAACATTTTTTGCCATTCTCCACCCATTCCCGTTCCAGTTCGATCTCATCTTTCTCATAGTTAACTTTCCGGGATAGCGTTACCTTCTTTTTTCCCCGATGGAACATGTTCTTTGCAAAAATCAATTTCGGAACATAAGCGTGCCGATCTTTATACAACAAATCAATACTATCTTTTTTATGCCGGTAGGTTGTTTCGTCCATTTTTCCTGACACATGGTCGACCAACATAGAAAAGTATTCCTTCGGCTTCGAAACTGTGTCCTCTACTTCGTACAATGAATCGTTTCGAAAAATGAATACAGTTTCCATGCAATTTACAACAAGTATGCGGCCGTCTGACATTATTGATTTCGCAAAAATTGTCTTGCCATAATTTGGTTTACTCACAACGTCTTTGAATTGATCAAGGGTATGAGCCCATTCGACTCCAGGTGTCCAGATTTTGATCGTGTCTGAAAAATTTCCACGAACGAAGAGCATTGAATCACAATTGTAAAAAAGATTGTACCCATCAGGAGGCTCTATCACGTTGAGCGCAAGTTTATTTTCCTTAAAATAGTTACAGGAAGAAACATAATTGCTGTCGTCCTGCGACAATGCTTTATCTGCAATCAACAAGAAAATTATGGCTATCAGAGTTTTCATATAATGGCGTTTAATGGCTATGGCATTGAGTTCGGCCGGGCCATCGGAAACGTCAAGCCCGAATCTGCAGCCGATGGATTATCTTTGCTGTATATGTAGGTGTTTAGATAAGTCTGCAATTAAATTTGAAATGTCGGGATCTTGTAATTCGTGGCGGTATTGCTGTTCAGTAGTCCAGCCCAGGCATTAAGTTAAATAAAATTATTACCGAGCAGGTTTTGCTTTCAGCCGCCTTAACACAAAACCCATGTTGTGCGCCCGGCTTATCAACATAAATTTATTCGTTCTGCCCAATTAAGTTCTGTTGGTAGTTCCTGATTTGAAAACTCAATGTGAATCACTCGCCGTTGCCTATTGTTGGTTGTTCTGCCTGAACTATGTAATAGTAACGGTTTCATAAGCATAATTCCGCCTTTTGATACATTGCAACTTACTTCCTTCTCAAAAGTCCAATCAATAGTTTCTGGTCTATAAACGCCTTTTAAATGAGACTTAGGTATAACTCTTAATGCGCCGTTGTTTTCATCGGTATCGTCAAGATGAATACGAACAGTCACGACATTTTGTAAAATGTTCAACGGTGGCTGAACTGCAAACTGATTCTGTTTTGTTGTCCAAAGGTCAAACCCATTCAAAGAAACTTTCTTATCAACAGAGATTGTCAGGTCCTGATGATATGAAACATACCAGTTTGATGTTTGTGGTTTATCAAAATAAATGCTTTTTACAACAAAATATTTGTCACCTAAAATTTGGCTTAAAATTGCTTTGAGATTATCATTGAAGACTGCGTCGATCGCTGATGGTACTTCCTTTAAAAATTGTCTAATAGCAAAGAGGTCTTCTGATTTCCTGAATGTGTCTTTGTCTGAGTTTGCCAGGTTGATTTGTCGCAATACATTTTCTACTTCGTCCATGGTATAGATCTCGTCAAAAATCACAAAACCATTCGATAAAAAGCTATCTGTTTGTTTCATGTAGAATCTCTCTTTAAGCTGACGCAACGGATCGGTAACCGCTGTTTAATTGAAATATATTATTGAAGTTATGTACAAAAACTGATTGTCTGATTTTTTGTTTTGCCGCCGTCATCATGATTCTTGTTGGCAGAAGTACATCGTCACTCGATGCCGTTGTCCTTTAATAATTTCGCAAACTCTTTACCTCCCCAATCCTTTCTCAATGCTGGGTTTATCTTGGCTACTTCTACTATACGCTTATTAATTTCTTTGTCTTTTAATGCAATCAGCACTTCAGTTGCTTTCAAATAAATATGTGCGTTATCTTCCGTTTTAAGTCGGTCAAACAGGGCTGATACAAAAGAAGTGTCGCCTAATTTTAATGCTTTGTCTGCGAATGTTGGAAACTGATGAACATTGATCTCTCTTATATTTTTGTTGATTTGCTCAATGGCGTATGGTCTGTCCCTAACTAAAACTGTGTCAAGCATAACAGCTAAAAGGTTTACGGGTTTTTCTTCATCTTCGCTGTAACTTCCTGTGTTGAAGTAATAAAAATCATCCGCATTTTGTATCGTCTTTTTTGTTAGCAGAAATGCCTTGTCTGGATTTTTTGGGTAAAGCAGCTTGAAGACTTTTGTATTTATCTTCTTTTCGCTTTCCCACATTGCCCAAAGGAGTTCATCATAAACAGGAGCGTAGAAGTCATGAACTGCTGCGAAGATAAAGTCTATGTGATATTGCCTTATGTTTTCGTGTTTCGTCTGTGTGAATGGTACTTTTAAAAGCTGAAGTGCTGCGTCATTTTTAAAACTGGCAATAGCTTTATATAATTCTCTCCAATCCGTACTCGAGGCTCCTTTGTCAATTGCTTCATACAAAGACCTTTCCAGTAAAGGCAGAAAAGCGTTGTCAGGAAACTCACTAATTGCTTTGTAAGTAAAGAAAAGTTTGCCATAACGTTCACCAGTCATTTCATTATTTAGGATTAACTGAATATCTTGTTTACGTTTGAATTTAGCTAGTGTTACTAACGCCGACTGATTGTTTTCTTTCAATACGAGTTCTCTAACTCTTTCGTAGGATGCTTCGCTTAACCTGGCTCGGTTTATTGCATTCTCTTTTGCATATAATTTATTTGGAGTATAAATAAGAAGACTGTCTAAATAGTTGAATTCGTTAGGTGTAAGTTTTTTCGAGTCTAAGTCAACATACTGAGGAGTAGCAAGGCTAATAAAAAAATCTCCTACTTTTTCACTACTTACAATACACCCAAACATTGTACTTACCTTTTCATCGTCGGGAATATGTTTGATAATTATTGGAAGCAGATTGACAGAAGTGTCATAGGTCAATGCCCAAAAAGAATAGCAACGAACTACACCGTTTGGATGATTCGTTAGCTCCTGGAGTTCACCATTTGTCGCAACCTTTTGTAATTCTGTAAAGTTGTCAAATTGTTTTGGTCGAATGCCACCGTTTCCAACTATACTGCCCATCAGCCTATTTTCCTTTTCAATTTTCGTAACAATCGCCTTTGTCTGACTGGAAATTTTTGTCTTGTCAAACTGAAACTGTTGTCCAAAACAGTTAAAGGTTAAAGCCACAATGATTATGGTAGCGAGATGTTTCATTTTGTATTTCTGCCAACGTTCGGGGCTTTGCGTTCGGGTGGGTTAGTAACCCTGAACTTAAGCCGATTGCAAAACCAAGCCCCATTTAGTCACCTAGCCGAACAGTCAAATTCAAACTTATGACTGGTTTCCTGTTTAACTCCATTCCAGCCGTTTCGCCACCTGACGAAATAAACGTTTTGTCCAGGCATTGTAGGGTGTAGAAGTTAAAAAAACTCATTGTTTATTCCGCTTCTAAGCTTTATTAGTTGTTGTGTGCAAGCGTTTAGTTACAAAGTGTCCCGATTTCTTTTTCAGCTTCAGGATCACCCAGGTCTTTGGCGATTTTAAGAGAAATGCAAGCACTATCTTTTTTCCCAAGTTTTGAAAATGTCATTCCCTTTTTGAAATAAGCTCTTGAATCTTTATTGTCAACCGAAATAACATTGTCGTAATATTTTATAGCTTCTTCAAATCTATTTAATTCTCGCAAAGACTCGGCCTTGTTGAAATAGGCCACTGCAGGATAATCTGTACCTTTTTCAATGACACTATTGAAGTCAGACAAAGCTTTTGCCGATAACCGCTGCCGATTGAAAATATATTATTGAAGTTATGTACAAAAGCTGATTGTAATTCGTCAGCAGGAACTGAAGCTGAAATTTGCATTTAGCTGATGCTAAAATTTCAAGCCCAATTTGCTTACAACCCAATGTTGCATATTTGTGCCTCGCCCTGCCGATTTTGTCAATGGTTAATTAATGTGTCCTTTATGTAACCTTTATACATGGTCCTGCGAATTGGATAAATTATCCCTTGTTTATTTGCAATAGCGGAGTCAATTATTGTAAATATTTTTAAGTCAGTTTCATCAAAAGGTGTCGTAAAATTATCACTTGGTGTTGCTAAAAGCGTTGTCAAGGATGGCGTCTTTCTATTTTGATTGTAACTAAAAAACGTCTTACGAACTAAACTGTCATTATAAAGTATCTGAAATTCCCTTTTGCCATTCTTAAACCTTTCTGCATAAATCTCAGTACAGCCACAATGAGAAAGTGTCACAGCGTTAATTGTTACATAGTCTTTTTTTGATGATGAACTTTTATAGATATTTCTTGTCGTGTTGCACCCGGAAATCGAAAAGAATACCTGCACAATAACGATAAATTGAAGAAAAGTACTTTTCAATATCATATAGAACCCGAGAGGTTGGTTATGGCATAACATACAACTGCTGCCGCTCGAATTCAAGCCCTTTGTCAGCTAGCCGCCGGCCGGTCGATTCGTTCGTATTTTCAATCACGGTATGTAACTAATAAACATGGCTTCGCCTTCTCAGTCACACCTGCAACTAATTAAACCTGGCCTTATACGATAACGTTACCCGGGTTTCAAGATTACAAAAAATTACTCAGATCTTAAAGTGGAGTAAGTTAATGAGTTAACAAAAAAATATTAACCCGGTGTTTAATGAGCAGCGGGACTTGTGGTTTTTAAAATTGATGGCAGCCGGATCCGGGTCGCAGCATTTTTTCAACACCTTATAACGCAATGGCAGGATGTTAACTTGTTAACCCGTTAACTTGTCAACTATTTAACTATCTTCCATGTATGAAACACCTATGGCACATTATTTTATTGTTTGCCTTACATATAACCGGTAATTGTCAAATGAACTACTATCTGTTGGTGGGTACCTATACCCGGGGAAAAAGCGAAGGCCTGTATGTTTATAAAATGAACACGCAAACAGGCGAAGTGGCGGCCGTTAGTAATGCAAAGGCGGCCAACCCCTCCTATCTGGCGCTTTCGCCCGATGAAAAATTTGTATACGCCGTAAATGAAGACGCCAATGACAAGGGCAGCGTTTCGGTGTTCTCTTTCGATAAAAGCAATGGCACTTTAAAATATATCGATAAACAAACCAGCGGCGGCGACCATCCCTGTTATGTGGCCGTTAACAAAACCGGTAAATGGGTGGCTGTGGCCAATTATAGTGGCGGCAGTTTCTCCACATTACCCATTATGGCCAATGGAACGCTGGGCAACCCTACCACGGTTCAGCATACAGGCAGCAGCGTTGATAAGGAACGGCAGGAAAAACCGCATGTGCATTCCACCGTTTTTTCGCCCGATGATAAATATATTTTTGTGCCCGACCTCGGCATCGATAAGGTAATGATCTATTCCTTCAATCCAGGCAGCGGGAAACCCGAACCGGCATCAGTGCCATTTGCGGCCACACCGGCCGGGAGTGGACCGCGGCATTTCACCTTTCATCCCAATGGGAAACTGGCCTACCTGGTTGAAGAAATGGGCGGCGCCGTTTCGGCATATAAGTATAAGGATGGAAAGCTCACGCTGATCCAACATATTTCAACCTATCCGGCCGGTTTTACCGGTAAAAAATGGTCGGCCGATATTCATGTTTCACCCGATGGTAAATTCCTGTATGCTACCAACCGCACTCCATCGAACACCATTGCCATTTTCTCCATCGATAAAAGCGGCAAGCTCACAGCCATTGGGCATGAATCAACCAAAGGCGAAGTACCGCGCAATTTCACTATTGACCCAACGGGTAATTTTTTGCTGGTGGCCAACCAGGAAACCGATAATGTGGTGATCTTCAAACGCGATAAAAAATCCGGTAAGCTCACCGATACCGGCAAAAGCATCAAAGTGGGTAACCCCGTGTGTTTGAAGTGGGCGAAAGATAAGTAGCTGTTGTTTTACTTCAAAAATTCGTGCTTTATTTCAGCGTTAATGCTGCCGTTTTAAGGATAAAAGGCAATTTTTTCAGGAAATCTCTGAATCCCTTCGGGTAACCTAAAAAGCCTTTAGGAAAACTCAAAATCTTTCAGGAGAAGGGAAAAACTTTCGGGAAATTGTAAAAGATAGCGGGAATCGCCATTTACCTCCAGGAAATTGTAAAATACTTCGGGAAAACGTAAATCCCTTCGGGAAATGCCATTTCCCTACAGGAAAGCCGAAAAGCTTTCAGGAAATCAGAAAAGTTGGCAGAAGTTGATTGTTGCAGCGCTACTAAGGCCCATTTCAACACAACATAAGTGAATTTCAGGCTAACATCAGTCCGTCGCAAGCCTACATGCCATTAAAACAAATCAACATCAGTTAAAAACAACCCAACTGCCGGTCATTTAAGGCTAACATTAGTCCGTCGCAAGCCTACATGCCATTAAAACAAGTCAACATCAGTTAAAAACAACCCAACTGCGGGTCATTTAAGGCTAACATCAGTCCGTCGCAAGCCTACATGCCATTAAAACAAGTCAACATCAGTTAAAAACAATCCAACTGCGGGCCATTTCAGGTTAGCATTAGTCCGTCGCAAGCCTATATGCCATTAAAACAAGTCAACATCAGTTAAAAACAATCCAACTGCGGGCCATTTCAGGTTAGCATTAGTCCGTCGCCGGTTAAAATGGCATCATTATACGTCGAACTACCCACAAAACAGGCTGATCATGGGTCTTTCAGGCCAACATTAGTTCCTGAAAGATAAATTATATCGATGTGGGCAGCACTTTTGCCAATTGCCTATTGATCCTCCCCCAGCCTCGGTCTCAGCCTGTGACGCGATTTATTGAAGATATTCCGGCCTTTGTCGATGCCCTTGCGCAGTTCCTTTCTTTCTTCTTCGGGCAAATGAATAAAATCCTGGCATTCCTTACTGCAGCAGCCTTCATGTTTGGCGGCACATGCTTCGCACTGGATAAATAACAGGTGGCAGCCGTCATTCGCACAGTTCACATGCGTATCGGCAGGTTTACCGCATTGGTGGCATTTGGAAATTATTTCGGGCGTAATGCGCTCGCCCAGCCGGTTGTCGAACACAAAGTTCTTACCAATGAACCTGCTGTCGAGCCCCTGTTCTTTTATTTGTTTGGCGTAATTGATGATACCGCCTTCGAGGTGAAATACATTTTTAAACCCATGATGCAGCATGTAGGCGCTGGCCTTCTCGCAACGGATACCGCCGGTGCAATACATGATGATGTTCTTGTCTTTCTGGTCCTTCAGCATATCTACCGCCATAGGTAACTGTTCGCGGAAGGTATCGCTGGGCACTTCCAGCGCTTTTACAAAATGGCCTACCTCGTATTCGTAATGGTTGCGCATGTCAACCACAATGGTTTGCGGATCGTTCAGCAACGTATTCATTTGTTCGGCATTCACATATCTGCCTTTGTTGCTCATATTGAACGTTTCATCGGTAATGCCATCGGCCACGATCTTTTCACGCACTTTTATCTTCAGCACCCAAAACGATTTGCCGTCATCGTCTACAGCAATGTTCAACCGTATGCCGTTCAACGGTTCAATGGTATACATATACGTTTTAAAGGCCTCGAAATTGCTTTGCGGCACACTGATCTGGGCATTGATGCCTTCATGCGCCACATAAATGCGGCCAAACACTTTTAAGGCGGCTAAGTTTTTGTAAAGTTCGTTGCGGAATTGTTCCGGCTCGGCAATGGGGAAATACTGATAGAAAGAAATGGTAGTACGGGGTTCTGTTTCCTGGTACAAAAGCTCTTTCAACTCCTTCTGGGAGACGCGGTTGTGTAAGATAGCCATATTTGAATTTTTGCGACCGCTTGCAGGGCAGTCAAAAATTAATAAAACGGGGCAAATATATGAAGAATTGGTGTATGTACTTAAATAGGGTTTTGTACCAATAAGAAACAGTTTATGGTTTGTGGTTTGTGGTTTATGGTTGCTACCGCACTTTGAGATTACCTCATTTTTTTCAACATGTTGCAAGGCTCAGAAACCAGGAAGTTGAAAAGTAATCGGAGATCCCGGATAAAAGAACCATAAACAGAAAACCATAAACAATAAACCATTACAGTTTTCCAAACCCTCTTATTCCCAATCGTACCCCAAACGCAGCCACCCGGCCTTTTTCGAATCCCCATACAAAATCGAACCGCGCAATTTTAAGCAGGTTCTCAAAACCGGCGAACACTTCCACATATTCCTTGTCGCTATCGGCGTATAAGGCGTTTGCGCCCATTACGAGGTACAAGTTGAGATTACGAAAGGCAGGGATCTTGTTGGTGAGCAATCCATTGAAGTGATGTTCTATATGCCCCTCCGCATACAGGCGGTTCATATTGCTGTATTTATAGTATGGCAGTAATTGAAAGCCATTGAGGTATTCAACCGACGCCAGGATCTGGTTACCGTTGAAATGCGTGTAATCGATCACGGCTACGCTGTCGCGGTTCATAAACCCGCCGATCACCGCCTTATACCGGAAATTACCGCCAAGGTTCAGATCGATGCTCTCGCTTACATCGAACCGCCATTTGGCATAATCGATGTCGCTGCCCAGCCAGTTGTGGATACCCTTTGAATAAGAAAACGTAAAGGTTGGATACCGGGAACCGATATTCACGATCCTTTCGGGATACTCGATGTATTTGGTTCCGGGCAACCAGCTTACCCCAATGGTACCGATCAACGCCTGGTGGCGTTGGAAATTTTCGGTCATCACCTCAATGGGAAAGTTCGGGGTAAACGCTATGTCCTTACGATCGCCGAAAGAGTAATTGCTGGTATTCTCCAGCGGTATGCGATCTTCATATTTCATACCGCCGAAAAAGGTAAGTCCATTCCCTACGTCTTTTGAAAAGTTGAACCGTCCATACCATGCTTCGTAGAATTTGGCATAATTACGTTCGAACAACCAGCTGCGAATGGTATTACTGAGCTGACTGATGGGGTTGTTATTATTTATCTGGTTCACCCATTTTCCACCGCTTATCGAAAACGATGAAAAATATTTGCGGCCATGTGTGTAGGTAACGGTTGCTGCTGAATTGAAATGACGGTTACTGAACCCATACCGCACCGCCGGTTCTATACCTAAGGCCCGGCGGGAAGCAGGAACGGTATCGAGGCGTTTGGTATATCTTCCACCCAAATTCACCAGCCACCCCTCCACTGTATTGTAAGCTACCGTTTGCAGCAACGGGTAAAAGCTATAGGTTTCCCGTTTTTTCTCCCTGTAAAAATTTTGTCCGGTAGCCACCAGCGGAAACAAATGCAGTTTGTTCCGCCTGCGGTCGATGGAATCGAGGTAACGCGGGTCTTTGTGCGCTTTCTCCAGGCTGTCTTTTTTTCGGTAATCGGTTATTTCTTCCAGCTGCAAAGGCAGGGGCCTGATGGAATCCCAGAAGGCGGCAGGCTTTTTATTGCTACCCTCGTAGATCTTCAGATAGGTATTATTAAAGAACTTACGTTCGAATGTGGGGTTTATATCGAATTTGGAATACACATTTACAAAACTGCCGTATGCATCGAAACCAAACAGCTTCACCGCCGGGTACAACACCTGGGTTTTAATCACCCATACATCGTTGTTGTAAGGCACATACAGTTGCTCTATCTTCAGCGAATCGATGATTTCCATTTGCGATGCTTTCGTTAGCTGTAACTGCAAACTATGTATGCGCCAGTCGCCTTCGGTAATATTGATATACCCGCTGAACAACGGTTCATACCGCCTTTTGGGCGTTACTTTTATACGGTTGATCTCGCGGCCGTCTTCCACAAAACTGCCTTCATAATGATAGCGGTAAAAATTCAGCGCACTGGATGCTATGGGAGAAATAAAACCGCGCGGGTTCAATCCTCGCCCCACCTGAATATTGTTCTCGTAAAATGAAACGATCTGCGGCGTGCTTAACCCAAACTCATCGCTTCTGCCGCTTACACGCGTTGAAAGCACCTCGATCTTGCTTCTCTTTCCATTTTCAACCGAGTACCGCGCAATAGTCTCCGACAGAAAAAGCATTTTGATCTTGCTGGTATCTCCGTCTTCAAATTCAATTTTTTCACCGAGGAACTTTTTGGGATAGGCGCGTAACTGCAGTTGTCCCTTTATATATACTTCGCTTTGAAAAGTTTTAAGCTGGTTCAGGTAGTATGGTCTTTTTTTAATGGCATTGCGAATGATCTCATAGGCGGGATCCTGGGCGCCGGGCCGCACCACTACTTCCTTTAAACTTAGCTGTTGTAAGGAGAGTTGAAAATTGAGCGTGATATCCTCTGTTCCTACGGTAATGGTTTTTTCCTGCCGGTTGTAACCTACATACTGCGCAACTATAGTGTATGTACCGGCATCGAGCTGCAGAAAATAATCGCCGGCTTTATTGGCGGTGGTGCCCTGTGTAGAACCTTTTATGAGGATGGATGCATAAACCAATATCTGACCCTTTTCGTCGGTGACCCTGCCGCTGATCCGTGCAGCCTCAGTGGTTGACTGGCAAACAATAAAGAGGGTAATAAAGGTCAATAATCTCATATCGCGACGAACGCGAAAATAAGGCCAATTGTTGATTAGCTGCTCACTAAATTAGTTAAAACACCCCTGCAGCGGGCTCAACGGGTCAATTCCGCATGCGAAAAGGAGAAAAAGCGGTTCCAGATTAAATTCCCTGCAACCCCGCAGAGCGGGCAGGCTCTGTAACGGGTTTCAACTAATACCCACTGGTATACCTTTGTTCTTCGAGTTCCTTCCATTCATCATAATACCTGCGTAAAAAACTTCCCGATAAGGCGGAAAGGCCACCGACAATTGCGCCAACAATCGCTGTTATCAGAATGATCAGGGCCGATGAGCCCCCCAATGGGAAAAGGCTGGCCATGCGCTGCGACAAAATGCTGTCGTTTTGCGCGTCGATCCACAACACCAGCGCGCCCCATAATAAAAATATGCTGGTAAAACCCATTAAGTACGCCATGCCCGGTTTCTGATAAATAAACACCGACACCAGGAATGCTACCAGTCCGGCGCTCCAGAAAGGAAGATACAAACCGGCGGCGAAGCTGACGATGACTGTTAATGCTATTGAGATCCCGAATTTCATCCTGCTTTGTAATTTAAAAGTAGCAATGGTGAATGTGCTAATTATTAAAGTTTATGGTAAACAATATCCTTTTATCCTTAACATCCTTCTCGTCCATTACCCACAACTGATTGTATCTCCCCGCTGCCCAGTCGTACACAAAATTATCGTAGTACCTGCTGCCGGGGTTGCCGCTTTGTCCGCCCGGATAAATGCCCCAGGCATCGGTCTTATCAGTCATTTCAACGATCATGCGCCAGCTTGGCCCATGAAATTGTTTGGTGGCGTTGATGACGTTCTCGCCCCCGCCCGTTTCCATATGATACCGGCTCAATGGCGCCAGGCGCAGCAAATGCCGTATGCCGGCGTCTTTGTATTTACCCCAGTTCAGTTCGCCTTCCGCATCGGCCTTTGAAACAACCGGCACCACTTTTTTAAATGCTGCGGTTACCACGTCTTTTACGCTCTCTACGGTTTGGGTATTGATATTGTCGGCAAATTTAAAATTGGCGAAGGAAAGACATTTAACCAGCGTTGCCTTCTCGGGCATAATGACCGGTTTGTTGGCAACATCGAGTTCGTCGTTCCAGACTTCTTTTTCAAGGTTTTCTATCCAGAGCTGAAATATGGCAGGCGCCTTTTCCATGGCATCATACCGCAAATTCCAGCCGCGCAGGATATCGAGGTATTTGTTCTCCTCGGTACTTAACGTGTTTTCATCAATATTGGCCATCATAATGGGTAATGCCGTTTCTGCAAACACATTGAAGTTGTCGGTTTGCATTTTCTTCATATCATCGATGGTAATGCCATTCAACTGCCGCAGGTATCGGTTAATGATGATGCCGCGGTAAATGGGATAACTGCCGCCAAGGTAGAACGGATAGGTTGTATCGGTGGCCGCCTGGTTGGCGCTGCTTACAAAACCACGGGCTGAATCAATTTCGTTATCGTTATGGGGATTGTCTTTTTGGTCAATGTATCCCTGCCACAGGTAAGCGGTATCGGTTCCGGGCATAATAAAATCGCCCTGGCGGCGCCATTTGGCCGGAAATTTTCCCTGTTGCCAGATGGCGATATCACCGCTTTTTGAAGCAAAAACGAAATTCTGGCCCGGACAATAGAAATACTTAATGGCATCCTCATAATCTGATTTGCTTTTCATGCGGTTGAGCAGATAAAAGGTTTTCAGTTCGTTGGAACCGTCATGCGCTTTCCACCGAACGGCATAATTGGTATAGGCCGATGCCCTGTTGCTTCCGGTGAATGAATTATCATACTGCACCGGCCCAAAAATGGTATAGGCAACCGTATCGTAAAATGGCGCCCGCCCTTTTATTTTGAATGTATCAACATGCAGTTCGCTTTGTTTCCAGGCGCCATTGAACTCGTATTGTTCCCTGGTCTGGTCTTTGAAGTGAACGACGAAATAATCTTTTACATCGCGGCCGGCATTGGTAACGCCCCATGAGCAGCTGTCGTTGAAGCCAATGATCACTGCTGGCGAACCGGGAAAAGTAACCCCATACACATTGTATTGCGGGGTATGCAACTGCATTTCGAACCAAAGGGATGGCAGGTTCAGCCCCAGGTGCGGATCGTTACATAAAATAGGGCGGCCGCTTTTTGTTTTGGTTCCATCAACCGCCCAGTTATTACTGCCATTGTCTTTATCGGGTTTATCAACCGGTGTGGGCGCTATGTCGGCAAACGTGTTCCATTTAAAATACAGCGAGTCGGTAGTAACCGGCATCAGCGGCCTGGCCGCGGGAGCATTGAATGTTGTGCCCCTGGGCACAATGGGGTCGAGCGAATCCTGCATTACCGGGTACAGCAGTTCAAAGTCTTCCTGGCTTAAAACGTTACGTACATTGGTATATTCGAAATCATTTTCAGAACCTGTAAGGTCATAGCTCATATACTTCAGGAAAAGCGCCGTCTTGAAATTGTTCCAGTGCTCGGGCACATAGTTCAGCAGGCGGTATTCGAGTGGCAATTCATTGGCAGGCAAATGATCTATATAAGCATTTACACCGGCAGTGTATGCATCGAGCATACTTTTGGTGTTGGGGTCGTTCTCCATACTGTCGAGCGAACGGCTGGCGCCCAGTTTCATACCTACCCTGCGCATATTGCGGTCGTAATTCAAATAGGCATTGTTGGGACCGGCGCCCAGTACTTCCGATAAACGGCCTGCGGCAGCATGGGTTTGAAACTCCATTTGCCAGAGGCGGTACTTTGCGTGCAGGTAACCCTGTACGAGATACAGGTCTTCATCGTTCTGTGCAAATACGTGCGGCACCATTCTGTCGTCGACATACACCTGCACTTTTTCTTTTAGCTGGGGTAAATACAAATTGAGATCGGCATGGGCATCAACAGGCTCGGCATTTTGCCAGAACCCGGTTTGCGGACTGAGAAAACTACCCAGCGGCGGAATGCTTCCTATGGGCATGCTCAGGGTAATGATCAAACCGATGGTTACTACTACGGTAACAATAAGTGGAATAATGCGCATATTGCTAATTCACATCAGGGGTTAGAAGGATTTTTTAAAAGTAGTGCATTTTTTAATACGGAAAACAAAGCTGAAAGCCGAAAGCTGAAAGCCGAAAGCAAATTCGGTTGTTTTTACGTTAGACTTTGGGCTTTCAGCTTCAGGGAGGTGGCTTCTGAAAACCATAGCTGAAAGCTATTAGCAGCGGCATTTATTTAAATATTCTTAAATCTATCAGCGAAAACTACCACAAAGTTGTATTGTGAGGAACCCTGCTAATACGGACTTTTGTAGTGCAATCAGTGCGATGGATGCCTGGTATAAAAATGTAGTGACATGGAAGCCCGGATATATCAGCGAAAGAAGAGAATGCTTGCCTTGTTGTTTGTGGCGCTTTTATTAATAATATTTTTCGTATAGCAATTATACATTGAAGTTGTTCGCAGTTCAGTAGTCATCAGCAATCGTTTAGTTCATCAACCTTAGAGGTTACAGTCCGTGGTACCGCCCCGACGTTTCGTCGGGGCTTTTTTATGGCCATTCATGTAAAGTTTAAGGTGTGCCACACTTACTTTTCCGCCGCCAGGAAAGTGTGGCACACCTTCATTGCCGGCGACCGTTGGCATAATCTAATACATAATTGGTCAAATTTTAGTAACTTACCCATCAGTTCTTTTAATTATTCGTCACCTAAATATTGTTTTGCTATGAAAAAGACAGCCTATTCTGCCATGGCAATGCTGCTGGTTCCATGGCTGTCCTGTACCAACAACCCGGTGCAGAACATTGCAAGTCCCCCGATGGATAAAGGTGAAAAAGCAAAAATGATACTTCCGCCCGTACGGGATACCGTGCTGCAAAGCGGCAGAAAGAACATGTATCTGGCCGGGCACCGCAACCAACCCGGATTCTTTATTGAGCGTTACGTTTTCCCGCCCGGTTATAAAGGAATGCCGCATGTGCATAATTCCGACCTCTATGTTACCATTCTCAGCGGTTCAGCCCATATTGTTATGGATAAAATATTCGATACTACTATTGCCGCCATGGCTTATGGCCCGGGAAGTTATGTGGTTATAAAAGCCGATCAGCCGCACTACGAATGGTTCACCGAGGAATGCACCATGCAGGTATCGGGAATTGGCCCGAATGAGACCTATTATTTGCCGGAGAATGAAATAAGGAAAAAGTAAGGTTTATGGTTTGTTGTTTATCGTTTATTGTTCTTTATTGCGCGAGTTCAAAATTAAATTTTAAACCTCAAAGCGCGGCAGCAACCAAAAACTATAAACCATAAACTATAAACAGCTAATTACCCCCTGAAGCTCCGTCAACGTATTGAAAGCATGCAACACAATCCTCAACCGCTCCTTCCCTGCCGGAACCGTAGGATATAAAATGGCGCGTACATCGAGCCCGGCGGTTTGCAGATCGCCAGCTACCTTCTTAACCTGGTCGTTCCCCGGTATAATAACTATTTGCACCGGCGTATCGGAAACCAGCTTTTTACAATTGATGTTCGCCTGTTGAAAAGTATTTATCAGTTGTTGCAAATGCGCCCTTTCGGCATGCATTTGCGGAAATAACTCATATGCACAACGTATAGCGGCCACGCTGGCCTCGGGCAATGCCGTGCTATAGATGAACGACCGGCAGAAATTGATAAGATAATTGCGCAACCGCCCGCTCCCAAGCACAATAGCGCCATGGCAGCCTACCGCTTTTCCAAAAGTATGTATACGGGCAAAACAGGCGGCCTGCAGGTTGAGTTGCTGAACCAGTCCTTCCCCCTGCCCGCCTACCACCCCGGTAGCATGGGCTTCGTCAACGATCAAATGCGCGCCGTACTGTTCGCACAAAGCGCTGATGGCGGTCAATGGGGCCTTATCGCCATCCATCGAGAACACCGATTCCGTAACAACGAATATTTCACCGGTGGCGGCCTGCAGCCTTTTTTCCAGGTCTTCGAGGTCATTGTGCCTGAATGAAAAGGATTGGGCAAAACTGAGCCGAATGCCATCGCGCAGGGAGGCATGGCTGAGGTAATCGTAAATAATGGTATCGCCCCGCTGGGGAACACAACTCAGCAAACCCAGGTTGGCATCATAACCTGAATTGAATAGCAACGCCGCTTCGGCCGCATGAAAGGCGGCCAGCATTTCCTCCGTTTCTTCAACCAGTTTATAATTGCCGGCGAGCAGGCGCGAACCGGTACTGCCATGTTTCCAGGTATGGGCGGTTTCACCCAGCTTTTTTTCTATCAGCCCGTTGTGCACAATGCCGAGGTAATCGTTTGAACAGAAATCGGTTCTGTCATTGGGCAACTGCAGGCGGCGGAAAGCATTCTGCTGCTGCCGCTCGTTGAGTTTTTTCAGTAAGAATGAGTCGTTCATAACTTGCATTGAAGTGTGCCGCACCTTGAAGGTGTGGCACACTTAAGGCTCAAATATCGCACTTAGCCATTAACTTTGTGCACTTTATGAGCACTACCAACGAAACAAAAAATATCCTCGGGCTGCACCTGCCCACAGACCCGCGCTGGGTGAACCTGGCCGAATTGTCGCTGGAGTATATTCTAACCGATCATGCGTATTGCGAGCAAAAGGCAGCTACCAGTTGCATTTCGCTCATACAGCGATACAGCGAATTGGAAAAGCTGGTGACTGAGCTGGCCCCCATCGTTACCGAAGAATGGGGACACTTTCGCCTGGTGCTGGCCGAACTGCATAAACGCAATCTGAAGCTGGGCAAACAACGAAAGGATGAATATGTAAACCAGCTGCAGTTATTTCAAAAGAAAGACGGCAGCCCTGAACAAAGGCTGCTCGATAAGCTGTTGATCTTTGCCCTGATAGAAGCCCGCAGCTGCGAACGCTTCAAACGCCTGAGCGAAGGTCTCGACGATGAATACCTGCGCAATTTTTACCGCCGCTTTATGGAAAGCGAAGCCGGCCATTATCATTTATTCATAGAGCTGGCCGAAACCTATGTAGAAAAATCAATTGTACGCAAACGCTGGCAGGAATGGCTGGCTTATGAAGCCGTGTTGATGCAGAAAATAGAAGTGCGGGGAGATCGAATTCACTAGTTTGTGGTTTGTGGTTTAGGGTTTGTGGTTCATAAACACACGAGTTAAAAATTAATTTTAACTCTCAAAGCGCGGCAGCAACAACAAACTACAAACAACAAACCACAAATTATAAACTATAAACTCCTTCTTAATTTCTCCAAATATACTTTTACATACTCATCCACCTTCTTCCTCCGGTATTGCATCACCCACCGCGGATGCGGCAGCGGAATTATTTCCTTAAAGAAACCGTGCTTCGCATTGATCTTCTGAAAGATCTTGTAATTGGTGCCTTCCCCCAGACAAAAACAATGCTCACGCGTAGTTGCAATGGTATCCAGCTGTTCGTTGATGCTTTGTAAAATGAACGGCTCGCTGTCTTTCAGTAATTCCTTATCGTCATAATAGTTCAGGTTAACGCCATCCTTTGTAAATCCCAGCGGCGACATGGCTGTAATATAAAAGTCGTAATAGAATGCTTTGGCACCGCCATACGCTTCTACCACTGCATATATAAAATGCGACGATAACTCCGCTTTTTTCGGCAGGTCGTTATCGATGCCGCACACTTCTTTCAGGCGTATGGGATCGGTGAACGGAATACCGGTAACGCCGCCGCCAAAACGCCCGGGATTGATACCGAAGATGAATGTACGCGGATGATGATCGTTGTAAAATCTGGTATAGAACGTTTCGGCCAGTTGCCAGGCCTCCGCATCGGCAAATGGGTTCATAATGGACACACCGGCCGGTAATTTGATATGGGGCGACAGGTTTTTACAGAAATTCAGAATTGCATTCGATTGCGTAAGTTTTTGAGCGGCAGTGTTCATGTTCGCTTATTTGGTATTTTGGCAGCACCAAATTGGTGCTTCAGGTGTGCCACACTTTCCCTCGCCTTCGCTCAGGATGTGTGGCACACCTCTAAAACAAAATTAAAGCTATGAACCGAAGATCATTTGTCAAAAATACCGGCCTGGCATCAGCGGGTTTATTATTACCCGCCGCCGGTATTTTCGCAGCGGCTGAGCCTGCCGTTAAACTGGGTTTTATCGGCGTTGGCCTGCGCGGCCAGGGTCACCTCGAAAATGCGCTTCGGCGTAAAGATGTTAATGTGGTAGCCATATGCGATATCGATGAGCGCATGCTGGAGCGGAGCGCCAGCCTGTTTAAAAAAGCCGGCAAACCCATGGCCAAAGTGTATAAAGACGATGTGAACGCATGGAAGAAAATGCTTGAACTGAAAGAGCTCGATGCGGTGATCATTGCCACGCCCTGGGAATGGCATGCACCCATGATCATCGGTTGCCTCGAAGCCGGCATTAAATATATCGGCACCGAAGTAATGCTGGGCATCACCCTGCAGGACCACTGGGAGGTGGTAAAAGCCGCCGAACATCACAACGCCCATGTGATGATGCTCGAGAACGTGTGTTACCGCCGCGATGTTATGGCCGTATTGAACATGGTTCGGCAGGGCATGTTTGGTGAACTTATTCACCTGCAGGGCGGCTATCAGCACGATCTGCGGCATGTGAAATTCAATAATGGAACACAACCCTATGGCGGCGGCGTTGAATTTGGAGAGAAAGCATTTTCAGAGGCGCGCTGGCGTACGGAGCATTCCGTGCATCGTAACGGTGATTTGTATCCTACCCATGGTATTGGCCCGGTTGCGGAAATGATCAATATCAATTATGGCAATCGCTTTGTATCACTCTCCAGCTTTGCCACCAAAGCGCGCGGACTACATGACTATATTGTAAAGAACGGCGGCGAACAACACCCCAATGCCAAAGTGGAATTTAAACTGGGCGATGTAGTTACCACCATGATCAAATGTGCAAACGGTGAAACCGTACTGCTGCAACATGATACCAACCTGCCCCGCCCCTACTCGCTTGGCTTTCGCGTACAGGGCACCAAAGGCATCTGGATGGACGTAAATCATTCGCTCTACATTGAAGGGGTAAGCAAAACCAATGATCAATGGGAAGATGCAAAGGCTTACATAGATAAATACGATCACCCGTTATGGAAACGCTGGGGCGCATCTACCGAAGGCGCCGGTCATGGCGGAATGGATTTCTTTGTGTTGCACGCATTCATTGAATCGGTAAAACGTAAGACCAGAACGCCTATGGATGTATATGATGCTGCCGTGTGGAGCGCCATTACCCCATTGAGCGAGCAAAGCATAGCATTGGGCAACGAAACGGTGGAGTTCCCCGATTTTACAAATGGGCAATGGATGTATAGGAAAAACAGGTTTGCTTTTGGGGATGAATATTAGTTTGTAGTTTGTGGTTTGTAGTTTGTGGTTTGTAGTTTGTGGTTGCTGCCGCGCTTTGAGGTTCACTATTAATTTTGAACTCGCGTATAAAAAACAACAAACAACAAACAACAAACAACAAACCACAAACTTATACATATCTCCCAGTCTGTTTCTTATTGCAAAAAGTATCTTATATCCTCATCAAGATTCAAAAACGGATATTTTCGCTGCAGTTCCTGCGCCTTCTCCAGATGGGTTTTTAAAAATCTTTTATGTGCTTCGGTTGAAGGCTGAAAAGGTTTGTGTTTACGGGCTATCACTATCTTTTTTATTTCTTCTGCAAGTTGCTGCGCTTTCTCATCGACAAAATGCCGCATGAATTTGTCGAGCACAAAAGAAGTAGCCTGGTAATTGGGATGCACCATATCGATATCGTAGAACCGGTAATCGCGCAACACATCTATCACCAGCTCATACGCCGGGAAATAATACAGCCGGTCGAATTTATTCACCATGTGATGAACAACTTCTATCAGCCGCGCCTTGCTGCGGTTATTATCGATAACGCCATCGCGAATATGCCGCACCGGGCTTACCGTAAAGATCACTTTCAGGTTGGGGTTGAACTGGAACAACTGGTGCAAACAGTTGTCGAGCATGGTAGTCGTTTCCTCTATGGTGAGCAGGTGTTTATTGAACCAGCCTGCAGGCGTGCGGTGGTTATTGGCAACGGCGCCGCGAACTGCGCCCCGGCGAAATGAAACAGGTACCTGTTCGGTCAACCGGTATGAAAAGGAAGTGCCTAAAGTAATGATAAGCCAGTTGGCCGTTTTCAGGTAAGCATGCGCTTCCTGTTGCGAGGCATTGATGCCGCGCAGGCATTCCTGCAGATCGGTTTTTGAGAACCGGCTATGGTGTTGCCAGCTTTGCCAAACCTCGTTATAATAAAAAAGCTCTTCGGTTTGATACTGTTTGTTCTGAACATATGAAACCAGACTGCTTGCTACACTGGCCGGATCGAACAAAATACCATTGGGATTCTGCAGCACACTGAACTTAAGCTCATCGAGCTTTTCGCCGATGTGCTCGGTAAAGCACGACCCCATTAACATGATATTATCCTGGTAATTGATGGGATTCGACAAAGTGGAGATCTGAATCGGTATCTGTAGGTCCATAATCACATTTATCAGGTTTATACATTAAGAGATAAGGTTCAAAGTTGAACAGTCATAAGGAATGCAAAGGACGAAGGAGGAATGAAGAGGCATGAAGTTCAATTTCGGATTTTGAGATTTAGAAACTTTGAGATTTCATCAGGTTTTACCCTCTGATAGATCTCAAAATCCCGAAATCCTGAAATCGCTAAATTTCTTACTAATAGCGCTTTTCATAAGGTAAATATTTCGTTAGCTAAGTTAACACTTTTCGCTAGCGCTGTTTTATTCAACATGGGCAAATTATCATATTGTTCTAAATATGATATGAGCCATTCGGTATCGATGTTGCCAACGAGGTCGTCATTGGCCATGGGGCAGCCGCCAATACCTTTCATGGCTGAGTCGAACCGGCGGCAGCCTGCCTTGCGGGCGGCTTCTATCTTGGCGGCGCGGTTGTGGGCACTGCTATGGAGGTGCACCCCGATCTGGTGTTGAGGAAGTTTTTCGATCACATAACTGGTCATGGAATATACCTGTTCAGGCGTGGCGAGGCCCACGGTGTCGGCAAGCGAAATAACGGGAACGCCGAGGGCTGCGATCCTGTTCACCCATTCAAACACGATCTCCGGCGACCAGGCATCGCCATAAGGGTTGCCAAAACCCATGGAGATATAAATGACGAGCGCTTTACGGCTTTGTTCGCAAATACGTTGTATGTCAGTTACCCGTTGCAGCGATTGCGCAATGCTGCTGTTGGTATTGCGTTGTTGAAAGGTTTCGCTTACGGAAAATGGAAAACCCAGGTAGCTGATCGCATCAAATGCGGCCGCTTCTTCTGCTCCGCGCACATTGGCAATGATGGCCAGCAATTTCGTTGGCGAATCTACCGGCAGTTGCTGCAGCCCCTTTAAAACGGTTGCCGTATCGGTGAGTTGCGGAATGGCTTTGGCCGATACAAAACTGCCAAAATCAAGCGTGTGAAAGCCTACCTGCAACAAAGAATGCAGGTATTCGATCTTTTTTTCGGTTGGAATAAAAACCGGCCAGCCCTGCATGGCGTCGCGGGGACATTCGATCAGTTGAATCGGCTCCGTTGTACTTTGTTCACTGGTATTCATAACCACAGTTTATAGTTTGTTGTTTGTGGTTTGTTGTTTGTGGTTTGTGGTTCTTTCATTCGTGACAACTAAATATATGCAGGCTTCACGCAATGGCAGCCCGTTCCTGCGGCCTCATTTTCTTTTCCAGATTACCCACAACCTGTATTTCACCTGTAACCTGTAACAGTGGTTTATTGGCCATTATCACAACTTGTCCCGCTCTGCGGGATTATCGAATTATCACATTATCACATTCTACTCTTCATTGCTTCATACAGCACGATTCCGGTGGCAACCGACACATTGAACGATTCAAAATTTCCCGCCATCGGGATCTTTATTTTTTCATCGCATATTTTCATCAACGCAGGGAATACGCCGTTCTCTTCATTTCCCATTACAATGCAGCAGGGCGCTGTATAATCAACTTCATACAGGAACTTTTCGGCAGTCATTTCAGTGGCAAGTACTTTTATCCCGTTCAGGTGCAGGGTATCTACCGCTTTCATTAAACTGTTCACCCGGCAAATATTGATCTTTTCCAGGGCGCCGGCCGATGATTTCATGGCCTCTTCATTCAGGGCGCCAACGCCTTTGTCGGGAATGATAATGGCCTGCGCGCCGCAACACACCGCACTGCGGGCAATAGCCCCGATATTACGCACATCGGTTATACCATCGAGTATTACAAACAAAGGCGTTTCACCGTTACCCATAACATGGTCTATCACCTGTTGCAGGTCCATATACTGTACCAGGCCCGCAATGGCAATAACGCCCTGGTGATTGGCCTTTGTAAAGGATTGCAGTTTTTCGGGTGGCACCTGTTGTATGGGAATGTTCTGATCCCGTGCCAGTTGCCTGATAGTGCCAATGGAATCGCCGCTTACATTTCGCTGAAAGAATATTTTATCGATAGGCCTGCCCGATTGAATGGCTTCAATTACCGGCTGACGGCCAATGATCAACGATCCTTTGTTTATACCTGGTTTCTTTTTATGATAACCGTCCATCTGCCAACATGAGTTTTACTTTTAAAATAGCTGCTACCGACATCGAATCGGTTATTTCGCCGCGTTCTACCATTTTGTATGCTTCTTCAAACGGCAGTTTCTTTACCTGCAATTGTTCCGTTTCTTCGGGCGAGGCGGTATGCTGGCTTAAATTCCTTGCCAGGTAAACCACCGCATATTCATCCGTAACGGAATTGCTCAGGTGCATTTCAACGAGATGCGTCCACTCGGCTGCCACCAACCCGGTTTCTTCGAGCAATTCGCGTTTGGCCGATTCAACAGGGTCAATGCCGAAGGCGCCACCGCCTTCAGGTATTTCCCAGCTATAGCGATCGATCGTGAAGCGGTACTGTCCAACCAGATATGTATTCAATTCGTCATCGAGCGGCAGGGCGCCGGTGGCAATGCCTTTAAAATGCACTTTGCCATAGATGCCTTTGCCGCCTGAAGGATTGATCACATCGAATTCGGTGAGTTGTATCCAGGGATTTTCATAGATCTTTTTTTCATCTATTACCTTCCATGGATTGAGCTGTTCATTCATGGCCCGAAAATAGAACATCTGCTACAAAAAAAAGTCCTGACGGTACCGTCAGGACTGAATAATCTATTTCTAAGTCTTTATAAGAGTTTAATTGCGGCCACCAGCAAAGAAGACCAACCTATCATTAACACAATTATCCATTTCAATTGATCTTTGAAACATTGCTCCATGCGGGTTACCAACTTGTTGATATCACTTTTTAAGCAAAAAAATCTTCTTTTGTGGCAAGCCGGTCTTTTTCAGTATTGAATTTATTATCAACAATATCTTCAATACTTGCAACTACCGCCTGTGCATCTTCTTTATTCATGAAGTGCTTATTCAACAATTCGTACATTTTAACCGCCTGTGATGCTGTCACCATTCTCTCACGGTTTCAACAAATATAACTAAAATATCTCATACAAACAAATACCATCCCGCAAAACAGGATGGCATTCAAGTACTTACATGAGTTCAATTTTTTATCTGATCCCGAAAGCCTGCTTGATCTTCCTTACATAATCCAGCTTCTCCCAGGTAAACAGCTCCACTTTTTTCTTAATGGTTTTACCATCGGGTGCAGTGAAGGTTTTTTCAACCACTTCCGGCTGACGGCCCATGTGTCCGTATGCAGCAGTTTCACTGTAAATAGGATTACGCAGTTTAAGACGTTGCTCAATGAAGTAAGGACGCATATCGAAGATCTGGCTAACGCGTTTGGCTATTTCACCATCGGTAAGCTCAACTTTGGCAGTGCCATAGGTATTGATGTACAAACCCATTGGCTGGGCAACACCAATAGCGTATGAAACCTGTACCAGTACTTCATCGCACAAACCGGCAGCAACCAGGTTCTTCGCAATGTGACGGGTAGCATAGGCAGCAGAACGGTCAACCTTTGAAGGATCTTTTCCGCTGAACGCGCCACCACCGTGAGCGCCTTTACCACCGTAGGTATCAACGATGATCTTACGGCCGGTTAAACCAGTATCGCCATGCGGTCCGCCGATAACGAACTTACCGGTTGGGTTTACGTGGTACTTGATCTTATCGTTGAACAGGTGAGCGTATTTTTTATACTTTGCTTTAACGCGTGGGATCAGGATGTTGATCACATCTTCCCTGATCTTTTTAGCCATTTTTGATTCTGAATCAAAATCATCGTGCTGGGTGCTTACAACAATAGCATCGATACGAACAGGCTTGTTGTTATCATCGTATTCGAGGGTAACCTGGCTTTTGGCATCGGGACGTAGGTACTCGATCTTTTTTCCTTCGCGGCGCAGGGAGGCCAGTTCTATCAATAATTTATGGGCAATGTCCAATGCCAGTGGCATATAATCTTCGGTTTCGTTGGTAGCGTAACCAAACATCATACCCTGGTCACCAGCGCCCTGATCTTCTTTCTTTGTTCTGTCAACACCCTGGTTAATATCGGACGACTGCTCGTGAATGGCTGATAATACACCGCATGAGCTGGCTTCGAACATGTACTCGCTTTTGGTATAACCAATTTTGCGAATCACCTCACGGGCTATTTCCTGAACATCGAGATATGCCTTCGATTTAACTTCACCCGCCAGCACTACCTGACCGGTTGTAACCAATGTTTCACAAGCTACTTTCGATTGGGCGTCAAATGCCAGGAAGTTGTCAATAAGGGCATCAGAGATCTGGTCAGCTATTTTATCAGGATGGCCTTCCGAAACACTCTCAGAAGTAAATAAGTAAGGCATAAATCTTTGTTTGTTGGAATTGTATAGAATATTAATGGGAGCAAAAATATAGTTATAAGTTATAAGTTCTAAGTATTATGTTGATGAAATAGGTAATTGTTAATTACATGTGAACATCTAATCACTTATAACTTATTACTTAAAACTTACTACTTTTTATAACTTTCAACTTACTTGGTTAAATCGTGATAGAGTTGCAGGTAATCTGTAAGGTCCGACTCGGCATTGTAAGTGAGCACCTTCTTACCTTTTACCTTTCCAAAATCCTCAACCAGCTTTTTGTCAACCTTATCGGCGCCAAAGGTAATGGCATCGGCATACGTGGCGCCGCCACGCATCATGGCCGTGGTAGTACCTTCTTTGAATGGCTCGAGGTCTTTTTCTTTTACGACAGAGCTGATAGAAGCGATCTTCAGAAAATCATCACCCAGTTTCTCCTTGTGTGTATTGTTGCCGATGGTATATATGACCTTGCTGTGTGAGAATACCGGCTCTTTTTTGTAGGCTGTCTTTTGGTACAGGGGAATTAAACCGGTCATCCAGCCGCTGCAATGAATGATATCCGGGGGCCAGCCGAATTTCTTAACCGTTTCCAGGGCGCCTTTACAGAAGAATGCGGTGCGCAGGTCATTGTCGTCAAACCATTTCTCTCCTTCATCATGGAAGATGAACTTGCGTTTGAACAGGTCTTCATTATCCAGAAAGTAAACCTGTAACCGGGCGTTGGGTAAAGAGGCTACTTTGATTTGCAGGGGATAATCATCATTACCTACAGAAACATTAATGCCCGACAACCGAACCACTTCATGCAGGCGATGACGTCTTTCGTTGATAACCCCAAACCGGGGCATGATACAACGTACTTCAAAGCCATTTTCGTTTGCCTTTATTGCCAACCGGTTAACCGTTTCAGAGAATTCTGTTAACTCCAGGTAGGGGGACATTTCGTTAGCAATAAATAAAATTCTTTTCTTTGTCAGCATTATAGATAATAGTTGATGAGCTAACTTTTAAAAATCAGGGTGCAAAGTTAAGGTTTTTTTATTAGTTGTAAGCTAGTCCCGATAAAGTCAGGCATTCCCGGACAGCAGATCGATGTTCAGTGTCCCGGGTTTCCAGGCTTTTGTTTTTGGCTTTCGGCTGTATTTGTAATTTGTATTTGTATTTGCTTGCAGCTTGAAGCTTGCGGCTTGAAGCTTGCGGCTTTCAGCCTTCTTTCACCCTAGAAACACTAACAGCGCGCATATAACTTAAAATTTCGTTAAATGATCATTTTCAAATATGCCGACCAGCTTGCCCGGTATATTCAACAACAAAAATCAGCCGGTAAACAAATCGGCTTTGTGCCCACCATGGGCGCCCTTCACAGTGGCCACATTGCCCTTATCGACCAGTCGAAAAAAGCCACCGCGGTAACGGTTTGCAGCATATTTGTAAACCCCACCCAATTCAATAATCCTAACGATTACCAGTTATACCCCAAAACAATAGAACCGGATATTGTAAAGCTCGAAGCGGCCGGCTGCCACGCCCTCTTCCTGCCGGCCATTGCTGAAATGTATCCACAGGGCACCAGTAACCTTGAACAATATGACCTGGGTTACCTGGAAACTTTGCTTGAAGGGAAATACCGCCCCGGCCATTTTCAGGGGGTTTGCCAGGTTATGAACCGGCTGCTGACTATGGTTCTGCCCCATAAATTATTCATGGGACAGAAAGATTACCAGCAATGTATGGTAGTAAGCCGGTTGTTGCAACTGATGAAAAGCCCTGCCGAACTGATTGCCTGCCCTACCCTGCGCGAAGCTGACGGACTGGCCATGAGCAGCCGCAACATGCGTCTTTCGCCTGAAAACCGGCAAAAAGCTACAACCATATATAAATGCCTGACGTTAATTAAGCAGGAAAGCAACCAGGGGACCACCTGGCCTGTTGTAAAGGAAAAAGCCACAAAAATGCTTACCGATGCCGGTTTTAGCATCGATTATGTAGAACTCGCCGACGCCCATACCCTGCAGCCCGCTACCGCCACGATGGCCACCATTTACCAGGGGCCACGGGTTGCCCTGGTAGCCGCATTCTTAGGCGATGTACGGCTGATCGACAATATGCTGTTGAACGAGGCATAACGGCAAAAAGGCAACGAACAGATCGCATTGAAAATTAACTTTATACCTTTTACCGGTTGCCTGGATGCCCAGTTGCCTCGTTCCCTTTTATTCACTAGCTTGCGCCCGTCTATAAAATCGAAAAACAAGTATATCATCATGGAGATAGAGATCCTGAAATCGAAAATACACCGCGTAACCATTACAGAGGCAAACCTTAACTATGTTGGCAGTCTGACGCTCGATGAAGACCTGATGGATGCCGCCAACATGATCGAATATGAAAAAGTTCAGATCGTAAACGTAAATAACGGCACCCGCATAGAAACCTATTTAATTAAAGGCAAACGCGGTTCAGGCGTTTGCTGTTTGAACGGACCCGCCGCCCGCCAGGGCGCTGTAGGCGATATCGTGATCGTAATTTCCTATGCTACCATCGATTTTGAAAAAGCAAAATCTTTCAAACCTTCGGTGGTGTTCCCGCAAACCGGTAATAAATTATAGTTGACGAACCTGGAAACTTGATTTAGGGGAACTGCACTCATATAATTTATTGACCTGATCAATTTTTTGGCAAAATTTCCCTGTCAGTTTTTCAACTGATCAACTTATTATCTTGTTAACTTATGAACCTGTTAACTTGTTAACAGGTTAACCTATTTTTGTAGTAAATAAACCCCCATATGAATAAAAAAATTCTGAGCGTTTTACAGTATATCCTGTTTCTGGGGCTCAGTATTTTTTTGGTATGGTGGTCGGTGAAGGATATTAGTGATAAAGGCTGGGACGATATCAAAAACGCCTTCCGCAATGCAAACTACCTGCTGATCATACCCGTTATGATCACCCTGTTGTTAAGCCATTACAGCCGGGCATTGCGGTGGAGGATCTTAATGGGGCCGCTGGGGTATAAACCGCGGGTTTTTAATACCTATATGGCGGTGCTCATTGGTTATATGGCCAACCTGGCCATACCGCGGCTGGGCGAAGTGCTGAAATGCACCATTCTGGCCCGTTACGAAAAAGTACCTGCCGATAAACTGGTGGGCACTATTGTGGCCGAGCGCGCTTTCGATGTGCTTTGCCTGTTACTCGTGATCGTGATCACCATTGCCACCCAGGCCGATGTTATTGGCGGTTACCTGAGCGTAGAACTGAACAAGATCGTTCAAACCAAAGCCGGGGCGTTCTCCACTACCCGCATTTTCATCCTGCTGGCCATACTTCTGGTGGCCGTTACAGCGGTAGTGATCGTTTTCAAAAAATTCTCGCACAGCAGGTTCATTCAAAAGATAAAGACCATTTTCCAAGGCATATGGCATGGCATAACCAGCGTTCGGTACCTGAAGAACAAAGGCTGGTTCATCTTTCATACCCTTTTCATCTGGACCATGTACCTCCTGAGCGTTCAGATCGGTTTCTGGGCCATGAAAGAGACCGCCGTTTACAGCATTCCGCAAGCCTTATCGGTTTTGACCATGGGCAGCCTTGCCATGATCGTTCCGGCGCCCGGGGCAGGCCTCGGCGTATACGCACTTTTTGTGCAGAATACCATGCTGGCATACGGATTAAAAGAAACGCTTGGTTTTGCGTTCGGACAACTGATGTGGTCGGTGCAGTTCTTTTTTGCCCTGATCAGCGGTTTTATCGCGCTGACCTTATTACCCTATTTCAATAAAAGCATTACAGTTAATGAGAAAAGCTGATATCATTCCCACCAGGGTATGCACGTTGAATGAAGCTGTTCATAGAGTGAATCAATGGCGGGTGACCGGTAAAAAGGTTTCATTTACCAATGGAGTGTTCGATATACTGCACCGTGGCCATATTTTTTCGCTTTCACAGGCGGCGGCAGAAGCCGATTACCTGGTGGTTGGACTGAACTCCGACGCCAGCACCAAACGGTTAAAAGGCGACAGCCGCCCGGTTAACGATGAGCAGTCGCGGGCGCTTGTACTGGCATCGCTGCTGATGGTCGATATGGTGGTCATTTTTGAAGAAGATACACCGCTGAACCTCATCACTACCCTGCAACCCGATGTGCTGGTGAAAGGCGGCGATTACACCCTTGAACAAATTGTAGGCGCCCAAGAAGTTATGGCAGCGGGTGGAAAAGTGATCATCAATCCTATTGTGGAAGGGTTTTCTACGACGGGGATCATTGAGAGAATGCAGTCGTGAATCGGCAAACGGCAAACGTGAATCGGCAAACGGCAAACGTGAAAGTCTTATACCTTAGACTAATCATCGTTGGCGGCAGTCCGAAACTTTAGCTACAAAAACGCTAATAAAACGCTACACTCAACTCATAAAAAAAGTCCCGCGTTAGCGGGACTTTTTCAGAATATCTTGATTTTTTTGCTTCTTACTTCTTCCCTCTTACTTGGTGCCACACCTTTATCAACTGTATCGACTTTTCAACGTCCTGGTCAACAAGTTAACTCGTCAACGCGTCAACTTACCCCTATCACCTGTATCAACTCTATCAACTTTTCAACTCCCCCGTCAACCCGTCAACTCACATCCTATGCATCCGCTCCACTTCCTGCACAATCATCTCTATTTCCCGCTCATCGCCATTGGCATTGTAGGGCTGTTTCAGGTTGCTGCCAAATACAAAGGCAACGGTTTGCCAGGCCCTGGCGGTAAAACCACCTTTATATTCTTTGATGATGTTATAACAGTTATTCCCCGTTTGCCGGTTGATCAGTTTCATCAATACTTTTCCCTGGTAAATAGATAGTTCGCTGAGCGGTTCGGCAAACTGTTTCTTCAGTTCCTTTTCGCGGGAATGGATGTATTTCTTTTTATCCGAATCATTCATGTGTACGATCCGCGCATTGATATCGTTCATGATAGCCCCGGCCCTGCGGGCGTATGGATAGGTTACATACACGGCATTGCGTAAACGCGTCCACGCTTGTTTTTTCTTTAATAAATGCTTGGGATAGGGAACCTGAACCCAGGTCCACTCGAGCGTTTCAAGCGGCACATACTCATGATCGTGGATCACGGCAGGTACCGGAATGGTATCATTTGGGCCTAACTGCGGCAGTGGAATGGAGTCGGGCGCCGTTTGTCCAGTTGCCGGACTAACCGACACCGCCACAAGCGCTAAAACCGCCACTACAAACCTGAATATTTTTCTTTCTGCAGTCATTTTCGAGTGCTACAATATAATACAATTTCCTTGTAATAATAATTCCAAAAGACACGCAACGTAACCCCTGATGTTGCAAAATAATTCTTAAAAAAACCTTAAGAACTGTACTAAAGTTACAATACGAATTAATCAGGGCAAACAGTTGGCTGATGATCGTTTTATGAAATAAGGCGAATCCCTTATTGGGCATTGCTCTTTCTCATGAAAAGCACCATCTGACCGGGCTGCACCGTTGTGAAAAAAGGGGGTAAATGGTGAGTGGTGATTGGCGAATTCGCCAGCGCCCGGGCAGGCTGGCCGGCTACCGGAAATTCCTGAAAATCAAAAACCCCGCTAACGCGGGGCCTTTTCCTTATATTTTAAAAACTTTAATTTCCTGATTTTTATCTTCTGTAACTGCCCTGTCAACCGTTACCCTCCCAACTTTTCACCTCCCACCCTGCATTTCCCTTGTCAACTTGTCAACTCATCAACCAGTCAACTCTTAACCTGTATATCCCCTTCAACTTTTCAACTCCCACCCTGCATTTCCCTCGTCAACCAGTCAACCAGTCAACCAGTCAACTCGTCAACAAGTCAACTCGTCAACTCACCTCATCATCTTCACCCTGCGCACAATACTCATTACAAAACCTGCTATCATCAGGATGGTTCCCAGCCAAACCAGGTTGATAAAGGGAAACTGAAGCACCTTCAGGGCCAGGAACGGCGCCAGGCGCGATGATTCCTTCACACTGATCTCCAAATGTTTGTCGTCGGCAATGCGGGTAAGCCCAACGGCCAGCCCCTGCGAATAGAGCGTATCCATTATATACTGCGCCCCATTGTTGCGAACATAGAACACCGGTTGGGCGGTCAGCTTTTGCTGCTCCTTTGTATAAACGCTCAGGTTGGCCATAATAGCCGTATCCCTGCCGGTGAACTTATATTTTTCATTATTGGGGTTAACCGTAACGCTATCGAGGATCATGTACCCTTCTGAATAGAACAGCGTATCACCCGTTTTTACCACATGATTTTTGAACTGCGCCGTATCGGTACCTTCCTGCACTGAGCTGGAATGGTTCACATAACTGAAAATATCCTTATGCCAGTAATGCCGGGAATCGGGGTTGTTCGACATCCCCTCCTGCCCTTTGGTATTCTTTATGAGGTTGGGGTACAGAGTGAACTTATCCCTGCCATCCTTGCGCTCCATATCAACCTGAAACCAGGTGATCTTGCCATTGGCGGTGGCCGAATCCTTTACATACGTTGCCCAGTACTTGCCCATGTCGGTTTTCACACCGCGGAAAAGGGTCAGGTTCTCAAAACCCTCTTTTGGCCTGTCGGGACCAAAATTGAGCGGGTTGAACGTGTTTACCGACACCACTTCTTTTTTGGAAGAAGAGATGAGGATGCCAACCAGCATCAGTGCAAAACCAAAGTGCGCTACCGATGCACCGGCCGCTTTCCATTTTCCGTTCAAACCGGTAAAAATGTATGCTGCATTGGCAATAACCGCATACACCGCAGCAAATAATGCAAGGTGAATGGCGGCCAGGAACCCGATGCCGTATTTGTCGTAATTGATCTGTCCGAAGTAACTGATAGATGCAGACACCAGTACGGAAGCTACCGTAGCCCACAACAGCTTCTTAACGAGATATTGCTTTGAGGTGTTCTTGTATTTGAGGTATTGCCCAATAGCAGTAAGCACCCCGATCACCACCGCTACGAAGATCTGGATACGGTTATAGGGAAATTCTTTGTCTTCCCCGATCACCAGGCTGGTGCCGAAGATCTTATTGATAATGGGGAAAGAAGTTGGAATAATAATGGCCATGGCCGACAGGAACAATACCAGCGAACCGATGAACATCCAGAACTCGCGGCTGTTGAACTCCTCTTCTTTGGCAATGTGCGGGATCTTTTTATACCGCGCAATAAACAACACCAGCGAAGGCACAATAATGAGGAACAGCCAGATGCGCATTTGCCAGTTCATACCCGAATCAACAAACGCGTGCACCGAAGTATCCTGCAGATCGCCGCTGCGGGTAAGGTACGTTGAGTACAATACCAGCAGGAAGCTCATTATAAAGAAAAAGTGCGTAGCCCGTAACGAGTGCCCGGTTGAATTGTAAATAACCTGGGTATGGATACCGGCTACCATAATAAGCCAGGGAACCAGCGAAGCGTTTTCAACAGGGTCCCAGGCCCAGTAACCGCCGAAAGTGAGCGATTCGTATGCCCAGGCGGCGCCCATCATAATACCGAGGCCGAAAATTGCGCCTGAAAAAAGCGACCAGGGAAGGGCCTGTTTGGTCCAGCCCCCGAAATCTTTCTTCCACAACCCGGCAATGGCAAAAGCAAAAGGCACAATGGTGCTGGCATAACCCAGGAACAAAACCGGCGGGTGTATTACCATCCAGTAGTTCTGCAATAACTGGTTCAACCCGTTACCATTGGCTATTTTTGGCTGGCTCAGGTAATCGGCGGCCGAAAATACCGGTGCATCCTGAAACTGGTGCCGGGTAAGTAAAAACGGACTGCTGCCTATTTTCAGATCGAAAACATACACGCCGATAATAAGGGTGGCCAGGCAAAACTGGGCGAAACTCATCACCGTCATTACGGGCGCTTCCCATTTCCTGCCTGTTTTTATTAGCAATATGCCCAGGATGGACTGCCAGAAGGCCCATAAAAGGAATGCGCCCTCCTGCCCTTCCCATATACTGCTGAGCAGGTATTTGGGGTTCAGGGAAACATCCGAATGGTTCCAGGCATAATAATATTCGTGATAATGGTTCGAAATGATAAAGAAAAGAATGCCGAAAGTGGTGAGTACCGAACCCGCATCGATAAAAAATGCAAAGCGGGCCAGCTTTTTCCAGCTATCGTGGTCCTGGGGTGAGGTAGCATTGGAAGCTTTGAAATAGGCAATAGTTGCCACCAATGACGCTACCAGGGAAAGTACTATCAAAAAATGTCCCAACTGACCGGGTAACAGGTGTTCACCGATATACTTCATTACAGGTTATTAGTTTTGAGTCAGGTTGTTCTGCGCAGCTTTGGGATCGTCTTTGTACTTGGAAGGACATTTTATAAGGATACCATCCTTACTGGTGATTTCAAAAATATCGCCTTGCATTTTCCCTTTCAGCACAATACGATCACTCTTCTCCATATCGAAAGGCTTTTCGAAATAGTAACGCACCTGCGCCCTGTTCCCCAGTGAATCAACTACATAAAATTTGGTGAGGTTGGGGTTTTTGGCCGGATCGTACTCGATGGGTATTGCTGCCGATTTATCGAGCTTGGCAATCACCGTTACGGTTTTTCCTTCTTTCTGACGGGCCGAGGCGAGGGTTTCATAGGTAGACAGGTCGGCCATAAAGCTCAAAAGGATCATAATACCTACAGCTATGCCTACCAGTATAACAATATGGATCTTTTTCATCTGAAATTTTTATTGTAGCTGTCAGGTGTGCCACACTTGCATTCAAAGAAGAAAACTAAATGTGGCACACCTTTTAATGCACAATTGTTACATGCACCGCAAAGTTAGTTCAAAAATGTATTGAGGTATGGAATGATTTTGATCATGTGGCATTAAAATATTCGTAATTAGATACATAGATGGAGCAGCAACAAAGCAGCCGGAAAAAAGTTCGAAGTTGGAAGTTGAATGTTTTAAGTGTAGCTTGCCTGCCATCCCCTAAAGGTTTTGCCTGTTTCCCGAAGCGGAACAGCATGCTGATTACAATGCAGGGAATTCCAAATATCGCCAACTAAGAACTAAAAACTAAGAACTTAGAACTGTTGGCCGCTAACAAGCGTAAGTTTGTTTTATACAATTTTTTTGCAGGTTTGCAATCGGGTGCTACCTTGCATCCCCGTTTTTTTAGCGTATGATATATGACAGATCTATCACATTTTGATCCCAACGCGGCAAGTAACCCCAACAACAATATTTTTGGATTGCCATTCAAGGAGGAAGATGCCCGTTTGGTCATTTTGCCCGTGCCCTGGGAGGTTACAGTAAGCTATAATGCCGGCACCGCGCGTGCGGCGGATCATATCTTCAAGGCAAGTATGCATGTCGATCTTTTTGACCCTGACCACAAGGAAGCGTGGAAACAGGGTTTTTTTATGCGCCCGCTCGATAAAAAGGTCCTGCTGAAAAGCGATTACCTGCGCAAAGAAGCCGAACTGTACATCGACTATATTTCACATGGCGAAATACTGGAGAAGAACCTTTTCATGTGCAAATCGTTGCGCGAGATCAATGAAGGCGGCAATTATTTGAACAAATGGGTGTACGAACAAACCAAACAGTTACTGAACCGCAATAAACTGGTGGCCATCCTTGGCGGCGACCACAGTATTGTACTGGGGTATTTCAAAGCGCTGGCCGAACAGCATGGCGATTTTGGCGTATTGCAGATAGACGCCCACTGCGATCTGCGAAAAGGGTACGAACTGTTTACGTACAGCCATGCCAGTGTGATGTACAATGCGCTGAAAGAAATCCCTTCGCTTACCCATCTGGTGCAAATAGGCGCCCGCGATTACTGCCAGGAAGAATGGCTGTATATTCAGGATAATAAAGACAGGGTTACTACCTATTTCGATAAGGATATAAAAGAACGCCAGTACGAAGGTGAAACCTGGAAACAGATCACCGATGAGATCGTAAAAAAATTACCACAAAAAGTGCTGGTAAGTTTTGATGTTGACGGCCTCGATCCTAAATTGTGCCCCAATACAGGCACACCCGTACAGGGCGGCTTCGAAACCGAACAGATCTTTTACCTGATCAAAAAGGTCGTGCAAAGCGGCCGGCAGTTCATAGGTTTCGATCTGGTGGAAATCGGCGTTGGCGATAACAACGAGTGGGATGCCAATGTGGGTGCGCACATCTTGTGGAGATTAGCCAATAAGCTGGTGGCCAGCAACCAATAAAATCACGGCAATCGGCAATAGTGAATCGGCAACGGTCTCCGAAGTTCCTGGCCTCGCCGGTCAACCTGTAAGCCATTAACTGGGATGCTGCTTAGAGTGCCTCTATCAACTTTATCACCTCTATCAACATTTCAACTAATAGCCAGGCTGCTGCACACAGGAAATCCTTGTCAACCCGTTAACTCGTCAACCCGTTAACTCGTTAACTCGTTAACCCGTCAACTAACATGGTATACCAATATGTTGTTACCCTTAAAAATCAGAATAACCGGTATATTGATATACTGGGGCTAATACTCAGCCTTTTTTCCGTTGTTTCCTTTACGCTCGAATTAATGGGCAGCCGCCATGTAAGCGTGGCTTACCTTATTGGTGCGCTGGTGGTGTTGGGTATTGTTATCTACAACCTTGCCCAACAGGCAAAGAAACGCAAAGTGTATTACAGCCGCGCCCTGCTGATAGCCGCACTGGTATGGATGAAAATGCCTTATCTGCAATGGCTGGTGTTTTTATTCATCATTCTCGCCCTGCTCGAGTACCAGGCAAAATATTCAGTTGAGATCGGGTTTGCCGATAATGAAATCGTGATCAATTCGCTCTTCAAAAAAAGATATACCTGGAAACAGTTCAGCAACATTGTACTGCGTGATGGGTTGATCACCCTCGACTTTACCAATAACCGCATTTTACAACGCGAAGTGGAAGACGATGAAGACGAGGATGCGGATGAGGACGAATTCAATGACTACTGCAGAAAACAACTGGCAAATACTGGTTCTTAGTTCACAGTTCACAGTTCACAGTTCTCAGTTCTCTGTTCATAGTTGTTAGTTTGCAGGCTTCTGCCGGCGATGCGCAATATTTTTAGTATATTGCAGTTGGTTATAATTATATCTCCTGCGCGCATTCCGCATGCTGTACAAGACCTTCACGAGACCCTTACGGGACTTTCACGAGACTTTCACAAGACCTTTACGAGACGTTGACGAGACGTTAATGCGCTGCGAATGGCCATGGAATCGTCTCGAAATAGTATTCATAGCCTATACTAAGCCTTGTATACTAACTACGCACCCTACTGCACCTCTATTCAACCTTACATGCAAAAACTGCAGATTTTGTACAGGTCGCATACTGTACCTGCTATGTTTTACCGCATATTCACTTACATATAACCTATGTTTGGCCTGTTAAAACCCTGAACTCTTTCGGCTTTGAGCTTGCGGCTTTCAGCTTGTGGCTTGCAGCTTGCTTTTCCTTACATTTGTTAGCAAAATAACTTTCCATATGGATTTTCTTGCCCCGTTAAACATAGCGGAACTGAATGCAGGCGTGTCAACCGGTACGGCCCATGGCGAACGTATTGAATCGTTTTCGCCCGTTGACGGCAAACTCATTGCCGCCGTGCAGGCCGCCGATAAAAGTGACTATGAAGCCGTAATAGCCAAAGCACAGGCTGCTTTTACTGAATGGCGCACCTGGCCCGCTCCCAAACGCGGTGAAGTCGTGAGGCAGATAGGCGAAGCATTGCGCGCCAATAAAGAACCGCTGGGTAAACTGGTTTCCTACGAAATGGGAAAAAGCCTGCAGGAAGGATATGGCGAAGTGCAGGAAATGATCGACATCTGTGATTTTGCGGTTGGTCTTTCGCGTCAACTGTACGGATTATCCATGCACAGCGAACGCCCCGCGCACCGCATGTACGAACAATGGCACCCGTTAGGTATTGTGGGTATTATCTCCGCCTTTAATTTCCCTGTGGCCGTATGGAGCTGGAACTCCATGCTGGCGTGGATCTGCGGTAATGTTTGCATTTGGAAACCTTCCGAAAAAACGCCTTTGTGCGCAGTGGCCTGCCATCATATCATTGCAGAAGTGCTGAAACGCAACAACGTTCCCGATGGTATAAACGGCCTGGTTATCGGCGGCCGCGAAGTGGGTGAATGGCTTTCGGCCGATACCCGCATTCCGCTGGTTTCTGCAACCGGTAGTACCCGTATGGGCAAAGCCGTAGGAGCAGCCGTTGGCGCCCGCCTGGGCCGCGCCCTGCTCGAACTGGGCGGAAATAACGCCATCATCATTTCAAAACACGCCGACCCCGATATCGCTATTCGCGGGGCTGTGTTTGGCGCCGTTGGTACTGCCGGACAACGTTGCACTACCACCCGGCGGCTGATCATACACGAAGAAGTATACGATTCCATTAAAAATAAACTTACCACAGCCTACAGGCAATTGCGTATCGGCAACCCGCTCGATGAGAACAATCATGTGGGACCACTGATCGATAAAGATGCAGTAATGCTTTACAACAAAGCCCTCGAGGCCTGCAAAAAAGAAGGCGGCAAATTCATTGTCGAAGGCGGCGTACTCGATGGCGATGGTTATGAAAGCGGCTGCTACGTAAAACCATGTATTGCTGAAGTGGAACCGCATTACAAGATCGTAGAGCAGGAAACTTTCGCCCCCATCCTGTATCTGATGAAGTATAACAGTCTCGATGAAGCGATCGCCATTCAAAACGGCGTTCCGCAGGGTCTTTCTTCCAGCATTATGACGCTGAACCTGCGCGAAGCGGAACAGTTCCTTTCTGTCAATGGAAGCGACTGCGGTATTGCCAATGTGAACATCGGTACTTCGGGCGCCGAGATCGGCGGGGCCTTTGGCGGTGAAAAAGAAACCGGCGGCGGCCGCGAAAGCGGCAGTGACGCCTGGAAAGCGTATATGCGACGCCAGACGAATACGATCAATTACTCTACACAATTACCCTTAGCGCAGGGAATAAAGTTTCACGTATAAATGCACATTTCTGATTTTGAGATATAGGGATTTTGAGATTTCATTTGGGTGCTGCCTTATGACAAATCTCAAAATCCCTGAATCCCGGAATATCGAAATCCCTGAATCCAGAAATCGCAAAATCCCGTACATCCTGCTTCTTCAACCTCATCCGGCCGGCAGACCTCGCCCCGAACAATATAACAATCATTCAAAACGTTATAACCTGTCTGACAGACTGAAAAACCGGTATGAAGAAATTTTACACGCTGCTGCTTTTTACTACCCTTATGTACGCTGCCAATTCCCAAATGCGGCTGGGAATCATGGGTGGTCCGCATTCTTCTTCAGTAATTGAAAAAAATTATATTCCGAACTGGGCCAATACCACCGAGCCATATTATTCAAAAAGAAGCGGTATTCACCTCGGGTTAACCGGCGAAATTCCGCTGGGCTATTCCAATAAATGCTTTTTTAATCCGGGGATGCTGTATATGAGCAAGGGCAGAAAATTCAGCCGTCTGTACGATACTACCGTAGTCAATACCGATACTTTATACCAGAACAACACATTTTACACCAACTATATTGAAGTTCCGCTGAACGTAATGCTGAAACTGCGCATGGGTAAAAAAAGCAGTTTCCTCATCAGCGCCGGCCCTTATTTCGCTTTCTTCTTTAACGGAAAACAAACGAACGAAACAAGGGTGGCCATCAATAATTCGGATGTTAAGTTCAGTTCCGAAGAATCGGATATACAGGTTGGTAAGAACATGTATAATGTTACCACTTTCGACGCGGGTGTAAACGCCCGTGTTGGTTTTGAATTTGGTAACATCATGCTTACCGGTTTCTTTAGCCAGGGTCTGATGAACTTTTATGAAGTGCCATACGATGCCACGTTCAGGCATCGTGTAATAGGAGCTTCCCTTGGTTTCTGGCTGAATAAAAAAGTAGTGCTTAGTAACGACAGGGATAAAGACGGCGTGCCCGATAAAAAGGATGGCTGTCCCGATGTGCCCGGCTCACTCAAAGCAGGCGGTTGCCCTGATAATGATGGCGATGGCGTGGCCGACGCGGTTGATAAATGCCCCGATATATTCGGTGAAGCCCGTTACAGAGGCTGCCCTATCCCCGACCGCGACCACGATACCGTACTTGACGATGATGATAAATGTCCCGATGTGGCAGGCCTGTTGAAATACCAGGGTTGCCCGCCACCCGATACCGATGGCGACGGAATCGACGATGAAACAGACCTGTGTCCAGATAAACCGGGCCCGGCCGACTTCAATGGCTGCCCTGTGCCCGATACCGATGGCGATGGAGTGAATGACAAAGAAGACAAATGCCCCACCGTTGCGGGTATTGCAGAAAACCATGGTTGTCCGCCCATTAAGAAAGAGATCGTGGAAAAAGTGAACTATGCCGCTAAAAAGATATTCTTTGCGGTAGGAAGCGATAAAATACTGCCGGCCTCATACAGCGCGCTGAACAATGTGGTAGCGGTATTACGTACCGATAGCACCCTGAAACTGGTTATATCGGGCCATACCGATAATGTTGGTAAACCGGCCTCGAACCTGGCCTTGTCGCAAAAACGTGCCGATGCGGTGAAGAACTACCTGGTGCAAAAAGGGCTTGACGCCAACAGGTTACAAGCCATAGGTTATGGCCAGGAAAACCCGGTTGCCGACAATAGCACACCGGAAGGAAGGGCTGCCAACCGCCGGGTAGAACTGAGGCTGTCGCAACAATAGCCAACAGGCAATTGACAGGCAAACCGGAAGTCCGCGATCGAAGGGGAAACCCAAAATCCGGCAACCCCTGCCCGTTGTAAATTGACTATTGAAATCTTGACAATAAATTATGAACAAATAACCAGCCACTCATGTAATAACATACATGCGTGGCTTTTAATTTTATATTTTGTGGAGGGAAATAATGAACGTTTGTAAAGTGCGAATGTATAAAGTACACCTGCAAACGGCCTTCCCCCGATCTATGGTTTTCAGGTTCATCATTTGTTAAGAATTAGTAAAAAACAGGATATTTGGACCTTATTTACCATTAATAAATTACGTTACACATCAGTAAAGCAAAAAACACTTGTAAATGAACAAACTGGTAAAAGTAGCAGGACTTGTAACTGCCTTTGTGATTGCAGAGAATACCTCCTTTGCGCAACAGGAGAAAAGCACAAAATCAGGAGATGTGCCGAAGGGTTGGCACCTGCTCGACAAAACCAAGGACGGATTCAGTGGTATCAGCATCGATAAAGCCTATGAATTTATCCGTACAAAAAACCTAAAAGGAAAAACCGTAGTGGTTGCGGTGATCGATTCAGGTATCGACACGTTGCATGAAGACCTGAAAGAGATCTTGTGGGTAAACCCCAAAGAAATTCCCAACAATGGTATCGATGACGATGGCAACGGCTATGCAGACGATATCCATGGCTGGAACTTTATTGGCGGTAAAGACGGCAGGAACGTTAAACAGGACTCTTATGAAGGAGCCCGCGTTTACCATATGTACAAAGACAAATTTGCCGGTAAGAACATCGACACCACCAAACTGAGCGCCGAGGAAAAAGATGAGTACAAAATGTGGGTCAGGTCGAAAAAGAAGATCGAAGGCGATGGCAGCGATGAAGGCGTTGACCTGGTAATGCTGAAAAGAGCATTGATGAGCGCCCAGAAAAGCGACAGCGCCATGCGTAAGTTCCTGAACAAAGAAACGTATACCGGTAACGACGTAGATACTTTTACAGCGGTTTCAACAACCGAAAAAGGCGCCAGAGCCAGCCTGTTGTACCTGTTCAAAGCCAACCAGATGATGGAAACCACCAACAAGGAGTTCCTCGAAGGTTTTGAAGAGTTCGTAAGCGGTGAAGAAAGAAAAGCTGAAGCCAAAGACAAAGCGCCTCAAAACTACCGCGGCGATATTACGAAAGACAATGAAGCCGATATCAACGACCGCGACTATGGTAACCCCGATGTAATGGCTTCTACCCCCTTCCACGGTACACACGTAGCCGGTATCATCGGCGCAGTTCGTGGTAATGGAAAGGGAATGGATGGTGTTGCCGATAACGTTCGCATTATGATGATCCGTGCCGTGCCCGATGGCGATGAGCACGATAAAGATATTGCCCTGGCTATCCGTTATGCAACCGATAACGGCGCCAAAGTAGTGAACATGAGCTTTGGTAAAGACTTCTCGCCCCAGAAAAAATGGGTAGATGAAGCGGTTAAATATGCAGAAAGCAAAGGCGTGTTGCTGGTACATGCGGCTGGTAACGATGCCAAGAATATCGATACGGCCGATAATTTCCCCAATGCAATGATCAAAGGCAGCAATACAAAGGCATCTAACTGGATCACGGTTGGCGCCAGCGGCGATCCCAAAGCCGGCGGCTTCACCGCATCTTTCTCAAACTATGGAAAGAACCAGGTTGATGTGTTTGCGCCCGGTGTTAAGATCTATTCAAGCATTCCCGGCGGCAATACCTACGGAAATGCACAGGGTACCAGTATGGCCTGCCCGGTAGTTGCCGGTACAGCAGCCTTCCTGCTTGAATACTTCCCTTACCTTACACCACAGCAACTGAAGTACTGTTTAATGAAATCATCTCAGGCGCCTGAAACCAAGGTTAAAAAACCTGGCACCGATGAGCTGGTTGCGCTGAACGAATTGAGCGAAAGCGGTGGTATCATCAACGCGTTCGAGGCCGCTAAAATAGCCGCCACGCTTGATCCTTCCGGTAAAAAAGCGCCGAAAAAATCGTCGCCCAAACCAACAATGAAGAATAAGAGAGGATAGTTTTATTTATAAAACATACAGGGTACAAATAACTGGCACAGGCGATTATTTGTACCCTTTGTTATTTTATGTCGTGAATGGTCAATGGTGAATAGTACCCGATGCGGGAGACTAATAACTAATTCGAATGCATAGAATTCGTGAGCCCATTGACCATTGACGATTCACCATTGACCATTGACCAGTTTTAAGTACTTTTAGAAAAAATGATGTATGGTCAGCAAAAAAGACATTACCGTACCTGATTTTTATAAAACCTATCTCAATGCACTGCAGGAAGAGAACCTGCAGGAAGCCCTTGCCAACAATACCCGCCGCTTTAGAAAACTGCTGAAACAGATCCCGCACAAAAAGATCAACTATGCCTATGCGGAAGGCAAATGGACCATCAAGGAGTTACTGCAACACATAATCGATGCCGAACGGGTATTTATTTACCGCGCGCTTACATTTGCCCGTATGGACCCCGCTCCCCTCCCCGGTTTTGATGAAAACAACTGGGCCATAACCGCCAAGGCGCCCAAACGCAAGTGGAATGAACTGGTTGATGAGTTCAAAGCCCTGCGCACCGCCAATGAGCTTTTCCTGCATTCGCTCGATGATGACCAGCTGCTGCAAACCGGTTCTGCCAATAACAGTACCATCAGCGTGGCCGGACTGGCATTTGTTTGCGCCGGACATGTAGCGCATCACATGCGCATTATACGTGAAAGATACCTGGGTGAAGAATACAATGGAAAAGAGAAAATAAAGGAGAATGCCGCTGTGATCAGAAAGAAGAAAAGGAAAAAGTCGCAAAAGAAGTTGAAAGGTTGATAAGGGTGATAGAGTTGATAAAGGAAAGGCAAAGAACAGATGAATATTGAATATCAAATGTAGAATGATGAGGTAGAAAACAACCGCGGCCCAATGCCTCACCAAATTTGGCTTTCCGCTTCTGTCTTTTATGGCTTTAACTTTATCAACCTCATCAACTTTTCAACCCGCGCTTCGCGCGCCGTACATCTTTTTGATACTCTCCGTGAACATGGTATACATTACTTTCAATGAAGGATGGTCCTGTAACAGCGCGAGATGTTTTTGAATGGTGGCTTCATCGTTTCGAACGGCCGGTCCCGTTTGAATGGCAGCCGGTTCATAATCGTGCAACCTTTCTGCAACGGCCGTTATCAGCGGCAGCAGCATATTGAAGTCAACTTTCTCATGCAAACAATATGCTTTGGCCAGCGTATATAAATGATTGGTGAAATTGCTTACCATTACCGCGGCCACATGCAGTTTCAACCGTTGTTCATCACCGGCCTGTTCTACCTGGTGCGAAATGGTGTTTGCAAATTCGGTGATCAGCGCAAGATCATCCCCGGTATTACCATCAACGAGGAAAGGAATTTCGGGCAGTTCGTTCAGTTCGCTGCGCAGGCTTTGCAGCGGGTATAAGATCCCATAATTTTTGCTGGCGGCGCTGAGCACATCCTTGGATACGGCGCCGGCGGTATGAACAATGAGTTTGTTATTCAGCTGCAGTTCAGCCGCTACGGCCGCAACAGCATTATCGCTAACAGCCAGTACATACAGGTCGGCCGACTGATCGATATGCTTTAGATCCGTTGTCGATACGGCAGACAATGTATCGGCCAGGTCTTCTGCATGCAATGCATTTCTTCCACAAACCTGTACTATTTCATGTTCGGCGGCTAAAAACCTTTTACCTAAAATAGTGGCAACATTTCCTGTTCCTATAATTACTACTCTCAATGATTATTAGTTGAATACTTGGTTCTGAAATCCGTTACAACTTTCAGTTACCGGTTCCCGGTGCTCCGGCACCAACAATCGCACTGTCATTGACCTGGCGCTTCACAAACCGGTATCCGGTAACAGGCGCCCTGTCTATTGCCCTTTATCTATTCACTTCATTTTCATCATTCAGGACATTTCACCTTCGTTGTATTTTCATTAGCACATCAGCAAATTAGCACATTATCACATTGGTTACTGGTTCTTCCCTTCCAGCATTGGCACAAACGAAAAGTTATCGAACAATTCTTCTGTAACGCTGCCATCGGCCTGTTTGGTAAGGCGCAACATCCGTTGCACATTTCCCTCACCTACCGGTATCACCATTTTACCGCCTGTTTTCAACTGCTCGATCAGTTTAGGTGGAATATACGGCGCTGCTGCGGTAACAATCACTTTATCGAATGGCCCGTAGGTAGGCAGCCCTTCATAGCCATCGCCATAAAAATATTTAATATTGGGATATTTACCGCGAAGAATGAACTTACGGTGCTCTTCAAACAGCTTTTTCTGCCGTTCGATGGTATATACCTGCGCATTCATTTCGCCGAGAATAATTGCCTGATAGCCGCTGCCCGTACCAATCTCCAGCACCTTTTCGTAAGGTTTCACCTCCAGTAACTGGGTTTGATAAGCAACGGTATACGGTTGCGAAATGGTTTGGCCTTCTGCAATAGGAAAAGCCCGGTCTTCATAAGCAACCCTGTCTAATGCTGAATCGAGGAAGAAATGCCGCGGAACCTGTAAAATGGCGGTCAGTACCCGCTCATCAGTAATGCCTTTCTGTTTTAATAAGTCAACCAGTTGTTTCCGTAAACCTTTATGCCGGTAAGTATCATCAAACGTTCTCATTCGGCACAAAGATATGAAATGCCGAACGCTTAACGAAGAGAAAGCTGAACGCATAACGCTGAATGCTTAACGCAAGCTCCCGTAATGAGTGCTGACCGAATAAACTCAGCATGTTCGATATTCGAACACAAGCTTTCCGCGTTAAGTCTTAAGCGTTCAGCCTGTTGCGGGCTGCCAAATTGTTATAACTCTCCCCTTGAAGCAGCATATAATTCATACCAGTCCTGGTGATCGAGATCGATGGCGAATGCGTTGGCGATATGGCGGATGCGTTGCTGGTTGATGGTGCCTATCAGCGGCAGGGCCCCTAATTTCACCAGCCAGGCAACGGCAATGGATTCTATATCAGCATTGTATTTTTTGCCAATCGCTTCGAGCTTCGCCCTAACCTTTACAACCTGCGCATCGGTGCCATTGGCAATACGGCCCGCGGCCAGCGGCGATGATGCCAGCGGTCGCATATAGCGTTGTTTTATATAATCAACCTGGCCATTGTCAAGGGCCGAGGTGTTCAGCAGGTTCAGTTCAATATGATTGGTAACGATGGGCGTTTTCAGTAAAGAAGCCAGCAGCTGGTGCTGAAACACGGTGAAACCAACTACCCCAACGTTCTTCACTTTACCCGAATCCTTCAGGCGCTGCAGGGCAAGCGCGGTTTCTTCCACATTCGATAAAGGATCGAGGTTATTGAGCAGGAAAATATCGATATAATCGGTTCTCAGCTTCCGCAGGGAATTTTCAACACTTTTAAAGATATGCTCCTTTGAAGTATTATAATGTTTAACGCGAACATCGGGCAGGCTCTCGTGTGGCGTAACCAGTCCGCATTTGGAAAACAATACAATATCCTCGCGTTTGAACGACTTGCTGCTGATGAGTTTACCAAACAGTTCTTCACACTGATAATCGCCGTAAATATCGGCGTGGTCAAAGGTATTGATGCCCAGTTCAAGACAAAGGCTAACGATACTTTCCATCGTTTGGGCAGCATTCCCCGACACTTCATTCCATCTGTAAAATCCGTAAATGGCCGGAGATACTTTTGGGCCTGAATCACTGAGATAGATCTTTTGCATTCGGATTACTGTTTTTTACAAATCACAATTATCGGCATTAAATCGATACGATACAAGAACTATAAGTTATCGGAGCTTATTTCTCAAGAAAACGGGCAGACCCGTTTTACCAGATCCACCCGTTCTTTGTTCTTTTATTGTAATCAATTATTCATATACTACCACCAGCTTCGGACGCTTGCCGGGGTACGCTGTATTACGGCTCGATACAAAGATGCGGCTGTTGTAGTAAGACACCTTTACAGCTCCAAAACTGCTTCTTCAGGCACCAATACCGGCTCGTCAGCTTCCTGTTCCCGTTCTTTTTCGGTTACAGCCGATCGCCTGCCCACATATACGTATGTGAGCGCGAGGGCTACCAGCAATAACAAAATGCTTATCCAGATTACATGGTGAACGCCAAAACTTTTTATAACCAGTCCACCGAGGAAAGTCCCCAGCGATACCCCGGCATTTCCGAACGATACCATTAAACTTGCTGCCAGTTCTGGCGCTTCCGGCGCTTCGGAAGTAGAACGGGTTTGCCCTATTAAAAAACCGCCGGTATGTATAAAACCCCAAATGCCCACAATGGCCGTCATGGGAATAAATAAACCGCCAAACGTATAGGCGAGCAGGTGAATACCAACCAGCGATAATAAAAAGAACCGGGTGGTAAGCATTACGTTTTTACTAAGTGCAATACCGGTAACCCAGTTACCAGCAATACCGGTGGCGCCAAACAGCAACAGCATAATACTGATCTGTGTTCCGTCCATACTGCTGATCTTTCCCAGGTATTCTGCCAGAAAACTGTAAGTGGCGAAGATCCCCGCGATCATGATCATGGTGGCCACCAGGTTCACCCACATTTGCCCTTTTTTAAGAATTACGAGCTGACTTTTCACCGATTGTTTTTCCGTTACCGGCATCGAAGGCACAAAGGCCAGCAGCGCGGCAAACGCTATAAGGTTGATCACTCCCGATACATAAAATGAAGCCTGCCAGTTTATCAATTCTGAAATATACGTGGTGATGGGCACACCCAATACGGTGGCTACGCTTAACCCACCCAGTACAACCGATACCGCTTTAGGCGCATCCTTCGGTTCAACCTGTTTGGAAGCCGCTACCGTTGCTACCGCCCAGAATACGGGGTGCAGGAATGCCGGTAAAATACGCGCTATCATCAATACCGTAAAATTGGGCGATACGGCCGAAAGGATGTTCGATGCCACAAACGTCAGCAACACCAGGCACATCATCCATTTTCGGTTTATTTTAGAGGTTAGTAACACAGAGAATGGTCCCGTTAGTGCAATGGTCAATGCAAACCCGCTCAGCAACCAGCCGGCCGTATCGATCGATACGTTGAAATGTTTGGCTATGGCGGGCATAATTCCGATAATGCCAAATTCAGTAGTGATAATGCCAAATGCCCCCAGCGCCATGATGTAGATCGACTTCTTCATAAATTTAAATATTGAAATGTTTCGATATATTGGACAAAAAGAAGCTTAACGCTAAACGCTGAAGGCTTAACGCGTGTGTCTCAAATTCGAAGCTCACGTTCAGCGTTTAGTGTTCTGCATTTGATTCCGGCCTTAAGCCTTTTGCTTTCAGTGTTTAGTGTTCTGTTTTAGGATTTACCTTTGGAGTTTCTGTTTTGCCTGATACTTACGCCTTTAGTATTCAGCATGCTGCGTTCCGCGTTCAGGCTCGGCGTTCAGCTTTCAGCCTTCAGCCTTCAGCTTTTAGCCTTCAGCCTTTAAGGGCTTTCAGAAAGGCAATGTAATCGTCGAGAACCGTTTCATTCAGGGTATATTTCAGGTTGCGGCCTTCTTTTTCGGGCAGCAACAGATCGGCGTCTACCAGTTGTTTCAGGTGGTGCGATACAGATGGTTGCGCCAGATCGAGGCTATCGTGGATCTCGGCGCAGTACAGGCAGTCTTTTGTCTTTTTGAACTTCTCCAAAATCACGATCCTGTTGGGATCACTCAACGCACGGGAAATCTTTTCAAATTTTTTGCTGTCCATACCGGCTATTTTGCTTTGCCGGTACAAATATAAATAGATACATCGAAATGTTTCAATGTATTTTCGGATTTTTTTTTTCCGCTCCTTTATGTGCCGCGTTTTTGAAACGTGGCACACATAAAAAACAAAGGTGGGCCCTCATAAAAGGACCCACCTTATGGGTTTGCCTATGGAGTTTAACTACAACTAGAACTTGTTGATGATGCCACCCATATTCTCATAGCCGGTGAGTGATGGCCCCCATGAAGAACCATTCCACCATTTATGGAAGAGGGCCGAGTTGGTGCCGGTCACAAATACATCTAACCGGTTGCTGCCCCAGCTGGCAACCCTTGGCTGGCCAACGATGGTTCCGCCCATATTTTCATAACCCGTAAGCGATGGGCCCCAGGCCGAGCCGTTCCACCATTTATGGTACAGTGCCGAATTGGTGCCCACCACAAATACATCGAGCCGGTTGGCCCCCCACGATACCACTTCAGGTGAACCAACGATGGTTCCGCCCATATTTTCATAACCCGTAAGCGACGGGCCCCAGGCCGAGCCGTTCCACCATTTATGGTATAACGCCGAATTGGTGCCTACCACAAATACATCGAGGCGGTTGGGCTCCCATGATACCACTTTGGGCTGGCCAAGGATGGTACCGCCCAGGTTTTCCCAACCGGTAAGCGATGGTCCCCACGCCGAACCGTTCCACCATTTATGATATAAAGAGCTGTCGGTACCTACCACAAAGATGTCGATGCGGTTGGGTCCCCAGCAAACCACTTCGGGATTGCCAACGATCTTTCCACCAAGGTTCTCATAACCGGTGAGCGAAGGGCCCCAGGCCGAACCATTCCACCATTTATGATACAATGAACGATCGGTGCCTATTACGAATGCATCTAGGCGGTTGGGACCCCATGACACTATTTTGGGCTGGCCCTGAATTATTCCACCCATATTTTCGTAACCGGTGAGCGACGGCCCCCATGAAGCGCCGTTCCACCATTTATGATATAATGCGGAGTTGGCGCCTACCACAAACACATCGAGGCGGTTCGGTCCCCACGATACTACTTCGGGTGCGCTCATACATACGCCGCCCATATTTTCATAACCGGTGAGTGATGGCCCCCAAGAGGCGCCATTCCACCATTTATGATACAGGGCTGAATCGGTTCCCACCACAAACACATCGAGGCGGTTGGGGCCCCATGATACTACCGGCCCCGATGCCGATGGTGCAGCGGCAATGGATTCGAGAGCCAGTTTGGGCCTTATGATGCCGGCGCCGGAGTGCTGGTCGAAGCCGGCCGGACCGATATCCTTTGCTGTATTCTTCAAAACATTCTTTATCTGGTCTTGCGTCAATGAAGGTTTGGCCTGTTTCAACAGGGCCACACAACCGGCGGCAATTGGCGTTGCGGCAGATGTTCCGCTATCGCTGGTAAAGAAACCTGTAAAGTGCGTAACAGAGCAGAAATCGGGTTTTTGCGGGTCAAGCGCGGCCGGCCCCTGGCTGCTATAGCCTACAAACTGTTCATTCTTGTTTACCGCACCTACCGTCATAACCCTTGGGTGGCCGTTAGCGCCCCAGATGCTTTTACCCGGACCGTTATCGGTGCCGCAGCGGCCATCGGGACAGGAGCCGCCGCAGTTACCGGCGGCAAACAAAACGATAATGCCTTCGTTCAGTGCATCCACCACTTTACGGGTGAACGGGTGATTGGGATCTGTTGCATAAGCAGGGTCCCAGTTATCCTGGAAAATACCCCAGCTGTTGGTTAGTATTTGCGGGGTTCCGTTGGCTTTATGCTGATCGATGGCCCATTGAAAACCGGCGATGGCGTTTGAGATGGTAGCGCCAATATTGGGCGCATCTATCCTGATATCATAGATCTGCGCATTGGGCGCCATACCGAGCACATCGGTTGAGCACATGTTGCCATGCCAGCCCCAGTTGGCGCCGGTAGTGCCCCAGTTGGCAGTAGGCCAGCCGCCGATAACACGGGGTATTAACTTGTTAGGCCAGCCGGGATTGCTGGTATCGCCCGAGTTGATGGAGCGGCCCTGCGCGGTAATACCGCCATCCACTACCCCAACCACAATACCATCGCCTTTGAAACCCGATGCCCACATCTGGTTAACGCCAAGGTAATTGGCCACGTCGGCAATAGTTCCTTTTGGCGTTCCGGGCGCACAGTCGCAGGTGCCAATGGGACAGGTGCCGAGGCCTTCCATGGGCGTGATCTTTATTTTCTGTTCTTCTTCAACCATTATATCGGCATCGAACTGAAAGTGTTCAACTTTCGTATCGTTCCATACTTTTATAACATTCGGTTGCTGCTCCAGCTCGCCGATACGGGCAACAGGCACTGTACCGCGTACCAGTACAACCTGGTCATCCGATTCAGTTAATCCGTTTTGAAGGTTCGGACTACTGCTAACCGGTACCGGCTCATAATTATAGTCTAACTGAAACCCATAGGCCGTTAACCCGGCGCCCATCTGCAAACCAAAAGAGGCGTTCTTTGCAGAAGGTACGCGCACTTCAATAAGTACATTCCTCATTTCCCCCTCACTGTTTTCGCCTGAAGCGGCCATATCCGCCATAGGCATGGATGAAGCTTCGTCCTGTGGAGTTGGCCGAATGCCGGTGTCTCCCATACCTGAAGCGCTGCCCATGTTACCGGTTGGCTGCTTTTCAATAGTTTCACCAGGCATTTTGCCCATGCTATGCTCTTCCTGTTGCGGAGACATGGCGCCCAGTGGCATCTGATGTTTCTCTTTTCTCATAAAAAGGAAATTTTAAAGGTTCTGAAAATGAAAAAGATGATGGAGTGCTGCTAAGTGATTTCCATAACAGGTACTGTCAGTTAGTTTGCTGACAACGATCAGTATTTGCATCGTGAAACGGGAAATCCCGATAACTCGGTACAGGCTGTGAAATACTAAAACTTTAAGACTAAAAATTAATCCGTAAGAGTAATAATTACACTCGGCCAACGAATTGATCCAATTATGCACAAGCTTGTGACTGCCTGTTATCCAGTAAGTAATTCGATTTATCGATCCGGTATTAACTGCTATTAAATCAGGCCGTTCAAATGTGAGTTGTAAAGAAGCTGATAGAGATATATCCCGGGCTCGTATTAAATAACTGCAACGAATGTAAGTAATATATTATTTATCAGCAATAGATTATTTTGTTACAGGTGCATATAACGCAGACTTAACAGTGGGCGCTTGTTGTTGATCATACGCAATTGGCAAACGTGAAACGGCAAACGTGAATCGTGAAATTCTAAAACCTCAAGGTTAATAAACAAATGCAAGCATCCTATTGCTTTGGGCTTTCAGCGGTTTTACTCCCCCTTTTAACGGGTTGGGCGGTAAAGAATAGAGCCACCGCTGTAATTACAGGATGGCTCATACTCCCCTCCGGGTTAACTGGTTCGAAGCGCAGGATCCTGCCTGGCCCAAACCAGTGGCAGAAATGTTCCCTCTTCCCGGAAAACCCATGGGCTGAAGCAGAAAAGTTAACCGTGTCACGGTTCATTTGCGATGCCACGGAAACTCCCGGCTTCATTTTGACAAGCCGTGGCACGGTTAGTCTCTCTGTCACTTTATCTTTCTATCCTTCAGGTATTGTGTAAACACGATGTGTGTTATTTTATCATAAGCGACATCAAAAAGCGAACTGATACTAACGATCTCCTGCACAGTAAGATCATCAACTTCCGTAACCAGGCGGGTCATTCGAGGATTATTGGTATGAAGATGTTTGCCTAATAAACTCTTTGGAATGTAATTGAAGATCTCCTTAAATTCGGTTATGTGTCCGGTTTCGATCATGAACTTGATACTTTCATATCGTTTATCCATACTCATTTTTCAAAGAAAAAAAGAAATAGTGATTAAATCACAAAAAACACCATTTCGTACTTTTTTTGTTTCATGAGAACAGATAATTGTTCATTTTGTATCTTTTTTGTTTAGATTGAATTAGTAAAGCCGCTTACAGAAAATGTTACCGCGCTCCTTTCTTACCACTCCTGTTACGCCGGTGTTCATCCTGCAGGGCCATGTTCACCAGCACTTTTGTTTCTATGCCAATGGCCCGCGCTATCTTCGACAGTTCTATCAACTTGAATTCAAGCGGGTCGTTTATAAGCCGGGTAAAGCGGTTGTTGTTGGTCCTTAATTCATGACTCACTACTGACTTGGGTATATAATCGAAGATCTGGGCAATCGTTGTAATCTCTCCTTTCTCGATAAAAATACGGGCAATATTATAGCGATTATCTTTGATCATGTCACCAAAGAAAATAATATTGTTTCATACTAAAGCAGAATAGTACAAAGCGTATGAAGAAAGTTACGCTCTATCCTTTTTTGTTTTTGTTCCGTACTTTTTCAGGACATGCTAATATTCTCAAATTGAAATGCATATGTGTGCCGGCATGACAAAAAAAAAGCCCCGTATAAAAATACAGGGCGTACTGCTAATATATAATAATAGTAACGCTCATTTTTTCTGGTACACCCGCACATAATCAATCTCAAACAACGAAGGGAAAGTGGTGGCAGCCGGGTCGCCGCCGTTCTGCCCGCCAATGGCCAGGTTCAGCAACATATAATGCGGTTGTTTGAACGGGTTAAAGCCGCTGCCGTCTTTATTGGCCAGTACATCAAGCATCACCTTGTTCAACAGGGTGCCATCCACATACAGGGCAATGTATTCCTTCGTCCAGTCCATACGCCATACATGAAATTGATCGGCCCAGGCCGCACCGCCCAATGAATCTATTGAGAAGGTATTGCTGAACCACTCGGGCCGCCGGTTATTGCCAAGGCAGGCGATATTGGCCAGCAGCTTACCGCGGTAATATTCCATGATATCTATTTCACCGTTGCCGGGCCAGGGTTTGTCAACACCCAGCGTCCACCACGCAGGCCAGATGCCGTTGCGGATATCGATGCGCGCGCGCAATTCAAAACGGCCGTATAACCAGGAAGCTTTGCCTTCCGTTAACAAACACGAAGAAGTGTAATTAATAGAAGGGCGGTTCCTGCGCCAGTCTTTATGACCAGCAGTATAATTGGGATTGGCTTTTTCTTCGCGGCGTGCCTCTATTACAAGCCGGCCATTTTTACAAACCGCATTCCCGGGCTGGTACCATTGCAATTCTTCATTGCGCACAAAACCGGCTTCATACCGCCAGCGGCCTGAATCGGGCCGGCCTGCTGTGTTGAACTCATCGGCCCATACCAGCTGGTAACCTTCCTTTTCATAAGGATTGCTTTTTGCAAACAGGTTCAGGTCCCAGCTATGCTGGTATTCAACCACCGGTTGTTCGTCCCTGATATGCAGCGGTAACCATAAGTAACGGCTATCGCGCAGATCGCGGGGATTCCATTTGTCGGCCATAAAGATGAAGGCATCTTTTTTACCGGCTATGGGTTGAATGTAGGTCGACTGGGCGCCGAACGTGCTATCGGCGCCGGAGCCGGCCATGGGGTTATGGTTCATCAGCGTCCAGGGGCCTGTTAATGATGTTGCGGTATGTATGGTTGCTTTATTGGGCGCCCAGCCGGTGCAGCCGCTGGTTATTAAATAATACTTTCCGTTATATTTGAATAATGCCGGCGCTTCGCGGTGCGCACTGAACAGCAATTTGTCTTCGGTGGTAGGTTGCAAATAATCATCGGTGAGCCGCGCTATGCGCAGATCATAGTTTTCGCGCGAAGAATACATATGCCAGGCCGAACCGTCATCATCGACAAACAGCGTCATATCGCGCGACATATTTCCATTGGGGCGAAAGCTGCCGATAAACTTATACGGGCCGGTAACCTTATCGCTCACGGCTACTCCGGCGCGGGCGGCGCTGTACCCTTTACCTTTCATTTCAAGATGAAACCACATTACATATTTGCGGGTACGCGCATTGTAGATCACCTTGGGCCGCTCCATTACACAACCGGGTACAATATCACTTTGGGCATTATTGCTATCGGTTGCCAGGGCCAGCGCTTCGTACTTCCAGTTATACAGGTCCTGGGAGGAATACACATTCACCCCATTTGTTCCCTGTTGGCCACGGCGTTCTCCAAACCAGTAATAGGTGTTCCCGCTATACAATAAACCGCCGCCATGGGCATTGATGAGCTCTCCCCTGTTGTCGTACCATTGCTGGCCGGGGTTGAACGCGTTGTACCGGTTTTTAATCTTTTTGTTTGCCTGCGTTTGGCCCGAACAAATAGAACTGCCAACGAGAAGCAGGAGAAACTGAAACACGATCTTCACTGTAAAACCTTTCTTGTGCATTGCTTTGTTTTTGTGCTATAAATGTTTCGGGTAATTGAACAGGGTTACCTTGGTTGATTTGATACCCTGCTGGTCCTGTACATAGTTTACCACAACGCCTACTGTAACCTTGCCCGGCGCGCCTAACTCAAAGTACACTAACGGTTGCGGTTGTGCTATTTGTTTATACATGACGGTGGTATTGCCAACGATCTGGCTGTAATCGGGTATGGTATCGAGGCCGGGCGCCACTACTACATAAGCGGCATCTTTTGTGCCCTGCCATTTCCAGGCGCCGCCCGAAGGGTCAAAAGCATAAGTGCCTGCGGGCAGATTGATGGTCTGATATAATTTTCCATTGGAAATAAGCGGTGAGCCCCAGCCCGATTCCAGGTCCATAGTGGCCCCATCGCCATCTAAGGAAAAGCCGCCGACACCGCCATGGCTAAGCGCTGCCGGATTGGCTTTCCAGTCTTTCAGCGTGCCCCAGCGGCTGCCATTCATTGCCGATGCAATGAACGGACTGCCCGGGTTTAGGATATAAGTGTTGGTTATGTTAACAGCAGGGCCAATTACCAGTGCATCCACATTTATGATAACTATGGTGGTGCTTAGTGCGCCATTCAGTTCGTACCGGTCCGGGTTGGCCAGTTGTACCGCCAGCAACAGGAACTTTCCAACATACTGATCGAGCTTTAGCTGGGCAATATCAACCGATAAATTAAAAGTACCCGACAAGGACCCTTCTGCCACTTCTAAACTTGAAGGAAGCGAATACATGGAAGCAGGCATCAATTTATATACTGCGGCATCGAACACATTGGTTGATAACAGTTGTTGTATGGTATCGTTATTCACTTTTATGTCAACCCTAAAGCTTTCATTGCCTGTGCCTGAAACCGCAGCCCCCAGGATGATGTTCAGTTTCTTTTCCTTGGCATCTACCGTATAATTATAGGTAGAAGAGTCGGTACCCGAAGGAACGGGATAATTGTTGGAAGTACCGCCCGATTTAAAGATGGCCTGCGGCATAAAGATCTTTTGAAAGCCATATTCTTTTTCAGAGGCTGCTTTTTCGCAGGAGATGGTTGCCACTCCTGTGATCACTACAGCAAGCAATAGTTGTATGATGCGTTTCATAATTTGTTTTTTTTGTGAGTCTGTTACCAACCGGTATTTTGATCAAGCACACCATTTGATTTTATTATTTCCGATTGCGGAAAGGGATAATAATACATTTTGGAAGCGTCGAACACCCTGTTCTCCACATTGAATGGCGTATACACAAACTGACCTGAACCATTCTTTGTTACCGTTACCCCAGTAACGGGTTGATTCAATGCGGCAGCGGCATCCTTCCAGCGCAGCAGGTCCCAGTAGCGGTAATTCTCAAATGCCAGTTCAACCCTTCGCTCCTGTTTCACCGCCTGCCTGAACCCCGGCACATCGGCAGTAGTTACAGCGGGCATGGCCACGCCGGTGCGGTTCCTTACCATATTCAATGCCTCGCGTGCAGTGTAGGCATAGCCATTGTTATCATCAGGGCCATACGCTTCATTCATGGCTTCTGCATACTCAAGCAATACTTCGCCATAACGGAATACCGGCCAGTGATGCACCTGCGTACCCCCCTGCACCAGATTCAACCCGTCGTTCAGGAATTTTTTCAGATAATAGCCGGTACGGCTGGTATTTGTTTTCTTCATATCGTCGACGCCGCCGGGGCTTTCATCGATGGTACGGGCATTCCAGGTACTGTTATTCGTTACAATGGTCATAGCCATCCGGGGGTCGAGGTTGGCATAGGGATTGACCGGGTCGGGTGTGCCCTTGTATTCATAGGCCTGCACCAGGTTATGGCTGGGCGTTATACCGCTGGCGCCGCCGGCTGTACCAATAGGATAATTGCTGCGTTCGAGCCAGTTGCCTGCGGTGTACCTGATAGCCCAGATGGTTTCACTGCTGGTGAGTGTATTGTTCTGTAAAAAATAATTGCGGTAGTCGGCATGCAGATTGTACGCGCCGGCGCCCTGCCCAAACACGATTACATCATTCAATGCAGCGGCGGCCTTTTGCCATTTGGTTACGTCATTACCGGCATTGTGGAGCGGACTGGCAGCAAACAACAAGGCTCTTGCTTTCAGGGCAAGGGCCGCTCCCCTGTTCAGCCGGCCGTCGTTACTGGTGAAGGAAGATGTTTTCCAGTTTGGCTGCAGGCTGTTCTTATAAGCGTCAACCTCACTAACTATAAAGTTGATGATCTCATCATAGGATGCACGCGGTATATTGGTATTATCGGTTACAGACAGGGTTTGGGTTACCAGCGGCACCCCGCCATAACGTTTCGATAACTCGAAATAATACCAGGCGCGCAGGATATGCGCTTCGGCCACATACCAGCCCATGTTCAGCGTATCGTTGGTATAGTTGATCTTTCCCGATGCGCTAACCGTATCGCGGTTAAGGGCAAGAAAAGAGCGGTAATTACCCGAACGTTCAATAAAGTAATTAGCCGCCCGTATACCTGCATAGTAATTCCCGTAATATGAATCGGGATTATTATAAGGGCTCCAGCTCCCGTTGTTAAAAAGCCGTACGTTGCCCGAGGGGGCGGTTTGTACCGCTTCATCAGACACCGGCGCAAACAGGTTGCTGTCGAGCAGCGTGAATTCATTGCGTAAATAAATGTAAGGCGCGTTGGCCAGGTTTATAAGGGAACTATAATTGGCGTCGATCATCTCCGGCGTGATCTGCGTATCTACTTTCGTGTCGAGGAAGTTCTTTTCACAACCTGTTAAAACGGTTGCCACCAGAACTGTCTTTATTATGGTATGTATTCTTTGTAAGTTCATGTAACACGTTTTAAAAGGTGAGCGTAATACCGGCGTTAAATGATTTCATGGCGGGGTAACCTACCGGGGTTTCAGGATCGAGGTCATAGTTTTTACCAACGTACGACCAGTTAAAGGCGTTGACCGCACTGATGTACAATCGCAGTTTATAAAGGTGTATGTTTTTCAGTACGGCTGCAGGTAAATTATAGCCCAGTTCCGCATTGCGCAGCCGCAGGAACGCGCCTTTTTTTATCCAGAAAGAGGAGGTGCGGTAATTATTGTCATTGGCGCGCGTGGTAAGCCGCGGATAATCGGCGCCGGCCCGTGTATCGATGCCCTGGCCGGGGAAGTACGCCCAGGCATTACCGGCCATGGGAAATACATTCGTATTGTTCACAAACGCCACCGATTGCAACTGCGCGTTCAACAGGTTAACGGAGTTACCTGAAACACCCTGGAACAGGGCGGTAAGATCGAACCCTTTGTAACTAACGCCGAGGTTAAACGCATATGTAAGGCTGGGCAGTTCGGGGTTACCGATCTTTGTATTATCGGCCTGGTCAACCCGGCCATTGTTATCGAGGTCTTTGTATTTCAGGTCACCGGGTTGTACCGCGCCAAATGTGGGAACGGGAATACCACTCTTCAGCGTGCCGTCGGCATTGAAATCGGTAACATCATAAAACCCATCGGCCATCAAACCTATAAAGGAACCAATTGGCCGGCCGGTGGCTTTATTGAACTCATTTACCGTGGGTATTTCGCCCATGTACCTGATCTTGTTTTTGGCATAGGATACCATGGCCCCCGCTGTATAGGTTACAGCGCCGGCTTTACCATTGTATGAAGCGCTTGCTTCTATTCCGCTATTGGTAACCTTGCCGGCGTTTACATAAGGCAGTATGCCACCGTACACCGCCATAAGGGTGTTGTTCTGTATTACGATATCAGAGCGGTTATCGCGGAATACATCAACGGTGACAGACAATTTGTTGAACAAGGTAGCATCAACGCCAACGTTGTATTTCATACTTTTCTCCGCAAAAATGCCGGGATTGGCAGCGTAGGATTGGATCAGTCCGTTATTAGCGGTCAGGCTGTTGTTCCCGGTATAGAAACTTCCATTCCCTACATAGTATTGCTGGTACAGGTAACGGCCGCGGGTAGAAAAATCGTTGGCTGAAAGCCCCGCGCCTGCCCGCAGTTTTAAGTAATTCACGAGATTGTTATCGGCCAAAAAATCTTCTTTCGAAATGATCCAGCCTAATCCCAGCGCCGGGTAAAAGCCCCAGCGGTTACCCCCGCGCGAGCGCGGGGCATAATTATCAGAGCCGGTTGCGCCGAACGACAATTCAGCCAGGTAGCGTTCATTGTTCGTATAGTGCAGGCGGCCGCTCACCGTTTGAAAATGATAGAAGATGTTGTTACCCGTGTTGCTGCCCGGGTTGTTGGAACCGGCATCGGTCATATAATTGCTTTGCAGGAAATTCAACGCGCCGGCAAAAGCATGTTTACCAAACGTACGGTTATAGCCTGCGGTAATATTTATCTGTTTCCAGTCGTATTGTCCAACCGATGTAGCCCCGTTGGCAATGATATCGCTGGCTTTATCGGTGGTGGTTTGTACGCCATTGTTAAAACGGGCATAGGTGGCCGTTTTACTGGCGGCAGTTCTCGTCCAGGTATTGAACGACACGGCTTCGTTCAAATACAAACCGGGTGTAATGAAGTCAAGCTTTTGTTTCAGGTTGAAATTCGCCTGCAGGGTGCGGTCGTGGGTTGAAGTATAACCCAGTGCATTTAAACTGGCCACGGGGTTATGCGGGAAGTTAGTAGTGCCCGACCAGCCAACGGTTTGCGGATCCTTTACCGGGTATACATTGGCTGGGTACCTTGCCATATTATTCCAGAGCGAAGGCCCGTTGAAGTTCGGATAACGCCGGTCTTCTATCCTTCCCCCGAGGTCAACTTTTGCTTCAAAGATCTTAAAGAAGTTGAAGTCGAGGTTGGTGCGCACATTGAAACGTTGTATTTGAGCATTGGAGGTAGTGGCATTGGTTGGCACATCGTACAATCCGCGCTGGCGCATGTAATCGAGCAACAGCGCATATTTTGTATCGTTACCGCCACCTGAAAACAGGATATTGGCATCGGAATAATAACCGCTCTTCCGCAATACCTGATCGTACCAGTCGACATTGGTGCCGTTGCCGTTGCGATAATCTTCCAGTTGCGCATCGGTGTAGGCCGGGGTGTATTGAAACTGGTAACCGTTCAGGGCGTAATTGTCGTTACTGACGGCCTGGTTGTACAGGCGGGCATAATCATAAGCGCCATAGGGTTTGGTGAGGCGAACGGGCTGCTGCAAGCCGCTCACCAGCTGCACCTGCACTTTACGTTTACCGGCAAATCCTCTTTTCGTCACTACCCACAAAACGCCATTGGCGCCTTTCATGCCAAAAGTGGCGAGGGTTACGGGATCTTTCAATACCGAAATACTTTCTATTTCCGAAGGCGGCAGGTAATTGAAATAAGAGGCGGTTGTTTGAAAACCGTCGATGTATATTACCAGTGCTGAATTATCGAAGGAAGCCCTGCCGCGGATAAACAGATCCGCTTCATCGTAACCCGGTTCGCCCGAGCCCTGTTTTACTGTAAGGCCCGGCAGTAAACCATACAGGGTATTGGTAATGTTGGGTACGGGTGTTCTGTACAGCATATTACCACCCACTGATGAAGTGGCCGTTACCGATCTTTCTTTTCTTATTTGTAAAAACGGACCGGGTTCATATGCTAAAACCGACAGATCGACGACTGTCGTATCTGTTTTTGATACGGCTGCTGCCTCCTGGGCGCTGAGTGGATGCCACAGGAAGGTCGTCAGGCAGGTAGTGAGTATATATTGATGTATTATTTTCATATAATATCTTGTTTACAGATAGTGAAACATGAGTTGATAAGTTGATAGGGTTGATACAGTTGATAGAGGAAAACCAAAAGCCAGGAACCAAAAGGCGAGCATGCGTTTTACACCTTAACATTTTGATATTCGTTATTCAATTTCTTCCTTTATCAACGCTATCAACCTTTCAACCTGCTTCCTGTATTTCATTATCACATTAGCATATTATCACATTATCACATTGATTTAATACCCGGGGTTCTGCACCAGGTATCCCTTATTGATCTCCGTTTGGGGAAAGGGGTTCAGGTATTGTTTGGGCGACCAGATCATCGTATAGATCACCTTATCGGTATAATTGGTATTACCGGTAAGTTTCACGCCGCCGCCGTTATTAAATGCCATCGCCCTGATGGGCCCGCCCAGCACACTGCCGATGTTCGGCAGGCGCCAGTGTTTTACATCATGCAGGCGGTAATTCTCGTCAAAGAACTCAACCGCCCATTCACGTTGTATAATGGTGCGCAGTTTTGCCTGGTCTGTTTCGGTGATGGCAGGTAAGCCTGCGCGTTGATGGATCTTGTTCAGGCGGTCAAGCGCGTTTGACGTTTGTCCCGCTTCGTTCCATGCTTCCGCGGCGCTGAGGTATGCCGCTGCGAGGCGAAAGATGGGGAACTCGAACCAGGCGCGGCCGCCAGCCTTTGCATAGAACTTAACCACCCGAGCGCATCCGAAACCGGGGCCCGAACCAAACGTGCTGTTATTTCTCCAGTTGGCGTCGCCGGGATTGTTCCAGGCATCCATTTGCCAGGGTTGAAAACTCGATTTAAAGCGCCCTTCCATCTGGTTCATTTTGGCGGTATAATCGGCAAACGTTGCGGTCGTTCCTGCATCGGGCCAGGTTTGATTGGCGCCGTCTTCCTTATAATAATATTCGAGCAGGTTGGTGGTAAGCACATTGCCCTGGGCTTCCCATACCCGGCAATTATAAAAAGCGTTCATGGGTAAATTATTCCAATTGCCCCCATCGAACAACACGTCGTTCTTGAACTTGAAGGCCAGCAACACTTCAGGATTAGAGGGTACAGAGGTGGCGGTTGAATAATCATCGAGCGGGTTGCCGGTATTGATGATATAAGCACCGCCACCTGCTTCCGCTTCTGTGATCACAGCTTCCGCTGCATTGGCGGCTGTCGTCCACCGGTTAGCATCGGCATTTCCCAGGCAGATAAGGTTATTGTTCGCTCCCATATCGAGGTACGGAGTTGCCGAGTTGAAGAGCGGGCGCGCTGCATGTAACAATGCTTTTGATTTTATGGATAATGCCGCAGCCTTTGTCATTCTGCCGGTCCAGTTATCGGGCCATTTCGATGGCAGCACGGCTGCGGCCTTGTTGCACCAGTCTACAATGGAGTCGAGCACCTGTTTCAGCGGGTGGCGCGGTATGGCCAGCGAGTCGGACGCTTTTAAACTGCTGCTTATGATGGGCACCCCGCCGTACATGATGAACATTTGTTCATAACGATAGGCAATAAGTGCCATCATCTCCGCTTTTACAATGGCCTTATCCCCTTCCGACATATCGGTAACCTTATCGATGTTCTCCTTTACTATGTATGCCTGCCGAATAGGCGGAAAATTGTTCACATACCCATCCATATCTTCATTTACACCGGCGGCGCTCAGGCCGTTCAGTACAATGTCTTTGGCCATCGTCCAGCTGAACCCGTAGTTCATACCGCCTGTCAGGTTCTCCTGTAGCATGGCGTTCCACCAGTTCTTCCAGGGTAGTCCCTGCCCCAGCATATTGCGGTAGGCATTGGCGATAGCGCCCTGTGCTTTTACGGTGGTGGTGAATACGGAATCCACGGTTGTGGCATTCGTTATCGGCATCTGTAAGAATTCCTTTTTACAGGCGCCGATAGTAATCGCTATGAGCGGTATTGTTATCAGTATCGATCTGTATCGCATGGCAGTTCGTTTGGTTTTGTTAGAATTGAATGTTCAGGCCAACGTTGAAGGTCCTTACAAGCGGGTACAGGTACCCCATGTTGTTCTTGCCTACATCGGCCTGTTCGGGATCTATTCCCTCCAGTACTTCCTGGTCCCACGTAATTAAATTGTTCCCGTTCATGTATAAGCGGATGCCTTTTATATTGGCGCGTTTCAGCAGGGCCGATTGTTGCTGGAAAGTATACCCCAGCTCGAGGTTCTTCAGGCGTTTGAAATCGTTCTTCTTTAACCAGAAGGTGCTTAACGGGTTATTGTTCGCCTGACCGCCGCTGAAAGAAATGGCGGGATACCAGATCTTTTCGCCATTGGCGAATTTCTCTGCCGTCCAGCGGCCATCGTAGGCATATTGCAACACCTCCCCTACGTTTTTCGCAAAGGGTGAACTGAGGATGTAACCCGATTGCGGGAAGGAACCTTTTGCCGTTCCAATGAACAGGGCCGAGAGATCGAATCCTTTATAGGAAAAACCAACGGACAGGTTATAAGCCACCTGCGGCAGGTTGCTGTAACCGATGGGCACCAGGTCTTTTTCATCGACGATGCCATCGCCGGTAACATCGCGGTATTTAAGGTCGCCCAAACGGGCATTTGCACTGTATTTATTAAATGGCCGGTTGTTCAGTTCGCGTGCGGTGTTATAAAACCCGTCGCTGATCAATCCTTTATATTGCCCGATGGAAAAACCGGTTACGTTCATCCAGGGATAAGGATAGGGCGCTTCGGCCTGGTATTCAATTTTATTGCGGGCAAATGAATAATTGCCCTTTATGAAATAGGAAACCTTCCCGATCTCATCGTTCCAGCCGGCTTCAATTTCAAAACCTTTATTGCTTACGCGGCCGAGGTTCAGCGGCGGGGTCGAACTCTGGGGCACGCCGTAATTGGCGGGAATGACGCCGGAGGTTACCAGGATATTGTTCCGTTTTTCCTGGAACAGGGAGGTGATCACCGACAATTTGTTGTTGATGAATTTCAGTTCAGCCGACAGGTTGGTTTTCCTTGCCCGCTCCCAGGTAACTTCAGGATTACCCAGCGTTGATTCGGCTGCGCCGGCAAAGAACGGGTTGCTCGTTGAACCATTGCTGTTGCCAAACCAGTAGCCGCCGGTGTTGGTTGACCAGGTATTGGGGAGATACAAATAGCGCCGCCCGCCTATCTGGTCGTTCCCTACTTCACCATACGATCCCCTGAATTTTACCCAGGTAACCCAGTCATTCTCGGGGAAGAATTTTTCATTCGACAGGATCCAGCCTGCAGATACCGCCGGGAAATATCCAAAGCGTTGCTCCGGGGCAAAATTCTCGGTACCGTTTATGCCCATGTTGAATTCAACCAGGTACCGCTCATTATAGTTATAAGTGGCGCGCCCAACCAAACCCATCAAACCCGACGGTGTATTATATGCCTGTGCACTACCGTTTCCATTGGCGGCGGTATAGCGTTGTGCATTTCCCAGCACGAGGGCCGATACATTGTGTGCGCCGAAACTGCGGTTATAGTTGATGGCCGCTTCCACGTACAGTTTACGCCATGAACTGTTGCCTACGTTATCTGAAGTACTTGAAGGCGTTACCTGTCCGCCAATAAAAATGATATTATTGGGGTTCTTCGGATCGCGCATGGCGCTGTATTGCGGTATGGGATTGGTTTGCGCATATCCTTTCGTGTAGCTGTCGTCATAAGCAACGGTCACATGCGATTCCAACCCATGCGTTATATAGCCCATGGTGTGCCGCAGCGTAACCACACTGTTGAGCGTGGTAGTATACATGGTGCGCGAACCGGCGGTGAGCAATTGCGCCAAAGGCGTATAACCCGTACCCCCTTTCAGTCCTAACGGGTTGGTGGGGTCGCCGCCCAAACCAATAAAACCGGTAACCAGTTTGCCGTCGACAATACCGGGGCCGGTGAACGGACTGTTCTCGAGTATATTCTGAATAATGGCCTGGTACCTGTTGGCAAAATCGCCCGAGGTAGTACCTGCGCCCGGCGCTTTACCAATGCCCGACTGACCGCCGAGATTTACACTTAACTGGAAATTCTTTGCAACGTCTATATCGAAATTGGAGCGGAAATTATATCGCCTGTACCGGGGATTGTTGTTGGCGCCGCCATAACCGGTATTGGATAAAATACCATCCTGCTGAAAAAAGCCCAGCGAGGTAAAGTATTTCACCCTGTCGGTGCCGCCCGATACATTGAGGTTGTATTGTTGCTGCCGCCCTACCCCGCCAAATTGTTCTTTATAATAATTATGACTGGTATAATACAGGGCCGGACTGTTCTTCAACGCTTCCTTTTGTTCATCGGTAAGATTCATGGCATCTACCTGCGCGGGTGTATAGTCGCGGTTATTCTGGAACTTCCATAACTCATCATCGGTGAACAGGATATTATCGAAACTGCGGTCGCCGGCGGCCTGCGCATTGCGAATGGCCTCGTTGCGCAGCGATGCGAACTGGTAGGAGTTCAGGGTTTGAAACAGGGAAGCCGCTTTGGTAAAACCCTGGTTGGCCGAAAAGCTGAACTGCGGTTTATTTAACCGGCCGCGTTTGGTGGTAACGATAATAACGCCATTTGCGCCGCGGATACCATATACCGCCGTTGCCGACGCATCTTTCAATATGCTGATGCTTTCAATTTCATTGGCATCCATCGCATTGAGGATGAGGAAGGGCTGCTCGGCAGGTTGCTGTATACCGTCGATGACAATGAGCGGATCCTGGCCATTGAGGGTGGCAATACCGCGAATGCGAATGGTGGTGGTGTTCAAACCCGGCTCGCCGGTAGCCTGCACCCCGCTGATACCCGCCGTACGGCCGATAAGCATATTGGTAATATTTGCTACGGGCGTTTGAATAAGGTCTTTTCCGGAAATAACCCCAACGGCGCCGGTGACGGTGGGTGATTTTTGTTTACCATAACCTACTACCACCACATCGTTCATCTGCTGGTAATTGGCATTTTCGGCCAGTTGAATGTTCAGGACGGTGGCGGAAGTAACTTTCTGCAACCGGTTATAATAACCAATATAGGTAAACTGCAGGGTTGAACCGGAAGGCACCGTAATGGAGAAACGGCCGAGGCTGTCGCTGAGCACCGATACATTTGAATTAACTACCGAAATGGTAGCGCGCGGAAGTCCTTCACCATTTTTCCCGGTGACGGAGCCCTGCACTTTAATAGGGTCCTGGGCCTGGGCTGCCATACTCAGGCAACCCGTAAGCAGCAAAGTCAAAAAGCGCCTTAGCCGCGAATGTGCGATCATTCTCATATAGCAATATTTAATTAGGCTTCGTTTTGGTGAAAAAGGGCGGGCGCCGGAATGAATATGGGGGCCACGCTGTTTACAGCTACTAAAATATCCCCATTCCGGGGGGTGCGATGGGGGGGAAATTGCTTATTATAGGGGTGTAATTGGTAATTTGCTAATGTGATAATTTGCTAATGTGATAAGTTGAATACGGGACCTGGAGGGAATACAGGGTTAAGTTGAAAAGATGATAGAGGTGATAATGTTGATAGAGGTAAATACAGTTATTCAGTTATCTAGTCAGTTCAGTTGTTAGTTCTGAGTTATATCGATGGGTTCGACCTGGCGGCTCAATGAGGTATTGGCCATGGCCGGCCTGGCGGCTTCCAAACTCCCGCATGTTGACGCGCAGCTGTATTCGCTTTCGACTTTAGGCTTTTGGCTTTCTGCTGTATTTTGTATTGCTTGAAGCTTGCAGCTTGAAGCTTGTGGCTGTATTTTGTATTTGCTTGCAGCTTACAGCTTGAAGCTTGCAGCTGTATTTTGTATTCGCTTGCAGCTGTATTTCCTTTATGCCTTGTTGCCTTTACCTTTATCACCTTTATCAACTCAATCAACTTATCACCTACCCTTCCCGCTTAACATTGAACTGGTTATTGAACGACGACCGGTACTTCTTGATGTACTCCGACGGGTTCATGCCGAAGAGTTTGTTGAACTGCGTTCTGAAGTATTTGATATCGCTGATACCTACCTCAAACGCGGCCTGGTTAACATTGTGTTCGCCTTTGAGCATCAGCTCGGCGGCCCTGCGCAACCTTATGTAGCGGATAAAATTCGTTATCGACTGGCCTGAAAGCAGCCTGATCTTTTTGTACAGGTTCGAATGGCTCATGCCCATTTCCTTTACCAGCACCTTGATGGTAAATTTTTCATCGGTCAAATGCCGCTCCACAATGGCAATACAGTTTTCGAGGAACTCGCGGTACTCGGCGCTCACCTTTAAACTGTTTTGCTTTAAGGTGATCTCGCTAAAGAAATAATTCCGCAGCTCGGCGCGGGTCTTGAAAATGTTCTCCACCCTGGCCAGCAGCAGGTCTTTGTCGAACGGTTTGGTAATGTACAGATCGGCGCCCTCTTCTATACTTTGCAATTCGGTTTCGGCACCGCGCGATGCGGTGAGCAATACCACCGGTATGTGATTCAGCGCCGAATCTTTTTTTATTTTTCTGCACAACTCGATGCCGTCCATGCCATCCATCCTGATGTCGCTGATCACCAGGTCGGGAAATCTGGTTTGCACCATGGTCAGGGCCTCCTGTCCGTCTACCGCCTCCATTACATCATATTTATCTTTCAGCATCTGCTGCAGGTATTGCCGTATCGACTTATCATCATCGGCGATCAGTACGCTGTGCCGGTCGGTGACCGCCACTTCGGGTTTATTTTCGCCGGCAGGCTGCTCTTCCAGGGCCGGTTCTTCCAGCAGCTCTTCCAAAATCACCGGTTCCTTTTGCGCTTCGTCGAGAATGGTCTCGTTGGCGAGGTGCGCTTTTCCTTTATATAAACTGATCCTGAAAGTTGTTCCGGCGCCTTCCGTGCTTTCAAACGTCACCGACCCTTTGTGCGCTTCTATAAAATGTTTAACCAGGTACAACCCGATGCCAAAACCGGGTTTCAACGGCGCACGCAATGAAGGCGCCTGGTAAAATTTCTCAAACAGGCGCGCCTGAGCATCGGCGGGAATACCGCAGCCCGTATCCTGCACCTGCAGCTCAACGGTATTATCCAGTTCTTTTACGGTAAAGGAAATGGCGCCGCCCGGCGGGGTGAACTTGATGGCGTTCGAGATCAGGTTGTATAAAACGATCTCCATCTTTTCACGATCGACATATAATTCCATGTCGTTATTGTCGCAATGAAAAACATAATTCAGGTGGCTGGAACGCGCCTGTTGCACAAAACACAGGTACACCTCGTTGCACAGGTTATAAAAATTATGTTTGGCAAAGGTCATTTTATCGGCTTCCACATCCGCCTTTCTGAAGATCAGCAACTGATCTACCAGGCTCAGCAGGCGCCGCGCGTTGCGGTAAACAATGCTGAGGTCTTTTTCACTATCGGTGTTCCCGCCCTTGCGCAACAGATCTTTGATTGGGTTGATGATAAGCGTTAAAGGCGTACGGAACTCATGCGAAATATTGGTAAAGAAAGAATGCCGTTTATCATTGATCTCTTTTTCTTTTTCGGCATCGATATGCGCCAGTTTGATCTCATACTCCAGTTCGCGTTGCCGGGTCTTGTAGCGGTAATACATATAGATCAACGCCGACGCTATTATAATATATAAAGCATATGCCCACCAGGTACGGTACCAGGGCGGTAACACGATAATTTTTATCGTGGCCTCCTGTTTATTCCACACGCCTTCCGCATTGGTTGATCTTACGCGCAGCAGGTAGGTTCCTTCGCTGATATTGTTATAATTAATGGCTCCGCCGCCGCCGCGCGGAGCGTTGCCGGGATAGTTCCAGTCCTTATCCCAGCCCTGCAAAAAATAAGCGTACTTCACTTTTTCGGGAGAAGAATATTCAAGCGCGGTAAAATGAAATGACAAGGTGGCTTCATTATAGGGAACGCGCAGTTCATCGATGCGGTCACTGCCGGCGCGCACGATACAACCGGGCATTTCTGAAAGTGGTTTGTTGTTCACCCAAATGCCGGAGAACAGGATGGCCGGCATAAAACTGCGGGTGTTCACCTGTTGCGGATCGAACAGGTTGAACCCGTTGATGCCACCCAATGCCAGCTCACCCGATTGCAGCCGCAACGCCGCATTGTAGCTGAACTGGTTGCTTTGCAATCCATCGCTTTGATAGAAGTTTCGAAACACCTTTTTTACCGGGTCGAATTTCGACACCCCGTTAAAGGTGCTGATCCATAAAAATCCATTCTTATCTTCCAGGATATTCAGCACGGCATTATTGGTGAGGCCGTCTGCGGTTGAATACCGTACAGCTACATTTCCTTTCGCCCGGTTGAACAACAACAGGCCACCGCCTTCGGTTCCCACCCATAAATTATGATGGCTGTCTTCAAAGATCGACCGTACGGGTTTGCCGGTCTCATAATAAAGATGCTCTTTGGTCTGTTTGTTTATCCTGATCAACTGCCGGGCATTGCCTACCCATAAAGCGCCCGCATGATCTTCCGTGATGGCAATCAGGTCGTTCAGTTTTGGATCAAACTGTTCCCAACGATTTTGGGTACGGTTCAGCCGGTATAATTTTCCGTTCCCAAATGTGGTAGCCCACATGTTTTGGTCGCGGTCTTCATACAACAGGCATACACTTTTGTTTTCTTCGCCCTGTTCATTCACACACCTGTAATGTTCAAACGAACCGGTGGCGCGGTTGAAGCGGTTGATGCCGGCGCCAAAAGTGGCGATCCACATATTGCCGAGATGGTCTTCTTTTATACAGCTTACCGAATTACTGCTCAGCGAGCGGGCATTGCCCGGTTGATGATGGTAGTTGGCAAAGCGGTTGTTTGGCCGGTCCCAGATGCTGAGCCCGCCACCATCGGTGCCGATCCACAAACCGCCCTGACGGTCTTCATAAAATGCCGACACGAAATTGTTGATGAGGCTGTTATCGTCGAACGGATTATGCGTAATTGTCTGAAAACGGCTTTTGTGCACATCGAGAATATCTATACCGCCTTTCAGCGTTCCCATCCAGATGCGGTTTTCCTTATCAACCAGCACAGAATAAACCGATTCGCTCGAGAGCTGGTGCCTGCTTTCACCGGGCATCAGGTATTGAAAAGTTCCGGTCAGTTTGTTCAGGATGTTCACGCCCCCGCCCTGTGTACCGATCCATAAATTATTATGGGCATCGCTGCACAGGCTTACCGCTTTGTTGGTACTGAGTTGCCCGGCCCCTTCCTTATAATGTTTTACGATCCGGTTGCCGGCAATATCGTATTGATACAAACCATCATCGGTGCCCATCCAGATGCTGCCGGTGGTATCCACTTCCATCGTGATCACGGAGCGCAGCGCATCATTCACCGCACGAATGCTGTTATTGCCCCGGTCGAAATAACACAAGCCGACAGTTTCAATAAACAGCCATACTTTATCGGTGTTGTCAACATACACTGCCTGCACGTTGTACCAGTACGTTTCTTTGGCGGGCATTTTTACCGGGATCTGTACCGCGGCATCCTCATTTTGTTTTTTCAGGAACAAACCCCATCCATTGGTGCCCATGTATACGTTGCCCGTGCCATCTGATTTTATGGTATTGATGCTGCAGGTGATGCGTTCGCGTTGCGTCATCGCATAGGTGGGATGAAAGTATACCGGTGAAAAGCGATCGAAGATGCGGTTGTACACCGCTACCCCCTGCCCTGTACCTACCCACAGGTTATTTGAGCGGTCTTCGTGAATGGTATAAATATAATTATGCGGAATAGAACCCGTGTCGTTGATCTTATTACGGTAAACCCTGAACCCATAACCGTCATAACTGTTCAGTCCGTCGTAGGTGCCGAACCACATGAGCCCGTTATGGTCCTGGTAAATGCATTGAACGGAGTTGTTCGATAATCCCTGTTGAATTCCCAAATGAGAAATGGCAGAACCTGTATTGGCCAAAGCCCCGCAGGTAAAGCATAGAAGAATAGCAAATAGTGTATATCTGCAAAAGAGACCCATAAGCGTTTCTGGTTCAATCGTTAAACAATTCCTGTAGACGGTCACCAGGAATGTAGCAGTAGTTATGAATTGTAAATCTAACAATTTTAGTACATGAGCGATAAAATATATTTGATAATACAGGCCTGCATTCGCGAACACATACAAACAAACTGTTATTTGAGATAAACCCGGTTAACATCCGGCTATTCCCGGTAAAAATTATAAATAATCCTTATTTTTATTTTATGATCTGCCGTAGCAAAAGCCTGGTCTTATCTCTGTTAATTTTATTGATCACTCCCTGCTGTATTGCGCAAAAATGGCGTTCTCAAACCGACAGCCTGTTGAACAGCTACAAACAGGCCGCTACTCCTGTACAAAAGGTAAAACCGCTTACCGAAGCCGCTTTTATTTTCCTGTTACAAAATCCCGATACGGCCATGCTGTTGTACAATGAGGCCGAAGGCATTGCCGGCAACAGCGGCAACGATACCGCATTCGCCATGGTATATGCCGGCAAAAGCGCCGTTCACCTGATAAGAGACAATAATGATTCTACGCTCGAGTATGCGTTGAAAGGTTTGAAGATCAGCGAGCGCACTCCATTGCCACCCGATGTGATCGCCGCCCTGTACCGCAAGCTGGGATACGTATACCGCAACACCAACAAACACCGCGAGGCGATCGAGATCTATAAAAAAGCGCTGGCATATTCCCGGATGTCGGGCAACCTGTACGATATGGCCATCACCTCTTCGAACATCGGCAATAATTTCAACGCATTCAAACAATACGACAGCGCGCTGGTATACCATGCAAAAACACTGGAAGCGGCACGCGCGGGTAAGTTTACCGACATTATCGCCCGCACCTATATCCAGATCATCAATTCCTATAACGGGCTGAAACAGTACCCGAAGGCATTTGAGGCGGTAGCCGATATGCAGCCGTACCTCACCCTGCCCGATGTTACCCCGCTTACGAAAGGGCTTTGCTATACCACCATTGCGAAACTCGATATGCGCCATGGCAGCCCGCAGCATCCGCTGGCCGCGCGGTACCTCGATAGTATGAAACGCCTGATGACGACCACTTCAACGGGGAAGGACAACCAGATCGATTATTACCTGAACCGCGCCCTGCTCGAGTTCAGCGTACAACATTTCGACTCGGCCTCGGCCGCGCTGGAAAAATACAATGAGCTGAAAGAAGAACGGGAAGATGAGATCATCAGCGGTCACACCCAGGAGCTGGACGCACGGTACGAAACCGGTAAAAAAGATGCACAGATAAAGGACCTCGACCAGCAAAACCGCCTGCGAAAAAAACTATTGGTTATATCGCTTAGCGCATCGGGCATCTTCCTTGCGCTGTTGTTCTGGGTATGGCAGCAGAACAAAAAGATCAGAAAACAGGAAGGCCACCTGAACTACCTGATGAAAGAGCTGCATCACCGTGTGAAGAACAACCTGCAGATCGTAAGCAGCCTGTTGAACCTGCAAAGCGCCAAAATAGACGATCCCATGGCGCAGAAAGCACTGATGGAAGGCCAGCACCGCATTGAAGCCATGAGCCTCATTCACCAGAAACTGTACCAGACAAAAACAACCAGCCGGGTGAACATCCAGGAATTCATTACGGAGCTGGCCGAGAACCTGATGCACGCCTATGGTTACAAAGCGCATACTTTCAACCTGCAGTTGCAGGTACAGGTAAAAGAACTGGAGGCCGATATTGCCATCCCTGCAGGTCTTATCCTGAACGAAGTGGTGACCAACGCATTTAAATATGCGTTTAAAAATGTGAGCGATCCTTCCTTATATATTTCATTGAAAGAAAGCGGACAAAAACTGCAGCTGACCATTGCCGACAATGGCCGCGAGCTTACCGAAAAAGCCTGGAAGTCCAGTTCTTCCTTTGGCCGCCAGTTGATGCAATCGCTCACCATGCAGCTGGAAGGTTCAATGAATTTAAACTGCGATAACGGTTCCGTATTTACTTTTACATTCCCTGTAAAATCATTACACGCATGAACGACAAAGTAAAAATTATGATCGTGGAAGACGAGACCATTGTGGCGCTCGATCTTTCCATGCGCCTGCAAAAAGAAGGATATGAAGTGGTGGGCATTGCCGCCAGCAGCGATGATGCCGTGGAGCTGTTTACGGAACAAAAACCCGACCTGGTGTTAATGGATATCAATATAAAGGGGAAAAAAGACGGCATTGAAACCGCCAAAGAATTGAAAAAGATCCAGGAAGTGCCGCTGATCTTCCTCACCGCATTTTCACAGAACGAATATGTAAACCGCGCCAAAGCGGTAAATCCCTCGGCTTACCTGGTAAAACCGTTCAATAACGACAGCCTGCATACCAGCATCCAGATCGCCATTCACAATTTTGCGGTACCGGGCAAACCCACCGATCCCCGGCCCCCGGCCGATGCCAAAGAAGACACGGGTAAGGAAACCCTGCTTTTCTTCAACAACTATTTTTTTGTCAAACACAATTACCGCTTCAATAAGTTCTCCATCGATGAGCTGCTGTTTGCCGAAAGCGATAACAATTATGTCAAACTTGTTACTACCAATAAAAAGCTGGCGCTGCGGGTATCGCTGCAATATATTGCCGACAGGTTCAATCATCCGGCGCTGGTACGTGTTCACCGCGGTTTTATTGTGAACATCAAGAATATCGACAGCTTTAATGAAGAAGAAATAATTATTGGTCCGCACCAGATCCCCATCGGGCGCAATTACAAGGATGAGTTTTTGAAAAGCTTCAAATACCTTTAACGCGGAATGCTGAAGGCTGAAAGCGGAAGGCAAATACAACTCCTGTTTGACAGTTTTAATTTCCGAAACTTCGCGAAAAAGCAGAACGCAGAAGGCAGCATGCGGAAGGGACCATCCCGAATTTCAAGCTGTTCGAATTTATTCGGGTAGAAAATTTTTCGGGGGCAGGCGTTCAGCGTTAAGCGTTCAGCCTTCAGCATTCAGCTTTCACTCATCTGGCAAATCGAATAATTCATCGTAAAATATTTGCATGCGAACCTATAATTATTATTTTTATGCGAACGCAAAACACTAAAAGCAGATCGCATTTGACAGATTTAATATCCGAAAGTTCGCCCAAAATGCTAACAGCAGCGAGGACAGCCTTATAGGGTTGTAGCGTTAAGCCTTTAGCGTTAAGCGTTAAGCCTTCCTGCATGAAAAACCCAACCAAAAAAGCGGTCATTTTTGACGCTGTTCCTATTTATTGTATCCGGAAAAAGGAAGCCGCCTGGCTTTCCAGAGAAGTGCCCGTTTATTTGCAACACGGCATTTCCGTTTCTTCGGGAGATATCGTTTTTGACGTTGGCGCCCACATTGGCGTTTTTTCATTATGGCTCCACCTGCAGCAAAATCCGCAATTGACCATTTATGCATTCGAACCGGTAGCGCCTATTGCCGAAGTATTGTCACAGAACGTAGCGGCGCATGCACCCGGTAATATAAAAGTAATGCCTGTTGGTCTTGGCAAAAAAGAAGAAAAGCTCACGTTCACTTATTATCCCAAAGCCACCATCTGGTCAACCGGTTTTCCGCTTACGGCCTACAACGAACGGGTCAATACAAAAACGGCCACTATCGCCAATTTGAAACAGGGACCACTCGCCTACCGCATGATCCCGACGGTTGTTTGGGAAACCATGATCGATGTGGTACTGAATAATGTATTCCGCCGGCAGCAATCGTTCGACGGCGCCATCACCACCATTTCCGCCATCATGCATACGCATGGGCTCGAACGCATCGACCTGCTGAAAATAGATGCCGAATATGCCGAATGGGACATTCTGCAAGGCATAGAGGAACGGCACTGGTCGAAAATAAAACAGGTGGTAATGGAATTGCACGACATTGACGACCGGCTTCAAAAAATAAAATCCCTCCTGCAGCGTCAGGGCTTTCACAATATAACCCATACACAGCAGGAGATCCTTACCAATACCAATATCCACCAGCTTTATGCAAGCAGAAAAAATGAAAACCAACCGTAACAGGATCGCTATTGTTTATTTCGATGCGGCCTCCGGCAGCCATTCTGCCGCCGCCGCTTTACAAAAATCATTGCAAAGCCGCAATCCTCATTGCCAGGTGCGCATGATCAATATCACCGACATCTTCGATCACCACGGATTGTTCGGTAAAGTTGTTCGCGCCGGTATCAATCACTTCAACCGGCAACTGAAACGCGACAGTGTATATGGCCTGCGCAGCCTCATCAGGCTGTCGCTCTTTTGCCACGATCTTGTTGGCCCCAAAGGCATTCAAAAAATTGCAGGTTACTGGAACTCCTTTCCGCCGGATATCATTATTTCCGTAACACCCATGTTCAACCCGGTTTTGTATGGCAGCGCCATGCAAATAAATCCCGGTGTTAAATGCATTACGATACCCACAGATCTTGAAGAAGTGCGCAACTGCTACTGGTTCACCCCGAAAGTCGAACAGTATTACCTGAACGCCACGGAGGCCTTGCATGAGCAGGCTGTTAAAGCCGGCATTTCTGCCCACTATCGTTTCAGGATAACCGGTATGCCGGTCGATGAAAGCGCCTATGAGCCGGCCCCGCCCGACCGCAATGCGCAACTACGCTCCATTGGCCTGAACCCCAACTGGCCGGTTGGCTTTTTATCGTTTGGCGCACAGGGAATGCGTAATGTGCTCGATATTGCCCGCGCGTTGGCGAAGCAACACACAAAGCTCAACCTGATCATCCTGTGCGGGAAGAACAAAAAATTATTCAGGCAGATCCATGCACTTAAACTGCCGTTCCCAACAGCAGTATACAGCCATTTACCACAGGCGCCCCTGCATCTTCTTCACCTTTGCGATTTTGCCATTGGCAAACCCGGCACCATTTCCATTACCGAATCGCTGATCACCAATACGCCGCTGATCGCACAAAAAAGCAGGGGCATGCGCCTCATTCATAAAGGCAACGAAGCATGGCTTACGCAAACAGGCACCGGCATTGTAGCCAAAACACCCGGGAACATTGCCGCTGCGGTAACCGAGATCGTGAACAACCCGGTGTACAAAGAACAAATGGAATTTTATAATCACAAAGCCATTTACCAGATAGCCGCCCTTATTGAAAAGATCGGTAAACTGAATCAGAAGATACTGAAGCCTTATGGCGAGTTGATTGGTTGACGAGTTGGCTAGTTAACGTGTTAACCTGCCTCCCTCTATCACATATTTATACCCTATTAAACTGTAAACTAAATGTAAACCGCTTATATCCTGTACAAACTGTATCAACTGTATCAACTCTATCAACTAACCCAGTCAACCCGTTAACTATTAACCTACTTAACAATCCTAAACTCTACCCTCCTGTTCTTCTCACGCGCTGCAGGAATATCCCTGCCCTTCTTATCCTTCTCTTTTTCAAGCGGCCTGGTAGCCCCATAGCCTTTTGCGATCAGCCTGCTGGCGTCAACGCCGGCATTTACCAGGAATGCTACGCAGGCATCGGCACGGGCCTGTGATAACTGCTGGTTATACGATACAGAACCGATCCCATCGGTATGGGCCGAAATTTCCAGCCGTACATTCGGATTGGCTTTCAGGTAAACCGCCATCTCATTCATATAACCATATGACTCAGGCGCCACTTCTTTCTCGTTATAACCAAACCCGATATCCCGGGTAACCAGGGTTTCTTTTCCCCTGAACGGATCGGGGATCTTCGTGAGACAGTTTTGTCCAACGTTGATGGTATCTGCGCTGGCGGTCACCGCGCCCAGCGTTTCATTTTTATAAGTTTCCTTAACAGCGATCAGCTTCACTTCTTTGCCTGCTTCCGTTTCGAGCATATAGAACCCTTCGGCATTGGTGTTTTGTTGAGCAATGGCCTGTCCGTTCGCTGTGGTAGCCGTAATGGTTACACCGGCCACCGGGATTTTGCTTTCGCAATCGATGATCTGTCCGGCAAAGTATTGGTTGTAGCTTTTATGCACAGCAAACAATTCAAGGCAACATAATGAACCGCGGTCGCTGCTGATGATGGCGTCTTCCAGGAGATGCTTACCCCTGTTCACGAAGTAGCTGTCGTTTTTTACGCTATTTACGGGATAGCCGAGGTTGACGGCTTCCGTAAACGACCCGCCGAAGGAACCGGTTGCTGCAAACAGATCGAAACCGCCCATGCCCACCCGGCCTTTCGATGCGAATACCAGGGTATTGGCGGCAGCAAAATAAAAGGGCGCGCCATCGTCATCTTTCGAATTAACGTTCGCGCCCATATTCATGGCTTTACCGGGTTTGCCGTTATGCAACGGGGCATACCAGATATCGAAACCGCCCTGTGAACCGGCACGGTTACTTGAGAACAACAAATATTTACCATCGGCCGTAACATGCGGCTGCCGTGCATCGGCGCCTTCCATATTCACGAAACCTTCTGCCAGAACAGCGGGCGACCAGCCATTGGCGGTTTGTTCGCTGCTATAGATCGCAAATGTTTTTTTACCATCGGCCAGCGTGTTCCAACCGGTAAAGAACATTTTCTTTCCGTCTGGCGTAAATGTCGCAACACCCTGGTGAGTGCCGGTGCTGCCCCCGATGGGCAACTTCTGCGCTTCGGCAAATGTGCCGCCGTTTTGCGCCGTTGTATATAATGCGTTATTGTATTCTTTCGAATTGCTGCGTCCGTCCATTTCGCCGCGGGTAGCGGTAAATACCAGTGTGCTGGTATTCATCCAGGCAGCGGCGTAACTGGCGCCTTCTTTATTTACCTGGTTGTTCAGCTTTTCCACTGCTACATTGCCTGCGCCCTGCTGCAGTTGCTGCTGAATAAAGTTGCAGTTGGCCAGTTCCTGCGTTGCCTTTGCCTTATAACCGGCCGCCGGCTTCGTCTTCAGAAATTTTTCCAGTTGTTGCTGCGCGAGGTTGTACTTACCGTTCGCCCGCAAACAAATGGCGTATTCATATAAAGCATTCGGGTGGGCGGCTGCATTCATGCCGATCACCTCTTTGTAATAGGTTTCGGCATGACTGTAATCCTGCAGTTTGAAATAACAATCTGCGAGGCTATACAACAATTCCACTTTGGGGCTCGCGCCTTTTGCGGCCGCCCCGGCGCTTTTTTTCTCTACCTGGTAAGGCTCGTAACCACCGCCATCAACAACTTTATTCCCGCTCAGCGATCGTTCATAATACTGCGCGGCGGAATAATAATCACCCTGTTTATAGAATTTATCAGCAGCCCGTTTGTAGTTCTTTACATACTGGGCTTCAGCAGCAGCGAGCGACACTGCCAGGCCTGATATTATTATGATGTGTTTGATCATGTTTGTTCTCTTTAATCGTGAATTCGTGAAAACGTGCATCGGCAATCGCAAACGTGAAAGGGCAAACGTGAAAGGGTTTCCGGCATACGGGATTGCCGCTTTTGTAATCGGCAATGCTCACTTCGCTCGCCACATAGCTACACCTTATCACTCGTGTTAATTTGTATTTGCCTTAAAACTTATAACTTATAACTTACAACTTAAAACTTATAACTTATAACTGTATTTCAGCTTTCTTCTTACATTGCCGGACACACAAACGGCACCCGTTTCGCTTTTACTCCCCTGCTGCCAATGATGGAGAGGGACAATTCAAAGCTGTTCGATTTACCGCTGATCTTCGACAGGTCAGAAGTGCCAACGTCATAGCTCACCCCCAGCACAAAATTCTTATAATATAAACCGGCATACGGCACCAGCGCATCTTTGAAGCGGTAGTTGGCGCCCACCAGGAAATCGGCTTCATCATTGATCCGGCTTTGCACATAGGCGCCCAGCATTTTCTCCGAAGCATCGCCCTGACGCATGTACAACAGGTTGGGCGTAATACTCACCATTTCACTGATGTTGAACATGGCGCCGCCATGGGCGGTATACCGTACAGGCATACGCTCTTTTTCGCCCCCTTTTATGAACGGGTCTTCCGGCCGGGTAAGATGAAAGGCAGACAACCCGGCGAAAAGATTCATTTTTTTACCAGGCGTGGCATCGTAATACAGGATCCCTGCGCCGGCATCGAAAGCCGTGCCCGAGGTTTTGGCAAAGGTTTCGGTCGGTTGTATATTCGGGTTGAACTCCCCGGTTGAGGGATCGAACTGTTCATCGGTACGGAACTTCGACTGGTCGAACCGCCGGTTGATGATACCGAACGACATGCCCATGGAAATGCGCTGGTTGCCATCGACGCCGAAACGTACGCCGGAATACGCCATCGAGAAATTGGCGGTAAGGTAATTGTAACCGCCGTCGCCCACCTGCTGGTTCATCACATTAACACCAAGGTTCACGTTCTTTCCGGTAGTGATATCGGCCGATACGCCGGGCGTAGTGTACGGACTTGAGATATTAGCCCACTGGCGGCGATAAATAGCCGTTACGCGGTAGTCGCCATCCATGACACCCGTTAAGCCCGGGTTCAGCCACAACGGGTACATATAATACTGCGAGTAGTGCGGGTCTGTTTGCGCCCGGGCCGTCGATCCACTCATCGCAATTATCCCGGTCGTCAGTGCCAAAGCCATTATTGCAAGGTTTCTCATAATAGTCAGTTTTATGGTTTACCGTTTCGTTGCAACAACGATCAACGGATCAAATTAACGGTTCCTTTTTTGTTTACGGTTGTGCCATCGAGCATGGTCATGGTGAGTACGTATACATACACCCCTACCGGTTGCTGTTTGCCTTTGTACGTACCATCCCAACCAGCCACCTGGTTACTGGTTTCAAAGATCTTTTCACCCCACTGGTTGAAAATCATTATGCGCATAGCACTGATCGCATTGCTGCGCACGGTGAAATGATCGCTCTTTCCATTATTGTTGGGAGTAAAGGTGTTGGGCACATAGTATTTGATACCCGGAATTTTTGCGGTCACTCTTTGTGAGTTGGCAGGCGCACAGCCATCCTGTGTACCCAGCGCCTGAACGTAGAACGGGATCTCTGTATTGGGCGTTAAACCGCTGGTGATAGTGTGTGATAAACCGGTAGCGCCGGATGAAGGCGTAACCCAGTTTGTATTATCGGTTGATACCAGGTAACCGGTAGCATTCACAACCGGATCCCAGCTAAAGCTTACCACATCCACCGATTCTTTATCGACCTTTGCATTGGGACCGGCGCCCAGCGGCAAACACACTAAAAATTCATACGCGCCGATATCGGGTTTGGCAGCATGGCGGGCAGCGCCCGTGATGTCGGTGGCAATTCCAACCGCGGTACCCATGTTATCCATAGCCAAAGCTGTAGGTGTAAAATCAGCCGAAGCGGGATTGCGGTAATCGGGATAAACGCTAACAGAGTTGGCGTCGCCCGCCGAGTTCTGTTTCCACAGATCGATGCTATTGTAATCTGAACCATTGATACGGCCGATAAAATTATTGGCGCCTGCTTTAGCGGCATTCACCAGGTTATTGTTGTTGGCCTCAATAGTAGTAGCCGCGTCGTTTATAAGAATTACATGTTTGGTACCGGTGCCGCCTCTTTTTATCACCAGGCTGTTATTCTTCAACACCAGGCCGGTGGCTGCAGAGCCCGAGTAGAACGCCCGGCACAGTTGGGTTGCGGTTCCGGTTGAATCTTCCAGCGAAACGGTATTGTGATAGTAGCGCACATTGTTGGCGCCGCTGTTGGTGATCCCATTTTGCTGGCCGTGGCCATCCATATTATAAATGAGGTTGTTGCTTACGGTAATGGTTTCGCCGGAAGCCCTTGCATCATTGCTGCTATTGAAAATACCATGCGCGGTTGAAGTATTTGTTCTTGCCCCGCTAAACAGGTTGTGAATTTTGTTCTTCGAGATCTGCAGGCGGAAATGTAATCCATCGGAATAGATCCCGTACGACGGGTTGTTGAATTGCGTAGTACGGGTTGGGCGGCTGATATCATTGCCTTCAACCAGCGCGTTGCTGCTATTGGAGATCCAGATACCATACCCACGGAAATCCTTAATGGTATTATTGGTAAATACATTGCCCCGGTGAGGCGCGGTTGGAGAAGAAACGCAGGTAATACCATAGTGACCACCGATGATCGTATTGTTGGCGATGGTGTTGCTGTCGTTATAGCTGGGACCATTTGAACTGGTATAACTATTGGCAACCGGGCTCATACAAATACCAACCAGGTCGCTGAAGTTATTGGTAATGCTCATCGTAATGGTACAATTCTTTATCGTATTGTGATGGGCATTGTTCAGGAAATAAAAACCTACGCCATACTGACCCGAGGCGGAAGCTTCAGGTTTTACATTCAGTCCATCAAATACAAAGTACTGCGCGCCGTTCAGTTTTATCACCGCCCGTTCGGCGCTGGTTCCTGTTGCCAAAGCGATGGTAGCGCCGTTCCCTTTGAAGGTAACCGTATTGGTTGCGGAGGTACCGTTTATTTTTGGAATGATGAGTTGCTCGCGGTAAGGCGTGCCATTGTCAACTACATTAAACACCACGGGACCGCGAATGCCGCAACGAATGGCGTACAACGCATCGGTGAACGTTTGGAAGTTGGTACCGCCGGTTGCCTGTGCGCTATTGATAGTATAGGTAGCACCCGGTAAAGATGGGGTTACCGTAATAAGAATTGGAGTAGAATATTCAACCAGCGTTCCGCAGGTGACCGCTGCGCGGTAGTACAGGGTACTGACCGCAGGCAAGGTAGAGGCGGGATGCGCCAATGCTGATCCAACATTTGTATAGGTACCGTTGATGGTCGATGATGTTTGCCATTGGTACAGCTGGTTGGTGCCAAAAGAATTTCCGTTCAGGTTCATGGACATGGGCGAACCTTCACAAATGGTGGTGTTGGGCAGCATGGTAGTAGCGCCACCGGCCACAGGACCTAAACAGGTGGGTGTAAAGAACTCATAAGCACCGAGATCGGGATTGGTATTGTTACGAACCGCACCGGTAATATCGTTGTTTACGCCGGCATACTGACCCATATTGTCGATAGCCTTATCATTGGGAACAAGGTTGATGAACTGCGGATCGGAAGTAACAGACAGCAGGTCTTTACCCGTTTTCGTTTGCCAGTTGGCAAGCGTCAGCTGCGTACCACCTGAATAGCCAACCGCATTTCCCAGGGTACTGCCCGAAGGCAGATAGAACAGGTTGCGTTCGCTGTTGAACATGGGAATGGATTGTGCCAGGTAAATGCCATAATTACGGCCTGAAGTGGTGCGGGAAATCGAAATGATATTGTTCAGGATGTTCACATCGGTATACTGATCGATAAATATACCTCTTGTTTGCCCGCTGCCGGCAATGGTATGATCTTCGAAAGAAATGGTGTTGTGATAGATGTTCAAATGCGAACCGCCATATTGCGCCACGATGCCGTAGTGGCCATGCGCGCTTTGAAAATCATAGATAAGGTTATTGGCAACGAGGTTGGGCGTTGCGGCCGAATTATAGGCGCCGCCAAAATTGATTCCAATGAACTGGTCGCCGGTAACTGAAGGGTCGGCGGTAAAATGATGGATCTTATTGCCGATGATGCGCATGTTGGTATTGTCCTCAAAACAAATAATTCCATTGCCTCTTTCGGCATGCGGACCGCCCGTAATATCATTTCCCTGAACAAGGGTATTGTCGTTGTAAAGAATATATATACCGGCATTGTAGGCATCGCTGATGGTATTGTCGATCACCTGGTTGCCTTTCATCATTACATAAGGATGGGGATAAACAGGCACGCTCGACAGGGTGATACCGCAGTTACCGCCGCTGATGGTATTTTTTATGATGAGGTTGCTGTCGCAATTGGCGTTGCCGTTCGAGGAAGAGAAATCATCGGAACCGTTGATCACAATGCCTTCATTGTTTTGCGGTTCGGCCATATTGCTCTGGTTGATGATGGTACAGTTGCGGATGGTATTGTGATCGGCATCGTGCAACAGGTGAATACCCACACCATATTCGCCGGCGCCTGAACCTGTAGGAACGATCTTCAGGTTATCGATGGTAACGTAGTCGACGCTGTCCATTTTAATACCGGCCCTGGCCAGGCCATTGGTAGAAAAAAAGGTAAGCGTAACGCCATTACAGTTAAACACTACCTGTTTGGTGGCCGTGGCCCTGATGCGGTAGTTCATAAAGATCTGTTCGTTGTACGGACCGCTGCCAGGCGCTACATCGAACGTAACGTTACCGGCCACGCCGTTGGCCATGAAGATGATGGCTTCATTGAATGAGTTGAAGTTCCTGTTGGCCGTAGGCTGGCGGTTGTCGATAGTATAGTTTCCCGATACCTGGGCCTGTAACCACCCGGGGGTAAGAAAAGCGGCCAGCAGTACAAGCCTGAATAGAAACGAAGAACAAATTGAACGTAGGTATTTCAACATACGCAGTAGAATTGGTTTTTTAATACAGCTGCAAGCTGTACGCTACAAGCTGCAAGCAAAACCCCTCACAACTTGTTCGCGATTAATTATTATATAATCCGTTTAAAATTATTAAAGTGAGGATAAGGTTAACTCATTATTAAGGACCGAATGGAAAAACAGTGGTTTCCCACTAGAAGGCAACGAGGCATAAAGGAAATACAGCTGTAAGCTGTAAGCTGCAAGCTTCAAGCTGTAAGCTGCAAGCGAATACAGTCTGGCCTAAAGCCGAAAGCAAATACAGGATACAGCCACAAGCTTCAAGCTGCAAGCTTCAAGCAATACAAAATACAGCTGAAGGCCAAAAGCGAATACAGAATATAGCTACAAGCTGCAAGCCGAAAGCTTCAAGCGAATACAGTTACTTCTGCATTCAGTATTTCCTTTTTCATTTCTCATTTCCCTGTATTTCCCTTCTACATTCAACATTCGATATTCAACATTCTCCATGCCTACCGAACGATCATCACCATTCCACTCAAAACACCATAACCGTTATCGCCCGGTTTTATAACATAGTAATATGCGCCGGCAGGCAGTTTGTGGCCGTTCATCATCCCATTCCAGGGAATACTGTAACCAACCGATTTAAACACTACCTGCCCCCAGCGGTTGAACACCTGCACCGTGGCATGATGATATTCTTCGAGGCCGGGTATGCGCCAGGTATCGTTCCGGCCATCGCCATCCGGTGAGAACGCATTCGGTATTTTCAATTCCTTAAACACTTTCACCAGTACGGTATCGGAAGCGGAACAACCATAGTCACCCGTGGCGGTAATTACATATCCCTGATTTTCCTGCAGCGTGGCAACCGGTTGCAACTGGCGCGCATTGGATAAACCGGTGGGCGGCGACCACAACACACCGGCGGTAACCGGTGTTACCGACGCTTTCAACTGAACGGGCCTGTTAGGTTCGGTAATAACATCGGGGCCTGCATTTACCACAGGGATGGGATATACAGTGATACCAGTGGTAGCAGTATCCGAGATACAACCTTCACTGCTTATCAGGTGCATGGATACGGTAAAGGAACCGGCTCTTGTATATGTTTTCGCAGGCGTAGCTGTAGTGCCGCTGGTGCCATCGTCGTAATCCCAGATTCGGACGGCATTGGCCGGGTTGCCGGGGATGGTACTGTTATCGGTGAACCGGAATTCAGTTCCGGCACAGGCTTCGGACGCGCTGACGGTAAACCCGGCTATGGGCCTGTTGGCAAAATTGGCAATAACCGCATCGATGGTATCGGCGCAACCGGCGGTGGAAGTAGCGATCAACGTTACGGGGTAACTGCCGCGGGCGGTGTAATAATGAACAGGATGTTCACCGGTGGCTGTGCCGCCATCGCCAAACGTCCATTGGTATTGCATAGCGGCATTACCAGCACCGGGCATTGTTGTTTTGTTCACAAACTTCGATTCGCCGCCGGGCATACACACCACCGCGGGCGCATCAAAAGCTGCCACCGGAGTACCAGGGATGGCCACTGCTTTTGTTACCGGTATGGCGCAGCCATCGATACTTCTGCCGGCCAGCATGGTAACGGTATAATTCCCGCCTGCTGTGTAAATTCTTTCAGCGCGGCTTCCGGTACCGAATGCGCCATCGTCAAAATCCCATTCCCAGGTATCCACCGCCGCTTCGGGCGAGGCGCCTGAAAAAACAGATGGTTTGTAGGCGCAGTCAGGAGCCGCGGTAAAATCTGCCGTGGGACCGGCCAGTACTTTTACTTCCACAATAAATTTCTCGCTGTTACTGCAGTTATCGATCGATGGCGATTGTATGGTAACCGGTATATAGTAGGTGCCTATCGATGGCGCTGCAGCCGGCAGCGGTTGTTTGTACAGGTTGTATGTTTTCCCGTTCACTACCTCGGTGCCCGCCAGCACGGGGCTCGTATACACTATGTTGGCGTTTGGCGTAAACCCGGCCACTTCACCATAATGCCAGGTGATACCGGTAAGCGGGTACAAGGTCTTAATGGTAATACCGAATGGGGTTTTCGGACAGGTATATGTATTCGGACCGGCGCTCAGGTCGTTCTTCAGTTCTGCCAGAAAGGTAAGGTTGTTCACGTAGCTGCCGGCGTTATAGCCATAACTTTCGTACAGGCCCAGCCCGTACGTAATGGCATTGAAACCGCTGTCGCAGGTTACGGTATGCTGCGCTGCAACGGCGGCGAGTTTTTTCACCACCACTTTGTAACCGGCAAGTCCGGGATGATCGTACGAATGATCGACAGCGGGGCTGCCATCGATCATAAGCGACGGCAACCCGTTATTATGAACGATCAGCGTTAAATAATTTACCTGGATGCTTTCCTTATTGGTGCTGTAAAAAGTTACGTTTTTGATGGCCTGTTCCACCGGGCTCAGGAAAATGATCTCGGGATCGCCCAGGTCGGTATAACCACAGGCATCGTGCGAAGGCATCACCTGCGCCACCATGATAGGTTTGTTGGCCGTAATGTATTGGGAAGCGGTGGCGAGGAAATCGTAATAAGCGAAATTCACCAGGCCAGTCAACCTTACACCATTCGCATACACCGCTGTTGAAGGGTCACGCACATAAACGCGAAAGCGGTTCGGGTTTAAGGTAGCGGCTGCTGTACTTGACGATGTTAAACCAGTGAGGTAGCGCGCACCCCAGGCCGTTGCGGGGAACACCTGCTGCATCATAAAATCACCGCCGCCGAACAGCGGGGCCTGACAAACATTTGTTCGGCTGCTGCCGGAGAATACAGAAATGGGATGACATTTACCATCACTGCCGGGAATGGATTGGATCACACTGCCCGACAGGTCGTTGCCAATATTGGTACCGGGATTATTACCCATTACATTGTATACTTCGCCTTTATTCAGATCGATATCGAACGGTGTATCCTGTGGCCTGCCGCCTTTGGTTAACGCTGCCGGCGTAATGCGAACGCGGGTACTGTTTTCCGAAGCCACCACATAAAACCAGGAATAACAATCCCTGTCATAATCCTGCGTGGTGTTCAGCGACATATACGTGTACCCATAGGTTTCAACCGGCAACAGCATGGCCGCGCCCGAACTGGCGCTGCCATAAATATGCGCATAGGCCACAATGGGCACATTGCTTTCGATATGTATATTCTTCCGGTAAAGGCCTTCGTTGGTGATGCGGCAGTCATCGCCCCCGCTCCTGGGAATGAGATCTGTTACAACAACGGAATTGGCAGGTATGGAATAGGTTCTCACCCATAAAGTGCCAGAGATGCTTACGGTAACATTGGCCGGTTGTTCAGCGCTGAGGTAAACAACCATGTCTTGTGAGTTGCCAAAGCTGGCGCCGAACAACTGGTTGTGACCATACCCAACCCAAAACTCCCTGCCCTTGTTGGTGAAGCTTTGCCCGTGTGACAAAAAGCAGGTAATTGCAAATATAAATGTCAAAATGACTCTCAAATCAGTTGGCTTTTACCTACGAATTTATTCTTCCGTCTTTTTTTTGTTACCACACCAAAACACCGAAAAGAAAAATAGTGTAAAAGCACTATTTTATTTCTTTAACCCGTTGAATGGTGTTAACTTTCCGTTACCTAATCAGTTGACGCTTACTTTGCCTGGCTTATCCCATTGAAACATATTTGCCTGCCAGCGAAAATTCACTTTCAAAAAAAATGTATATGTATGCGGCGGAAGTATAGCATCGGGCTTCGATTTTTATGCTTGACCTTACTGCCTTGCTATATGAATCTGCTGTTTTCGGGTATTGCAAAGGCCCAGGAAAATAACCCGCAAACAATGGTTACCGGCAGTCACCTGCGCGATACCGCCTCCATCAATAAATTGATCAAAAGGGCCGATGCCCTGCGCGAGCAGGCCATCGACAGCGCCATTAAACTTTACGATCAGGCCGCCCAATCGAGCCTTCTGCTAAACTATAACTGGGGCATAGCAAAGTCTTATTTCGGTTTAAGCCGGTGTTATAATAATAAAGAACACCAGGAAAAATCGGTGGCCTATGCCCGGCAATCCCTTGCCTGGTGCCCCGACGATATCCATGGCCATGAGCTCACCGCTTCGCTTTATCTCGCATTATCGGAAACGTACTATTATCAGAACCGGCTCGACTCGTGTTCGTGGTACCGGTATGCCGCATTGCGCGAGCTCGAGAACAACCAGTTGCTGAGCCCGCGTATGCAGCTGGGTGTGTTATGCAGCATTCTACAGTTCTGGCTCAACGTGCATGAAGACATTCACAACGATCTTTATATCCGCGAAATAGTTCACCGTATCAATCATATAGAACACATCGCCCTTGCCACGAACGACAGCAGTTTGCTCATGAAGATCTATTTTCATAAGGGCGGGTATTATAATAATATAGGGCAGAACGATTCGGCGCGGTTTTATTGCGACCGGCACCTCGAACTGGGCCGTGCACTCAATGCCTCCCCTTCCATGGCTATCGCAACGTTGCTCAATATCGGGTTAACGTATATGGGTGATAAACTGCCCGAGCGGGCACTGCAATATTATCAGAAGGCCATTGACGAAATTCCCATAGAAAGAAGAAGCGAATACCGTTATTTTATCTTTGCCAGGATCTTCCAGGGCGAAGCATACAGCATGCAGCACAACTGGAAAAAAGCCATCGCTTTTACCGAACCGGCGCTGGAAAAAGCCTATAAGCTGAAGATCATTCACCTTATTGACCATGGACATAAAACGCTGGCCGATGCCTATGAAGGGCTGGGACAATTCAGAAAAGCGAATGAGCATCGCAAACAGTATTCACTGTTGCGCGACAGTTTGCAGCTGGTGCAGAAGCTGGAAATGATGTACGATATGGAAGCGAAGTACCGCATTTCCGACAAAGACAAACAGATTGCACAGAAAGAACTGGCCATAGAACGGAATGAAAGCCGCATTCGATCGAAAAACTTCTGGATCATTGCCATCTCAGCGGGATTCGTCTTAATTTCGCTGATCAGTATGTTGATCTACCGGAACAATTATCATAAACAAACCTTACAATCTGAAAAGATCCGCAACCTGCGGCAGGAAATGGAAATTGCCAGCCTGCAGGCCATGGTGAACGGGGAAGAAAAAGAACGCAGCCGTATTGCGCGGGAACTGCACGACGGAATTGGCGGAACCCTCGGCGCCATACGTACGCGGGTAAGTGCGCTGATGCGGAAGTACAAAACGGTTCATACGAATGATGATTTCACTGAACTGATGCAGATGCTGGAAGAAGCGTCGGCCGATCTGCGCAAGACAGCGCACAACCTGATGCCGGAGATCCTGTTGCAGGAAGGACTGGCCAATGCATCCAGGCTGTTCTGCGAAAGGGTGCGCAAAGGGCATATGCTGCAGATCGATACCGAGATCTGGGGCAAGATACGCCGGCTTCCCGGCGATGTGGAACTGACGGCGTATCGTATTATACAGGAACTGATGCACAATATTCTGAAACATGCCGGTGCAACGCAGGCCCTTGTTCAGATTGTCTTTCATGAAACGCAATTGTGCATTACGGTAGAAGACAATGGCCGCGGTTTGCCGGCAGCTGGAACAGGAAGTGAAGGCATGGGACTGAGAACGATCCGCGAACGGGCAAAATTACTGAACGGCCAGGTTGATACCGTAAGTACGCCGGGACAGGGCACCAGTGTTTATATTGAACTTGACCTGGCCGGCGCCAAACAAAACAGTTTAGAACAATGACGATAAAAATAGCTATTACAGATGATCATCCGATCGTTGCCAACGGGTTGAAAAAGATTTTGGATGATTTTGCCAATATAGATGTGGTAGCCGTATATACGACGGGCAACGACATGCTCAAAGAAGTAGGCGCATCGCTGCCCGATGTGATGCTGCTCGATATGAACCTCCCCGACCTCGAAGGGCCGGACCTTGCCCGCCAGTTGCTGAAAAAATTTCCTTCTATAAAAATCATTGTGCTCACCAGCTCAGACGTAACCGTGCAGGTAAAGAAAATGCTGCAGATCGGCTGCCAGGGTTATTTGCTGAAAGACAGCGACGACAAGACCATTGTACAGGCCATTGAAACGGTGTACGGCGGCGGACAATTTCTTTCGCCCGTAATACAACAGCAACTGGTGAACGATATGTTCAGAACAAAGAACCAGAAGCAGAACACCCTCCTCACCCGCCGTGAAAAAGAAGTGCTGCAACTGATAACGCAGGAGTACACCAACCAGGAAATTGCCGACAAATTATTTATCAGTTTGCATACGGTAGACAATCACCGCAGCAGCCTGTTGCAAAAGCTCGATGCGAAGAATACCGCGGGGCTGGTAAAGAAGGCGATTGAAAATGGATTGGTGGAATAGGTTCGTTGTTTGTTGTTTGTGGTTGTTTACATTCGGGCGGACTGATCAATAGCTGTAACCTGTAGCTTTTTGGAGGCTTCGACCCGCCTTCGCTTACGTTTCAAATGGGCAGCATTAAACTTTAAAACTCATCAGTCGGTTGTCTACCTTTATCAACTCCATCACCTCTACCACCTTTTCAACTTACTCTTGTATTTTCTTTTTCATTCCCGGCTTTCACTTCGACATTCGACATTGAACATTCGATATTCAATATTCCGAATTTCCCTACTGCATTTTCAACACCACTCTCCTGTTCATCGCTCTTCCTTCCGCCGTGTTATTATCCGCCACCGGTTGTTGCCGGCCGTATCCCACAGCTTTCAGGCGACTTGTATCTATACCCGCCTTCACCAGGTATTGCAATACGGCGCCGGCACGTTTTTCGCTTAATGTTTGATTATACTGTATGCCGCCCACATTATCGGTATGCCCTTCGATGGTGAGTTGAATGACGGGATACTTCTTCATTAAATTAGCCACCGAATCAAGAGCGGTAAAAGAGCTGGTCAGCAAACGATGGCTGTCATTTTCGAAAAAAATATTTTGCGCAGCCCAATTGAAAATTGATCTTAACACGGCAGTTTCCGGACAACCGCCATTTACCGCGCTGCCTGCCAGTTCGGGGCATTTATCCAACGAATCGGCGACCCCATCCAGGTCTTTATCGGGCATGGGACAGCCTTTATATTCAATGATCCCTTTTACGTCGGGGCATGCATCATCCGCATCATAGATGCCGTCGCCATCCCGGTCGGGAACCGGACAGCCCTTAAACTGCGCCACACCGGGAACCTGCGGACAGGCATCGAGGCTATCGAGGATGCCATCGCCATCACTGTCTGAATGAACAGCTTTTTTTACAACAGGCAAAGGAATGGGCTGCGGTTGTGCGTGAACGATCTTTTTGCGGCTGATGGCGCCGGCAATGCCGATGCTATGAAAAAAGTGACCTTGCTGCTGCGAGGTAAGCCGGATACGGTATTGTGTGTTCACCAGCAGAAAGAGATCGGGGGTAATGTTTACCTGTACGCCGGCGCCGGCTGGGGCGTATGATGCGAACCGGTTGTCGTACTGCGACCATCCTATTCCCGCCAGTATATATGGGTTGAACAGGGCGGGCGATCTAAGCAGCCGCGCCCGGATGGCGAAATCATTTTCCAGCAACAGTTGTTTATCATCTTCATTGGTGGCGCCGCTTTTTTCGCCGGGAAATTCAAGAAAAGCGCCGGCAAGGGAAATGGTATAATCGAACCGTTTCGACAAATTGTTTTGAAAATGCAGGGCGAGACCGGGTTTCATGCGCCTGCCAAAGTGAGACAACTTATCAGCGCCATTGAAATCGAAATAAGCCAGGTGCACGCCGATGGCCGGCGTTTTTGTAAAACCGGCGGGTGGAACCTGTGCTTTGGCCTGAATGGCTGGTAAACAGCTAACGATAACGAAACTGAGAAGGCGATTGACAATTTTGGCCACCTGGGTAAAAGTGCAAACGGGGTTAAAATTTGCGGTGTTAAAAATACAGATAAAATTCGCTTCGTGAACTGGCGTGACAAAGCTATTACACAAACCAAACGAGGCCGTCCCGATAAATCGGGACAGCCTCGTGTAATCCTGCAAAGGACAATTAACTATGTGAGGTTATTGAATAACCATGGATACAATCGGCGAATAGCCCCGTTGCCTGTTATAGCCGATGGCTACCACGCGGAACCAGTGCCGCTTTTCGGAGGCGAGGCCCTCGAAGGTATAGCTACCTTCGGACAAGCCTTCCCCGCCGCTCCACACGGTATTAATACCTGGCGGCTCCATAGTATACTGATGAACGTAGGCTTTGGCCCCCGTTACGTTTTTTACCCGGGTAGTTGCTTTACCAGATGAGCCCAGGTTAACTTCCAGTATTTCAATGGATGGTGGCAGGTCATACGTGCTGGCGCTTTCACCGGCAACGTCGAAACCGCTGTTTAGGATCAGCGCCCTGTCGCCTTTGCTGGTTACGGTTACGTATTCCGCCACTATTTGCAGCTTATCCAGGATAGCAGCCTTCAGGTTGTTTTTGATGGCCACCTTCTCCTTGTCACCGGTTTTAGCGTTTGCACGTGCGGTCTGAAATGTGATCCGCATTGCTTTAAGCTCAGCCAGTTCAGCAGGAGGATTGGGAAAAGCGGGATTGTTTTCCATTTTTTCAAGGCGTTCTATTGTTGTTGGTAATTCGCTCTCGCGTTTTACGAACTTTGCGCGTATCTCTCTCATACAATTAAATTTAAATAGTGAATAAAAGGGTGTTGTTCCGCCTGACTCATTCCCGATTGTTTTTTAAAGGGAAGAAGGCAGGCACGCTATGATCTCCCGATAACCTTGCGGCATCGCGCTCCTTAATAAAGCTATAGCATATTCGCTAAGCCTGGCGACGAATAGTCATTGAGTTATTGATACATTAAAGGCCGGACGGGAATAAGAAATGTATTGGCCAATACAAGTGATCAGCATTTCCTGTTTGCAAACCGTTTTACTGCAGGATCCTTTTAAGTTGAACGATCAAAAGTGGTTAACCGGTTTAACCCGTTTGACTTTTCCAACCTGTTGCTACGTAGTGAACAGCAACTTCGGTTATTCATTCAGATGTCATTGTTCCATACAAAGATAATATCATATAAAAGTGAAATCCAAATTTTCGGCGGTCTAAAAACGCGTTTCCCGTTTAAACTCGTTATTTCTAACTTCTTTAGCTTTTTGGCTTGCAAAATTATTATTATGCTTGACTAAGATCAAGTGAAGGTAAATTCTGGAAGGAAGGTGGCGGAAAGCATATTATAGTTACTGTTACAATCAGGATCGCTGATAGTTTGCAGCGTATCGTTTTAATGCATAAACGAGCCCTAAAAGTTTGTGGCGTACTTATACAAACCTGAAATGTGGTCTTACAAGTTAATCGTGTATTGCTTCAAACTAAAATTGGGTCTTATTAGTTGTAACCTGGTGTTTAAAGGGAAAAATGGGGCATTATTAATTTATAGCGTACCATTTTAACGTATAAATGAGTTAAAATAGTTTGTGCCGTACTGTTGGTAGCTTGAAATGGGGTGCTAACATTGTGTGGCTAACTGTTTCAAGCTACAAATGGAGTGCTGCCAGGTTATAACGTACTGTTTCTGCACGGAAACGGTGCGTTTTGAGGTTTTAGCGTACCGCTACAAACTATTAATAAACCCCAAAATATGTTGGAGGTTGATCAGGACGACATGTGTTCCAATGCTTTGAGTGTTTCCTTAAGTGGAAGTTTCCTTTTAGCGCAAAACTCATTTACGGTTATACCGGCATTTTTAGGTTTCTTCAACTCCCGGCGCATATTTTTAAGCATCTCCTGGGCATTGCGGATATGCATGCCTAATAATAGTGACACCTGCCAGGTTTCTATGAAGGAAGCCTTATAAAAACCTGACGAGCCGGATGTAGCCTTTTCTTTCATCTAAAAGTTATTTATAGTGGTTGTGCGGTGGGCATTAGTGTATGCTCATATCTGGTTTTATTTTCTTCAATGTTATCCGGATCTCTTCTTCAGACCTGTCGTGTATACAACAAAATTCGTTAACCGTAATATGATACCTGGGAGGTTTACTAAAAAAAATGCGGTTTACTGCCAGTATTCTCTGTGCAGTTCGTATATCCTTATTAAGCAATTCGGCTACCTGGTTGGTCCATAAAACTAGCTGGTAATTATCTTTGCGGCAGTAATGAGGCTCCCCATATGGATTTTTATCGAACCAATCCATAACCCTTGGTGTGACTATCTCAATTGTTTCAGCGGTCAGGTAGTTTAACCCGTAAACAGTAGCCCATGGCGTATCCTGTGGTTTTAGCGTAGCGATTGACAAGCGCGCTTTCTGTTTCAATTTTTCAGCCTGCCGCCTTGCTTCGGGCGAGTTGAAGAATTCATCCATATCCATGGTAAACGATTTAGATTATGTATTAAATACAATTACTAATCTTTACCAATCAGAGCGGGTTTACATAGAGGCTGGATGAAGCCGGTGGGATGTATAAACTTAGGAAAAAAATTGGAGCAATACAAGCTATCAAAAAATATCCTGATCAGAATCAATTCTAATATTTAGTCAAGGTAAGTTAGATCTTTGAAACCAGGTAAGATTATTTATGTCTGTTCGCTTTATCCTTCTTCTGATTACTATCCACAACCTTTATAAAATCATGAATAATATTTACCAGCACCCTGGCGGATGTTGTATCTATATTTGTGCCGTTCTTTAGCGACCGCATGTTAATCGTATCTTTTGGATTTATAGTGTAAAGCTGATATAGGATTCTCCCAATGTATTTGTATATTGCCAACTATTATATTACCAATCTTTATCAAATGAAAACAATCACGTCAAAGGTTATAGGCGACCTTACGCAGGATGAGGAATTCAATAATTGGTGGCACGCAGAGTTTATACCCATACCATTCTTTGATAACACCAGGCTTTGCGTTACCATGGTCGGTTTTACCCCCGGTCAGGATTACTTTTTTTTGCAACAGGCAGATGAGGCCTTGTCTAACTTCCTGCAAAAAGGAAAGGACGACCGCCTGGCTATTTCATCATTTGTATTTGATAATTTAGAAGATTTCAAGTGTGCTGCAGGGACATCCAGCTTAAGTGAAGAACTTAAGGAACTGGAGAACGAGCAATCCATCTGGAACTTCGTCACACCGCATGGAATTACCGTTCAAAGGCGTCACAGGCGTGACCAGGACATTTATATCAGCATTAGCTTAAATTGTGAATGGGAAGAAGAGCATGGATTGCAACTTGTATTTCGGCAGGGTAAAAAACTTACACGGGTAAGCAGTTTAGACGGACACCTGACTGACGCGGATGCATATGGTCTCTCAGATGATAAAGATAAACTGCTGTCAGCATATTAAGATACAAAGAAAAGAGGCTGCCTCAAAAGTAATTTTTGTCCGATTTTTCCCGGGTACCTGATGGAGAAAATTTTCGTTTAGAAAATTCTCAGAGCCTTCAGTTTACTTTTGAGACAACCTCTTCAAAAAACACAGTAAGGTTACACTACAACCTTACTATTCTACTCTATTTTATATCACTAATTTAATTTTATTGCTCTTTCTGTTTTGATACCCTTAATGCTTCAATTGCTATAGGAAACTGATCCATAGCCATGTAACCTGTATATTCTCTCGTTTTATATTCTTTTTGAGTTTTTCGATCTTTCATGTAGTAATGGCTTTTATCGTCATAAACAGCCCGTCCATTAAAATTTCCTCCATAGTGCCCTATAACTATGGCTCTTACTAAAAATCGATATTTGTCCAGGTCGGAATATTTTGACAAATCTTTTTCTCTTATGATAATGAAATCACCTTTGTAATATTTTCGGAGACCTTTAATTGTATACCTGTCAAAACTATTGTAACGATTGTTATCACGGTTTTTTATTACTAATAAAGTACCAGTATAGCCTGCAAAATTAGGATCCAGTTGGTCTTTGTCATTTTCTGTAATTCTTATTGTAGGCCCACATTGTGTATTTAAGATCAGTACTCCTATTAAAACAATTGGAGTTAAAAGCTTCATCATTTACAGTCTTTGAATATTTGTTATTGATTTAATTACATTTTTATACATATTATGCTTATGGTGCAGTAAGTGCTCCGGTGGCTGTAGTCTTCACAGGTCCACCCGAGTAACCACTAAGCGTTATATTACAGAAGGTAACTCGAAGTTTGTTATTAACATGCGACACGTACACTTTACCTGAGCCAGCCTGAAGGAAAATTCCAGAGTATAGGGAGCTGATATAAACCGTATATGGAGGATATTCATTAGTTGCCGCCATACCAACAATATTGTATTCACCGTCTTCAGGTTCTTTGGCATCCCAAAAAGTATTAAAGTAAATTTTGAAATCAGGATATATCCAATCACTGTAGGCTTCTAATACTCTACGTTTCCATCCATCATCATATGACCAGGTAACCGTAGCAGGAGCAATATCGGGTATTGTCGAAAAGGTTACTGCATTATTAGTTGGATTACAGGGTGAAACCGCTGGTTTGTTTTTAACAGATACATACACACTGTCTATTAGAACAGCGCATCCGGGATAGCTTACCTGCATATAAAACCATCCCTCATCGGCCTTTTCAGCAGAATGAATATGCACCTCTGGTGAGGTGGATATATTATTTACGCGATTTGTGTGAGTCCAACTGTAATAAGCGGAAAAAGATAAATCATCAAATTTGGCTCTTAAATAAATTTCATCGCCAACATAAAAACTGTTCTTTTCAGCTGCTATCGTCACTTGTTGTATGGCCGAACAGTTTTCTTCCTCGGAGACTTTTTTACATCCGAACAAAACGGAAAAAAATAACGAGAGCAATAAAATGCCCAACACACAGTGAGACCTGAACATAAAATTTAGGGTTATTATTCTTTTAAGGTTTTGAAAACTGTTTAAAATACCTTTTAAATGGGATCGAAAACGGGAAATGTCTTTAGTAGAAGATTGGACGAATTTTAAGGCGGGCAAATGTATGTAAAAATATTAATTTTATTCCGGAAGAGGTAAATATTATGGTTATACTTTTTTGTACAGAACAATTGCTCTATTTCGTTAAATAGTATTGCGGTAGCACCTATTACTACCCGTTGGGCACAAAAAAAGCCATCCGCCCGTTGGCAGATGGCTATCACCAGCAAAAAATATTTTTACTTGATGCAGGGAGTAAACGATTGCACAAATTCAGCCGCGACGGCGTTTCCCCCGCATTTGCCGGGTACCCAAACCCCTGATTTAAGATACACGCGCATTACCTCTTTTTCATTGGCATTCGGTTCTTTCACCTCTATATCGCCATGCATAGGCACTGCTTTTTGGATTTTTCCGGCAGCATCTACGATCATTTTTAATTTGACATTGCAATCAACAGCGGGGTCAAGATTCCCCTCGATGAGGTTGCTGTTAATATACTGTCCCAAAGCAGACGATCCGCCCGGAAATTCCGGTTCTTTATCTACACCGGTATATACAGTCAGATTAAGTTTGGCATCAACATAACTTGCGCATCCCAATGCAGGTTGCGGGTCATGAGCTGTTTTGATCGATGAATTGGGTAAAAACGAGGAAACTAAAAGCGTTAAAAAAGTAGTCAGGTTCATAAGAGATGTAGGATTTACGGCAATTCCGTTCTGGAATAGCCGCGCTAATATACAGTTTCTGTAATTTTTGTCAAATACTCCATATTATATTTTCAAATAACCAGTACGTTTTTACATAGAACGAGCACCAAAAAGCCACTGCTTAAGGCAATGGCTATTAAACACTCTCATGTTCTGTAATTTTTACGATGGTATTTTTTCGTTTAACATCTACATTTACTTTCTATATTTAAGCATTCTATCCTTTTCTACAACTCCCAGGAATTTTATAGTCACAACAAGGGCAGGGAAATAATTTATAAATTGTATTTCTATTCATTTTTTTCAGTGTCAGTATTTTTCATCATATTTTAAACCTCTGCGACCATTCAACAAGTAGGAGCATAAAAAAAGCCACTGCTTTATGCAATGACTTTTTAAATAGATTTTAACCCCACACCTTAAAACCCGTAAACAAAAAAAGCTGCATCAAATTGATACAGCCTTGTATTTACAGTTCAGTACTTCGGTTTTCTTTTTACATGCCTTATCGAGTTAATTATACATCAGTTTCAACAACTTTTCATCCCCTTTATCTATATATTGATGTAGTTTCTGACGAATATTAGCTGGTGCCATAAATACATTGATTTTCAAAATATTTAATGATTTTTAGTGATTATCCAAATGGGTGATGTTTGAGGTGGGTCGATTTAGCCGGACAGTAGAGTCTCTTAGGTTAATAGATATGTTTTAGTAGTAGAACTCATGTTGTCAGATCAGGATATATGCTTTGATCCAATGCCTCTGCAAACCTAATAAAATAATATATGGGCGAAGCCCATTCCTTTTCTTTTTCTTTTTTTTCTTCTTTTTTTCTTTAAAAAATCGAGCTTCTCCTTCTTGCCAAATACTTGTCCTCATTGAGTTGTAGAGGGTTTTATTTTTATTCGCATACACCAAATATGCATACATTTGTTTTGCCGGAAACAGGCTCTGCTGAGGAGCAACCTGTCAGGAATATTTCCGGTATCGGAGCATTAGAAGTTCTTTGATAAAACTTTTTCAGGTGTTTTTGGGCGGACTCAGGTTGCCTGGTGATATGAGCCAGCGTAATGATATTTGCATATAGCTATAGAGTGTTTTCAAATGCATTAGGTGATAAATAACCAATAGAGGAATGCAATCTTTTAGGATTGTAATACATCTCAATAAACTCGAAAATTTCAGTCTGGGAATCTTCGGCAAACAGGAACTGAAACACAAATTGATCTTAATTGAAGATTTGGATGGAGCAGGAGAGGTGCTTTATCCCTTACGTGAGCTGCAAAGTAAAAAGACGATCACCAAAACGGTGGTATATAAGAACCAGGCTGGCTAAGCACAAACTGTTCATTTACGGGTGGAGTGATAGATTTACTTCCTGTATTTCTTCTGAGGTTTTCGCTTATGATGGTATACAGATGAAACAACAACTACCTTCTTAACCTCATCTACCAAATAAACAATATAATAAGGATATTTCTTCAATGATATTTCACGGTAGTACTGATATGTATTTCGGAAGCGAAAAGGGTTGTTACAAATTACAGCCAATTTTTCATTTACCTCTTTAATAAAGCCTTCTGCTGCAAGTTCACTCCGTTCCAAATACCAACTAATAGCGTCCTTAAATTCATTCAAAGCAACAGGGTCATAAATATACCTGTAACTCATTTCTTCTTACTCTTCTTAAATAACTCATTAATTTGTTTGTTGGCATCCTTTGCACTTACCATTTTGCCTCCATCCTTATAATATGCAAACCTGCGGTCAAGGTCAGCTTTAAACTCGTCGGTATACTCCCATTCATCCTGAGCAATTTCATCTTCTAATAGTGCATATATAGCCTTCACTTTCTTTTCCTCTGCGGTTTCAATGAATTGATGCAGCTTTTGACGGATAATTGCAGTTCTCATTACATTGATTTTCAACAAATTTAATGATTTTTAATGATTATCCAAAAGGGTGATGTTTGCTCAATTCGTCCTGTAAAGTATCCAAATTCTGTACAGCATACGCCTCAGTGCTACTGATATATTTATGTCCAGCCATATACTGAACCTGCCTCTTATTATACACCTTCAACCAATTAATGATCACTGAACCGCGAATATGTAAGGCATTGGTAATTATCGGATTTATGCCCTGTAGCTCCTGAACCAGCAAATAAATAGTATTGTGCAGATTACCGGGGAATAGCTCTTCCCCCATTGGTTTTAGTTGGGGTCTGGTATCCTGTAGATATTCATAAATAGGCAGAATCTGAGCAGGTTTTAACTGAAGGGTTCTGCTATTGCTCTTGCTAGAAGATGGAATGTATACAGTTCCGGCATCTACTGAAACATGGTTTACTTCCATCTTTTGTAGCTCTCCACTATGTACACCCTGATATACCAATAACCCCAATATGACTATGTTACGCTGATGGGCTAGGTCTGTGTTAAGCTGATGCGGTGAAACCTTCTTTAACAGCTTGTAATGATCGTACAAAGCCTGTAGCTCATCTACACTTAAAGGATTCTCAACTACCCGCTTAACTGTTCCCTTTACCCGTAGTGTTCTTGCTGGGTTCTTTCTTACCTCATCAATCTTCTTTAGGTAGTCAAAATAGTGGGTAATGCTGTTCAGGCGCAAATTGATTGTGGCAGGGCTTAAATTATTCTGCTTCTGGTGTTGAATGTATGCTAGCAGACCATTATAGCCTACACTGGCTGCTTCAATATGCTTTTCTTTATTAATCCAGCCAATAAACAGTTTCACATTATAACAATGCCCGGCAATAGTGCTTTCACTGAGCTTCAACCCCAATAAGTATTGTTCAAATTCATCCATCTGGCCTATGATTTAAGTCGTTATTTAAATGGGTGTATATCTGTGTGCTATCGAGGGAACCATGACCAAGAAAACGGGCTATTTCTACTATAGGCATTCCACTTTGGAGTAAATGAGTGGCAATACTATGCCTGAGACTGTGCAAACGAAACTGTTTTTCAATACCTGCTTTTTCTTTTAGGTAAGTAAGCCGGGGATAGAATTCAGTTAACCTGCCACCCTTTTGAGAAATAAAAAAGGCTCCATCATCAGACGCCTGCTTTCTTTTTGCATGTTTGTTGGTGTAATCCCTGGCATAATGTTCATGTAAGAACCATTCCCTGCCTTCCATAATATAACTCTTAATATCCTCTGCGTGTTTACTGGCAATAGGTACATACCGTTGCTTCCCTCCTTTCCATTTCGAACAAACAACAGCTTTTTGGTTAAATCAATATCATCGAGGTTTAACCTGGTGCCTTCCATCTTTCTCAATCCACAGCCATAAAATATCTGGCTCAGTGGTATTTTGAGCTGATGGTGAGCTGGTCGGCTGGTGATCTGTGGCCTGTATATTGCTCAGAATGGTTTCCAGCACGGTGGTAATGTTATTTTTCATCTGCTGGTATTCTTCCTGGTCGGCAACAACATAAAGTTATGTCGTTTTACCGTACTTAAAGGGATGTGCAGTTCTTTACTGATCATCCTGTTGGTAAATCCATCCTTTAGTTGCTGTTGCAGGTGCTGTTTTAACGCTTCATAATAGTTCCTACAGGCGCCTGGTAATTCATCGCTCTTTCGCAGTAACACTTCGCTCATTAGCAAGTTAGCTGCTTTAATGTCTGCTACCGTAGTTTCAATATAAACTTCACCCGTAGTTTGATCTTTCTTTTGCTCCCGCTGGTATTGGTGGTAGAAAGTAATTACTTCAATGAAGGCCAGATAATGGGCGTTCGTTCTTCTCGGTTTAAAAACACCGGGCGGTAGTTGTAATAATTCTGCATAAGGATTTCTTACTGATACAGGCACTAACACCCGTTGAACATTCTGCAAAAGTTGTTTCACCCTGGCCTGCTCTCTGAGATCAATTTTTCCAGCACTTTTTAACCGTTGATAATGCATGATCTTTTCATCCTGCTCCTTGCTTTCATCCAGGTGTACCAGGAAACTACGGTTGCTGTTATCTTCATACACAGATTCCTTTGTTGTGCATCCTGCAACACAAATTGGCCCCTCCACCCTTAAATGAACAGTTTGTGCTTCACCTGCCTGATTCTTATAAACCACCGTTTTGGAGATCATCTTTTTACTTTGAAGTTCACGTAATGGATAAAGCACCTCCCCTGCTCCATCCAAATCTTCAATTAAGATCAATTTGTGTTTCAGTTCCTGCTTTCCAAAATAGTACAGAGCGTTCTCTGACAGGCTGGTAATCTGGATTACCTCTTCTGCCGGCATTAACTCCCCTACTTTTTCCTGTAAATGGGTTTTACCCGCGCCACTGCTCCCCAGGCTTATTGCATGAAGCGGTTCTTCCCTTTTCCTGCTGGTAAACACCAGGTACATGAGTAGCCGGTTATTTTCTTCTCCTATTACACCACTGCGCCCGATCAGTTCATTGGTTCTTTGCAATAGCGCCGGCTGCTTTAAAAATTCTTCAGCTTCTTTTCTTTCTGCTTCGGTAAGTTGCTTTACCGGTTCCTTTTCTTTTGCCAGTAGCTGCAATTGTTCCAGCCGGTATTCTTCCAATAAGTTGATCAGGGTTGCAAAAGCAGTAGCCAGGTATGCCGTACCCAGTGTAAATCTTTCAGCACACCGCCTTACCAGTTTATCCAGGCTATCATTATTGTACAGGTCAAGGTTATGCCGTACTGCCTGCTGTTTGTACTCCACTTTAAGGGTTACACGCATTCTTTCCAGTCCTTCTATTTTAAGGCCACCCAGTAGCCCAAAATTGAGTTGTTCGAATTGCCATGTAATGTATTCCCGATTATCTGTATTGAGCTTTACAGTCATGTAATAGTGTTTAATGGGGTGAAATAAAAAAGAAGGTCAATCCAGACCTTCTTCAACTGTTATAAAAGAAAAAAGCCAAGCTGTTATGCCTGGCTTTGTGTTATGTCTTACTGTTAATTACTTAATATCCGAACACTTTATTGTGTAAAGTTCGTGGAGGTTGCACTGAGTAATCATAAATCATCAAAACTGGTGTTAAGAGACCTTGAATTTACAAGAATGTTATTTGCTTTCTCCATTGAAATATCCAACTGTTCAACAAGCAACATTACTATTGCAATATTGGAACATCGCTTTTTCCTAAATGCTATTAATATTTGTTCCAATGACTCTTTATCATCATTTATATAATTTTCTTTAAAAAAGCTCCGCATTTCATCAGGTATAAATGAATATTTTGTCATTTTATCTTAGTTTATTCATTAATTAAATCGTAAACGAATTCTTTCGTTGATCCCGGATTTTTTGATGAACTTCCTTCCGATCTAGTATAGATCACCGTAAGTTTTTCAAACCCATTTTCTTTTGCATACTTTTTATACAAATCCATTATGGCATTTAACCCATTTCGACCTAATTCTCCTTTTGCTTCATCATTTGATAGCGTTATTTTAGTTATGGCATCCCTAACATAAGAAATTCCTTTAAGAATTAGATGCTTTCCATCTGCAGCCATTTCGGCTCCAAGTTCCAATTGTCTTTCCAGTCCGCTCTTTTCACCAACAAAATTAAAATAACCACCTATCATATCATCTCCATATTTAGCAAAGCTTCCTGCAGTAAAATATGCCGCCTTTGCCCCGCCAACTGAACCACTTTCATCTAAAAATTCAGCTACATTCATTCCAATCTTACCAATAGCTGGTGCATGGTACCAATATTTAAGCAATGCATTTCCTATAACCTTCAAAGCATTTGATTCAACAGTTGACCATATCGCAGCACTTCCTTCAATAGCTCCCATTGCAACAAAAGGTGTTGATAACATCCCAACCATTGCATAATGAAACGATCTATCCTCACTTAGATGTGTTGGCTTAAATTGCTTAAACAATCCCGTCCATTGATTTTCATATCTATTCAGACCGGTATTTTGTGGTATAAATAGCTTGTTTGCTCCTTCGTATTTTGTTTGCCAATAATAGTATTCATTAGTATTAGGGTAATGCATCACAGTCCATGTCTGTTTAGTTTTATAGTCATAAACATCTTGTACTGTATATCCCCATTTCGTTGGATACTCTTTTGTCTTTGCCTTCCAATATTCCATAAATCCTTGTGGCTCCAATCCATCCAAATCTATAGCTTGTATAGGAGTGTTGCCGGAAAACTGGTAAGGTGTTAAATCAGGAAACTGTCTCTGCAACGGATCCACACTCAAAAACCTTCCAATCCTCGGATCATAAATCCTCATCCCATAATCCTGCTGATTCCCCAATCCTCCCTTCACATCATTATCATTCATCTTCCCATTAAACCCAAACTTGTAATCTTTTCCACTATTAGGCAGCGCTACACGTGACAACATCCCAAACGGATAGTAATCCTGCGCGGTCACTATATGCGGATCATAGTGATCTATCAAAGAACTGCCGCCGGAAGATACGCCAAATTTACGATCTGATACAGTGGCCAGTACGTTTCCTAAATGGTTGGTGAGCTCGTACTGCTTATAACCACGCTCGTAAGGGAATTTTCGGTTCTCATAGTAAAACTCGGTACTGCCCGGTTCGCCATTTGCACTTTCATTTGCCGCAATCGTTCCTAACCGGCTGCTGCCGTACAAGAAGCGGTCAGATAGTTTAAAATCAAGGGTGCCCAGGTCGGTATTGGCGCCTTCGGCGCTATAAGTCGTAAGAATATTTCCCTGTGCATCGCGTACATACCAGGTATACTTTTTAGTTCCATCAGCGGTCATCACCTGGCTAATGCGATTGCCCATCGCATCGTAAGTATATTTAATATTACTGGCCGGTACCGTGGCTGTGGCCGTTCTGGTGATCTCTGCTATTTTACCATAGACATTCCATTTGATGCTGGTAATGTTTTCCTGCTTGTCTGCGACCAGGTTACCAATGGAATCATATATATAATTATCATCCACCTGGCCATCAATATCTATTATCCGGTTTTCAGGATGGATAAACCCATCGGCGCCAACTGTGTCTTTGATCCACCGTAACTGGTTGGTATTGGCGTAATAATGGTAAGTAAGGCTATCCATTCGTGCCTGCGGATTAATGCTATTGCGCAAATACTTCAGGATATTCCCATTCGCATCGTACGCTATCCGCTCTTTCAGCCGGTCGCCCATACTGGTCATGGGGCTGCTCCATTCGTTGGTCGTTGTATTGAACCCGGTAAATGCATCCTGCTGCGTTAACCGGTTTAACTGATCGTACTTATAATTATAAAAGATAAGCGGTCCGCCCACTTCGCCTTCAAACTTCCTTTGGTATACACTGCTGCTGCTTATGTTGCCATTATAGAGCGGACGGAATTCGTTAACAGGCAATTTACTGCTGTATCCCGGGAAAGGCGCCCCTCCGCTTATTGCGGTATAGTCGTTCCCAAAATAATTCAGCGTCAATCCCAACGCATCGCGGGCGGTGAACTGGTTCAAACTTCCCGTTTTTCCATCTTCACCCATATCGAAGGTTTCGCTGCCGCCCGTGCTGTTGATGCCTTTTAACCAACCCTGCAAGGTGTACGCATAATCAATACCCTGCACCTGCTGATCGCCCAGCGTTACCCTTGCCAGCGGCCCATGCCGGTAATACTCATAGCGGGCATCTTTCTCCCAAATCAAACTATCCTTACTTGTTTCAACCAGGGTAAGACGGTTCTCCGCATCGTAGCTGTACCGATGGAAAAATCCATCGCGCCAGCCCTGCTGGAACATCACCATATTCACTTTTCCGCTGATGAGGTCATACTGGTAACTGATCTTCTTCCACCGGTTACCATTCTTATTCATCACATTGGATGTAATATTATTACCATCATCGCCATAATCCTGCAACAGATGATCCACATTACCTAATATATCATAGGTATAAAAAGTACCCTGGCTTGGTATATTGTACAGACCCGTATCGGTAAGCGTTGTATAACTTACCCGGTTACGCAGGTTGCGCTGCGTTATCACCCGGCGGGGATCGCCAAAATTAACAAACCCGGGGTACGGCAGATCATAAACTGTATTGGTGATCTGTCCGCGACGGCTGTACAAGGCAGCCAGCCAGTTCTCCAACACCGGCTGATTACGGCTTACCGCATCGGTCATAGCACCGTTCGATGCCTGGTTGCTTACCTGCCCTACTTCCGTTATACGGCCCAGTGAATCGTACTTTGTATAACTATATAAACGGTTCTCTTCCGTTGCACTGGCCAATCGCTGCTTTGCATTGCGGCTGATGGCGAGGCGGCCCAACCTGTCGTACCAGAATTCCGACAAACCGCCATCAGGCGACTTTTGCGCCATTACCTGGTTCAACGTATTGTACCGGTACTGCGTTGGTAGTTTATGTTGTGGTGTTAACGCCTCGTTTCTTCTATGTGCTGTTCTTACCGAATCGGACCATGCGCGGGCATGGCCGAATTTGCTTACGTCTACTCCTTCGGGTGGAATGGTTTTTACCAGGTTACCTGCCTGATCGTAATAATACAGCGTATAGTGATATTCACTTACCGGCTGATAAAGCGTAAAGGTTTCATTATACCGGGCTTTTAAACATTTGGCGAGGTACCGGTCGTTGAAACTGCCTATAAGCGAATCGCGATATGCGTCATGGATCAATGTACCCGTTGAATTTGAAAACAGGGTGCTGTCGGCACAGGTTGTGTGCTGCCTCGGGGTTACCGCAGCAAATACCGGTTCAGTTTTGCCGCAAAGTGTCAAAGCAGGTTCCCCGCACAAACTCAAATGAGCGCCACAGCCGTTAAAGTATATTGAATCGATTGAGGCATAAGTATAATTTGAACTATTTCGCTCATTGAAATAATTGGCAAAGCTCACTTCGCATGGCGCGCATTTTCCCTTGTTACTTATCTGCGCCAGCTTATGGGCATCATCGAAATCCTCATTATACAACATCGTACTATCGACATCGTAAATCCTTATGTAATCTACCTGCCCTTTCAAAGAACGTGGAGCTATACTCGCAGTATATAAATTCGATATGGGCGCATCCAACGTACGTTCCGACTTCAGCACACCATCAATATAAACTTTAAAATTCCTGCCACGGAACTGCAGCTTAACTACCGTCCAGTCATTCAAATGAAGCCCGGCGTTCTGTAGAATACATGACTTCAGGGGGTCATTCAAATGGGTACAAACGCCCGTACCTTGTCCATCGTACGGCGAAATAGTAAGCAAAATATCCCCCACTTCTTTATTTGGGTATAAGTAAACCCACCAAATAGTACCAAATGCATCTATATTCGCAAGACTATCCGGCAACTTGATTCGGCTTTCCCAGGTGAACCCGGTAGTATCAAAACATATCGTATCTTTAATATAATCAAAGGCTACAAAAGTTTTGGAAAGTGTATCTGCATAATAGTCTGGCAAAGCCATTACACCATTCCTGATCACTTCTCCTAACGGTACTTCGGCGGTATAATTCCAACCACCGAAATCCACTTTCCAGTGTGTAGTATCGCTTCCACTAGCATCGAGGTGCGGAACACCGCCATACTTTTTATAATCATTCATCCATTTGGTGAGGGTGTCGCAGGTTGTGACAAAACCACAGCCATCCAGAGTAATACCACAATTGGCATATTCCTGTTCAATTTGGGCATAAGTCAAAGTAGAATGAGTCTGTTGATTATAATACCTTGCAAATTTGGCCTTACAACTATCCTCGCATCTGAATGCAGCCGGTTCGTTCGAAGGCGACTGTAATGCATCTTCGAATTCTTCCACATACTGCAACTTATTATTTTGATCATAGATCTTAACATAATCCACATATCCATTATTGGCCTTTCCCTGAAAAATAACCTGGAAGCCCGCCAACCGGTTAACCGTTTTCGGAACATAGAGCTGGTTAATAAACGTGTCGTTGTAATAAACCCGCCATATGCTATCGGCGCTACGGGTAATTTTTACTTCCGCCCAGTCGAAATAATCTGCAATAAAATGATTAGAAGTTGGCAAATAATAACTTAAATAACCTATCATTCCGTTATGCGCCAATACATAAGCTGTATCCGCCGCGGTTGGGTTTGGCGGCAACAGGTAAAAATGCGCCCCGAAATTTTTAAACCCTTCATCATCGATGAAATGTACCTGTACGGTTAAACTGGTTGTTGTACTGTCGCGCCCTGGCTTTTTTACCCTTGTTACAAACGTAAACTCGTTACCGGCGCATAATGTATCGTATTTCCGGTAATGGGAGCCAAAGTTGGTAGTGTTTATATACTGGTCAGGAATATGGGCATACCCGTTTTTATAAATATCCGAAAGCGAATAGGTAAAATCCTCTTCCGTTGTAATTCTGTTACGATGAAAATGCGAAGAATCTGTTAACCGCTTCTGCGTATAAGAAGTAAGTAATTCTTTCTGTTTATTGCAGGTACTTTTATTATCACAGCTATTTAATTTCAACCCATTGCAACCATTGGCATAAAGCGACTCAATTTGCTCATAGGAAAGATTGGTATTCCTGTTTTCATTATAATAACTGGTAAAAACCGTTTTGTAATCGTCCGGTGCAACCCTTACAGAAAGGTCCGGACAAACTTTATCATTTACCGAATTGAACTCCTGGTTCATCACCAGTCCATCGCATTCATTATAAACCCTAATATAGTCTACAGCCGGAATAGCTTTTGAATAATTGGAGCCAGTACCGAAAAACAGGCCGAACCTGGTCATTTCAGTGAGTGTTCCCGTATAGGGCATTTCCATTAGAAACGTATCGGCCACATATATCTGGTACTTATTGTTCCGGATGGTCATTCTTATTTTCACCCAATCGGTCATATCGATGGCCAGCTCATTATGCTGGGTAATAATACGGTTGGGAGTGGGGTGCGTACTGTCGCCCAGATCGAAATTGCCATAGGTTCTACCACATGGAATTGATTTGGTAAAGAACATGGCATTCACAAACCCACCCACAGGCCTGAGCTGAAATTGAAAATTGGGTACATTACAATTCGTTGAATCAAGCACGGGAAATTTCAATCTTGTTTCAATCGAAAAGCCATTAGCGGGTATCTTCATTGGTTTCAGGTAAACATATTCCAGTGCGCCCGGGTTTACACTGCCTCCCGTAACCCGCGACGGAAACGTCAATACCCCGTTTTGAATACTTTCAGCCCATGACACAGGAAATTGTGTCCAAATAGCCCAATCGGTTGTATCACCTTTATACTGTCCGCCCGGCGTATACGTTGAATTATTCTTATAATTGGCATTAAACTGATCGAGAAGATCTACCAATGCTTCGTCACAGGGAATATTATGTTGTTTACTACAAGTATCTATAAACGACAGGTATTCCTGCACAGTTTTGGAAAATCCTGTATTGTAATTCATGTAGTTCTCAAAGAGCCGGTTATTTACTCTTTGCAAACTATCGTCTTCTGTATAGGTTGGAAATGAGAATGGAAAATCGCGTTTATAATTTCGTACCAGGGTATCTACCGTTATGCAGCTCACGCATACATTCTTAACCCCGCATTGCAATACCGGTGGTAAGTAAACAGGGGTAGCCAGGTTGTTGCAATTCACCTGCCCGTTGCAGGCCAAACGCAAGGTATCGAGCGCGCCCTGGGATATTTTTGTTCCGGTTGTTCTCAGCAGGTAAGCCGACAGGCTGGCATCCTTTCCGTCCAACTGATATTGATCATTCAGTGAATCTAAGATTTCGCATTCACAGTCAGCCGGCTTTTGAAACACCGGTTTGTTGATATATACCGGTTGCTGATCGTACGGTAGCGGTGCGCTCATGAGGTAAACGTTACAGGTACTATTGTACGACCTGCCACTGATAGCGCTATACGCCTTCAATACTTCTTCAAAATTTTTATACTGATATGTACTGGATGGTTTTACTGTACTGGCGCCAAACAAATGCTCTAAATCTCCACCTTCCACACATACCTGTATAAGCCTTGGCACGATCCATAAACTATCGGTGCTGTTATAATTGCATGGTTTCAGTTCTTCCCACCATTGCTGAACATAAGACGCACAATTCTGATTGATATATGTCTGAACGCTATCGCGGGCAGCCTGCTCCGTGAGGGGCATATCGCTCACGGGTATCAACTGCGGATCAATGAAGTTTAACCTGTGCTTTAAATTCGGCAGCGAGCTTAGATCGGCATACAGCGGATGAACAGCCTGTGCATTCCTTAAAATATCGGCGATCAGTTCCCGTTTGCGCTGCAAATACATTTCCCTGAAATATTTCCAGGCCAGGTCAAGATCGCCCGTACAATCAGTACTGGTAGAAAATGCGCTGTTCAGAAGCTTATATTGATTCATGCAGGCAGCATCGTCTGAAGAACAATTGGCCAGCATAGTTGCCACCGACCACATGGATATCGCATTACCACCTTCCTGCACTTTACTCAGCAGCGTCATCTCCATTAAGTTTTTAAAATAAGGATTTACCTTGCCATCATTTATCAGGTCAGTAAAGAACGGATCGCGATAAGTTGCATTATAAGCGAAACCGGCGCCTGCGGGGTGGGTTGCAAAATCACCCGGGTTCAAATAACCTCTGGCGACAGCTTCCTGGTATGTTTGGGTGTTGCCAAATTGCTGGTCCCAGGTATTACTTGCTGCCAGCTCATTAAATTTTTGCAGTTTTAAATACTCCGGGTGTTTCTCCAGTAATGCTTCTGCCCAGGAGCTTTTAAACGAGGCAATAAATTCTTCGCGGCCCATGATCTTAGGATCACGGGTTTCTACCATTCCATTCTCATCAAGATAAACGGTGACATCCTGGTAATTTTCTTTGTCATCATAGGGCTTATAGAAAATAGAGTACATGGTAATATTGGCCGGGTTCGCATACTGGCCGGAAGGGGGAGTTACATCGGCCAGCATTTGCATTTTTGTAGTCTGGGTCAATGTAGGACCTTCACATAATTTTTTACATTCTTCCAATTCGGCATTGAAAGCGCGCCATGCCTGTGTATAATACGCTCCTTCCTCATTAACAGGAATGCCATTTTGCTGCATGTACCCGCTGCGGAATGTATCCCAATCGCTTACACTGGCTGTACAGGTAGCACAGGAAGGTTCACATTGAAGGGTAGCTGCCAACAGGTTTTTTTGTTCCTGAATGGTTTGCTCAAGGCTTTTGCAGGTATTTTTAGCCAGGAACACTTCCCGGTAATGATCCATCGCCTGCTGATTCAGGGTAAGCGTTTTTGTTACCAGGTAACTGCCTTCCATTAAATACACGGTAGTATCAACAGCAGGCAATAGCGTCAGAGAGCCGCAGGTAGTATCTATTGTATAATTGGTGCGGTTGATTACCACCTGTTTGCCATTGGTAAATGTGCTGTTATTGCATTCGTCAGTGATGGTAATCCTCAAATCATATATACAGTCGTAACAAACCGTGTTATTGTTACAGTCTGAAATATTGATGCTGTCTGGCAACAACGAGTACTTAAACCGATGGGGACCCGCTTTGGTAACCGACAATCCGTTGCTGCTTTCAATCACCGTACCTTTTATGATATTCCTGTTGCTGTCGATCAGATTTTTGGATATGAAGTTCGTGTTATTTGAAGACAGGGCATCTACGGCTACAGGTGGCGTACCGGCCAATGCAGTGGCAATGGTACGGCCATGCATATCCACATAACTGATGCTTACCTGCCCATTGGCATCGCGCACGGTATTTTTGAAATAATGACTGGCATTTCCCACTTCGGTGCCAAACAGGGCATCCAGTTCTTCCTGATCTGCTCCGTTATAAGTGTAGCTGGTTTCATGCCCTTTACCGATCTGGTAAGTTTCTCCAACACCCCCCTGCATGCTTATACGGCCCGTATTATCGGGTGTATACCTCGTTTCGGCAAATACATACCCTTTGGCATTGGGTATATATTTATGGTACCCTTCAGATGCCAGCGGATTTGCGCCCGAATAATATTGCGCTGCGCCATAAACTGTATCCATCACCGGGGCGCCCTCTTTACAAACATTATCGGCCTGTAGCATGCCGTCATATTCGTTTTTCCTGTATTCAGTCCCCGGTGCATTCAGCCTGTTGAAATTGGGAGTATAGTTTATGATGCTGCTCAGGGAAGGCGTTGGCATTACCTGTATCACCGGCCGGCCCTGGTAATCGTACAGGGTTTCGGCGATAATAGTGGTATCGGTAGTATTATCCTTTGTTACGGTTTGTCTGCTTTTCAATGAGCCGTCGAAATACTGCACTACCGATTTCCGTTTTCCTTCTTCGGCAAAACTGGTGGAAGCCTGCCAGTTAAATGTTGAATCATGGCCCTGGAACAAGTATGATCCCATACCGCCGGTATAGTTTGAGCTCCATACCGATTCTATGCGCTGGCCATCGCGCTTTACCTGCACAGCCCTTACCCGGTAAAACAACCGGCCTGAGGCTTCGTACAGCATTGGTATATGATAGAATTCGCTGGTTACACTTACCCGCGTTGCATTATTTTTAAATAATCTGCCGGGATCAAACTGTCCACCCACCTTATAATTGTCTATCGACAATTCGTCAATATAAGTCCATTCAAGGTCATATTCATCGGCGGCCCGCTCCGGAGCCCACGACACATTGTACTCGCCTTTTTTGAGCAATACACTATCGCTTCCGGAAACCGTTTGAATGGCGTTATTGGTGCAGGAAAAATCATACTCACGGTTGATCAGTATCTCATTGGTAAGCACCAACGCTTCACGGAAATCGTTCAGGTTACCCTCCGTGGCCCAAATGGAATCGATTATTATCTCCACTTTGTACCAGTTGCTTCCTATATACACTTCTTTATTCTTGTAGGAGGTATACTTCGTATACTCGATATTCAAAGTTTTAGGGTCCGACTCCGTTACAACCGGTGTGCCATTGTTATCTTCAGTATATCGGATCCTGAATTTCAGGTTAACAATGAACTCATCGGGCAATACATGCCGGTAGTCTTCATTTATTTTAAATGTGATCAGGTTCTTTACAAACCAGGTAGTTTGCAGCGGCTTTAACTGCGGATTGAAATATACCTCATCCATTACTATACTGGTTGAATCGGGCGCCAGCGAATTTCCACTGAGCTCCCGAGCCGCATATCGTTCATCTATGGCTTTAACGGAAAGAAAGCTTCCGAGCAGAAGATATAAAAACAATAAACGGTAAATTATCCGTTGCATGTGATACGGTTTATCGATTTAGAGTATTGATTAGTTGATAACTGGTATAAGGCGCTACCATACCTGCTTTTCCCTTACTCCAGATAAAATAGGAATCGGTTAAAAAGGCGCTATCGGTGAAACCTCCTACCCGGTAATTGCCGAAAGAAATGGTCACCGTAAATGGCATTTTGCTGCCGGCCGGCGCAGCAACTGCACCGGTCGTATTGAAGCTGTATTGAATAGCTTGTATCAGATAGCTGGTCTTATCATATATAATGTCGTATTGCCGGTAAGGACTTTCCGGTTTAAACAGGTACGACAGCTTTTTGTACCCCCCGGTATCTGCAACAGCCATTCCACTCACATATGATTTGTTAAACGAAGCCCCCATAATATCGACCTGTAACAGATATTTAAAAACATCTACCGGTGGCGATAACGTGGCGCGTTGCCTGTTATGCTTTAACAACAAATAATACAACCCGCTTTGAATGAATTCGGAACTATCGTCTGATACTACATGCATCCTGTTCCCGCATACCCGGTAGTGGTAATGTAACGTATTACTTGTACCATCATTATAAGCAATGACATAAGTACCCTGAAAACTCTTATGGCTGGTATCCTGTAATGTTCTTTTAATATTCATCAATTCCCGGGAGGCCAGGAAAGTATTGGAGGCAGGCTGCCCGGTTACTTTCACCAAACCGGCCATTACCAGCAGGGCCGAAAGTTGTATGGGTAAGCTTCTTATAATTCGCATAAAATTTAATTTTGGTATTAACCCCGCGTTACTCTTTGCTCATTGCGCTCCGGGTTTCTTTAATGGTTTTTATACCGCGCTCTGTTTCTTTTTTAAGCCTGATGAGGGTGCCTTCATCATCATACTCATAGTAGGTGGCATAGTTGTTTTCATCAAGCTCTGCCATCAACCGCAAATTGAGCGGGTTATATACAAACGATTTCATACTGCTATTGAACGGCTGTACCCTTATGTCATCAAAGTAAACAGGTGCTGTCGAAGTGGCATTCATGGAAACAGATACCTGTGTAGCCGTTTCGGGAATTGTCAACGTATCTTCTATCCGCTGCCAGCCTTCGATTATGGTTCCGGTTGGTTTCAGTGAAAAGAAGCTGGCGCCTGACTGATTGTTGAAAGTGAGGTTGAGCCGCACGCCATCATAGCTTCCTGTTGAACACGGGCCTTCCTGCTTTACCCAGGTGCTTACTACCACTTTTTGCTTCTGTAACGGCGAAAAGCGCTTATTGATCACATTGGCAGCGGTGGGAGGTTTGAACTGGACGCACCAGTTGGTATCCCTGAACACCGTATTCGCTTTTACGGTATTAATGTCAGAACCTTCAGGATATAACTGGGTTACAGGCACCACATCGAGGCCTTGTAACTGGGAGTCCTCGGTTTGCCACTCCAGCTTAGCCTGGTAACCGCCATTATTATTATCCCAAAGTATTTGAATATAATACAGCTCGCCGGCTTCCAGTGCTATGGATTCCGTTTCATATGCCGTTGCGTATGATTGCTCACTCCTGTCATGGATCTCCATCGTTCTGCCCGCTGTAATTTTATGGGATTGGCCATTTTTTGTAATGAATATCGACATAGCATCATCGGTGGTTACCCAGAATTTATACACCCCGGTATAGCGGGGCTGTATATAACCCCTGAAGGAATAGTAGATCCAGTCTGTACGGCAGGTATTGGATATCGGGTTTACACCTGTCTTATAGTTCACATCGGAATTAATACCTGTATATAAAGGTGGTTTATTTTGCTCATATGGATAACAACCGCCCCCATTGGTATAATAATAGTTGCCTAACCCGGTACCGTTCCCATTTACCACTGTAGAAACAAGCGGAATGGAATCTTCTTTCATCGACAATTCCGGTTTAAGACCATCTTCGGTTACTGAACCCAGGTTGAAAGATTTATTAAACGAACTGTTGCCTTCAACCCGCAGGCTGTACAAACCGGTATGGCTTTCCGTTTCAACAAGGTTGGCATCGCTGCCGAAGTCAACGTGGCGGTTCATCAAACAATTCTTACAGTTGTTCGTTTGATAGCCATAATCTTCAAAGCCATCATACGCAATTTCCCGGCTTCGTGCATTTTGCGCCACCGCCACCGGCAGGGTGTTGTTATAACCATACTGCCCTGCATTGAACCGGTTTAACGGATCATGGTTTTCGATTTCAAAGCCTTTATTATTGAATCTGGTAAGTTCGCTATTCCAAACCCAGCGGCTTTCATCATTACTGGCAGTCATCGGTGTATTGGTGAACGACCAAAAGGGTGCGAAATCAGCAATTACCCCGTCTTTGCGAATATTGGTGGCGGTAGAAGGATCAGACTGCTGCCTTCTGCTGTAGTATGTATAAGCCCGGTCCATACGCCAGTTGCCCAATATGCCAAAACGGTAGAAGTTAACTGCTGTATCATTGATATTCGGCCGGCAAACAAAACTTTTAACAAGCTGATCGAAACAATAATAATAATCTACAGGCGCCGGCACTGCTGCTGCCATCATCATGGTCGATTCGCCGTCCCCAGAAAGCGGTCCGTCCAGTTTAACAGGATGCGACCCATCGGCGCAGGGGTCGTAATACTGGATATCGATATAAGGTTTGCAATCATATTCAACCAGCGGACATTCTTCTGCTGTTTTACCGGAATTATAGGTTAACCGGCTTAATTTATTTACCCCAGACCCTACATCGAGCAGGGATATCCGTATTCCGGGTGAAACAATACCGTTGGAAATGTAATAATCATCTAGCATCGCCTGCGCCATGGCAGTAATGTCTTTGCCTTCCTCATTTCTGGCCTCCTCTGCATCTTGCGTTGTTTCAGGCAGCATTATCCTGTTTTGCTGATCAACAGTTGTATGATCGTTATCATAAAAGTATGCTGAACAAACGTCGCCATAATTAGTGGCAGGCATTATCTCTCTTGGCCATTGGGCCTTCAGTCTTTCAAGATAACATTCATTACTGTTCCTGTAATTCTCGTGTAGTTCTCCCTGCCGGCCATATAAATACAATTTAGCCGACTTTATCAATGCCCCCTGTGGAATACCATTCATATTAAACTTCAACCAGCTCTTAATTTGTTCATGCCAATTTCCTGCGCCTGCATCAAAAGCCGAAGCTTCGAAATATTTAAAATCCGGCGCCGGCCCTAAGGCTGTGGAGGAACTTCCATCAGAATAATCATGTATAGCATAATTATCAGTAGCAACTGCCTGATAGTGCTTCAATTCCATTCTACGCCCCGATATGACCATGGTATCTTTTGAATACAAAGTGCTGTCCACCATCCACAGGTCATTGAACTTTGCGGCATTGGCAGCAATTACATGAGTGGCGGTGTCAAATACCAGCTTTGGCACACCACCTACCAGGCGAACAGGCGTTTCCTGTGATGTAATGCTTCCAACCGCTACGCCTGCCAAATTGCGCTTTCCCGAGCGGATTATTTTTATATTCTGCGCATCGCATGAATACGGGAGACCATCTGCATCGATAAAATAAAAACCTTTTTGCCCCTGTTTACCCCGTGATGCATCTATTGCCCAGATCTTCTTGTATTGGGGGTTATTCTCAAACTGAAAAAAAACCTCTTCACAATGATCATCCGTGGCAGCATTACGCTTATCGTTACCGTACACCAACAACTCATCGCCACTTTCAAAATAACGTTCAGCCGGCACCCGGCTCTTATTGGCATAAAACATAATGCCTTTGCGGAAAAAAACATTCTTTAAAACAGTACCAACGTTCAGATATGCAGGCGCCATTCCTGTATATGCCCAGTGTGCAGGATAATTGAAATTATAGACAGGATCATCAAACTCGTTATTGGTCTGTGATAATAACGCATCGCCCGTTTCTCCGTCAAATACCAGGTTGCGCGTAGTTACCCTGCTGCCTTTCTCTATATGTAAAACACTATCGAGTATTCCATACCGGTTCACGATCTTCAGCACAGCTACCGAGCGATAGCGGTTAGCCTCCCCATTGAAAAGCGGTACGAACGTAAATACAGGAGTAGCGACTGGCGGCGCCACCCAAATGAGATCCAGATTAGCTTCTAAATTCCCACTGGTAGTTACAGATTTTTGCTCGCGTACATCTATCATCACTTCCACTTCCTTACCCATCTCCGCTTCCGTATCTATCACTCCGTCCCTGCCTGCTATAGCCACCTGATTAGACAACCTTGCCTGAGCAGCGTTATCATTCACCAGTTTGTAATAATTATAAGTATAGCTGATCGGATTTTTCAGATCATTCTGCCCATAACTGGCCTGTGATCTTGGCTTTCCGTGCATATCGTTCAATTCTATCTTGAAACCCTGGCTCAACGTTACATAATTCCGCGAATCAAAAAAGAATGGATTCTTAATTGGGCTCTTGTATGATTTTTTGCTATCGTTATCTATAGGAGTGTATTCAACAATTGTTGGGAAATCCTTTGCAGTATAAAAGGTGGTTTCGCTGAACCCATTGGCCGACTTCCTTTCTTTATGAATGGTTTGCACACGTACCTTGCTATACCCTACTGACGGACCAGGAAAAAAGGTTTCTGCAAATGGTTCTTCTGCATACAGGTAATCGGTAGGCCCCAAAGCACCCATCTTTTCTGCATATACTTTGGCAGGTACGTGGAAAGGGTTCTCATCTGCACCGATCATTGGTTCGTACGAAGCTACCCCGCTGCTTATACCGGTGGGTACGCCATCTATCATTACCGTATCTGTATAGGTATAGGTTTGCCCGTACACTGCTTCCTGTTGCTGTTGACCGGTCATCTTATGCCAGCTATCAAACACCTCCACTTTTTTCACCCGCAATCCACCGCCGAATTTCCTGTAGATGGGATTATCCAGGCGGGCGAACGATCTGTCCAATATCACGCTGCGGCAGCGATTGTCACCGCGGGCTTTGTTCTCATAATTGGCTTCTTTTAACAAATTCACCACACCACTGAATACTGAGGTCATCATCCCTACTGCCGCCCGGATATCAATTTTATCGCCGGGTTCAGACCATGGATATGCTTTTGATGGCAGGTTCAACCGCAGAAACTGTATGGCCGCAGTTGCAAACGGCCCCTGACGGCTTTTTATAGCTTTAACCCTTACCCAGATGGTTTTGTTATTTATATGTGAGGCAACTCCATAATTTTCAATCTCTGCATAGCAGGGCACCAGTTCATATCCACTTCCCCATCTATCGCCTGGCACATTCACCGCCAGCTTAAAGAATAACTGGTTTACACCGGCAAGGTACTTTTGCCCTACTTCCGCTGCATTATTAACCGGCTCCGAAACATTTATAAATACAACATGATAATCATCATTGGCTGTTCTATTGGGATACAATACTGCTTGTGGAGTGCTGTTTTCAGCGTTGGCAAAACCGGCTATTGAAAAGAATTGCATGGCGCGTTTGTTCTGCACATAGGCATAGTCATCCGACTCATAGGTAACCTTCATTCTTCCACCTGAGGGCAGTTTGATCTCTGACAATGTCCAGGGAGCAGCGTTATTGGCTGCAGCGTCTGCATCCCAGTTTTTTACCCCTGTTTGAAGGGTATATGGATAATCGGCATTGGTCATTGCCGTGCCATTACCCGGATTATGGACCGGGTCTTTATAATTACCCCACCGGTCAACCGACCTTTGAGAGAAATCAGGGTTTTTGGCATTGTAGGTAAAAATATAGGGGTTGCGCTGCCCTTTTCCATTCTTATTGTATGTGAACCAAACCTTCTTCAGGGTGAGTTTACCACTATCGGTTAGTGAACCAGGATTCTTTTTACACAACTCATAGTTATATTCAAAATGCACCGTTTTTATTGGACGGGCATTTGTTCCGTGTTTTAAAAAATCGGCCTTTGTATACAGGTTAACTTCTTTGAGCTTATACAATTTTTGGCCGGCGTTTTGTCCACCATCCTCGCCAATCACCCCATATCCGTCTTTGCGATCCGCATCCAATACAAAAGTGGCGATCATGGTTTTTGATTCAATTGAATTCAGGTACCACACTTCACGTTCTCCATAGGTAAAACTGCCTTTATCGTCGCGGTTATCGGTCTTTAACCCTTCGTTATAGGAAGCCGAATCCGGTTGATACGGCGCCCGCCATCTATAAGGGGAGTTTAAACTATAGGCCTGGCTGTAATTAAATTTCACCGCATCGCCATTGTCATCTTCGGTAATTCCATCACCAGTGAGATCGACATAATCACCCGACAAAATGCCTGACAATAAAAAGGAGTGCGAATAAGCCGGCGTTTGTTCTTCATTAAAAAAGCCATCTTTTCCCTGGTTGTTGTTTACTGACTTATCCTTACTGCTGTATTTAACAAGTGCAGTCGAATTGTTTCCATTGTCTTTACTGGTCGCCATAGTGATTTCAACCTGCGACTTATTATATACCGGAATGCCATATACATACCGCCGGCCATCGGGGTTCAGCACCGTAATCTCTGAAAGATGATGGGGTTTGCGCTCTCCTTCATTCCGGTTAATATACTGATAACCGCAGCCACTGACAGGATATGAATTAATGTGGTACCATTTTATCTGTTTATCAAGCGCAGCCACTTCAGCTTCCTCTGCATTTAGATAAGTTATAACCTGGCTGCGTTTATCTCTTTGTTTACGAACCGTATTCAGGTTGAACGGTTGTTTACCGGTTACCCGGGCGTTTTTAAACAACAACATATTACGTGTGGCCGTAACCAGGGAATTATTCCTATTGCCCGCTGCCAGTTCCACACGCATCAGGTTATCTCCACCCAGCGCCTGTTGATATGTTTTGTCAACCGCAACTTTTTCACCGGGATTTTTGAAATATACATTCTCGTACGTAGTATCTGCTTCTCTGAATTTTATTACATCCACGAGCCGGTTATCGCCAATCCATGCATTGGTACTTGTAACATTGTTTACCAGGTTATAGTCAACGCCCGCTTTTAAAATACTTCCAAATCCTACATTCATTCCAATATTGTCGTTATCGCTTTTTGTCGTCATTTTATGATCGAACACAAATCCGATATCACTTCGGAAAGGCCGGAACATACCCCCGGTACCTTCTCCGCTTATCGACCATGTATCGTAAGTATATATAGGTATAGCAATGTGTGGTGAGCTTTCACTCCAGGAAATGTCTTTTTCCCTGTTATAATCTAATAATACATTTTGATCGCTGCCTGCTTTTTCATAATACATATAACCATAAGCAGGCATGGTACGGGTCTTTGTTTCCACTTTTTGTTCGGAAATGTACCCCTGTACAAATAAACTACCAGTATAAAAACCCTGAGCCTGACCTCCTGCCTTAGCCCGGTAAGAAAACCCCTGTGAGGTATAAGGTATCCTGATGGTAGGTGTGTAAGATGGCTTCGAGAATGAAATATTGGAACTGAATCGTCCAATGCCCGGATCAAATTTTTGTTTCCTGCTACCGTCGTCAGCCCGTTTCAATTCACCGCTGATCTGCAGGTTCTGAATGCCGGTGCGGGAATTGTAATTGGTACCAATAGTTATACCGCCCTGCAATTGGGATTCCCTGCTGCCCATGGTAAAGCCCATTGATGGACTAATATCTGTTCCGTTCTGGGAATTGCTGGTGATGGACAGGCCGCCGGTCAATTCGCCCTGCGATCCCGTACCCACACTGATGCTTACATGCGTTTCTTTCTCGAGCCCCCAACCTTTATACGTATTATGAAAGATGCCGTATGACCGGTCTACCCCAATGGGAATGGGCGCTCCAAAAACTTCGAGGTTCACACCGGCACCGAAGTTGCCCCCGATGGTACGGTTAGGTTTAACACTAACGGTTTTAGTTACCTCGTCTGCATTTGCTCCGCCTTTGAAATCATCGGGCAGCCCGCGCATATTTCGGGAAATAACACCGGGGTTGATATTCCAGCCCAGCCCTACCCAACTAGCTTCCTGGTCCATAGTGATCCCGCTCTGATAATGCAGGTTCACCGGGTAACCGCCCACATCCAATAAAGGAATATTATAGGAAAAATCACCTGAAAACGGATCAACCAGGTTGTTCCCATTCACCGATTGGAAGCTTTGCATCTCGGGTTGTGTAGGACCGGTGGTGGCAATGCCTTTTACATGGGCCGGATTTTTCAACTCAACGGCCTGCCGGTTTATTGCCGGTTCTTCCTGCGCTTTGCTGTTTTCGTTTTTATCGAACAGCTGGCCGGTCTTATAAGACTGAATAGTTTTTGGTAACGGCCTTGCATTTGCCCTGGTTACAACCGGTATCAATACCAGTTGCAGATAGAACAGGATTACGAAAAACCAGGCAATAGATTTAGGCTTACGGGCTAATGTCTGTAACATTATTAATTTATTTTCTACTGTTATGATCCGATGTTATTGCTGTTGCTGTCTGTATTCGAATTTGAGGTACAAATGCTCATTGCGGTCGTTGGCAATATCGAGCAAATACAGGTGACGGTCGGCCAGTCCTTTACCGGTCAGATCGAGGTCTACATAATTGACGCCATACTTTACTGAAATATTTGCTGAATCAAGTTGTACCGCCTGATGAGCCGTATGGTTGATATCGGTTATTTTCACCTTCACCGAACTACTGTTTATTTCATGCCGGTATACAAACCGCAGCAGGCCGCCAGTAATAACATAAGAAGCATCCTGTTCCCGGCGCAATTGCGCATAATACCCTTTATTGGGCGCCTGCACAGTATCGCTGGTGAATTTTTGCATGCTGAAACTCCACACTTCGCTGTTGGCAATGGGCGACAAATTATTCTTCGCCGTAACCCGCCATGCATAGAGTTTATTAGTATCGAGCTCCGGCATCGATAACGGGTATTGCAGGCTGGTAAATGAAATATTCGATTGCAACAGCACCGGTATGTTCTGCTGAATGGCATCCGCGGCACTTTGGGTTGGAAACACTTCAACCAGCACCCAGTCGTACAATAAATTACTGAAAGAATTATAAGGCGTTGGCGGCAGCCAGGTAAAGAAAGGGCGGCGCGGCAGCACAAGATCGCTGTCGGCCGGTTGTACCAGTTGGGGCGGACTAATTGGTTCCACCTCCGCGGTTATACATTCATCGGCTATCTGTTCGGAAATGTCGTTCGTCCACCGCGTAATAGTATAACATATATTAAACACCCCTACCGGTAAAAACCCATTAGGGCTGGCATCGATGGTATATCCGGCGCCTGCTGTATAAGTGATGGGCGCTACTGCAGCTGCATTGATCACTTTGGCCCCGGAAGGCAACAGGAAGGTGGGCGTGGCAGCGCTCAATACGGTTTGACCGGTTCCGGCATCCGTCATTACCATTTGCAGTTCCACCGTCATGGCAGCGCCTGTTGTATTGATCAACGACATATTCCATAACTGCGGTTTTATGGTAAGGCCCAATGGAGGCAGTTGTAAGGATACAACAACCTGCGCCTGCAGGCCCCACCCCATCAGCAAACCGGTAATTAGCAATAGTTTTAGTTTCATCTTCATTTTATCGAAAATTAAAAGTCTTTACAAATTGAATAGTGCCCATCTCATTCCGAACGAGCCCATGTTTATTGCCGGGCAAATAGCCATGCTCGTAATTGATAAATAACAGATCCCGTTTGAACAACCGGATATTGGCCGATACATAACCGCCCGCTTTGATCACCGTATTGTTCAGGTTATTGATCCTGATACCAAAACCGATGGTACCGAACCTGGGAATATTGGGTTGTATACCGCCATCCATTACCTGTAAGGTATAGTTGCTGTTTTTGGTAAAGGAAATGCCCGCATTGGCGGTGAATGTTTTAAAATAGAATGTCTGGGTGAAATAGCTGTTGGTGGCATTATAATACAGGAAACCGGTATCGGCCTGGTTATTATAAAATTTGTTTACCATTATGGTAGTGGCCATCTTCAACTGGCGCACCGGGTACAAATGAAACAGTGTAGCGTTAACCGTTTGAAAGCGGTTCTCGATAACCACCTCATCTACTTTGGTGTATTGCGACATGGGCTGATAGCCAACCGTAACAACCGGCCACCGGCGTACCCGTACCGTTGCGCTGAGGCTTTTAAAAACCGTATTGCTTTTATAATCCTGTACCAGGAAAGGATTTGAAAATTCATTTTTGCGTAATGAACCGGCAATACGTAATTGTCGTTTAAAAAGGTTTTGATCGGCCTTTATATACCAGCTTTCCATGGCCGAATTGGTAGTATAACTGCCGAACGACTGGTAGTTGGCGCCCGTTTGTTTAAAGAACGCTTCCACCCGCGACCGGGTAAGCGGGATGGTGGAATTCAAACGCAAGGCTATCGCCTGGTTATTCTTATCCTTCAGCACGAATTTGTTACCGCCCAGTGAAGGATTGTTCCGGTAATCGGGTGTAATGGACTTGGCAACTTCAGCGGTTAACCAGGTTGTTCTGTTTATAGCCCAGCGGCTTTCTGCGCTGAAACCGGTTATATGTATGGTTGAATTGACCGCGGCGCCGGTGGCAAACAATTGCTTTTGTCCTTTGAATGCCGACAGGATGAAAAAATCTTTTTCGAGCCTGCCGATACCCGCACGCACCATGGCCAGGTACTGCGGCTTCCTGTTTTTGTTCGCTACCACGAAATCGCGGAAACGGTAATTTACCGAACCGGCCGTTAAAGCAAAGTAATACCAGCTATTATACTCCACGTTAATGCCGTTTATGCTGACGTTTTTGGCGGTTAGTTCGCTGTAGTTGACCGGGCTGCGGCCTAAACTGAAGTTGCGGATACCCAGCAGCCAGCGGTATTTTGCCGGTACTTCCATGTTATCCATTCCGTATTCCCGGAATTTATTTTTCCAGGCGCGCACCGACTGCAGCTGGCTCCAGTCGCCATTGATCATCTGTTGGTACTGCTTTACCTTTTTGAGGTTTGCCTCATATTTGTCTTTTAATGAATCAACCTGTGCATGCAATGAATCATACCGCTTTTTGGTATCAGCATATTGATTGAGAAAATCCGTTGCTTTCCTTTTGAAAGAATCTTCGCGACTGAGATTTAAACTGTCGGGCAAACTGTTATCCCAGGTTAGCTTTGGTACCTTCAGCGTTTCATTGGCCGCTATCAGTTTCTGTTCGCTGAAGATCGTTTTCAATTGATTCGCCAAACCGGTAAGATCGGCCTGTTTCAACGTATACAACTTCTCCAACAGGGTGTCTTTTATCGTGGGCGCCAGGGCCAGCATTCTTGTACGAAGGGAACTTTTTATACTGTTTTGAAAAGCGGCCTGGTTGAACGAAGCCTGCACATCGTAAATGTTCCTGAAGAAAGAAGAATTGCTTTGCCGCACCCGGTAATTGATCTGTAACGGGAAGATATTGGCTAGGGTAATATCCCAGCGGCCCGTTATATTATGTTGTATAATTCCTTTTTCGGCATACGGCGTGTCTATGATCGACCTGTAATTGCCAACATAACCTATCATCCCCCCATTCAACCGGAATGCCGGACGGGTTATAAATAATTTGTCGAAAGGATTATTTACGTCTACTTCAATTACATTCTTCAACGAATCTTTTGTTCTTTTTAAGAGCCGGCTTCCGGCAAAGGTTAACTGCTTTTTTAAAGTATCTTTTTCAGGAATGGGAATACTATCGGGAATACCGGAATGGAGTTTACCGGCCGGCAACTGGCCATATGTTATGGCCGTGCATGCATGCAGCAGGAGCAGGCTACAACAGGCAATAAGATATCTATAACATGGGTAACTGTGTACCATGCCGGGTTTAGGGGTTTAAGGTCAATAAAATGCCTGGGACGCTTTTTCAAACGCCCAGTAAATGGCTTTCGTGGTTTTATATTAATTGTAAAGGCGACAGTGGTACATTGTCAACAAGAAGTGCAATTGAAGTGCATCATTTTATTATTGTGCCTTATACATTTGTACGAGTTGTAAAAATAGAAAAAAATATAATTCAAACATTAATCGCATATTAATTAATGTTCACGTGCCTAACACCCATGAGTATATCTTTTTCTATCTATACTCATTACATTTTTTTTGTGCATCGATCAATGCAGCAATCCGCATCAGCAAAACATTTTCGGCAATTCCGCAGTTATTACACCGGCGCCTGGCCCTAAAACCACCCACTTCCCCCTATCCAAAAAATAATCTATATTTGGTGCCCTGATTACATTAGCACATCCTTCGACCGGTGTCATTAAGAAATGATAATCAGTTAGTTCCAAAACAAATATGAAAATGAAAGTTGGTGTTATCGGCGCCGGTCCTGCAGGGTTGACTGCTGCTTATCTTCTTGCTAAAAGCGGGCACGAGGTCGTTGTCTTTGAAGCCCATCCTCACATGGTAGGCGGCATTTCAAGAACCGAAAAATACAAAGGTTTCCTGTTCGATATAGGCGGCCATCGCTTTTTCTCCAAATCGGCCGAAGTAAATGCTTTCTGGCACGAGATCCTTGGCCCCGACCTTATAAAATGCAAACGCAGCTCCAGCATCTACTATAACCATAATTTTTTTAGCTACCCGCTCGCGCTTTCTGAAGTCATCACCAAACTGGGCCCCATTACTTCACTGCGCTGTTTCCTGAGCTATCTCAAAGCAAAGATGTTCCCGGTGAAAAACCCGGTTAGCTTTGAAGACTGGGTAGTGAACAATTTCGGCCGGCTGCTTTTTGAGATCTTCTTTAAGTCATACACCGAAAAAGTTTGGGGTATCCCTACCAGCAAGATCTCGGCCGACTGGGCGGCGCAACGCATAAAAGGACTTTCCATCCGCACCATCCTCAGCAGCGCACTGAAAATAAAAAAGAACGACAAGATCATAAAAACACTGATCGATTCATTTCTTTATCCGCGGCTCGGCCCCGGTATGATGTGGGAAGTATGCGCAAAGAAAGCTACCGCTATGAGCGCCCGCATTCAAATGAATGCACCTGTGCGCGGTTTGCAATTTAAAAAAGCGCCAACGCAATGGTCGGTTACACTGGCTGATAACACCACCCATGAAGGATTCCACCATATCATTTCTTCCGCCCCTATCTATGATCTTATTCCCGGTATTGCGCCACAGGTTAGCGCCCCGGCCTTTGAGGCGGCAAAAGGATTGAATTACCGCGACTTCATTACCGTGGTGCTGATCCTGAAAAATGCCCGCACCTTTTCGGAGAACTGGATCTATATTCATGAACCTTCGGTTAAGGTTGGACGAATTCAAAACTTCAAAAGCTGGAGCAGGGAAATGGTGCCCGATCAATCGATGGATTGTTACGGACTCGAATACTTTTGTTTTGAAGGCGATGGCATGTGGACGATGGAAGATGCAAATCTCATCTCACTCGGCACGCAGGAACTGCTGCAGCTTGGCCTTGCCAACAAGGAAGAGATCGTTGACGGTTATGTGGTTCGACAGCCAAAGGCCTATCCTGTGTACGACCAGGGCTATAAAGAAAAGATCAGCGTAATAAAAGATGAACTGCAGCACTACCCCAACCTGCACCTGATCGGCCGCAATGGTATGCATAAATACAATAACCAGGATCACAGCATTATGACCGCCATGCTGGTAGCTAAAAATATCGATGCCGGCGAAATAAAATACGATCCCTGGAAAGTGAACCAGGATGCAGAATACCATGAAGAAGACGGCCAGGAAATGGAAGGCGGCAGAAAATTGCCCGATAGCCTGTAACGCGGGTTGTACAACTATAATTTTTTATCCTGCTATACCAATTGTATGCTACCAGATAAATGGAAATTATTTGCCGGGATTATTGTTCTCATTGTACTGGGCCTGATCTTTTACCGCGACACGCTGCTGGAAAAAGGCGGCACTGCCGATCTCAGGAACCGCATTGTAGGCGCCCGTTTACAAAAAGACGGCGTGGCGCCTTATACTTATATTTACCATGCGGGCGACCCCGTTCGATATTACGATGAAAACAACTGCTTTGAAGGTGTTTCCAATATCACTTCCTCTCCTTTTCAACACACGCTGCTTTATCCGCTTTGCGAATTACCCCAACGCACCATTTCCCGGATCTGGCTGTTTATAGAATACCTGCTTTTACTCATTACGGGATTGCTGGCATACCGCCTTGCAAAAAACAATACGCAAAAAGTTATCGTTTGCATTGCCTTTGCGCTTTTTTTGTGCACCGAAGCCTGGAAAGTACATATCGCTATGGGACAAACGTATGTGCTTTTACCATTCCTTGCCATGGTAATATACTTCTGCTTTACGCAGAAGCAAAGCCGGGTGGCGGCGATCGTTGCCGGCCTCGCCTCCCTGTCGCTGGTATTGGTAAGGCCAAACGCTGCAATATTCTTTCTGCCCTTCCTGTTCTTAATTGGTACCTATAGCCGCCAATACCTGATCTGGTTTTCTGCATCCATCCTGCTGCTGTCGGCCATCTATTTTTCATCTTCAAACAACCGGTCATTATGGAAACAATTCCCGGCTGCAGTAAAGGAATCTGTTAAACAGCACCAGGGTTTTGTGAAGACGGATACCACCGGCTTTTACAAAGTAAAATTGAAGGAATATGAAGGATGGAAGGCCGACGAGGTCAGAAAGACAACGGAATCTGCGTTTTTCACCCGGCATTCGGAGCATGGCAACATCTTTAATTTATATGCCCTGGTATTGAAACGGCAAATGCCGGTGAGCATGATGAACCTCTTTATGGGCGGTGCGATCATTATATTGTTTGCATTCCATTATTTTTCCCGTAAAAAATATGGCGCCGTTGAACTATCCAATGTAGCCATCTTTGCTTTCTGTTTGTATATGATCAGCGATCTGTCGTCGCCCATTTACAGGCACCAGTATTACACCATGCAATGGCTTTTCCCGGTTTTGCTGGCGGCAGCCGTTTACAAACCAGCTTATAAATGGCTGTATGGCGGTTTGCTGCTCGGGCTGTTACTGAATATTATCAATACCGATCTGATAAAAATGGAGCATACCATTGGTGAATACCTCCTTTTATTCATCCTGCTGCTCCTGAGCCTTACGAAGAATTTAAAGACTGCCGGAACTACTTAGTTCCTTTTGTAAAAATGAACAGCGGATATTTCGGATCGGCCACTAAACCCAGGGCCTTTGCAAAATCGGCGTCTTTCACCCAATCGAGGAGAATTTTATTGCCTGATTCAACCACTATCAGAATACGGCTGGCCTTTTTTTGAAGGAACACATACTCCATACAGTTATATAATCCCTCGTGTATAACGTTCATGGGCGCATGCGGGGAAAACTGGAACCGGAGCGTATAATCATCCGTTCCCAATGGATCGCAGGTGCCGGGATCGTCAAAAATGGCCTGGCAGATATCAACCTCGAAAAGCGGCTGCTCGCCATCCCATACCAGCATCGGCTGCATAAAACTTCCATTTGCAATGTTTTCATGAAATGCGATAAGGGATTCCGCATCCATTTCTGTACACTGTTGCAGTCCCTGCAGATCATCAGGAATTACAACAGGCCGTATAGCAATACCCATTTTTACAATATTTTCAGAATGTGTTGTTCTGACCATCATTTGAGTTATTAATAACTGTTACAGCTATACTCGCCGGCGCTGCAGCAGCAGTAAATAAAATAATTACCAAATGAGTCACCAGGGAACCGGATGCACCATACTACCGGGAACAACTATTCAGAAAGGCGTTAACAGTGAAAAAAAATATTTCGAAGTGGAATAAAGGTACACACTTTGCGCATAGCAAACAATGAAAAAAACATTGAAATACTGTACCATCTCATTAATTATCAATAGGAATATGCCATAACCACTTTGTGATGCGCCAACATTTTCGAATAGCTGTCACTGATCACATGACAAAATATATTTCCGATTTCATAATGGTTGGAATACAAGAATCGCTAAATTTCATTAAAGGAAGTTTAGCGTATTTCCTTTTATGTGATCCGCTCCCTTGAAAAAATTTCAAGCACAATTAAACCTTTTCCATGTATCAGATTCATTTATCCCTGAAGGATCTTCAAAAGGTCCGTGATGCTGCACAGATCATTATTGAAAGGATCGAGCATCATTATACGATCCCCGAGCTTGCCGAACTGGTTGATGTACCGGAAAAAAAACTCAAGGCAGGATTCCGGCAATTATTCGATAAAGGCGCATTCCGGTTCCGGTGCGATTATCTCTGGAACAAAGTAAAGGGCCTGTTACTGGAGGACAAGCCCCTGAAGTCTATTGCCCAGGACACCGGCTTTAAGGACAAAAGCGCCCTGATAAAAGCCTTCAAGAATGAATTCGGGGTTACACCGGTTCAGTGGAAAAAAGACCAGGAGAATAATGTAATAAAACAGGAAGGTTGAATACCGCCCAACAATTATATAAAAAAATTTAAACCATAACCGGTCAGAAATAAATAAAGGTGAGCCGCAGGCGTCCCCGGTAACGATCAGGGTCGCGTGCAGCTCACCTTTCCATACCCACCTGCTCTTTTGTTATTCTACAGGAAGATGGCAGTAATAACCTGAATGCAAATTGATTTTCTATAACATATTTTAAATACATAATACCACAAACTTTTCCAGTTGTGAAAAATATTGCATAGGCAGCACCGGTATTGTAAATTACACCTGCAAATATCCCTTACTGTGAAAATTATTACCGGTCCTGCTTTAATTTTTCAACATATCAACTATTTTCTGCCAGGCAAAAAGCAAACGCTTTTTGCTTCTGCCTTAATTGCGCTGTTCCTCTTTACAGGTGCGGCCGCGCATAGCAATAATACCGTTGATCAACCGGCGCTGCATAGTCCGGCGAAAAACGTAACAGCCTACCCTGAGCTTTCGCCCACCTTTCAATGGACGGCGGGCAGTTCTTCGGCCAGCCTGGTGTTCGATCTGTACCTGGGCACCAATGCCAACCAATTGCAGCTGCTTGCAGAGCATGCGATCGATGGTAGTTTTAACGATTCCTGCATCATCTATCTTTCCCAGGATACGTTCAACCTCTTTTATTTCGGCCAGCTTAACAGGAACACCACGTATTACTGGAAAGTAGTGGCCAAAGACAATACCGGCGCCAGCGCCGCCAGCGAAACCTGGGCTTTTACAACGGGCAGCCCTAACCTGCATCCACCCGATGCACCAGTGTACGTTTCTCCCGGCAACAATACTTTGAATATACTCACCACGCCGCTCTTCAAATGGCAGGAAGGAACCGACCCCGATGGCGATAAACCGGTATACGATCTGTATCTTTCTGAAAATGCATCGGCCACCAGTTTAATTGCCGCCAGTCTTTCCACGCCTTCCTTTCAAATGAACACGCCGCTAAAAGGCAACACAAATTATTTCTGGAAAATAGTGGTACGTGATGCCGGTGGCAAAGAAGCCACGGGCGCAGTTTGGAGGTTCACAACGCAGAACAATGCACCCGCGCCTGCTGTTCTTTCTACCCCCGTACATCAGGCAACAGGAACCGATTATAATATCACCCTTACCTGGCAAAAAGCATTGGATGCAGAGGGTGACAGCGTTTATTACGAAGTGTGGTATGGAGCAGGCGCCATGCCAGATCGCATGCAGGTCACCGGCAACAACAACCTGTTGCTTAACCTGGCAGCAAATACAGTTTACAACTGGAAAATAGTTTCGGTAGATATTCATGGCGGCAGAAGCGAGAGCGAAATAAGAACATTCACCACCCGTAACAATACAGCCAATACCCCGCCAACCGTCCCCGTGCTTATAATGCCAGCAAATAACGGCACCGGCATTTCGTTTCAGCCGGCATTGCAATGGAATACGGCAAACGATAATGACCAGGATGCTATTTCGTACACCGTATATATGGGAACCGATGCCGTTAACCTTACGGCTGTAGTTTCCGGCCTGGCAAATAACAGTTACACACCGGTGCTGGAAGCCGGGAAAAAATATTTTTGGAAAGTGGTGGCGCTCGATAACAGGGGCGGCGTTTCGGAAAGCGATACCTGGCAATTCACTACCACCACCCAGGATGTGGGCATTACCAACTTAAGGGTTTATTACCGGTATACCGACCCCACATCTATCTATAACTTTGAATCATCGGCGTTAAAACCGGTATTCAATATCAACACCCGTTCTTATACCGTGCGGGGCAGAACCACCGTAAAAGATGCAATAGCTATCGTGCTCGACTACACCGATCCTAATACGGTGGTCACGGTTGATCTGCCGCCATCTTTTACCAGCACCACCAATATCATTTACAACAAAGGGCTGCCTTCAAACGCCACAAAATATATACAGGTAGAAGGAAACTTCACCACGCATAACGTCATAAAGGTTCGTTTGCAGCATGGCGCCATTACGAGGGAATACAGCATCGATGCGCAGATCAATCAAAAGCCAACCCTACCCGTTTTACAACAACCCGCCAATGGAGCAGCCAATGCAGCCGTTCAACCTGCATTCGGGTGGACCGGCGGAGACGACACCGACGGCAATACGGTCATATACAGGTTATTCATTGGTTCATCAGCCACAACTTTAAGCGCCGGCGGATCGAGCCTGAACCAAAAGTCGATCACTCCCTTTAACCCGTTGGCAGGCGCGCAAAAATATTACTGGAAGATCACCGCCACCGACGCCGACAATGAAACCGTGGAAAGCGCCGTACATTCATTCGTAACACAAGCCATACCACTGAGCGCACCCCGGTTGCAGTACCCACGGGAAATTTCCACTTATGTAGAACCAAACGTAACGCTTAGCTGGAAGTACAGGGATGCACCGGGTATCACTTACGACATTTACCTCGACAGGAACCCTTCTCCACAACGCATTGCACAGGGTATAACCGGCAATACTTTTCAGGTTCAGAACCTGGCGCCCAATACTACCTATTACTGGAAAGTATCGGCGACCGATCGACAGGGCGTGGTAACAACCAGTAAAACCAACCAGTTCATAACCAAACCTGTCAATGGCAATGTAACAGGCACTTTCACCGATACACGCGATGGAGAAATATACCAATGGGTGCAAATAAACGGACTGCGCTGGATGACCCACAATCTGGCTTACCGGCCACAGGTAAAAGACGGTTACTTCGATTACGATTATTTCAATACCTCCGGAACTACCAAAAGTTATACTGCGCTTAACAATAGCAGTTTGAACATAAGTAAATACGGCTACCTGTATAATTGGGAAGCCGCGCTGAATTTCGACAGTGAAACAGATACCGGCGTCAATAAACAGGGCGTTTGTCCCTGCGGCTGGCGGGTTGCCACCCCGGCCGACTGGCAGAAACTGGCGCCCCTGAATACCGATATTCCCTCTTATGTACATCACAGCACCTGGACCGTTCCGGGAAAAGAGAATGAATGGTTGAATACAAGCGGGCTCAGTATGCTGCCCTCAGGGCTTTATAGCACACAGACATGGCCGGCCGGATTTCAAACCAATGCTTTCCAGTTCTGGCTGGCGAACAACCGGCTCACTAATAACGAGGCCGGGTACGCGTGGTACAGCACCCATAACAGATTTTTATCCATAAGCAACGGCAGCGCAGGCTTCGCATCTGTACGCTGTGTAAAAAACGATAATGAAAATCACGCACCAAATAAACCGGTATTACAGACGCCACTCAATAACAGCACCCAAACGAATTACAATATGCTGCTGCAATGGGCGGCGGCAACAGATGCAGACGGTAATGCCATTACCTATAACCTGTATGTCGATACCATACCTGATCCGGCCCGGTGTATACAAACAGGCATTACGGGAACAGGTTTTCACGTAACAGAACTGGAACAAAACAAAACTTACTACTGGAAAGTACGGGCGCGCGACAGCCATGGCGAAATGGCTGAGAGCGAAGTTTGGGTATTCACCATGCAGGCCGGTAACAATACCGCCCCAACTGCCGTACAATTATTATCACCTGCGCATGGGAGCACCGGCGTAAACGTATCATCGGTTAATGTTACCTGGACAGCTGCAACCGATACCGATGGCGATGCCATTGCCTATAACCTGTATGCAGGTAAACAACCAACGGCCCTTCACCAGATAGCCGCCGGCATTACCGCCACCGGTTATCATCTTACGAATCTCCTTAGCAGCACCCAATACTTCTGGAAAGTGGTTGCCATAGACGGCCGTGGCGGCGTAACCGAAAGTGCCATCCATAATTTTTCTACGCTCAACCATGCGCCAACCGCACCGGTATTGATAGCACCGGTGAATGGGTTAACAGGCGCCCCCAAAGAGCTGGTGCTGTCATGGAACCGGTCGACCGACCCGGACGGAGATGCGGTCTATTACAGTATAGCCTTCGGCACCGACCCGGCTGCATTGAATCCAATTCCCGGTTTACAGGATACCACCTATAATTTCGGCGGAAGCGCATTTCTTGCAAATACAACCTATTACTGGAAGGTGATTGCCACCGACCAGAAAGGCGGTGAAACAGCCAGCGAGCTGCGACAGTATACAACGTTCAGGAATGAATTTCCCAGCCTGGGTTTAACACCGGTAAACCCGGCCAACAATAACACCGGCGTTAGCCTCACGCCTTCCCTTAGCTGGACGAAGCCTGCACGCAATATGCTATTTGATGTATATGCCGGCACATCTTATACATTTTATTCTCTGGTTGCCGGCAATATTACCGACACGCCATTTGTTTTGAACCATATAAACGGCGCCGCACTTAAACCGCATACTACCTATTTGTGGAAAGTAGTACCGAAAGATGCGGCGGGCAATACGCATGCGGCAGATGTATGGCAGTTTACCACCCGTAACAGCGTTCCTGCAAAACCACAACTCAGCGCACCAACAAATAACGCTGCCGCACAGCCTTATTCAGTATCCCTTAACTGGTTACCGGTTAACGATGCAGACGGCGACCTGGTGTTATATGATGTATACCTGGGCAGTAATACGAACCCCACTGCCCTGATCGCTTCGGGTTTGCAGCAAACGAACTATACCACCGCATTACTTACACCCAACGCCACCTATTACTGGAAAGTGGTGGCAAAAGACGCATTTGGCGGAACCATTGCCAGTGATGAATTTTCGTTTACCGTACAAAACAACAGCCAGAACACAGCGCCTGCGGCGCCTCAGCTTACCAGCCCGCTGACGTATGAAAGCGGCATAAGCAATACAGCCGTACTTCAATGGAATGCCGCATTCGATATAGATGGCGATGCGCTGGTATATGATGTTTATGTAAGCACCAGCCAGGCATGGGGCGCCCCTGTTGCCACCGGCGTTGGTAGTTTACAATACACCACTGCGGCATTGACCCATGGCGTTACCTGGTACTGGAAAGTAGTAGCCCGCGATAACAAAGGCGGAGAAACGGCCAGCGAAGTATGGAACTTCACCGTAAAGAACAATGCGCCATCCGCACCCATACCGCTTACTCCGCTATTGAATGCAGTACTAACAGGCACCAATACATCGCTTACCTGGGCCGCCGCCACCGACCCTGAAAATGATGCTATCGTATACGATGTGTACCTCGATAAAAATCCGCAACCGGTAACCCTGTTGGCCAAAGGATTAACAACGTTAAATTATAACACGCCGGCCATCGATAATAATGGCGTGTATTACTGGCAGGTGATCGCACGTGATGCATTGGGTGCAGCAACCCCCGGCCCTGTATATACGTTTACCGGAAAGAACGAAGCACCCTCGGCGCCTGCTTTACAACTGCCTGCCAATAACAATAATATCACCACCAATACTGCAACGCTAACCTGGCAGGCAAGTACCGATATCGACAGCGATGCGCCGGCATATGATATGTATATGGGAAGCAGTGCAGCCACGTTACAAAAAGCAGGAACGGTGTTTACCACGTCCTTTACCTCCGCTACTTTAACCGTCGGCACTACATACTACTGGAAGGTGGTTGCGCGCGATAAGCAACAGGCAACAACAGAAAGCGCTGTATGGTCATTTACCGTTCAGTCGATAACGCCCAATCAACCACCTGCAGCGCCGCAACTGGTTAGTCCGGCCAACCAAAGCGTCAACATTCCGGTACAGCAAATACAGTTTACCTGGACGGCCGCCATCGATCCTGAAGCCGACCCGGTACAATATGACCTGTATTTATCAACCAATGCGCAGGCCGAAACAAGGATCGCCGCAGATATAAACAGTGTCAGCTACACGCTGAACAATCTTGTTGCCAATACCACTTATTACTGGAAAGTTGTTGCCAAAGACGATCATGGTAACAGTACAGCAGGCAACATCAATCAATTCACTACCGGTTCGGTAACGGGTACCATTGACCCCGAACTCGACAGGGCAATAAAGATATCACCCAACCCAACCAGTGGGCATATTGTAATTACCTTACCGGAATTATTACATAGCTGGAATATTGAACTATATACAGGTAACGGGCATAAACTGTATTCCCGTACAGTTAACGGCTATGTGCGCAAACAGGAACTGGTTATACCGGTGAAAGGCATTTTCTTCATCAGGCTTACGAACAACCGGAAGACCGCAGTAAGAAAAATAATAGTGTTATAAATTCAGGAGAATAAAAAGTGGCTGTCTGCCATGAATACCAAAACATGAAGGCAGCCACTTTTATTTTTTATGCGGAATGGTTCAAAACGCATAATGCCGCCACCCCCCATCAACAACGGCAACCGACCCCGTAATATATTTCGCGCGGGGCGATAATAGAAAGGCAGCCATATTGGCAATATCCGCAGCTTCGCCAAAATCGCCCAGCGGAATTTCTTTTTCGGCAAACTGGCGGCGTTCATCACCCGGGAAAAAGCGGCGAATGTTTTCCGTATCTATCAAACCCGGTTGTAAACAGTTCACTCTTATGCCATACTTTCCCAACTCTCCTGCCAGTTGTTTCGACCATACCACCACACCTGCCTTGAACACCGCCGAGGCATTGATGCTACGTAGTTCGTATGTGCTGATGACATTCAGGATCGAGCCTTGTTTACGTTCCATAAAATGCGGCAGCAGCTGTTGGGTCAGTTGGCGGTGACGATCGAAATCGAGTGTCAATGCCGCATGCCATTCTTCATCGGGACCGGTAACATTTAACGGGCGGCTGCGGCCGGCGTTATTGACAAGCAGGTCAACATGCCCCAGTTGTTGCAATGCCGCAGCGGCGATTGTACGCGGGGCATCGGGTGCAGTAAGATCCTGAATGAATGTAATGGGCGCTACACCACCGCTCGCTGTTACTTCTGTGATCAAACTTTTTAACAATGCTTCGTTTCTGGCAACCGCCAGCACTTTCACGCCTTCAAGGGCCAGTTCTTTTGTAATGGCCCGGCCCATACCCTGGCTGGCGCCGGTAATTACCGCTGTTTTTCCTTTCAAATACAGATCCATAATTATGCTATTGTTTCTATATCAAAAGTAGCAGGTAGGCGCTGATTAAACAGCGTATGCAAAAAATGTGAGGGACTTACAAAAATGTGAGTAAGTTTGCCAGGTATAGAAGTAATTCCATAAACCATGAATCCAACCTTAGAGGTACAACACATCTTACCCGACCCCGACATTACCTGTTTTGTGATCCCTTCCCTATTCTCACAAACAGAATGTGAAGAATTATTGAACGGAGACATTAAAAATTCATTTCAAAAAGCTATAGCAAATTATCCAACTTATTATCGGAATAACGACCGGTTTGTAATGGACAACGAATCCCTGGCAAATAAACTTTTTGAAAAAGTAAAACCTTATTTGCCAGAAACGATCACCATAAACTCCTCTATTCATGCAGAGAACGGCATCTGGCATTTAAAAGATTTGAACAGCCGGCTTCGTTTTTGTAAGTATTCAGCCAATCAATATTTTCATCGGCACCTCGACGGCATTCATTACCGGTCTGCAAACATGCAATCAAAGCTCACTTTCATGATCTATTTGAACAGTGCTGCGGAATTCAAGGGTGGCCGTACTTTATTCTTTAAAACAAAAGACACTGAAGATATTTGGGCTACCTATAATCCCAGGCAAGGTGATCTCATTGTTTTTGATCACAATGTCTGGCATGAAGGAGAAGAATTAACGGAAGGAGAAAAGTTTGTATTAAGAAGCGATATCCTCTACTCCAGGGAATTAACCGATATGAGTAAAGAACCATTTTCTGGACATCTTGGATATATATGGTCACTTTTAAAGCTCAATGATACTACCATCCTTAGCGGAGGCAGAGATACTACTATCAAAGTATGGAATACTAAAGGGGAAGAAAAGATCTCACTTCAGGAACATAAAAATTCCATTCTATGTATAGAGAAAATGAATGACGATATTTTTATTTCAGGATCGAGGGACAAACAGATCATCGTTTGGAATAATTTCAAACCTGTCAATAAAATAGAAATTCATCGCGCCATAGTACTGTCTCTTTGCCGGATAAACGATACCACCTTTGCTTCAGCAGGCGGAGACAACAACATTCATATTGCCAATATTAATGGAAATATTATCAAAACGTTTAACGAGCATACCAATTGGGTCTGGCATTTAATAAAATTGACTGATAATTCAATTGCCTCATGCTCGGAAGATGCATCGATAAAAATATGGAACATTGAAACCGGTCAATTAATTAGTACATTCCATAAGAGCTACCCTATAATGAGTCTTGCATTCAATTCCTCCACCAATCAATTGATCAGCGGCAATCTCAAAGGAGAAATATCTATTCATACACTCAACGAGGACCTCCAACTGGAAAATCCAGTATCATTTTCTGCACATAACGGTATTATTAGAACCATCAAATTTCTGAGTAATACAACCATAGCAACCGGCGGCGAAGATAATAAGGTAAAGATCTGGCGTTTGAACGGCCAACTCATCGCCGAGCTTAACCATCATAACTTTGTTCAGGCCATTGAAGTACTGCACGACAATAAAATACTAAGCGCATCTTACGACGGTTTTATAAAAATGTGGCCCATCTAAGGCTAACGGAGCTACGATTGTACCAATTTTAACTCTGCTGAGTATTTTATTTTACTCAATTCGATAATTCATCTCATTCTTGGCTATTCACTCAATGTTTTGTACTTTCAAAATTCCAACCAACAATTACACCTCCCGTCATTTCTCACTTACGTTAAACCTTTAAGGAAAGAAACGTCCTTTGTATAATACAATATGAACCTTAATAAATATCCTTTAGTATCAACTAATGAGCATTTAACATTCGAATTTTTAAGTGAAGGGCCTAACGGCAGCATTAAGAAAGTTGTATACTTTGAGGCAATTGGCGATAACCTTTTTAACCTGGCATTTGGTGATTGGAGTGAATTTGAACAGGGAATAGATGACAAGGTCAGAAGCAATAATCATGATCGGGATAAAGTAATGGCAACAGTAGCAGCAACGGTAATTGAGTTTATAAAACACTATCCCAAAGCTATAATATTTGCGAAAGGCAGTACACCCTCCAGAACCAGACTTTATCAAATCGGCATATTTGCCAATTGGCATGAGATCAGCCAACTATTTGTAATTGAGGGCCTTATTAGCGGTGTATGGCAGCCATTCGAAAAACACGTAAATTACCATGCTTTTATGGCCAGCCTAAAATAAATATTGTAATTTTATATCAATAGAAAATTAGAAGCCTATGTCTTCAGCAGCAATAAATAAGATTCAAACAAATGTAACCATAGTTAAAAAACTAAGGGATTACAGTAAAGATCCTGTAATTAGAAAAAAAGTAGATGAAGCAAAAAAGATAATTAAAAAATACGGGATTCCCGATTCATTTAAAAAGAAGAAGTAAAAGTTGTAAACAACCATATTTAAAAGCATCCGAATAAGTCCCGGATGCTTTTTTATTTTGATTCAACCATTATTCCGGTACATACGGCCCGCCCGTTTCGCCCCAGCCCCATTTGGGCATTGGTTCGGCCAACTGCATCGGGTTTTCGGTCAACTGCGAATTGATGACCGCTATGCGGCTGCCCCACTCGAGGTAACCTACGAATGCCGACCGGAATTCGGGATCGCTTTTCAACCCTACTTCATCGGCTGTTTGCAATAACAACTGCACCCAGCGCTGCCGCTTTTCTTCCGTCAACATTTTGCCAATATGTTTGCCTACCATTTGCGCATGACTGCCGCCATCATTGGTATATAAATTCCCGCCGCCAAAAACTTCCGCTACAAAATGCGCCACATGGGTCCGGTGCTCCGGCGACATATTCCTGAACACCTCGCCTAACAATTCATCCTTTACAACCTTATCGTAAAACTTTTCAAACAACGTCTCGAACGTATTCAGATCGCCGGCCCATTCATACAAAGTAGGAATATTTTTCATCTGAAAATATTAAAATGATTGGATGCTTTTGTGCAAGGTAGAAAGATACCGTCAAAAACAAAAAGCCATATCTTTCGTTTTTAGCCGGGTAAACCGTCACCCGGTTTGCCAGTGTTTTTATTCAAAACCTATTCTTGTGAATCGAAATGATTTGTACGGGCAGTTCAAGCTGCTTTTCGGGGAATTCTATGATCCGCTTAGCAAGTATGCCTACACGCTTGTAGCAGACCATGATACCGCCGAGGATATTGTTCAGGACGTGTTTGTGCGCATCTGGGAAAAACACCAGTCCGTTATTGATTCGCCGCAAATACGCGCATACCTGTACCGCGCGGTAAGAAATACCTGTTTCAATCATCTGGGCGCGCAAAAGCGCATGCCGCTCGCCTCCCTTTCCAATGAAGAGCTGGCAGAGGAATCGGAGATCAACTGGAGTGTGGAAGAAGAACCTGATGAAACGGACCTACCCAATTACCGGGAATTGCTGAAAAAAGGGATAGAGCAGCTTCCCGAAAAATGCAAGGAGGTTTTCCTTTTAAGCAGACAGGGACATTTAAGCAACCAGGAAATAGCCGACCAACTCGGTATTTCCATCAAAACCGTCAACAATCAAACCTGGAAGGCCATGAAACTGCTGAAAGCCTTTGTTTCAAAAGCTAAAAACTGGCTTGGACCGGTGCTTACCTATTTTTTCATCAGATTCTAACCAAAACATTAGGAGTTTTTTACAATTCCCTGTCTTATCAACACACGACACATGATACAAATACCCGAATATATAATCGCGCTTATTGAAAAAGAACTGAAGGGCCAGGCAAACGCCGATGAAAATGCCAGCCTGCAGCAGTGGCGCGCAGAAAATTCGTCACACGATACCATTTACCGGCAGCTGGAAAAAGTATGGAATGAATCGGGCGCCATATTAACGGAAAATACATATGATACAACAGCCGCATGGGATAAAATTGACCAAAGACTCGACCATGGCACCAAAAAGGCGCCCATTCGGATGATCACCCGCCTGGCGGCCGCGGCCTCCATAGTGGGAATACTGTTTATTGCAGGCTTGTTATTTTTCCGGAAAAGCACACCCGGATTGCAGGTCGCTAAAGGGGAACAAAACAATTTGTCCATTACCCTGCCCGATGGCTCGCAGGTTAGCCTGCGCAAAGGCGCTACGCTCTCTTATCCCCAAACCTTTACCGGTAAAGAACGGGAAGTAGCATTAACAGGGGAAGCCTTTTTTGAGGTTCAACATGACGCCGGCCATCCTTTCCGTATTCAAACAGTACGGGCCACCCTCGAAGTGCTGGGTACATCTTTTACCATCAATACCACCAACCGGCAGGATGAATTGATAGTAACCACCGGCAAAGTGCAGTTCACTGATAAAAGCGGCAACGGTGAAAAACATATCATTACCCCCCAACAATACAGCAAACTGGATGCAAAAGGTTTTGAGATCAAAACCCTGAACGATCCCAACTTTCTTTCATGGAAAACAGGTTTGTTGCAATTCGACAACACCCCTATTGACCAGGTGGCCGCTACCCTTTCGCATCATTTCGGCATTAACATAACGGCAGACAGTTCATTACTCAAACAACCGGTAATGCCAACTATTACAGCCCGGTTCAACCAACAATCTATCGATGCCGTGCTCGATGAGATCAGGCTGCTTGCCAATGTCAGTCACCGCAAAGAAAACGATACAGTAATATTATTTAAACAATAAAAACCGGCAATAGCACCTTTCCTATAAGCATGAACATCCTTCGCGTATTACTGCTCTCAATTGGCGTATGCCTGGCAGATAGCGCCACGGCCCAGCATCATTTATTAAAAACAAAGTTTGTTTGCAAAACAGCCAGCGGAAATGCGCATGCCTTGTTACATGAACTGGTGTCCTATTGCGGGGTAAATATCGAATACTCGCCCTCGAACCTCGATACAACAAAAAGGATCAACCTCCCGGGCGGCGAAACCACCATTGGCGCGGTACTTAATAAAATACTAAAAGGACAACGGGTAAACGTAATAGAAAAGAACAATAAGATCCTCATTGCTTCGGCTACTACGCCACTACCACCCGATGCATTTCCTGAAAAGCTTGTACTTTTCGGTTTTATACAACAGGAAGGCAGCCGTGAACCACTCCCCTATGCTACCGTGCGGGATAAAACAACCGGCACTGTTTGCGAATCGAATATCGCCGGTTTCTATAGTATGGAACTTGCTGAAGGTGCTCATACGTTCGAGATCTCATTCACCGGCTTTTCGACACGTACTGTTGACGTTGACCTGGCCCAAGATACCCGGTTCAACCTCATACTTTCACCCATAACCCTACCCGAAATACAGGTAAATACCAGTAACACGCTGAAACGCGACGCCGGTAACAAACTGGATAATGACCGATCGGGTATGTACAGCAATATGCTGGGGGAAACCGATCCCGTACGCGCCGTTTATTTATTACCGGGCAATATGGAAAGCCAGGAAACGGGCGGCAAACTGATCGTTCGCGGCGGTGAGCCCGGACAAAGCCTTTTGCTGCTGGATGGCAATCCCGTTTTCAATCCCGCGCATTTACTGGGCGAGATCTCCGTAGTGAGTAATACCAGTGTAAAATCACTGCGGCAATATAAAAATGATTTTCCCAGCCGGTATACCGGCGCTATCTCGTCTATAACAGCCATCAATACAAAAGACGGGAACATGCAGCGCTGGACCGGAGAAGGCGCTCTCGGGTTCAGTTCCGCCTCCGTTTCGGTTGAAGGGCCGCTTAAAAAAGAACGTACCGCCCTGATGGCTTCTGTTCGCCATAGCCTCGGCGATGCCGGCAATAACGACCTGCTTACCTATGACGCATTATTCAACGATATACATCTTAAACTCACCCACCGGATCAATAAAAACAATAAACTGCTGATCTCCCGTTATACCGGCGACGACCGGTTGCAGTTAACCCAGGAAAACAGCGATTACCTGCAAAAATGGAGCAACGGCCTTTTTACCATCAACTTAAATACAGTTACCGGCAAACGGTCCTTTACCAATACAACGCTTAATTTCAGCGATTTCGATAATTATGTTGCCTTGAAATATATTGTTACGCCTGCCGTTGGTACGGGAATACCGTTTAACGGTAATACCGTATTCAATAATTATTCAAAAGGCAATCGTTTTGAAGCAAAAACCGCCTGGGAAATAACCGCCTCGCCCAGCCTGCAATTCCAGTTTGGCAGCCGGTTTGAGCATGTGCAAATTAAACCTTACACCACGCTGGTAACTACAGCATTTGAAGAAGAAGAAATGAACTTTCGTCCCTTATCCAAACTGTCGTTCAATAATGTATCCGTATGGTATGAGAATGAGATCAGGATCGGGCAGCACCTGCTGATTCGGCCCGGCATTCATGCGAATGCATATGTAACGGAGAACTATAATAATCCTTCCATACAGCCGCGGCTCTTCGCCAGTTACCGGCTCAATAACAAACAGCAACTACATATATCCTATAGCCATATTGGTCAGTGGCTGCACCAGGTAACCAGTATGTATCCCGGTATCAACCGCGAGCTTTGGCTGCCGGCCAATGAACGGTTACTGCCGGCGCTTAGTAAAATGATCAATGCGGGTTACCAGTATAAGAATAACCGGTTGATAAATTTTTCGGCGGATGTTTATTATAAACAAATGACCAACCTGGTATATTTTTCTGAAAAAGCCAATGTGCTTTTTTACAATGATGCCATAGAGAAAAATCTCGTTACCGGTAAAGGCAAAAGTTATGGGCTTGAAATGGTTGCCGAAAGAAAGTTTACAAAATGGAAAGCGTTGTTGTCATATACCCTGAGCTGGAGCTGGCGCCAGTTCGATAGCCTGAACAACGGTAAAGAGCAACCTTACCGGTATGACCGGCGAAACAACCTGAACATCCTAGTGAGTTACCGGCCAAAACCTACATTGGAAACAAGCGTGCTCTGGCATTTTCATACCGGTGACTGGATAACCACGCCATCGGGCATTCCTTCGAACCCCAATGAAGAGTATACGATCATTGCGCCTTATCGCGGGAAAGCGTATAACCGGGTAAATATCAACGGTACTTTCTATTTAAAGCCCTGGAAATACTGGCAGCATAGACTCAGCGCCGGTGTGCATGTAATGGACCAGGCTAATGATGAATATACAACCCGCTTCTCCGCCCCCGACAATACAGATTATGATCTTGACCTTTTCCCCGACCAGCTTTTCAAATACAGTTGGTACGTTTCTTACAATATTAGCTTTTAGTACTATGTGAGCTGCCAAAAAATATTTTAAATTTTTTCTGCGCGACGATAGGAATTTTTCAAAATGCCAGGTTGTATTGGTATAAATAACAAAACATGACAACAAAGAACCTCGTACCGGCACTTTTATCAGTTTTACTTTTCGCAGCTTGCAGCAAGGATAACAGTACAGACATCGCCAATCCTGAACAGGAGAAAAATACAAATGAATACAGACCCGTTAACACCATGTCGATCGACGACCTGGTGTTGTATACTACCGGGCAGGAACACCGTGACCCGAATATGATCAAAGATTTTATGACGCGCAATTTCCCTGACTATGTGAATCATTTTCAATATGGTCAAAAGTCTTCAAATGATCATGGCATCAATTCTACCATGGAATTACTTGAGAACAACCGCGTGAAACTGAACGGAACCATTATGAACATCGTTAGCAAAACTGATAAGGAAATGCTGGTGTCGCCCCCCGATTCAACCAATATGCCCGGGCCTGACACCTTCCTGGGCCATTGCATGTTATTGCATACCCAGGTACCACAATATAACCCCTATTATATTTGCGAGAGCGCCGGCGGGAACTGTAAAAAGTACCGCCAAACCTATCCAATTATTATTTCGGGAAATGATTATTATCTGCCTCTTCTTAAATATGCGGTAAAAAGTAATTGCAACATTTTCACCCATTCTTCGAAGCCAATGCCGAATTACTTTAACCGGAATCTCCTGAACGGGATGGTTCAAAACAAAGATTCGGTACTGGTACAGGTATCAAGAGTTCAGATAACGAAGTAAGTAACCATAGATCACAAAACGCCCCGGCCGGTTGCCGGGGCGCTGTTTTTATTATAACACGCATAAAAAAACCCGCCACTGGGGCGGGTGTAAAAGTAACCAGATGAAACGTACCCTATTTTATAATACCACTTTCTTTATTTCATTCCAACCTGCGTTATCATTCAGCTGCACCAGATACATTCCGCTAACGCTGTTGTTCATGTTCATAGTGATGCGGTAAGAAGCCTGTTGAAGATGACGTTGCCCAACTACCTGTCCGTTCATATTGATTATACGCACTGTGATGGGGTTCGTTACTTCTTTATTGAACTCGATGTTCACTGTATTGCCACTGGTATAGATGCGGGTTGCGGGCGCAGCTTCATTTACGCGGATCGATTTTACGGTTGAATATTCATAGTTACCGTCTGTATCTACCTGTTTAATACGATAGTAAGCAATCGGTGCGGTCATATTCTTATCGGTAAAATTATACTGTTGTACTGTAGTTGAATTACCGGCGCCCATCATGATGGCGATGGTCGACCAGCTGCTGCCATCGAGGCTGCGTTGTATTTCAAAATTGCTGTTGTTCGATTCCTGGGCAGTGCTCCAGTTCAGGAGCACATTGTTATTGCTTCTTGCTACAAAGAATCCTTTGAAAAGAACAGGCAGCACGCTTAAGTTAAAACCATTGGGAGCAACACCTGAATTGCTGGCAGCAAATGCTGGTCCGAAAACCCAATAGGGCGCATTTTCATCATACTTTTTCACGCCACCGATCGAGATCTCTTCAACATTCCGCTGAGCGCCCCAGGCATTCAGTTTGCCGGTACCGGTCAATTCAATAACAGATGAAGCGCTTAATCTCATTTTTTTCTGTATGGTAAGGCCACCTATTACTTTTATATACACATTGGCCAGGGTATCGGCCTTGTCAAATACCACCCCTTTCCATTGCGGGATCACAACAGAATCGTCATTTTGTGGAACCCGGTTCAGGTCCCAGTTGGAGGCGGTAGACCAGTTGCCCCACCAGGCGGTAAAAGTGATAACGGTTTTTGCCTGTGCAGCAGCGATTGAGATGAAAAGGATGGTGATTAAAGAGTAGATCTGTTTCATAAGGTAACTTTTTTGTGTTTGATAATTTCGATACAGGTATTTCCAACGGCATACCTGTTTTTGGCACGGGGCGAAAACAAAGTGCCGTTTACCCGCTTTTTTTTCAAACACCGGGTATAAATAGTTCAGATACAGGCAAATGAAAAAACACTTAGGGGAAGTGAAATATTTTTAAGCTGCAGATCACGCGCCATGTTCAATGTGAGAAACTTCCCAAACAGGGATTATTATTTTATATTTGGAAACCCTTCCCGGCGAATCACGGCAATGAATACATGATTTCCTGTATTACCTGGGGTAAACATGTATTCCCGCTACGTTTTATCTCAACAGATGTAACTTATCTTATATGCCAAAACATTATTTCGACCGGTTGCAGAACATCGATCGCCTTATCCGCATGAAAGGGACCGGCACACCAAAACAACTTGCAGAAAGGCTGAACATCTCTGAAAGTTTATTATACGAATACTTATCATTTATGAAGGAGCAGGGCGCACCCATTGCCTACTGCAAGGAACGCAGAAGTTATTACTATGAATGCCAGGGCGGGTTTAATCTCCGGTTTATTAATAATTCAGGAGAGAAATGAGAAATGAAGAATGAAAAATTAGAAATGAAAAGTGAACCTCAATTTCCGGACATTCACTAAACATTCAAAATGCAATGTTGTATTTCCTTTTTAATTTCTCTGTTCTTAATGCTTCATTTCTCATTCCATGCATTTTATAGCGGGTACAATACCGCAGCCGCCTGCTTGTCCTTAGTGGACAAAACCGTGGCTCCGCTTCCGCACTGCCCGCCATTCATCAGCGATGACGCGTCTGTTCCACCAACGCCCGGCACCGCAGTGGCGCCCGACTCGCCGCGGGCCGCCCAGTTAGTATGCCTTAAAGAAACGTTGTGGCCCATTTCATGGCAAATGGTGCGTGCCCGTTGTGCAAAACTGTTGCCGGCAATATAGTTCTTGTTGATCCAGATAGTGCCGCCGGCATTACCGCCTGAAGGAAAGGTGCCCTGCCCGCATATCCCATTGCCGAGGTTGCTGTTAACGATCAGTACATCGTATGAAGTACCGGTAACAACCGTCCAGTGGATCTTACAATTGGCAACACTGTTCCACTGACTGATGGCCGAATTGATCTCCGACTGCATCGATGTCATCGATGCATCCACCTTCAGCCGGATGTTCACCACCTTGGTTGCAGACACCAGGCTGCCGGTATAGTATTGCTCCGGCCTTACCTTTTCAGAAGGCACCCGCATGTTCTTGGGAAATACGATGTCTCCCTCTACCACAAATACATCGGGTTTGTTCACGATCTCACTTTTGGGAAAACCCAGCTCGAGAATGTGCGCATACACTTTTGCGGCATTATCATCCTGGGTATCATTTTTGCCGGAGCCCGATTTTTTACAGGCCCCGGAACCTACAGCCAATAGTATGGCCATAGAAAACAGCATTTTCTTACTCATGTGACTTGTTTTTAATGAAGAATAGAAATGAATACCCGTAAATTTAAGTTGCAGTGTTCCGGTATTATTGGAGCGAGTTGGTGTATCTTATAATAACAGGATCATAAAGGTTATAATTACGAATTATCTTTTAATGATATATCATAGGCCGCGCCTATGGCCAGTTACACGGTTATCGCTCAAAACGACACGCTTATCGGCAAAATCTGCAAATCTATGAACTGCAATCAGTCGCTTTCACTCCTTATATTATTTTTACGGGATGCAATTCCCTGAAGAACCTACAGACCGGCTTTGTGTAACGGAGATCGGCCCTATTACCAGGGAATAGGCTCAACGCGGAACGCAGCCTTACGCTTTCGGCGGTTATTCAAAAAATGGGATACCGGGGATGGCATATTTTTTCATCGCGGCTTCATTGATCTCAACGCCGATACCCGGTTTGTCGCTAACCGTGATAAAACTGTTATTCACCCATTCGCCATCGTAGGTAACGATCTCTTTGAACATGGGTTGTGTATGAAAATACGACTGCCATTCGAGGATCATAAAATTAGGCACGGAAGCACAAACATGCGCCGACGCCATGGCGCCGAGGAAGGAAGCCACCATATGGGGTGCAAATGGCACGTAATACAAATTGGCCAGGTTGGCAATGCGCTGCCCCTCGCCCAGCCCACCGCATTTTTGCAGATCGGGCATCACGATATCTACCGCACCAATCTCGAGCATTCTTCTGAAACCATAAGCGAGGTAATGATTTTCACCGGCGCAGATGGGCGTACTGGTCGATTCGGTGATCAGTTTATACGCTTCTACATTTTCGGCAGGCACCGGTTCTTCCAGCCACATCAGGTTCAACCCTTCTACTTTTTTGGCAACAGCCTGCGCGGTTACCGCATCATAACGCCCGTGCATATCTGCACAGATATCGATATTGGGCCCAACCGCTTGCCGTGCTGCGGCCAGCTGGTCGTACATCCGCTGTAACTCGGCGGCGCTGGCTGTCCAGTTATAGTAATCATATTTATTGGGATCATTCGCCTGGTCGAGATCGAACTTGATGGCATTAAAGCCCATCTTTTTTGCGGCCAGCGCGGCATCGGCAAAGTCTTTCGGGATGGGCAGATTGCGCTGATACAACGCGGTATCGCAGTACACGCGTACCTTATCGCGGAACTTACCGCCCAATAACTGGTAAACGGGCAACTGAAGCGCTTTGCCGGCAAGGTCCCACAAAGCGGTTTCGATGGCCGACAAAACCGCCACATACATGCCGGACTGCGCGCCCTGGAAGAAACCCGATTTACGGATATCTTCAAACAGGCGGTGCACATTCAACGGGCTTTTGCCTTTGATGCGTTCACCGAAATTCTTTACCAGGTGATAGGTGCCGGGAATGGCGTCAACGCCTTCACCGCACCCCCAGATATCCTGGTTGGTATATATTTTCACAAACAGGCTGCCCCTGATATAACCGCATTTTACCTCTGTAATTTTTAAATTGGTTGGCGGCGACGCTTTTGGCGTGCGGTCCACCGCCTGTTCGTATTCGCGGCCGAAGGTGGATAAGGCGGCGAATGGGGTCATGGCGGCGGCAATAGCGGCCTTTGATATAAATGAGCGTCTTGAATTAAATTGTGTCATTGAATTTTATTTTATGCATACACCAGTTATTCAGTTATTGAGTTATTCAGTTTATATGTAAAAGCCCGACTCAGGAACTCAATACCTAATAAACTATGAACAGTGAACTATAAACTACCATGTTCTTCCTTTCAGAAACTCCTGGATCTGGCTTTTTGAAACCGGCAGTTCATTGATATGCTCATTGAGCCATTTCGAAAAATCTTTTTCTATTTCTTCGCTCCAGCGTGTGTCTATTTGTCCGGGCGTATATTTTCCTTCGCGCAACCGTTGGTGACCGAACATATCGCGCAGCCGTACGATCTCGGAAGTTTTCACCACTTTCTCTGCCAGGTGCGGCGGTATAAAGATGACACCGCCATCGCGGCCCAATACAATATCGCCCGGCATAACAGTGGCTTTGCCAATACGGGTAGGCTGATTGATGCCAACGAGCGTGGTATTCAGGTCGCCATCGGGATTGTTCAGGTGATGCGAAGGATGGTAACTGCGAAAAAAAGAGGTGAAACCACCGATCTCTTTCAACCCTTTCACATCGCGAACGGCGCCATCGTATACGATCCCATTGCCGGTTTTAGCATAAATCGAATTACCGAGGTTATCGCCGATCGTAGGCCCATCCTCATAGGCGTCGAACTGGTCAACGACATAAACGTCACGTTTTACCAGCAGATCGATCGGCCAGCTATTCTGCGATTTCACGCGTTTGTCGCGAATGCCGAATTTGTCGATAACCCGATGGATATCTGGCCGGCCGGGCATAAAGATGGCCGTTACCGCACGGCCTACCAGCACGCTGTCGGGGTTGATGGTCTTCCATTCGCCATCGTACTGGTGTTTGAAATTCTCGTTGCGTAACACCGCCCAGGCTTCCTCCAGCGTTACCAGTTTCATTCGATCGAGGAGACTGTCGGGCACTTTGGGCCTGCCATCTGCAAAACGTTCTCCTTTCCATTCAGGTGTTAAAGCAAGGAGCTGATCGCGCGTTATCTGCTGCGCCTGCGTGGTTGTTGCGTAGCTTACAATTACAATTAGCAGGCTTATTACAAATATTTTATTCATATAGATTCTTTTTATCTGAAATAAGAGGAATGAGGTAAGAAGTACAAAGCGCTTTAATTTTATAGATCTTTATTATCATACCTGGTCATCCATTTTCCTGGTTCTAACATCTTACTTCGCATGTATCGTTCAACGAATGCTTTTCGATTTCACCGGGCGCTCTTCGCTATGCGCTGCCTCTTTCGTCTCCGGCGGATGATTGTGCCACCAGCTGGCAAGTGCCGAACCGGTAATGTTCATCAACGGTCCGAAGACAGCTGGCGCCAGCCCAACGGTTGCCATCTTTCCCATTTCTTTGGAGATGCCGGAAGCCAGTCCGCCATTTTGCATACCCACTTCAATGGCAATCGTGCGGCAATCCCGTTCCGGTAGTTTGAACAACCGGCCCGCCCAATAACCAAGCAGGTAACCGCAGCTGTTATGGATAAATACCAAAACAATCAAAGCCGGCCCGATCATCAGCAGGTTATTGCGGCCCGCTGCAACGATGATGACGAGAATGAAAGCGATGCCGAACATGGAAACAAGCGGCATGGCATCATCGAGCCATTTAGATCTGCCGCTCAGCAGTTTGTTGAATAATAAACCGGCGCCAATCGGTATGATGATCATTTTGAAAATATCCCACATCATTTTCAGTACGTCTATTTCAACCAGGGCGCCTGCCAGCAATTTCATCAGTAACGGGGTTACAAATGGCGCCAGTAAGGTAGTGATGGAGGTGACGGTTATGGATAATGCCAGGTTGGCTTTTGCCAGGTATGACATAACGTTAGAGGCCAGTCCGCTTGGCGAACAACCGATCAGCACTATACCGGCGGCAATTTCAGGCGGGAAACCGGAAACAGACGCCAGCAAAAAACCCACAAAGGGCATAATGACGAACTGGCTCATAACGCCGATAACTACCCCTTTCGGATGTTTGATCACAGCCGTAAAATCCTTTACACTCATGGCTGTGCCCATTCCAAACATGATCAGTTGTATCAGGGGAATGATCAGTTCGCTCAATTTGAAGCCGCCCCATTGAAGAAAATATTCCGGGTGATACAGGGCAATGGTCACAACGGCAAATATGAGCACGGTAAATGACAATCCCTGCAGGAACCGGTTACCCCGGAACGCAATAGCCAGGCTTATAAAACCCAACGCCAACACCCAACCCGCCCAGTCATGCACCGCACGTAAAGCCAATATCACATACAATACCAGGGCGACGGCAGAAAGGCCGTAAAAAAAAGCTGATCGCTTCATCGAGATAAATTATTTTTTCGGTTATTTCCTGATTTGCCTTCAACGTTCTGCGTTCCGCGTTTTGCCTTCCGCGTTCTGCGTTCCGCGTTAAGTGTTCCGCGTTCAACTCCATAACCTGTCGTGAGAACGTACATCATTCCATTCCGGTGTTGGCGCGAAATAGGTTTTATTGGTTGGCAGCAAATGTTTTTTAACTTCTTCTTCCACCAGTTCAATACCTAACCCCGGTGCTGTGAGCGGCACATTCGCATATCCCTTTTCGAACAGCTTGCGGCCATCAGTTGTTTTTACCAGGCCTTCCCACCACGGGTTATCAAGCGAGTGATGTTCCAGCGCAAGAAAATTTTGTGTTGCCGCCGCGCAATGCACATTGGCCATAAACGATACCGGTGTGCCGGCAAAATGCATGGCCATGGCAACACCCTTTTCTTCGGCATAATCGCCAATACGTTTTGTTTCAAGTATACCGCCGGCTGTGGCCAGATCGGGATGAACGATATCAACGGCGCCCGCATCGATCAATGGCTTGAAACCGCTGAGCAGGTAAATATCTTCACCGGTCAATACAGGTGTTTCCAGTGCATCGGACATTTTTTTGAACTGATCGGTGTATTCCCAGGGTACCATATCCTCCAGCCAGGCAAGGCGGTAAGGTTCTACCTTTTTACCCCAGCGAATGGCATTGTTCAGATCGAAATGACCATAGTGGTCGCTCGAGATCGGGATCTCATACCCTACTACCGAACGTACATCGTGCACGATCTGCGCCATGCCATCGAGGCCCTTGTCGGTGATCTGTATGGCGGTAAAAGGATGTTTTATATTGGCATAGTCCATATAACCACCGCGCCATTGCGCCAGGTTGCTGCCCCAGAACTTACTGTTCACGAGTGCGCCTTCCTGCCCTTTCACTTCGCCGATGGAGATATCCATTTTCAGCCAGGTCATGCCCTGGTCTTCGAGGCGGTGTTTCACCTTTGCCTTGAACTCATCAAAGCTGGCCGCTTCTGGCGTATCGGCATAGATGCGTACTTTATCGCGGTACCTGCCGCCCAGCAATTGCCACACCGGTACGTTGTATGCTTTGCCGCAGAGGTCCCACAGGGCCATTTCCACCGCGCATACACCGCCGCCCTGCCGTGCATGGCCGCCAAACTGCCGCACCATTTTGAACAACATTTCCACGTTACAGGGATTCTGATTCAGAATACGGCTTTTTAACATCAGCGCATACCGTTCGTCGGCGCCATCGCGCACTTCGCCCAAACCATAAATGCCCTGGTTGGTATCGATGCGGATGATGGGCGTACGGCCAACGTTCTGAACAATGCAATAGCGCATATCGGTGATCTTCAGATCAGACGGGTTCGAATACCGGCTTACCTTCTGCGTGGTTTGCGCAATGATGTCTTCTATGGGCAACAGCGTACTTAGTCCGCCAAGCGCAATACCACCCAGGGCCGATCGCTTTATAAATGAACGGCGGCTGTTGTGTGCCTGGTCGATTGGATTATTATCCTGTAAAGGATCGGGGTCTTTCAGCCCGAGTTTCTCTAAGATCTTTTGAGAGGGATTCATACTTATTTGATTTAATTTCTGTTTATCAGTTGATGATATGTATTATTATGTTTGAGAAGTAAGAAGTATGATGTAGGAAGAGGTTGAAACTTTAAGACTCAAACTTTTTCTTTTACCTCAAATCTTCGTACCTCCTACTTCCTACTTCGTATTTCCTACTTACTACTTATTACTTATTACTTACAACTTCCTACTTACAACTTCCTACCACGTTCTGTCTTTCATAAACGAATCCAACTCCTGCCTGCTCATTGGCAGCTTATCAGGATTTGCATCGAGCCATTTCAGGAAATCTTTTTTGATCTCGCCGGTCCACTGCGTATCTATTTGTCCCGGTGTATATTTTCCTTCACGCAACCGCTGGTGACCGAATGCATCGCGCAATGCAATAAACTCGGCATTGAGCACTACTTCTTCCAGCAGATGAGCAGGAATAAATACCACGCCGCCTTTTTTCGCCAGCACCGCATCACCGGGCAAAACAGTGGCCCTGCCAATGCGTATTGGGATGTTGATACCGCCTAACATCATCTGCTGTATATACGAAGGATCGTATCCTTTGATCCAGGCGTTGAAACCTTTAATTTCTTCAAGCCCTTCTATATCGCGCACCGAACCATAGAAGATCACGCCGCGGGCAGACTTTGTGTAAATGGCGTTACCGAGGTTATCGCCGATAAGGGTGCCATCGATCACTTTCCCATAACTATCGGCAATGTATACATCTCCTTTCTTCAGCACGTCGATGGGCCATGAATTGGGTGCGCCAATGCGGCCCTCCGCTTTGCCTTTATCCTTCACCAGTTTATCTACATCGGGCCGTAACGGCAGGTATTGCGCCGTTACCACGCGGCCGGTCATGGCCGAATCGGTATGCAGCACCATCCAGTCGCCTTCGAACTGGTTCATATATCCTTTGTTGCGTAAGATGCCCCAGGCTTCTTCGAGCCTGATATGCTTTAAACGCTCCAATAATTTATCGGGAACATGCGGCCGCCCGTCGGCAGACCGCTCGCCTTTCCATTCGGGCGTGAGCGCTTTGATCTGTTCGGGCGTGAGCGTTACCTGTTGTGCACTTAGCAGGGTGCCGTGCAGCAGGAGAATTATAAAAAGGACCTTATTTTTCATATGACAGTTTTACGTGAATCGTGAATCGTATAACGGCAATCGTGAAACGGGAAACGGCAAAGGTGAAAACCTCCTGGTCAACTCGTCAACCCGTTAACTCGTCAACTTAACGGCATACTTATGCTGCAATTCATCTATGGCCTCGAACTCATCGAACAACTTTGCACTCAGCTTTTCAAAAATGGTAAAGTAATCGGCATAGATGGCATGATGCTGTTTGTTGGGTTTATATACATCGGGCAGTTCAACCGTTTTGGCGGCATCATCGAGTGATTTATAGATCCCCATTTCGGTGGCGCTTAATAGAAAAGCCCCAAAACTTACACTGTGAAACTGGCGGCGAAGCCGCACGGGTTTATTGAACAGGTCGGCGATCAACTGGGTACAAAAAGGAATGGTACCGAAACCGCCGTTCACCGACAAACTTTTGATATTTCGCTGCTCACCCAGCGTTTTGCCAATGCTGTAGATCTCATACATGATGCCCTCGATGGTAGCCCGCACAAAATGTTTGCGTTCATGTTTTATATTCAACCCGAAATAGGCGCCGCGGGCATTGGCATTCCAGATAGGCGCGCGTTCGCCCAATAAATATGGCAGGAACAGCAACCCATCGGAACCTGCAGGCACTTTGGACGCTTCTTCCATCAATTGCCCGATGCTGTTCTCTATATCGAATGGATTGGTAAAATCACCGAACTGCCGCGTGAACCATTCAAAGATATTCCCGCCATTATTGGTTGGTCCGCCGGAAACATAACAGTTATCAGTAAGCAGGTAATTAAAGAAGCGCATTTTATCGTCTTTCAATACGGCCGGTCCCATTACCCGCACGGCGCCGCTGTCTTCGATGGTTATGGTGGCCTTCCCCTCGCCTTTTACGCCATCGCCCAGAGTGGCCAGGCAGCCGTCACTGGAGCCGATAAGGATCTTTGTATCGGCCGGTAAACGTAATGACTGCTGATAGGCTTTTTTCAGTTTTCCGGCACTGGTAAATACCGGCGCCAGCCCCGGCAGTTTTGAGGCCGTTATGCCAGCATATTGCAGGGCGTCGGTTTCCCATTTTATGGTATGGATATTCATCAGCCCGGTAGCAGATGCAATACTGTAATCGATCATGTACTCACCGGTGAGTTGATGAATGATATAACTTTTTATAGCGAGGAACTTGCTGGTTTGTTTAAAGCGGCCGGCATCATGCTCCCTTATCCAGGCGATCTTCACCAGGGGCGACATGGGATGAATGGGTGTACCGGTGGCCGCATAGAGCTTCTTCCCCAGTTCTGAACGCCGCAGTTCCTGCGCTTCCTTCTTGGCCCGGTTATCGGCCCAGGTAATGGCGTTGCCCAATGGATTGCCGTTTTTATCGACCGCCAGCACGCTGTGCATGGAAGCGCAGAAACAAATGCTGGCAACCTTATATTTTTTTGGATGGATGTATTCGTTCAGAATATTCTTCAGCACATACAGGGTGGTAATAAATATCTGTTCAGGGTCCTGCTCACTGTGATCGGGCTCGGTATGGAATGTTGGATAGTAGCCCCTCATGGAACCGATAACCTTTCCATCGAGGTCGTAGGCAAACATCCTTATCCCGTTTGTGCCCAATTCTATTGTAATGATGCATTTCATGTGTATGGTAATTATATATTACGCAAATGATTATTCCTGAACTCACTCGGCCGGTAACCGGTGAGCTTTTTAAAAGTGGTTGAAAAATGCTGCGACGAATAGAACCCCGTGTCCAGCGCAATATCGGTCACAGTGATATCGGGCCGCTTCAACAACCTGATGGCTTCAGAGATCCTGATATTGATCAGGTAATTGATGGGTGAAAATCCCGAATAGCTTTTTACTTTTTCTGTAAATAACGTAGTGCCCATTCCAACCAGGGCGGCCATTTCTTCCACGGTCCATTGATGCGCCAGGTTCTGGCGCAACATCTCCTCCAGGTGCATAAAAGTTTTTGGGAAGTCGCGGGCGGAATGATTTTGCCGCGTCAACTGCCGGGTAACCTGTATAAGCAATTCATCGAGCTGGTGATTGACGCGCGCCTGGTAAGCCACTTCGGTGCTGAACAATTCGCTTTGAATGCATTTGAGGATCTTTCCGGCTTCGCTGAACCGGCTCAATACCGGTGAGGGGTTCAGTAATAAGATCTTGCCAATGGCCGCGCCTTCGCTGTCTGACAGGCCGCTCCATTTACCCGGTACAACCTGTCCGTTTTCGAGCTTTTGAATACCGAGGTGGATCCAGGTAAAAGCGCCGACCTCGAGGTTGCCCTTATCGCTGCCAAAGGGAACGCCGGGCATAATTACCGCCACATCGCCGGGATATAGAATAACAGGCTGGTTATTGATCCGCCACTCGAAGCGGCCTTCTATAATATAATAAAGCCTCAAACCCTCGGTGGCCGTGGTTAAAAAAGTGTTGAATGAAACAGATGCATTCTTCTTTAATCCCACTTCGAGAATATGCGGGAATAAAAGCAGCTCGTTTGATTTACCATATTGCAGAACAAATTGATTCATATGGCATTTTATATGCAGGTGTGGGCGCACCTCTGGTTCGTCAGTTCAGGTGTGCCACACCTCCTGTTCGCAGCGTTTAGGTGTGGCCCCCTTTATATAAAGAAAGGAAATTTATTCAACCGGCCTGTACAATATCCAACGTAGTTTTATTTTGGAAGTTTTTCATACCAATACCAGATAATTTTCCTTTTAATGTTAGGTGTGCCACACCTGCTGTTCACCGCACACATTTGTGGAACACCATTAACCAACGATTACTCACCAAAACAACTTGCCGGTATGAAAAAGTATACCAGTGGCAGGCCTCCCCGTTATGCGCGGTTATGGCTGCTTCTCGCTTTACATTTATTCCTTTCCGTTACCCATGCTCAAACTATTACAGGTACAGTTTCCGATGAAAAAGGTACAATAATTCCCCGGGTTTCTGTTATAGTAAAAGGAACATCACAGGGAACCTCAACAAACGCAGAAGGCAAATACACCATACAGGTGCCGCCCTCAGCCGGGAGCAATGCCACGCTGGTGTTCAGCTCTGTTGGTTTTAAAAGTATGGAAGTAGGCGTTGAAGGCCGTTCGGTAGTGGATGTTTCCCTCACAGCCGATAACCAGAACCTCGGCGAAGTGATCGTAACGGCACTTGGTATAAAAAAGACGGCCCGCAGCCTCGGTTATTCCGCTACCAACGTTAAACCGGAAGAACTGACCGTGAACCGCACCAGCAATGTGATGAATGCCCTGCAGGGCAAGGTGGCAGGCGTAAACATTTCTTCGCTTGGCACCGGGCCGGGCGGTACGTCCAAGATCCGCATCCGCGGGCAATCTTCAATTTCCGGACAAAACAACCCGCTGATCGTTATCAACGGCGTACCGGTAGATAACACCAACTTCAACGACAATGCCATCTCCGTTAAAGGCGGCGGCGTTTTTGCCGATGGCGGTGATGGGTTATCGAGCATCAACCCCGATGATATTGAAAGCATGACCATCTTAAAGGGCGCACCGGCTTCAGCCCTTTATGGCTCGCGCGCAAAAGACGGGGTGATCATGATCACCACAAAAACCAAGGGAAAAACAAAAGGTATCGGTGTTACATACAACCTGAATTACACCAACGACACCCCGCTCGATTTCACCGATTACCAGAGTGAATACGGACAGGGCGAGAACGGCGTTCGGCCCACCACCCCCAACCCCACTTCCGGCCAGTGGTCGTTCGGTGAAAAGTTTGAACCCGGTATGACGCATATCCTGTTCAATAACCTCACCGTGCCTTACCAGCCGCAAGGCAGCCGCATCAAGGAATTTTACCGCAATGGTCAAAACCTTTCCAATACCGTAGCGTTCGAAGCCAGTAACGAAAAAGGCGGTATGCGGTTATCGTTGAACAATACCGATAACAAAGGCATTATGCCGAACAATTCATTCAACCGCAAATCGATGAACCTCGGTTTCAGTTATAATTTATCTGAACAACTGCTGTTGACCGGTAATGTGAACTACTCCCGCGAGATCAATAAGAACCCGCCAAATATCGCCAACCAGGATAATTCCATACCCACCACCCTGATGGCGCTGGCCAACTCCATGCCCTTAAAGGTGCTGGATGAAAATAAATACAATGCGCAGGGAAATGAGTATCCCTGGACAAGGTTCACCAACCGCACCAACCCCTACTGGGTTATGGCCGAACAATTCCATAATATTAAACGCGACCGCATTTTCGGTAATGTGGCACTTAAATACAACCTGTTGTCGTGGTTGAGTGTGCAGGGCAGGTTTGGACAGGATTACTGGGCGCGCGATGAGGACGTGAACAACTTCCCTACCGGCCAGGCTTCGCGCAACGCCGCGCCACCGGGATTTGTGAACGGCATTTACACCCAGGAATCACGCCGCTTCCGCGAAACCAATCTCGATTTCCTGGTGAATGCCAATAAGAAATTCGACGGCCTCGATGTAAACATCAACGCAGGCGGTAACCGCATGCGTAAACGGTCGGATATAAACAACGTAGTGGTCACCGATTTTATAACCCGCGGAATTTATACGGTACAGAACGGCCGCGGTAAAGACCCGGTATATACAAGAATAGAACAGGGCGTTAACTCACTGTACGGTTCGGCCGAACTGGGCCTGAACCAGACCTACTACCTTACCGGTACACTGCGTAACGACTGGTTCAGCACGCTGGCCCCTGAAAACAGGAGTATTTTATATCCCTCGGTTTCGGGTAGTTATGTATTCTCGGAACACCTCCCGAACGTTACCTGGCTGAACTTTGGTAAACTTCGGTTAGGCTACGCAGAGGTTGGCAGCGACGGCGATGTACAACCCTATTCGAACCAGCTTTTTTATACCCCTAATGCAAATTTCATCGCCAACCCCAACGGGCAGCCGGTACCTGTAGGCACCAGCAATATCAGCAACAATGCCTCCGGTACTACATTACCCAATCCGAACCTGAAACCCAGCCGGGTAGCCGAAGTGGAGGCGGGTTTGGAAATGCGGATGTTCAATAACCGGGTAATAGTCGACCTTGCCGCCTACCGGAAGATCACCAGCAATCAGATTGTACTGGTACAGATCTCAGATGCATCGGGCTATCTGAATACGCCGATCAACAGCGGTAAAAGCCGTAACTACGGGTTTGAGGCCATGCTGAACCTTACACCGGTAAGAACAGCCGACCTTACCTGGGAATTTACGGCCAATACCTCGTACAACATTACCAAAGTACTAAGCATTATCTCAGACAAACCAGGTGAGCGTATAACCACCGGTACGCATGTGTTCAACGGAGAAACCCGGCATGTGGTAGGTGAAGAAATGGGACAGATTGCCGGTTACGGATACAACCGCGATTTAAAAGGACAACAGATATTTCAATCGAACGGCTTACCGCAGCGCACCCCCGATTTTGTATTGTTCGGCAGCGCATTGCCCAAATGGGTAGGCGGTTTTCTGAACACCGTCAATTATAAAGGGCTTAACCTTACCGTATTCATCGATTACAAACTGGGCGGAAAGATGCTGTCGGGCACCAACTTCAATGCCATCCGCCATGGCCTGCACAAAAGAACGCTTGAAGGGCGTGTAGGCGGTGTAAAGGGCGCCGGCGTAGATGTCAACGGCAATCCCAACAACGCCGTTGCAGCGGTGCAAACCTACTGGGAACACCTGCGTACGCAACAAATAGTGGAGCCGGTTATTTATAACAGCGGTTACTGGAAGCTGCGGCAGGTGTCGCTGGGTTACGACCTTACCAAATACATTCCGGCTAAATGGCCCGTAAAAGGCCTGAAACTCGACCTCGTAGCCAACAATGTACTGATGCTGAAGAAATGGGTCGACAATATAGACCCCGAAACATTTGGGTTTGGTTCCGACAACCAGGTAGGGCTTGAATCACCCGGTTTACCAACCACCCGCAGCCTTGGCTTAAATCTGAATATTAAATTCTAACACCTTGCATCATGAAAAAGATCGCACAATATATAACGCTGGTCTTCCTTTTAGGCTTCTCTGCTTCCTGTGAAAAGGGGTTGAGCGACCTGAATGTGAATGAGACCAATCCCACTTCGCTCGACCCGGCCATTCTGCTGAACCAGGCCATTATCAATACTTCGTTCCCGGTAAAATCGCTGGTATTCGACGTAGGCATCGTACAACAGATGGTAACGCCCAATGGCGGTGTTCTGGCAGGCGCCAATTTTAACCAGGACAGCCGGGATGTAACCACGCAACCAATGTGGACAGCCTATTATCAAAGCGTGATAAAGAACACCTACGACGCATTGACCCGCTCCAAAGATCTTTCAACCCGCACCAACATGTACAACATGGCGCGGATCTACCAGTCGTATGTATTTATGATCCTTACCGATCAGTATGGAGATATTCCCTATTCACAGGGCGGCGCCGGTTTCGCAGAGCGCATCCTGTTTCCCCAATACGATCGCCAGCAGGACATATATGCAAAGATCATCCAGGAACTTACCGAAGCGGCAGCAGCCCTTACTACCACCAGCAACATTGAAACCGGTGATGTGCTGTATGCCGGCGATGTGGCCAAATGGAAAAAGTTCGCTTATTCGCTGTTGCTGCGCGCCGGGATGCGTTTGAGTAAAGTGGATCCGGCCAAAGCGCAAAGCACCGTGCAGGCGGCTGTGGCCGGGGGCGTCATTACCGCCAATTCCGACAATGCCTATATTCGCCATGACGCCAACTTCACACAACCCATAGGAGCTACGCTCAATGGCAGCGAGGCGGCCAACTTTTACCTTGCCAAACCGTTCGTTGACCAGTTGAAGAGCACCAACGACCCGCGGTTGAAGGCGATCGCCATCAGGTATGTGGGCGCCAGCAGCGGCGCTACCCAAACAGTGGCCATTGGCTCTACCGACCCTGCAAAACAGATTGGAATGCCTATAGGAAAAGACAATGGCACCATTGGGGCTGCCGCTACCGCCGATGGGCTCGCCAGTTTTTATGATTACAGCCAGGTTGACCGCCGCAGGATAGTGAAAACCTTTTCACCCGTATTCCTGGTAACAGCGGCGCAAACCAACCTGCTGCTGGCCGAAGCCCGGTTCCGCGGATGGATCACCACCGGTACCGCCGCCGGCTATTTTGCCGATGGCATCAGGGCGCATATGGACCAGATGGCGGTTTATGACCCCAATTCCGCCATTTCCGCCACCGACCGCGACACTTACGTTGCCGCCAACCCGCTTACCTTCGGTAGTGAACTGGAACAGATAAATACGCAATACTGGATCGCATCATTTTTGAACGGACCGGAAGCTTTTGCTAACTTCAGAAGAAGTGGCTTTCCGGCACTTACACCCAATCCGTATGGACAACCGAATAATCCCGATGTACCCAATAACACATTCATAAGAAGGCTTACCTACCCTACTTCTGAATTGAGCGTGAATACGAATAATGTGAATGAAGCGATCAGCCGCCAGGGACCGGATATGCTGAGCACGAGGGTGTGGTGGGATAAACAGTAAGTTGAAAAGTTGACGGGTTAACAGGTTGACAAGGATTCCTATGTGGAACAGTGTGACAAATAGTTGAAATGTTGATAGAGGTGATAAAGGCACTCAGTACAGCACCTCAATTAATAGCTAACAGGTTGAACGGCGAATTGAAAGGGACAGTTTGAGAAACAGGGCCATGGTGAAATTAGTTATTAATCACGAGTATAGGGCTTTCACGTTTGCCAGCCTGTCCCGACTTGTCGGGATTTCACGATTGCCGATTGCCGAATAACGAATAGCACCATGCAAGTACAAATTATAATTAATAGCAATGAGAAATAACAAAAAACTCCGTAGCGCCGACTGGTTCGGTAAAAGTGACAAGATGGGATTTGTGCACCGGTCGTGGTTCAGAACGCAGGGATACCCGGATGATTATTTCCAGAACAAACCCGTTATCGGTATCTGCAATACCTGGAGCGAGCTCACCCCCTGTAATGGCCATTTGCGCGACATTGCCGAAGTGGTAAAACGCGGCGTTATCGAAGCCGGAGGGTTTCCACTGGAGTTTCCGGTTACTTCGCTGGGCGAAACCGTTATGCGCCCCACCACCATGTTATTCCGCAACCTCGCCAGTATGGATGTGGAGGAAAGCATTCGCGCCAACCCCATCGATGGCGTGGTGTTGCTCACAGGGTGCGACAAAACAACGCCTTCGACCATCATGGGCGCCTGCAGCGTTGACCTGCCCACGATTGTTGTACCCGGCGGCCCTATGCTGAACGGACGGTTTCGCGGCGAATGCATCGGCAGCGGTTCCTTCAACTGGCTGATAAAAGAAAAACAAAACGTTGAAAATTATACCGCCGCGGATATCAATGAAGTAGAAATTGGCGTAGCGCGCAGCCAGGGGCATTGTATGACCATGGGCACCGCCAGCACCATGGCCTGTATGGCCGAGTCGCTTGGGCTTACATTACCCGGGGCCGCAGCCATTCCGGCCGTTGACGCCCGCAAAAAAGTAATGGCGCAACTGAGCGGCCGCCGCATCGTTGAAATGGTACGGGAAGACCTGAAACTATCGCGGATACTCACCCGCGCCGCTTTCGAGAACGCCATTGTCATTAATTCAGCTATCGGCGGTTCGTCTAATTTCATCATTCATTTGCTGGCCATTGCCGGCCGCCTGGGAGTACCGCTTACACTGGAAGATTTCGATGCCATCGGCAGTAAAGTGCCTTTACTCCTTAACCTGAAACCATCGGGTAAATACCTGATGGAGGATTTTTATTATGCCGGCGGTTTGCCCGTGATCATAAAGGAAATGCAATCGTGGTTACACAACAAGGCCATAACCGTTAACGGGAAAAGCATCAGCGACAATAGCGCCGTAGCTACCTGCTATAACAATGATGTGATCGCCACACCGGCGGCGCCATTGCAGCAGAATGCCGGTATGGCCGTGCTGAAGGGCAACTTATGTGAGAACGGGGCCGTTATAAAACCTTCGGCCGCTTCACCGCATTTATTAAAACACCGCGGCCGGGCCGTAGTGTTCGAGAACATAGAAGACTATCATGCACGCATCGACGATCCCGACCTCGATATCGATGAACATTGTATAATTGTATTAAAAGGAGTAGGTCCGGTTGGTTACCCCGGTATGCCGGAAGTGGGCAACGTAGACCTGCCCCTTAAACTATTGCAAAAAGGCGTTAAGGACATGGTGCGTATTTCGGATGGCCGCATGAGCGGTACAGCCGGCGGTACGGTTGTGCTGCATGTATCGCCCGAATCATCCATTGGCGGTGTACTGGCGCTTGTACAGAACGGTGATATGATAGAACTGGATGTTGCCGCCCGCAAACTGCACCTCGATGTTCCGGTGGAAGAACTGACCGCCCGTAAAGCCCAATGGCAGTCCCCCACTCCCATGGCAACGCGCGGTTATGTAAAGTTTTACATCGATCATGTGCAGCAGGCACATCTTGGGGCCGACCTCGATGTGTTGCGCGGAGGCTCCGGTTCGGAGGTGGTACGGGACCTTCATTAAAACAGGTTGTTCAGTTATTCAGTTCATAAGTGATTAAATTGAACCAGATTTTCTGAACCAACAACTGCATAACTGAACAACTTACTAACTCCTTCTCAACTTCTTTCGCAGCACATGTCCTTTCCATAACCAAAAGCCTGACAGCACTACTGCCGGCAGGCGGTCGCAGCACTCATAATAGTATGCACCGCAGTGACCGGGGTAGCCGCGCCAGCCGCCAAAACGCATGTTCAGGGCCGTGGTGGCAAAAAATAATACAATGACCAGAATAGCGGCTATCTTACTGAAAATAGCCAGGGTTCTTCTTTGGGGGAAGTTACCGAAAATGAGTAATGATGTACTGATGAATTACAGTTACAAAATTACCGCGGGGTTAGCGCCATTCCCGGAGAGCGTAGACCATCGGGAGAGATGAGTAAACGAACTGGTAGCATCGAAGGCCATAAAGGGAAACGCTGCGCAGGCAAATTCGGTCAGTTGGCCGACCCTGGCCGGCAAAACTCACAGAAAGTTTTGGCGGTTGCAATGCCGTCGGTGAAAGAAATTGGTTTGGTAATGTATGAATGGGCGCCAAGGCGCATACATTTATCTTTTTCGAACGGGTTGATGGAAGTGGAATAAATAATGACCGGAATGTTCCTGAAACGCTCATCGTTCTTGATATGGCTAAGCGTTTCCGTGCCATTCATCTTCGGCATATTCAGATCGAGCACGATCAAACAGGGAAGTTCGTTATTCTGATAATGTTTGTTCAACAGATCGAGCAGCAGCACACCATTCTCGGCAAAAAACATGATATGTGAAGCCTGAATATGCTCCATAGCTTCGAGAATAATGGATCTGTCCTCTGCGTCATCTTCAGCCATAAATATTTTACCTGTTTCCATAAATAAATCAATTTCCTGGTGTATTTAATGGTAGAGAAACAAAAAAGGTAGCCCCTTCTCCTTCCTGGCCATTGGCCCAGATAGTTCCGTGGTGCATTTCAACGATCTTACGGCAAATGGCCAGCCCCAGCCCGGTTCCTTCAACGGCTGTACGATCGTGCAGCCGTTGAAATAACCTGAACATCTGGGGTATATATTTTTCATCGAATCCGATCCCATTGTCTTTAAAAGCGATTTCCACAAAGCCGGCATTCTGTTTACAGGTGATGTCAACTACCGGCGCCTGCGTGGGCCGGGAATATTTAATGGCATTGGCAATGATGTTCTCGAACAATTGCCGCAGCATGCTTGCATCGCCTGCAATTACAGGGAAGCCCGACATATTGATCACCGCTTTCTTTTCTTCAATGGCTATTTCGAGGTCCTGACAGGCCTCCTGGGCTATTTCATTCAGGTTAACGTCGGTAAAATTAAGCCTTTCCTTGTTGATCTGCGAAAACAGCAGGAGGTCCTGGATCAGGTTGCGCATCCGATGTGAAGCAGACCGCATGCTCGATAAAAAGCCAAGCCCTTTCTCATCGATCACGCCTGAGTAATTGCTTACCATATAATCGCTGTAGAACAGCAGTTTTCGCACCGGTTCCTGCAGGTCGTGGGAAGCCACGAAAGCGAACTGTTGCAATTCGAGGTTACTGCGGTTCAACTCATCTACATATTTTTCAAGCGTACGCTGGTTCTCTTTTAATTTCGCCTGGGTATTTTTCAGTTCGATATTATCCTTCAGTGTTTCTTCCACCACTTTTTGTGCGTGAATGTCCACTATAAAACCGATCCAGTATTGCAGGTCGCCCTGTTCGTTGCGAAAAGGCGAAAGGGATACCTGGTGCCAAATATAATCGCCCTGTTTATTTTTTAACCGCGCCTGGGTTTTGATGGTAGCGGTACCTTGTGTTATCACCTTGTTCAGCAATACAGCGAACGTGGCGTATTCTTCTTCATGAATGATGGTCTTCCACTGGCTGTTATTAAGGTAGTCGATGGTGTGGCCGGTATATCTTTCGAGCCATTCGTTCGCGTATAACAATTTCCCCTCTACATCGAGTGAAAAAATAGTTAATGGTAAAGAGTTGGTAAGGGTTTTATAATGCGCTTCGCTTTTTTGTATTTTTTCGGAAAGATCCTGCAACTGTTCATTCTTCCTTTTCAGTTCCTCGTAAGGCGAAATGGACGGCTCGTTGCGGAACAACTGCCGCCATTCGTTGATCTTTTCGAGGTCGACCCTGAAATGCGGTGCAATGTAATAGAACAGTTCTATGGCGGTTTCGGTACCCGAAGTAAAGATGTTGTATTTATTGACCAGCTTTTTGGCATGCTCCAGTCCCTCGCGCGACCGGTTGCTGTTCAACTGTTCGTTCTTTAAACAGGCTACGATAAACTTATCGCGCTGATCGGTATTTACGCATAAGATCAGGTAGCTGACCTTGCCGCTTTCGAGACAGGTACGCGCCACTTCCGATACTGCGGTAGCAAAAGTGGTTTGTGCCGAAAGAGATAACCCGGCCAGCTCAGCCAATCGCATGGAACGTTTGTGAGCCAGTATCAGGTCCATCTCATTCTGAAGCGTCACTTTAGCAATATCATGCATGTTTACAAATTTATTTTGCATGCCACCACTGAGGTATCATCTGTGTTACGGGCAAAATCCTTTATCAGTGTTGCGCACAACATGGTTAAATCATATCGCATAATGGTCGGATATCTTGAAATATCCCATCTTGTTTTTATTCCATCACTGCACATAATGAGCACCTGGCCATTCTCAAAAGGCATTTCATGTGATTTGAGGGTATTGGGCACATTCAACCCGATAATACCGTTATAGGCCATGTACCCTTTCAATTCCCAGCCATCGAAGATCCTGGTTTGAATATTACCGATACCGCATATGCGCCATATTCTTTCATTGAGATCGAGCGATGCCACCGTGCCTACCAGTCCCCGCGTTTTTTTTACCGAGGCATTGATATGCCTGATGATCGACGTGGGTTCTTTTTCATGACATTTCATAAAAACTTCGCCTGCCTGCGTTACCGCTTTTTGCGCTTCGGGTCCGTGCCCGAGGCCATCGCCCAGAAAAAGGCTGATGCAATCGGTTGTCGATTTCTGAAAAAACCCATCGCCGCAGGCCCGTTCACCCGGTTTGGGTATTATCACCGACCTGATCTGGGTGGTAGTAACGGGATCGAAATAAAGCGGTTCTTCTTTAAATACCCTTATTACCGTTACGGTGCCCCAGTCCCTTACTGAATACACCTGGAACACATCGCTCAATCTTTTCATGGCTCCCATGCCCTGTCCCAGCGTGTTCTTGGTAGAAACCCCGTCAACCATCATGCGGCTGACGTCGGCCATGCCCATGCCTGCATCGATGCCTATCAGTTCCAAATAAGTTTTTCCATTTGCTTCGTTCACTTTTACCATTACCTGTCCGCCCCCGCCATGTTTTACCAGGTTGCTTACCAGTTCGGCTACGATGATATCTATTTCTCCTGTTCTTTTTGCGCTGAAGCCTGCATGGAGTGTCAGCGTATGGACTTCTTTTTTTATGATCGAGAAATAGCTTCTGTCTGCCACATTCAATAACAGGTGTACATTGTTATCCATTCTTCCACTTGATTATGGTAACGGTGGTTCCTTCTCCCACGATGCTTTTTATGTCGAATTCATTGACCAGTCGTTTAGCGCCGGGCAAACCAATGCCAAGGCTTTTGCCCGATGAATAACCGTCTTTCATTGCCAGGGCTATGTCGCCGATACCGGGGCCTTTATCCTGGAAGGTAAGCCGGATGCCGTTGTCACGTCCCTGGCTGATCACTTCTATCAGTACGACGCCGCCATTGGCATATTTAAGCATATTTCTTACCAGCTCGCTGGCCGCGGTGATCAACTTGGTTTGATTCACGAGGCTCATCCCGATCTTGACGGCATATTCTTTTACCCGGTTACGGAAAGGCACTACATCCTGTTCCTTCTCAATTTTCATGGTGTCTTTATTCAGTACTATCTTCATCTTGTACTGTTTCGTCTGTAAGATCGATCTTGTGCATTAGCAGGTCCATACCCCGTTCTACATTCAGTGCTGTATGTACACCTTTCAATTCCAGGCCCAGTTCTATCAACGTGATGGCAACGGCGGGTTGCATGCCTACAACCACGGTTTCTGCGTCCATGATCTTCGACATGCTGCCGATATTACCTAAAATACGGCCCATGAAGGAATCTACGATGCTCAATGCAGAGATGTCGATCAAAACGCCTTTTGCGCCTGTTTTATTAACCATTTGAACCAGGTCGGTTTCGAGGTTGGTAGCCAGCCTGTCGTATAAATCGATCTGAATGGTAACCAGTAAAAATTTCCCCATACGGAGAATGGGAATACGATCCATATTTAATTATCTGCTTTTTCTTTTTGAATTTTCTTTATCTCCAATCTCATCACGTTAAATGCATAACGTAAAGCACTGGCCATGGTAGCCTTGGTAACAACATGCGAAAGGTCGATGCCGAGGTGTACAACGGTTTGGGCGATCTCGGGCCTGATACCGCTGATAATGCATTCGGCACCCATGAGTTTGGTAGCGGAAACCGTTTTGATAAGATGTTGTGCAACCAGTGAATCTACCGCGGGTACGCCTGAGATATCGAGAATGGCAATGGTGCTGCCGCTTTCCACTATTTCCTGTAACAGGTTTTCCATAACCACCTGGGTGCGGGCACTGTCGAGCGTGCCGATGATGGGCAACGCCAGGATGCCATCCCATACCCGGATCACCGGCGTTGAAATTTCCGCAATTTCACTTGTCTGGCGCAGGATCACATCTTCGCGGCCCTGGATAAATGTTTCGAAAGTAGTGATCCCAAACGCGTCCATCAATTTATTCAGGTACACCGAGGTCTGGAACAGGAACTCGGGATCATCCTTTATTTCCTGTTGCAAAGTTTGCAGCAGGGCGTCTTTCAAACTGAATACATAAAAACCCGTATCGCGCGGGGTGTACCCCTGGCGGGCACGGGAGATCGAAATCCCCGAAAGCACTTCCCGAACTCTATCGAAATCTGCCGATCCGCTGTCTTTGATGTTCTTATCGTTCAATGTGCCAAGCAGTTCATCAAGTAATTCGTTAGACTGCTCCTGCAGGTCTTCATTGCTCATTAAATTGTCGCGCAACGATTCATCGGATAGCTGTATGGTCATCCATGTTTCCAGGATTTGCTTTCGTTTTTTCTGCAGCAGTTTTGAAATATCGGTCTTCATATTAAAATAAATGTTTTAATAGGTAAAAAAGGTCTGTGCATTAGTCAATGCATGACCACGCATTTTATTTTGGAATAATCTTGTTAAGAGAGTTATCGTTTACTTATCCGGGAGAGTACTGTTTCTGAACTTGGGTAAAAATTTCCACAATTTTGAGAAAATATCGAGAGTGCTCGCATCAATCAGGTTCCTTGTTCAAGGTTGAAAAGTTCTTTCAACGAGTAAGTAAAAACATTTTCAGGGCTTATATCTATTGCAGAAAACGCTGTATGGAGGAGGCTCCTTAATGCGAATAGTAACTTTAGATTTTGTCATCATATGCATTTTGAAAGTAATAGAAGAATAGGCCCGACTGTAAACTTTGCAAAGTTTGTACCACCTGAAACTCTATTGCAGGAAAGTGCGGCAGGAGATGAAAGAGCAATGCCTCCTGGCGGAGGCATTGTTAAAAGTAGATTAATAATCGGACAACGTGCTATTTGAAATGCGCGCTTACTCATTACGTAACGATTGCACCGGGTTAACCCGGGCCGCTTTAACCGATTGCCAGGCGATCGTTATCATGGCAATGCTTACGGTGATGAAACCGGCCTCCAGGAATACCAACGGCCCTATTGAAATGCGATAAGAGAAATCGTTTAACCATTCATTCATGGCCAGGATGCAAAGCGGAACGGCAATTACCACCGCAATCAGCACGAGTTTGATAAAATCCTTCGACAACAATAATACAATACCGCTTACCGATGAACCCAGCACTTTACGAACGCCAATTTCTTTCACCCGCTGTTGCGCCATAAAGGTGGAAAGGCCCAACAGGCCGAGGCAGGCAATGATAATTGCCAGGCAGGAAAAGAAGGTGAACAGTTTTCCGAAATGCTGATCGGCTTTGTACTGATCATTGAAGCTGTCGTCAAGGAAATGATACAGGAATGGCCGTTGCGGCGCCAGCTTGTCCCAGGTCTTATGCAGGCTTGCCAGGGTAGCCGAAACATTGTCGCCTTTTATGGCAACGGAAATGCGGTTGAGCGACCACGGGTAACCGTATCGCAATGTAAGCGGTTCCACCGGCTTGTGAAGCGAACGGAAATTGAAATCCTTTACCACGCCGATAATTGTGCCCTTTCGCCCCCATTGTTCAAACTTCTTACCAACAGCGTCGGCAGGGTTCGAATACCCGTACATTTTTGCCGCTGCTTCATTGATCACCATGGCCCCGGCACTATCGGTAAGGTAAGCGCGCGAATAACTTCGCCCGGCCACCATGGGTATACGATACGTGGGGATGAAATCAAAATCTATTTCATAGATCAACGGCACCTTGTTGGTCATTTGCCCTTCGGGTGTTTGTATGGAGGTACCGGCATTGGGAAGAAATTCGCCGGGCACGGCACGCGAAGCGGCAACGGCAATAACACCGGGCTGGCCGGCAATGGCCTTTTTGATGGCTTCAATATTTTTACGAACACCCTGATCGTTCTCAAAATCGAGCACCAGCATCTGGCTTTTCTGAAAACCCAGATCATGACTGTTCAAAAAATGCAATTGGTTATATACGATAATCGTTCCTGCGATAAGCGCAATGGATAAGGTAAACTGAAAAACAACGAGCGCTTTGCGGAATGAAATGTTGCCGCCGGTTGGGTTGAACCTGCCTTTCAACACGGTTATGGCCCTGAACCCCGACAACACAATGGCGGGATAAATACCAGCCAGCATACCCACTATTACCGCAAATACAACTATACCGGCAAAAACAAGCGGACTGAAGAAATTCACATAAGCGATCTCTTTACCCGATAGTTTTTCTATCAATGCCATACCGGGGTGCGCCAGCATCAGCGCAATGACTACAGCCCCCAGCGACAACAGGATAGATTCAAACAGGAACTGCCACATGAGGCTCGACGGCTTAACGCCCAGCACCTTTCGCACCCCTACTTCCTTCGCCCTCTCAAGCGAACGGGCTGTTGACAGGTTCATAAAGTTGATACAGGCGATAAGCATTATGAAAACAGCAATACACAAAAACAGGTATACATTGAGCAGACTGCCCGTGGGGCCGGGTTGCCGGCCTGCCACCGAATGCAGGTAGGCATCGGTCATTTTTTCAAATGCAATTGCATACCCTTTGTCTTTCGGATTATTCCGTTTTACAAATTCTGCGCTTTTAGCCTTTATTGATTCAACGGATGCATTTTCTTTCAGCAACAGGTATGTATAAAAATCAACATAGCCCCACCAGCCAAACATCTCTGGCGCCACTTTTCTTACGCTTGCCAGGGAAATAAGGCCGGTGAAGGTAAAATGGCTATTGGGCGGAACATCTTCCATAACGCCTGTTATCAGCAGGTCGTCTTCATTGTCAACCCGGAAAACTTTTCCTACCGGGTTGTCATTACCAAAGAATTTTTGAGCCAGTGTTTTAGTAAGCACGATTGTATTAGGCGCCACCAATGCGGTTTTCGGATCGCCCTGGATCATTTTCCAGCTGAACACATCGAAGACGGTGGAGTCTATAAACAACAGGCTATCCTGTTGAAAACGTTTTTCGCCGTATTGCATCAACAGGCTGGCCGGACTCATGAACTGCACTACTTTTTCGATCTCGGGGAAATCTGCCTGTAACGCAGGTCCTACCGGCGCGCAACCCCACACCTGGAATTCCTGGGGGGACGGCGCGGCCGGCATAGTTCCCTGCTCAACGCTTCGGAATGTTTGCGTAACCCTGTAGATCCTGTCGCGTTTTTTATGGTAGCTATCATATGACCGTTCGTGGTACAGATACAAACCGATCAATATGCAACACGCCATTCCTGTTGCCAGCCCGGCAATATTTATTAGGCTGTAAAATTTACGTTTCATCAGGTTTCGCCAGGCGATCTGGAAATAGTGACGGAGCATTGTTGATTGGTTTTGTGCCAACACCAGAACAAGCCATGTGCCATTGTGTAAATGCCTGTAATTAAGGGGTTATACATGCAAGAGTGTTCAATAACGGGCATCAGATGTACGGTATTGATACATTTAGTTAAATTGCCGGCGAATTACCGGTAAGCCGAACATTGAGAATATGGCGTTGTTACTTATTCAGTTAACACTTAAGAACAATTACAACTGGCAGGCCGGTTGTAAGGTGTTGCATAACTGATCTGCATTCGAAAAGCGTTAACATGGAAAGAAAACAATTTATACAATCAATAATAAAAGGAGCAGTAGGCATGACGACATTGTCTGCATTCAACAATTTCACCGATAGCTTACCCGAACAGGAGCAGTTGATGCCGGTACTTTTTGTAGGGCATGGCTCTCCAATGAACGGGATTGAAGACTCGGAATTCAGCCGCCGGTGGACGCAGATGGCCAAAGAAATACCCACCCCCAAAGCAGTGCTGGTGGTATCGGCACACTGGTTCACCCAGGGCACTAAGATCACCGCTATGGATTTCCCAAAAACCATTCACGATTTTGGCGGTTTTCCCAAAGCATTGTACGATGTACAATACCCGGCGCCCGGCGATCCCTTGCTGGCAAAGGAAACAGCGGCGCTGATCCATACCACCCAGGTTGAATTGAACCACGACTGGGGCCTTGACCATGGTACCTGGACGATCGTTCGTCACATGTACCCCAATGCCAGGATCCCTGTTCTGCAGCTAAGCATCGACTATAGCAAGGGCCCGCAATATCATTATGACCTGGCCAAAGAAATATATGACCTGCGCAAAAAAGGCGTATTGATCATTGGCAGCGGTAACATGGTGCATAACCTGAGAATGGTAGCCTGGGATAAACTGAATGAAGTTGATTATGGATTCGACTGGGCAAAAACGATCAACGATAAATTCAAGTCACTGATCATGGATGGAAATCACCAGCCACTGATCAATTATAGCGAACTGGGCAAGGATGCCCTGCTGGCCATTCCTACGCCCGAACACTATTTGCCGCTGCTGTATACGTTAGGTTTGAAAGGCAATAAAGATACTGTTTCGTTCTTCAATGACAAGGCTGTGGGTGGTTCGCTTACGATGACGTCGGTGAAGATCGGCTAACGTGGTGAATGGGCAAAGGTCAATGGTGAATGGGCAATGGTGAATGGTGAATGGGCTCGCGAAATGGCAAACGGCAAAGGACTCGCTGGCTTCGTAAATGGATACTTTACAATGCTGCGAGTTTTGCCTTTATGTCTCGTTGCCTCGTTGCCTTTGTGCCTCGTTGCCTTTGTGCCTCGTTGCCTTTGTGCCTCGTTGCCTCGTTGCCTTTATGCCTTTCCCTCTATGCCTTTATGCCTCGTTGCCTCGTTGCCTTTCCCTATTTCCTCAATTCAAATTGTGACCCGCAGCCATTCCACCATCTACATTGATGATGGCGCCGTTAATGAAATTGCTTTTTGCTACCGTATATACCATCTCCGCTACGTCTTCCACTTCCCCTACCCGGTTCAACAAGTGCAGACCGGCGCTTTGATCAACGGTATCGCCATGCATGGGCGTACGAATGGTGCCCGGCGCAATGGTATTCACCCTGATGTTATGCCGGCCAAATTCTGCCGCCAGTTGGATCGTCAATGAGTGGATAGCCCCTTTGCTCGATAAAGGCGCTGTGGTTGGCGCACCACCCAGTGCATGGTTCACCAGCGGCGTACCGATGTTGATCACTACCCCGCCCTTTTGTTTCAGCATTTGTGGTATTACCGCCTGCGTGGTGAAGAAAGTGCCCTTCAGATTGGTTTTCAAAAAGCGGTCGAGGTACGCTTCGTCTACTTCCAGAAATGGCCGGGTTTCGAAGATGCCGGCATTGTTCACCAGCACATCGGCCGAACCAAACCTGGATATGGCTGTCGTTACCAGCAGGTTGCCGGTATTTTTATCGCTTACATCGCCGGCAACCATGGCCAGACTGCTACCTGCGCCCAGTTCCTGGTAAACCTGTTTCAACTTTTCGGGCGTGGCGGAATTGATCACCACGTTATCGCCTCTTTCCAAAAAATACCTGGCTACTTCCCTGCCAATTCCGGATGATGCCCCGGTTACAATAATGGTTTGCTTTTTCATATTTAATGTTATTTTTTATCTGCAGTAATTCCTCTTTCCCGTAATACCGATACCTGCTCGCCGGCATAACCCCAGTCGTCCAGTTCAACTTCCTGGATCACCACATGGGTCAAATGCGGGTCTTTGTTAAGAATATCGGTGAACAGGCCGGTGATGCCTTTGATCAATTGTTGTTTTTGTTCGCGGGTGACGCCTTCTCGGGTCAGCTCTACTTTAATGTATGGCATAAAAATGTTCTTTGATTTTGTTGTTGTGATTGACAACACAAAGGAAGGAAGGATCGGGAAAGTGATTGCGTGAGCTACATCACAATTTCGGGGAAATGAGCAATGAAAAAGAGAATACAGAATGCAGCATATCGAATGTCCAATGTAGAATGTAGAAGTGGAATACAGGGAAATTAAGAATGAGAAATGAAAAAGTAAATACAGAATACAGAAGTGAACCTGTATTGCTTTCGCCTTTCGGTTTTCGGCTGTATTCTGTATTCGCTTTCAGCTTTCGGCTTTCAGCTTTAGGCTGTATTCTGTATTTACTTACGGCTTAAAGCTTAAAGCTGTATTCTGTATTTGCTTGCGGCTTACAGCTTAAAGCTTACAGCTGTATTTTCTTTTGGCCTTGAGCTGTATTCCCTACTCTGCCTTCAGCTCCAGCACCACACTCGCCCGGCTGGCCTTTACATCGGGATTATACCCTACCTTCATCAGGAACTCACCGGTATAGGTTTTGGTATCATCGATCGTAGAACTGGTACCGGGATACAGGTTAAGCTCTTTTATCCTGTAGCGTTTTTGGGCATCGAGCCCTTTTAGCCGGATGGGGCGCGAACTGCCCGCATCATACCTGTTGTTGACAAGATAATTGAAGATAACGCCCGTTGTTCTTTCTTCATTGAGATACAACACCGCCGCTACATCATTCCCAACGGGGTTCTGCAACCGGTATTGATTGCCCTGCCAGATAATGGGTTTTACGGCATTGTAGGTTTTTATGGCATCCTGGCAGAACTTAAGATCCTTTTCGTTCAACTTGCTCACCACTATATCGAAACCCAGTTTGCCCATCATGGCAACATCTGTACGGTATTTGATCGGTTGTTTGCCCCAATCGGTTACGTGGTTGCCCGAACTTACAGCAGGATAGAAATAAGAATATTCCCATTGCATAAATACCCGCTCCAGCGGATCGGTGTTATCGCTTGGCCAGAACTCGGTAAAATATTGCAGGGCTGCGTAATCAACACGGCCGCCGCCGCCCGAACACAACATCATCGGTACAGTAGGATATTTTTTCCTGAGCTTTTGCAATACCGAATACAATCCCTGTACATACTGTACATAAAAATGCGACTGGTTTTTCAGATGTGCCGAATAAGCATTGTAAACCACCGCATTGCAATCCCATTTTATATAGGCCAGCTTTGGATTTTTTGTAAACAGGTTGTCGATCGTATTGAATACAAACTGCTGTACCTGCGGATTGCTGAGATCGAGCACCAGCTGGTTCCGGAAATAATATTCTTTGCGGTTGGGTTGTTTCACCACCCAGTCAGGATGCTTCTCATACAGCTCACTGCGCGGGTTCACCATTTCGGGTTCTACCCAAATACCGAATTTTACATCATTCGCCTGCGCTTCACTAACCAGCGACGCGATGCCATTCGGTAATTTGGTTTTGTTCTCCTGCCAGTCGCCCAAACCGGCATCATCATTATTGCGCGGGTATTTATTGGCAAACCAGCCATCATCGAGCAGGAACAGGTCAACGCCCAGTTCTTTGGTATCTTTCAACAGCGCTTTTAATTTCGTTTCGTTGAAATCGAAGTAAGTAGCTTCCCAGTTATTCAATAAGGTCAACCGCGATCCTTTGCCACCGAGCAGTTTATAGTTGCGCGCCCAGCTTTGCAGTTTGCGGCTGGCTTCACCTTTTCCGTTGAACGACAAAACCGATAAAAATACCGGGGTAGTAAATACTTCACCGGGCGTCAGCGTCATCGCCGATGCGTGGTTGTTGATACCGGCAATGATGCGCAGATTATCCTGGTTATCGAGCTCGAGGTCGATCCGGAAGTTACCGCTCCATTCAAGCGAACCATACAACACGGCGCCTTCGTCTTCGGTAGCGGGTTGGTTCAGCGAAACCATAAACGAGGGCGGCTGAAACAGGTTGGTACGGGTACCTAATTTCGAATCGAGTGTTTTTATGCCATGCGTTAGTTTGCTTTCTTCGGCCTGCATTTCCTTTGCCCAGTCGCCATGGTATTGCCGCAACCAGAAATCGTCTGCTTTCAGGTATAAATTGGCAGAAGCAAATTTTTGCAACACCACATTTCCTTTCTCATTATTTTTTATTTCGCTCCATTGCTCGGTTACGTCTTCTTTGAAATAGGTTTTATAAAACAACTTTACTTCAAGATCGTAAACGGGGTCTTTCAATACAACGGTAAGCAGCGATACATTATCGTTCAGCTTTTTTGTTTCATGCCGCACATATTGCAGGTCGAGTGAATTATTGCCATCTGCATGGGTAACGGTCAACGCAGGTTCAAACAAATTGCGCGAACCTGAGGTGGCGTACGCCGCGTTCGACACACCGGTATACTCAGCGGTTTGTTTATACACGGCCGTTATTGCTTCATATTCTTTTTTATCCGTCAGCTTTGGCCCCAGGTAAACGATGTTCAGGTTATTGGTGCTGTTGGTTTGCAGCACCAACGCATTGCTTTTCGTTTCTACCGGAATAATAGTTCCCTGCGCAAATGCCTCTGTTTGTACAATCGTTAATAAGGCGACAATGGATAACCCACTCAAACCGCTCAGTTTCTTTAGCATGGTACGTTAATGTTACTTGTTTTTGTTTCTATTATTATATTTTATGGCCTGTAGCTTACGCCTTCCGTTTTTTCTTTCCAGCGATCGGTACGGAATGGCGCTGCCGGAAAACCGTCTTTATTGAACAGATTCGCATTGCCTGCATCATCGGCCCAGGCATAGCGGACCGCAACGGGTTTTGCTACCTCATCTGCCGATACAACTACCGTTGCGCCGGCTATGGTTGCTTTTGCCGGATAAAACTGCTGATCAGCGCCGGCCACTTCAAAACCCGATAACGCATTTGCCGAACCCTTTTTTGCCATAAGGCCACTGCCAATGCCTGTAAATTGAACCACCGCCTTGTTTCCCTGCACCTGCATGGTTTTGTATACCGGTCCGGAAGCGATCATCTTAATACCATATGTTTTTTGCAATGCCAGTGCAGCAAGCCGTTTTCCCACATCCTGTTTATTACGGGGATGAATGTCTGCGGCATCGCCTATATCGATGGTAACGGCCATACCTGTATTGGGCAGTGATGCCGCCATACTTTGCGCTTCGCGCAATTCGGCCCAGGTACTGCCTTTGTTGCTGTTTCCGTTGGAGGCGCTGTAACTGGCAAGTTGTACAAAATAAAATGGCATGGCCGGGATCCGGAAGCGTTTACGCCAGTCGTTGATGAGCAATGGCATCGCCTTGCGGTATTCCACCGCACGCCCGGCATTGTTCTCGCCCTGGTACCAGATAGCTCCTTTGATGGCCAGTTTTTCTATAGGGTGTATCATGGCATTGTACAACACGGACGGGTAATCGTTCGGTCCAACACCTGCATTCAGGATGATGCTTTCAACATTGTATTTCCATGTACCGGCAAGTGAGGTAGTTTTTCCATCAACAGCAAGCGAGCAGTCTGCCGCCTCGCCATAAATGCCGCCCCCGCCACCGGTATCCTCTATACGCACCGCGATAATATTTTTTCCTTTTTTCAGGATGCCTGCATTTATATTGTACACCCGCGGCACGTTATAACCGGTAATACCACCCACTTTAATGCCGTTTACATAGGTAATATCATTATCATCGATCATGCCCAGTTTCAGTACTGCAGGTTTACCGGCACCGGCTTCATCGATGATGATCTCTTTCCGGAACCACAAAATGCCATCTATCTTTACGGCCGGCTGCTGGTTCTCCCACAATGCCGGCACGGTCATGTTATTCCATTTGTTATCGTCATATTCAACTACCGGCCACCGGCTTAAACCGCTGGTATCTATTTTATCGAGATTTACCGAATGAAGATAATCCCTTACTACTTTTTCTTTTTGCGCACTTAACTCAGCGGTGCTTTTTTCAGGCGCCAGCTTCATCAGTTCAGCATATGCTGGTTCCGTTCTGAAACCGGCGTTGCTGATCCAGCTTTCGATATTGGTGCCGCCCCAGGTAGAGTTGATCAGTCCTACAGGCACCTTCAACTGCTGATGCAGCGCGCGGCCAAAGAAATAGCCCACTGCCGAAAAGGGAGGAATATTCCGGGGCGTACAGGTTTGCCAGTAACCGCCTTTTATATCCGGTACCGGTTGTCCCTGTACGTCTTTTTCAACCGTGAACAACCGGATGGCCGGGTAATTAGCCGAGGCAATTTCCTGTTCATAGTTATATACCTGCCCCCACCCGTTCAATGGCATTTCCATATTCGACTGCCCTGAGCAAACCCAGAGATCGCCCATCAGGATCCCTTTCAGGGTTATTGTGGTTTTACCTGTTACCTGTAACTGGTAAGGCCCGCCGGCGGCTTCCGGCGCCAGCACGGCCTCCCAACTGCCGCTGGCGCTGGCATGAACGGTTTTATTTTGATTATGGAATTGTACGGTAATATTTTCTGCCGGTGATGCCCAACCCCAGATGCGCATGGGCGCATTGCGTTGCAACACCATGCTATCGCCAAAGATCTTTGGTAACCGTAATTGGGCGTTCAATGTGCCTGTTAACAGGACACTTAATCCTAGTATTATCCTTTTCATATGCGAGCGAAAGTTTTAAAAGGTACAATTTACTAAGAAGTGGTAACAAGTTGACGAGTTAACCAGTTAACTTGTTAACTCGTCAGCTACCCCTTACTTCCGTTACAGCGGCAATCATAGCATTATTGATCTTTAACTTAACGCGCTGCTTCTTTTTACTAAAAACCCTATACGAAACTATCTTCCCCTCTTTCCAGGTAAATTCTACGGTAATGCCTCCCCTCGCCTTCATTCCCTTCACCGATCCTTCCTTTTTCCATTCATCGGGAATGGCGGGCAGAAAATGAATAAACCCTTCATGGCTTTGCAACAACATTTCGGCAATACCGGCGCCGGCGCCAAAGTTGCCGTCGATCTGGAAGGGCGGACCGGCTGATAATAAGTTCGGGTATACGCCCCCGCCTGCGCCGTAATTGATACCTGTTTTGCGGGTAGGCTTCATGATCTCGCGGAAGAGCTTATACGCGCGGTTGCCATCGTGCAGCCGCGCCCAGAACAATTGTTTGTAGGCGATTGACCAGCCGGGCCCATCATCGCCGCGTACATTCAACGATCTCTTACAGGCTTCGGCCCATTCGGGTGTTTTGGAGGGCGTGATCACATTGGCCGGGTACAACCCGTACAAGTGGGAAATATGCCGGTGCTGCGGATCGGTTTCCTTATAATCTTTCAGCCATTCCATCAAACGGCCATCGGCGGCGATCTGTGCGGCAGGTGGGATCTGTTTGAGATTTTCCTTCAGTTCCCTGCGGAATGCTTCATCGATGCCCAGGCGTTCAGAAGCGGTTATAACGTTGTTGAACAGCTCGTGCATGAGCTGGTTATCGATGGCTGCACCCATACAAATGGCGGCGTGTTTGCCGCTGCCATCGGGCATGTAAAAATGATTTTCCGGTGATGATGAGGGCGCCGTCACCAGCCAGCCCGTTTCCGGGTCTTTGATAAGAATGTCTGCATAGAATTGGGCACTGCCTTTCAATACCGGGTAGATACTTTTCAAATAACTGAGATCATTGGAATACGCATAGTGGTCCCAGAGATTATTGCAAAGCCAGCCTGAGCCCGCCTTGGTAACGCCCCAGGAGGCGCTTTCGCCCGGCTCGGTGAACATCCAGGGATTGGTGATCACATGCGCCACCCAGCCGCGTGCATTGTAATAGGCTTTGGCGGTGCGCTCGCCATGCGGCACCATTTGTTTCACCAGATCGGCCAGGGGCAGGTTCAGCTCCGATAAATTGGCCGGCTCAACGCCCCAATGGTTCATTTGCACGTTTACATCGAGATGGTAATCGCCATTCCACGGGGTGTGGATCTCGTGCGCCCACAAACCCTGTAAGTTGGGTGGCAATAAACCCACGCGCGTACTGCTGATGGAAAGATAACGGCTGTATTGATAGAACAGGACCGTAAGCCGGTTATCGGGAATGGTTGACCCATAAAACTTATCCAGCCGCTGATCGGTTGGCCGGTCATCTGCCCCTGAAGCGCCCAGATCGAGCTGCATGCGGTTAAACAGCCGCTGGTAATTATCGATGTGTTTTTTCTTTTGTACGCTATAAGGCACTTTCATGGCCTTTGACAGCAATTCGTTTGCATGTTGCCTGAACGCCGCATCGCGAAAACTGGTTTTGGCAGAAAAGTACAGTATAACTTCAGTAGCGTTCTTTACCACCAGCTTATTGCCCGCTGCAGCCACGCTTCCACCTTTCAGCGACAGCGCCACCTTCGCCACATATTCCATGCCTTTGCCGTCGGTGCCGTTCTCGAGCTGGCCGCTCATCTGTAGCTGATTGCCTACGGTAGTTACCGTAGCTTTTTCTTCGCGCGAAAGCGATACCTCCATATTCAGTGCGCCCGGCGCACTGGCGGTAAACCGCGCCATGCCAACATCATCGCCAAAACTGGTAAAATATTCCCGCGTATACGTAACCGCTCCTGCTTTGTAAGTACTGTTTGCAATAGCACTATCAAGCGATAGCTCGCGGCGATAACCTGTAAAAGCATCTGTTGATGCATCGTTAAATGTAAGGGTTAGCCGGCCCAGGGTTTGAAAACAGCCAAAAGGTTCGGCGCCCGAGCCTTTACCGGTACACACGAAATCCCTGTCGATCAACGCCTGCGCCTCCACGTTCTTACCCTCCAGCAGTAACTTCTGGATCTCGGGCAGTTTCTTACTTGCATTATAATTATTCGCATCCTGCGGCGCGCCCGACCAGAGGGTGATATCATTCAGCACAACAGTTTCCTTCATTACCCCTCCATCGGGCATCATGCCGAGGCGGCCATTACCCAGGGGTAAGGTTTCTTCCCATTGCGCCGCCGGTTTATCGTACCATAAACGTAATGGTGTTTTTTGCTGCGCCTTTGCACCGCCCGTTCCCAACAGGGATAAAAATAAACCGGCACTAACCATCTTGCTTCTTATCATCACTATGAATATTGATATACGATTTTATGGAACGATATATAATCTTAAACTGTTGAATCGCATGGCTTCGCCGCTGTTACTCATATCGAGCAACAGTCCCAATGAAAACGTGGTTGGCTGCGTTACCGTGAATTCCATTTTTACGTTGGAGCCATTGTCTACTTTTTTATAAGCGAACGCTGCGCCGGGGTTACTTACATCGGGCAACCCGTTCGTACCGGGTGCAGCCATCAGGTATACATCGTTCTTTGAGCTTTCATGATACCAGTCGATGGAACCTTCGAAATTGTATTTACCGGGCGGCAGGTTCACTACCTGGTACACTTTACCGTTCGAAATGCCGGGTGCACCCCAGCCGGCCTCGAAATATATTTTCGCATCGCCGCTGATATCGGTACCGCCATAGCCATTGTGGTTTTTAACGGCATCATTGCTTATCCAGTCGCGCAGGGTAGCCCAGCGGCTGCCGTCGTTACTGCTATTGGCTACGGGTTTTATGCTGTTCAATAATTTCACTTCTGTAAATAATGAGAGCGTATTGGCGGCAACCGTAAAGGTATCTATGCCTGCCGGTTCGGGCAGGTACAGGGTATTATAAGCGATCGGTTTCAGAATGCTTACACCGGGCACGGTGCTTACCTGGTTTTTCAGATCTGAAACGATGATGGTATCGCGCAACTGATCATACGCATCATAGTAACGGATGCGCATACCAAGTACGCCAACGTAGGCATCAACATCGGCCCAGGTGATCTGCGCAGCCCCATCGGCCAGAAACGAAGTCCCCAGGATGGCCCTGTTGCCTCTTTCGGTCACTGAAGCCTGGTAGTTGGCGCCATATACATTGCCTGTAACTACCATAGGGATCGACCGGTTCCCCCTGCTGTCGTAGGTACGTAGCGTAAAGGTCATGGGCCCTTCGGGCAGATGATCGATGATCTGTTTCAGCGTATCCGTTCCGTCCTTGCGCACAAAGTTATTTTCGAGCGAATCGCTGCCACTGTTCCAGTACACGCGGTATTTGGTAACATTGGGATCGCCCCTGAGCAAACCGGTGATCATAACGCGGCCATTACCCGGTATTACCTTCAATGAATCGAATGTAGCGGGATAGGTGATCTCGCCGCCGTCTGCAAACTTTTTGTAATCATCCATTTTCTTACACGAAGCCGCCACACCTGCCAGCAACAGGGCCCAAAGCCCCATTCGTATGCTAACATTATTTAGTTTCATGAAAATCATTTTACTTGTTAATAATTGAAGTCAGAGATCTTAGGTGTGCCACACTTTACTTTCGCAGCGAGGGTAAGTGTGGCACACCTTTAATTAGTGCCCCACATCGACATATTCTGGATCTCTATGAAATAAGACCCGGCCCAGTTTTGTAAACATTTCAACCGCAGGTACTGGTAAGGCGGCGTGTCTTCATCAAAATCGAAAGAGAAACCTGCGCTGCCTGCGGTGGCATCGGCATTGTTCTCCTGGCCCAACGGCAAACCGCTTGGCTTCACCACTTCGCAGGTAAGGATCTTCGTCCACTTGCTCCAGTCGCCATCATGCGTGGGGTTATTGGAGCCATAGATCTCGAAGCGGCGCGGACTTCCTTTTGAATAGTACAGCGAGCCTTCTCTTCGTGTAAGTAAATTGAACCTTGTCAGTTTCACAGGTAAAGGGCCAACACCCCAGGTGAAGGTGGTTGGTACGCCCGAACTTTCATCGGTATACAAACAGGGCCATTCGTTATTGAAAAGGCCGCTCCACATCAGGTCTACCGTTGTGCCCCACGACATTTTCGTATCGTTATCGCACTGGTAAACAAAATAGTTGTTCTTCTCTATCAATAACTCCTTTGCAGGTGTAAGGGTGGCATACATGGTATCGGTACGGTTCAACCAGCGGTCGCGTACAAAAAAGCCAAATTTTCGTTGTACCGGCGCCAGCCCGCGAATGCTCACCGCAATAAGGGAGTCGCTGGTGTAAATATTTTCGAGGTTGCCCCACTCGCCATTGTTCAGTGAATCTATCAGCGGTACGATCACCACATCGCCTTTGAACTGGTTAACCGATTTTATTCTTATACCGCCGGCAGTAGCGCGTACGGTCATGTTCCGAAACACCAGGTGCAGCGGCGAAACAAGCGGTTCAACCGTTACATCAACCGGTTCGCCGGCCACTTCGCTTCTGCTCACCGCGTATAACTTCACCGTATGTTTCAATGTATCGGAAAAACCGGCCACCCGCAACTCGTTGGTATAATAGGAAGCTTTCACTTCCTGTTTTGAACCGTTGGCGAGGGTGTACACCGCTTTTACATACAGCAGGTTGTCGTCTTTGGGCAACGAATAGGTAATAGTGGCGGCCCCGTTCTCGTTCTTCACCGTTACATTCGATACCATACCGGGCACGGCGCCATTGTCTTCCTTTATCCCATTCAGCTCTTCTTTTTTGCAACTCCACATGCCTGTAAGCAGCAGCGTCGCTATTATAAAAGTGAGTTTTTTCATATCTGTTTTTGTTTTTTAGGTGTGCCACACTTTGAAAGTGTGGCACACCTGGTTCTACATTTCAAAGTGTGGCACACCTGGTTCGCCGGGGCAAACACTACCAACCGGGGTTCTGCACCAGGTTTTCGTTTACCGTCAGGTTCGATTCCTTTATCGGCCACAGGTAATCACGGGGCACTACAAACCGCATGGTAAAATAGGTGGTGGGTATATAGAACAACTCCGGACGGTCAACCGTACCCGAACGGTCGTATCCCATAATATTTGTGTTTAGCAGCTGACCGGCCAGCTTCCAGCGGCGAAGGTCCCAGAACCGGCTTCCCTCGAACGCCATTTCAATACTGCGTTCGTTGCGAATGATATTGCGCAACCCGTCTTTATTTTGATAAGCGCCGGGATTGTTTGAGAAATTGGTCCAGCTATCCTGTACGGTTGGCAGACCCGCCCGCTCCCGCACCAGGTTCAGGTATTTGTATACTTCCTGTGAGGGACCGCCTGCCTCGTTCAACGCTTCTGCATATAACAGGTACAGATCGGCAAGGCGCATGGTGGGAAATGGATAGTCTTCTATTTTACTGCTGTTGTTGCTTTGGTAAGCGAACTTCCAGTTCACCAGTTTTTTTGGATAATACGTAGTGATGGTAACCGCTACGCCACTGCCATACTGCCCCAGTTTCAGCTGCGCGCTCCAGGTGTTCTCATCGGTATGGCTCGGACTGTTCTGCATGTACCAGGTACCGCCATCGAAACCCAGATCGGCATAGTAACGGGGCTCGCGATCATAGTTCAACCGCGCCGTTCTGTACCCTTCCACTATATTGAACCGCTCGGCATGGGTAGCCGTTCTCAACTGGTGCGGATCGTTAAAATCAAGTGTTTTGTCTTCGGTAATGGGCACCCCGTTCTTCGTATAGAACTGGCGTACTACCTGCATGGTGGGCCCCAGCGTACCATAAATGCTCGAGTTACCGGAGGCGGCGGGATCGATATGCGCCATGGATGAATATTGCAATTGCCAGGTAGACGAATTTGAATTGGCCCAGATCCATTCCTGGTTCCATTCTTCACATACCGCGTTGCGGATGCTCATTTGAGTGATCGTACCAGGCGTTAACGGAAAACCTGTTGTATTGATGAATTTGTATAAGTAGATGCCGGCGTCTTCACAAGCTTTAATGGCCTCTGCAGCAGCGGTAGCGGCACGCTGCCATTTTTCTGCGCTATAGGTAGAAGCGATCAGTTGTACGCCGTCCCTGTCTTTAAAACCGGCGAAATCATTATTGCCATTGAACAGCGGGCTGGCGCCATACACCAGCACCCGGGCTTTTATACTTTTTGCAATGGCTACAGTAATGCGGCCCAGTTCGGTTGAAGGCGTCAAAAGCGCCACAGGCAGGCGGCTGGCAGCGGAGTCGATCGTACCGGCAATATAATCTACCACTTCATCAACCGGCCGGCGTTTCACTTTTGTTTGTTCAAGCGGCGCATTCACCGGAATGTTCTTATCCATTATGGGAATAGGCCCATACTGCCGCATGAGCAGGAAATGATAGTACGCTTTCAGGAACATCACCTCTCCTATCCACCGTGTTCTTTCATCGAGGGTAAGATCGGGTATCCTGCCCGGGTCCGATACGTTTTCGATAAATGTATTGCAGGTACGGATGCCGGTGAACATGTTCCTGAAACCCACATTGTCGAAATTATCGCCATCCCAGATGTTCACATACGGGCGCACCACGTTCTGGTTACCGCGGGCCACATTCCAGTTGGTGGCCGTTAAACTGGCAGCCGGATAAGCCAGCCAGAACTCGTCGCCGCCAAGAAAGGCGATATTGCTCACCGGGTCGCCATCGTTGGGTAAGTAGGAATAACAGGTAGCGAGGTATTTCTCCGCCTCCCTGCGCATGGTGAATGCATTGTCGAGGGTAGCCACGTTATCGGGCACCACATCGAGAAAACTCTTTTTACAGCCCGCAACCGTAACCACCAGGTATATAATTGCTATATAATTTCTTTTTTTCATTGTTTATTAGTTGAGATCAGCCAATAGGCAATCGGCAATGCGCACTGCCTCATTTAAAATCCAAAGTTTATCCCGAGGTTGTAAACGGCCTGCACGGGATATCCCAGTCCGTTACCCCCCATTTCGGGGTCCCACAATTTGAATTTGCTGAAGGCAAACAGGTTCTGCCCGTTGGCATAGATCCTGAAATTGGAGAAGTGAAGCCGTTGCAGCAATTTCCGCGGGAAGGTATATCCCAGCTCCACAGTTTTCAACCGCATGAACGTTCCATCGCGCAGCCACCAGTTGGAGGTTTGCGAATTGTTGTTATTGAACTGCGCATCGAACCGGGGCCAGAAAGCGTGCAGGTCCTGGTTGTTTTCAGACCAATGGCTTTCTGCAATTGCGGTAAGCAGTCCGTTTTGCGAACCGCCGTTCTGCACAAAGGGTGAAATGTTATACGGGTTGATAAAGAACGAAACCCTTGCATTGCCCTGGAAGAACGTGCTTATATCGAATTGTTTGTACCCGAACGAGAAACCAAAACCATACGTGATCTCCGGGGTAACGGGATGGCCCAGCGGCACCTGGTCGAGATTGGTGATCTTTCCATCGCCGTTGATATCGCGGTATTTGATATCGCCGCCCATCGGCGGGTTACCGCCAAAACTTTGCACCGGCGATTTACGCGCTTCCACATCGTCGACAAACAATCTTTCAGCCACCAGTCCGTACACCTGGCCCAACGACTGGCCAATACGGCTGAGGTATTTCAGTTCGTCGGGGTAAACAGGTTCTTCATTGATATGGTATTTGCTAACGGCATAGGTCATGTTGGCACGGGCCTGCAGCCACAGATCTTTATTGAAATTCTTTGAGTAGTCGAGCGCAATATCAACCCCTTTGCTGGAGGCCTCGCCCACGTTCGCCTGCACGCCCGCTTCGAGGCCCATTGTTGTGGGAATGGTGCTGCGCTGCATCAGGATGTTCGAGCGAACCGAACGGTACGCATCGACGACGATGTTGATGCCGTTGCGGAACGAGAGATCCATACCATAGTTGGTGGTTTTGGCCTTTTCCCAGGTAATGTCGTTATTGGCGTAACGGCTTACCGAATAACCGGTAACATAATGGCCCTGGTCGATACCAAAGTGATAACCGTTGCCGTCGTTATTGGGGTTTACGTTCGATAAATAAAAGAACCGGTCGCCCGAACGTCCGATCTGGTCGTTACCGATCAACCCAAAGGTGGCGCGCAGTTTCAGGTTGGAAACAATATCCTGCAATGGCTCAAAAAACTTTTCATTCGATACGATCCAGCCTACGCCTGCCGAAGGGAAAAATCCAAACCGGTGGTTGGCGGCAAACCGTTCCGATCCGTTATAACCGAAATTCAGTTCGGCCAGGTAGCGGCTGTCGTAGCCATAGGTAAAGCGGCCTGAAAGCCCGAGGTTGCGGGCGGGCAGCGATGCCTGAAGATCGCCGGCATTGGCATTGAGAAAATTGCGCAGGATGCCGATGAGCATACCGCTTACTGCATGTTTATCGCCAAAGGTGCGGCTGTAATTCGTTGCGAACTCCGCATAGGTTACGGTATTAACTATTTTATCGCCCTGGTTGAAGTTCAGGTATTCGGTGCCCTGATTGGGGTTCAGCGGCGTTAACACCGTGAGCTTGCCATTGGCATCGGGCAACAATGTATAATAAAAAGGATTGTACCGGCGGTTAAGATCAAAGAATGAATAACGTTGCGTAAAAGCCATGAAGCGGCCGGTTAAACCGGGCGTTACAAAACTGAAGTTCTGGTTCAGTTCTATCTGCGCATTCATGAGCGATGAGTTGTATTGCTGAAACCCCGACACCATGTTGGCAAACGGGTTGTTGTACAGCGAAGTGGTATTGCCTATATATGCATTCCCGAACAAAGGATGTTTCAGGAACGGCGCATAACTGGCCGGGTAATAGGCCGGGAACATCACCGGGTTGCTCCAGATAGCGCTGTTAAAAACGGTACGGCCGCCATTCACCCAGTTGCCATCGCCATCGCGGTAACCCTGCGGACCATTATAATCATCGAACTGGGCCGAAGTTCTTACCACCGCTCTTGTGGTAGGTGTTATGTTGATGTTCACGTTTGAGCGAACGCTGTAGTTACCGAATTTGATATTGCTGTTGAAACTGCTGCCCGGAACCGTGCGGAGAATGCCACGATCGATATTATACGTACCGGAAATATAGTACTGGGCGGTTTTGCTGCCGCCGCTTACGTTCATATCGAATTTCTGGTTTACGGTATGGTCTTTTATCAGCGCATCTATCCAGTTGTTGTTCGGGTATTTTAGCGGATCGTCGCCGGCTGCGGTATGATCGATCTTGTTCTGTGAATAAGGCAGCACGCCCAGCGGGTCGCGGGTAAGCACGGCCTCGTTGGCCAGCTTCATATAAGTAATGTTATCGGCAAATTTGAAATTGCGGGTATTGGTTGAAAAGGGCGCTTCTGCACGCACATTGAACTTTGCCTTGCCTTCCGCACCCATTTTGGTGGTAACGAGAATAACGCCATTTGCGCCACGTGCGCCATAGAGCGAAGAGGCTGCTGCATCTTTCAAAACGCTGAAACCGGAGATATCATCGGGTTGTAAACGGGCCAGGTCGTTGGTCGATGACTCCATTCCATCTATAAGGATCAGCGGATCTCTTTTACCCGCGCCGAAGGTTCCGATACCCCTGATAAAGAAGGAGGCGTTATCGGCGCCGGGCTCACCGCTTTGCTGATAAGCGATCACCCCCGAGATGCGGCCTGCCAGCATGGTGGTAAGGTTACTGGTTGGCCCCCGCAGTTCCTTTACATTGATGGTAGTGATGGCCGCTACCATGCTTTGCTTTTTTTGTTTACCGTAGGCAACCACCACTACATCGGCGGTTGAATCTTCTGCCAGCGGCAACAATACAGTCACCGGCCGGCCTTTATGCACGCGTACATCTTTGGACTTATGGCCTACGAATGAAAAGGTAAGCAGGGCGTTGTCGCCGGGAATATCGAGCACAAAGCGGCCTTTTTCATCGGTGCTGGTTCCCTGCAGGCTGCCTTTTATCAGCACCGTTACGCCGCCCAAAGGTTGCGAGCGGGCACTGTCGAGCACCATACCCGTTAACTTACTTTCCTGTGCAAAGGAACGGGTTGAAAACAGCAATGAAGAAATGGTAAAAAGTAAAAGAATGAACAGGCGGGGTGTATGAAGGAAGATGGTACTCCTCCCCACATAGCAGGCAATTCGTTTTGTCATATTAGCAGCGTTTGATTCGAAATGTGCATGAATGAGGATAGTATCCCAGGCTGTGCTACCTGTACTATACTATCCTATACCACTACAAATATAAAGTTATTTTTAAATGACCAAAATATTTGGGGGATTATTATTTGGCATGCATTAAATCAGGTTTGAGAAGATAGATTCTGGCATCGGCAGGTGGAATGGTGATCTTAATGGTATCGCCCCATTTATCACTGGTATTATCCAGGAGATCGATAGCGGTTATCACCGGACCTAATTGGCTTGTCAGCCTTGACAACGGCAATGTAAAAGTACGCGGTACGTTACTGAAATTGAAAGCAGCGAAATAAACCTCGTAGTAACCGGTCTTTACAAAAAGCTCAACACCTTTATTACCGGTATTGGCTTCAACGGGCCTGAAGCTGCGCCCATCCTTAATGACATTGAGCAGGGCTTTGTTTTGCAACAAATGTTTAGCCACGTTCGACCAGGGGCCTGGTGTTCCAAAATCATCACCGGTGATCAACGTTCCGGTAACGAGGGCAGATGCCAGCCGGGCGCGGTTGGCGCCTTCACTTTCGCGGTTGAACACCACATGATCGGCATCAACGAAATTATATAAGTGACTTTGCCACCAGCCATAACCGGTGCTGTTGAGTGTGTATTCGGTATTGTCAATTGCGCTGAATGCGTCACAGGCAATGCGGCGCATATGCACATAAGGTGCGGTGGCCATGGTAGGTGAAATGGCTGCATACACCAGCATTTTATTATCGAGCGCCTTCGTTACGCTTTTCATTCCCATATGGTATGCCTGCATTCCTGTTGTTACCGTACTGTCATAAAAACGATCGCACTCAAGGGCGCCATGTCCCAGGAAATCGATCTTGATCATTTTAAAACCGAGTGCTTTCATCCGGCCAAGAAAGAAGGCTATCCTGGCTTTGGTACCGGGATGGGTAGCATCCAGTGCATAGGCACCATCTACTTCAACCGGTTTTCCGTTTTGCTTTAACCAGGCCTGTGCATAAGTATAGTTCGAACCTTCCATTTTACAGTCGTGTTTGCCCCAGTCGGTAAACGGCGCCCAATAGATGCCGGGTTTAAAGCCTTTGCTTTTGCAGTATGCTACGAACTGTTTCAGTTCACTTACATCGCCGTTTAATCCGCCTTTTACCATATTGTCCCAGAAGGAATCGAGATCGATATATAATTCGCCCCGGGAATTACGAAATCCTTTACAGGAATCGGCAAAGAAACCGATAACGCATTTGGCCTTATCTAATGTTATTTTGTTTTGTATGGCGCCCCAGCTGTTCCAGCCTACCGGCGTGCCTTTTTTCCAGTAACCCGGTGTTCCCTGCCAACGATTATTGCCGGCATACTGCTCCATCCCATTTCGCCAGTCGGCAAACATGCCTACCATCATCATTGGTGAATCGCAGGTTGAATCGGTGGTAGTTACCAACCCGTGCGGAATTTTATCATGCGTGATGTTGCTATCGGCGAAACCGCCATAAGCACTAACCGAAAAGGAGTGCTTTCCATTGGCTTTTACAGCAACGCCCGTTTTCCAGGCATTCTGTACAACGGAGCCAATTACCATGCCTTTATAGGTATCATTGTTATAGATTGCCGTTACTTCACTGCCGGTAAAATTCGCCTGTTGTAAGGGATGAGCATTGAAACGCGCCCACATATCGTTATCGAATGGTACATACAGCGCCCGGTTATCGCCTTTTTCATCAAATACAACATTCTCCGTTATCAAAGGCGACATATAATTTGCAGCTACCTCCCTACCAATAACGCTCATAGTGGTCAAAAAATAATTTTTCGACCCATATAAATTAAACACCTGCTGCATTCGTAATCCGTTACGTTCGGTGGTTATTTCGTACCGGGCAACCCGGTCATGAACGGTGCGGGTTGAAAAAGTACAGGTTCTGACTGCGTCGCCGGTGCTGGTCATTTCCGTTTTACCTTTACATACCGCATACGCCCCGGTAATAGTTTTCCTGCCATTGAACACCACATCGTACGTACCGGTGGTTAAAGAATAAAGGATCATATTATTTTCACCAAAGGGCATGGTGATCACAGAATCTTTTTTCCCGGCAGGGATAGCGCCTGCGGTTATTTGTAAACATAACAATACAATAAGAATGAATAGGCGGTGGGTGGAAAGCAGTGGGCGGATCAGCATGGTTGGGTGTTTTAAAATTGTACTTTTTGTTTGCTATTGTTTGGCAATGCCTGCTTCGGAAAAAAGGATAAAGGCCCCGGCCATTAAAACGAGTAACAGCAGGAAGAACAAATGCCGGCTGCGCCAGGGTTTCAGATCAACAACCGCCGTATTGGGCTGCACATAAGGCGTGGCCATCGGTTTCCATCGCGCAACGATCAGCATCAGCGCTACAGTAGTAATGAACAGGATCCCCAAAACATGCAGGTAGTGCAGCGGCAGATCGAGCACCAGCTGGCTCAACATATAAGTAACTATAAAAAAGAGCAATCCGATAGTGGCGGCGGTTTCCGATACTTTCTTTGTCATAAAGCCCACGATCATTACCGTAAATACGGGCACGCTAAAAAAGCTCGACATCTTCTGAATATAATAATAGAACCCACCGTCGAACCGGCTGATGAACGGAGAAAAACACATGGCCACCAATGTAATGGACAACTGGAAAATGCGCGCCGCTTTCACCAGTTCCCTGTCACCCGCCCGCGAACGCCATTGTTTGTACAGGTTCATGATAAACAAGGTACCTGAACTGTTGAGGCCGGCATTGAAAGTGCTGATGGCAGAACCAAAAACAACAGCGGCAATAAAACCGGTAATTACCGGCGGCAGTACATCGCCAATCAGTTTTGGAAATACCGTAGCGGTATTGGTAAGTGTTGGATACAAATGCACGGCGATCAAACCGGGTACGTTCAACAACAAAGGCGCAATCACTTTTCCCAATGCGGCCAGCGAAATTCCTTTTTGTCCCTGCGATAAACTTTTTGCCGCCAGCGCCTGCTGCATAATATATTGTTCCATGCCCCAGTAGTACAGGTTGATCAGGAACATGCCGGTGAATATGGTACTAAACGGAATAGGATCATGCGCGCTTCCTATGGCGTTCAGGTGTTCTTTTTTTGATGCAAGGATGGTTTGAACACCCTGCAACACACTCCCCTGTCCCAGGTACCGCAACCCGAACACCAGCAACAGGATGCCGCCAACCAGCAAGGCCGCGCCCTGTACCAGGTCGGAAACGGTGATGGCCCTGAAACCGCCCAGCACCGTATAACAACAACCGATAATGCCCACCGCAATCACCAGCAGCCAGATGGCGGCGAAATAAGAGATACCCAATACTTCATCAACATGAAAAATGCCATTGAGCGCCACCGCGCTTCCATACAATACGGTGGGGATCAGGCTTACGACATAACTGGCGAGAAAGAAAAGCGACACGATCTTTTTCAACCGCGGGCCAAAACGTTGTCCAAGGAAATCGGGCGTTGTTACCGCGCCCATTCGCAAATATATTGGCAGAAAAAATTCGGCAACGATCAGCATGGCCAGCACGGAGCTCATGCCCCAGGCCATTACCGACATATCATTCGTATAAACAAACTCGTTCTCCCCTATCAGCGTATTACAGCTCATATTGGTGAGAAAAAGCGAAAAGCCCACCATCCAGAATCCCAGCGTACGATTGCCCATAAAATAGGCAGCCGTGGTATTCAGGCGCATTTTCCGGGTTTTGTAAATGGCAATTACAGCAACCAGGCCCAGGAAAAGCAGAAAGCAAAGAAATCCCGTGACGTTCATCGTTCAATCAACTCATTACAGCGTTTTGCGCCGGATTAGTACCGTTGGTATAATTTCCTGAATTTTCTCGCGCGTCAATACAAACTCCGCAGCTTTCTCCGCCATCACTTTGAAATCGGCCGAATACGTGGTAATGCCGTCGAAGATCAGCTCCTTCACCACTTCATCATTGTGCGACAGGATACCTACATCCTTTCCGGGTTTCAGCTTCTTTACCTTGCAGTCTTTCAGCATGCTCCACAGTTCGGTATTGTTAATGGTAAAATATACCTTTCCTTTCTCCAGCGTACCGGGGATGTACTCGGGAAAGATCCCGTGTTTTATTTTATAGGTCTTTACAAATGATTTGAAGGCATGCAGGATCTCTATGGGGGTATCGGCGGCCGGACGGTGATAATAGATCATGGCATCGTATTGTTTGATGGTGTCTTTCAACTCCTCAAACACGCGGTACGACGATTTTTCAAATTCCTGTGCTATATAGGAAAAGTCGCCGTCGATCTTTTCATAGCGGTCGATCATCAGGAACCGGTCCATCGGCAGTGTCGACAATATCCCGGCAGAACGTTTATGCGGAATGGGCGCCACTACGAAGAGGCCATAGCGCCCACGTATGTTCTGGATGGTGCTTTCCAGCACATCGATATTATTATGGTGAAAGAAAACGTCGATATGCACGCCCCTGCCCACTTTCGAGCGGAACACTTTGTAAAAGGTTTCCTGGAAGGCATCGAAAGCGAATAATACCAGCGCCACTTTGAGGTGCTGTTTTATATCGCAGTTGGAAACATAAAAACCCACGCGGTTCCTCGATTCTACAATACCCCGTGTTACCAGGTCTTTATAGGCCCTGGCAATGGTTTCACGGGCAAACCCGAATTCATTGATGAGGTTATTGACGGAAGGCAACAGGTCGCCCTGGGCGAGGGCTTTTTTCTGTATGGCGTTGAGAATGCCGTTTACGAGCTGGTCGTGTTTCGACAATCCGCTAACGCCTTCCATTTCGTAGATCTGTTTGAATACATCGTTCATATGCAAGCTTCCGATTAAATTTTTACCTCGCGCTCTATGCTTAACGCTGAAGGCTTAACGCCATTCCCGAAATTCCAGGTTCCTGACTAAACTCCGAAACGCTGAACTATGCTGAAGGCTTAACGCTGAACGCTGTTTCCGACATTCGGGATTCACGACTACAATCCGGAATTTTATTCCCCGCTTCGCGAAGCTTCGAATAATTAGACCGCTGTATACTCGCGAGCAAGCGTTACGCTTTCAGCGTTCCGCGTTAAGCGTCTTCCTGTCCTATTCTATACTATTCGTCAAATGTATAAAAAAGGCGGGATTACTGCCAAATAAAAAAAATGAGGCCGCCTGCTATTGCAGACAGCCTCGAATGTTTGGCAGCATTAACCACCTTATTTGTAATGAATATTCACCAGTGGCATATGAAGGATTACAGATGATTGTCCTTCCATTAATGCGCAAACTAAGTCCACTTTGTATATACCGGAGGGTACAGTTATCATTTGTTCAACCGTCAAAGGCATTACTGCACCAGGCTTTACTACCTTTGTTATTCCCATAAAGATCTCCACTTTACTATTTCCGGGAAGGGTGATATAATAGTCCTTTATAAAAGTATTTACATCGGTTGCCCTGCCGTTAATTTTTATGTGGTTCACAACAAACGTGTTGTTTGTCCATTCGCGGTCATGCCCCTGCCGTCTTCCCCTATAAGGAAACTGAATTTCCTTCCATGCTGCATCAAACACGCTGATGCGCAGTAGATCGAGCGGGTTAACGATCACCACCGCGGTGTCAGCATCATTATGCAGCTTCAAAGAGAACTGCAGGCCCTTGTCTGACTTTTTCTGCGTGGTATCGGTATTCATGATCGCGTTGACGCTTTTTGCCGGGTTACGTGTACCGATGCCCATGGAAGTTCGGGTGAGGGCTGTTTGCACTGGTTTATTTACCTTGCAACATATCAGGTAACCTGATAGCAGGACAACTATAACAAAGTAATTATTTGCTTTCACGAGGTACATAGAATCGATTTCTAAAACTACTAAAACTTCACTTACCGCCTGACAAGAATTAACATTCGTGTAGTTTTGACAATAAGCGTGCAGATTTGGGCAATAACCGTGCAAGTGCCTTTAACTTTGTCCCAAAAAAGATGTGCCACACCCGCGAGGTGTGGCACATCTGAAACGTGTTCCGCGTTCCGGAAAAAGAGTGAGCCGCCTTTGAAAGGCGACCCACCCTGTACCGCATTTTCGCCTGCTGCACTTTTGCCATGCCTGAAAAAGTGAGACGGCTGAAAAATTCGGGAACAAGCCTTCTGCGTTAAGCTTCCCCGTATTCGCGAGGCACCGGTTAAACAGGCCTCCCAAATATTAGCGAGCCAGCGTTCAGCGTTAAGCGTTCGGCGTTCAGCCGTATTCTGTATTTGCTTTGGCTTTCAGCTTGCAGCGTGCAGCTTGAAGCTTGCAGCTGTATTTGCTTCTACTCAAACTGCACCTGCTGGTCCTCCTCGGGAATCTGGATGTTCCTGACCTTTTCAAGCGTCAAAGGACCACTAAACCTGTAGTTAATGGGAAACGCAAGGTTGGTAATGTCGCTGTACCAATACTCCAGGTTCATTGTTATATACGTTTTTTGAAGGTAGGGCTGTACTTCATCCATTTTTTTGCTGATAGTATACGTGCCGGCCTGCTGGGAGAAATTAATAGCTGCATCTGGGGCCGTGAGCGTAACCGTACTATCATCATTGAAGCGCGCGATCACTTTATATTTCGCCCGGTCGTAGGCTTCCTCATCTATATTGCCGGCAAAAAAGAAGACCGTATTCTCATCCACCACAAAGGCATTGCGGTGCGGGGTCGTTAGTGCGGTTTGGCCGGTTTGCGGCAGATCGCGGTTCCAGATAAGCCCGGCATTTGAATACCGGTTCGAATAATCGTTGAAGGGAATGATCTGCATGATCGACTTACTGAACCATCGCCGCTTCGAGACATTGTCATTGGACGTAGCCACTATCTTTATGGGCAATACATATTTATTGATCAGGTCGAGCCCTTCCATTTTCAGATCGAGATCAAAATACCCCTGCAATGATCCTTTGGGAATGGTGGTGGTCATTGACTTGAAAGCGTAATTACCGGCCGGCAGCTCCTGGAAGTACAGATCACTGCGCAACCTGAACCGGTCGAAGTTCAGATTTGCCAGTGTGTCTTTATCCAGTTCAATAGTCACCTGTAGATCGTCGGGGTTGCCGGTGGAGCCGCTCAAGATCACCGGCACTTTTACCGTTACTACCCCGCCCTGGCTTTTATATTTCGCGTTCACCCGCACCACGCCGCTTTTTACGAACGATACTTCTTTTACGTACAGCTCGTCTGTCCACTCTTTGTTGCAGGAGACCAAAGCTATGAATATGATTAGAAAATAAAATTTCATATAAAAGTATTTACGAATGATAGGTCGCAATTTTTTTGTTTGTGGTTTGTTGTTCTTTAATTCGAGGCTCAAGACTAATTGCAGGCCTCGCTTTCTTTTAGTTTATGGTTTATTGTTTTTTGTTTATTGTTCTTTTTATTCGAACTTTTCGCCTGTATTCTGTATTCGCTTGCAGCTTGTCGCTGTATTTTGTATTTGCTTGCAGCGTGCAGCTTGTAGCTTGCAGCTGTATTCTGTATTCCCTTTCTGCCTATATGCCTTTATGCCTTGTTGCCTTGTTGCCTCGTTGCCTTGTCGCCTCATTGCCTTCTCTAATAAGGCATCGTCCAGCCCGGGTTTTGCGTAAGCTTTTTATTCCTTCTCAATTCTTCATGCGAAATAGGCCACAGGTACATTTTCTTTACGAAGATGGTTGGGAACGAAGGAATGACAACCGGTGTATGAAACAGTTCGCGTTGCGCAACAGTCATATCCATATTGCATCCCATTACCGGTGTGGCTTCTTCAACCGGCGCGTCTTTCCAGCGGCGCAGATCGTAATAGCGATGGTTCTCACCCAGCAATTCGATCTGGCGTTCTCTTTTCAAAGCTTTGCGGAACATCTCTTTTGAACCATATACATTCCCGTCGAAATCGGGCAGGCCGCCTCTTATTCTTACCTGGCTGATGGCATAACTCATCTCCTGGATATTCCTGCCGATGGAATGCGATTTCGTTCCGGTATAATCGGGTATGTTGTAAGAACCGCCCAGCTCATTCAGCGCTTCTGCATAGATCAATAACACTTCGGCATACCGGATAGCAGGTTCATATTTCGGTATAACAAAAGAGCCCGCCTCTTTTCCATCGTGCGAATCGGTGGGGTTAACATATTTCTTGATACCCAGCCCTGTTCTTACATGAAACTGCGGCGATGCTGGCTGTTTGCCATCAGGTTCGCCCCGGTAATAAAAGACCTGTTTACTTCTCAACGACGCGTTTACCACGCTCAACCGGTACCAGATGCTTCCATTGTACGCCACCGATGCATAAAAGCGCGGCTCGCGGTTGGCATATTGCAACGATACGCCTGCAGGCAATGGCAGATGGTCCTGGTCATTTGTAGTAAAACCGGGCGTTCTGGGATTCAAAGGAACATCGGCGCCATCGTTCATATAATAGGCATCGCATTGTTTTTGGGTAATGCCGTGGGCATTCCAGCCGCCCATCGAATAAGGCGTCTGGTGTTTTGCCATCGCTTCCGGACCAACACCGCTTAATTCGGTTACACGCGAAAAGATCAGTTCCGGGTTGGCCGATGCCGTTATGGCGCCATTGAACAGCTGGCGGTACGACTCAAACGGATCGATGTCACTCCAGCCGTTGGGGAACGAGGCGTTTGAATATTTTGGATGGAAAGGCGGTACTATTGTTTTCGGTTGCGCCGGTCCCTGGTCTGTTGCATTGAAGGGTGCGGTGAACAACCGGTATACGCCAAGATCGATCACATCTTTTGCCGCCGCGGCAGCCCTTGCCCATTTCTCATCATTATATGATTGCGATATAAGCTGGTGCCCTTCGTTATCGATGAGGTCGGCCATTTCGGTATTGCCATTGAATTCGGGACTGGCCGCATACAAATACACTTTTGCGCGGGCAGCCAGGGCAGCGCCTTTTGTTGGCCGCACCTTGTCGCGGCTGGTAGTTGATAAAGGAAGATCAAGTGCTGCGGTGGCCAGCTCTCTTGTAATATATGCCACGCAACTGTCGTATGGGCTTCTTGGTATGGCCAGCTCTTCATAAGGACGCGTGTAATCGATGCCCTGCTCGGGCACCAATGGCACGGGGCCATACTTCCGCAGCAGTAACCAGTAATAGTAAGCCCGCAGAAAACGCGCTTCCGCTTTACCGGTTGCGATCTGCTCTGCACTCATCTGGCGGTTGCGATCGATATTATAAATATAAATGGTTGCCTTTCGAATACCCTGGTAACACGAACCCCAGGAACGTTGCGTCCAGCCTTCATTGTATTCGCCGTTCTTATAGTTCTTGTAACTTCTGCTATCGAGCTCATCGCCGCGATCGCCAAAGAACATATCGTCGGAGATCAGGTTGAACGGCGCAAAATCCTTACTGGCCACATCGAGGTTTTCCTCACGCAAATGCGTATACACATCGGCAAGCCACTGATCGGCATAATCTTTCCGAACAAATAAGGTGTCTATATTCATCCGGTCTTTGAAGTAGTGTTCCATATCCATATATTTTTTACATGACTGGAACGTACCGGCTATGACAACAATCGCTATAAAATAAAATGTTTTCATACCAATTATATTGGTGCATTAAAATTTGAAGGTCATACCAATGGTTAATGTCTTGGGCAATGGGTAACGCGTACCATCGCTGGTGGCCATTTCGGGGTCCCACACTTTTACGTTATCCCATACCATCAGGTTCTGCGCAAGCAGGTAGAAGCGCAAATTGCTCAGCTTGAACCGGCTTGCTATTTTGCCGGGGACGGTATACCCGATGTCGAGCGTTTTGAAGCGCAGATAAGCGCCATCGCGTAACCAGAAGGTGGAAGCGCGATAGTTATTGGGATTACCGCCATAACTCAGGCGCGGGTATTTCGCTTTCGGGTTTTCAGCCTGTACATCTTTCGGCGCTATGTCTTTACTGATCCATCGGTTACCCGGTTCAACCACTTCGGTGAGAATATTTCCCCAGGCGCCATCTACAAAAGGATAAACCGTTGGACCATTCAGGAAATAGGAATTACGGCCCGCACCCTGGAAATGCACATTCACATCCAGTTGTTTGTACGATGCCGACAAACCCATTCCATATTCAAGCGCTGGCCGCCAGCTTGCACCAATGGGCACAACGTCTTCATCATTGATAAGGCCATCGCCGTTCACGTCTTTGTATTTGATATCGCCGGGCATATAGGCGCCAAAGGTCTGGCGCGGACTGTTCCTTATTTCTTCATAATCGGCAAACAGTCCCAATGCGACCAGGCCGCGGGTTTGTTCTGCGCGAAAACCCTGTTGCATCAGGTATGGATAACTGTTCAGTTGTTCATCGCGTTCGAGGATCTTGTTCTTGTACCAGGTAAGATTTCCTCTCAGGTGGAAGTTGATATTCCCGATCTTTTTTCTTATTCCGAAATTGCCATCTATTCCCCGGTTATCCATCCGGCCTACATTGGCCCAGGGTGCGCTGCTGGTACCTACGATACCCGGCAGCTGGTTGCGCTGCATATAAATATTCCGCCGCGATTCCTGGAAGAAGTCGATCGTGAAAGAAAATACATTGCGCAGGATATTGATATCGATACCGAGGTTTTGTTTCCTGGCTACTTCCCATGTCAAGGCATCGGATGCCACCTGGGAATAATACAAACCGGTGTAACTGTTCGGACTAACCGGTTCGCCAAAATTAAAACTGCCGCCGCTCGAGATGGTGCTCAGGTAGGCGAAGCGTAAACTACCGAAATAATCGTTGCCCACTTCCCCAATGGAGTAGCGCACCTTGAACATATCGAGCCAGGGAAGTTTATCCTTTATGAAGTTTTCTTCTGCCACATTCCAGCCCACTGCAACGGCGGGAAAGAACCCGAACTGGTGCCCTTTCCTGAAATTTTCAGAACCCGTATAACCGAAATTGAATTCGAACAGGTAGCGGTTCCGGTAACCATACATGGCGCGGCCGGCCACCGACATATTCCTGCGTGGCAGGCCGTTCTTTATATCCGTTCCCAGGTTCTGCGTCTGGCGTTGTTCGCGTACAAAGTATTTAAGCAGCCCTTCCACATTATGATGGCCGCCATGATTGTAGCCATAGCCCAACTCGGCATCGGCCTGGTACACGCGTTCGCCCCATGAGCTCGATTCCTGCTGCATGAGTTGTTCACCCGACACCCTGTGCATTATAAGGTTGCCGTTGCGGTCGCGGCGGCGTTCTACATTATACTGCTCGGGCCATTTTATGCGGTTGATATCATTCATGCTGTTGGCATCAAAGGCAAGGCGGGCGGTAAACCGCAGCCCTTTCGTGATCATATCTAACCGCTGGTTGAGCGTAACGTTCGATTCGGTTTTGTTTTCCCAATGCTCGCGGAAACCCGTTTGCGTTGCTATTACCCAGGGATTGGTTCTGTTGCCGGTGCCATATGCAGGCACCAGCCCGTTCGAGTACATAAAGGGAATGGAAGTCGGCGACTGGCCGATAAGGGAATACCATACGTTTAGATTATTCAGCCCCGGAAAGTTTTGCTTTTCGAGAAAACCCGAAACACCCAATGCGAGTGTCGTTGAGCGCGTTACATCGAGATCGTAATTGATACGGTAATTCCAGCGCGACAAATGCGCATTGGTCTTGTAATCTTTTAGCGCCTGATCGGTTTTGTACATACCGCCTTCATCGACATAACTGGCCGATACAAAATAGCGGGCAATGGTAGCGCCGCCCGAAAGATTAATGGCTGCGCGGTAAATATTGGCGCCGTCCTTCAGCAGTTTATCCTGCCAGTCGACATTGGGATACAGATCGGGATCAAGCTTTTCTTTGATGATCTGCAGTTCATTTTCAGTATACAGCGGTTCCTGGTTACGGGTGATCTTTGCTTCATTCACCAGTTGCGCGTAGGTATATCCATCTACAAATTTTGGGGTGCGCGTACGGGTTAAATACCCGTATTCCATTTTTCCATCGATATTCACTTTACCGGCTTTACCTCTTTTGGTTGTAATGAGCACTACCCCATTGGCGCCGCGTGAGCCGTAGATGGCGGTGGCAGAGGCATCTTTCAATACCGAAAATGATTGTATGTCTTCAATATTAATTTCATTGAATGGCCGTTCGAACCCATCAACCAGCACCAGTGCGCTCTGGTTGGCGCCGAACGTGGAGATACCGCGGATCCAGAATTCCGACTGGTTATTTCCCGGTTCGCCCGACCCCTGCATGGCAATGACGCCCGGCACGTTGCCGGCGAGCCCGTTCGAAATATTGGCGGTAGGCGTTCGCAGCTGGGCGACATCGACAGATGTGACCGCGCCAGTGACGGAAAGTTTTTTCTGCGGGCCGGCAGCGGTTACGATCACCTGGGTGAGGGCGCTGGAGTCGAGCGACTTAAGCGTCACGTTCAGCAGGCCTTTTGTACCGATCTTTATTTCCTGGGTGGCAAAACCGATATGTGAAAAGATCAGCGTGCTGTACGGTTCGGTACGAACGGTATACCGGCCTTTATCGTTCGTCATGGCGCCGCCGCCCACCTGGTTTTTGATGGTTACGCTTACGCCGGTGAGCGTGTTATTGAGGCCATCGGTTACGGTGCCCGACACCTGTATAAATTCCTGGGCGTGTGCAAAGAGGCAACTACCCAATATGAGCAGTAGAATGGTTATGTAACGTTTCATTGTAACTATATTGGGTTGAGGTTATTCAGTGGAGATAGTTCTGATACGGCGGTTTACCTGGTCGGCAACATAAAAAGTTCCCGAGGCCTGATCGTAAATGATGCCCCTCGGATTATGGAACTGCGCATCGCGTAATGCGCCATCGGCATAACCGCTGTTACGCGGACGGCCGGCAAATGTGCTTACCACGCCTTCAGGTGTTATTTTTCGAATGCAGTGATTGACCACATCGCACAGGTAGAAGTTATCATTTTCATCAAAGGCGCCCTGGTGCGGCTGATCGAAGCGCGCATCGACGCCAACGCCATCTTTATGGCCGGCGCTTCTTCTGCCGCCGACAAAATGCACAGGTGTTTCGAGTTCGCCGGTTTGCCGGTTGTACCTCGACTTAAGTATGTAATGCTGGTTTACCACAACTATATATGCGAAATCGCCGCTGGGTGCAAACTGAACGTTGAACTCCCAGCTTACATCGCCGATACGGTACAGTTCACGCGATACTTTGGCCGTTCTGTCCCATTTAAAAATGGCGCCGGTTGAATAGGCGTTGAAGAAATAATCGCCGGTTTGCGGTTGTGCGGCGCCGCCATTGGTGGTTTGACTGTAAATAAGTGACGTCCACCGGGTAAAGTTATCGGCTTTGGTGGCAACGGCCGTGCTGAGACCGGTCCAGTCCCACTGGTCGTTGGTAATATATAGTGTATCAAAGCCGGGGTTGAACGAAAGCGTCCGGGGCCGGCCCATACCGTTACCCGTTCTGAATTTCGTACTCACTTCGGTTCTATCGGCATTGATGAACCGAAGCCCGCGGTACTCTTCCAGCAGCCAGATATTCTTTTTATCATCGAAGCTCAGCCAGTATGGTTCTTCAAACTGTGCTTTATTGATGGGACCGTCAACGATGGCGGTTTTGCCGTCTTTGTCGGTAAAACCCGCCAGTGTGCTTACGCGGGGATAAAAGATATACCGGAATTCTACCGGAGCAATGGCCTCCTGTGTTGTTGAATGATCGCCAACAACCACTTTTACTTCACCGGAGCCGGCTTTCGATGGCACCAGCACATAGATGGCGGAACCGTTAGATCCTATCACCGGGGCGGGTTTGCCATTGATAAACACTTTAATAAGGGAAGTATCGGAGCCGAAGTTGGCGCCATAGATCATCAGCTGGGTGCTAACGCCACCGCTATCGGGTGTTATGCGGCTGATGGTTACCGGGGAAGAAGGATCGTATGGAACCCCGTTTTCGGTTGTGCTCTTTTTGGTACAGGCACAAAAGATAAACAGTACAAGGGAAGCCAATGTCAGGCCCCGCTTTGGTAAACAAGCAAGTTTAGGCGACATATGCAATCGTTATAAGTAGTTAGTATTAAAATAAAATTACACGAAGGTTTATTCAGCATTTATTCATCGTGTATCATTATTCATTCAAACCGTTTCATTTTGAGGTAACGGGGTTGGATATATTATTTATTTTATATAAATAATGTGTGCGCCATACCCAAAAAAGGATGGCGCACGGGGCTAATGGATTTTAGCTATGCAATAAAGGTGCAATCATGAAGAATAGTATCTTTGCGGCCATTCTATTTAAAACCAGTGAACATGATTATCCGCCATTCAGTTATTGCCGCCTGTTTTATTATTGGGTTAACTTCCTGCGCGCGTAAAATTACCGAAACCGGCAAAGGCTCTTATTATGCCGATAAATTCCAGGGCCGCACCACTTCCAGCGGCGCCAAATTCGACCAGCATAAAATGACAGCTGCGCATAAAACGCTGCCTTTTGGCACTAAAGTAAAAGTGGTGAATTTAGCCAATGGCCGTTCGGTAAATGTCACTATCAACGATCGTGGCCCATTTGTACCCGGCCGCATTATCGATGTATCGAAAAAGGCGGCAAAAAAGCTGGGTATGGTAAATGCCGGTGTGGCGAATGTGGAGATCAGGTATAAAAAGAAGAAGAAGTAAACCTGGATGTGATTTACTGTTTTACGCCTAAGGGAACAAATACATGAGCAGATACCCAATCAGGAATATCAGGGTCTATTATCTCTATTTTGCCATATTTAATCTCCAAAGTCCATTTATAGCTTTCTGCTGAATTATCAAACAGAAAGCAGTATTCATTATTTTTTGTGGCCGTTCCTTAAATTACAATTTATACTCCCCCATCTTCCTTACAAGCAGTTCGTATAACTTATCAAAATCCGTTTGTAAGGCATTCGCTGAGATACTTATCGGCGAACCATAACTTTTATAATTCAATTCCATGCCTTTCCTTTTCAAACCATTTGCCTGCCTGCTGATATAATCCTGCGGGTTCTTAACAATAAACATCAGGAACTTTTGATTCATGATCTGGAAAACCTTGATCTCTTCAATATCCGACCACAGCACAAGTCCGGCAGATACCCCGCTTGAATTGTCAATGATGCCCTTTTCATCGATGATCAAACCCGCTTTATTATCAGGCAGTTTGCGAATTACTACTACAGTCACCAACCCAAAGAATATCACCGATGCAAGTCCGGTTATAAATATGGTAGTGGGATTGCCAATCACCGGATTGCTGATCGTTGGCGGAGCAATCAAAAACCAACAGCCGATCGCAACAAAGCCAATGGCCCCCACAAGGGTCAATATTAATTTCTTTTTGCTTAACGGTATTTCAATTGTTTCAGGTGTCATAATTGAGCATATTGGTTTTATATATACCTGTTATATTTTGAGTTACCTGACAATAATTCTTTATCCATTGTCATGTTTCCCGCTATTATACGTCAATTTCCTGCCGGAAACAATGTTTGTCATATTTTATATTTAAACGCACCTTCCCCAACCAGGTTTTTAATAAAACTTTTCGGATTTTCACTATACCAACCGGGTATTTGAAAAAACTTTTCAGGTTTTCATTATACCAACCCGGTTTTTGAAAGGGCTGGCCGGGTAATTGACTTTCCTGATCGGTTTTTGACTTCACCAACTCAGCATTTGACCTTACCTGTTCACCCAAATCTGGTCACCATTCAGTTCCTGACCGCAATAATTTGTTTTCTGACCTTACCAATCCGGTTTTTACCTGACATTGATCAAATTGTAATGAAGAATGATCAAAGGTTACTTCACACTGATCTATCTACCTCTTTATTCCGGTCGGTTGTACCCCCTTACCTACCGGTAAACTCATTAACCCGGTTAGAGTTGGCCGTTCCTTTTTTGGGGAACGTCAAAAGCTGACCCAATGTATCAAACACCTGATTAGGCAGCCCCTAAACCCGATTAGAGCAAGGCCCGCACTGACCGGTAAAGGCTGTACACCAGCCCGCATACACCTTTGCCGGAAAAGGCGAAACCACAACCTTATCTGCGGACGCATCTCATTTATTATACGCAGGTGAATACAAACCGGCGAAAGCTTATTGCCTGTTGGCAGAAGCATCAACCCTGCCATCCATAGCATCTTCCAGACCAGGAAACAGGCTTACCTGGAAAAACCAGTCACATACCGGATTAGCGTTAGACATACACAAACCGGAGAGATGGGAATTCAGATCATGGGACGGTATAAATAACCGGGAGCTTCAGGTTATATACTGTACTACCTGGCAAACGTGCTGCCCTTCACAGAAAACCAATCACGTACCTGATACACTGCAATAAGGAGAAATAAAACCAATGCCATTTAAGTATCAACTCACGGAAAAAGATAACTTTTTCGCTTACCAACACTTGATCTAAATCAAGTTCATCTAAATATTAGCGCATATAACGCATATAACGCAATAGGCGCATGAGATTTGCCAAAAATTTGGAATTCACTTTTTTGCAATATTATATTTGTATGGAACAAAGACACCTGGTTGATTACCGGTCTCACTGACACTAGTAAAAGGATCCAACGGTGAGAAAAGTAAAACAAACGGGAAGTTCGACCCCCGCGTATTGGCCAATACGTTTTCCATCCGGGCCTTCATTCATTACCATTCAACAACACGTTTGTGTTACCAGCTTTAGCAACTGAGCTAAAGGTATATTACCGGAACAGGGTAATGTAACAGGCACAGGTATAGACGAAAGGTAAGGTTGCAATTAGTAGCGTAAGATCAGTAACCACAATTTTCAAATTTTTAAAACATTTTTATATGATACTCAAAATTAAAAAATCGTACAAAAAGCCAAGCGATACGTATATGCTTAAGTTAACGGGCCGCATACTGGAAAGCATGAAAAACAATCCATACTTTCCCAACCCAATGCCAACCCTTCCTGACGTGGAAAAGGCATTCGGTGAATTTCAGGTATCGCTTAACGTAGCCGGCAGAAACGACCGAACGCTGTCATCAGCTAAAAACGACAAAAAAGCTGTATTGAGCGGGTTGCTCGAAAAACTGGGCGATCATGTAACGTTAACCTGCAACGGTGACAAGACCATGCTGCTTAGCAGCGGGTTCGATATTACCGGGATCGGGGGCGCATCACAGGATTTGACACCTGTTGAACAACTGGATGTTGAGATTGGACCGCCCGGGCAGGCCATCGCCCGGGTGAAAAGGGTTACCGGGGCAAGGATGTATACCTTTCAGTGTACGCCCGACCCCGTAACAACCGACAGCGTGTGGGCAAGTGACACCACTTCCGATCCCCAAAACACGTTCACTAACCTGAACTCGATCGCCAGGTACTGGTTCCGCGTAATTGCCCATGGCCGCGGTAAACAATCGGTGGCCTCCGTACTCGTTTCAAGGGTTATTCAATAAGAAGAATAAACCGACATAGCAGTTACTTCCGGAACAGTCCGTAAGGCTGCGTAGAAAACCAAACAACCCCACTCAGCCTGAATGGGGTTGTTTTATAGTATAAACCCTGTTCGCTGCCGGGTATAACCAGCGGAACTGGCATAATGTAAAAAATTGTTATATCTTGTTGCCTGATTGAAAAATTAACATTGGGTCGAACCCGATCCAACACCCTTAAAATCAATAACATGAAAACAAAGGCCCCGCTCCTTTTGCTTGCCGTTCTTTTGTCATTCACGTCGTTTGCCCAAACTTTTGAAGGAAAGATCGTTTACAAAAACAAGTATAAAAGCAAAGCCCCCAATATAACCGATGCCCAGTTAAACTCCATGATGGGCTCGAAATACGATTATTATATCAAAAATGGCGATTATAGATCAACCACCAACGGCCTGTTACTGCAGTGGCAGTTATATGTGAATAAAGACAATAAACTCTACAACAAAATGGCCAGTGAAGAAGGAGCGCGCTGGAATGATTGTTCTATCAACACCGATTCAATTTTAAAAGTAGAGCTCAATGAAGGCGTAACCGAAATTCTGGGTTATAAATGCGATGAACTGGTGTTTACGTGTAAGAGCGGTATTCAAAAATATTATTTCAACAGGAAGATTGCCGTTGACCCGAAACTGTATGTAAACCACAAGTATTTCAACTGGTATGAATTTGTTTCAAGATCGAATGCATTGCCTTTGAAAGCGATCGTTGATATAAACCAGTTTACCTGGGAAAGCGTAGCAATGGAAGTACAGGAAATGAAACTGGACGCATCATTCTTTGCGTTACCGGCGGATCTTCCCACACAACAAAGCGATTATTAAACGTTATAAAAAAAATGCCCCCGCCAGCTGGCGGGGGCATTTTTTTATTGTATAATACCCTCTACATTATTCGCCCTTCATTTTCTTTGCTTCTTCCTTTTGCTCAAACTCCTGCTCATCAACCTTGTCCTTTTCTTCGTTCTCTTCCATTTTTTCGGCGGCATTATTCATCAGAGAACTAACCGGCCCCTTCATACTTTCCTGCGGGTCTGTTTTATGCAATGTTTCCGGATCGGGTTGTGAAACCGGGTTATCATGCTTTTCTTCTTTCTTTTTCTTATCGGCTAAATTACTATTGTTCTTGTTTTCCATAATCAAGCATTTTGGTATATTATGGAAAAATTGTGCCACGCTAACCAATTGGCAATGGGCAATATGCAATGGGTAAATAAAACCTGTATTCGAGTCCCGGATCTCCTCTTTTGCCAATTGCTTACTGCCTATTGCATATTGCTTATTGCCCAGTGCTAATTGCCAATTGCTTATTGCCCTTTGGTACGTACTTTTGCCGGATGCAGAAAACTACATTCTCCATTGAGAACACACTTTCCAATTTACAGATAGAGGCTTTGAACGAGATGCAGCAGGCATCTTTAGAGGCGAATAAAACGTCGAACGAGGTGGTATTGCTGGCCGATACCGGCTCTGGTAAAACGCTCGCTTTCCTGCTGCCCGTAACGCAGCTGCTTGAAAAGAAACCGGTGACCCAGGCATTGATCATTGTGCCTTCGCGCGAACTGGCCCTGCAAATTGAGCTTGTTTTCAAAAGAATGGGAACCGGTTTCAAGATCACCTGCTGTTATGGCGGTCATAAACGCGAAACCGAGGAGAACAACCTGCTGCAGGCGCCTGAACTGATCGTGGGCACACCGGGCCGCCTCGCCGATCATATTCGCCGTGGTAATATTACTACCACTCATATAGCATCTCTTGTGCTCGATGAGTTCGATAAATCGCTGGAGCAGGGTTTTGAAGATGAAATGTCGTTCATTATACAATCGCTGCCGGCGGTAAAGAAAAGAATACTCACCTCAGCTACCGAAGCGGTGGAAGTGCCGCCGTTTGTAGGATTACAGGAACCGGTTAAGCTCAATTTTTTAACAGGCGAAAAATCTCCGGCCCTCGCCGTTCAACAGGTGCGCAGCGATGACCGCGATAAATCAGACACCCTGTTCAGGCTTATCTGCGCACTGGGCAACCGTTCTACCATAATATTCTGCAACCAGCGCGAGTTTGTGGAAGAGGTAAGCGCATCGCTGAAAGACAAAGGCATCGTAAACGTATTTTACCATGGCGCCATGGAACAACAGGAACGCGACAGCGCTTTGTGTAAATTCCGCAACGGCAGCTCGAACGTACTGGTGACCACCGACCTCGCCGCACGCGGACTGGACATCCCCAACATCCGCTACATTATACATTACCAGTTACCCCCCAACCAGGAATCGTTCACCCATCGCAATGGCCGCACCGCCCGTATGGATGCCAGCGGCACCGCCATTCTCATCCTGGCCCCGCACGAATACCTCCCCGAATACATTACGCCGCCACCCGCAACCATCGAACTGCCCGCCTCACCCGTACTGCCCCAAAAACCGGTATGGACCACCCTGTTTGTAGGCGCCGGTAAAAAAGACAAAGTGAACAAGGTCGATATCGTAGGTTTTCTCGCCAATAAAGGCCAGCTGAAAAAAGAAGATATCGGGCTGATAGAGGTAAAAGATTTCTTCTCCTTTGTGGCCATACGTAAATCGCACGCAAGCCATACCATTACATTGATCAAAAATGAGAAGATCAAGAACAAAAAGGTGAAGATAGATATAGCGAAGTGATAACCGTCCACGGCCGCTGGTATGATTATTTAAGCGAATTCAGAAGATAAAAACTGCATTACAGTTGAAACTGATGAATCGCCTGAAAACCATATGGAAAGTGCTGCTGAAGTCTTTCAAGAGTTTTATGGAAGACAAGATCTTAAAATACAGCGCAGCACTCGCCTACACCACCGTTTTTTCGATGGGCCCACTGCTGGTAGTGATCATTTTTTTATGCAGTATTTTCCTGGGACAGGAAGCCATACAGGGGCAGATCAATGAACAGTTGCAACAGTTTGTTGGCCGTGAGGCGGCGTTACAACTTCAAACGATCATCAAGAACGCATCACTGAGCGGCAAGGAAACCTTTGCCGCCGTGATCGGTATTGTTACACTGCTGTTCAGCGCAACAGCGGTGTTTGCCGAGATCCAGGACTCCATCAATATCATCTGGGGCTTTAAAGCAAAACCGCAAAAAGGGTTTTGGCAATTTATCAGAACACGGTTCTTATCGTTTTCAATCATTGTGAGCCTCGGTTTCCTGTTGCTGGTTTCCCTGGCTATTTCAAGCGTCATTGAAGCATTGAGCAACCACTTAAAAGACAGCTTTCCAAACATTACCGTAGCGGTATTTTATATTTTAAACCTCCTCATCTCTTTCACCGTTATCACTTCGCTGTTTGCATTGATCTTTAAAGTACTGCCCGATGCAAAAACCAAATGGAAAGATGTGCTGCCCGGCGCCATCGCTTCCGGCATATTATTCATGATCGGCAAATTCGGCGTCTCCTTCTATATAGGAAGAAGCGATATCAGCTCAACCTATGGCGCAGCAGGCTCGCTGGTAGTATTGTTACTATGGGTTTATTACTCTGCCATCATATTATATATAGGCGCTGAATTTGCAAAAGCATGGAGCGCGCATAAAGGATCTTCCCTTCAACCCAATGATTATGCGGTATCGCTAAAAAAAATTGAAGTAGAAACCGATAAAGACAACAACACGTCAGTTAAAGAGATCAAAAAATAGAAACCGCCAAAAAGGTTATCGATACACATCCCCTTTTTGAGTTAGTATATACACGCAACAGTTATTCACAAAATGCATCCATATGTTTTTATTAACAGCTTTTATTTTTTAATCATGATCAATAAAAACTGTTTCTATTCTTCTTTTTATAAATTACCACAATGTGGTATTTGGTAACAAGAATCAATACACTACCTTTATTTTATTAATTGCTGATTTATTACTTCTGCACACATACCCCCCGTACCCAGCCGTTAGAAATACCCGAACACAGATTAGCACATTCAAAGATTCCTAAAATTCAATAATACTGTAATCATATAATGATATGATTCATGATGCTATTTCTTTAATCAGAAAAGAACTGGTAGTATACCTTGCTGCCCATGGTTATAGTCCTGAGTCGAACGCCGATACAATGGTGGTGGTGGAAAACATCGCCCTGTTTGAATCGAATTCGCCGGCTAACCTCGACGATAAGATCGTGTTTACCCTTGTAAACATAGAGGAAGAAAGTACGCTCAAGAATACACCGTACCAGAAACGCAATGGCGGCAATACCGCGCGATACGAGAACCCGCCGGTATATCTTAACTTATACCTGCTGGTGACATCGTGTAACAAAACCGCCGGACAAAACGATAACAATTATCTCGATGCCCTTGAAAAGTTATCGCATGTGATCAGGTTCTTCCAGGGCAGGAATTCATTTTCACTGGCCACGTCCTCATCTTATGATCCCGACAAATTCGTAAACGATGATCTTATCAATATGAGCATAAAGGCAGAGTTGTACACCCTTTCATTTGAACAGATCAATTATCTGTGGGCTTCGCTGGGCGGTAAACAAATGCCCTTTGTAATGTATAAACTACGCCTGGTAGCCATTACAGATCGCAAGCTGGTAAGGGAAGTACCATTGATAGAAGAGCTTACCAACAATTCCTCCTCAACGAAAATGCCGCCTGCCTGATGACCACCATATATAAAATATTATTTGAAGTACAGGTGCTGCATGAGTTCTACCTCACCAACCAGGACAATACCACCATCTTTGAAGGCACCGCGGCCGCGCGCCAGTTGTTCCTGGGCGACCGGTTCCTGAAAAATGCCCGCAGCATCAGCAGCGATCTGCGGTATGTAGTGCCGCCCTCCATGCAGGGCGTATTCAACAAATACCGGCTCAAACTCGTCACCGGTTATTCAGGATTTAAGATCGGGATAGAAGTAACCCCGGTTATCCTCGGCGGTAATATCAAAGCATATCGCCCCGTAGTGGAACTGCCCGATGACCTCGATATCAGGGTATTGTTGCTGCGTAAAGACCACAGTATCGATATTTACACCAACCGCCGGCTTCGCACCAGTCTTAAAACGGCCGGTTATTTCAGCAACGACGATCTGCCCGGCGCTAAAACCTTTCCATTCCTGAGCAACCCGGTAGCGGCCTTCGATGCAGCAGCGGTATATGAGCAGGGCGAACTCTCCGCTTTCGGCGCCAATGATACCCGCGCTTTTTTTGTTGATAACAGCGGCGGCGACCAGTTTTTGCCGGTAACGCCCGGTAATTACTACAACGAAGCAGACAACCTGCTTACCTCTCCTTATATTAATTATACATTTCCAACAGCCAATACCGTAACACAGGCCGGCTTTACGCTGAAAGACAACACCAATGCCACCATTCAAACCATACAGGCCGGCAGCGGCGGCAACCGCCTGTACACGGCATCGCTTGCATTCGATATTACCAAACTAAAAACAACCGCCGGCAACACCATCGATAATACACTGCTGTATACACTTGAAGTAAATGCCGATGACGGTTACAGCAATACCCATCCTTTATTATTCATCAGGGAACCGGGCATCGATGCAAAAGACATCTGGGGTATGGTGAATATAAAACCGGCGCCCGTCAATGCCGCATTCAATTTAATAGACGGCTCCGGTTTTTTGATCACCCGCCGCAATGAGGCCAATGCCGTTACCGTTTCGCCGCCCATTTTTGAAATATGGGTAAAAAGCCGGTTGAGCTTCTGGCGTTACTCCAGTATGGATGGCGGGGTGTTGAAGACCGGTACTCACGCCGACCTGCTTTTCTTTAATAACGGGCAGTTGATCTCCGACGGTCCGCGTTCACATAGTTACTACCCGACATTATATAAAAAAGCCGACAGCTCACTGCACTATCTGCCCAACCCGAAAGCGTACGAGCCGGTGCGGGTAGAAGGCAACAGGCTGTTTACAGAAATACCGGTACCAACCTCCGAAATGTTTCCACTGGGGCCATGAATAAAGCAGTCGTGCCACAGCCTGCCCCGATTAAGCCGGGGGGTACGATTGCGTCGCTGGCGAAACGTGGCCCGACTAAAAAAACAACAATCAGCACATCAAATATTTAATCCTTAAAACAATCGCATTATGCAGGAATATAAAACACCCGGAGTGTATATAGAAGAAATACCCAAACTTCCCCCTTCTATAGCATCTGTTGAAACAGCCATTCCGGCCTTTATTGGTTACACCCAGATCGCAAGGTTAAAAGAAGACAACGATCTTTTATTAAAACCGAAACGCATCAGCTCTATGCTGGAGTATGAACAATACTTCGGCTTTCCGGAACCCGAAACCACTATTACGGTAAACATCGATACCACCAATCCTTCGCGCATCGATGTACAGGGAAAAGTGACCACCCCTTCCAAATACCTCATGTATTATTCTTTACAAATGTTCTTTATCAATGGCGGCGGTCCCTGTTATATTGTTTCCGTTGGCGATTACTCGGGCGGCGGGGTGATCGACCTGGCCACATTACAGAATGGCCTCGATGAAATTGAAAAAGAGAACGAGGTTACCCTTATTCTTTTCCCCGACAGCATGAATATGAGCTCGCTCGGCGATTATTGCACCCTGCACCAGGAAGCGATGGACCAGTGTTTTGAATTGCAGGACCGCTTCACGGTTATGGATGTATGGCTCGATGCCGACCCCACCGTGGATAATATCACTGAATTCAGGAATACCATAGCGGGCGATATCAACCGTTTTAAATACGGCGCCGTTTATTATCCGCGTATATATACCCGCCTCGATTATTACTATAAGGTTCCGGGCACCGTGAACGACAACGATGCATCGGTAACCATCACCGGTATCGGCGGCGTGGCCAATCTCGATGAATTGAAAAGCTTCAATAACGCTTATTATTTCATGGCGAAGAATGCCATTAACCAGATAGAACTGTTGCTGCCCGCTTCTTCTGCCGTTGTAGGCAAATACGCCGTTACCGACAATAGCCGCGGGGTATGGAAAGCGCCTGCCAACGTCAGCATCGACTACGCATCGCGCCCCGAAGTTATCGTTACCAATAAAATGCAGGAAACGCTGAACGTTGACACTACCGCCGGTAAATCGATCAACGTTATCAGGTCATTTACCGGTATCAGTCCGGCCCTGATCTGGGGCGCCCGCACACTTGCCGGCAACGACAACGAATGGCGTTATATCTCCGTTCGCCGATTCTTCAATATGGTGGAAGAATCGACCAAGAACGCCACCCAGCAATTTGTTTTCGAACCCAACGACCGCAATACCTGGGTACGGGTAAAATCGATGATCGAAAATTATCTCACACAACAATGGAAGGCCGGAGCCCTGATGGGCGCCAGCACCAAAGAAGCCTTCTTTGTGCATGTGGGTTTAGGTGAAACCATGACCGAGCTCGACATCTGGGAAGGAAGAATGATAGTGGAAATAGGCATGGCAGTTGTTCGCCCCGCAGAATTCATCATCCTGCGCTTTATGCACAAAATGCTTGCAGAATCGTGAGACGGGAATCGGCAAGCGTGAAACGGCAGACGCGAAACGTGAAAGGGTTTCCGGCGTCCGGGATTGCGGTTCCAATAATCAGCAACCGTTGCCGCGAACCGTGGAACCTGTAACATGGGAACTGTATTCCCGGCAACCGGTAGCCCGCAACGCGTAGCTGTATTCGCTTTAGGCCTTCGGCTTTCAGCTTTCAGCCTGATGCTTAAGTAACCCAATAAACTTGCTAATGTGTCAGCCCGTTAATTTTCAACTTGAAACACTAAATTATCTATAATGGCCTATCAACAATCAAATACAAAAAAACCACCGGCCGAAAAGCCGTGTAACGATAATGGCAAAACGGCCACCAAAAGAACCATCAAACAAATAAAAGACACGTATTGCCAAAACCTGCGGGTGCTTACCGGTGAACTGAGCCAGAGCGAAGTCACCCATGAAGGTTATGTACGGGCATACCACCGCAAAAAATGCAGTTTCATTAAAACGGAAAAGAACTACCGCATCGTACGCAACCTCGAACTGAAGGTAGGCATCGAGCTGGTACAATCTTCCGAAGAAATAAAGAAGAACGTTGCCTCCTACGTAAAAATGAACGACGACCTGGTAAAGGCGTTGAAAGACGTACTGGCAGCCGCCAAGGAATCCAAGGCAAAATTCGGTGAACTGCGCGATGCGGCCACCAAACTCGACGCCGCCCGCAAGGATAGCTGCAACGCTTCTCAAATGATCATTCTGGGTTGCAAAAGCGGCGAAGAATGCGGTGATAAAAAAGACAATGACCAGAACGATAAAAAACCTGACGCCTGCGATAACGTTTGCGAAATACTCGATGACCTGGTAGAAGTGCCCGAAACACTGGCTAAAGACATCGATATCATTTTCACTTCCGCCGCAGAGATCCTCGGTATTCAAAGCTTCTCGAATATCAAAACGCTCGACAAATTCCAAACAGACCTGGCCGCCGCCGCCAAAGCATTCGACGATGTGGTGGCCGACAGAATGAAAGCCGGCGCTACCGCAACCACCAAAGCGCAGGAAGAACTGACCGCTGCCATTAAAACGCTTGCCACGGCCGGCCACGCCCTGTACAACAAACGCAACGAAATAGAAACCGACGACGACACCAAGGACTTCCTGTGCCACCACGATTGCGATTGCATAAAAGATTGCGGCTGCGATGATGACGACAACGATCGCCGCGACGATAACGACAACGACCGCAATAAAAAAGACCGCTTCAAAAAATGCAAATGCGAGATCTGCGATATCTGCAAAGACGTGAAGGACATTTATTGCGAAGACGAGCACAACCATAATCACAATCACCAACAGGCGCAAAGCCGCTGACACCCATTATTAACCCAATTAAAAATTCAGCCAGCATGTTAAAATATAGTACGCTGAGCAATATTGAAGAAGACATCTTCGATTGCTGCAAACAGGATAATGGCGGCGATACCCCCGGTGGTGATTGTTGCAATGACACCTGGAAAAAAGACCTGGTGGAGGTTACGGCCGACTGGAAGGAAGCCCTGGCCATAGCCAGCCATAAAGAGACCGAATACACCCTCGTCGTTGAATGGCGCGATAAACTGAAAGCCTGGTGCGCCGATTGGGAGCTCACCGATGAAAAAGCGGATGCCTTATGCCGCCAGCTCGAACTGTTCATCCTGCACCTTGAGAAGGTTTGCAAGATCACCGGCAAGGTGAACAAGGCCATTGAAATTCTCTTTTGTATGATCGAGGACCTGTACAAACGGGTCGACAGGCTGAAGATAAAATACGACGAGCTCATTCAGTGCATCAACTGCCTCAAACGGCCCGAGCTGGCCCCCGGCACCGGCATCATGAAATATATTGAAGAATATGGCAAAAAGCTCGACGCGGTGATTGCCACACGCGATAGTCTGATAGGAAAAGTGGTGATCGCCATCGAGCTCGCCTATGGCCTGCACATCCACATCTGTGAAGAATACGGGTTGAAGGAAGTGCTGAAATACTGGAAAAGCAAACTCAACTGCGGCTGCGATCCTGTAGAAGAGGATGAGCACGAAGATGAGCATGTGAAAGTGGATGACGGCAAATGCGGCGGTTACAAACACCATTGCCACCTGAAACCGAAGATCCGCTTTCCGCTCGACGACGATCCTTATTACAAACAGCTCGAAGAAGATTGCGACAAGGCCAAAGAAGAAGTGGAAGTGCTTAAGAAAGAGCTCGACAAAGCCAGGGAAAAACGCGATGCGTTGCAGGCATGCAAGGAAGCGCTTGAGAATGCTATTGCGCAAGTGGAGAGCAAGTGCAAATAAGGCAACGAGGCATCGAGGCATCGAGGCAACGAGGCATCGAGGCATCGAGGCAACGAGGCAACAAGGCATAAAGGCATAAAGCGAATCGCATCCCACAGTTTAACCGGTGCCCATAAACAATAAACCATAAACTAAAAGAAAGCGAGGCCCGCAATTAGTTATGAGCTTCGAATAAAAGAACCACAAACAACAAACCATAAACCACAAACTAAGAACCCAGTCGCGAGCTCCGAATAAAAGAACAATAAACAATAAACTAAAAGAAAGCGAAGCCCGCAATTAGTTATGAGCTTCGAATAAAAGAACCACAAACAACAAACCATAAACCACAAACTAAGAACCCAGTCGCGAGTTCCGAATAAAAGAACAATAAACAAAAAACAATAAACCATAAACCCAAAGAAGCGAGCCTTGCAATTAGTCTTGAGCTTCGAAATAAAGAACCACAAACAATAAACAAAAGAAAACGCCTTGCAATTAGTCTCGAGTTTCGAATAAAAGAACTATAAACAATAAACCATAAACAATAAACTAACAACTATGGCTGACGATCCAAAAAAGAACTATCCGCTCCCGAAATTCCATTTTCAACTCGATTGGGGCGGAACACGTATCGGTTTCACTGAAGTAACCGGTCTTGACTTCGAAACCGAAGTGATCGAATACCGTGAAGGCAGTAGTCCAACCTACAATAAAACAAAACAACCCGGCCTTACCAAGTTCAGCAACGTCACCCTTAAACGCGGCACCTTCCTGGGCGACTTCGAATTCTTTGAACAATGGAAAAAAACACAATTATTCCAGGAAGGCAAAGAAAAGTTCAGAAGAGATGTTACCATTCGCCTGCTCGATGAAGAGCACCAGCCCGTTATTTCCTGGACGCTTTCAAAAGCCTGGCCTTCCAAAGTCCAAAGCGGCGATCTGAAGGCCGATGCCAATGAAGTGGCCATCGAAACCATGGAACTGGTGCACGAAGGGTTATCGATTGTTGAAGCCAAGAAATAAACGCAATGGCTGAGAATTTTTATCAAACGGTCAATTTTCATTTCAGCGTTCAGTTTGCACTGGGTGAAGCAAAGGAAGTGGATGTAAAGTTTCAGTCGGTCAGCGGTCTCGATGGCAACGTCGATACCGAAACCATCAGGGAAGGCGGCGAGAATCATTTTGAACATGTGATCCCCACCCGCCGCAAATACGGCCCGCTGATATTGAAACGGGGTTTGCTGAAACCAACAGATTCCGGTCTTACCACCTGGCTGCAGAAAGCGTTCGACGATGGAAAATACGAAGTGATCCGCACGGTGCAGATCAACCTGCTCGATGAAGATCACCAGCCGCTGATGTATTGGGTCATCAACAATGTGTGGCCCCGCAGCTGGAAGCTGGGTGAACTGAATGCCGAACGCGGTGAGGTATTGCTCGAAACGCTGGAACTGAATTACAACAAGCTGTTGTTCAATCACGGTTAAATTTTCACATATGCCAATAGAAGTTCGCGAACTGGTGATAAAGGCCGTAGTAACGCAGGATAGCCCCAACGGTCAGTCGGCCGGCGCCTCCCAGGGAAGCGGCGGCTCACAGGAAGAGATCATCCAGGCCTGCGTGGAAAAAGTGATGGACATCTTAAAAGAAAAAAATGAGCGATAACAGCCTCCGCAAACTGGTGATCAAATCATTCGCCAACCGCGATTTCACAGGTGAAGACCCCACGCGGCAGTTTGCCACGCCCATCAACCCCGAATCGTTCTCACAAACCTATAAGGTGAATGTCGATACGCAAACGGGGCATGGCAACCAGGGCAGCGAAGCGCGGTATAAAAGCACCGCGCCCGAAGAACTGCGGCTGGAGTTCATTCTCGATGGCACCAAAACAATGGAAGGTTATGGCGGCGATAACAAAGAATACATCAATAAACCCGTGCACGACCAGCTGGCCGATCTCAAAAAATGCGTGTACAATATGGATGGCAACATTCACCGGCCGCGCTTCCTGATCGTACACTGGGGCTCGGAGATCGATTTCAGGTGTGTGCTTTCGAATCTCGAGCTGAACTTCTCCCTGTTCGAACCCGATGGCAAACCGTTACGGGTAAAAGTGAACGCCACCTTCCTTGCGCATAAGTCGAGGGAAGAGATCCAGGCAGAATCACGGCTTAGCTCACCCGACCTCACGCACTACCGCGCGGTTAAACAGGGCGACCGGCTCGACCTGATGACCTGGAGCATTTACAACGACCCGAATTATTTTCTGCAGGTGGCCAAAGTGAATGCGCTCACTACTATCAGAAAAATAAAACCGGGCAACGAGCTCTATTTTCCACCATTCGATAAAAACGAAGCCTGATGGAGGAACTGATCATACCAAACCCGTCGCAACACGATGTAAGCACTTTCAATATACTGGTGAACGAAACGCCGGTGAACCCATCGTACCAGGTGCTGGGTATTTCCATAACCAAAGAAGTGAACCGCATACCCACGGCAAAGATCATCCTGCGCGATGGCGATGCCGCGCAGCGCAGTTTCGACATCAGCAACAGCAATGATTTTGTACCCGGTAATAAAATAAAGATCAAAATAGGGTTCGACAGCAACAACAGCCAGGCTTTCAAAGGCATCATCACCCGCCACTCGGTAAAAATAAAAGAGAACGGCAAAAGCGAACTGCATATCGAATGCCGCGATGAAGCGGTGAAGATGACCATCGGCCGCCATAGCCGCTATTACGAACAGGTAAAGGACAGCCAGCTCTTCGACACGCTGATAAGCGCTTACAGCGGGTTATCAGGCGATGTTCAAACCACCACCCTAACACATAAGGAAGTGGTACAGCACCATGTGAGCGACTGGGACTTCCTGTTGCTGCGCGCTGAAGCCAACGGCATGCTGGTGTTTGTAAACGATGGTGAAATAAAGATCACCAAACCGGTTACCGCTGCCGAGCCCGTTATACAGGTAACCTACGGTTCATCGATCCTGGAACTGGAAGCATCGATGGATGCGCGCACGCAATGGAAAAACGTGGAAGCCGCCTCGTGGGATTATGCCGGTCAGCAATTGTTCAAAGCCGATGCCTCCGAAGCGCAGGGGTTTACCGAGCCGGGTAATATCGCTGGCAGCCACCTCGCAGAAGCTATTGACCTCGATAAATACCTCGTTCACCACAGCGGGCATTTACTGGAACAGGAACTGCAGGACTGGGCCGACGGCATTATGATGCGCAGCCGCCTGAGCAAAATAAGAGGGCGCGCACGCATCACCGGTTTTTCAGGCGTACAACCGGGCGATATGGTAAAGCTTGCCGGTATCGGCGACCGCTTTAACGGCAAAGCGCTGGTGACGGCAGTTGTACAGGATATAGCCAATGGCGCCTGGTATACGCATATCCAATTCGGTTACGACCCAACACAGTACGCGGCCAAAACCCCGCAGGTTGATGACATGCTCAGCGCCGGGCTGGTTGGTTCCATTCACGGTTTGCAGATAGGGATCGTAAAACGCCTCGCAACCGATCCAGACGGTGATGACCGCATCCTGGTTAAAATACCCGTTATCGATAACAATGCCGAAGGCACCTGGGTGCGCGTGGCCAGTCTCGATGCCGGTGATACGCGCGGCGCCTTCTTCCGGCCCGAAATAGGCGATGAAGTGATCGTAGGATTTATCAACGACGATCCGCGTCATGGCATTATGCTGGGCCAGTTGAACAGCAGCGCCAAACCCGCGCCCCTGCAGGCAGCCGATGCCAATGATGAAAAAGGCTTTTTTACACGCAGTAAAATGCGCATTCATTTTAACGACAATACAAAGACCATTACCATCGATACCCCCGCCGGCAACAGCATTCAGCTCGATGAAGCCGGAAGCAAAATAGAGATCAAAGATCAGAACAACAATAAAGTGACCATGGGCACCAGCGGTGTTTCGATAGAAAGCCCGCAGAATATAGAACTGAAGGCGGGTGCGAACCTCACCCTCTCGGCAGGCGCTACATTATCAATAGGCGGTATGTCGCTCTCGGTAAAAGCAGATGGCAATTGTGAAATACAGGGCGCCATGACGAAAGTATCGTCATCGGGCATTACCGACATCAGCGGTTCACTGGTAAAAATAAACTAACCAAAAAACAACAACATGCCCGCAGCAGCAAGAATAAGCGATATGCATACCTGTCCGCTTTCAAACGGGCCGGTACCACATGTAGGCGGCCCCATTACCGGTCCGGGTGTGGCCACGGTGCTGATCGGCAATATGCCGGCGGCAGTAGTGGGCGACTTATTGATCTGCACGGGTCCGCCCGATACTATTGTAAAAGGCTCTGTTACCGTATTGATCGGTGGCAAACCCGCGGCCCGGCAGGGCGATCTTACATCGCATGGCGGTGTTATCGTAGCCGGTTTCCCAACAGTACAGATAGGCGGATAAAAATTATTTCGTATGAACAAGGTATTCAATTCTTTTCTCGGCACAGGCTGGTCATTTCCGCCCACCTTCAACCGCGAAGCCGGTTCCGTTGAACTGGTAAGCGATGAAGAGGACATCAGGCAAAGCCTCAATATATTATTGTCGACAACACTCGGTGAACGGGTTATGCAGCCCCGTTATGGCTGCGATCTTACCAACTATGTATTCGAAACCATGAACAGCTCGGTGATCGGTTACCTGAAAGACAGGGTTAAGAATGCCATCCTGTATTATGAACCACGGATAGTGGCGGAGAAAATTGAAGTAACCGCAGCGGAATCGTTCGACCTTATAGAAGGTAAGTTCACCATCAGCATCGATTACAGCATACCGGGTACCAATTCAAGGTTCAACTATGTGTATGACTACTATAAGAACGAAGCGTTAAAGCCAGTATAAACTCGTTAACTCGTCAACAATGAATTGCCAGTCCCTGAAACATCCCTTTCAAAACGACCCCGGCGTTAGTCAGCAGCAGCGGGTAATGCACGAACTGCTGCAGGGCGAAGCCGCTATCGACGGCCGCACCCTGGCCGACCTGCTCGACTATTTCGTACAGCTCTCACAACACATCAACTACTACGACACCCAACTTAATATAAAAGACTGGCAGCCGTTCTTTCGCAGCAGCGCGCCATTTATCATTGCCTCCATCATTCGCTACAACAGAACCGCCAACGAAAACAAACTGGCCGCGTTCAAAAAAGCATTTGTAAAAAAACCATCGAAAGCTGGTTTGCAACTGTTGTTGAACTATGTAAACAATCAACTGATCGACAAAATAAACGAGTGGCAGTTAAAACTACCCGATGCTACCCTGCCAGTAAAAGTAACGCTGGGCAGCCTAATCAAAAACACACTCACCGATACCGTACGGCAATTCATGCTGTACAACAATGCCGCCGTTAAATGGTATTGCGTAAAGCCCCAAACCTTCAACCAACTGCTCGATAACGAAACCTGGGAGCTCGACATTACCGATGCATATGCCAATTTTACCAGCGAAGCATTCGGCGCAAAGGGAAAAACCAAAAGAAAAAGATTACTGGCGCTGTATAAAGATATAGAACAGCTGGTACCTGCCTTTTTAGATGCCATTCGCATTATCTCGGGCAGTGCTGAACAAAGCCTGCAACAAAGTTTGCTGCCCTTACAGGACGACCTGCAGGAGAAACACCACCCGCACCTCGCACTGCTGTTCTCCTTCCTGAAATTATTCACCCACCTGCAAACCGACCTGAACAGCTTTTCGAAAAAACACCTCGACTTCTTCTATAAAAAAGTATTGAAGCTGCAGCCACAGCAGGCTGTGCCCGACAAAGCGCATATTGTTTTTGAAATACAGAACCAGCTGAACGCTTACCTGCTGCAAAAAGGCCTGCAGTTGAAAGATGGCAAAGACCTTAACAAACAGGAAATACTATTTGCCACCGACCAGGAAATTGTAGTGAATAAAGCACAGGTAAGCGATATACGAACCCTGTTCCTGAACAACAACACCATTTCAACCACCACCTGGCTCGAAGGTGTTTACATGGCGCCCGATGCCCGTAAAGCCAATGGCATCGATAAAGAATTTAAAGAGGAACCGAACAGCTGGCCAACACCCGGCGCCCGCTACAGCAAATACACCGATCCTGAAAATAAGTTCATTCACCCCTACCCCAATGCCCGTATTGCATTTATACTGGCATCGCCCGTATTGCTGTTGAATGAAGGCACCCGTAAAGTGACCATCACCCTAAGCTGTTTGCTAAAGAACAATTATTGCAGCGGGCTGCAACCGGTAACGGGCGTTTCCAATTCCTGTTGCGATCCCGGTTCAACAACAGGGGGCGGCACAGCCAGCAGCGGCTCGTATAACAGCCTTGTGCCGGCCGATACGCTGTACAATGACATAAGGGCCCTGCTGGGCCAGTCGTTCTATTATCTCAACAGGACCATACTGGCGGCCATTGTAAAAAAAGGCATCTGCAAAGACCTGAACGACCGGTTGAACAAACTGCTCACCATCCGTTATATAAAATCGGAAGCCGAACGCAGGGATGCCAGCGACCGGCTCGATACGGATATCTGTTATTGCGCCCGGGAAGAAAAAATATTCGAGACCACCATTACTAAAACGCAGTTTGAAAGCAAATTCAATGAAGCGGAAAGAATGATCCTCGCTGAATTCCTGCAGCCACGCAAAGCATTAACCGTTTCGTTCAGTGGTGAAAAAGAATGGATAATGCCCGAAACGCCACCGGTGATCACAATGGCGCCCGGCGCCATGGCGCCATCAGGTTCAGATAAACCCTTCACCCTTACCATAACCGCCGAACTGCAGGCCCATCAGAAAGCAGTTACGTTTTATAATGCAGCAAACCTGAAAGAAGAACTAAGCACTACCCTGCCTGTGGTAAAGGTTGAACTGGATGATAAAATAAAACTGTTCGAAACCATTACGGCCACCGCAATAAAAGAACAATGCTGCGAAAGAAAACCTGAAGAGCGGGAACAACCGGTATCGCTGTACCATTTCTTCAGGAATGTGATCGTTGCCGGCGACAACCTGTCGAAGATAGAAACAACGGTATGCGGACTGAAAAACTTTATTGTACAGAACGATGAAAGTTTACAGAACGTAAACGCGCCGGTATATCCGTTTGGCACCCGGCCCGTAGTGATCGATTTCGACGTTACCAATCCACCACCCGTTCCCGTACCGAACCCCGTTCCCAAACTCAACCTGGTTGGCCCGAATTTCTATATCGGCAGCCAGGAAGTGTTTGGTAAAAAATGGAATGAGGTGTTTGTGAACATCAACTGGAAAGACAAACCAACCGATTTCAACAAACATTATAAAGGATATCTCGTAAGGGAAAATTATCATAATTGTGAAGACCCAGCGAACAATGACAAATCGATCTACGGACTGAATGAGTGCGATTTTCAAATGAACCTCGCGCTGCTCGAAAACGGCAACTGGATAAAAGAAAAAACAGGTACGCCATTCACCACAACCGTATTGAATGAGTTTACCAAAGACAATAACCGGCAATTGTTTGAACAGGGCATTTCATCGGTAACATGCCATCCGGTAGTACTGGAAGATCCTGATGATCCCTCCAGCGCCATTCCCCCGTTCGATCAAACGATAAGGCTGTTTCATGATGCTGCGCTGGCATCGGCGCCGCAATTCGATGTTACCCAGGCGTTCAACATCACGGGTGAACCGCTAAGCCCTTTTGGCGTGAACTCGAGAAATAATTTCCTGCGGATCAACCTGCAGAACCAGGATTTCCTGCACAAGAACTATTCGTATGTGCTTGCCCGGCAAATGATGGCCTTTGGCCGTTACCCCGACCTTATTAACGGGGCCGTGTATGACGACGAGAACGCCATTCCATCGGTTTTCGATATTTCTATCTTCTTCGGCAATATTGGTCCGCGTGTAATACAGGTGGCCGGCCAGGTGGTGAACTCCGCCATAGAAGACGTTTTACTCGACCTCATCAGCGTAGTGGAAAGCAAGATCGACGAAGGGGTGAACGTACCCTTCCTGAACAATGTAATTGCCGATTGTAAAACGGTGCTTGACAATATTGCAGGCATTGCATCGCTCTCCATCACCGATCTGTTCAATAATGATTTCGAGACCGGCGATCTTACCGCATCGGAGCAGGACAATGTAAATGCAGAAGTAAGAGCTTTCTTTACCAGCTTGTTCACATTACTGAACACCGACCTCACCGGGGTGGCCGATGACCTGAAAGGCATCATCAGGGGTAAGTTCAACGATATTCTCGACGATATCGACCTCGGCGATTTCTTTTCAGGAAGTTTTGGCGAGAAAACAGTGGTGATCCCCAACGAACCCTGGACGCCGGTGATCAAAGAAATGTCTATCGATTACAAAGCCACCGCCGCTATTACCGATATCGATCTTATTCATTTATATCCATACACCGGCACCTACAAAGCCGAAGAACTGGAAACGCGGCCTTCCCTGTTTCCAACCTTCTGCGATGAAGGCAATTTATACCTCGGCCTGAAGGACCTGCAACCCGGCAGCAACCTGAACATACTGTTCCAGCTGGCCGAAGCCACCGCCGATTCAGAATCGCAGAAAGAAGACATCCAATGGTATTATCTCGAGAACAATACCTGGAAACTGCTGCGCACCGGTTTTGAAGTGCTGGAAGATGCTACGGAAGGATTGACCACCTCGGGTATTATCCGGTTCGCGCTTCCCGGCAATATGACCAATGAGAACACCGTATTGCCCAAAGGCCTGCACTGGATAAAAGCGGCCATCCCCATCAACAGCCGCTCGGTGGCCGAAACCATCGGCATCTTTACACAGGCGGTAAGGGCCACCTTTACCAATGACGAAGCCAACGACAAACAGCGGCTCGATGAAACGCTGCCCGCCGCTTCGCTTACAAAACTGAAAGTGGCCGATACCGCCGTTAAAAAAATTACGCAGCCTTACGAAACCTTTGGCGGCCGGGTACCCGAAGAAACGGGGCAATACTATGTACGCGTAAGCGAACTGTTACGCCATAAAGGAAGGGCCATTCAAAAATTCGATTATGAACGGCTGGTGCTCGATGCCTTTCCACAGGTGTTCAAAGCCAAATGCATCAACCACAGTTTTGCGCTCGATGCGCATAAGTACAGGAACGATCACCCGGTAGCGCCCGGCTACGTGCTGCTGGCAGTAATACCCGATATGAACAAGCTTAAGGCCATGCAGCAATTCGAGCCACGCGTGCCGGTAAGCATGCTGGAATCGATACAACAATACATAGCGAAAAAAACGGCGCCCTTTGTGCGGTTACGGGTAATGAACCCCCGTTATGAAAAAGTGCAGTTCTGTTTGCGGGTGAAATTATACCTCGGTAAGGACGAGCATTTTTATAAAGAAAAACTGCAGGGAGACCTGCGCGAATTCCTGGCTCCCTGGGCCGTGGGTGTATACGACAAACTCACGTTTGGCCAATGCATCAACCGGTCGGATATTATCCGCTTCCTGGAGTCGCGCGATTATGTAGACTATATCATCGAGCTGAGAATGCGGCATGAGGACGATGAAACCAATGCAGCGCCCATCGACCAGGCAGCCGTTTGCCCCGTTACCCCGCGGTCGATCCTGATCGCCGGCGAAATCGATGTATGTATTCAGCAACAGGATTGTGAAACCTGGCATCCGCAACTGGCATGCGATAACCAGCCGATGAAGATAAATACCATATGCAAATAATATTGAAAATGGCAATCCGGTTATGGCAGACGAACTATTAAATACAAAAGTGATCAGCAAGAACAACTCCGGTTTCCCCGGGTACCTCAACTTTGACGAACTGCGCAGCGAAGGCATTGCCTACCTGGGTAAACTGAGCGGGAAAATATGGACAGATCATAACGTGCACGACCCCGGTATAACCATACTCGAAGCATTGTGTTATGCCCTGCTCGACCTGGGTTACCGCACCAATTTGCCGGTAGAGGATATTTTATCACGCGCGCCCGGCGATACCGGCAGCGACAATAATTTTTTCACCGCTGCACAAATACTGGGCTGCAACCCGCTCACCATAACCGATTACCGTAAACTGCTGGTTGATATCGATGGCGTGAAGAATGCCTGGCTTGAAGTGGCCACCGATCAAAAAGACTGGTGCCGCAACTCCAACCAGCCGGCACCGGACCCCATACCCGGCACCGTTCCCGGTGCAGCCCGTAGCGCGTGCACCGAATACCTGAACGGGTTATACCACGTATATATTGAAACCGAAAAAAATCCCGATAAAGATTTTACCACCGCTGCCCAAAAAGCAGCCTACATAAACGATATAACCTGCCGCGTGAAAAAAGCGCTGATGGCGCATCGTAACCTCTGCGAAGATTTTGTCGACATCTACGTCCTGTGTAAACTCGAAATGGGTGTTTGCGCCGATCTTGAACTGGAATCCGACGCCGATGCCGATAAAGTTTACCTGGCAGTTGCGCAGGCATTACGCGCCTTCTTTTCACCTGCCCCGCGATTTTATACCCTGCCCCAGTTGCTCGACAGGCAATTGCCTGTTGAAGCCATCTTTGCGGGCCGCCCTTACAACGTTACCGAAAGCCATGGCTTCGTAGATACCGGCGAGTTTGAACAGATAGAACTGAAAAAAGAGATCCACCTTTCCGATGTGTTCAATGTAATACTGCAGGTGCCCGGCATTCGAAAAGTAAAGAACCTGCAACTGCGCACCTGTAATGGCGCGCCGGTGAACCCAACCGGCTGGAAGTTCAAACTGCCAAAGAATTATGTACCGGATTTCACCATCGGCTGCTCAGGTTTTCAGTTCTCGAAAAATGGCCGGCCCGTTACCGTCGATACCGCCAAATACCAGGGATTGCTGAACATCAATTTCAGCAACACCGGTAAAATATTATATACAGAAGCACTTCCCAACCTCGACAGCGCCATACCCGGCGGCATCTATCGCAGCGACCTCAGCGATTATTATTCCATTCAAAACGATTTCCCGCGGGTATATGGCATAGGCGAAGGCGGGTTGCCCGACTCGGCGCCGGCAACCAGGAAAGCGCAGGCCCTGCAGCTGAAAGGTTACCTCCTGTTCTTTGATCAGCTGTTGGCGAATTACCTGACGCAGTTAACGAATATCCGTTCGCTGTTTGCCTTATCGGCCCCCGGTGACAATGAACGGCATACGTATTTTCTCAATTCGCTCAATTCGGTGCCAGATCTTGCCAAACTGTTGCGGATGCCGGCCACCGATAGCGATGCACTGGCCGCAGGCACCCAGGGAAGCACGCTGGTATATCCCGTTGCAAAAAACGACCTGTTGCAATGGATCGCCGCTCATCCCGATACCACATTCGATGCCGGTGCATTACCACCATACACCGTTGGTTCGCTTGCCGAACAGGAGATCATTTTGCAACAGCTGAAAGAAGACCTGTTACAGCAACAGTACACCACCGGTTATATAGGCAACGCGCCCGCCATTCATTATTACCTGCTCACTTCGCAGGATGATTTTGCGTTGGTGAGTAAAAAACATTTTGCTGCTACTGCGGAAGCAGATGCAGAACTGGGCACCGTGATCTACATTGCCGGTTTCGATGCCAATTACCGCACCTATATCACCGGCAGCAACCGCGTAAGCTTTGATTTGGAGTTGAACCTGGTATCCTTTGCCAGCTACCTGCAGGAAATAGTAGAGGACGATGCCCTGTATGCCACCCGCCGCAATACGTTCCTCGATCACCTGTTAAGCCGGTTTGCCGAACAGTTTACCGATTTTGCGTTATTGTCGTATAAACAGTATACAACCGAAGAGGCCGCAACACAGGCCAACATAGAAGCGAAAGAAAACTTTTTGACGCACTACGATACTATCAGCCGCGATCGCGGAAAGGCGTATGATTATTTTGAGAACAACTGGAACACCGGTAACATTTCGGGGTTTGAACAATCGGTTAAATATATCAGCGGCATAGAGAACAAACTGGCGCACAGCCTGTGCAATTTTATTGTAACGCAATACGATGAGCTGTTCCAGGTGAACATCACCATTGCCAACCGTGCGTTTATGTCGTTACCCGGCAAATTCAACAGCCGGCCCGAAGCACAGGAAACGGCGCGTTCGGTTTTCAATGCATTGGGTAACCCCGGTAATTTATCAACCCGCTACCTGGCGCATGAGAGATTGTACACCCTGCAATTGCAATACGGCAATGGCAGCTTTGCCAATGTAGCTTATACCTGGCCCACCGAACAGGAGGCAGATGAAGTGCGCGCTGCGCTCAGCAGGGCATTCGATCTGCAACCACGGCCGGATGATGTTTTTGTAAGCGAACACATGTACCGGCTGCAATTGCAGAACAATACCGGCATTGTAATACGCACCGCCGTTGACTTTACTACCGTTGAACAGGAAGCGCAAAACGCTTTACAGCGATCAAACGAAGGCATCGATGACAACACCCGGTGGACACCCGTTGCGGACGCCGCGCAACCTGGTAACTTATACCTCGTTGCGGTTACGGCCAATATGGTTGAGTTCATCGATGTACATGCGTTCAAGATAGATATAGATAACACCATCGTAGGCCATCCCGATAATTTCACCTACGAAGTGCTCGACCGCACCAATGCCTTTAAATTCACCCCTGTTGAAATGTTCAATTCAACCGAAGAAGCGCAGGCGCATTGTTACAGTGTGCTGGCGCTGGGCGCTATTGAAAGCAATTACCAGGTGGGCAGAAATATGCCGCACCGGAAATTCACGCTCGGTATTACCGGCAATGGCATTTTACAGGCTATTTGTGCAACGGAATTCGATACTGACGAAGACGCCATTCGCGCCAAAGATCATATTCATCAAATAATCCGCAACTGGGTATACCAGGTAAACATAGATAAAAGCCCGTATCGCTGGCGGTTCAATTATTACCTGGGTTTTGAAGAGAACGCCCGTTTTATTTTTACCAGCGTAGAAGAATATGCCGCATCGTCAGCAGCGTTACGGTCGGCCACCCTGCTGCACCAGTCGGCCAACGAATTACAGGTACGGCACCAGGAAAACCGCATCCTGTTGACCGCCGGCAAAAAAAACGGCCATGTGCCCGTGGTAGCAACCCCGGTACAACCGGATGGAACACCCACGGTAGCCGCCGTTTCGACAGCGCTGGATACGCAAAAAAGCATTACGCCCATGCTGGGCAACCCTAACCCTGAAGTGTACGACCGGTTTGTAGAACCCGATGAAATAAGCCGGCAGGGTTTGTACGTATACCAGTTGGTTGATAAAGACAATGTATACGCTGCCTATTCCGAAAGCTATGGCAGTTTTACGCAGGCCGATGAAGCCCGTAAAAAAATGGCGGCCTGGCTGCGGCAGCATGCCGTTGCGCAAACCGATGCCATTAAAAAAGTGAAATACCGTTCGCAGCAATTTTTCGATCTGTTCCCCTGCGAAGATGGAACGGTAATACCTCCTTGTAGTTGCTCAACCGATCCCGAAGCAGATTATGTGTACTATTTCAGCCTCACCGTTGACGCCGCCGGCAATACCGCCTGGCGCAGCCTGCAGCACTATGCTACCGAAGAAGCGGCCCGTAAAGACTACCAGTTCTTCCTTATCTTATTGAAATATGCCGGCAACCTGTTTGTTCATTGTGATAACTGCAACAAAGAAGGCAAACGCACCTGGCGCATTTATATTCGCGAAGTGCTGGCCGAAAGCGCCCGCCGTTTTATGACGGAAGAAGCCGCCTGGAGCAATGCAGGAATTGAAAAATTCATTTGCGCGGTACAATCGGGTTTGGGTTTTCATAACTACCTGCGCACAACCGATTGTTGTTATTCTTTTTATCTCAACTGCGGAGCCGACCTTATCGTTCACCCCTGTAAATACGATACGGCCGCTAAACGCACCGCGGTTATGCACGAAATGTATTACCGGCTGCAGCGGTTTATTGAATCAAGGGCATACTCCACCCGCTGGGAACAGAACACCCTTGTACTGCTCGATCATACAGCGCAGCCCTTTGCCCGGCATACCTTCGACAGTGCCGATGGCCAGAACCTGTGTAACTGGCTGGTGCAACTGCCCAATGAAATAACCGACAGCCGCAATAGTTATATTCTAAAGGATGGTACGTTATACCTGGTGGATGCCGGCGGACAAACCATTCTTCAATCTTACAACAACAACTACAACCTCGAAAACTGGAAAACCGGGCTGCAACAATTCGCCTGTTATTTTCCAATAGTGGCAAACACCGATGAAGCCACCGGCCGCACCTCGTATTGCATCGAAATAAAAATACCCGGTTTCAATAGCTGCCCCGATGACCGGCTGGAACTGCAGCCCTGCGGTTGCGGCGACCAGGCGCCGGTAACGGAACCGGATTGTTACGTTGCGTGGAGATCGGTTTGCTGTTACGACAGTTGCCAGCAGGCGCAGGCGGCGCTGATCTATGCCATGCGCCTGTTGCTGAATTTCGAAAACTACCAGGCGGTGTTCGACTGCGAATGCAATTCATTCGGCATTGCCCTGAACTATAGTATCACCGGCCGTGAGCAAACCCCAAACGACCTGAAACCGGGCGGCGAACTGATTGCATACAACCCGCAATGTTATCCAACGCCCGACAGCGTATGTGATGCCGTACGCCGCGCCAAAAAACTAACCAATGCCGAAGGACTGCATGTGGTTGAACATATTTTATTACGGCCGCTCAATTACGACGACTGCCATTGCCGCCGGGAAATTGGCTGCGGCGAGCGCATGCGCGACTGCGATTTTGTATGGAAAGTACCTGACGAAGATCCCTGCAGCACCGAACAGGATATTTGTTTTGTACCCGGCGCCGACCCGTATTCATTTATCGCCACCGTGGTACTGCCCGCATGGCCCGTTCGCTTTCGCACACCCGAAGGCCGGCAGTTGATGGAAAATATTATATACCGTAGCGCACCTGCACATGTATTGCTGCGCATCTTATGGCTGGCGCCGCACGATTTCTGCTGTTTTGAAGGAAAATATAAAAACTGGCGCCGTCACCTGGCGCAGAAACAGGTTTGCAGTGATAACTTCTCTGTATGCGACCTGCTCGATTTTCTATTCCGCAGAAATTTTGAATGTTTGCCCGATTGTACCGACTGCGGCCCATGTGCCAGTGACCAGCCCCAGGTACAACCCTGCTTCAGTGAAAGCGGCAACCGCCCCGAACAAGACCAGTACTGGTTCACCAACCTGGTGAATGAGACCTTCTGCTGGCAACAAATAGTTTGTGAAAAATACCGGTATACCCCCTGCGATCAGCCGGTGATAACGCGGGTACCCGGCACTGTTGACGAGGTTTCGCCGTTATTGGTTGAGGAAACCCCGGCAGAAACAGTTGCAGCAGAACCGCCGGCAACGCCAGATGAAACAACGGCGCCGGAAGAACCGGAAACAACCCAGCCCGCTGAAACGGCCGCTGCCGCAGAACCGGTAGCAGCAGGCACAACACCGGGGGAAGAAACGGCAGCGCCATCGGCCAGAACGCTTTTTATAAACAGCCGCATGGCCGGTTACCAGGCAGTTGCCCGCGATGTAACAGAACGATCGAACAACAACCCGTTGGCGGTAATGGCACAGGCATACCTGAACGATCCCGACCCTACCCCGCAAAAAACAGATACGCTGATCACCCGTTTGCTCAGTAACGCCAAACCCGAAGATGCAACCGTAAAACGCCTGAGCCGCGATATGAAAAAAGACATCATCACCGCACTCGTTTGGTTCTACCTCGACAAAATAAGTTTTGAGCACATGGAAGTAAAACATATAAAACAGTCGGCCAAAACATTTGAAAAATTACGCAAGGCCAAAATAGGCATCCAGGGCATTTACGACGACTGGAACGGTGTGGAAGTAAAAAAATACGAACCCGGTGTAAACCTCAACCTGTTGCATGAAGTAGTGACCGGTATCAAAAAATAACAGGCAGTATGCAGCACCTGATAAAAAAACAGATAATTGAGCTCACGATCGACAAACGCCTCGATGCGTTCGATATTCAGCAGCAGGTAAGCGACTGGTACTGGCATCATTTCCTGTCGCTGTTGGAAATTGAATTGAATAAATTATCTGCACCCGGAACAGTACAATACATCGACCGCCTGGAAATTGACCTCGGCGCAATCGATGTACAACAATTACAAAAAACACAATTGCATAAAATAGCAATACCGGCCATCACTAATAAGCTACAGGAGCACATAGACGTTCACCATACAACAACCGGTAAACGTGCAGGCCCGCAACATGCATTTACCCAATGGCTGCATTACATGCAAAAAGGCTATCTGCCCTGGAATGTGTTACGCATATCGGAAGATTGGCTGCACAAAGTGCTGGAAGAACTGGCGGTTAATCATCACAGCGTAACCATGCTACGCGAGGAAATAAGGAACAACAAGACCGTAGCCATACGAATTGCACAGCAGCATACCGCTGCCTGGCTCACTCAACTCATTACCGTATTTACTGCCAGTGATCAAAACCGGTTACCCGGGGCCATTGCAGAAGCAGAACAGTTTTTTAACAGCTTACAGAAAGCAGGCGCAGCGCAACTGGCTGTACCAAACCGTAAGGAATGCTGGCAGCAAATAATAACCCTTGCCGCCGCAACCGGAACAACGCTTACAACCACCCAACTGGCCACTACCATAATACAGGAAAATCTTACCATTGAACACCTGCCTGCACTGGAAAAAATAATGCCGCAGACGGCAGGTTACACCCAATTACAACCGGCGCTGGCGGCAGTTCAGCACCAACTGCAGCGGGAAGCAGGCGCCCGGCAGCGCGAGGCCGGCGATACAGCGATCAGTCGTGATAAGAAGAACATCGCTGACAACGGCGAACAACCCGCAGCTGATAGCAAACGGCGGTGGCTGAAGGAAGAAGACGGAATGTTTGTTCAACATGCCGGCCTGGTACTGGTACATCCCTTTCTCCGCTCGCTGTTCTCGCTTTGCGGCCTGCTCGGTGGAAAACATTTTTCCAATGCGGCCAGCCGGCAAAAAGCCATTTACCTGTTGCATTACATAGCCACAGGCGCAACAACAGCTGAAGAGCATGAACTGGTTATACCGAAAATATTATGTGGTTATGCTATTGAAGAACCGGTAAACACAGACATAATTCTTACCATAAACGAATTACAGGAAGCCGACGATCTCCTGCGCGCGGCCATTTCGCAGTGGAACATTTTGAAAAACACTTCGCCCGATGGATTGCGCCAGGGCTTTCTGCAACGGAATGGTAAACTGTATACAAAAAATGAACAACTGTACATAGCGGTAGAAAAGAACGCCATCGATGTACTGCTCGATCATTTGCCATGGAACCTGAGTTTGATCAGGCTGCCATGGTGGGGTGAAATTATCAGAGTTGAATGGAGATAAATCATCTGCCATGAAAACACACGCTACAAAAACCACGGCGCCTGCGGCTGCCACGGGCAGCGCACCTTTCTTTAGCAAAGGTGGCGGGCAGGCTATGCAGAACAGGGAAACGGGCGGTTCGTTCTTTAATACAGGACAAACACCCGCCATACAAACCAAAACGGCCGGTGATAAACACGAACAGGAAGCGGAAGGCACGGCCGACCAGGTAGTGCAGCGTTCGGGTGAAACACCGGCGCCTGTAGGTGAAACAAGCGGCGCCCCGGCCATACAGGCCGATTGGATGCTGGGCGACCTATGGCCTTCGGAAGAGCCGCCAACCGACGGGCAATGTCATGTGATCCTCGGCGGCCGAAGGATCGATCACTGGTCGGGGTATGTGCCGGCCATGCGGCATTTGTATATTGATTACTATCTGAACAGTTCCGATTATGGGGTTATAGAAGCAGGGCCGGTTCCTTCGCACGCAACAACAGGCGGCGGTCATAGCGGCGCCTGGGTAAAACCAGGCACCTGGGAAGCACGCGGCGTACAATGGGACATTACACCAACCGATTGTCCGGCATTTATCAATTGTCTCAAAACGCGCACCGCAGCTTATCATGCTGCAGGCCACCCATACCATGCTACCAGCGGCCCCAACAGTAATTCATTTGCCTGGTGGGTATTGAACCAATGCGGTATCAATGTAAATTTCCTTTTGGGGCCATACCCCTATCTCGGCTACAATTACTGGCAAACCCATACGGCTGCCACACGCACCCCGGCTCCCGCTGGAACGCCGGTTCCAGCGCCGGTCCCGGCCGAAGTTCAACCCAAATTGACAGTGGGCCAACCCAATGATAAATATGAACAGGAAGCCGATTCAGTAGCCGACCATGTGGTACAACGTATGTCCGGTACCGGTAATATTCAAACCAAACCCGTCAGCGGTATTACGCCCTTTACACCCGGCCTGCAAACAAAATGTCCGGCCTGTGAAAAGGAAGAAGCAGTGCAAAAAAAGGGAAGCGACGGAACAGCGCCGGCCAATATAGAGCAGCAGCTGTCATCTTCCCGGGGCAAAGGGGCGCCCCTGCCCCCACAGGTACGCAGTAAGATGGAAAACGGCATTGGCAGTGATCTCAGCAAGGTAAGAGTTCATACCGGCGGCGATGCAGTACAAATGAACCGGCAATTACATGCACAGGCATTTACTCATGGGAACGACATTTACTTCAACAGCGGAAAGTACAATACCGACAGTGCGGCCGGGCAACATTTGCTGGCGCATGAATTAACACATACCGTACAGCAATCGGGCAACGCTTCGGCTCCGGTACAACAAAAACCAGAAGGTGTGCCCAATATTCAACGCGTTGCGTTCCTTGCACCGCTGGCTGGCATTGGCGCGCGCTACGTAGCGGGCCGGCTGATAAGGTGGGGCGTTGAAAAACTGCTCGACGATAATGAAGAGGCCGATATGGTACGCATGGGTAATCATATCATCAAAACCCTGCTGGCCATTCCTATCAACCTGAAGGGCATGCCATTATTCGATCCGCCCTCGTACATTGCCAATCACATCAAAGCCTTTGCTACACTTGTACAATGGTATGAAGAAAACAAAACCACCGCAACCACGTTCGGCATCTCATTCGACGACCAGTTAAAGAACGGTGTTCTATTGAATATCAAATACGGTAACCTCGCTTCGAAAAAAGGCGTTCGTATCCGGTACCATCTTGCCACCGGCCACTACGAAATGCCGGCACAGTTCATGGAAATGACGCACCCTGCGTTCAACATGGAAGGCAAAAAAGAAAATACTTATCTCGCGGTTGGCATAGACGGTACAGACAGTTCCATTTACGGCGGCATTGCGGTGCTGCCCCGCGGCTGGATGGTAAGGGCCGCCGGTAAAACAGCTATGCAACAATTGTTTGATGAAACATTGCTGATAAAACTGGTATTTGGGGAAGACTACCCGGTTGAACTGTTTACAAAAGTAATATACCAGAATGCCATTACCGGCGGTATGCTGCAGTTCAACCTGGCCGGTTATTATAAGATCAGCGACGGACAGGTGCTGATCGGCAGCATTGCCATCATCGATGACATTTTCGCCTGGGATGGTTCGCTGCGGCTTCAGGTGAAAGGATTGGAAGATAAAGAAATGCAGCTTGAACGCGATCGCCGCGCAAAACTGCACGGGATCATCCCCGACATGCAGCTGAACAAGACCTGGAACATCAATAATATCACCGCTTCGCTGCATGCTTCCTATGCAGCCGGCATACTCGACATTCGCGGCGAAGCAGCATATATACCAACAGATAATAAGGGCCGGGTCAAAAGCGCAAAAGCCACGCTGATAGTAACTACAATAGAAAAAGCCTGGGAAGAAGTTGGTCAGCAGTTACCTGCCATGGAAGATGACGGTCCTGTATCGTTATCTACCCTTTCAGCAACAGGAAATGAGCTGGTGGTGGCTGGTTGGGGTCTTATAGAATTATCTATCGTCAAAAACGAGGACGGCTCAGACCTTGTAAGCGGGAAAGCTGGGGTTGTAATAGATCCTGATGGGCATATAACCGTAAGCGGCAGCATTACTGTTGAAAAAATGTATACGCTGATGCACCCAACGGGTACCGACTGGGAACCGGTACATCCCGCGCTGGAAAAATCGTTTGGTCCATATATGATCTATATACCAGGTGTGCCCGCCGGTTTGTATTTCAAAGGCCACGGCGGTTTGTATTACAAATACATGCTGGGGCCATTGACATTACACGACATTACCATTGCCGGCCTTTATTCAACCAACCCGGCTATCAACAAGGAATTATCCGTGTCGGCACGGCTAAATCTCTCTGCTGAATTGAATGGGAAAGTGAATATCTGGGCGAAAGCCGCAGTGCGGGTGGGAACAAAGATCCCTTACCTGGGCTTTAACCTGTCTTCAGTTGTAGTGGATGTGGATGGTGAAGCCGCTCTCAAAACCTATCTCGACCTTGCGGCCACTTTTGGCGTAAGACAAAAAACAAAACCAGGCACCAAAGATGAAAAAGTGCCAAGAACCTATATCAAAGGCGCGCTGCAACTGGCAGGCGAATTAACACTTGCACTAAAAGGGTTAATAGATTTTTCCGTAGCGGGCGGCACGGTAACCGACCCGAAGATCGACAAACAATGGCCTGTTGCAAACGCCGGCCTGACGGTTGACTTTGACTACGATATCGGCGACAAACTCACCAAAGAAAAGCTAAGGGAAATAGTCAAATTCAGACGCTCATCGTTCAACAACAAGAATTTCGTAAAGGGCGTGCTGCAAAACAAAACGCCCAAAGAAACGAATGCGAACAAAAGCAAATTCACTAATGAAGAAAGCAAAGAGGTAACGGAAGGAAGCAAGGACCCCATACCTATTCCTGAGAAAACGATACCGCCTACTGCCATTAAAGACGACTTCCAGATGGAAGGCGTATGGCATTATCTTGAACTAACCGCAGGCGAACCCGGCCAGCCGGTTACTCTTAAAATGGCAAGCACACCAAAGGAATTGTCTGAAAAGATAAGAGCAGAACGGGACCGCACGGTTATGTTACTAAAAACTGAAAAGGACGATGACAGGAAAAAAGAACTGCAACGGAAGCTCGACGACCTCGACGAATTACAGAAAAGCGCCGGCACCCTTATTAACCGCACCCGCGATAAAGGGCTCGACCCAAAAACTTATGAAGTTCCCGGATTTCATCCATTGAGCAGGCAGATCGCTGATTTTGGCAAACGGTATGGCATAAAAGACCTGGGCGCCACAGCAGCATCAACACCTTCGCCGGGAAGCGCAACACCCAATGCAGCACTGGGCGATGGCAGTTATGAATACCCGATCCCCATCAGGTGGGCTAAACGCGGTTATCATTCGCCCATTACGTTAACACCCTATTCGCCGAGATGGGGAAAGATACCGCCGCCGCCTGAGGTCACCGCCGCATGGGATGGGAAAACAAAACTCGAACTGCCACCCACGCAAAATAAATCATTCCCAGGCGATGCAAAATCTGAAACCCGTAACGGGCATACAGTGAAATTCATTTACATTGGAATAGACCCCCTGTACCAGGCAAAACAAATAAGGGATAATAAAAAGCGATTGAAACGAAGGAAGTCGCCGCAAAAATATAGCGTGTCGAATAAAGTAAGGACGCTGTTTGAGAACTATAATTATAGCTGGAAGCTGGGACCAACCGATGCCGACCACGCATTGGACCAGGGCCTGGGCGGCAATGATACATTGAATAATGTATGGCCCATCTACGATACCATGAACCGCCAATATGCAAACGAGATCTATGATCAACCGGTACAATATATAGAGAACGGCGAAGTGAAACAAAGCACCCCGCGGGAACTGTATGGAAAAATGTTCATCATCAATTCCATTGGCGATCCTGATAAACCCTGATAAAAACAACCGGATTTGAAAGCGCATTCACCAACCAGCACCACAACCACTGCCCCCGGCAGCAAACCTTTCTTCAACAGGAAAGGCGGTGAAGCGGCTTTCAACAATGAAACTTCTTTTTTCAAAAAAAGCGATCCGCCTGTTCAGGCAAAACTGAATGTAGGCCGGCCCAATGACAAATATGAACAGGAGGCAGATCATGTTGCCGATAAAGTAGTGCAGCGGCTGCACGATCCGAAGCAACAAACAAAACCGGTTACGGCAACCACTCCGGTAACGCCCTTTGTTCAAACAAAATGCGCCGAATGCGAAAAAGAGGAAAAACTGCAGCAAAAAGAAGAAGGGGAAACAAACAATGAACCGCCGTTGAAGAACACGGCTCCCCCGCCCCCGCACGAATTCCCTGAGGAAAAAGACGACGGTGTTGTGCAAATGTGCGGTTGCCACGTAGAAAAAGATGTACAGAAAAAAGGAGATGACGATTCAGGAACACCGGGCCTGGAAGAACGTTTATCGGCCACGGAGGGCCAGGGCGCTGCACTACCCGACCCCGTGCGCACTAATATGGAAACCGCGATGGGCGCCGATCTCAGCGATGTGCGTATTCATACCAACAGCCATGCCGCTCAAATGAACCAGGGCCTGCATGCACAGGCTTTCACGCATGGCAACAATATTTACTTCAACGAAGGCAGATACGATACGAACAGTGTGGCCGGGCAGCACCTGCTGGCGCATGAGTTAACGCATACCATACAACAGGGAGCAGTACCCCAACGGCAACCCGCCGCCAGTGAAACCGGTACAAATAATTCATTATCGCCGGAAACAGCGGTTGAACCGGCATCACCCGCGCCAGCAACGGCTGTACCTGCTCCCGCCGCCCTGCCCGAAGCCGTAACCGCTCAACCGGAGATGCCGGCCGCTAATTACCAGGCTACGCCGCAGCAAAGCGGCAACCTGCCTGCCGTGGCGAAAGCACCATCACCGGCACAACAGGCTGCACCACCTGCCGTGGCTGGTGCACCATCACTGGCGCAAGCGGCACCTGCAGCAGCGGCCGCTGAACCCGCGCCGGTTCCACAGGGCGCACCTGTACCGGAAGCAACAAACGCCGGCATGGAAGCAGCAACAGCGGTGGGTGAACAAATACCCGGCGGCGAACCCGCACCGGCAACCAGGGAAGAGCAGTCAACCGGCAACGAAACAGAAGAAGGGCTGTTAATGAACCGGCTGGCACAGGCGGAAGATTCACCGTTAAAACAGGAAGCGCAATCGCAGGCGAACTTTATGCGCCAGGATGCATCGATGTCGGAAATGGCGGCCAACCGCATTGCCTTCCGCAGATCGGTTGAGTACAGTGCGTATTTTGGTACAGTGCGGGAAAATATTACCGGTTTTGTGCTCGACCGTGTTCTGCAGGTGCAACTATCGCTCATCAACAGCCGGCAGTTCCTGTCAATGAATGCCGAAACCGTTAAAGCGCATATCAGCGCCATGGTTACCGGCGCATTGACGCGCGGTTTAACCACCAGTCTGCAATTCGTAAACAATATTTCATCGTTCGTAACCAGCACCCAACAAAGCATCATCGGGGTAATCGGCGGTATTGCGGGCCGCATATCCGCATTGGTGCAATCGATCAGTTTGCCCAACCTGCCCGGCGTTGAAACACTACGCAACAGCATTGTCAGCGTCATTAACCGCATCACCGGTTTTATCAATACGGCGCTCGACACCGTAGTGTCATTCATTACATCGATGCTGCAAAAGGCGATGAACGCCATTGCCCTTATTGTTGAAAAGCTGAACCAGTTTGTAAACCGCTTGCTCGATATAGCGCTGGCAGCGGTTAACCGGCTTATCAGTATGGTCTTTGGTTATCTCGAACGTATTGGCGCTGCCGTCATAAACACCCTGATGGGCATCCTGAACAATACGGTATTCCCGGTTTTGCAGCGGGTTGAAAGAATGATCCTGCAAAAGATCGAGCTCACGCGCAGGCAGATCATCCGCATGATCCGCAAAAATTACCGGCAGGCCCTTCAAAGGATCGCAGACCTGGTATCGCCCGGCCCGGCTGCACAAACCGCCGGTCAGCATCAAAACGGAGCTCCCCTTACCATTCAACAACAAGTTCAACAAATAAGCGCTGTTGCGTACCAGTTTGCCACCGCCAACGCTTTTATAATCGACGACTTCGAACAAAAGACGGCAGCTGTATTTTCGATGCTGGTGCAGCAACTGTTATCGGCCATACAACAGGTTAAACTGCAAATTCAGGTAGCCATTGCCCGCATAGCGGTAAGAATAGCGCAGTTCATCTTACGCATGATCGATCAGTTGGGACGTATTATAGATCTGGTAGCCCGCGCAGTAGACCGTATAATACAATCTGTGATCGATTCGTTTACGCGGTTGTATGAAGCGATAACCAACCTTATCGGTAATCCTGTACGGGCCCTGCAACTGGCGGCGCAGAACATATGGGAGCGCATACAAACCTTTATCGGGGATGCCGTCAGTAATTTTGTAACGGGCGGCGCATTTGATGTAAACAGTTTGAGCGGCGGCTCGCGTGCGTTGTTTGCACCGCCGGCTTTACTGGCGCCCGCTTTCCTGGCGCCGCCGGTGATCGTAGAAGTAATCATTGTAACCGTTGTCGTAATTGGCGGCGCCGTCGTTATATTCGTTGAAGGATCTGTGGTCATCATCATTGGCGGAGTTGTCATCATTATAGCGGAAGAAGTGCTGATTGCCATTATCATCATTATCGCTATCATAATTATCATCATCATCCTGATCCTGATAGCGATCCTGCTCTATTTGCTGTACAAACTGGTGCAGGCAATACTAAAACCCGCGCCGATACCTGTACCCGGTCCTGGCCCCGGCCCTGGTCCCGGTCCCGGACCGCAGCCGAAACCCAAGCCCAAACCCAAACCCTGTCTTGTATATCCCCTCGGGTACCACAGGGGAGGAAATGCAAGGCATAATTTCTGTGCCGATACGGTTCCGCCCAACGTATTCCCGGGTAACGATATTGAAGTGGTACACCCCGCCCTGGGCAGAAAAAGTTATGATGCGATAGACCTGGCCGATCGTTTGTGGGAAGTGAAAACAAATAATTACAGTAATTATGGTCCGTGGTTACGCCGCATTACCATTAACAAGGCGCTGGCTGAAATTGCAAGGGAATTGCCGCTGGCAACGGCCTGTTTGCATGGTTATGTTTTTGCAGTAACCGACCAGCAAATGTACCTCGATCTGTTACCAAGGATACCACCGGGTGTAAATTTGCTATTGATAAATTGTTAATTTGTAGTATGAGCAAACTGGTAAAATTATTTTGTCCTTTCAATACGCCTGTGCCGGTTCAGCCGGTACTTGATCTGCTGACCCGGCAGTTCCCCGGCGATGCCTTTGATAAAACAATTGATATAGAAGGAGAACTGGTACTACTGGAAGACGCCCCGTTATTTATTAAAGATACCATTCACCATAACGAACGCATACCCCTGATCACCAATGGCAACGAGCGGTTGATGGTTGAGCTTTCCGGTTTTGCCCTTAAAAAACCATTTGGTTATGCAGGTGAAAATGTATGGTATATCCTTATTGAAATGTCGGATGAAGTGCAGCCGGCCGCTTCTTACCTCAGTTTCATGGAAGAACTGATTGCCCTGTGGCGCCCATACTGGGCTGTTATGAACGACAGCAATACAGAAGGGTATGCAGCCCTGCAGCTGCAGCCAGTGGGGTTTGAAATAGCCGCGAAGCTGGGCCTGCCCCGGTTAAAGCCCCCTGCAAAATACCGCGGCCCTTTTATTCCTTCCGGCATGGCGTGGATCAATTACTGGAGCAAAACAACCGTTGAGCAGATGCGGGTAAACTACAATACACTTAAAGAACAGGTGTTCTCAGTAAAACAAACCGCTGATGCGGGACTGTTATTTCAGCTCACCGAAAACGTTTTGAGTATTGAAAACCGCGAAGACCTGCAACTGCTGATCAGCATGTTCGATGCCTACCCCGATGTGGGCGGCCGGCTTATACAATAACAAATACCGATCGATCAAAACACAAAAGCACTGTAATGAAAGAACTCATATATCTTGAACAACTGGTCAGGTACCGGCTCAACGGATATTTTCCATCGGGCAGTGAGGAAGCAGAGCCGGTGATGCCTACCCTCGACCAATGGCATTATCCGCTGGCCGATTTTGTGCACCGGAACAAACTCAACGTACATGAAGCAACGCTGCTGCTGGTAGCGCTGGCGCCGCATGTACAACCCGATCTGTTCGATAGCGCCGTGGAAGGCAAACTGAGCGACCCGGGTAATTTTCCAAGGATCGGCGGCGTACGGGGAAAGAATTCGCGCACCTTTTTACCCACCGGTGAAACGCTGCTCTTCCTGCTGGCTGGCGGGCAACTGGCCCAGCGAATGCAGGTGCAACAGCTATTCGGTTCGCAACACCTGTTTGCAAAGAAAAAGATCCTGTGGCTGGAAGAACTGCCGACCGGCGAGCCGGCCATGAGCGGCCGTATTATTATGTCGCCCGATTATATCGACACCTTTTTAATTGGCAAACCCTCCCCACCCCATTTCAGTACCACGTTCCCGGCCAAACGCATCGGGGAAAGCAGAACATGGGCCTCACTGGTGATCAATGACGACCTGAAAAAACAGATAGAAGAGATCAGGAGCTGGCTAAAATACAACCAGCAATTGATGAATGAATATGGCATGAAAGACCGGATCAAAAAAGGCTACCGCGCCCTGTTTTATGGTACACCCGGCACCGGCAAAACACTCACCGCCGGCATCCTCGGCAATGAAATGGGTAAAGAAGTGTATAAGATCGATCTGTCGATGGTGGTGAGCAAATACATAGGCGAAACCGAAAAGAACCTCGAAATGCTTTTTGCCCGCGCCGAAGACAAAGGCTGGATCCTGTTCTTTGACGAAGCCGATGCCCTGTTCGGCAAACGTACCAGCGTTCGCGACGCACACGACAAATACGCCAACCAGGAAGTATCGTACCTGTTGCAGCGTATTGAAGATTACAATGGACTGATCATTCTGGCCACGAATATGAAAAGCAATATCGACGACGCCTTTATGCGCCGTTTCAACGCCACGCTTCGCTTTCCTTTCCCCGATGCCGGCGAACGCATGCAGATCTGGAAAAAATCATTTCCTGAAAATGCCTTATTTGCCAAAGAACCGGCCGCCCCCGGCAATGACGCCGGCAGCGTAGACGTTCCTGATCTGGTAAAGAAATATGAAATGGCCGGCGGCAGTATCATCAACGTAGTGCACTATGCCAGTCTGAAAGCGCTGGAACGCCGTAACGGGCACGATAGCGACGCCAACGACAAACTAACCATTTACCTCAGCGATGTACTGCAGGGCATTCAGAAGGAAATGATGAAGGAAGGGAAGCCGTTCCAATAGGCCGGCAGCCTTCGGAACGAAATAATTACTTTACGAAAAATGCTCAAGATAAACGTATAACTCCTCCGGATCGCGGTAATAAAAATTCACCGAGCTAATATTGCCATTCTCGAAACGCCACACATCGACAAAAGTCATACTGCCGATACTGGCCCCGGGAACAGTGATCTGGATGTTTCCCAGCACAATGATCATACTTCCCTGCTCAACGAAATGATCTGCGTTCTTTTTGATACCGGTGCCTGGCCGGTAAAAGGCCGGCACCTGTTGCAGTATACCTTCGCGGCCGCGCCTGTTGCCGCCCATACACTGCGCGGTGTATACCCAAACGCCATCATCCAAAGCAATCACCAGTTTGCCAATGTTTCCCTGCTCCATGGATGCATACAGATCGCGGATAGTAAGTAAGGCCAGCGTCATAAGTTGTTTCAACCCGTTGTTTTAGTCGAACAACAAAATGATCAACTACTATACCACCTTACAAAGCGGCCCCGGGGCGCCGGTATAATTGCCTGATCATGTTCAACATTGCCCTTTGCCCCATAAAATGATGTTACCGGCATTCATTATGCTCCGAAAATCCCGGAGTACTCCGAAAATCTCCGAAATTCCCGTATTTTTAAAGGCGATAGCTGCCGGACTATAGGCATGAACGTTACCCGCATTTATTCTCCGGCAAACGCAATCCAATGATCTTTATAGAATACGCAACCGGTTAACCGGCCCCGTTTACTTTCTTTAGCAAGGCTGGACGATTTTTTGCCTGTAATCATACTTAAACCAAACAACTGTTTTGTGCGTAACACCCGATATGTCATTGTAGCGGTTTCCATCTTACTCACCTGCTGTGCCCGGCTGGCGGCACAAAATAATTTAGCGGCTGAACGCGACAGCCTGATCGGGCTGATCGCCAAAGCGCCGGATGATACCGCCAAAGCGAACAATTACATAAAACTGCTTGCCAACTATTATTCGAAGTACTTTTATCAGGGTGCAGAAGATTCGGTCACCTATTTCAAAACGGCTGCTGCTGCTGCCAGGCTTTGCAAAAACTGAATTATGAGCAGGGCCTCGGAAACTGTTACCTCTTTGAAGCCAAAGGATATCATGTTAATAAAGATCAGGAAAAAGTAAACAGCCAGCTGCAAAAAGCAATGGCTTCCTATACAACGGCAAAATATAACCCGGGACTCGCAGATGTCTGCCTCTTCAGGGCAAGGATAACCCCCATGGACGATTCATTAAAAAAAAGCCGGTTGTTCGATAGCGCATTGCATTTTATCAGGGAAGCGGGAGATGTAATAAAGGAAGCGTTTATCCTGAAAGACATTGCCGACTTCCATTTAAATCAACGTAAATATGAACTGGCCATTCAGGAACTTTTGAGCCTTTTGGAATTCCAGAAAAAAACAGGCGACATAAAGATCCACTATACCACCGATCTGCTGGTACCCTGTTATAGAAGTGTTGGCAACCGCAAAGAAGCCCTTCGCTATGCTATAGCAACTATTGATCATTCCCAAAAGGTTAAAGACACCGCCTATATCTTTACATTTTATCAGCGGCTGGCACAGATCTACTTTGATCTTGGGAACTTCGACAAAGCGGAAATTTATTATAAAAAGGGACTGGATTCCTATACCCATGGCAGGTGGGATCCTGGCAGCAGGATAGCGAGACAGTTTATGAATAATATAATTTCAACGCTTGCAGCCCGGTTAAAATGCGATGAAGCCCTGGATCTTTTAGAAAATTACCTGGCACCGGCTGCTAAAGAAGTTGCTGACGCTATGGATAATGTGAATGCACTATATACAGACATATATTTCTATAAAAATGATTTCAAAAAAGCTGAATCTTACTTTTTAAAAAGATTACAATATCAAAACCGGCCTTCATATAACAAAGAGCTTGAGGGCGTGTTTATGTCTAGGGGGGCAGAAATCTATTATGGGTTGAAACAATACGACAAAGCCAAATACTACAATGACAGCGCCTACCAATTCGGCAAAATGCTTGGCTCCGTTTTCATCCTGGAGGTTACTAATAAAATTCATTATAAACTGGATAGTATAACGGGCAATTATGCTTCGGCGCTCAGGCATTACCAGGAATACAAACGGTATTTCGATCTGTTGCAGGAAAACCAACTCGACAGGCAACTGATCGAGATCGCGGTGCAATACGAAACCGATCAAAAGAACAGCGAACTGAACCTACTGAATACGCAGGCAAAATTGCAGCAAAAAGCCATTCAACAGGGAAACACCCTGCGCAATTTCATGATCGCCGGTTCGGTGCTGTTGCTTTTGTTACTACTTGTGATCTTCAACCGTTACCGGGTAAAACAACGGGCCAATCAACTGCTGCAGAACAAACAGGCCGAGATCAACCGGCAAAACCAGGTGCTCGAAAAAATGGTGCAGGAAGAAAAAATGATCACCGCCGAAAAAGACAAACTGCTGCAGGAAAAAGAATGGCTCATGAAAGAGATCAACCACCGTGTTAAAAATAACCTGCAGGTAGTAATGAGCCTGCTGAACACCCAGTCGGCTTACTTAAAAGATGAGGCGGCACTCAACGCCATTCACGAAAGCCGGCATCGCGTACATGCCATTTCCCTCATCCACCGCAAACTGTACCAGAGCGATGAGCAGCTAACCGAAATAGATATGGCCTCGTATGTGAAAGAAGTTGCCGAATACCTGGCCGACAGCCTCGACACCAGCCACCGCATAAACTTCCGGTTGCTTATAGACCCCGTAAAGCTCGATGTAACCCAGGCGGTGCCAACCGGCCTTATCATTAACGAAGCGGTGACCAACGCGGTTAAATATGCCTTCCCAAACGAACGAAAAGGACAGATCGATATCAGCATGTATAAAAAAGTAAAAGGCCCCATTGAACTGACCATACAGGACGATGGCATTGGCTTACCGCCGGATTTCGACTGGCAACAAACCGAATCGCTCGGCATGAGCCTGATGCAGGGACTTTGCCGTCAGCTCGATGGCACCTTCGATGTGCTGCAACAGAATGGCGTTACGATTAAAATTTCTTTTGAACCGGCCAAATCAATGCTTGTATGAACAAAAAAATATTGATCGTAGAAGATGAATTTATTGTAGCTAACGACCTTCGCATCACGTTGAAAAATGCCGGTTACCAGGTATGCGCCATCACCGATACGTTCAACGGCGCCATGCAAGCTATTGAAACGCACGATCCTGAACTGGTCATACTCGATATCTATTTAAAAGGGAATAGAACAGGCATCGATCTGGCCCGGGTGCTGCATGAGAAAAATATCGCCTTTGTTTATCTCTCCGCCAACAATAATGAAACCGTGATGGAGGAAGCCAAAACCACCCAGCCTTATGGTTTCCTGGTAAAACCGTTCCGCGAAAAAGATGTGCTGGTAGCCCTCGAAATTGCACATTACCGGCATGCACATAGCATAGAGGCCAAACTGCGTAAAGAACAAACACTGCAGGTAGAGCTTACCAATATAATGACCAGTAAGGCCGGTTGGGAAGAACGTTTGCAGCAGATGGCCGCGATCCTGCAGCAGGCCATTCCCTTCGATTACATTTTGCTGGGTATGAACAATGCGCCTGAAGGGCACAATTGCGCCTGCAGCTTTTTCAGGCTCGGTTTTAATGAATACCAGCGCATTCGCCTCGCAGAATTGTCAAACGTGGCCAATATTCAACCAGAACAACTAACCGGCTTCATCAACCAAATGATAACGAACGAACCCGGTTTGTATAATCTCGATGCGTTTGAAACCCTGTGCGCACGGGTTCCCGAAAAGCGGTCACTTGCCCGGAAATTTTCTCTCGAAAGCAATCTCGACATAGCACTGCCACTCACAAAAGGCAGCATTTTTCTCTTTTCATTTTACAGCCGCCGGCCCGACACCTATAAAACGGAACATATTCAGTTATTACAACGCCTGCAAAATGCGTTACAGCTAACCATCGACCGGCTGATCGCTTTTGCTGAAATAGAGCGGCTGACCGAACAGCTTGAACGTGAAAAGAATTATTTACGCGAAGAAGTAAAAACAACGGCCAACTTTGAAGAGATCATTGGGTCCAGTTACAATATGCTGCGGGTATTTGATCTGGTTACCCAGGTAGCGCCGGTAGATACGTCGGTATTGCTACTGGGCGAAAGCGGAACCGGAAAGGAACTGGTGGCCCGCGCCATTCACAATTTATCGCCCCGCAAAGATAAATTACTGGTAAAAGTGAACTGCGCCGCCCTGCCCGCCAATTTAATTGAAAGCGAATTGTTCGGGCATGAAAAAGGCGCCTTCACCGGAGCCCATGACAAACGCATTGGCAAATTTGAACTGGCCCAGGGCGGCACTATTTTTCTGGATGAAATAGGCGAAATGCCGCCCGATATGCAATCGAAATTATTACGGGTTTTACAGGAAAAAGAAATTGAACGTATTGGCGGCCGGCATACGATAAAAGTTGACGTACGTATCATTGCCGCCACCAACCGGCACCTTGAAAAGGAAATTGCCGCCGGTAAATTCCGCCTCGACCTGTATTACAGGCTGAATGTATTTCCCATTACCCTCCCTCCCCTGCGTGAAAGAAAAGAAGACATTCCCCTGCTGGCCGGCTTTTTTGCACAAAAATTTTCGAGGAAAACCGGTAAAGCCTTTCATGGCATAAAACCCGAAGCGCAGGAGGAAATGATGCGGTATAACTGGCCCGGCAATATCCGGGAAATGGAGAACATCATTGAACAGGCATTTGTACTGAACGATGGCAAAAGCCCGCTTCAATGGGGCCGGCCATTGATCAATTCACCGGAAACGGCAACATCGTCGCCCACCATCATAACGCACCCGCGCACCCTCGATGAAGTAAAACAACAGCAACAGGATGCAGAAAGGGAATATATACTAGCGATACTGAAAGAAACGAATGGCCGCGTAAGAGGCGCAGGCGGGGCGGCAGAAAAATTAAACATGAAACCCACCACGCTTGAATCGAGAATGGAGAAGCTGGGCATCAAAAAAAACCATACGCCCAAAACAAAGGAAAACGGGAACTGATACAAGCGCCTCCAAAAAATTCGGAGGCTTTTTTATTTTCTTCGGACTTTTTCAGAGTTCCATAAAACAATCGCATATACGGTAAATGTAAAAACGCGACAAAAACGTTTTATACAACGGAAAACCGAATTCACCTGACCATGTTGTTCTGGCACGCAAATGGGAAACTTTGGTTAAATGTTACAATTATGCAAACCGCAAACATAAGAACGCAACACCATATGGTACCGCCACATTTGCCAACCCTGCATCACGAGGAAATGATCGGCGAAAGCCCCGCAACGAAAAAAACGCTGCAGCTCATCTCAAAAGTAGCCCCGTCTGCAAGTACCGTGCTGGTGCTCGGCGAAACGGGTACGGGAAAGGAACTGATAGCCCGCGCTATTCATCAGCGTTCGCCCCGTTATAAAAAACCAATGATAAAGGTGAACTGTGCAGCATTGCCGGTGAACCTGATAGAAAGCGAACTATTCGGGCATGAAAAAGGCAGCTTCACGGGAGCGTATGATCGCCGGATAGGTAAATTCGAACTGGCGCACGAAGGCACTTTGTTCCTCGATGAGATCGGCGAACTGCCAATAGAACTGCAGGGAAAATTATTACGCGTATTGCAGGAAAAAGAACTGGAACGTATAGGTGGCAATACAAGTATAAAAACAGATGTACGTATCATTGCCGCTACCAACCGGGTGCTGGAAGAAGACATTGAAGCCGGCAAATTCCGCCCCGACCTGTATTACCGGCTGAATGTATTTCCCATACAACTGCAACCGCTTCGACACCGGCCCGAAGAAATTCCTGTGCTGGCCCGGCATTTTATTCGCCTGTACAGCGAAAAGAACAACCGGGTCATTTATGATATCGATGAGAAGGCCATGGAACAGTTAGTGAACTATACGTGGCCCGGGAACATCCGCCAGCTTGAACACGTAATAGAACTAAGCGTATTGCTCACTGATGGGAGTACAATCAATCATATACAGTTACCTGCCGCTACCCCATCCCGTGATAATTATGACAGGCTGCTCAAAACGATAGACGAGAATGAGCGCGATCATATCATCCTGATCATGAAACATTGCAAAGGGCGCATTGCAGGAAGAGACGGCGCTGCCGGTATCCTTGGCGTTCCGCCCAGCACGCTACATTCAAAGCTGAAACGGCTGGGTATTACAAAAGAACACCTGTAACAACTGCTGATATAAAGGCCACGGGGCCGGCCTTTCTGTTGAATGAAAAGTAAGATCATCCCTGTTGCAGTTCATGCTCATCCCGATCGGGCCGTAACGGGGTACCTAACAGTTGAATGGCCGTAAACGACATCAGCCCCATACTGGTTGCCAGCGCTTCCTCATCTACATCGAATGTCGTTGTATGTAAAGAAGAAGTGATCCCCTTTTGTTGATTGCCTGTTCCCAGCAAATAAAAACAGGAAGGCGCCAGTTGCGAATAACGGGCAAAATCTTCGGCAGCCATCCATATTTCGGCTTCTTCTACGTTACTGCCGCCAAGATATGTATGTGCACAAGCGGTTAAATGTTCCGTTATCACCGCGTCGTTGATGAGAAAAGGATAACCCCGGTTGATGACGAAGGAACAACTGCCGCCCATGCTTCTGGCAATGCCTTCGGCCATTTCTTTCATTCGCTGATGTGCTTCATTGCGCCAGTCTTCATTCATTGTGCGGAAGGTGCCTTCGAGGTACAATTCATCGGGGATAACATTAATGGCCCCATTGGCAATCACTTTTCCAAACGAAAGCACCGTTGGCATGGAAGGATTGGCAAAACGGCTTACCAACTGTTGAAGCGCAACCAGCACCTGGGCTGCGATCATTACCGGATCGATATTGCGATGCGGCTGGGCGGCATGCCCGCCCTTTCCACGAACGGTAACAAACAGTTCGTCCATCGATGCCATGAATTTTCCTTTGCGTACTGCTATTTTACCCGACTCAAGAAAAGGAGATACATGCTGGCCGATCACTGCCAATGGAACAGGATCTTCCAATACGCCTTCTTTGATCATTTGCAATGCGCCGCCGGGAAGTACTTCCTCTGCCGGTTGAAATAATAATTTTATATGCCCCCCGAATAAATCACGCAATGAATGAAGTATTTCTGCAGCGCCTAACAAAGAAGCGGTATGAAAATCATGTCCGCAGGCATGCATCACGCCGGGGTTGGCAGAAGTGTAAGAACATCGGTTCGCTTCTGTAATGGGCAACGCATCCATATCGGCGCGCAGGGCAATAACGCGGTCTGAAGCAAGCTTTCCTTTTACGGCAGCAAGCACCCCTGTTCCGGCAATTGGTTTCCATTCGATACCCATTTCATCCAGTTTGCTCTTAATGAACGCACTGGTTTGGTATTCCTGGAACGACAATTCAGGATGTGCATGCAGATGCCTTCTGTAACCAGTTATTTTCTCTGAAAGTGCTGCAGCCTTTTGTTGTATTGCACCGATCATGCTCCTTATTTTTTATACGCCGTTTTTGCCCGCGTCATCATTGTACCCAGCCGTACGGGTTTGCCGCCCGTTTGTTTACTTTTTTCCGCCGCTTCCAGAAAAGCGATCAGCTCCAGTGTTTCTTCTTTTGCTACCGGGCTTTTACCGCTGTTGAAAAATGCGGTTACCTGTTGTAGCAATGCTTCATATCCTGTAAATGTTCCCAATGATACAATGTTCTTTTCACAGTAACAAGTTCCGCCAAAGTCTGTTTTACCGGCGCGCAATCCCCTGAATGTTCCAATGCGGCCATCTTTCCATGTGGCAGTTACAAAATCACTATCAGTTGTAAAATGACGCTGCACCGAAATACACCCCATGCCCATCAATGCATACAGCATTTCCACGCCGTGAATGCCGTACCAGAACAGGTCGGGATGCGTAGGTTCCAAAAAAGCCGGACTAAAGACATCCGCTCCGGTTATCTTTCCGTACCTCCCGGTTTGTATCTCCTGAACCGGTTGCAGGTACCTTAATGCAGATGAACTGAACAGGGGAATATTATACTTTTCTGCCGCAGCAAAAATAGCCAGCGTATCTTTTAATGACGCTGCAATGGGTTTATCGATAAAAACGGGTTTGCCGGCCCGAAATACTTCCAGCGCCTGTTCTTTGTGCAGGCGGCCATCGTTTGTTTCGAGCAACACCACATCTACCAGGCGCAATAACTCCTGTATGCCTGTTGTTACCTGTACCCCCAGGGTCTTTATTTCTTCGGTATATAAAGGGATGCGTTTTTGGCTTAATGCAAGCTCCCTGCTGCCGAAAGGATAAGCCGCCACTACCTTATAGCCATCGTATGTATCGCCTGCTGCAGCATTATTCAGCAGCCTGGTAAAAGCGATACTGTGCGAAGTATCGAGCCCGATAATACCAACCCGTTTCCCTTTTTCAACAGCAGGCAGGGCGGTTCGCTCAGCAAACACCTTACTCCCTGCAAACAACGCCAAAGCGGTACGAAGAAATACTTTCCGGTTCATACGAACTTTTTGTTTGTTAAAGGATGGTTGCAGCACATTTCATGCGGCCTGTTCACTACAGACCTCCTATGGCCTGTATTTCCAAAGCTCCACGGAACGGCGGAAATAGATCGTTCCTTCTTTATCCATGGCAAACAAAGAAGCCTTCGTATTCAAAATGGTCACTGCCCTGGTTTGCGGATCGATTGTAAACAAATTGTTATTTCCCGTTCCATAAACCATACCCGAAGGATGTATGGCCATTGCGGCACTGCGCCAGATGTGGCTGTTGAACGGCGGATAATCGTACAATTTATTGGTGGAGATCACTGCTCTTTTATCTGCATCAAAAATAAACAGGGTACCATCGGCCACCCCCCAGATATGATTATCAGGTCCTTTTATTAAACAGGTGATAGCGGCCGCACCCGGTACCGGAACCAGCTCAAATATCTTTTCATTACGGGCAATATCCCATCCAAATAAAACAGCTTCTTTTGTTGAAGGTTTGATACCTAACCCACCCGATATGCTGGTACCGCCAAGTACAGTAGCTTCGTTCTGCACCAGGCTAACCACCGACTGCTGCGCCACCGGTTGATCAAACACGGTAAATTTATTGTTCTTCTCATTGTAAACAACCAATGCACCGCCCAGTTTTCCATACTCGGGCACGGTGCCGAAAAATATTTCCTGTTCAGTTGCCGTATGTATTTTCAATACGGCAAACGCACGGCTCTGTCCTTCCGCTTCACCTATCAATACAGGATTATTTTCTGCCACATTCCAATGGCGTTTTGTATCATACATGTAAAAACGTCCCCCGGGATAAATGCCGAAGAATATTTTGCTGCCGCTTACCGTCATTCCTTCCGTTTGATCGAGCCCGGTATATTTTGTATTGACGCCGGTTCGCGGATCGTAGGTGGCATGACCGCCGGCAAGGTAACCGCCCATCCAGATCTTTTCATCAGGGCCGTACAGCAATGCATTGATAGGAATGGGCTGCGGCGGTATGTGCAGTTTCATTTTTTCAATGACGCCTGTTGAAAGATGATACTTGACAAGGTCAGCGCCTGACGTAAGCATATACAAGATGTTCTTTGCACCAAACGCAAATGCATTGGCCGTTCCTACGCCGGCTGCCAGTTGGTTTGCAGTAGCTGCGGGTTTCGAGGCGTTAAACTGCATAAGCCTTTTACCGGATGTATAAAAAACAGTTTGTGTTTTCTTATCGGTCAATACTGCTTTCATATCCATTCCTTCAATTTCCTGTTCAACCTGTTTTGTGTGCAGGTTATATACAAGCGTGGTATTACCGGTAGTGAGTAATGCGAGTAAACGATCGTGCCCTTTTTTACCGGGCGCCAGTTCAAGCCCATACACAAAATCTTTATCGCGGTATTTTTCCGGAAGCAGTTCTTTTTTTTGCCCGGTAACCGGATCCATTTCCAACAGGTGCGCATGCGATCCTACACCTGCATAAAGCAATCCTGTTTTCGCATCGTAGGCCAGGCTGCGTACATAGTTCTCTCCTTCTACCAGCGGGCCTTTGCCTGCATCGGAAAACCCTTGTTTGGGATGGTAGCGAAACACCCTGCAGCCCGGATAGGTTGCACCAAACACTTCTCCTGCTTTACCGGAAACGAGATTCCATACATAGGTTTGCCCCGGCAATGCCTGACCAAGATTTTTCACTTCCCCGGTACCGGGTTTATGACTAAACAAAAAACCACTGGCGCCGGGTATATACAAGGTGCCATCTGTTGCCACTGCCAGGTCCCAGGCGCCATCGGCCCCTTCAAGCGGTGCATCGAGCAACAGTTCACCCGTGGCTACATCGTACGCCAACAGGTGCGCAGGTTCGCCCCGTACCACCGTATAAACCAACGCTCTTCCTTTGCTATCTTTTAAAAAGATGCTACCCTGGATCATGGAGGCGCCCAGCTGCGGGCCAAGATTGGTAAACGTTCCCGGTTGATCCTGGGTAAAACTATTTACGGAATATAAAAGCAGCAAAAGCACCATCAGTTTGTTTCTCATAACAACCCTTTTTCGCTTTTGATAAATTCTTTTACAAACGCATCATCATGTAAATGCGGGTATGCATCGTACACCCGGCTGATGGCTTCGCTTTGCAGGGCCGACAATTGTTCATCCTTATCCAGGCACCAGGTCCCTTCCAGTAAACCCTGCCTGCGCAAAAATTCATGTATACCGGGTATACAACTGTGAAACTGGTTGGCAGCATCGAACATGGCGGCATTTACATCGGTAACTTCTACCCCCCGGGTTTGCAGCGCAGCAAGCTTAAATGCATCGGGGTCCTTCTTCACCGCTTTCACTTCTTCCAGCAGTTCAACGGCCTTCTTTGTCCACACAGCCCAATGCCCTAACAAACCGCCCACAAATTCCTTTTCTACTATTGTATCATTTACGGTAAAGCGATACTTCGTCAACAGGTCGGCAACAATATTATCATCGTTACCGGTGTACATTGCAATTTCATCTTTGCGGTGGCTGTTACAAACGGCACGCATTACATCCAGGGTCTGATAGCGGTTGAAAGCGGCCACTTTAATGGCTTCAACATTGGGAATACCGGCAAAAGCTTTCCAGAAATCATAGCTGAACACCCTGCCCCCAACAGCCGGTTGCAGGTAAAAACCAAACACCGGTATTACCGCCGCAACAGACCGTACACGGTCGAGAATGGCTTCTTCAGTAAGGCCTTTAAGACCACCCATACTCAGCAGGCCCATATCATAACCAAAACGTAAAGCGGTTTCCGCTTCGTTGAGCGCCTGTTGGGTAGGACCACATAAACCGGCTATTTTCAAAAATGGTCTTTGCAAACCGGCCTTTGCTATTTCCTCCGCTGCCAACTCCAGCACGGGCGCATACAGATCGATCCCCGGCTTTCTGATCTCAAATTGTGTTGAATGAACGCCCACCGCAATACCGCCGGCGCCGGTTGCCATATAGTACCGTGTTAGCAGCCGTTGCCTTTGTTCATCTAATTTTCTTTCTGCATTTAATGCCAGCGGATGCGCAGGAATAACAGTACCGGCATGAAGATGTTGTTTCAGCGACTCGTTTAATTTTTTCATCAGAATTTTCCCTCCCTTTCCTGGAAATGAGTAGCCTTGCCCGAAATGGCGCCGCCCTTTTGCATCCAGGTAGCCGTGATGTCAATAATTTGTTTTATACTAACCGAAGGATAACCGAACAGGCGATGACATTCGCCCGCATTGCTGAGTAAAGCTGTGGGTTGTTCTTCGTTTATAAATAAGGGTTCTTTACCGAAGATGGCTCCAAACTGATGCGCCAGCCAGCGTATAGAAAGCGTTTCGGGGCCGGTTACATTCAACAACCTCGCCGGTGTGGCGCAATGCAGCAAAGAACGGATGGCGATCTCATTGGCATCGCCCTGCCAGATCACATTTACATTTCCGGTACGCAGGTCAATGGCACGGCCTTCCAGCACTGCCTTCGCCACCTCCAGCACCACACCATAACGAAAATCAACGGCATAGTTCAACCGGTAGATGAGTGCAGGTGTCTGATTCAGGTTTGAAAAATACTGGAAGATGCGCTCACGGCCCAGGCAGGATTGCCCGTACTCGCCCAATGGCGCCGGCGTTGCGTCTTCCGATAATCCTCCTGAACTAACAGGAACAAAAGGCAACACATTGCCCGTGGAAAAAGCAACGATCCGCGACTGTTTGTATTTCTCAGCTACACGACCGGGTAAGTAAGCGTTCATGGCCCAGGTAAACGGCTCTTTACCCGTGGTGCCGAATTTATGCCCCGCCAGGTAAATTACATTTGGTACAAAGGGCAACGCAGCCAGCTCCGCTTCATTAAGCAGGTCGGCTGCAATGGTATGCACGCCGGCTGCTTCCAGGCTGGCCCTGAGCTGTTCATCGGAAAAGCGCGATACTGCGATTACCCGATGGGGTAACCCGGCCTTGTGCATTGCCTCTTTTGCCAGCAGGGCAAGCGAGGGGCCCATTTTACCACCGGCGCCCAGTAACAAAATATCGCCATTGATGCGCCGCAAATCATTCAGCAACGCCTCAGAAGGCGCCAGCAGTTCTTTTTCAAACAACAAAAGTTCATTCATAACAATTGGTTCCTGATATTTAGTTCGCAATAGCATTTAACACATGAGTTGATAAAAATTCCACACAGCCAAACCGGTTAACAACAACAAACCGGTTGCACCGCTGACCTTATAAAAACGGTTATTCACACGCTGCCCCATAATGGCGCCATCGTTGGCAACGGTGTACATGGCAAAGCCGATCAGTGGTACAAGGAAAATGGTTACGCTCTGCGCAAAAATGATGAGCTCCAACGGCAGCTTTCCAAACACCAGTGCAATGGTGGCACCGGCTATCATCACCAGGGCGATCAAACCTTTCACTGCAACATCGTTTAATTTACTTCCCAGCCCCAATGCATCGCCCAACAAACTGCCGCCCACCGTTGCATTGCCCACCAGCGATGAAAATGAAGCCCCGAACAAACCGGTAAGGAAAAGATTGGCCGCATACGAACCGAATAACGGGGCCAGCGCACCCGACATTTCAGCTGCACTGTTTACACGTTTCCCCTGCGGATGCAAAACAGCCGCAGCACAAATGATCACTACCGTACTCATTACACCCAGTAACAGAATGCCGGTACTGCTTTTGCTTTTTCCATTACCTGTACTGGCGGGCCTGTTTTCCTGCTCGAGATACGATTGATAAAAAGCACCGACAATAGAAAAACAGGAGGCCATAAAAGCGATAAGCAAACCGGCGGAACCGGCGGGAATATGCGGAACAAGTCCGCCCGCAATGGCAGCCGGGGAAGGTTTGACAAGAAAAAGCGTGGTAATAAAAGAGAACAACATAAGCGCTACGAGGGCAATCATCAGTTTCTCCAGCGTTTTATAAAAACTACGGAAAAACAACAACCCTATTCCCAGCAAATTGAACAATACAACCCACCACCACACAGGCGTGCCAGTTGCTTCCGAAATGGCAATGCCCACACCTACGGAATTACCGGCCTGGAACGAGGTGGTCACTAAAAACACCCCGGCGCCGATGAGCAGTGTGATCCTGTTGCCCCACTTATTACGGATATGGCCAAGTAAACTGATATTGCTTCCGGCACCGATGCGCGCGCCCATGGACGTAAACACCAGCATAAAAAAAATAGCCACTGCCACAATCCAAAGCAGGGAGTACCCGTAATCGGCGCCCAAACGTGAAGTGATGGTCATCTTACTTGGGCCAAACACCAATGCGGCAGTAATAATTCCCGGAACTATGGCCCGGGCTTTGTTCATGATCGATCTTTTTAGATGACTTTTTTCCATTCTATTTACCGGCGGGTTTGTGTAATTGTTTTTTTGCTTACTGCTGTTGCTTTGTTACCCCAGCTGCTGCGGATGTAATTGATCACTGCGGTCATTTCTTCATCCTTTAAAAAAGAAAAGGCAGGCATCGCCGATCCGTCTTTTCCTTTTTTTCCTTTCAACAACAGTTCTATTAAGTGATGAGCCGAACCGTTTACTATCGCTGAGTTTTTTAGTGCAGGAAATATCCCCTTCACGCCTGTTCCTTCGGGCTTGTGGCACGAAGCACAATACTGTTGATAGAGCTCCTGCCCGTTCAACTTTATAACGGCGCCCGCCGAACTGCTTTTCAGTACCGTGTAGATCGCCTTTCCGGCAGGTGTGATCTTCAGTATGCGGTCATCGCCCTGTTTGGGAAAACCGGTTCCGGGATTCCAGTCGCGGTTGCTGGTACTGACATAAACAGCGCCATCCTTTCCCGAACACACATCCCGTATTCTTCCATAGCGGTCTGCAAAAAAAACCTCCTCTTTTACAATTGCGGTACCCGCATCGTTCAGCTGCAACACCCGCAGGCTTTGCGTTTTCAACGTGCCCAATAAAAGACTGTTTGTCCATTCGGGTATGGCGGGGTGATTATAGAATGTCATGCCCGAAGGCGCCACAACCGGTGTCCAGGCATGCAACGGCTCCAGGGAGCTGCCGGCTGCAGCAAATACCTGTTCCTTTTCCAGGTTATGAAAACCTTCCACAACAGGCCATCCATAATTTGCACCTTTAACGATCAGGTTTATTTCATCTTCGATCGCATCGCCATGTTCAGATGTATATAGGATGCCTTTATCGGAATACGTCAATCCCTGTATGTTGCGGAAACCTTTGGCCCACACATAACTTTTGGGATCGGGATTATCTGCAGGAATATTCCCATCCATATCGAGGCGTAAAATCTTTCCGTTCAAACAGGTATCTTCCTGCGCACTCATTACCCCATGCGCATCGCCGGTAGCCCACATAATTTTTCCATCGGGTGATACGGTAATACGGGAACCGTTGTGGCCGGTATTACCGCCGATCTCCAGCATCGTTGCCGGTTCAACCAGGGTATCGTTCTGAAAACGGTATCGTTCCAGCCGCGAAAAGATGCGGCTATCCCGCATGAGTGTGTAGTTCAGAAATACAAAAGGATTATGCGCAAAATTGGGGTGCAGGGTAATGCCCAGCAGTCCGGTTGTGCGTTGGCGCCATACATCGCGGATGTACAGTACCTGTTTTCTTTCGCCCGTAGCCGGGTGAATGCGCCATACGTTTCCGCCCTGTTCGGTTACCCACAAATGATCGTCTGAACCATAATGCAGGTCCCAGGGAACATCCATACCCGATACAAGTACTTCCACTTTCAACAAAGTGTTCGCGGGTTGCAGGTTATCTATGGTCTGTAATTCTTCTCCCTTCCGGCCTGTGCAGGCAGCAAACGACAACAAAAAAAGAATGCTAATTTTCTTTCGCAAAAAAATCATTTTACGGGATCGATCTTTACGGGTTGAGCAAATTCAGTTTCCATTTTTACGGGCAGTTGATACACATTGCCTTTACTATCGCAGAAATACAATCGTGAAGCAGAAGGGGCTCTTCCGTTTCCATCGGCCCAGAAAGCATAAAAGTCTTTGTGCGCATTTACCGGCCGGCGCGGGTATGAATGATTGTATGTGCTGTTATGCGTTAATTGTTTGCTTGTCCAGGTACGGCCTTTATTGCTGCTCGTCCACAAAACAATTTCACCGCCTGTATTGTATCGTTGCGGCCCATCGGCCGTAGGACCGATAATTTGCCAGGTATGGCCGCTGATGTACAGCGACCCCATATCGTAATTGTTGTCAGACTGTGTAACCTCACGGATCTCCCACTCTTTTCCGGTATAGTATGCGGTATACCATTGTCTCGGGCCTTTTTCGGGCCCTGCTTCAAAACCTTTGGCCGTGATATATAGAATAACCGGCCGGCCTTTCTTATCGAAACCGACATCGTTGATGTACACATTCAGTCCCGCGGAAAAATAATCTTTTACCAATGCCTCATTTTGAACCGTGGAAAGCGGCAGGGTTACCTCTCGCCCTTCGGCACTCTGCCAGCTTTTGCCAAAATCTTTGCTTTGCAGGTAATACAGGTTAGACCGGTAATTCAACCCGTTCTCCCCTTTTTTAACGGGATGAAAATTGAACGCAGTAGCAACGGTATTTTTAAACTGGCCGCTTGACTGGTAATGTCCTTCTTCAATTACAGCAATGTCTTTCCAGGAGCTGTAAGCTAACCCGTCGCTGCTTGTCATATAACTGATGGTGCGGCGTGGTTTGGAAGGCTGGCCCGGAATTACATTCCGGTCGTAGTGTGTAAGCAGGTTTATAAAACCCCTGCCCTGCTGATACCAGGTTTGCAGGTAAGAAAAATTATGCAGCGGCACTGCTGTATCATGTTCAATTTTGGTTGCTTTAACCTCCCTGAATTCCGACACATCGTAAGGCTTTACACTTTTATGAATGTATGAAGGCCCGCTGGTACCATGCGCTGTTGAGAAGATCCAGATATAACCCGCTGCATCTACATTCAGTACGGGGTTATCATGTGCGTCGTTCGTTTTTTTATCCAATACTATGGTCGGGCGCGGCACCATCCCTGTTGTATGGTCGAAATAAGAAACGGCATGCAGCAGGGTCTTCCCCGCCGCATCTGTTCCGCCGTAACAGAAAAAGGTCTTTTTTACTTTTGCCACATACACCGAAAACGGGTAATGGTTCGCCGGATAGGTTGCCAGCCCGCCGCCGTACTTATACACATACTCATCGTTCGATGGCTGGTTGGCATACCAGATACCCCGGTACCCATCGTCTTTTGCATTGAGTGTTAAAGCGGCCTGTTGTGCGGTTGCAAATAAGCACAGGAACAAACATGCCGGTAAGAAGAAGAATGTATTCCTCATCTATCAAAAGTTTTTCGAAAAAGTTCAGGCAATAAGGATTACCGGCTGCACTTTTTTACAAAAGCGCAACCCCTGGTACAGGATATACCGGGCCCCGGTATATCCTGTATTATTTGAAAAGATGATTAATTGTACCCGGGATTCTGTTTAATCACTTCAGGATTGATATCGATCTGGCTTTGCGGTAGCGGGAACAATACATGATCAGCCTGCATACCCAATGACGCCAGCACTGCCAAAGCCCGGTCGGTACGTACGAGATCGAACCAGCGATGGCCTTCAAAAGCAAGCTCCACCCTGCGTTCCTGTTCAACAGCCAACCGGAACGAAGCCTGGTCGGCAACCTGCAGGGCGGCATTCGCATTACTGCTTGTCTTTGATGCCAGCCCCGCCCTGGTTCTTACCAGGTTCAGATAGGTAAATGCAGGTCCGTCGGCCACATAACCTGTTTCATTCAGTGCTTCGGCATACATTAGCAAAACATCGGCATAACGTAGTACGATCCAGTTGTTGTCATTATCGAGACTGGCGGCCGGTACACCTGCGTATTTGATGATATAATTATGGTTCACGGTATTCCCGCTCAATACATAACTGTTTCGCATCGACGCTGCTTTACGCAGATCGCCTGCTTCATAGGCATTGCTCATATCGTCGGTAGGTATGTTTTGACCAAGCGGGTTACCCACACTCACCACAGCAGTACCTGAACCAATCGGCGCAAACTGGTTGGTGAACGGACTGCCTTCGCCGCCCGCACCTTTACGGAACTGTACTTCAAAGATCGATTCCCGGTTATTTTCATTGGCAGCGCCAAACAAACCGGCATAAGAAGCAATGAGCTGGTATTTTGTTTGTGCGGAAGCATCGATCAATGCTTTCAGCTTTTGTGCGGCCAGCGGCCATTGTTTCTGCGTTAGATATACCTTACCCAACAATGCCATGGCTGCGCCTTTGGTAGCTCTTCCTATATCTCCGCCGGTAAATTCATAAGGCAGGCTTTGTTCGGCGGCCTCCAGGTCGGCTTTGATCTGTTCGTACACTTTTGCCGTGGTTTCCCTGCCGTACCGGTAACCCTCTTCGGGATTATTGATTATAACGGTGATCAGGGGTACGTCGCCAAATATGCGTACCAGGTTGAAATACATCAACGCCCGCAGAAAAAGGGCTTCGCCTTTATAACGCGCTTTCAACGTTTCGTCCATACTTACTGCGTCTATCTTATTGATCACGATGTTGGCCGACTGTATGCCCTGGTAATGGCCATTCCAGGTGGTGCTGCTGATAGAGTTTACTGCACTATTGGTGAACATATCTACCGCCTGCATATCGGCGCCGGCATTGGGATTGGTGATCTCTGTATTGTCTGAACGCAGATCGCCAATGATGTGCATGGAAGAATAATAAAGGCCGCCGTATTGCAAAGCGCCATAGACCGACGACAATGCATTCTTCATATCTTCTGCTGTACGGTAAAAATTATTTCCGTTCTGCTGCGATACGGGAGCAAGATCCAGAAAGGTTTTCCTGCAACTGCTTCCTGCCAACAACACAACAGCGCAAATGATCATTATTTTATTACTGGTCTTCATGTCGTTTTTTTTGAGGGATGAGTTAAAAACCAATATTTATTCCCAGGTTAAAACTTCTTGCAAGCGGGTAACCGCCTGCATCTACACCGGGCACCAGCGGGCTGCCGCCCTGTGCGCTTACTTCGGGATTATACCCCTCGTACCGGGTAAACGTATAGGCATTCTGCACCGTAAAACTGAAACGGGCATTGTTGATCCTGAGCGTACGCAATGCCTCCTGTGGCAGGCTATACCCCAGTGTAATGTTACGGATGCGCAGGAAAGAACCATTTTCCACAAAATTGGATGTAACGTTATTGATAACGTTGCTGCCTGCATAGGAATTAAAGTTGCGGTCGATCATAGGCGTGATCCCATCGCCCGGCTGCGATTCAGAACGCCATCCATTTGCGGCGCTGCGCAACACATTGTATGAACCTGCATAATTACCATAATAACGACGGGCTAAGTTCAGCACCTCCACGCCCTGTACCCCCTGCAATGTAAAAGCAAGATCAAAGTTGCTGTAGCTGAAGGTATTGGTTATCCCATATGTAAAGTCGGGGAACGGATCGCCGATGACAGTGCGGTCGTCTGATGTTATTTCTCCGTCATCATTTACATCGAGGAACTTCAGCTGACCCGGGCGTGATTGTGTAGTGCCATTGGCATTGATAATGGAAGGCCCTTTTGCCACCTCTGCATCGTTTTGGTAAACGCCTGTTACCTGGTAGCCAAAGAATGCACCCGGTACATCGCCTATTTGGGTGATATGCGTTGGCGCACTGGCCGAAGTGGCCTGCCGTGAAATGATCGGCGAACCATCGGGCCCCAATGCGATCACTTTTACCCGGTTCGTTGAAAAATTAACATCGGTCGTCCACCTGAACTTACCTGTCGTATTGCGGCTGGTAATCGCAAACTCGAAACCCCTGTTCTCTATCTCGCCTATATTTTGTAAAGCATTGGAATAACCTGTAAGTGTGGGCACCGGAACACTCAGCAACAGGTCGGATGTGCGTTTGTTGTAATAATCTGCAACCAGGGTAAGGCGGTTGCCTAATACCACCAGTTCGAAACCGGCATCCATCTGCCTGTTCTTTTCCCAACCCAGTTCGCTGTTCGGGATATTGTTTAAACGAATACCATTGCTAACCGAGCCGCCGTTGTTTCCAAAAACATAGTTATCGGCAATGGTAAGGCCAATGTGGCCGTAATTACTAATGAAGTTGTTGCCGGTAAGGCCATAGCTGGCACGCAGTTTCAGGTCACTGATCCAGCTTACATTTTTCAGGAAATTTTCTTCACTCAAACGCCAGCCCACCGACAGGGAAGGAAACAATCCCCACCTGTTATCTGAACCAAAGCGGGAAGAGCCGTCACGGCGGAACGCTGCAGTAAGCAAATACTTGCCATCATAACTGTAGTTCAGCCTTGCCAGGTAAGAAAGCAGCGACCATTCTTCTTTTGTTGAATTGGCGCTGGTAATTAAACCTGCGGCGTTGATTGTGCGGATAATATCGTTCGGGAAATTGGTACCGTTTATGGTATTTTCGTCGATATATTCTTTCTGAACAGTGTAACCCAGCAACCCCTGCACTTTATGACGGTTGAACGTGCGGTTATAGTTCAGCGTAAATTCAGCCAGCCAGTTTTTGCTTTCAAACGTACTGCTGCTGCCGGTAGGCACTTTGGTAGCATTTACACTGTTCGGATTGACAATGGATGGACTGAACACATCCTGCCGGTTGTTGCGGATATCGGTACCCGCAAGGGCTTTAAATGTGAACTGTTTTGCAATACTGAGTTCCGCAAAAGCAGTACCCAGTAAACGCAGGCTGCCCAGCTGGTTCATACCTTCCCTGGCCAGCTTTACCGGATTATCAACCTCGCTTGTTCCAATACCCTGCCCGGTTATTTTGGTATAATTGCCACTGGCATCGTAAGGTTTCAGGTGCGGGCCGGCAGTAATAGCGGATTGTATAATACCCCCACCCTGCCAGTTACCTTCTGCCGTTACAAGATTGGTGAAGGTATAGGCAGGCATTAAATTCGCGCCCACTTTCAGGTTATCATTCAGCTTTGATTCTGCATTGATACGGAAAGAATAACGCTTAAGGTCAGAATTTAACACAACTCCCTGCTGGTTAAGATATCCTGCAGAAATGAAATAATTCGTTTTATCGTTGCCGCCGGAAATATTCAACTGATAGTTTTGCATATATGCCGCACGGAAGATCTCTTTTTGCCAATTGGTTCCTTCGCCCAACGAATCGGGATTGCTGAGCGCATCGGGCAACCGGTACATTACATTATTGAGGCGTGCCGAATTAGGATCGGATGCCGAACGGCCGGCGCCTGAATTAACCCAAGCATTGTTCCTTGATTCGTTTACATAGTTGGCAAACTCCCGGGCATTTAAAACATCTACCAGTTTCTCAACCGTTTGTACCCCGGTAGTAACGTTGACGTTCATCCGGGTAACGCCATTTTTTCCAGATTTCGTGGTAATGATCACCACGCCGTTTGAACCCCGGGAACCATAGATTGCCGTTGCAGATGCATCTTTGAGTACCTGTATGCTTTCAATATCAGCCGGATTAATAGTGTTCAGCGGGTTATTGCGTTGATCATAATCGTTGGTAACCGGGAACCCATCAATTACATACAGGGGTTCATTGCCCGCGCTGAGCGAACCCGCTCCCCTGATCCGTACTGCTGCGCCCCCGCCGGGCGCCCCTGTGGCCTGTGTTACCTGCACACCTGCCATTTGCCCGGCCATAGCCTGGTCAATACTAACCACCGGCTGGTCTTTAATTTTTTGTGAATTGATAGTACTGATAGAACCCGTTACGTCTTTGCGCAGCTGGGTGCCATAACCTACTACCACAATAGCGTTCAGGTGCTGGTTGGCCGTACGCATCCGCACGGTAACACTCGTTTTTCCTGCAACAGGTACTTCCTGCTCTTCATATCCGGTGTAGCTGATAACAAGAACGGCTGCGGGGCCAAGATCATCGAAACGGAAATTTCCCTTTGCATCGGTTACCCGCATCAGGCTTGTTCCTTTTACCTGTACCGTAGCGCCGGCCAGGGGTTCGCCTTTTTCACCCACAACCGTTCCCCGGGTTTCCTCAATTACAACAACCGGCTGCGGCTCCTTTACAGTAACGGCTTTAACCCTGGTGATCACAATGGTTTTCTGATCGATGGTGTAGGTAAACGGTTGCCCTTTTAACGACTCCTGCAGGGCTTTTTCAAGCGGAACATTTTTCAGATTTAAAGTTACCCTTTTGGCATCCTGCAATTCGTTGTACCGGTAAAAAAAGAAATAACCGCTCTGGTTGCCGATCTCACTCAATACACGGTCGAGCGGGTGATTTTTAACAGTGAGGCTGATGGTTTGCGAAAATCCCCTGGCATGTAACTGCACACAGCCAACAACCAGGAGAATCGTAATTAGTTTCATGCGTAGAAACAATTTAAGGCGCAAACGGGAAGCGGTTCCCGTTTTGCCATTAGCAGTCAATTGCATACTTTTGCAGCGTTTGGTTGATGATTAAGATTCTTTTTCCGGGAATTTTGAGCGCATCCAAATAAGTTCCTTCGGGAACTCAGGGCCGGCAGTGTTGGTAGCACTTCCGGTTTTTTTTGGGGCTTAATGAATACGGTTTTACGATCTCATACTTTCGCGTTTTATTTATTGATTCAAAACAATGATTTTACGTCCTTCAATGGAAGTTTTGATCTTGCTCAAAGCCAGTATTTTCAATACGCCCGATACATTTTCACTCCGGGCAATTTTACCAACGAATACATCATCACTGATCCTGCCACGATACTCTACTTCCACATTGTACCAACGGGCTACCTGCCGCATAATGGTTTGAATATCTACCCGGTCGAACTTAAAGTAGCCATTCTTCCATGCAACCGCTTCTTCCAAATCGGCCGATTGAACACGGATGGGCTCTTTTGACCCGGTGACGACTGACTGTTGACCGGGCACCAATACTTTCGATGAGGTTGCTTTATTTTTTACGCCCCCGGTACAGTTTACTTTTACGCTGCCTTCCAACAGCGTGGTTTTTGCAGCAGGTTCATCAGGGTAGGTATTCACATTAAAATGCGTTCCCAGCACTTCTACCACCTGGTTTTTCGAAATCACTTTAAACGGATGACGTTTGTCCCTGGCCACTTCGAAGTAAGCTTCGCCGGTGATCTGTACTTCTCTGGCTGCGGCGGTAAAAGAGGTAGGAAACGTAATGGAGGAAGCCGCATTAAGCCACACATTAGTTCCATCAGATAAGGTGAGCTGGTACTGGCCGCCATTGGGTGTGGTAATTGTGTTGATGGCCATTGCCGCGCTTTTTTCATTCTCAGTATACACAACGTGGCCGTCGGCGGTCTTTTTTACCAGTGTTCCCTGCTGTTGCGAAATAACACCGTTCGCTTTATCATCGAGTGCGATCACAGATCCGTCGGCCAGTGTAAGCATGGCCTGGTTGCGGCCCGGGGCAATATCATTTACAGTGGGTGCAGCCGGTAGGTCGTTTACTGCAGCAACGCTTTGGACGGCAGGCTGGCGAAGGTTGTATAATACGGCGCCTATGGCAACAATTAACAGCACAGATGCTGCAGCCAACCATTTGAAACGAACGTTGATATACCGGACGGGTGAAGCTGGTTTACCGGTTATCTTTTCATTTATACCGGCACGGATGTCTTCCTTCAACGCCTTTACTTCTGCAGCAGCTTTGGAGGCAATCACATCTTCCTCCACTTCAAACAGATCATAATAAGCGAGTAAAAATTCAACTTCCTCCCTGGTGGCAGTCCCAAGACGGTACTTTTTCAGAATTTCGAGCAAATCTTTTTTATCCATGCTGGCGATAGGTTCTATATAATATAGACCGCCGAAAAAGAAAAAGCCCCACGCAACAGGAACTTTTTTTAAGAAGCATAAAGATGAAGCTGGTAAACAAAATAAACGGCGCCGAGTAGTTCGCGCAAAGTCAGCAGGCTCCTGCCTAACTGGTTTTGCACGGTTTTCCGGCTTACGTTGAGCTGTTCGGCAATTTCTGCTGTCGACAGTTCCTGCTGGTAACGCATCCGGAAGATCTGTTGCTGGGATGGGGTGAGCGTATTGATAAGGTTCTCGTATTTGACCATAAATTCTTTGCGCAACACAGCTGCATCGGCCCCTTCCCGCGCTGCCTGCTGCAGCAATTCGGGAATTGGTTTAATGCGCTGTTCCTTTTCCATCCATTTAAGCACATTGTTACGAACAGCGGTGTACAGGTAAGAAGCGAGGTTTTCAATATTCAGCTCATGCCTTCTGTGCCAGAGCTGCAGGAAAATATCCTGTGTTATATCCTTGGCATAACTGGTATCCTTCAGGCGTTTGTAAGCGGCAGAATAAACAAGTGCCCAGTACTTTTCGTACAGGGAATCGAACGCCGTCACATCGTCGTTTCGCAACTGCTGCAACAGCATCCTGTCATTTGTTCTCTGTTCATGCAAATCTGCCATAGCGTGAAGATCAAATGTAGAAAAAAAATCCTGCATTGCATCTTCACTGCAGCAAATGAAAGTAAGGCCGGTGCAGAAAGCAATTACATGGCAGCATGAAAATCATCTCATTTTGGCAATATCGGATTGTAACGAAGCTGTTCGATCATATTTTTTCTTACTGCGCTCATACCGCAACAAAGCTTCCAGAAAATAATAATCGGCATAAATAAGCGGCACATCAATTTCGCGGTTGCTTGGTAAATTGCCGGTACTGTGCTTCAGTAAAAAATACTTGTTGGCCGCTCCCCTGTTCAGATATGCATCGCTGCCCAACGATCGCAAGATCGCAACAGCGGCGTCATAATAACGCCTGCTTTTCTTCCCGCTTACGAATGTACTCAACTCTATCAACGCCGAACTGGCAATGGCAGCGGCCGATGCATCCCTCGGGGTTTCGGTGAACCGGGCGGGGTCGAATTCCCAATCGGGTGTAAAGCCCGGTTCGCCTGCATTAAAATCCCAATAAGGAATTTTATCCTTTGGCAGGTTTTTGTGTTGCAGAAAGAGATCGGCCATTCCTGTAGCCGTTTTCAGAAACCGTTTATCACCGGTTTCCCTGTAGGTCATCGTGAAGCCATAAATACCCCAGGCCTGCCCCCTTGCCCAGGTTGATTCATCTGAAAACCCCTGCAACGTTTGTTTATGCAACACAGCCCCTGTTTTGGGATCATAATTTACTACGTGATAAGAACTGAGATCTTTACGCAGATGATGCTGCATGGTTTTTCCGGCATGGCTGATAGCAATTTGACGGTACTTCGGATCGTTGCTTACCCGGCTGGCATAAAAAAGTAATTCCAGGTTCATCATATTATCCATGATCACCGGGTATTCCCAGGTATTTTTATCTCCTTTCGACTTTCGTTTGTTCCAGCTTTGTATACAGCCAACCACGGGCGAGTACCGTTTAGTAAGCGATTCAGCCGACTGCAGCAATATTTTCCGATAAGCGGCATTGTGCTGAAAACGGATGGCATTGCCATAACTGCAATACATCATAAACCCGATATCGTGATGGTTCGTATTGAATTGATTGGCTTCCAGCGATCCTGTCCATGCCGTAGCGGCGCGCTTCCAGCTGGTATCCTTTGTATATTCGAACATATACCACAGGATGCCCGGCCAGAAACCGCCTGTCCATTCATCGATGCCATAATATTTGATTGAATCGGGCGCGTACAGCGAATGCGGGTACAAAGCAAAACTGCCTGATGTTTTATGCAGCAGGTTGCGGTAAAGCGGTTCGGCAGCGTCAAAGCTTCGTTTCACAAAATTGTCATCGGGCTGCTGCGAAAAGCAGGAAACAACCGGTACGGTCAGTAAATACGACACGTACATCAATCGTTTAAAAAAATTCATTGGCTGGCTTTTGTGATAAATAAGTATTCCTGTAAACTAAGACCGTCGGGAGCAAAAAAATCCCACACCAGCCGGTTATTTTTTTGAAGCGCCTCCCCGTTACGCCTCCAACCTTATAGTTTTTACCTATAGAACTATAGATTTAATCGATTATCCTTATTACCTCAAAAGCCTACCTTTACCACCCTGCGCAACCACCTGTGCAGGAATGTGTTCAATTAATACCATAAACAACTTTATAAAATGGAAAAAGATTCAAAAGACATCAGTAAATGCCCCTTTCACAATGGCAGCTTAAAACAAAATACAGGCGGTGGCGGTACAAGAAACCGCGACTGGTGGCCTAACCAGTTAAAGGTGAGCATCCTTCGCCAGCATTCTGAAAAATCGAACCCCATGGGTGATTTCAATTATGCCGAAGCATTCAAAAGCCTCGACCTGGAAGCTGTTAAAAAAGACCTGCATGCGCTTATGACCGATTCACAGGATTGGTGGCCGGCAGACTTCGGGCATTACGGACCACTGTTCATTCGCATGGCATGGCATAGCGCGGGTACGTATCGCGTATTCGACGGCCGTGGCGGCGGTGGTTCAGGTCAACAACGGTTTGCCCCGCTCAACAGCTGGCCCGATAACGTAAGCCTCGATAAAGCGCGCAGGCTGTTGTGGCCCATAAAACAAAAATACGGTAACAAAATATCCTGGGCCGATCTGATGATCCTTACCGGTAATGTGGCGCTGGAATCGATGGGTTTTAAAACCTTTGGTTTTGCCGGTGGCCGGCCCGATGTATGGGAACCGGATGAGGATGTGTACTGGGGTTCGGAAAATGCCTGGCTCGGTGGCGACGTCCGTTACGCGCATGGTTCGCCCGGCGTTCCAAAAGAACATGGCGTAGTATCCTCCGACGACGATGCAGACGGCCAGATCCATACACGCAACCTCGAAAAACCGCTTGCTGCCGTTCAAATGGGTTTGATCTATGTAAACCCCGAAGGGCCTGATGGGAACCCTGACCCGATTGCTGCCGCAAAAGATATTCGCGATACATTCGGCCGCATGGCCATGAACGATGAAGAAACGGTTGCATTGATCGCAGGCGGTCATAGTTTTGGTAAAACCCATGGCGCTGCTCCTGCTACCAACGTTGGCAAAGAGCCTGAAGCGGCTGAGATCGAACTGCAGGGCCTTGGCTGGAGCAATAGCTTCGGCTCGGGCAAAGGCGCCGATACCATTACGAGCGGCCTTGAAGTTACCTGGACAAAAACGCCCACCAAATGGAGTAATAACTTCTTTGAGAACCTGTTTGCTTTTGAATGGGAACTTACGAAGAGCCCGGCCGGCGCCCATCAGTGGGTAGCTAAAAATGCAGAAGGCATTATTCCTGATGCATACGATAGTGGTAAAAAACATTTGCCCACCATGCTTACCACCGATCTTTCTTTACGGTTCGATCCGGTGTATGAAAAAATATCAAGACGCTTTTTGGAGAATCCCGATGCATTTGCAGATGCATTTGCGCGGGCATGGTTCAAATTAACGCATCGCGATATGGGACCACGCGCCCGTTACCTGGGCCCCGAAGTTCCGGCAGAAGAACTGCTTTGGCAGGACCCCATTCCTGCAGTTGATCATCCGTTGATCGATGCCAATGATATTACAGCGCTGAAGGCAACAATACTGGCATCGGGCCTCAGCGTTCCGGAACTGGTTTCCACAGCCTGGGCTTCCGCTTCCACTTTCCGTGGTTCCGACAAACGCGGCGGCGCCAATGGCGCGCGTATCCGCCTCGCACCGCAAAAAGACTGGGCGGTCAATAACCCGGCGCAACTGCAAAAAGTATTGGGCAAACTCGAAAGCATTCAAAAAGAATTCAACGGAGCACAACAGGGCGGTAAAAAAGTATCCATCGCCGACCTCATTGTACTGGCAGGCGCTGCCGCCATTGAAAAAGCGGCAAAAGATGCGGGCCATAACATCACGGTTCCGTTTACCCCTGGCCGTATGGATGCTGCACAGGAAAAAACCGATGTTGAATCAGTTGGTTACCTCGAACCGGTCGGTGATGGCTTCCGTAATTACCGCGTTGCCAGATTCCCGGTTTCAACCGAAGCGCTACTGATCGACAAAGCGCACCTGCTCACCCTTACCGCACCCGAGTTGACCGTACTGGTTGGCGGTATGCGCGTATTGAACACCAATTTCGACGGTTCAAAAAATGGTGTATTCACCGCACGCCCAGGTGTGCTTACAAACGATTTCTTTGTAAACCTGCTCGATATGAACACCGCATGGAAAGCTGTTTCTGAAGATAAAGAACTGTACATCGGCAGCGACCGCAAAAGCGGTCAGCCCAAATGGACAGCCACCCGCGCCGATCTGGTGTTTGGTTCCAACTCGGAACTGAGGGCCATTGCCGAAGTATACGGAAGCTCGGATGCCAAAGAAAAATTCGTCAATGACTTTGTAGCCGCCTGGAATAAAGTGATGCATCTCGACCGATTCGATCTTAACTGATAAAAGAACCCGTCATAAAAAAATGGTGAGCTCCGCTGAAAAAAGGAGCTCACCATTTTCATTTATACCAGGTGAGGCAATGCACAAATGTTCTACCTGGGGTCAAAACTTTTCTTCCCGTATCGTCATTGAACGTTCTGCAGCGTATAATCACGTAACATTCCGGTAATACCGGTTGAAAATACTTCCGGCAAAGAACCGGTGCTTTACGCTCAACTATAAGATCAGGTTGCTTTATGCGCATCATTTCTTAGACAACCGGTCTTTCTCCATCTATTTATCTACATAAACGCGCAAAATATATTTAGCCGGGCACAGTTGCACGCCATTTGCATATAACAGTGACGGTTATACCGCATTAGGTTTTTCTTTAATAAAATCAAGTTAAACACGCTATGAGAATCCCACCACATGTAGGGCAACGATCATTTTGCCGTACATATTTATTCACTACGCTGCTGGTGTTGCTATCAGCTTTTTTTTCACCGGTTATTGCACAGTTACCGCCCGGCTTCTTTCAAAGAAAGCTTACCGGCGATGTTATCAATGAGGCAACAGCCATGGTGCATGCGCCAGACGGAAGAATATTTATTGCAGAACGCTCCGGCGCGGTAAAAGTATTTCAGAATGGTACGGTATCAACAGTGCATACCGTTGCAACCGTAACCGCCGCCGAACAGGGTTTATTAGGCATAACCCTGCATCCTGATTTTGCAACAAACGGTAAATGTTACCTTTTTTATACAAAGGCCGACATGACGGTGCATTACCTCGATTACATAGTTATCACGCCGGCCAACCAGGTAAGTTCCGTTACGCATGTGATGGAGTTCGATCCCATTCTGAATGGTTTTCACAACGGCGGGGCATTGCTTTTTAAACAGGGCTTTCTTTATGTGGCCATTGGTGAAAGTAATCAACCCGCGCAGGCCATTATGCCCGATACCTATCGCGGCAAAATTTTGCGGCTGACAGAAAATGGCGATCCCGCCCCCGGCAATCCGTATTACAATGAAGCGGGCGCCACCCGGCAAAAGCGAAGCATGTGGGCCATGGGGATGCGGAATCCCTGGAAGATGAGCCTCGACCCGGTATCGGGTAAGATCTTTGTTGTAAATGTGGGCGGCAACTATGAAGAGATAGACGATGTTACCAATCCCGATGCCACCAAAAACTACAACTATGGCTGGGACCAGAACGGCCGTTCGGGCCCTGAGCAACCGGCCAATACCATTACAGCGGCATTTTACTATGGCCATCCCAATTGGGGCTGCGCCATTACTTCGGGGGTCTTCTTCAATCCCACCGCCACCAATTACCCGGCTGCATATCGCAACCGCTTTTATTTTTCCGACTGGTGTAACGACTGGTTCAGAAGTGTCGATGCCACCAACCCCGGCAATGGGCATACTGAATTTTCAGCTACCGGTTTCGGTTCCGTGCTGGGAACAAGCGTAGGCCTGGATGGAAATATTTATTACATTCTGTATAACAACACCGGCAGCTTATGGCGGGTTGAATACGATAACAGGGATGCGCCGGTTATCATCAACCACCCGGTTAGTCAAACCATCGTTACCGGCGACCCGGTAACGTTTAGTGTTTCTGCCAATGGCGCCGTTCCCTTCCAGTATCAATGGCAATTCAACGGCGTGGATATTCCGGGCGCCAACGCCGGCACCTACACGATAAACGCGGTAGCGGCAGGCGATGCAGGTAATTACCGTTGTGTAGTTACCAATGTGAACGGCACGGCAACCAGCAACAACGCAACACTTACCGTGCTGCCTTTCAATGCCAGACCAGCAGTGCAGATCACTTCGCCATCAAATACCTTAACCTGGAATGCGCTTGACCAGGTAACGTTCTCCGGAACGGCAACAGATGCTGAAGACGGCGTTCTGCCTGCTTCTGCCTATACATGGGAAATACGGTTCTTTCACCGGGAAAACGCCACCAGCGAACACTGGCACCCCGGACCAACCGTACCATCGGGTATAACGAACGGCACATTCATTGCCGACAATGGCGGCGAACAGTCGCACAACGTATGGTTCCGCATCATACTAACCGTAACCGACAGTGATGGCCGCGTTGGCATCGATTCGGTAGATATACAGCCAAATAAAGTAGAACTGACGGCCGCAGCCAACATACCGGGTTTGAGACTGGTATTGGGCGGCGAAGCCGTAGCGCCATTTTCAAGAACATGGGTTGCCAACGGTTCGCTTACACTGGAAGCGCCGGGCCCGCAGGTGCTGAACAATAACGTGTACGCTTTTGCTTCCTGGGCGCATGGCGGAGCCGCTGCCCAAACACTTCGCGCGCCGTTGGTAAATACAACCTTTACCGCAACTTATACGCTGAGCGGTTCGTTACAGAATCCTTATTACGGTACGCCGATGAATATTCCCGGCAAGGTAGAAATAGAAGACTTCGACAGAGGCGGAGAAGGCATTGCCTATCATGAAACATCTGTTGGCAATGCAGGCAATGAATACCGTACAACAGAAGATGTTGACCTGCAGAACTGCGCAGAAGGCACTTATAATATTGGCTGGGTTTCAAATGGAGAATGGCTGGAATATACATTGAATGCTACAACCAGCGCAGCCTACATGGTTTATGTAAGAGTGGCCGCTCCCGGTACAGGCCGCCGTTTTCATATAGAGATGGATGGCGTGGATGTTTCGGGCAGCATCAATGTGCCCAATACCGGTGGTTTCCAGGTATGGCAGTCTCTGACCGTACCACTGGGTAATATCTCCGGCGGCGTACACGTATTCCGTTTTGTTTTTGAAGCCAACGATCTTAATGTAAACTACCTCGATTTCCAGCTGGCCGCGGTATTGCCGGTGCAGATCGTTTCATTCGATGCGCAGCAAACAGCATCAAAAGATGTACTGCTTACCTGGAATGTTGCCAGCCAGTCGGGTATCATAAAATATGAAGTTGAACGCAGCACCGATGGAAAGCGCTTTGCGACGATCGGTACTGTAACCGCCAACGGGCAGGAAAATTATAGCTATCGCTACGACGACAGGTCACCTGCCGGTGACAGGTTTTATTACCGCCTGAAGATCGTTGAGCCCGACAGAACCACCTATTCAAAAACAGCAGAGTTGAATTACCGGCCAACCGCCGAAGCTGCCCGCTTGTACCCGCAGCCGGCTACCAGCACGGTAATAGTAGAATTGAACAATAAGCAGTTATTAAATACCATGGCAACACTGGTCGACAACCAGGGCCGCGTATTGAAACAGATCAAACTAACGCAGCCTCGTCAGCCGATAAACGTATCGGCATTAAAACCAGGCACGTATTATTTGCGATTGAATAATAAAGAGTCATTAAAACTGGTAAAAGCCAATCGATAACAAGAGTAGGTCAACTATCAAAGTTGCTCACCCTTTTTCATGCAAACTGGTGCATATAAAAAAAGCCCTCCGTGTTCCGGGGGGCTTTTTGTCAGATCGTGTTTCGCCGCAAAGCGAGTACGAATTATTTTCTAAAGCTTAAGAGAACATGCAGTGACGTTTTTTGTGTTCCTTTTTCTGCTCTGTTTTCTGTTCCTGTTTTACAGGCGCTTTTTCCTTTTGCGTTCTGTCTGTGCGGGTTAATCTGGCAAATGCAACCGCGCCAATAAAGGCAATGAGTATAACAACAACCACAATTCTTTTCATAACCTGGAATTTTAATGTACATAAGTTACGAAATTCATTACAGGTTCTGGCGTTTTTTTGATGGGTGGTGTAATTGTGAGCATTAAACCTTTCCTGAAGCGCTCCGCTTTCCCTCTATATTTGGCAGAAAACCTGTTATAATCCCTATCAGCGGCAGAAATGCACAAACCTTGAAAACATAACCCACGCTGGTGATATCTGCCAGCTTTCCCAATACTGCCGAACCCAGGCCGCCCATACCAAAGGCAAAACCAAAGAACAGCCCGGCGATCATTCCCACTTTACCAGGTACGAGCTCGGTGGCATATACCAGGATCGCAGAGAAGGCCGATGCGATGATGACGCCGATGATCACAGAAAGCACGCCGCACCAGAACAGGTTGGCATATGGCAGCAACAGCGTGAACGGCGCTGCGCCAAGGATCGAGATCCATATAATGTACTTTCTTCCAAACCGGTCACCGAGCGGTCCGCCTATCAATGTGCCAGCAGCTACCGCTGCCAGGAAAATAAACAGGTGGATCTGCGATTGCTGTACCGATACATGGAATTTATCAATGAGATAGAACGTAAAATAACTGCTCATGCTGGCCATGTAAAAGTACTTTGAAAAGATCAGTACAAGCAGGATAGCCAGGGAAGTGATCACCCTCGATTTCGGCAGGGCATTATGCATCACGGTTGCGGCTACTGACTTACTTTTCATTTTCCAGTCGAGATGACCTTTATACCAGGTTCCTACCCTTACAAGCACAATTATACCCAATATGGCTGCGAGTGCGAACCAGATAATATAGAACTGTCCGTGCGGAACAACGATCAGCGCCGCCAGTAATGGGCCAATGGCGCTGCCGGCATTGCCGCCTAACTGAAAGATCGATTGGGCCAGTCCCTTTTTACCACCGGAAGCGAGGTGCGCAACCCGCGACGACTCCGGATGAAAAACAGAGGAACCCATACCGATAAGACTAACGGAAACAAGTATGGCAATAAAGCTCGAAGCCAGTGATAATGAAAGAAGTCCTGTCAGCGTAAAACCCATTCCGATAGCCAGCGAATACGGGCGTGGTGTTTTGTCGGTATAATGCCCAACAAATGGTTGCAGCAATGAAGCGGTTAGCTGAAAGGTAAAAGTGATCAGGCCGATCTCGGTAAACGACAAATGAAAATTCTGCTTCAGCAGCGGGTAAATAGCCGGGATCACCGACTGCAGCATATCGTTTAACAGGTGCGTAAAGCTGATCGTAAACAGAATGGAATACACGGTTGTCTGGGCAACTGCTTTGGGGTCAATTACTGCGGAGGAACTGGTTGTCTTCATAAATCAGATCATCTCATGTTTAATAATAAAAATTTTACCGGGCAGTATATCCTATAATTATTGCGGCCGTGTTCCAGGCCTTTTTCGCATCGCATGTTTCGATGCTTTTCAGCAATTGTTCATGCAGGTCCTGTGTTTCCCTGAAATCAGTAGTGTTTTGTATATGGAGAGAAACCAACTGTTAATTTGTACAGTATTTCCGAAGGCAATCTGGTTGTAACTGCGCGGCTACTTCATCTGCCAGCGAATGGCGTGGAATTAAGCTACTCGTCATATCATCTGACGATTGCAAAGATAAACAGCCGGGGCTTATTCGAAAAAAATTATTTACGGTGACGATATAATGGTGACACCCCCTTTTTTTCGATAATTTTGTGCAGCTTTTTTATACCGGAAATGGAAATAACAACAGAAGTACTCAACCTCCGTCCTTACCTGTTCACAATAGCATACAATATGCTTGGCGAAGTGCAGGAAGCCGAGGATATCGTTCAGGACATTTATGAGAAATGGATAACCACTGAAAATGTAAGGGAGCCCAAGGCCTATCTGGGACGCATGATCGTCAACAAAACAATAAAACGGCTCGATGAATTGAAAATGCTGCGGTCGGCCTATACCGGTACATGGCTGCCTGAACCACTTATTACCTTCGAAGCAACTGATTCACCGGGCATAGAATACGGTTTACTTTTTCTGCTTGAACGGCTTAACCCGGTGGAACGGGCTGTTTTTATTTTACGTGAAAGCTTTTCAGCGGATTACGGCTATATAGCAGAGATGACCGGACTTTCACCTGATAACTGCCGCCAGATCCTGCACCGCTCCCACGATAAACTCGGCCGTAGCAAAAGTATTCCGGTCAACCCGGCAAAATGTAATGAACTGATTGAAGCATTCCTGTTTTCAGTGTTGAACCAGGACCGGTCTTCACTGGAAAAAGTGCTCCGCAGCGATATTGAGCTCTACAGCGACGGCGGAGGTAAACGCAGTGCCGCCCTTAAACCGCTTGTTGGTTTCGATAAAGTTCAGAAGTTTTTCTTTGGCATAATGCAGCTTCCCGAAAACCAGGGCGACGTATATGAATTTACACCCGCCTTTGTAAACGGAGTACCAGCGGTGCTGATACTCCGTAGGGCCGATAAAGAATTGGATTCCATCCAGTATTTCGAATGGGATAATAATGTTATTACCCGTTTACTGCTGGTTCGAAATCCTGATAAACTAAAGATCAGGAAAGCGTCATAACGCCTTCTGCCGTTTTCTCATTTTGGCAATATCACAGAACATATCTGAATGAACGTTCAGGCCTATGTTGCCTATATTATAATAGAATTCAGTAGCTGTTATCCAGATGATCTCACAAATAGATCTTTCATCGTAATGTTTTGCCAGCTCCTCAAATAATTCCCTTTCCATTTTCCGGTCACGGGCCAGGCGGGTAACGAAATTCAACAACACTTTTTCCTTTTCAGAAAAGCGGGTGCTGGTTTCATATTCATGTAACTCGTCGAATTTCGCCTGGTCCATAGAGGAGGCTATCGTTTTAGACCGGCCGATATCGATACAAAAAAGGCAAACATTGATCTCCGCCACTTTTTGCCGCACAAGCATAACCGTTTCTGCCGGCAACTGTAATTTATTGTCCAGTTGATTGATCTTTCCGGAAAAGGCGGCAAAGCTAATGGGCATGCGGGCAGCCATCACCTTTAAAGGGGTCATCACCTTGCCGAATTTCTTTTTGGAATAGAAATAAAGAAATCTTCCGAGTAAGCCTTTTGGCTTTTCAACAGGGGTAAGAAATGGTGTCTCCATATACATAAAATTTGTTCTTACCTATGATCCGGACTTATTCGTTTTGTGACAGCAACCGGGAAGAAAAATGTAAATAATTTTTCAAGCACCGCTTATCTTCTGATTTACATCAGTTTACCCGCCCTGCTTCTGCGTCGATACCGGTTCTTCTTTCTTTATTGCCGGCAGCTTTTCCAAACCGGTAGCTGAAAGTGAGATCAAACCGTTGGGTGTCGAACTCAAGGTAGTAACGCACCTGTGCGTATGGGATAATGATCTCTCTTTTTAATTTCCAGGTATGAAAAATATCCCTGGCTGCCAGATTGAGTGTTGCCCTTTCATTGATCTTTTTTGCACACCGGCATGCATTTGCCATATCGGCCGAAGCGCCCCGGCCGGGACCTTTAGTTTAGCATTATGATGATCTTAAGCAACGGGTTTCAAGGTCAAGGTGACTTTTACAATTATTTACACAGTTTACATCTTAATTTACAATCCTGCTCCTTTAAACTGAAAGGATTAAAGTAGGTTCGCTGTATCCTCTTTAATAGGATATGAAAAATAAAGGAACCGTTTTGAACAGCCTGCTCATCATGCTTTGTTTCTGTTCACGATAATTAAATAGAAAAATTATGAAATGCGTACACGTATATGCGTTGTTTCTAGTGTTTGTTGTTCACACTTCCTGTCGACAAAAACAAACAAACGTACCACAAGATAATATCAGGCACCATAGAACAGGATTATCCGAGTCTCAACTTAAAGAGGCTGCCACCTCCAAAGTGCCTATGAGTATGGTTAGGAATGTAAGGCAGGCCAAAAACGGAGACATTTTAGTTGCTTCTTACATAGGCGTGTATCGGTACGATGGAAAATCGTTTACCAATATAACAAGTACAATACAGTGGCCGACCTTCTGGGATGTGCTGGAAGATCGAAATGGAAATTTATGGTTCGCTTCCCAGGATTCAGGTGTTTATTTTTACAATGCCCGCCTGAATGACAAATTCGCGCAGGGTAAATCCCTGCCTGGCGCACAGGCAGGCTTCCAGCATTTTACAATAAAGGATGGACTTGCCGGTAATTCAGCGCTGCATATTTATGAAGACAGAGCCGGTAACATTTGGTTCGGAGCAAGCCGTTACGATGGGAAATCTTTTCGAAATTTTACCACAAAAGATGGATTTCCCAGTAACAGTATTCGTTTACTCCTTGAAGACAAAACCGGCAGGCTTTGGTTTGGTGCACAAGGAGAAAATATGTTCGTTTATGATGGAAAAACATTTACCGTTTTAAAAAACAAAGATGGCAAGGCGTTTAAAAATGTTTGGTCAATAATCGAAGATAAAAAAGGATGCATTTGGTTCGGTGATAATAATGGACTTTGGCGTTATAACGGCAAAACCTTTACTAAAGTTTCGCAGAAGGGGGCTTATGCAATAATCGAAGATAAAAAGGGAAACATCTGGACTACAGGGGCAGATGAGCCTCCTGGAGCTGGGCAGGTCTGGTCAGTTTCCCGTTATGATGCAAAATCCTTGTACAGTAAAAAGCCAACTGTAACCGAAATTAAGTCAGGACCACCAGCTTTTTTGGGGCTTTTGGAAGCTAACGATGGCAGTATTTGGTTTGGATCTCTGAACGGAGTATATCGTTATGATGGAAAGACCATCACGGACTTTAAAAGTGCTGCCGGTCAGAAATAATGTGTATAGCCCTTTTTTAAGATGGAATTATGCTTCAGGCGGTACTTTTGTTTTTGACGTAGATTACGCTCTGTAAATTTCATGTTCCATCATTATTTTTTGTTCGCCGCCTTCTCCGCTTTTACCTTATCTACATACGCTTTATACAATTGCCGCCAGTTACGGCCATTGTTGTTCAGGTGTTGTTCGCATTTTGTTTTATAGATCTCGAAAATGGCGGAGATCTGTTTCATGCTTTTATAATCGATCGCCTGCTCGCGGGCCTGTTTAAGATATTCCAGAATTTTGGCTTCCTCTTCAGGTTTCAGGTCGGGAACAATAGCATTATAACCCTTAAGTGTAAATGCCACTTTGCCAATGGTGTATTGATCAAGAATAAACTCCACCTGTTCAGGCGTCAGCTCTTTTTTCAATGCATCCATCAGGTCTTTATGAATGGAAGCCGGCATGGCTGAATTGGCAATGATCTGCCGGTCGAGCTCGGAAAGTTTATTTCCGGTAGCGGGATTGATCCCGGCCGGAACAGTTGTAAACGGATGCTCGTTGTTCCAGTCGCGAATGGCATTTAAATGAATACCGATCACCGTGGCTACCCGCTTTTCCTTTTCCGTATCTGCCAGTTTCAGACCGGCCGCCCATTCGGTTGCTTTTTTCACTGATTCAGCATTTGACCTTTCGATGGCCGCTGCGGTTTTGGCGTTATCGGCCTGGGCCTGGGCCGCTACGGAAATAATAAACGACAGCGCAACAATTAATGGCAAATTTGTCTTCATGGTAAGTTAATTAAACAAAGGATTAAAACTAAGACCAATAATTACACAAGACAGTTGCAAAGCTGAAATGTCTTTTTTACAATATTTGGTACCGGCTCCAACTCCCCGGAGAAAGGAGTCGATTTCGACCCCTTTGCTCCCCGGGATTGTGCAGTTTTTATCAATTCCCGTACATTTGATTTTTGCAAACCCGCTGGTAATATGAAGAAGGATGAAATAAAAACCCTGTCGGCTTTTTATAAAAGCATTTCCGCCAACATTCCCGAGGGGATCGATAAGGCCGTAGGGCACTTCAATGTGTTTAAGATCGATGAGTACCTTGCCGGTATTCGCGCTCAAAAAGGCGTTATGCCCTATAACCGGCGCAATTATTATAAGATCAGTCTTATTAACGGGCGCAACCATGTGGAGTATGCCGACAAGGTGATCAATATTGAAAAAAGCGCCCTGCTGTTCGGCACGCCCCGCATTCCCTATCATTACGTACCGCAGGACGAAAAGCAGATGGGTTACTTCTGCATATTTACCGACTCTTATTTTTCTTCTGCTAAAAACGGCGTCGTGCTCGACGAGTTGCCCATTTATAAACCTGGCGGTTTTCCGGTATTTCAACTCACCGATGACGACTATGAAGAAATAGCCGCCATTTTCCGTAAGATGGCAAAAGAGCTGGCTTCAGACTACGTTTATAAATACGATCTGCTGCGAAATTATCTTATGGAACTGATCCATTACGGACAAAAGCTGCAACCCGCTTCTACCCTGCCAACGCAGCACAAAGCGGTTGACCGCGTCACTTCCATATTTATAGAACTGCTGGAAAGGCAATTTCCCATCGAGTCGCTGTTTCAGCGGCTTGAACTGCGCACCGCCAGCGATTATGCCAACCGCCTGTCGGTGCACGTGAACTATTTAAACAAGGCGTTGAAGGAATCAACCGGCAAAACCACTACAGAGATCATCGGCCAGCGGGTGTTACAGGAGGCCCGCATTCTGCTGCGTCATACCAACTGGAACATCTCACAGGTGGCCTGGGGCCTCGGATTCGAGGAAGTGGCCCACTTCAGCAACTTCTTCCGTAAACATACCGGCCTTTCCCCCAACGCTTTCCGCGAAGAACCGGACAAGGTTTGATTTTTGCAAATATTGGATTGTTGTTTACAACACCGCTGCCCGCCTGTGCCGCTACCTTTACACTTCAATTAACGAAGTAAAAAGTAAATGAACATGAAACCAAACAGTAAAATACTTGTCACCGGTGGCGCATCCGGTATCGGACTGGCCATCGTTGAACGTTTATTAAAAGACAATCACACCGTATTGGTTTGCGGCCGGCGCGAAGAGGTGCTGAAGGAACTGACCGATAAACACCCGGCGGTCATTATAAAAAAATGCGACCTGGAAAGCGCCGCGGAAAGAGAAGCCTTGTACAAATGGATAGCATCGGAGCACAGCGACCTGAATGTGCTCGTTAATAACGCCGGTATTCAACACTGGATGTCGCCTTCTGACGATAACTTCTTTACAAAGGCACAAAAGGAAATTGCCATCAATATTGAAGCGCCTTTACACCTGACCGCAATGTTTATGAAACTGCCTAAATTGGATACCGTCATGAATGTGACTTCGGGACTGGCCTTTTCGCCTTTCGCCAAAGTACCCGTGTATTCCGCAACCAAAGCGTTCTTACGGTCATTTACCCTGTCGTTAAGGTATATCCTCAAAGACAGCAATATTAAAATTGTAGAGATCGTTCCGCCGGCATTGAAGACCGACCTGGGAGGAAAAGGTTTGCACGATCATGCACCCGAAGTAGGCCCCTTTGTGGAGAGCATTTTTGAACAACTGGAACAGGGCAAAACCGAACTTACCTATGGAATGAGTGAGCACCGGGCTAACATAGGCGCCGAAGAATTGAAAAAGGAGTTTGCGAAACTGCACCCGTAAAGTTCGATCTGCTAAAAATATAAGGCATCTGTAGTGAAAATTTTCAGATGTCTTATATTTTTGATCTTTTATAGGAGTCATTATCCATGTCACCATCACTTCAACTACAACATATCGAAAGGCCGGGTTATACCATCAACCTGTTTGTACCCGATGCACAGGAAGTGCAAAACGATTACTTCCGGCAAAAACAGGTACATACAGACGTGCCTTTTCCGCACTGGACAAAACTATGGCCTGCCGCGCTGGCACTTGCCGATTATATACAGCAGCATCCTGAACTGGTGCAGGGCAAACATGTGCTGGAACTGGCGGCCGGTCTGGGCCTCCCCTCCTTCGTGGCCGCACACTATGCAAAAACAGTTTGCTGCAGCGATTACCTCGAAGCGGCGGTTACATGTATGAACGCGTCTGCTAAACATTTGCAGCTATCAAATATTACCTGCCGGCTGCTTAACTGGAACCAGCTGCCTGCCGGTCTTACCGCAGATGTTTTGTTGTTAAGTGATATCAATTACGATCCAGAGCAGTTCAACCAGCTCTATGAGGTCTTACATCAATTTATTCAACAAGGCACTGCCATTCTCCTCACCACACCCCAGCGGCTGATGGCCAGGCCCTTTATTGAAAAACTGCAGCCCTGGTGCAAACAGCAATTTGAAATGCACGTGGTACATCAACAGCAGCATACGGCAGTCAGCCTTTTATATCTCAGCATATAAAAAAAATAAAAATCTAATCTTTTTTTAATTTTCTTTAAACCTGCTGAACAATCATTCAATCTCCGGCGTTACTTCCTCGTTAACATTTGATCTGGCATTCCCGCCATATTAATATGAAAGGAATACCATCAATTTAATACTGCTATGATTTCAACACTGATCTGTAGTATATTATTATATACACATAACCTTTCTATGCCCTCTTCATACACTTTAAACCTTTCGTATGAAGAGCGTTAGTCCCATTCATCTGCGTACCATTAAGGAGATGAATGACCTCACCGGTCAGTCATGGCATCTTGATGGCCTCCGGGTATTTATAAAAAAGCCCGATCCCGATAAGATCCACTTTTCACAGCCCTTTCGTACAGACTCCTATTGGGTATTGCTTGTTACGCATGACGCTATGAGTATTCACCTGAATGGAGAGGAACAAATTGTAAAAGAAAATGACCTGTTGATCATTCCCCCGCATGTTATACGCCAGGCCGACGATGTAGAGGATACCTGTAAAGCAGCCTGCGTGGCATTTACGCCCGACTTCCTGTTAGGCACCGGACTTTCACAAAGGTATATCGATCTTTTCGATTTCCTTTTTAACAGTGGAAGCATGCACATTCAACTGGGCAGCGATGATGCGGCGCGGCTCATGACAGTTATTTCCATGCTGCGCGAAAAGAACTTCGCCGAAGGCGATCATCCTTTTACCGCAGAAGTGGTACGTCACTTCTTCAATGTGTTCCAGTTTGAACTGGCCGGTCTTTACCACAAATATTCAAATCAGAAAAAAGCGGTACACGATCATAAAGAAGAGCTGCTTTGGCGCTTCCTTGCATTGCTTTCGAAACATGTTAAATCGGAACGCAGCCTGCAATTTTATGCCAACAGGTTATTCGTAACGCCCAAATACCTCACCCAAACGGTAAAAAAATTGTCGGGCAAAACAGCCGGCGAATACATCGATGAGCTGGTGATCGTTGAAGCAAAAATTTTGTTACGCGACCCATCACTGACCATTGCACAGGTGGCAGACCTGTTGTATTTCAGCGACCAGTTCTTCTTCAGCAAATTCTTCAAACGCTACGCCGGCATCACACCATCCGACTTCAGGAAAGGTGCATAATAAACATATTGACATCCTTTTTTGACATAGGCCAAACAGGCTTGTGCCAACGTATAATTATATTCGTACAACCATTTATCAATTCGATACAATACAACGCCGGCAAGCTTTTGTTCAGAAAAAGTTCGTTATTATTTTTACCTGGTGATTGATTTATAAGACAGGGAATTTTAGACATACTCCGGAGACTTTCTGACATTGCGCTTATGTTGTTCTATTTCCAACTTTGCATCCGTAGATCGGATCATATAAAGTTTGGAAAGTTATTTAATGCGAAATATACTACAGCAAAAAATTTCACTGTTCAAAGATGCGGACCTGATAAGAGCGCAAAACGTGTATCCTTATTTCCGCGTAATTGAATCAGGACAGGAAACAGAGGTAACACTCAACGGGAAACGCGTGTTAATGTTTGGCTCCAATTCTTATCTTGGCCTTACTAACCACCCACGGATAGCCGAAGCCGCCAGTCGTGCCATTGTAAAATATGGCAGCGGATGTGCCGGCTCGCGGTTTTTAAATGGTACACTGGACTTGCATGTTGAACTGGAGAGAAGACTGGCCGCCTATACCGGCAAAGAAGATGCGATCCTTTTCAGCACCGGCTTCCAGGCCAACCTTGGTACGCTCTCTGCTTTGTCGGGCCGTGCAGATGTGCTCTTACTCGATGAGTACGACCATGCATCGATCATCGATGGCAGCCGGCTTTCATTCTCACGGGTGATCAAGTACCGGCATAACGATATGCAGGACCTCGAGCACCGGTTGCAATTGTTACCCGAAAACGCGTTCAAGCTGATCGTTACCGACGGCATCTTCAGTATGGAAGGCGATATCGCCAATCTTCCCGCTATTACAACACTTGCCGATAAATATAACGCTGCCGTAATGGTAGATGATGCACATGCCTTAGGCGTTATTGGCGTGAATGGCGCAGGCACCGCCTCGCATTTCAACCTTACCGCCGAAACCGACCTTATTATGGGCACCTTCAGCAAGTCGCTTGCTTCACTCGGCGGTTTTGTTGCAGGCGATAGTGAAGTGATCGATTATCTGAAGCACAAGGCCCGCGCACTTATTTTCAGCGCCAGCATGACGCCCGCTTCTACCGCCAGCGTTATTGCCGCCCTCGATATTATTGAAGAGGAACCGCAACGCATCAATAAACTCTGGGATAATACCAATTATATGATGGGACTGCTGCAGGAGCAGGGATTCGATACCGGCGAAACACAAAGCCCCATCATACCCGTACGCATTGGCGACAATCACAAGACATTCCTGTTCACCAAAGCCCTGCAGGACACCGGCGTTTTTGTAAACCCCGTTGTGTCCCCTGCTGTGCCTTCAGAGTCGTCCCTGATACGGCTTTCGCTCATGAGCACCCATTCCTTTAGCCAGATAGAGGAAGCCGTGGATAAAATGAAGAAAACAGCCCTGACACTGGGCATTGACCTGAAACTGAAAAAAGAAAGCGCATGACCGGTATAGTGAATGTAAATACAAAAAAGCAGTTAAAAGATTTCATCGACTTCCCGCATGAACTGTATAAAGGGGATGCCAATTATGTTCCTGAACTGTTTATCGCGCAGCGCGATCTGCTGACGCCCGGCAAACATCCGTTTCATGAACATTCAAAAATGCAGTTATTCCTTTATTATAAAGACTATGCCATCGTTGGAAGAATTGCTGCCATCCTGAACAATAACCACAACCGGTTCAACAATACCACCGATGGGTTCTTCGGCTTTTTTGAATGCATCAACGACATGGAAGCGGCATCGGCGCTGTTCACCTCGGCGGAACAATGGCTGAAAGACCATAGCGCCACGACCCTCATCGGGCCGGTAAACCCGTCAACCAATGAGCCATGCGGTTTGCTGATCGACGGTTTTGACAAACCACCGCTGGCCATGATGACGTATAATAAACCTTATTATACATCGCTGCTCGAGATGCTGTCGCTGCAAAAGAAAGTAGACCTGCTGGCCTGGGACCTTTCACTTGAATCGGTGGGCAAACGGCCGGTATTGCTCGAAGAAAAATTACTGAACAGGCTACGCCGGAACAATATCACCATACGGCCCGTAAATAAAAAAGACCTCGCCAACGAAGCAAATAAAGTGCGCGAAGTATACAACGCTGCCTGGGATAAGAACCTCGGATTTGTACCCATGACCGACAGCGAGTTCAGCTACCTGGCAAAAGACCTGAAGATGGTGCTCGATGAAGAGTTTTGCCTCATAGCGGAACACAATGGCAAACAAATAGGTTTTGCCCTTGCTATACCCGATATCAACCAGATCCTGATAAAGGTACGGCGGGGACGACTGCTGCCAACCGGCATCTTCAAACTGTTGTTCAATATGAAAAAGATCGACCGCATTCGCGTGCTGGCCTTGGGCGTAAATAAAGAATACAGGAAGATGGGTATTGAAGCCTGTTTTTATGCCGCGATAATCAAACGCGTAAGTGCACGGGGAATGAAAGGCGCAGAAGCATCCTGGATCCTCGAGCACAATGAAATGATGAATAAAGGAATTGAAAGCATCAATGGTAAAGTTTATAAACGCTACCGAATTTTTGAAAAGACGTTAGCTGACAGGTTGACAAGTTGATAGGTTGACAAGGTTGATAGAGGTGATAGAGGGAAAGAATAGAAATAAAGGAGCTTAGCATTTGATAGTGAGCTACGAGTATAAATCTTTCACGTTTGCCGATTCACCATTGACCATTCACCATTCACCATTGACCATTCACCATAGATAAATGAAAGAAAAGGTATTGATAACAGGCGCCAGCGGGTTTATAGGTTTTCACCTTATTGAAGCCGCCTTGCAAAAAGGACTGGCCGTATGTGCTGCGGTCAGGCCGGGCAGTGTTATCGATCACCTGAAAGCATTCGATCTCGAATACTGTGAACTGGATTATACCAATGAAGAACTGCTGGTGAAACAACTGGCAGCCACCGGCTGTAAATATATTATACATGCGGCCGGCGCTACCCGCGCAGGTTCACAACAGGTCTATGATACCATCAATGCCGGGTATACGTTCAACCTGGCAAACGCCGCATTGAAGGTTCCGGGCAAACAGATCACCCGGTTTGTATTTATGAGCAGCCTGGCTGCGGTTGGTCCGCTCAACCACTGTAACACCCTGCTAACGGAAGAGGTAACACCCGCCCCGGTAACCGCTTACGGCAGAAGTAAGCTGCTGGCAGAACAAAAATTACAGGCATTGCCACAGTTGCCGCTGGTGGTGCTTCGCCCAACGGCGGTGTACGGTGCACGTGAACGCGATATCCTGATCATGATGCGTTCCATCAACCGCGGAATAGAAGCATATATCGGAAGGGGCCATCAACAGTTAAGTTTTGTATACGTGAAAGATCTGGCTTCGGTAACCGTCGATGCATTGTTCTCCCGGGTATCACAGATGACCTTCCATATTTCCGATGGCGGAAATTATGATCAGTATGAGCTTGCCCGACTTTGCAAATGGATCTTACAAAAGAACACATTACGATTGCACCTGCCTCATAAAATGGTACAAGGTATTGCCTTTACCCTTGAAAAATTATATGCATGGCGGGGTAAAACCCCGGTGCTGAACAGGGAGAAACTGCAGGAGCTAACGGCCATCAACTGGCAATGCAGTATCGAAAAGGCAGGAACGCATTTAGGTTTTCGTCCGCAATACCCTTTGGAGCTGGGGCTCAGGGAAACATTACAATGGTATAGAGAACACAAGTGGTTATAATTTATATAAGAAAAATTAAGGTTTTATGAAAGAACAAATGTTACCGGCAAAAGGAAAATTAGGCATCCTGCTTCCTGGTTTAGGTGCTGTAGCTTCCACTATGATCGCAGGCGTTATCGCCACCAGGAAAGGCTTGTCGAAGCCGGTTGGATCGCTTACCCAAACCGGTCATATTGAACTGGGCGAAGGAAAAGGCGACCGTTTTCCGCTGATAAAGGATTTTGTACCACTGGCATCACTCGAAGACGTGGTTTTTGGTGGCTGGGATATTTACGAGGACAACGTGTACGAAGCGGCCAGCCATGCGAAAGTGCTCGACCAGCATTTGCTGGATGCGCTGAAACCCGAACTGGAAACCATCAGGCCCATGAAAGCCGTTTTCGACAGGGATTATGTAAGGAACCTCGACGGTAAGTTCATTAAACAATCGGCTAACAAATGGGATGCCGCCCAGGAACTGATCAGGGATATCGAAACATTCAAAAAAGAAAATAAAGTAAGCCGCGTTGTGATCGTATGGACCGGCTCAACCGAAAAATACCTCGAAGCATCTGCGGTACATGAATCGATCGCTGCTTTTGAAGCGGGCCTGAAGAACAATGACCCGGCTATTGCCCCAAGCATGGTGTATGCGTATGCAGCCGTAAGCCAGGGCATTCCTTTTATCAATGGCGCCCCTAACCTTACTACCGATATACCTGCTATTGTGCAGCTGGCCAACAAAACAAAAACGCCCATCGGCGGTAAGGATTTTAAAACAGGCCAAACGCTGATGAAAACGATCGTGGCGCCCGGACTGGCAGCGCGTTCGCTGGGTGTTACCGGCTGGTACTCGACCAACATTTTGGGTAACCGCGATGGACTGGTGCTGGATGATGAACAGAATTTCAAAACGAAGGAAGTATCGAAGCTCGGTGTACTGGAAGACATCCTGCGGCCCGATCTGCATCCCGACCTCTACGGCGATCTGTACCATAAGATCCGCATTAACTATTATCCCCCACATGGCGATAATAAAGAAAGCTGGGACAATATCGACATCTTCGGCTGGCTCAATTACCAGATGCAGATCAAGATCAATTTCCTTTGCCGCGACTCCATTCTGGCAGCACCATTGGTGCTTGACCTCGCGCTTTTTGCCGACCTGGCCCAACGCGCCGGCATGTACGGTGTACAGGATTGGTTATCGTTCTATCTGAAATCGCCGCAAACGCAGGAAGGCGTGCCTGCTGAAAATGATATTTTCAAACAGCTGAACACACTGAAAGAAGTGTTACGGAATATGATGAAGGAAGATGAGCCGGAGTTCAACACGGTGAAACATATTCGGGCAGCCGAACAGGTTATAGGATAATGATGAGCATAGCAGGCATAGTAGCAACTGCAGGTGGCATCGGCTTCCTCAATAAAGGAGCAGGTACCGTCGCTGCAGTTGCTTTTTGCATAGCCTGGTATTTTATTCCCATAGGGTATACATACCAGGTATTGCTGATGGTGGCATTACTGGCAGCCGGTACATGGAGCGCCACAAAAATGGAAACCGTGTGGGAGCACGACAGCAACCGTATTGTTATCGATGAAGTGGCAGGCATGATGATAACGCTGGCGTTCTTACCCACCGGTGGCTGGTATATCATTACAGGTTGCGTATTGTTCCGCTTTTTCGATATTGTAAAACCGCTGGGCATTCGTAAAGCAGAAAAGCTGCCGCGCGGTATAGGTGTAATGGCCGATGATGTGCTGGCGGGTATTTATTCCCATCTGATCTTATGGCTGTTCAAGAACTTTGAGATTTTGGGATTTCGGGATTTCGCATTCTCTTAAGCTAATGAGCAATAAGCAAATCTCAAAATCTCTAAATCTCCAAATCAGAAATAGTAATGTTCACTTTCCTGAAAGCCAATGTGGCATCGCTGGCAGCATCACTGTGCGATTTTTTAATGACCATGCTGCTGGTACAATGGGGCCAGGTAAATGTGGTAACGGCCGCGGCTACAGGTACGGTAACGGGAGGTATTGTTAATTTTTCAATAGGCAGGCATTGGGTTTTCAGGGCAGGAGATGATAAGGCGGTAAGGCAATTGGGGAAGTATGCGCTGGTATGGGCCGGCAACCTGTTATTGAATACGGGCGGCGTATATCTGTTCGCCTGTCAGGCCGGCTTACACTACACTATTTCAAAAGTAGTGACATCACTGCTGGTTGCTTTCCTGTACAATTATCCCCTGCAAAAGAATTTTGTGTTCAGCAATAATTGGTAGATGATGATTAGTTTGATCGATAGTAAAAAAAGCCTGACCTTATTCCTTTTTATTACCTGCTTTTTTGTTTACACGCAGGCGCAAACGGTTGTAAAGGGAATGGTCAGAGACGCCCAGACACATGCGCCGCTTGCTTTTGTAAGTGTATACTTCAAAGGCAGCAAAGGCGTGATAAGCGGTGAGGACGGCAGTTATTCCATTTCAACCACTAACCCGAAAAATACCACGCTGGAGTTTTCCTTCAACGGGTATAAAGTATTGCGTAAAAAAATAGAAACCGGCATTACGCAAAACCTCGATGTAAATCTCGAAGTGGCGGAAATGGCGTCGGTAACCGTAAACTCCAGAAGACGCACCAAATACAGCAACCGGAACAACCCGGCAGTTGATCTTATCAGGAAAGTAGTTGACAACAGGGCCCGCAACCGGATGAGCGCCTTCGAATATGTGCAATTCCAGCAGTACGAGAAAATGGAACTGTCGCTCACCAATAAACCTGAAAAGCTGATGAACAGCCGGCTTTTGAAGAATTATAAATTTCTGGTCGAGAACCAGGACACTACCCGCCTCGAGGGAAAGGCCCTGATACCGGTTTATCTCGAAGAAACCCTTTCTGATAAATATTACCGGAAAAACCCTTCAAAAGAAAAGACCTATGTGCTGGCAAAGAAAAAAGTGAACCTGGGCGAATTCGTCGACAACGATGGTATTACGCGGTACCTGAACAGCATGTATACGCCCATCGATATTTATGAACCCAACCTCACCTTGCTTTCGAACCAGTTGCTAAGTCCCATTTCCGACCTCGCTCCCACCTTCTACCGTTTTTACCTGAAAGATACCGTTGAACAGGATGGCATCAAACTGGTACAGCTTACGTTTGCACCACGTAACCCCAACGACCTTTTGTTCAGGGGCTCCATGTTCGTAACGCTCGATGGCAATTATGCCGTGCAGAAGATCCAGATGGGCCTTACAAAACATGCCAACCTCAACTGGACAAGAGAACTGCGGATAAAACAGGATTTTGAACGTGGCGCCGATGGCCGGTACCATGTGGTGAAGAGCAACATGCTGGCAGAATTTGCCCTGTCGAAAAAAGCTTCCGGCGGCCTGGTTGGTGAAAGAACGGTTTCCTATAAGAATTATATCACGAACCAGCCCGCGCCCGATTCGGTGTATGAAGGCAGCCGGGAAGTAATTGTCGATATCCCCGGTTCGGCTACCGATAGTTTCTGGACGGCCAACCGGCATACGGCCCTTTCTGCCACTGAACAAAAGGCCTACACGAACATGGACAGCCTGAAAAATATGAGATCGTACCGCAGGTTGATGGACTGGGCCACGTTCCTGCTGGCAGGATACAAGGCGGCCGGTCCATTCGATATCGGTCCCGTAAACGCATTTTACAGTTTTAACCCGGTGGAAGGATTCCGGCTGCGGTTCGGCGGCCGTACCACCCCCAAATTCAGCAAGCGGTTGTATTTCGAAACCTATGCCGCCTACGGTTTCAAAGATGAGCGCGTGAAATATTTTTTATCCGGCGCTTATTCCTTCAACAAAAAATCGATCTACACCTTTCCCTATAATTTTTTGCGGGTAAGTTTTCAGCACGATACCAAAATACCGGGACAGGAACTGCAGTTTGTACAGGAAGATAACTTCCTGTTATCATTCAAACGGGGCGATAACAACAAGTGGTTGTACAACGATATTTTTATTGCAGAATATGTGCGCGAGTTTGGCAAAAACATCAGCTATACATTCGGTTTCAAGAACTGGAAGCAACAGGCTGCCGGTAATATCGTTTATCAAAAATTTGATGGTACCGGCATCTCAACCATCCGGGATATCACCACTACCGAATTATCGGCAGAAGTACGCTGGGCGCCGCGGGAACAATTTTACCAGGGAAAAACCTATCGCATCCCTATCTATAATAAATACCCGATCTTCCGGCTAAGGTATATCTCGGGTATAAAAGGACTGGCCAACGGTGATTATGATTATCAGCAGGTCACCGCCAATATTTTCAAGCGGTTCTATTTTTCACAATTCGGTTATGCCGATGTGGTAACCGAAGGTGGTTATACCTTCGGGCAACTTCCCTACCCTTTACTTACCATCCATCGCGCCAACCAAACGTATGCTTACCAGCTCAATTCTTTCAATATGATGAACTTTATGGAGTTTGTAAGCGATCATTATGCCTCGGTAAGCACCGATTATTATTTCAATGGGTTCATCTTTAATAAACTCCCGGTGATAAAAAAGCTGAAGCTGCGCGAAGTGGCCGGTTTTAAGATGGTGTATGGCGGTATCCGCAGGGAAAACGATCCGGCGTACAGCAAGGAAGCGTTTGTATTCCCTACAGATGAAACAGGCCGCACCACCACATTTTCACTGGCCTCCAAACCTTATATGGAAGCCAATGTGGGCATCGGTAACATCTTCAAAATATTACGGGTCGACTACGTTAGGCGGTTGTCGTACCTGGAAAACCCTGATGTACCGAAATGGGGGATCCGTGCCCGGGCAAGATTTGAATTTTAATAAAAATAGTTGTTATGAGTCAGATAGCTATGCGTGACCGTTTGCAAAGAGGTATTTACAGTGTAATTGACCCCGTGGTGCGGGGATTGGTAAAAGTGGGTGTAACGCCAAATTTCATTACTACTACCGGTTTAATACTGAACATCGGTGTGGCCATCGTATTTATTGTGGGGGCGGAAGAAGGCAACCGCGGCGATCTTTCCTATGTTGGCTGGGCAGGCGGCCTCATTCTTTTTGCCGGCTTGTTCGATATGCTCGACGGACAGGTAGCACGTACAGGTAATATGAGCTCCCGCTTCGGCGCCCTGTACGATTCGGTACTTGACCGTTATAGCGAAATGTTCATGTTCCTCGGTATTTGCTATTACCTGGTGGCGCATCATTATTTCCTGAGTTCTTTGTTTGCATTTATCGCGCTGATCGGTTCTATGATGGTGAGTTATACCCGCGCCCGCAGCGAGGGCCTCGGTATTCAGAACAAAGGCGGTTTAATGCAAAGACCCGAACGGGTGGTGCTCACAGCCTTATCTGCCATTGCCTGCGGCCTTACCGCGGCCATCATCGGCGGCGACTACAAACTGGTTATACCCGGAGTGCCTTTTCATGTTTTTGAAACCATGTCGGTATTTACCATTCCCGTTACCGTCATGGCAGTACTCACGAACATTACGGCCATAAAACGATTGATGGACGCTAAAAAAGCGCTTGACGAAAAAGTATGAAGCGAAAAGTATTATTGATGTGGTTGTGCAGCATCGTTTCTTTTTATGCTGCAGCGCAGGAAGGGTTTCCGGTTCCGGCAGGTAATGCCCAACAATTATTTTACCTGCAGCGGACCTCCAATACCAACACGATCGTTTACGAACTGAATCTCAAAAAAGGGGTGCTCGATACAGACAATCCCGTTCATGTATACTGGATCAGGTATGCCGAAAAAGGACAAACGGCCGAACTGAGCTGGGTGCAACGGGTGTTTGCATATGGGGTAAGAATAAAGTCGTATCCCGATAGCAGCTACCGCGTGCGGCTGGTATCTTATGCAGGCTACTCCATGTTCCTGAAAAAAGGGCGCGACGGGAAGTACAGGTTGTACGCTCCTATCAACGGGAAGATGATGATCCTCAACCACATCTTTGTGAAGATCACCGGCGGCTCTATGTGGTCGCCCGACATCGAGTATTTCGAGGTTAGCGGCTTCGACCCTGTCACCGGCAAGGCTGTATCGGAGAGAAAGAAGGTGCTGAAAAGTGAGATCAAAGAGAAAGAAGGTTGAAGAGGCAACAAGGCAACGAGGCATAAAGGCAACGAGGGGGCTCTCGATTAATTGGGAGCTTCGAAAACCGGCAACCCTTGCCAATTGTCTATTGCCTATTGTTTATTGGTTTTCATTGCCTATTGTCTTTTATGCCTTGTTGCCTTTTTCTTTTTGCTTTTCCTCGTTGCCTCGTTGCCTTGTTGCCTTGTTGCCTTTATGCCTTGCTACCTATATTGTACGTATTAACTCTTTATGAAATGAAGAAACTATATATATCAAACTCCAGCGAATCGGTGCGCATGTTCAAAAGCAACTGGATGGAAGCTTTGTCAAAAGTACATTTCACCATTCCGCTCTTCATCTATATTCCCGTTATCGCTTTTATGACCTGGCAGGCTTTTGCAAAAGGCATTTCAGCGGGTTACTATTTTTTATTCCTGGCGTTGGGCCTTGTTATATGGACCATCACGGAATATATCCTGCACCGTTTTATATTTCATTTTGAACCATCTTCCGAATGGGGAAAACGCATCCATTTTATATTTCATGGCGTGCACCACGATTATCCCCGGGATGCCAAAAGGCTGGTGATGCCTCCTTCCGCCAGTATTCCCATTGCTCTATGGTTTTACTTTTTGTTTTCGCTGATCTTTTCAGATAAAACCTTACTGTATTCTTTCTTTTCTGGCTTTGTGGCCGGTTACCTGGCGTACGACATGATGCATTACGCCATGCATCACTATAATTTTAAAAGCCCGCTCATGAAGCGGATAAAACAACATCATATGCTGCATCATTACGACGACCCTACAAAGGGATATGGTGTAAGCTCCTCCTTATGGGATGTAATTTTTCAATCGGGTTTTCCAAAGAAGAAAAAGTAATATGTTTAGAACCGCCCCTGCCGTTTTTTTTGCCCCGAGAACCATAGTGATAACTACGTTTGTTTCGGTGATCTACCTGTTGCTGTCTGTATGGCTGGTTGGCTTCAAGACCGATCAACTGGTATTGATAGCTATTTTTAACGGCTTGTATTACAGTAGCGCCGTCACACGGAAGTTCATTACCGGGTTTTCGATCTTTATCGTATACTGGATCATTTTCGACTACATGAAAGCATTTCCCAACTATCTGTTCAGGGGAGTGCATATTGAATCGTTGTACAACGCGGAGAAGGCATTGTTCGGTATTTCAACGGCAACAGGAAGCGTTACGCCCAATGAGTTTTTTCAGCAACATCATTTTATGGCCGGCGACCTGTTAAGCGGTATTTTTTATTTATGCTGGGTACCGGTTCCATTGTTGTTTGCGTCTTTCCTGTTTTTTAAAGACCGGGCATTGTTCCTGCGGTTTGCCCTCGCGTTCTTCATAGTGAACATGATCGGTTTTGTGGTGTATTATATTTACCCCGCCGCACCACCCTGGTATGTACAGGAACATCAGTTCAATTTTATAGCTTCCACGCCCGGGAACACGGGCGGTTTGAAGCGGTTCGATGAGTTGGTGGGTGCACCGGTCTTTCAATCGCTCTATGCCAAAGGCTCGAATGTTTTTGCCGCCATGCCCTCACTGCATTCATCGTACCCGGTGATCGTATTATATTATGGCCTGAAAGGGCGGTACCGGTACGCGAGCAGTATGTTTGCGGTGATCATGGCAGGCATCTGGTGCGCCGCGGTATATACCAGCCATCATTATGTGCTCGACGTACTGGCGGGCATCTGTTGCGCCGTAACGGGTATTTTCCTGGTACAGCGAATGATTACCGGAACAGGATGGTTTTCCCGTTTCTTTAATTCTTATTTGCAAAAAATTATTTAAGCGATCTTATATGAGCAGTATTCTTCCCGTCCCCGATAAACAAACGATCCTGACCCGGTTGAGCGAAGGCAGTTACGACGCTTTCCTGTACGACTGCGACGGTACACTGGCCGACAATATGGGCGCGCATAAAGCTTCCTATAGCGCAGCAGCCACTATGTGCGGGTTTGAACTGGATGATGCCATCATCGATGAACTGGCAGGCTGGCCTATTATACAGGTAGCTGAGGAGATCAGGAAGCGGTACAACGGGAACTTCGATCCTGCGGCCTTTGCGCAACTGAAGAATAAATTGTACGAAAGCAATTTTATCAATGAAACAAAGCCTATTGAATTTGTGGTAGCACACCTGAAAGCGCATGTGGGCAAAGTGCGGATAGCGGTGGTATCGGGCGGCAGCCGCCCTTCGGTGTCGAAAACACTGCAACTGCTGGGCATCAGTAAACTGGTGGAAGTACTGGTATGCGCGGGCGAAACGCCCCGGGGCAAACCTTACCCCGATCCGTTTTTATCTGCAGCCGAAAAGTTAGGGGTTGACCCAACAAAATGCCTGGTCTTTGAAGATGGCACCCCGGGTGTGCAGGCAGCAGAAGCAGCCGGTATGCGCTGGATACGCATAGATCATGCGTAACGGGAATTTTGAGATGTAGGATGTAGAGATGTAGGAAATATAAAAAGGGGTGCCACATTTTCCCTGTTCGTCGAAAACAATGTGGCACCCCTATGATCAGGACGGTAACGACAATAAAGGAATGTCATTCCCACTGGCCATCATCCTTGTTTTGCTCCGGTGCACCATAGAATCCCAGAAGCCGTATTTGTACGGCGCCATAACAAGCAGGTCGGCATCGATCGCTTTTATTTCATCCTGGATGGCATCTATTATTTTTCGCGACTGTACGTTCTTATAATAATAATTGATGCCTGCAAAGTTCTTGTCGATCGCTGCATGTTCCGCTTCTTCCGCTTCCAGTAACTCGTTTATTTTGTCTTTAACATACAACACTTCGACTGTAGCGCCGAAAGCCGTTGCCAGTTCATGTACATTCTCTAGCACCATATCGCCTACACCTTTTTCCATATCACAGGCAAACAATACTTTGTGAAAGCCGTGGTATTTGGTGGTAATTGGAATGGCAAGTATGGGGAATTGCAGCTTATGAATGGCAGAGGTGGTAGTGTTGCCCAACAGGTCCTGTTCAACCGATTTACTGGCCATGCCCATTACTACCGCTACCGCCTCAAACTGGTTGATACAATTTACCAGGCTTTCGTAAAAATTACCCGATGCAAGATGAGGTGTCACTTTTACATTATATTTTTTCGCAAGCGCCTGCGCCGCCTTGTTCAGGTTGGCATGGTAAATTTCGAGTATTTCGTCTATGGCGTTACCCGACACCCGGGCATTTAAAACATGGATCGAAATTTCGCTGTAGTTAAAAAGGATCAGTTCGTGGCCCTGTTCTGCTGCTACCGCGGCGGCAAAATCAGCTGCATTCTCAGCTTCAGCCGAATAATCGGTAGCGACGATTATTTTCTTCATAAAAGGAGGGGATTGTTTCCCGATAAAAACATCAGCAAAAGGAAATTGTTGAGTGTATTTTCGCATTTTCACCGGATTCTAATTTTATGTTGAAATTAGTATCAATACGCCCGGCTTCATATGATCTTACTCATACACGCAAATGATGCTGATTTGTTTTCATTCCCGAAAGTAAAAACTCACGCGTAGCTTGCATTATTCGTAAATAGTAACGAATCAGTAACATATTTCGAGGATATGGGAAAGAAGCAATTATTGAGTTGCTTGCGTTTAAAAATTCAATTCTCCATTACACAATATGTGAATTTCACTTTCTCATTAAACACTCTTTTGAAGCTCTATTTCTGGCATTTCATCATAAGTGCGGCCATTAAGGATACGACCATTAGCTCTCTTGCTCCTCCCTCCCCACTGTTTAAAGAAGAAAGCAACTTTAGCTTTTCTGCATTGTTCTTGAATACTCAATACCCAATCGGGCTCCATCGGGCGTGGCTTTATTCCGCTTTCCCCGCCCACTATTACCCAGTCTATTTTTTGCAAGTTTAGATTCCCTAATGGTCCTATTAATGGCTCCAATGATAGAAACTTCACCCTTGCATCTGTTTGTCGAAGAAAATCAATCCTGCTTATTACTTTCTCATTTTCAACAGATACCCCCATCCAAATGTTATGAGTCCAATTTAATTCGGTATGCAATTCCAATAATCTTTCTGCACGCTTGGTTAATACCTGAAATACATGCTGGGGATTATCATTCATCACCTCGAATACCCTTTTAATAAACGACAGGGGAATATCCTTATGAAATAAATCACTCATAGAATTTACAAACACCAACTTCGAGTGCTTCCAGGTGTACGGTATTTTTAAGGCATCCTGGTGTGTCCGAACTTTGAAATTGTCCTTATATTTCTCGACTCCCATTGCCTGTAATCGCTTAGACATAATTTCAGCATAACAATATTTACATCCTGCCGAAATCTTGGAACATCCAGTAGTTGGATTCCAGGTCATTTCAGTCCATTCAATACTTGATTGTGCCATTTCATATAAAATTTATGGAAACCTTTTTATTTTCATCTTTAAAATACCTGTAAGCGATATAAAAAGCGCCTTTTCTTGCTTTTACACCATTCGCCATCGTAACTTCCAATTTGCCATTGCATTGCCAGTTATAGAGAACCTCATTTGTATGTTTAGGCAAAAAGCCCTGTCTTAATGTAAAGACATAAAGTTCGCCGTTACAACGCTCTTGCTCAGATATAAACTCCTTTAGCTTTTCTTCTAAGGGGTTAGTTTTATACTCATGGAATAAACTTGGTCCATTCCCGGCATAATCCCACCCTTTGCCCTGCTCAGTGTCTATTTCCCATTTTGCTTCAAGCATTTTTTCAAAACCCTTTATATGAGAAGTAAAGAAGAACAAGCAAAAAACAGTGCTTGCATCCTTTTGGATTGTAAAAGTGTCTACAAAAAATCTATCTCCCAAATAACTTTGAAAGCCTTCCTTTAACTTTCTTATAAATTCCCATACATTTCCAGGTTTCCACTCACCAAAATTTGGCACAATTTCTAAAATAAAATCTTTCAGCGCTTCCGGGGTGCCATTGTTTGCAAATCGATACATAAATTGGGTCGGCAACCATAAAAGAACTTCGGCATTACCATTCGCCATCAAATTTTTAATCTGACTTGCCTTTATGTGTTTGTATTCATAAGGATCTATAAAAATAAAAGCCTTTTGATTTTGAGATTTGAGCTTAGGTAATAAGGATAAAATGTGTTCGTATAGGACCTGATAATCATTCGTAGAAAAATTTATATCTCCAAATTCAGGGTAAAATAGCGATTTGTCATTTAGCACATGGGTTACTTTCTCTACTTTCTTAGGATCAATGTCATTAAAATGACAATCTATTTTCGGAAAGTTTATCGTCTTTGCTACGTTTATGAAATGAATATCTTTTACCCTTCTCATTATCACAAGCGGACTTCCTTCACCCCCGTTTTCATAAACTCCTTCCCCACAAAACATATCAAATACTTTTATCCTGGTTGTATACTTGTCATTACTTATTATATTCAAATACCTGTCCAGATATTCTCCAAGCAATCTAACCTTAGCTTCAGAATGGTTAAGCAAATTCTTTTTAGTGTCTTTTTTTGTCATGTTTTGGTTATTGACATTTGTGACTTAAAACCCTATGAAGAAAGCTTTCTACCCGGCAATATATTTATTTAAACATTTCCGTTGCCCAATACCGGTACTGTGCCAAACGGCATAGTATTCACAATCTTTGCCTGCAAAAAAGATCCATCCATTGTTATATTTTATTTAAAGCTAATAAGTAAATGCCATTTATTTTAGCATTTTTATCCACATTTGCGCATTTTTTTAGCAATATCAATAATGAATTTATACTGGAAACAATGGATAAAACTTCACTAATATCACAGCAATATCGCAAAAGTGTTTCCCCTACACTCTGCTCAAATAATAAAAAATATGGAGATCATTCACTTTCTCTGTAATCGTTGTACCCCTTGATATCAACCCAGTCTCCTTCGCCTGGTTGATCAGCGATACAATATTGCAAACCTGAACTTTGCAACAGGGGGCTGAACGATGTATTTAACGGTGAGCGTACAGACAGGAACCACACTTGAGGCATCAGATGGTGGTTTGATATGGCGTCAAGTGACAAAGCGGATTATAATCAATACATTCTTCCGATATTTAAAACCACCCCGCCCCTGATCTCGAGTATCCGAAGGGGTGATGTGTATACCTGGGCAACTTTATGCTGATGTATATCCTGGGTGCTGACGTTGATGAATTTCACCATCAGCGGTTTGCCGCCCGTATCGGGGATCTCCTGCTCGTCTTTTAGGTGTTTGGTATTGATGTAATCGAGTTTGCCGCCGTAGATGGTGTTTACGCTGAGATCTATCTTCACCGGGCCGTCTCTTTTACGTCTTGAAAATACAGAAGGATCAATCTGGAAACCGGCGCCTGCGCCCCAGTAAAAAGTTTTATCGTTGATGATATTTTTCTTATCGAGCGGCTTGCAGCCATCGGGATCATTGGGATCTTCGATTGCGATATTGCTATAAAAATTATACAGGCCTGCTTTTGCACTTACGTAGGGAACTATCAGCCTGTTATCATTCAATAACTGGTACCTGGCCTGTACATTGGCGTTAAACACATTACTGTTATAATTTACCGGCACCACGGTGGATGTGTTGGCATCGAAGTTAAAGGTCTGTTCTATCTTTTTATGAGCATACATGCCGGCGCCCAGTTCCAGGCCTACCGACAAATTCCTTAACTGGTTAGGCAACCGGTATAAACCGCCTATATGCAAACTATGTATCGCCTGAATATTGCGCGCCATTTGCTGCTGAGGTAAACCCAGCCCGTAGTCGATAAGCAGTTTAAAATTTTCATTGCCTGAGGAACGGCTGCTGACCGTCTGACTGCCGGCGCTAAAACATAATGAAGAACCAATGAAGAAGAGTGTAAATATTTTTTTCATAACAGTAGTATTTGGCTAACAGAAATGGAACACCCCTATAAAGTTACTCTTCTCCCCCACCGGAATGAAATAATTGGTGTTAAAAATCCGGCAATATTGTTCAATGTTTTCAAAACCCGTTGCCACCAAAAAAATGGACAAGCCAACATTCACCTGGCTTGTCCAACAGATTAATATGGATGAAATTATAAATACTTATTTTTTCAGGAACTTCTTGGTAATGATATTCTGTCCGTTATACCACCTGATGGTATAAACACCGGGCGAAAAACCGCCTACGTTGACCCTGCTTTTATTTCCTTTGATCCTGGCTTCCATTACCTGGCGGCCCAGGTTGTCGAAGATCGCCAGGCGCACATTTTCATCAGGATGCCCGCCTGTTTCCAGAATTATTTCCTCATCGGCCGGTGAAGGATACAGCCTGATGCGGTCGTCATTGCCGCCCAACGGTTCGGCACCTGTTGTTACATCGACGCGGCTGCCACCTGAGGTAAAAACAAAATGATTCAAATTCAGCAGGTAGCCGCTGGTAGTGCCTGAAAACACCAGGTACAGATCGTGCACCCCGGTAGCCCCGCCGGCCGACGTGTTGACGGTTGTCCAGTTTTGCCAGCCACCCGTATTGCCAACGTTACAACTGCCGATCTGCGTTCCGCCCGCCGCATCGATCCGCAGCTTTATGGACGATGTCATACTGCGCACGCGCTTGCGAAAGCAATAAAATATACATTACAAAAAACAGGAGTTTTTTCCCCGTTGGGGAGAATGGCAGATGCTTTCTCATACGGCTTGTTTTAATGGTGTGAAATAGGCAGCCGCAATCGTTTTAACGGCTGTCATAAATCTATTCAATACAAGCCACGATGGGGTTCGTTAATTGGTCAATTAGGTTTAAAAACAAGTATTTTATAACCGGCGCTCAATTATTGGCGTTGGGGCGTGATTATCAATTCATCGCATGCTTCTTGAACTCCAGCGGCCGCATGCCCACCTGTTTTTTGAACAGGCGCGTGAAATAGGAAGTATTTTCAAACCCCAATCCATAGGCGATCTCCGCAATGCTTTGGCCGGAAATTTTTATCTGGTTCTTGGCTTCAGTGATCAACGCAATATGGATCAGGTCCATGGCCGTTTTGCCCGTTTCCTGTTTTAACAGGTCGCTGAGGTACCGGGGCGACATATACAATTGTCCGGCCAGGTCCTGCACGGTAGGTAATCCTTTTGTATGCAGATGCCCCGCTTCAAAATAACTGCGCAGGGCTTCATTGAATTTCGTTACCGTTTTGCCTGAGAGGTCCATGCGGTTGATGAACTGCCGTTTATAGAACCGTTGCGAATACATCAATATAGATGCAATATGGCTAAGGATGATCTCGCGGCTGTACTCATCGGGGTTGTTGTTGTTCTCCGTTTTTACCTTCTGGTACAATTCCCAGATGATGGTTTCCTCCTTTGGTGAAAGATGCAGCGCTTCATCGGTCTCATACTCGAAGAACCCATATTTCTGAATTACCTTATGCAGCTCATGCCCGTTAAAATAATCTTCATGGATCCAGATCATAAAACCGGCTTCCTCAAATTCGAGGTTCGTCATCTGAACGATCTGGCGCGGTTTTACAAAGATCATCGACCCGCTGGTATGATCGTATTGAGTACGGCCATATAAGATCACCCCTGCTTTCAGTTTTTTGAATCCGATCAGATAGCAGTCGGTAGTGAATTCCTGGCCGTTCAGGGGACAGTTTTCAACACAATCAACAACGCTGATCAATGGGTTCTCGGGCAATGGCCAGCCGGCGATCCGGTGCAGGTCTGCAGGTGTTTTATAATGTAACATCGGGAATGATTTTATAAGAACAAAGCCTGTGTCAAATGTAAGTTTTCTTAACATGTCACAGGCTTTGCCGTTCTGTTTATTATTAACCGTGGGCAGCGATACTTACCTCTTTCCATTCGTCAAACTCCTTCAACCTGCCTGCGTATACCTCTTTTACACCATGGTAGGCAATTTTGCCAAGCAGTAACCGCGCCGGCGGATTGGCCTCATCTACCACTTTCAGGATCGGCGCAACTGTCGCTTCCGGTTTACCCCAGATTTCAGGGCTTTCAGCCGATTTGAAGAACGCGTCGCGTACGGGTGCATAATCGGTAATATCGGCGGTGGTTTGACTGGCAGACGCGCCGGCCCATTCGGTACTGTACCCGTTGGGTTCTATCAGCGTCACTTTTATGCCGAGGTGCGCCACTTCGCTGGCCAGTGTTTCACTCAACCCCTCTACCGCGAACTTAGATGCATTGTACACGCCTAAAACCGGTAATGTAGTGAGTCCCAAAAAGCTGGATACCTGAATGATGTGACCGCTTTTCTGCGCCCGCATCACCGGCAGCACCGCCTGGGTAACCCATAGCAAACCAAAGAAATTGGTTTCCATTTGCGCCCGGGCCTGCTCTTCGGTGGTTTCTTCCACGGTACCGAACAAACCATAGCCGGCATTATTAATTAGAACATCTATGCGGCCAAACTGTTTGGTAATGCTTTTAACCGCCTCTGCGCTCGCCTGTTTATTGTTTACATCCAGCTCAACAGGCAGCATGTTGCTGCCATAGGTGTCAACCAGGTCCTGCAAGGCAGCGGTATTGCGGGCGGCGGCAGCCACTTTATCGCCCCGTTTTAAAAATGCTTCGGCCCACAGTTTGCCGAACCCTCTCGATGCACCGGTAATGAAGATAACTTTTGACATGATTATAAGTTTTATTGTTATTCCTTATTTGACATGTCAAAGCTACCAGCGCCCGCGCGGCAGAAATAACCCATTTGTAGGGAAGAATAGCACGGAATTACGTGCTTACCGGTTCAATAACTTCATGAACGTTTCAGGATAGCGGGTGCCTGAAACGATACCCGCCGGCATAATAGCGTCAATGCTTTCCAGGTCTTTCGGCGTAAGCTGCACGTTTTCAGCGGCAATGTTCTCCTCCAGGTAGGCTATACGTTTGGTGCCCGGAATAGCTATGATATCTTCTCCCCCTGCCAGCACCCAGGCAAGCGCCAGTTGGGAAGGCGTACAGTTCTTTTCAGCGGCCAGCGCTTTGATCTTTTCCACCAGTTCAAGATTTTTATAAAAGTTCTCTCCCTGAAAACGCGGCATATGCACCCGGTTATCTTTCAGGTCATCCGGTGTTCTGATCTCTCCACTTAAAAAACCCCTGCTAAGCGGAGAATAAGCCACCAACCCGATACCAAGTTCACGAATGGTGGGGAGCACTTCCGCTTCAATATCCCTGCTCCAGAGCGAATACTCTATCTGCAGCGCCGTAATGGGATGAACGGCGGCGGCCCTCCGGATAGTGGGTGCTGCTGCTTCAGAAAGCCCGATGTAACGGATAATGCCTTTTTGCACAAGGTCGGCCAGGGCGCCAATAGTGTCCTCAACAGGCACATTGGGGTCAACCCGCGCCGGTGTATACAGATCGATATAATCCGTTTTGAGCCGCTGCAGGCTGTACAGTACAGCATTGCGAATGTAATCAGGGTGACCATTAACTGGTCCGATGGTCATTGACCCGTTGGGGCCGGGTGCAAGCATCATTCCCGTTTTTACTGAAAGAAAGGCTTTGTCGCGTTTGCCCCTGATAGCCCTGCCTACCACTTCTTCGTTATGACCCGTGCGGTAAAAATCGGCAGTGTCTAAAAAATTATGTCCAAGCTCGAGCGCCCTTTCAATGGTAGCAATGGAGGTTGCATCGTCCGATTGCCCGTAAACACCCGACATGCCCATACACCCCAGGCCTATGGCCGATACCAACGGTCCGTTTGTTCCGAGTTTCCTGTTCTTCATTTTTATTTTTTTATGTGCACGAATCTCTGAAGAACAGGTAACAATGGGCCGGACAAAACATATTAGTTCCCTGACAAATCCTGAACGAACACGGTGATGGTTTTACCGGTTACTTTTTTGAATAAGCGGGCGAAGTATTCGGGATCGTTAAAACCTAAGTCGTAGGCCAGCTGTTTAATGGAACTTTCTGAATAGTAGAGCCGGCGTTTTGCTTCGAGTATAAGGCGGTTGGTGATGAATTCCTTGGGCGAAAGCCCCGAGTAATGTTTAACGATGTTGTACAGGCTATTGGTGTTGAGGGCGAGCGCTTCCGCCAGCTCTTTGATCGTCGGGTGATCGATGAGCTTGTTCTCTACATAGATCTTAAAACTGATGTATTTGGAAAGCTTTTCATCTGCCGGGTTGGGGTCATTTGCAAAGTAAGCGGCATTGATCTCCGTTAACAGGCTATTGAGGTGCGCGAGAATAAGTGCGGGATCGGTGCTCATTGCGCTTAACAGATCAAGCAGTACTTCAAAGATCGACCTCAGTCTTCCCGCAGCGGATGGCGTAAACTTAATTTTCTGATTATTTAACGGGTTGATAAGAAAGGGATATTGTTTCGGCAGCAACGACAAACAGTTTTCGTCAAAACCAAGTTTGTAATAATCAGTGCCCTGTTTTGTTAATGGCAACTGGTGGATCTGATGCGGGACAATGAAAAGCAGTTCGTTATTTTTTATGTCGAACTGCTGCAGATCGACGCCGTGGTGTGTGAGGCCATCGAGCATAAAAATAAAAAAGTAGTGTGGTTTGCGGTGGGTTAAACCATAACAATACACCATTTCGGGCGGCAGCTGGCCGAAGGTGGGTGAAATGAGCCTGATGGAGAGTTGGTGGTTTTGTTTATGAACATCGAGGAACTTTTCAATGGTCTGCATAAAGTAAAATTAGTAAATTAAAATTGCAGGGGGTGCGGGGCTTCTTTATTGATATATATCCACACTTGTCGCTTTTACCCCCCTTATAGTCACAAACACCCCTCCCCGGGCATGGCATTGTTACCGAGATTTGTATCGTTAACAAAACATACGACATGAATAAGTATATCAGAACCAGTTTATGGATCATTATGGTGGCGGTAACAACATCCTGCCGGCAGGGCACTACAAACGAACAAAACACTTCAACCTCATCAAAAGACACGGCTGCCGCTCAAAACATAAAACCGGTTGATACCGGTTATGTAGCGGTAAACGGTTTAAAAATGTATTACGAGGTGTATGGCAGCGGCAAACCCATTGTACTGTTGCATGGCTCTTATATGAACATTCCTTTGAACTGGTCGCACATCATACCTATGCTGAAAGACCGGAAAGTAATAGTAGCGGAAATGCAGGGCCATGGCCGTACAAAAGATATCAGCCGGGAACTTAGTTATGAAGGCATGGCCGACGATGTTTCGGAACTGCTCAAACATCTTAAAGTAGACAGCGCCGACATACTCGGTTATAGTATGGGCGGTGGCGTTGCTTTTCAGTTTGCGGTACGGCATCCGGAGCAGGTACGCAGGCTGGTGATCTTATCGGGCACTTATGCCCACGATGGCTGGTGGCCCGATGTGGAAGCGATGTATGCTACTTTCACCCCTGATGTGTTCAAAGGTTCACCCATACAAAAACAATATGATAGTTTTGGGAACGACCCGGCCCGGTTTGCTGATTATGTAAAGAAGGTCATCAGTATCGACCTTAAACCGTACGACTGGTCGAAAGAGGTGAAGAAGATCCAGGCGCCCCTTTTCATTGCCATTGGCGATGCCGACGGCGTACGTTATGAACATGCACTGGAACTGTTCCGCGCCAAAGGTGGTGGTAAAATGGGCGATATCCATGGAATGCCAAAATCACGGCTGGCCATTATTCCCGGCACCACGCATATTGGTATGATGCAACGCGGCGGCTGGCTGATACCCATGATCACCGATTTCCTCGATGCAGACCTGAACGCCCCGCCCCCAACGTTTTGATCAGTTACACCGGTCACTATTAACTTATAAAACAAAAAGTCATGCAAAAGATCATTCCGCATTTATGGTTCGATAAGGAGGCCAAAGAAGCCGCACAGTTTTATACATCCGTTTTCCCCGGATCGACGATCACACACACCAGTGTGATCCGCAATACCCCGTCGGGCGATTGCGACTTCGTAAATTTCGAGTTGTGGAATTATAAATTTATGTCAATCAGCGCCGGGCCATACTTCAAATTCACCCCGGCTATTTCCTTCATCGTAAATTTCGATCCACTGCTTTTCGGTTCCTCACCCAACCCCGAAAATGCGGCCCGGGAAAAGATAGATGAAGTATGGAATAAACTGATCGATGGCGGAAATGCATTGATGCCCATCGGCGAATACCCGTTCAGCAAACGGTATGGCTGGGTAATGGATAAATACGGCTTAACGTGGCAACTGATGCTTACCGATGCTGCCGGCGAACCACGCCCGCCCATCATTCCTTCCCTGCTGTTTGTAAAAGATAAATGCGGCAAGGCCGAAGAAGCGATCAATTTTTATTTATCCGTTTTCAGGAACACACAGGCCGGCTCGCTGCACCGCTATCCCGCCGGGATGGAGCCCGATAAGGAAGGCAATGTTATGTTTGCCGATTTCAACCTGGAAGGAAACTGGTTTTCCGCTATGGACAGCGCCCGCCACCATCATTTCGATTTCAATGAGGCGGTGTCTTTATTGGTGAATTGTAACGACCAGGCTGAAGTTGATCATTACTGGCAGCAATTATCGGCCGTACCGGAGAGTGAACAATGCGGCTGGTTGAAAGATAAATTTGGCGTGTCGTGGCAGATCAGTCCTGCTATTATGAACGACGTGTTCACCAACGGTTCCCAACAACAAATAGACCGGGTAACACAAGCGTTCCTGCCAATGAAGAAGCTCGATATTGCCACACTGAAAAAAGCGTATGAAGGGAAAGGATAGTTCTTATTTACGGGGCATGGCAAGGCCCCGTTCTTTTTTCATTTCGCCGATAGCGGTGAACTCGGGGTGATCGCCTTTCGGCTCATAAAGTACTTTTATATGATCGCTTGTGCCGGCATTGTTTTTAAACAGCATATTATCATAAGGGAAACATATAGAATAATCTATATTTACAAGCAATTCAGTGTATGCCCAATCAACATCGTATAAAAATTGATCTTTCCCACCCCAATGCCCGCAATGCGGAAGCTTTTCTGAATTCCTGGGAAGAACCATTCCTGGCCGAAGAAAATGGCAATAACCAGTTGGTATTTCGCTCAACGGTGTCCCAAACAAAGGTTGAGCTGTTTTTCTTTGATTCATATGCAGCAGCCGATGCGTATGGAATGAAACATTATAACCCCGATACGGAAAAAAGAAGGTGGAGCCTCAATGGCGCTATGCTGTTTGTAATAAGCGGCGAAGATGTTTATAAACTGCAAAGTTTACTCAGCCACTTTGCCGGAAGGGAATAAACCACGCAAATACTGTGTAGACATTATTCTACAAGAATGATGCAACAGGTACCGGTTATACATTGCCAAAGCTGGTAACGTCAATGGATGGTGAGCCATAGGTATAATAATTTCTATACCGTAGGTATGACCCCGAGGCAATTATTGAAACCTGTACTTGTTTTGAGCGCCGCTGTTCTTATTGTGGCGATCCTGGTGTATGCCAAACCATTTTTACTGCCCCTCACTTTTGCCGGCCTGTTATCAATGCTGCTGCTGCCGGTGGTAAAATGGCTGCAAAGGAAAAAGGTGCCGCATATTGCCGCCATCCTGCTCAGCATCCTGATGCTGGTTGCTTTTTTTGCAGCGGTTTTTCTTTTTACGGGCTGGCAGGTTTCGAATATTGCGCAAAATAGCGCCGGGCTCGAACAACAGCTTACGGCTAAATACAATGCCGTGCGTGAATTCATTGCCGAAAAGGTTGGCATTTCACCGGAAAAGCAAAAACAATTTCTTGAAAAACAACAGGCTTCAACTTCGGGCACTGCCGGTTCGTTCGTGACCGGTATCCTTACTGGGATCTCGGGGTTTCTTACCAACGCCCTGCTGACCCTCGTTTACATTTTTCTCTTCCTTTTCTTCCGGGGAAAACTGAAAGGTTTCATTGTGCGGATGGCGCCGCATGGCAGGTCGGCTGAAGCAACGAAAACCATGAACGAAGCGCAAAAAGTGTCGCAGCAATACCTCACCGGTCTTTTTATGATGATCGTTTGCCTGTGGATCATGTATACCATCGGCTTTACCATAGCCGGGGTTAAGAACGCGCTGTTCTTTGCCATCATCTGCGGCCTGCTCGAAATTGTGCCCTTTGTGGGCAACCTCATAGGCACAGCGCTTACGTTAGGAATGTCGCTTATGCAGGGCGGCAACTCAACGCTGTTGATCGGCATAATTGTAACCTACGCGGTTGTACAATTTCTTCAATCGTATATTCTGGAACCACTGATCGTGGGCGCTGAAGTACAAATAAATCCATTGTTTACCATCGTTGGCCTTGTTGCCGGCGAGGTGCTCTGGGGCATCCCGGGAATGATCCTCGCTATACCGTTGATGGGAATAACAAAGATCATCTGCGAACATGTGGAGCCCCTTAAACCTGTTGCCTTCCTGATAGGTAATGATAAAAAAGAAGATAAGGGACTAAAAAAGAAAATAAAGACCTTTTTCCATAACAAAAAAGCCGCACTAAAAAAAGGTAAGTAGTTCCGTTCAAAAAATCCTAATTGGTGTAGAAACCGTTTGATGCCAGGGGTGCAGGCACATTTTTTTCGCCCGGCAACTGCTTTATATTTATTTCAATGTTACGCGCAATGGCAGTAACCGGCGTATCGCCTGGCCAGGGAGCTCTTACTGCTGTTGGGCGTTGCAAAGAACAGGCCGGGCGGAAAATGCAAAGTGCTGCCGGCCCAAAAAACAACGAAGCCACCCTGATTCAACCCGGGTGGCCTCGTTTATATTCGCCGACTATAAATTACTGCTTATCTATCTTATACAACCTGCCCTGGTCGGTGATGGCGTACAACGCTTCATCAGTCCCCTGGGTAACATCCCTGAAGCGCTGGCCTTCGCTTTCCAGCAATCTCTCCTCTCCTACTACTTTGTTATCCTCGAGCACCAGGCGGGCGATATGGGTACCGCTCAATGCGCCAATGAACAGATCGTTCTCCCATTCAGGAATACGGTTGCCATTGTAAAACGTCATGCCGCTGGGTGAAATTACAGGGTCCCAGTAATATACCGGTTGCTCCATACCGTTTTGCTGCTGAATGGGCGGATTACCGATGGGTTGTCCGCTATATTCTATCCCGTAAGTAATAACCGGCCAACCATAGTTGGCGCCGCCTTTTACCCGGTTTATTTCATCGCCGCCGCGCGGACCATGTTCGCTTTGCCATAATTCTCCGGTTTCAGGGTGTATGGCTATCCCCTGCGGGTTCCTGTGACCGATGCTGAATAGTTCAGGCAACGCACCCGTCTGGCTGAAGGTCGGATTTCCCGGCGCCGGCGCTCCGCTGGTGGTAATGCGGATAATTTTTCCCAATGCAGCCGTTACCGACTGGGCCAGTGGCCGGGTAGCTAAATCTGAGCGTTCACCTGTGCTTACGAACAGGTTACCGGTTTTGTCGAAAAGGATACGGCTACCGTAATGCAGTGTGCCATTATATGCGGGAATGGCACGATAGATCACCGTTGCATTCTCGATGCTGGCCTCATTATCAGCCAGCCTGCCTTTGGCAACAGCGGTGACCGTACCGCCTGATACATTTTCAGAAAATACCCAATACACCATCCGGTTCGAACTGAACTGCGGGTCGATACACAAACCTAACAGTCCGCCCTGCCCGCCGGCATTGACCGCAGGCAGACCGGTTATGGGATTACTTACCGCGCCGGTATTCGTAACAATACGCATTGTACCTGCTTTTTGCGTGATCAGCAACCGGCCATCGGGCAGGCTGGTGATGCCCCAGGGCGATGCCAGCGATGAAGTGAGTACCGTTGCCTTATAAGCGGCGGAAGTTTTAACGCCATTGACGCGGGTTTGGCCGGTAAACGCGGGCGCATACGTGGTATTGGCCGGCTTTGTCTCCACGGGTTTACCTGTTGACGGCGACTCGGGTTTTTTATCTTTATCATCCTTATCACAGGCATTCAACACAGTGAATGCAGCTGCAAGGCTGATAAACCAGGAAAAAGATTTCATGAACTTCAATTTTTGGTGGTTAAATCAGAGTTTCCACTTCATGATAAAAAATCGTTCCAGAGATCTTCTTTAACCAATAAAAATTATCACATTGTAGTTAAATCACCGGGCGCATCAATCATATTAAATATAACAGCCATCCGTAAACACTACCCGCTAATTTCAATGATCTTATCGTTATTGCCATTAGATGTACAGAGATACACTTTTCCCTGGGGAGAAATACAAAGATCGCGCAACCGGCCAAAATGGCCCCTTAAATAAATGGTAGTATTAATAACGTGCTCACCGGTAGCATCAAGCTGTAATTGCCATAACGTTTTATCCTTTAGTGTGGCCAGCAGCAATGAGTTTTTCCATTGCGTTATAAGATCGTGGTTGTAGTATTCCAGTCCGCAGGTGGCCACCGTGCCCCGCCCGCTGCTCCACAAAGGTTCTTTTACATTTGCTTCCTTACAAAAACGGCCCTCATCGACATCACAGGGGCCCAACACCAGCGGCCAACCGTAATTACGTCCTTTTTCGATAATGTTTATTTCATCCTCAACGCCCGCACCGTGTTCAGAAGAATACAGCATTCCGTTGGCCATCACCAGTCCCTGCGGATTGCGGTGCCCATAACTCCACACCGGGTCGCCGGGTACCGGATTATCGGCAGGAATACTTCCATCGATATTCAGGCGCAGCACTTTGCCACTGAGCGAATTTGTTTTTTGCGCAGCGGCCTGATCGCCTGCCTCACCGGTTGTCATGAAGATCTTTGGCGCTGCTTCGTTAGTGATCCATAAGCGGGAGCCGTTATGTTTGCCGGAAGCGGGAATGTCATCCAACAGCACAGTTGCATTGGTAAGCGTATTGTTACTGTACGTATACCGCACCAGTTTTTCTTTATAACCGTCGCCGTTATCATAATTGTAAACAAGGTATATAAAGCCGTTGCCGGAAAAAGCCGGATGCAGCGCCATCCCCAGCAGTCCGCCCTCGCCCATCGGCAGCACTTCGTCGATCATAAACGAGAACTCGGTATTTCCACTGGCGGGGTCGATGCGTGACACACGGCCAATCCTTTCGGTCATCCAGATCTTACCGTCACTGCCCCACACAATTTCCCAGGGGAACTCCAGTCCTTCTTTTACTACCCGCGGTGTTTGCGTAAGCGAGCCGTTAATTACAACCGCCTTCTTTTTGCATGAAGCAACGCCGCAAAAAAGCAGTACCGTCAGCATTCCTGAAAAAAAGTATTCTTTTTTCATACACACCATTTTTACTTCCGTGGAAATAAATACAACTGGAAGCCCAAACCAAACCTAATTTCGTTTATCGCGTCTTCATTGTCCGATCGCAGCAATGCATCATATTTAATGATGCCTTCTATCGATGCATTCTCCCTGATAAAATAAGCGAAGCCGGGACCAACGCCCAGATTGATCCCTGAAGACGAAACTTCCGCAATGGTAGAACCGGCATAACCGGCGGTTGCTTCTATGAACAACCGGCTTGTGCCTGATAAATTACCATCGTTTTTGCCAACATAGTAACGGGCCAGCGCACCTGCCTGATAGATCCATTCAATGGCTACCTGGTACGAGCGGGCCAGCCCCAGGTTGGCATAACCGCCAACGGCAATACCGTTCCTGATAAATTTGGCTATTTTAGGCGACAATAACACGTTCAGTTCACCGGCTTTATCCGTTTGCACATAGCCGCCGATCAAATTACCACCCCACATCACAGTGCCTTTACTGAGTTGTGCGTTGGCAGCAGCAATGGTGCAAACGAAGGCGATTATGGCCAGCGTTGATCTTTTCTTCATAGCGAGGTGTTGATGGTTCGGAGGAAACTTCCCTGTATAAATTTAAGAATAATCTTCCACCCATTAGAAAGCAATGGCTTATACGTACGGCAGGGCTTGCCGGAAACCTGTAAGGGAAACTGGCAGGGCCGTATACAGCAAAGTGGCAATGAATGCTGCTACCTAAAAAGCGCCAATAAGAAAATGAGTAAACAATGGCTACGTGGAGTAATGCGTAACGGAATAAGGCTTAATGTAAAAAGCATGCCGTGTAACATTTATTACAATTAATGATAACGGTTTAAACAATGCCTTCTCGTGTTATACAGGTGAACCTGGGGTCAGTAATTCAATGTTACTGTAAATTTCTGATACAAAAAATTACCTGTGCGGCAAAATTTAAAATACCCACATTAAAGAATGGGAAGTCATGAACCAATTTAAATTTTGGTGAATGTCAAATTAAATTATAATTTGACCGGGCTTGCTATCACGAATTTATGAAATTGAACGAAACTGCTCCCTGGTCCGATGAGGTGCTTACTGGCCTGATAAGGCAGGGCGATGCTGTTGCCTTTGAGGCGGTTTATAATAAATATGCAGCGCAGCTTTTTCATGCTGCCCACGCCATTCTGAAAGACCGCCCAACCTGTGAAGACATTGTACAGGAACTATTCACCAATCTTTGGGTAAAGCGCAAAAGCCTCCATATTCACCATCTCAGATCATACCTGTTCACCGCTACAAAGAACAATGTGCTCATGACCATTCGCTCAGGAAAGATAAAGGTTGCACTGTGCGACCTGGAAGCGCTCGTGGCACAACATACCGCTTCAGATAATATAGATGCAAAAGAACTGCAACAATGCATCGACCGCAACGTAGCACAGCTGCCCGAAAAATGCCGCACCATTTTTATGCTCAGCCGCGAAGAAAAACGCTCGCACAAAGAGATCGCCAGCCAGTTGAACATCTCCGCCAAAACAGTTGAAAACCAAATGACCATTGCGATGAAACGCCTACGATCTTCCCTGAAAGACTTTTTATCCTTCTTCCTGTGATCTATTTTTTATTTCGCTTTGGGGGGTACCGCCTGTTCCTGCATCTTAACTAATAACGTAATGAAAAGAAAAAGCAAAGAACACTCAGATGACAGCAGGCTGGAAAACCTGGTAAGCCGCTATTTCAAAAAAGCCGAAGAAACCGGTGTTGAAAGCAGTGGCCACTTTGACGGCCAGGGCGTTTTCCAATGCATTAAAAATAATATTGCAGCTAAAAGAAGACGTGTAATCCTATTCAGCGTTGCCGCTGCTGCCGCTGTTCTTGTACTGTTGCTGGGCAGTATTGCGCTGTGGCAACAACATACGGCCCAACCTCAATATGTTGCCATGCTGGAAAAAACAACCGGTGCGGGTAACATTGCGCAGGTACAGTTGGCAGATGGTTCAACCATCTGGCTCAACGCAGGCAGCACGGTCCGGTATCCTGCCGCTTTTGCCACCGGTAAGCGCGAAATATTTTTGGAAGGCGAAGCTTTTTTCGAGGTAAGTAAAGATGCTAAAAGGCCCTTCCTGGTACATACGGGAAACATTATTACGCATGTACTGGGCACCTCGTTCAATGTAGCCACCTGGCCACAAAACAAACAGGTATCGGTTACCGTACTCACCGGAAAAGTAAGTGTGGGTAACCACCAGCTTACTCCGCGGCAACAGGCCACCTGCAGCCAGGATGGCAAAACGGTAGCATTCTATGAAAATATTGATCCCGGCGAAATCACCGGGTGGAAAGAACATAAAATTATATACAACAATAAAAGCCTGTTACAGGTAGCAGCATCGCTTGAACGGTGGTATGGCATAACCATCAGGCTCCATGCACCTGTTGCCGATTGTATCGTTTCTGCCGATTTTACCGGCGAACCGGTTGCAAACGTAATGACCGTACTGGCACGGTTGGTAAACGGGAAGGTTGAACGAAAGAACGGCAGCTACCATATTACAGGTGAAGGTTGTAGTAATTGATCCAAAACGTATAACAGAACCGCGTATAAGAGACCATAGGCCCTAAACTGCTGCGCCCCTGCACTCATGGGGGGATTACGATTGTATACACTTTAATGTTTAAAAATTATGAAAAGAGCTCTATCTGCAAAGAGTAGAGTATGTCCTTCTTTGTCCCTAACCAAACGATGCTGCGCCATTGCAAGAGTATTACTGCTATTGATTGTTCCGCTACTGCAGGCATCCGGTGGTTATGCACAGGATATACTTCAAAAAGAGATTTCCATCACCCTCAAAAAGAAATCGCTCGATGCGGCGCTCCAGGAGATCTCCGCCGTATCAAAAGTAAAATTCGCCTATCCCAATAGTTTAGTGAAGCAGGACGGCACCATCTCGAGGCAGTACGTCAATACCCGTTTGGTGCATATCCTCGACGACCTGCTGGAACCCGGCAGGCTAACCTATGAAGTGGTAGGCAACATGATCGTTATAAAAAAAGCGGTACAGGCAGCGGCGCCCGTTAGCGCCAGCCAGGAAAAAATTACCGCCAGCGGTATCGTTGCCGACTCAGCCGGCCGGCCGCTCAATGGCGTTTCGGTTATGGTAAAGGGTAACGCCGCAGGCGCCCGCACCAACGCAAATGGTGAATTCACCCTGCAGGTACCTGTGGGTGCCTCGCTGGTAATTTCAATGATCGGTTTTACATCGGAAGAAGTTACGGTAAAAGACCGGCAGCCCCTCCACATCACCCTGCTCGACAACAGAACGGGGTTGAATGAAGTGGTGGTGGTAGGTTTCGGTACCCAGCGTAAGATCACCCTTACCGGTTCAGTAGCTTCCGTACAAACCAAAGAACTGAAACAGTCGGCCGTTTCCAATTTGTCAAGCGCACTGGTAGGAAGATTACCCGGTCTTATCGCCCGCCAGCCAAGCGGCGAACCGGGCGCCAATGGGTCTACCATCTGGTTGCGCGGCCAAAGCACCTACTCGGGCAGCAGCGGCCCCCTCATCATGATCGACGGGGTACCGCGCGATGGTTTTGAATTTATTGACCCCAACGAAGTGGAATCAATCACCATCCTCAAAGATGCATCGGCCACTGCGGTATACGGGGTGCGCGGCGCCAACGGCGTAGTGCTTCTTACTACAAAAAGAGGAACGGTAGGCAAACCCACCGTACAATTCAATATAGAATCGGCGGTGAACACCCCTACCCGGCTGCCTGAATACCTGAACTCGGTGGATTATTTTCGCTATTACCGCGCCGGGCTTATCAACGATGGCCGCCTCACCGAAGCACAACGGTATACCGATGAATACATTTCGCGGTACGACCGCAGTATCGACTGGCCGGCCGACCTGGAGTATGAATACCTGTACCCGAATGTGAACTGGATGGATTACATGTTGAAAGAAAGTTCGTGGCGCAGCACGGCCAATGTGAACGTAAGAGGTGGTACCGATAAGTTCAAATACTTTGTATCGGGCTCCTACTTCACCGAAGATGGCATTTATAACCACGACAAGACCATAAAGGATTATAACATCCAGGCCAATGAAAAAAGATTCAATTTCCGGTCGAATATCGATATGGAGATCAGTAAATGGTTCAAGGCCGAACTGGGTCTTAGCACCATCGTTCGTTACCGCAATTACCCGGTGCCCACCGCCGGCGATTATTTTGTTTCGCTGAAAACCACCGCGCCGTATGAAATGCCTGTATTCAACCCCAACGGTTCCATTGCAGAACCTACCCGTGGAAACAGCAACCCGTATGCGCAGCTTACCCAACGCGGATATAAAAGAATGCTAAACTCGTACCTGCAGGGTACCCTCGGCATTACCGCCAATCTTAGCTTTATAACAAAAGGGCTTACCGCACGCACGCGCTTCTCTTACGACGCACTGGCCAATGGCGGGTACGAACGTGCGAAGAATTACTGGTCGTTCCTGTATGCCGGCAACGGCAAATACGACCAGGTAAAACAGGGACAGGACTTCCTTAACTATACCCTCATCAATGATCACTGGCAAACACAAATAAACCCGGAGTTTTATCTCAATTACGACCGCCGTTTTGGTAAACACGACATTGGCGCCATGATCCTGTACCGGTTGAAAAATGAATCGCGCCGCGCCGGTAATGCGGTTGATGCCCTGCCCCGCAGGGAACAGGGACTGGTTGGCCGTATCGCTTACGGGTACAATGAAAAGTATTTTGCCGAAGCCAACTTTGGCTATAATGGTTCCGAGAACTTTATGAAGGGGCGGCGCTTCGGTTTCTTTCCTTCCTTTTCAGCCGCATGGGTCATCAACCGCGAAGACTTTATGAAAGAGGTATCATGGATCGATCTGCTGAAGATCAGGCTTTCGCACGGCATGGTAGGTAACCAGGACCCCGGTACCCGTTTCGCTTACCAGAGCCAGTGGAACCTGGCCGCAGGCGGTTATGTTTTCGGCACAGACTACCAGAACAACCAGGGCGGCGCCCTGGAAGGTAAAACCGGCAATGCGCTCACTACCTGGGAAACAGCCCGCATGACCAACTTTGGCCTCGACTTCAATATGCTGAACAACCTGTTCACGCTCACCACCGATATCTTTTATGAAAAACGCACCGGCATTTTCACCACCTCCTCCCGCATTACCTCTGCACTGATGGGCATACCCGCAGGCAATTTACCTACTATCAACGCAGGCATGGTGGAGAACCGGGGTTTCGAAATAGACCTTAAACACCAGAACCGGCTGAGCAAACATTTTACTTATTTTATCCGCGGCAACTATACCTATGCACGCAACAAAATTCTCGATTACCTGGAGGAACCTACCTCTGACCGGCCCTGGCAAACCCGCAAGGGACGCATGCTATCCGACATTCAAACCTATGTGGCTACCGGTTATTTCCAGAGCGCCGAAGAGATCGCCAAAGCCCCTTCACAAACATTCTTCGGCACCGTGCAACCTGGCGATATACGTTACCAGGATGTGAATGGCGATGGCATCATCGATTCTTACGACAGAACATTTATAGGTAAAAACTCAGAGCCAACGGCTATCATGGGCGCCTCAGCCGGATTCTCCTGGCGGGGATTCGATCTCAGTGTAATGTTCCAGGGCGGTTTCGGCCGCTGGTTGTTTACCGACGGCTCCACCATGTTCGGCACCAATTACGAGTTCAGGCAACTGATGTATGAACCCGGTACCGATTACTGGACGCCCGAGCGGCCAAACGCTGCATACCCCCGCGCCATGAGCCAGAAAACACCCAACAATACCGAACGCAGCACCCATTACCTGCGCAACGGTAATTATGTAAGGCTTAAAAATATGGAGATCGGTTATTCCATTCCGCCACGGCTAATCCGGCGCCTGGGCATGACCAATGTGCGTATATACACTAACGGTAATAACCTGTACACCTGGGATCATGTGAAACTCTTTGACCCCGAAGAGAACTACGGCTCCCCTACCTATCCGCTTATGGCAACCTATAATTTCGGCATCAACGTCGGATTTTAACCGTTTCAATTACTATTACTATGAGAAAGTTGAATACCTATATGCTGCTGCTATCGTTCGCCTTTATGATGGCGGCCTGCAGCAAGTTCCTCGATGTAATACCGCGTGAGTTTCACCAGGAAGAAGATCTTTTCACCGATATTAAACAGGCTGAAAAAGAAGTGGCGGTGTTGTACAGCCGGCTGCCCTGGGATTTCAATGCCAATGACGGCACCAACGGCACCCTGCTTTCAGCCGGCAGCGATGAAGCCTATCATAACTGGGACCAGAGCGATGCGCGTTTATTTGAACAGGGCGCCTGGAATCCGCTCTCGAACCCGTTGAGCAATTATTATGTCACCTTTGAGAATGTACGCATCGCCTGGCATTTTCTCGAAAACATCGACAAGGTGCCGGTACTGGAAGAAAGGATCAGGCAGCAGTACCAGGATGTAGTTATTCCCCGCTATAAGAATGAAGTCAAATTCCTGCTGGCTTTTTATTATTTCGAGTTGTTCAAACGGTATGGCGCGGTGCCCATTATCGACCGTTATTATAAGATAGCAGAAATGAATGAACTGCTTCAAATAGAACGACGGCCGGTGAACGAAGTGGTGGCATTTATTGTGAAACTCTGCGATGAGGCAGCACCCAACCTTCCATTAACCTATGAAGACGACCCCAACGAAGTGGGCCGGGTTACCAGGGGCGCAGCACTTGCGCTGAAAGCCAAAACCCTGTTGTATGCCGCCAGTCCGTTGTTCAATGGCGGTGAAGTTGACGGCCAGCCCATTACCGTAAACGGAAGAAATGTAAAGACTACCCTGCTGGCGGTAACCAACAGTGACGGTACACCGCTGTTCAACCAGCAGTACGATGCCAATAAATGGAAGCTGGCTGCAGACGCAGCGCTGGCAGTGATCAACCTGGGCCGGTACACTCTGCACCCCGTTCAGCAGGAATTATTTTATAAAAGGAATTTCACCGAGGTCATCTGGCACAAACAGGGCCGGGCTTTCGATGCAAACGCCTGGGACCGCAACCTGATGCCTAACGGTACTGATTATGGCAGCTCGGGTTCGCTGAGTATGACCAATGCCATGATCAACTCGTATGAAATGAAGAACGGGCTTCCGCCCGATGATCCTAATTCGGGGCACCTGCCCGACAGATGGGTTGACACTTCGATGCGCGTGTTCCGCGACCGCACCTGGAAAACCGCCAATGTACGCATAAGGGGCATGTACCATAACCGCGATCCCCGTTTTTACACCGATGTATATTTCAATGGCATGCCGCTGCTGCACCGCAACGTTATTACAGAGTATGTAACCAATGCCGGCAGCAACAACGACGGCTGGGGCAATAAAACGGGCCAGAATACCCGAACCGGTTATTATGTGCAAAAATGGGTTGACCCCACCCAGAACCCGCGCGACCGGCCCAACACCAATATGCGCAACTTCCCTATTTACCGCCTGGCCGATGTATACCTGTGGTATGCCGAAGCCATGAATGAGTTCCAGGATGCGCCCGACAATGAAGTATACCGGTATCTCAATGAAGTGCGCAACCGCGTAAAGATGCCCGCGTTGCCTGTTACCGGCCGGGCCGAAGACCTTACGAAACAGGGTATGCGCCAGCGCATTCGTAATGAACGAAAAATAGAGCTGTCAATGGAAGGGCATCGCTTCTTCGACACCCGCCGCTGGCTCATTGCGCATACCGCAGAGTGTACCGAGTTGATGGGACTTAACATCAATGCCGGCGGTGAGAATTTTTACAAACCAGCACCGGTTCGCAGCGGTTCAAGAGTGTTCAACATCCATCATTACCTGATGCCCATACCCACGGTTGAGATCACCAAAGCGCCCGGCGTACTGGTACAGAATTATGGCTGGGAAAGATAAAATTTTTAGAGCACCATTTGCCGGTTGGCGGGTGGTGCTATTCTTATTTATACCGGCGAAAGAAGCTGCAGCATGCAGATCAACAAACCCTCAGGGCACGTCTTTCCTTTTAAGCAGTGGCGTTATAAAGTACCTGAACAAAATAAAGCCGATGACAATTCCGGAGATGATGATCAGCAGTAAAGTACTGAAGGGGATATTGATGCAGTTGGGGTCGGTGCGGCAATCGGCACCCAGCGCAAAACTGCCCGAAACCCCGAACAAGGGAATCAGATCGTTGGTAAAGCACCACGTGAACCCCGAAAAAACAAACAGGGCGCTGAACAAGATCAATATAAACGCTACCGTTTTTTTGTATTGCCAGTCCTCCCCGTTATACCTCAATCCGGCCACGTAAATAAATATAAATCCCAAACTAACAAGCAACAGACCCACTGTTATATACAGTAAAGTAGTGGTAAGCCGGCTGTTTATATAGTTAAATTGTTCTTTCAGGGATGTGGGGGCGACCCGGCCATTCTTCGCTCTTATCAATGAGTCGATCTTCAATTCGCTCAAATACGAAATAAGCACCTGTTCCCGCTGACTTGCGCTTCCATCGCCTTCATAGTTCTGGTAACAGGTAGCACAGGGATTCTGGAGAATATATCCGTATAAGGATAAATACCTTTCCGCCTTTTGTAAAAAAGACAAACCGGCAACGCTTCTTATTATACTGTCCTGCAGGTAAGTAGTATCGGCAAAGGCAAACTTATACATAAGCTCATCTCTAAGCACTTTTAAACCTTCATCGTAATTGATGCAAAAAAGAGCTGCGCCGCCAAGGCCGTTATTCAGTATGAAATCATATTTTTCTCCCAGTGTAAATTCATTGTCGTACCATATACGGCCTACCCGGTTGTTTGCATATACAGTGTCAATGTAAACGCTCGAGGTTTCTTCATCGTAAAAAGCTGCTTCGCCATATTTATTCTTTATGGTGCTTATGTTTAAATACCCGGTAAAAATATCCTGTTTCAAAGAAGCGTCCCGCATTTGCCAGCTTGTTCCACGGTATGGCAATATCAATACCATTTTATTTGCTTTCACACCCTGCGACTCATACCAGGCAAAAGAATTTTCAATCGTATTGTATTGGCTGCCTTTCAACGGCGCCAACGGGCTGCATACCGAAGTTGTATTGGTGGCAAAGTCGATAAAAAATTTATCGGCCGCTTCGTCAAGGGCCTGTATGTCATAAGCACCGGCAAGGTCAACCCGCGGAACGGTGAGGAACAATTCATACGAAGCATTGTATTGCTGCAACGCGCCGGAAATAAATAGAACAAGATCGGTAAACAAACGGCGGTCCTTCTTTCTCAGGTTTTTATAGCTGAGTACAATACCCTTTGCGTGGCTTTTTTTCAATAGCACAAGCAGCGTGTCGACACATGTTTGCCAGGCGTTGGCGTTATAAAGAAAAGATGACCTGCTATCGCTGTTATGTACCAGCACGGAAAAATAAACACCGCACCCTGCAGCCTGTGCCGCGCTTATGGCGGGCGAAGCGTACAATGGCGCTTTATTGATAATATCACCTGTTGTTTCGTTTACAAACAGGGAATGATAAATAAATGAATTTAAAGTTTGTAAAACAGGTGTGCCGGCAAATGAACCGGCGTCGCTATCATAAAAACCGAAAAGCGCAGCCCTGTTCTTCAACGTTACGCTAAACCTTTTAATTACGCTGTCTGCTATTTTCCGGGTATGAATTATTCCCGCATTGTTATCTCTTATTTCCCGCAGCTTTTTTAACACTTCCTGCTTTTCTTTTTCCTCTTTATCACCAGCCTCTTTTTCCCTCAGCAACGGCATTATCTGGCTGGCAAGCGTTTCGAGGTCCTTATCAGAAAAACCGTTTTCCGGCTGCACTGAATTTTCACCGGGCATTCCGGCAGCTAAGCCCTGATCGGCCAACCTGATCGTATTTATGATCTTCTTCAGGGAATCATAATGCTGGTTTTCCTTTTTTTCGAGCTCATGAATGATCAATTGAATATTATTGGCATTGGCAGTGATCGAGTCCTGTAATCCCAGGTTTTCAACGAGCGTAAGAATGCGTTCCCTTTCTTTTTCCCTTGCGTTCTTTGTAAATTTTATTTTATCGAGAAGCACTTTTACAAAGCTCTTCCTGGTTTCTTTTTTCACTTCAGCCCCATCAACAATTGTTTGAGCGTTTGAAGTAAAGAATAGCAATAAACAAATTAAACAGGCTGCAGCATGTGAAAATCTTTTCATAATAACACAACTTCATAGGTTAAAAGTAAAAAAGCCGCCATGTTGAAGCCCGGGTAGAAATACCTGTTTTGAAATTCGGGTAATTGTACCGGCAATCTGTACCGGCGCAACCTGTACTTTCGGGTAGGAGAAGGACCATACATCCTGTTATACATTGCGCTATTTAAAATCCGGTTTATGAACTTTGTACGCTTTATGCTGGAATTTCCTCCTTTACTGCTGCTGATCATCATTGTGCTGCTTTTCTCGTTAACCGGCATTGCCTGTACGTATTTCTTTCGCAGGTATGTGAACATGAAGCCACTGCGTTCGCACAATGAGCTGGTAGGTTACATCTTTGCTACGGTTGGTGGTTTTTACGGGTTACTGCTGGGTTTTGTGGTATTTCTTGTATGGGATGCAGTAAATGAGGCCCAAACCAATACCAACCGTGAAGGCAGCATAGCCCGTGCTTTATACCGCGATATAAAATTTTATCCCCAGCCCGGCAAAGCGGCGTCACTGAAAGCATTGTATATAGATTATATACGATCGGTGGTAAATGAGGAATTTCCTGAAATGGAAGCAATGAAGCCAGTAACCGCCAACAACCACGTCCATTTCAATGCGGTTTTCCAGGAAATGGTGAAACTTGATAAAGATGCCTATTTCAGCGAAATGTTCAGGCAGTTGAATGAGCTGGCTGAAAACCGGAGTTTACGTTTTCTCGACGCCACCTCTTCTATCCCACTGGAAATATGGCTGCCATTATTGATGGGAGGCGCTATTATACTGATCTTCGCCGTGCTGGTTGATGTGGAAAGCAGGCGCCTGCATATAACCGCTAATGGTTTATTAGGTGCGTTTATGGGGTTGGTCATTTATATCATCATTATTCTCGATCATCCCTTTACCGGTAAACTGAAAATTGAGCCGGAAGCGTATAAGGCCATTCTTCAGATGGAAAAAACCGATGCGGCAAAACCTGTTTAAACCCAATCATCTTTTCTATGGACACATTACAGGCCAATGCCGTTACCGCTGCCAGGGAACTGGAATGGTTCTCGGCCATCCTTACGGCCCGCGGCGCCATTTCATTCAATAACGACCCCAGCCAGCCGCCGGTGAATACGATCACCCCTCCTGCCGTCACCAACGACCCGTCACCCTACGCTGCCGTTATCCGCCAGTTCAATTTGTCGCATGCAGAGCGTTTTGTGCTCATCCTTTCCCTCGCGCCGCACCTGCAGCCCGAACTGCTCGACATGTTGCTGATGAAGAATGAAAGTACCGGGCATCCGTTCACCCAGTTGGGCGGACAAAAAAGCCCGGGAGGCTGCAACCTGCCTACGGGCGAAACGGCGGTATTCCTTTTAGCCGGCAACGATCTGCAACAGCGTTACCGCCTGCTGCACCTGTTTAACGATACACACATTTTTCACACGCAAAATATACTGAAGTTACAACCCGTTGCACCGGGTGAGCCACGCCTGAGCGGATTACTTATACCCTCAACCGAATACCTTACCCTGCTCACTACCGGGGAAAAATTCAGGCCCGACTTCACCGCCGGTTTTCCGGCAAAGCGGTTAACTACCGGTATGGAGTGGGCCGACCTGGTGGTAGATGATGAAGTAATGGCCGAACTGGAAGAAATAAAGACCTGGCTGCAGCACGGCCCTACCCTGCTGAACGACTGGGGTTATGCCAAAAAGATAAAACCCGGTTTCCGGGTCTTATTCTCAGGGCCGCCCGGCACCGGCAAAACGCTCACCGCCGCCCTGCTGGGCAAATGGGCCGGCATGGACGTCTACCGCATAGATCTTTCGATGGTTGTGTCAAAATACATAGGTGAAACGGAAAAGAACCTGGCCAGCGTATTTGATATGGCCGAGAACAGGAACTGGATCCTGTTCTTCGATGAGGCCGATGCATTGTTCGGCAAACGTACCAATGTGTCGGATGCGCATGACCGGCATGCCAACCAGGAAGTGTCGTACCTGTTACAGCGAATTGAAGACTATAACGGATTGATAGTGCTGGCCACCAATTTTAAGAACAATGTGGATGAAGCTTTTGCCCGCCGATTCCAGGTAATGATCGATTTCAAAAAGCCCGACGAGCACCAGCGGCTGCAATTGTGGACAGTCGCCTTTTCCCCACCCTGTAAACTGGCGCCGGAGGTAAGTTTGCCCAAACTGGCAGCAGACCATGCCATAACCGGCGCCGCCATAATGAATGTAGTACGCTGGTGCTGCCTTCGGGCCCTGGGACGTAACACAACGGAAATTTTTTTGCCCGATGTTAAACATGCGATCCGAAAGGAAATGCACAAGGAAGGAAAGGCGGTGGTATAAAATAAGTTTTCATACAGTAAAAAATATCTCTTATGCGAACTGTTATCCTGAAGAAAAAAGACGACTCAAAAACCAACACTACCGACACTATCATCGGTAGCACCGCCAACCCACTGCAACCAAAGCAGCCGGCCAATAATCCCTTACAATTACAGACAGAAGAAACCGCCACCTCACAACCCAAACAGAACAATACCGGCTTACCCGATAACCTGAAAGCCGGCGTGGAAGCACTCTCGGGTTTCAGCATGGATGATGTGAAAGTACATTTCAATAGCGAAAAACCGACTCAGTTACAGGCGCTGGCTTATGCGCAGGGCACCGACATACATATAGCACCGGGACAGGAGAAACACCTGCCCCACGAAGCATGGCATGTAGTACAGCAAAAACAGGGAAGAGTACAGGCGACCATGCAAATGAAGCAAGGAATAGCGGTGAATGATGACAAGGGGTTGGAGGAAGAGGCTGATGTAATGGGTGACAGAGCAGTTCAAATGAAGACTGTTGCACATGGTGAAGGATGTGGTTGTGCCGGCTGCCAAAAAGCGCCGGCTATCACAGCTCATTCTGCCCCATCGCAACTAACTGCGGTGGTTCAGGGTAAATGGAAATGTAACGATTGCGATGAAGAAGGGCCGGGAAAACCCAAAAAAAAATGTCCTGAATGTAATTCTACGAATATATCAGAGGTTCAGGAGGGAAGACAGGCTTTTGGCACCTGGTGGGAAAATCTGACCTCTGTTAGACGACAGGAGCTGCTACGAGAGCATGGCAGTCATGAGGAGGAAGGAGGGCTTGTGACGAAAAAAAATCAGGGCGGAGGAGGAAAAGGCAATCAGCATTCAAATGGAGTAGCAAACGCTATGAAGCAAATTCGTAAAAAATACGACCGCGGTGAATATGACTAGGAAGTCATTCAATTTGCCAGACAGTTCCCTTTTATTGATCATTGTTTAATGAGCAGTTAATCTCATCAATATGTCAGTTGCAGCACCGCTACAAAGTAAGCCTTTCAAATATGTAACACCCACCACCGGAAAAGCCGGCAGCAACCCGGTGCAAATGAACCGGGTACCCTTGCAGTTAAAAACGAGAGCACAAAATCCGTTGCAACTAAAACAACCTGCCAGTAATCCTATACAACTACAGACAGCAAAATCACAGGTGGTTCAAAGAGTGGAGCGGGAAGCAACAGTAGTTTGGGAAATTACTCACCTCGTTGAAGAACAGGAAGATAGTTTATTCGGTGGAGCCGATGCACTGGCAAATGAGTTGCCTGTTAATAAGGGTGGGCAGCTAACCAAAGGGCAAAAACTTCTTTTAGATGATGAACCCGTAATGTTGTCACGCAGAGGGGCAAACCAGGAAAACGCCGGGAAGCGGGCCGCGGATAAGAAGGGATCCCATTCTCACCAATGGATCCGTGTTTTGGGGATCATAAATGGCGATGGTGGAAAAATAGATCTTTCGAAACAGAATGTGTATGTAAGGAAAGAAACCATAACCTTCACATCCGTGGCGCCGGATAAAGGCAGGCCGGCGCCAAAAGACATAGAAGTAGTTGAGGTAGAGAACTGGGAAGAAGAAGAAATGGATGCGGCATTACAGCAAATAAACGATGAGTGGATAGCATTAGGAAAAAAGAAACGCAGACGTAGCGTGGGACTGGAAAAGAGGAACAAGAAGGAGATGGAGAAAAATGAACTCTGTTCGTGCCCGGTTTGGGACCAGTTTGATGAAGGACCTGATGTAGCCAGTGATATGATGAACGAAGAGGACAGGCAACCTTATGGGGTAACGAAAAAACTATGGATCTATAAAGCTGTATATAAGGGCGAAGGAGAACCGATAGCAGTAATGATAATAGAGACACGGGCAGATAAGCTGAAAGCGGGTGAAGAAAGTGATGATGAAGAGATAGAAGGACCTCAATACCTGTACGTCAGGTGGCTGGTGGGCCACCCCGCAAAAGGCGGTGGCGGCAGTGAATTAATTAAAAAAGCCAAAGCGCTATTGGAGAAAGAAAAGCTTAAGACAATTAAATTAGAATCTGCTCATTCTGCCGCAGAATGGTACAGTGACAAAGGCAAAGACTTTACAGATAAAGGACCGGCGGATCATAACTTCACAGGTAAGGGTTGCGGATGCAGAGAGATGGAATTCACACGAAAGGATACCTGAACATTTAACCCAAAAGGGCAAATTAATAAAACATACTTCTATGCAACCTGTTGCATTACAGAAAAAACAGGCCTCCCAACCTGCCGTTACAACAAACGGCAAAGCAACAAACAATCCACTACAGCAAAAGTCCGCTGGTGAGAAGGATGATCCATTGCAAATGAATCCGCTTCAACTAAAACAGCCAGCTAACAATCCAATCCAGCTGAAGCAGGACTTACATGAAGCAGCTTGTACCTGCGCAACATGTTGCCCGGTACAAAGAGTAAAAGTCCCTGACACCCATGACCACAGTGATGCCCGCCGGTATGCCCAGGAAAGAGTTTATAGTAAAACACCTATGGTTAGTGGGGGTAGCGGAAGAAGAGTTGCGACGTGCGAGGCTTGTAATAAAGCAGAATTTATGGACCGGTTACAGGTTGATCACATGGTCCCCGAAGCATTTTTGCTAAAACTTCTTGACGTATATAACGAAGATAAAGCCAGAGGAGAAACCATTGCCGATGAATTACAGCTTGACTGGACAAAAAGGGATGAATTCGATTCCTCTTTGACCAATGAGAATTTCTCAACAAGCATGAGAGAAAGATATGGTAACTATAAAGTAAAAAAAGGACTGGATTTCAAAGGCTATCAATATGAGGTATTATCAGACACTAATAACTTATGGATGCTTTGCCCTGAATGTAACGGTAAAAAAGAAAAAACAGATAAGTTGTTAAAGGTGGATTATGAGGCACTCAATGATTATTACAAGAATGGAAGTAAGAACCGAAAACAAATCATGAAAAAACATTTAAGCAAATGGATCAAAACCGGTTATTATTGGGACCCTAAGGCTGTACAACAGAAAATCGACATACCCAATTCACCAGGCTATTCAGACCCTGTAGAAATGGATTTGTAAAACCTTGAACAGCGAACAACACCTCACACCCACTCCACCTCCACCGGCTTATCCATCCAGCTGAATTTGATCATCCCAAAAGCCCAGGGCAGCGTTTGCAGTATCATATCATAACCGCGCTGCTCTACCCGCAGCGTCCAGGCCGCTTCGGTTTCGGTTAGCACGCCTTCCCGGTGCAGGAACGAGACCCTGAAGCCGTCTACAGTGGAGCCGGATAATTTACCCGACCGCTGAATGACTACCTGCAGCAATTCGGCCGACAGACCGGTTTCGTTCGGTTCGGGGGTGATTTCAAGTGGCAACGGTTCGTGCAACGGATAGTTGCACAAAATTTTGTTGAGTACCAATTCATGCTCCGGGTGCTCCGTGGTGTTATAAGCCAGGTACTGCAACAGGTGCACCGCCCTCGCCTGCGCCTCCCGGTTCACAAACTGTCCTTCGTTCATCAGGTTCAAACGCGTGAAGTAAGTGCCCAGGAACGGATGCAACAATACCAGTCCGGCATTGGTAACATATAACTGCTCCGTCTTGTTTGAAAGCATCGGTTGCTTTTGCCGGGCTTCCTTTTGCATTTGTAATTCCTGCTGTAATTGCCGTTGTAGCGCTTTGTTCGTTTCTTCCTCTTTTTTGCGGGCTGCCGCTTCCTGTTGTTTTTTCTGCACCTCTTCATCTGCCCGTTGTTGCAGGCGCCGCTCCGGCACCTGTAGCATTTGCATTATTTCTTTATCAACAGCAGGCAGATTGATACCGGCCTTTATTTTACGTAGCAGGTCCCTTAAAAGTGTTGCCATTCCCTCCCCCATTCCGGCTTTTGCTTTTTCAAGCAGGTGATTGAACCCGGCTTCACTGGCAATTGACCGGTTGCCGGCCATTTCCTTTATATACTGCAGCGCATCTTTTTCCATATACGCATCTAAAAAGAGGCTTGCCTGTTTAAACTCACCGCCTTTGCCTGAAGTAAACAAATGATGAAGGCGCATCCTGGCAGTAGCTGAATGCTTATCGCTCTGAAGCACCCGTTTGAGCCCTTCCCGGTTTTCATGATACAACAACAACAGCATAGCTTCCAGCAGGTTGTCCTGCTCCTGCCTGCTTCCCGTAAGCAACCTGTCGGGAAAACGATTCCAGGTTAGATAATATTCGAGGAGACCGATTACCTGTTGTAGCCGGTCTCTACCAGATACAGCGGCCGCTGTACCTGCATATGACCGCAACAGGGGATCCAATTGGTCGTGCCGGATACGGCCGGCGGCCCCTGCTGCTGTAACTGTATTGCCTGCACTAAATAAGTCGATCGCCCGACCGAAGCGCCTGAGTGTTTCATCGCTTCCCGCATTTATCAACGCTGCGCTTTCCCGGCCGATGGCCTCACGAAAAAGATCGCCGATCTCCAGTCTGTCAATCGTTGTTACATATGCCAGGTGTTCAAGCACGAGCTGGTAAAAATGAGTTTCATTAAATGCATTATACCCCTGTTTTATATAACTGCTCCATACCGCATCGAGCATTGCATACTTCAGCGATTGCCAGCTAATGCGCCGCAACGCAGGTATGGCTTCAATAAACTGAATGGTGAGCTCAACAATTGCCATCGCCCCGTTCCATCCGGGCAAATGACTGAACACTTTATACAAAAGCGGCTCGGGGAACTGCCATACGAACCGCTGTTTCGATCGCTGCTGCATGCCGGCGCTTTTCAATAATTGCAGCGCATCTTCAACCGAATGCGTATACAACTGTTGAAGCAGGGTGCCGGGCGCCTGCCCGTTCTTTTCTTTTACCCACCACGGCATCGCGCCATGTTGCAAAAAGTAATGCAGTGCATCAGCGATCGAACGGTTAACGCGGGTAGAAAAGGTACCCGATGCAGTTACCCCGCGCGAGCCGGGGGCAAACTGCTCTTCCCGGTAAATATCCCGGATCGTTTGAAAAAATGACGCCTGCTGCGAACCGGTTATGTTTTCCGCCGGCACGGCTTCATATAAAACTGCCAGCAGATCGGGAAAAGAAACATTGTAATGACCGGCCATCTGGCGCAATACACTTTTAATGAACATCCTTTTGCTGAATATACTTTCCCTTTCTTCAAGCAGATACGTGAGAATAAAAAAAGAAACGGCCCGCCTGAGATCGGTGCCGGCAGCCATTACCAACTGTTTGTCGTACTGAACTTCTACAATATTTTTTTTATACACGATTATAAACGGCGCTTCTACCGGCTCAAGCACCTCGAACACTTTTTGCAGCGCTTCTTCCGTTAACTGGTAAGCCAGTCTTTTGCGTACAGGATGTTCACGGCCTAACCTGCGCAGCAATAGGTTCAGGCCATCGCGGTCGCGTTCATACAATTCATCCAAAACTGCCTGCCAGGTGAAAGCGCCTTTCGCTGTTGCCTGCTTCGGCAGCCGGCCGGTAACTAAAAAATATTCAACCAGGGCCAGCGCGCCGGCTGCAGAAGGCGTATGCTCACTGGCATCATTACCTGTATATTCAGCCTGTATGATCGAAGACCGGCTTTCCATAAAAAGTGCCTGTATCAACCCAAACAGCGAACCGGTCGACCGGGCAGCAGTGACCGCTGCCGGCAATGCATCGTACAACACCTGCAGCAGGCCGGTAAAGGAAATATTGTAATGTGCAGCCATCTGGTACAAAACGCTTTTAATGAACGCCTTTTTGCTGAACAGGCTCTCTTTTTCTTCAAACAGGTAAGTAAGTATAAAATAAGCGATCGCCTGTCTGAACCCCACTGCATCTGACCTTACCAATTGTTTTTCCTGCTGTATGGCCTCCATTTTCTTTTTGTAAGCGAGTATGAACGGCGCTTCCACCGGCTCTGCAGCCGTAATTATTTGTTGCAGATCTTCTGCGGCCGACTGAAAAGCCAGCCTCACCCGCACTGCCGGCAAACGGCCCAGTTTACATAACAGGCGGCCCAGTGCATCCCGTTGCCGCTTATAAAGCTCCTGCAGCATCACCTGCCACGTCAGGTGCGGATGCACGGAAGCCTGCCAGGGAAGCGTTCCGGTCGTTAAAAAATATTCCAGTAAAGATTCATATCCGCCGGCCGCAGGCAAACTTTCAAACCCGCCGGCGGCCGGCTGCCCATTGTTGTCATTTAGCAGAAACACCGCGAACTGCTCCGCCAGCGCTTTTTCCAAACGCTTTGGCAATTCGGTTTCCAGTTCGTTGTACGACAGCCTGCCCAGGTCGAGCAACAGGCTGTCTTTCCTGATAAGCACATCCTCCGGAACCGTTCTATAAAAAAAGCTTTGCAACAATGCATGAAGCTGTTGATGGTATAAACGGCTGATCCTGTTTTGCAGCTCGTAGCCTTTCTCTTTCGATGAAAAGCCAATAGCAAAGCCCAACTGTTGTATGGAAAAGTACTGGTTGCTCATATATTGCCATGCCAGGGTGCGCCATTGGCTATCAGGAACCGGGTAAGTTCCTGCGCATGCGACCGGGTACCTGCGCTATCGGGGTCGGTTTGTAACGCCTGCAGCCAGTTGAAGTAAAGGCCATCGAATATTTTCAGTTGAGCAAGCGATAACCACAGGAACGACACCCGCATGTGGGCAGGGCATTCTTCCCTGAACAGCGCCGCTGCCATTTCACGGAAACCTTTATCCTGAAAACGCGCGGGCCACGCCGGTAAAACGATGGTCATGCGAAAACTAAAAAAGTCTTCCGCTATTCCGGCGCCATCGGTCAACTGTACCGTATACTCAAACGAAGGATAAAAATCGGTTGGCCGCCGGGCAAACTTCACCAGGTTATCGATAAGATGTTCTATCGCTTCTTTACCGGGCCGCACAAAGGCAGGTGTGGCCCACCTCTCTTCCGCCGCATGTTCAGGTGCGCCACACCTTTTATCGTTGTAAAAAAGGCAAAGGTCCTGTAACCGGTTGGCCGTTGTTTCATAATTGTCGTTTGAATAGTTTGCCGCTATCGTCAGCAGTTCATTTACCGTTGCTTCCCTTTCTTCAAATGGCTGCGCCTGCCATTGTTGTATCAACGGATTATTTTCGGTATCGGCAAATGTAAACCCGTATTGCGGCGCCGTAACCGGTGGTTTCAGCAGCAGGTGCTCCAGCACATAAAATCCCTCGCTTTCGATACTCAGTTCTTTAAAGAACCGCACCGTATTTTTCAGCGCCCGTACCGCCTCGTATTCACTTGCATGTTTGCTTATCCTGCTCCACCCTGTACCGGCCGGATGCTTAAACAACAATACCTGTTCGCCCGTTGCGGTCGACCGCGCAGGCACCATCCTGTAGTTATTCAATTCAATGGCCGATTGAAACAATTGTTCGGTTTGCCCCTTAAATGTAATGTGGCTGGTAAGGGAATCCTCGCTTATACCGGGTAAAATATCCAGCACTTCCTCGTTCAGGTTAACGGTAAGGGGTTCCGCTGCCGCATCGTTCTCATTAACAGCTTCCGCAAGCAGTAATTGCCGGCTTAACCGGCCGGGAACTTCGCTCAACCTGCGTCTTGCGCCATTCCTGATATGCAGCAACAGCGACATCTTCTTTCTAAACCCGTTCTCCGTGTTTTCATCCTCATGCAAAGCATAATAATTTTCCGCTTTCATCCTGTTGCCGGTAAATACCGGAAGATGTTGAAGGATGGCCGCTTTCCACGCTATCTCCAGGTCGGTTCGTTTATCTGCATTCTCCCTGTCATAATAAAACTCATACATATAAACCGGGTGTTTATCCAGGGCAATATTGAACCTTGCCAGTAAATGATCGAACACCCTTTTCTTCCGGTCTTTATACTGCGCATCGGTTTCTATAAATGTATGTAACGCACGGATAAAAGCATTTTCGGGATCGTTTTTAAAACGTTCCCAGTCAACCATACTTACGCCCGGGCTTTCGGCTGTAAACGCATTTAGTATATACTTTGCATCGGGAACGCTGTACAAAGGCTGGGCATAATAGGTAGCGCCGGCCCCCGTAGTGTTTGTAGAAAATAGCTGGCTGATATTGGCTAACTGGGAAAGCGAATTGGCCAGTAACTGTTCAAAGAACATCAGGAACGCTTTCAACTGGCGGCTTTGCGCCACCCTCGCGGGCTGGCGGCTTCCTGGTACAACTTCTTCACTGATGCCGTAGATGGCCGGAAATAAAGTTTGAATGGAAATATATTCTTGCAAACCTTTATACACCCCGTGTAAAGGAGCAGCTGTTCTTTTTTGTACGCCGGCTGTTTTCAGTTTCCTGTTTATGCCATGTTCTTTTTTAAGCACGTCGGGTTTCCTGATATAAAGCGGGAAATTATCATTATACAGGATTATATCGGGGTGCGTGTCATCGATGATCACCAATGGAAAATGCCGGTCGTCAAACTGCAGTACTTCCGAATGGTAGTGTGCATCATCGATAGACAGCAATAACTTTTTAACACCGGTAACCCCTTTGATGCCCGAAATGGCTTTTACCAGTACAAAAGGGTCCAGTTCTTTTATCCGCGGCTTCAACGAACTGTCGGGAATGATCCCATTTTCAGCCAAGGGGCCGGAATAGATCTCTTCTATGGCGTATCCCTGGCCCAGCAATTCGGCCTCCGAATATCGCGTAACCGTGGGGTTTACCGTTTGCGCCACGGCTTCATAGATCGAGGCCAGCACACCTTCTGGAAAGGCATTTTTCTCTATGATCACTTCCGCTTTTATATAAACAGGCTGCGGCTGCAATACCCGGAAGCACTCGAAATGCTCGCCGATGTTCCTGTTTGCCTGCAATAGTTCCTTTACAGTACGCACCAGGCGTTCTTCGCTATAGTTGCTCCCGGTTTGCGCAGCCGGTTCAATAATTACTTTATAGATCCCTTTACTGTGTGTTGCCGTATAAGAAGAAGTGACCGGCTCGAGCCACACATTGCCTAATTCCGGGATGGAATCTATCAGCAGCTTCCGGTAATCATCAGGGGTAAATGCGCCGGAAGAAAGCACTTCTTCCTTTGGGAAAAAAAAATTCGCTTCCCGGTCAATCACCCCGTCGGGGCCGGCCAGGATATCGGCAATCGGGAAGGTGGTCCTGTAAGCCACATCAGTAAGCGCATAACACAAATATTCCAGGATGGTAACGCCCGGGTCGTGCAGGTTGAAATCACTCCAGTTGCTTCCCGCAAATTGTTGTATCAACTCAATACCCCTGGTTCGTAAGAAGGCATAATCCAACGCCGGCTCCAGGGCTTTCCTGTCTGTATCGATCACAATATTTTTTGGCGGTTGAGGAAGCATTCCCTACACAGTTTTTTGCGATGCGGTTAATAGTAATATGCCGGCGGAAGGAACTTTTCGTCGTCCCACAATTTGCTTACTTTATAATAGATAAACACATCCTGCCCGTAATTACGGCCGGTGCGTAACTGAAGCGCATAATCGTGCGTGCCTTTACTTTTCCACCTTATACCGATCCTGTTCCAGAATGAACCATAACGGGCACTCACCTTCCTGATGCTGCCGCGCGACCTGCCGAATGCGCTCAACGCCCAGGCATGAAGAATGGCAAATTTGCCAAAGCCTTTTTTCCCGGTACGGGCAATGAGCTCGAAGGCCTGGCAGTTGTCCAGTCCTTCTATTATCGAATGCCATTTGCCGTCGGCCGGCACCTGCCCCTGCAAATACGTACCTACCCTGCCCTCTATGCCAACGAAACCGTTTACCTGCAGTTTGTATTCTTCCTTACACCGCGTACCTATACCGGCACTGCCGTTTACATGAAAAAAGAAACTTTGCCGCTCTTCGTTCTCCTCATTGTTCTCACCGGAAGGCGTGAAACGCAAACCGGCCATCTCCCGTTCATCTTTTTCCATAGAAAAGAAGGGATTCAGATCATCTACGCTCCTGTATAAAGTAACGAACTTCGTAGAGCTGCCGCGGGGTGCAATGATCAGGCCGTTCTCATCGTCTTTTGCAAACCCGTCATCCTGTTTGTTGAGCATTGAATCTATGAGACTGGCAAAATGATTTTCCGTGGGTATTTCGCCGTTACGAAAATACTTTTTCAGGTCTTCGCGGCTGTATATTTTCTTTTTAAACACGGTATTGGTTATTTAGTCGTTATAAATAGTAAGATCGTACAGCTCCGTTGAAAGCTGTGCGGCAGTATTGGCTTCCCTTTCTTCATTACCTGGCGACTGATTCACCAGCAGGCCGCTGCCGATCGTAAACCGGCCTATTCCCGACGGTTCGGCTGCTGCCGGCGCCGGCTGATCCATCACCGTCAGCAGGTGATCCCGGGCCGGGATGAGGATAGCGCCCGGTATCGACCCTTTGATGGTGTGTACATCGTTTACAGAAGTGTCGGTAACCTGTGCATGCAGTCTTTTGCTAATTTTATTCATCACCTTATAAAAATGCACCAGGGAAAAACCCGTTATATAGTCTATGTACTCCCTGTTCTGCAGGTAGTTTAAAATTTCGGCAACATATATTTCGGAACCGATCTGAAAATCGTGGCTGGCATTATAAAGCCAGGGTGAGATATATTTTTTTATATCCTCATTCATCTGGTTCAGGTAATAGCCATTGCTTTGATAAACGCCATTGATATTTTTAAACCGCACGCTGGCAACCACCATAATTTTTTCATACACCGGGTTGCCTACCTCTACTTTTACAAAGCCTGAAACCGCATGGGCAACGAACTTTTTTATTTTATATAACAGCGACAAATTAACCCTCGGCTCCTGGCTGATAAAGCCCCCGTCTTCTCGCTCCCTGGGTATTACTACCAGGTGCAGGTCAACGCCGGGGATCACCGCATTGCTATTGCCGGGGTTATAACATTTCACCATCAATATCTGCGGAAAAGCATCCAGCACCGCCTGAGTAATATCGAGGGCAGACGATAACCGCTGTTTATGCCTGAGCCTTTCGCTCACTCTTATATTGTACTGCAAACCGGTTTCCCCGGGCTGCCCGTGGAATGAAGGAAAGAACTGCCGCACTTCTTTAATACCCGCCCGTTTGCCTTTAAATGCTTTTACCGAACCTGCAGGCAGCGTGTACGCATGTTCGGGAAACTGGTGCTGCCCGGGCAGGCGAACGGCGCCAACGGCCTGGGCAAACAAGGCGATCACTTTTGAACGCACCGAACTTTCCCCGGGCAAAGAAGCCCTCAGCCAGTACAGGTCAGGGTTCAGGATGGTATTCCCCTTCTCTATATCACCGGGTATTTTCAATGTCACAATGCCTGTATTGATAAAGTTGTTGGTGGTATCCTGTATGATCCATGATGCCGGCACCGGGTTCCACCTGTTATTGACCAGGTAACTCCAGTTAACGGTTTCGGGTTCATGCACGCTGTGGTGAAAGTTTTCCTCCGACAACTGGAAAAGAAGCGATAATTCCTGCCCCGGAACCAGGCCCGTTAACCCGATGAGCAAATTGCTTTCCTGGTCGGGCGGCGGTACAAAATAATTATAGATCGAATTTTTGCCGGTAAAGAACGTATGGTACCCGAAAGGATACAGGTGAATGAGCATGATCTCTTCTTCCACCGTACCGGCTCCTCCGTTGGTGAATTCGGCATGCTCGAGGGTGTAATCTATTGAAAGGGATCGTATAACGGGTACATACGGCTGATTGGGTATCGCATGGTCTTTGGTAAAGCGTTTTGCATTGTGCATTACCGTTTCGGTAAATACCAGCGGGTACAACCGATGCCCGAATGCTTCATGCGGCGCCGACAGTTCAAGCCGCAGCGCCCCCTGTTTATAAAATGTCGCTGCCGTTTCCCACTCGCGCTGCAGCGCCTGCGTATTATCGAACTTTATCTTTTTAAAATCGATGCCCGAAATGGTGGTACAGGGCTTTATCCGGCTCAGGTGTGGCGCACCTTCCCCCGCTCTATCCTCAAACAACCGGAACTCCTGTTGTTCTTCCGGTGAAACGACCGCTTTTGCATCAGCAACGCTGTTCAATTGAATTTTGAACACCCCGTTCGTGAAGGGATAGTTATATCCCTGGTAATACGTTTCAAACCCGCCTTCCTCTTTCGGCAGATCGAACCAGTTGATCCTGATGGAGAACCGGGTTGTGTACCGGTTAAAGATATTGGTGTTTTTTATATCGAGGTAAGCGCCGATGGCTGGAACCGGCCCGAACGGCTGAAAAGGCGATCCACTATACAGTTCCCCGAGATTGTTCTTTAACTTAAACAATTTCGATCCTTCCACATTCACCTTTATGGTTACCCGTTCTATAATAAAATAAGAGAGAAAGCTGTAGGGATGATGAAAAGAGGAGTTATTGAGCAAAAAACGGATAACCGGCCAGGCCATGTCGAATCCATACCCATGCAGGTTTTTGTCATAAATGCCAACCGCTTCTGCGGTTGCGTTCAATTTGAATTTTACTTCAATGAAGCGGTCGGCGTCAGCGCCCGATGAACAGGATACCACATAGTTTTCGACGGCTATCCATCCCGTGCTACCGGTGATGGCAATAACGAACGATTGATTGAGCAGTTCAGGGATCAATACGTCGCGGTTTATTGAAGTGGCTTTTGCCAAACCTTCCACATGCTGTTCGAACCGGCTGAATGCCTGTTCCTGTATAAAGAACTTTATCGAAAATTCGCGTTCTCCGTCTTCTACAAAAAACAGGGGCGATGCAGCCAGCAATCCTGTATCGGCTTCGGTCATCGTTCTTTGCCCGGCAGGCAGTTCACTTTGCGCCGAACCCAACAGCGGCCATGCTTTGGATGACACCGCATCTTTTAAAAAGTTTGCCGGCTGCCATGCGGCATAGTCGCCTTTATACACCTGCATCTCTCTTACGGCGCCGGCGCCGCCTGCGCGCTCGCCGGGGTGATTGTCATTGCTGATGAAGATCGTTTTCAATTCCCTGATCTGCGCGGCGGAGATCTGTACATCATTTTCAAGGGCATACAGCAATTGTTCCCGGGATCCCTCTATTTCCGCAACCAGCAGTTCTCCTTTATTCAAAAAAAAGTTATCGGCCGTATCATCCGGTTCCAGCACCAGGTGTACTTTATCGGGGATCTCCTTTCGGGGTTTCATTCCCACTATATCCTGGTAATAATAATCGAGGTGTTTTTGCAGCAGCTGGTTAACGGGCTTTTGCAAATGCCCATACAGGTGCAGGAACGACATTAAAAGGGCCACATGGGGATCGTATATATTTCCTTCGGGTCGTTGTTCTTTTATGTAATTCCGGCAGGAATGTAAAATGGCGGCATATTTTCCATTCAAACCGGTAACCAGCCTGTTGAAGTGAGCAAGCGAAAGAATTACCTTTTCGCGAATGGTTCCGTTGTGATCGAAAGGGTTGCCGGTATCGCCGTCATTTGTATCGTTAACCGGTTGCAGGTACCTGTGCTCAAAAGCGATGCGTACTTCATCGCCTAACAATTGTACCGCCGCCAGGTTCCAGGTATGTAATTTGTTTAGCTGCTGCAGCAGATGACCGGCGTGCCGGGCAGGATGCCGGTTTTCAGCCCTTTCAAATACCGGCTGATATTCCAGTTGAAGCAGAATGAAGTCGCGGATAAAATGAAAAATATGTTTCAACCCTTCGGCCAGCAGGGTTTCATTCTCTGCCAACGACAGGTTGTCGCACAATTTTTTATATTCATTTGTATAATGCCGGCTGTCGAGCCCCGAAAACAGGGCAATAAGGATATCGGGGTCCGACAGTAAAAAATCTTTCCAGTTCCCCTCGATCCTGTTCGAAAAATTATAGTAATTGAACTGCGCTGAAAGATCGACAATGAGCTTCAGCAAATCCGTGGTATTCTTTTCATCGATGCCAAAATAGCCGGCATCGAGCGATGAGAGATACCGCTCCGACTGGCTCATTCCATCTTTGATCGCCGGTTTCAACTCTGTTGCCATCAAAACAGTTTTTTATCAGAAAACATTGGTCCCTTCTGCCATATAGAATGGATATACGATGTTATGTCTGGTATTTGTAGTAATGATTGAATAGTCTATGCGGATATGAATAACTCCATCGTTATCGATCTCATCTAAAAAAACTGCCTGCAGGAATTTTATCCTCGGCTCAAAATTCAGTAATGCATGGCCTATTATATGGTTCACTTCTGTAACCAGGTTGGCGCTCATCTGTTCGAACACCACGTTTTTGATGGGGCACCCGAAAGCAGGCTGCATCATCCGTTCACCCGGTGTGGTTCCCAAAATGATGCGGATGCTTTCTTCTATATCAGCCACGTCGGACGCCATCTGGTTGGCGTTATTGATGCGGTCGAACGACGGGGGAAAACTCCAGCCGCGTCCTAAAAAAGTATTTACTGCAGGTTCCATATTTCATCCTCCTATTAATACAGTTGCACAGCCCAGGGTAATTGTTCCGCCATGGGCGGTAATATCGCCCACCCGCGCAGCCGGTTTACCACAAATTAAAACGGTGGCCGACCCCTTCATAATTGAATCGGGCGGGCCGGTACATACCGCGCTATCGCCCATCACCGCTGCCGGCATATTGCCGATCAGCACTGTTGGGGCGCCCGGTCCAACGATGGGGCCGCCCACATGCGGTACAGGCGGAAGCCCCGGCGTCACCATCGGGCAGGTGTGCAGGTCAGTTATACGCGCAGCCATCATTCCCATACATCTGTTTTTGGTGTTAGTAATTTAGAATAGGGTATTTTTCTCGTTGCCTTGTTGCCTTGTTGCCTTTTTGCCTTTGCCTTTCTGCCTTTTTGCCTTGTTGCCTTTGCATTCTGCCTTGTTGCCTTTGCCTTTATGCCTTGTTGCCTTTGCCTTTATGCCTTGTTGCCTTTGCCTTTCTGCCTTTCTGCCTCGTTGCCTCGTTGCCTCGTTGCCTCGTTGCCTCTGCCTTTATGCCTTTTTCTCAATTAATCATCACCATCGCCCCTTTTACGGTAGTTTGTCCTGAAGCCGAAAGCTCTGCGGTAGCCGTGCCTTTTGCGGTAAAGCCAACCTGTGCGGTATGTTTTACATTTAATCCCGCCAACTCTACATCGCCGCCGCTCGCATTCAGTGAGATCTTACTAACGGCACTGAGCTTTAAATTTCCCCTGGCATCGATCGTGATATCCTTTGCACTGCTCAGGCTGATGCCCTCGGCATTCATTTTTATATTGTTGCTGTTCTGGTCTTTTATTTCTATCGCTTTGTCCTGGTCGCTGATGGTAATGGTATTGGCGCCCGGCGTTTCAATTTTTATGATCTTGTTCTGATCGTCGAAACTAACCTTCATTTTACTTTTGGTGGTAATGCTCTTGATGTAATTGTTTTCATCGGCGGCCGGGTTGGGCGCGGCATTTTTTGCGCTGTACAATGAACCGAGGATCACCGGGAAGCGGGGATCGTTATCTAAAAAACCCACCACCACCTCGTCGTTCACTTCAGGCAAAAAACCCAGGCCGGCTGATGAAGTAGCATAAAAATTAGCCATTCTTGCCCAGATGCCGCTGGCATTCTGAGCGCCGGAAGAAAGCGTTACCAGGATCCGGTAGGCAGCCTGCGGATCTGCCGACAGCTTTTTTACCGTTCCTATTTGTAAGCCCTGTACAGCAGGCAACTGCCCGGTTGCAGGTGTATAGGAAAAACCAGGGCTTTCCGCCACCTGCCTGCTTTCCAACCCGAATTTGACGGTCGTTTTCCATATTCCCTTTTCCAGTTCATGCACCACCCCCGCCACAAAAGCATCGCCATTGAATTTTTTGCCAACCCCTTCCAGTGTTATCAGGCTGCCGGTCTTTACATCGGCATTACCTATAAAACTAACCCGGCCCTTAAAAGCGCTTAACCGCATCCGCAATAACTTGCCATCGGCCCATGCCTTCAGTTCATCTGCCGTCAAAGCGGCGGCGGCATGCAGGTTAAGTTTCACCTGGCTCAGTTTGGCCGACAGGTCTTTGGGCTTCAGGTTGCCCTGTTCATTGATCGAAGGCTCGGTAGCTGTCGATTGCAACAGCGCCTGGGTTTTGCTGTCCCAGGCTGCAGCTTCTATAGCCGGCGCCTGCCCCTCTACGTTCAATTCGGCGGTAAAGGCCATCATCGATTCGCTGGCTGCTACCCGTAATACCGGTGAAGCGGTAAGCAGCGGTTTTCCTATTTTCACCGTATCGCCATCCAGCAGGATCAAAAAGCCGTTGAATTCCGCCCTCGATAATACCAGGTCCCAGTCGGTAGCCTGTTTCTGAAAGAAGTTCTCATTTTGTATAGTGGTACTGTCTACGGTTGCATCCAGGCCATAATTACCCAGTATGCCGGAGATGATCGCACTGTCTGTTTTGTCTTTAAACTCGGCCGAGCTGCGGTTAAAGGTCAAACGCACGGCCTTGTGTTTGCAGAAGAGCCTGAGCGTATAAGAAGTAACGGAGCTGATCTCGATCCCATGTTTTACGATAACCCCTTCAAAAATGGCCTTCTCCCCTTTATCGCCGTACCCGGCCGTAATTTGTATTTCGCTGCCGGGTGCAAAGTCATCGCCATCGGAAGCTTCAAGCGTTGCATTGTCAATATCGATCTCCCCGCTCAGTACTATTTCCGCGGTGGAGATCCTGTTTATTTCGTGAAAAATAGTAATGGCCATAATGCCTGTGTTATCCTTGAGGGGGGCGCCGTTTACAGTAACGGTTACCCGTAACGACAGGTCATCGATATTACTTTCAGGTGAAGGGGCCGGCATATCATTTCTTTAGTGGTGGAAAATAGATCTTATCGCCCGGTTTAAGTGCAAAAATGCTTTTCAGGTTATTTATCTGCGCCACCTGAAGATAATAAGCGCTGTCGCCATAGATCCTGTAGGTCATCAATGGCAGGGTATCGCCCGCTTTCACCGTGCGGTAATGCGTGAGGTCGGGCGATTCCTTTACGGCCAGTTTGCTTTTGGTCTTCAGGTCGATCGACGATCCGATCACCAGGTCGATAAATGCCCGCAAAGCGCTGCCATCCGGTTTGAATAAGGTGTACCTTACCTTGAACGACTTACACACGCCGGTATATTTCAGGTTGCCCCAGGTCACCATCAGGAAATTGGCCTGGTGCATACTGCCGTTGAATTTGTATACCACATCGGTAAATGCTTTGATATACGCATCCACATTTTGGTAGTTGCCCAGTGAAACGATGCCGGTGCCGTCTACGATAAGATTGTTCAACGACAACGTATCATCGCCCATGCCAACGAAAGCTTTGGTATTCCCGGAATCGCCTATCAGCTCAACATCCTTATAGGTAATGGAGCAATTCCGGGAATAACCTTCGGGATTTATAAAGGCTTTGACCGCATTCGACGTTGCTTTGGTACAGGCCGCATCGGAAAAAGCCTGGATCTGGAGTTTTTCGAGCGCCATATTACCGGGTAAATAAATTTTCCAATTTTGATTCTATCTTTTTCATACACTCCTTCATGATCTCTTTTTTCAGCTCTTCATACCGCTGCCTGTCGTCGCCGTCATGCTTTTGCGTGGCTTCATCGATCTCTACCTTTATTACCAGTTCGCGTATTTCCAAAGGCATAGTAGTTGTTATTAACCTGTTCTTACAAAATAATCGTAGGCAACGGTAAGCGTTTCAATAGCCAGGGAATTCTCCAGCGCCTTGAATTCGGCAATCTCTATCCCAATGGGAAAGGCATTTTCGACCCGCCATCTTATAACGGGCGTTTTTTGCTCGTTGATGAGGCTGATATAGATCTGCTTTGGTTTGAAGGTAAAATTCCTGACGGCGTCGTTTATCCAGGTATAGAACTGGGAACCTGTTAAGATCCCCCGCCTGAACACCAGTTCGTTATACGCGGCGCGTTTGGGGAACTTGTGCACATAATCATTTACACCGCCTTCGTTTACCGATTCAAGGCCCAGCTTTACCACCAGCCCGCCTACATCTCTGAAGCTGCATTCGCCTTCGTTGCTGAAACCCGGGATCCTGACCTCGAAACTAAAAGCTACCGGAATGGAATATGGGGTTGGCATGGTGAACTATTTTAATAACGGTACCGGTTAACTGGCTATATTAAACCCTTCATGCGCCAGCTCTATGGTTTCTACGGCAGGTTCATTGGCATCGGACTTCATATCCGTTACCGACATCTTGGCCGGGAAAGCATTGGTAAGGTTCCACGACATGGCTACGTTATTGCTTTCATCGAGCAAACTGATCACTACCGTTTGCCGCTCAAAAGTGTTCATCTTTATCTTATTGTACATTTCCCACAGTTTCTTGTCGTCTTTGAAAATGCCTTTTTTCAAGGTAACGTTCCCGAATTTCTTTATGCCCGGCATCTTTACGGTAGAATATACCGAACTGTTACCTACGCGGTATTCAATTACCTGGGTTTCGGAAGCAAGGCCCGTTACTTCCTGGAACAGGATCTCATCGCTGCCGATCTTAACCGAGAACTGAAATTTTACCAGGGGCCAGGTGGTGGCTGCCTGTGCGGCTCCATTGTCTGCCATAAAAGCGTTTTATTAGTGAGTTAATTAAATGGGAATTACGACTGCTGTTGTTGTTGCTGGAATGTAATAACGATAAACTCTGCCGGGCGTACGATAGCCAGCTTCACCGTTATACGCATGATGCCGTCGAGGATATCGGTAGGCGTCATGGTAGAGCCGAGGCCGATCTGTACATTGAACGCCTGTTCGGGGGCAGCGCCGGCCAGGGCGCCCTGTTTCCATAAGTTGAACAGGAAATTGGTGATCATACTGCTAACCGTTACCCAGGTGCCATTATCATTGGCCTCAAACACATAAGCCCGGGTGGCCAGCTTTAACGACTGCTCTATCATGATCAGCGTACGCCGTACATTTATATACCGCCAGTCCTGGCTGTTGCCATCGAGCGTTCTGGCGCCCCATACCAGGGTGCCTATGCCGGGGAACGGCCTAATCACGTTCACCGATTTACCCGAAATAACGTCTACGTTCAATTGCTGCTGCTCATCGTGCGATACATTGATGCAGGGCTCGTTCACCATGCTTACCGAAACGTTCGCCGGTGATTTCCATACGCCTCTTGTGGTATCTATAAGCGTATAAATGCCGGCCATGGCAGCGCTCGGGGGCAGTTCGTTCATTTTACGCCTCAGTTCCTCCAGGATGCCTGAATAGGTAGGGCTGGCCGCTTTCAACGACTGGTGATAATTCTTTCTTGAGGTAGCGGTTACTGCGTCGGGCGGAAGCGCTTTGAACTTCTGTACCACATCCTTTGCGGCCGCTTCGGGCAGCAATGCTTCCAGGTCAACCGCCGCATCGAGGTGCTGGTAATCGAGCTCGTTTGCCTGCACCACCGAAGTTTTCAGGTAGGGATAATAAGCTGCGCCGTAGTTCAATGCGTTCACCCCTATTTGTTCCCTGAACTCGGTTATTTCTTCAGCAATGGTTCTGCCCGCTTTGTGATATACATCGAACAACCCAAAACGGCTTTGCATTTTACTGCAATGCAGCAACACCTGCTGGTATAACGCATAGGCAGCCGCGCCCTTTGAAATGATATCGGGCATCAGTACCAGGGTAGGTTCGTACTCTTTTTCGAGAATAGCGAACACATTCGGTTTGGTTTCGCTGCCAAGAAAATCGTCCATGGCAATCTCGAACCCATCGGGTTTGTCGCCATACGTACCTACCGACAGGATATAACAGGCGCTTCCGCCATTGTAATAAAAAAGCCGGATGGCGTTGTAGAGCAATGCCACATGGTTGGGGTTCACCTGAACCACCATTTGCCGGCCGTCGATCATAAAGGTTTCCTCGCCCGGGGCGGTGGCAGCGTCAACAATGGAATATTTCGACTGAAAGGCGCCGCCAAAGTATTCGGCGAATACTGCCAGCGAAGTAACGCGTGTAGGTTTGTACAATAACGACTTTCCGTTACGCCCGGCCTTTTCGGTATAGCCTATGAATACAGGTACTGCTGTTTCAACCGCTACCGCAGAGCCGGGAAAGGCGTTCTTTTCTTCGATGTACACACCGGGTGTCATCAAGGTAGTTGCCATAATTTTTATTGTTTAGTGTGGTTAATATTGAATGCGAAAACACCTGTTATATAAAAATGTAAGAGAAATTTTTTCCTTTCGATGCCGATACGCCTTTAAGCACCGAAATGTGGTTCCGGTTAGGGTATGGAAGCGAAGGCAACACCACCTTGTACTTTTGCGCCGGCGTTGTGTAATGCTCTACCAGCTGGTAACATGCTTTCTGGTACTCCCGCACCGCGATGGGTTCCGTTGAAAAAAAGGCCATGGCCATTTTGTTATTGGGCAACACAATGGGTTCGGGCCCGGTGAAAACCTGTTTTGTTTCCTTGTGCATGATGGCCGGGTTAACCAGTTCCTGCAAATAATCCTGTGTAAGCACATAACACCACCAGGTTGAAATACCGGCAAATGCGATCTCGAAACTTTGCTCCAGTGCCTTATGTACATGAATGTGCACAATGCCGAAAGGTTTTATAAAATATTCACCGGGGATGTCGGCTATCGACCTGATATTGTCGGGGCCTGCAAACGGGGCCTTATGCAACATGCCTTTACCGGTAACCGGCGCGGCGGTATCGTTTTCAAAAAAGAAATAATTGCAGATCAGGTCCATATCCAAAGCCGAGGTATAATTGAAGAAATCGGGATCGGTATTTTCCAGCAGAAAGGTAAGTTCCCATTCATCTGCCAGGAATTCTTCCCGCGATCTTTTCCGGCCCGCTGTATACGACTCATATAACACATGGATGCCATTCTGGAACAGGTGCATGATGGCCCCGGCCCGTTTCAGCTGATGTGCTGTTTTGCCCGACGGTTTTACCGTGAGGCATTTCAGATCACCATCTAAAAAGAACTCATGCCTGAAAAAAATACTAAATGCTATTTCGTATTGCTGCTGCATCATGGTTTTTGTTGCATCCTGTTTTATAAACCGGTCGATATACCTGTAACCGCCGGCCTGTATTCCCTTATTACCGTGGCATCGAGAATGATCATGCGCATCCTGTACAGAACGGAAGGCATATATTTGGCGCCGAGGGTTCCCCACATATTGCTCAACCTGTCGGGCTCGAACGATTCCAGCTCAAATACCAGTTTATCTATTGCCGCATCGAGCTGCGGCGTATTGGTATGATCGAACACATTTTTTGTTTGTAAAAAGCTGATGACAAACGACAGGAACCTGAGCGATTCGGCATAGTTACCGGCGGTGAAATAACACGACAACAGGATGAACAAATTAAGGCATACCGGTTTGGCCGCATTGGCCACTACCCCGGCGCCGGTGGTATACTCCCTTCTGATACCCATGTCTTTCGTCATGTTAACCAGGGTTATGGCTATTTTATTTTCGCCCTGTATAGCCACCGAACCATCCTGGTTTACGAGTGCCGAAACCACCACCTTATCTTCGGTAATTTTCAGTTTGCTCCTGAAAAAAATATTCATTTCCGCCGCAAGGCAACTCAGGCTCTCGTAGATCATAATGCCCTCAAAAATATTTAACCCGGCCGGGTTAATTACAGGCAGTAATACGGAATAAAAAAACAGGTATTTCTACCTGTTCAATAATGGAGATGAGGGAGGAAGTTATATCTCAGAATACATCGACGATGCCATATTTCACGGCGAACAATACCAGCCCCGCCGTATTTTTACAACCTATCTTTATAAGCAGGTTATTACGGTGCCCTTCAACCGTTCTTGTGCTGAGGTTCAGGCTGGCGGCAATTTCCGAATTGCTTTTTTCTTTACAAATGAGGGCGAGGATCTCCTTTTCACGGGCCGTTAATTCTATTGGAATGGCCTGCAGGTTTTTTACTTTTTTATTGCGGTAACCGGCCACCTGCTGAATGGCTTTCATGGTGGGCTCGTTCATATAAAAACCCACCTGGTGCACGGCGCGGATGGCCGCTACCAGTTCGTTCACTTCGCAGTTCTTATTGAGGTAAGCGCGCGCCCCGGCATTGATCATTTTGGAGATCAGCCGTTCCTGGGAATGGATCGAGAGCACGATCACCTTTATGGCGGGATACCGCTCGCGCAGCAGTTCATTCAGGTCCATGCCGTTGAGGCCGGGCATATTGATATCGATGATGGCAATGTCCGGCGCCTGCGGACTGCCGGCCAGCTGCTGCAAAAAAGTGCCGCCGTCGGCGGCTTCCATTAACAGCTGCAGGCCATCTATCGTTTTCAACAGGGCCGATAAACTCTGCCGCGCCAGCGGCTGGTCTTCTACTATAGCAATGCGAATGGGCTCCATAATTATAGTTGATTGAGCGGCATTGAAATACTGATCCTGATATGATAACCACCGGTTGAAGCGGAAGTATAAACGCCATTCATGATCTGCAACCGGCTTTCTATATTTTGCAATCCCCTGCCCCGGTTCAACCCGGCGCCAACCGGCAGGCCTTTTCCATCGTCGCGGTAATCCAATACCAGTTTGTTCTCTTCCATGCCCAGGTATACGTGAATGTTGGCAGCGGCCGCATGTTTCAGCGTATTGGTGATCAGTTCTTCCAGTATACGGTAAACGGCAAGTGAGGAAGTAAGGTCGAGGCTGTCGGCCGCGGCGCCCGCTTCATTGGTAAAATAAACATTCAACCCGGCGTTGCTGTCGATGGTATAACAAAGTTCTTCCATTGCCTCCGTAAGCGTTTGTATGGCCAAAATGCCGGGCGACAGGTTATGCGAAATATCGCGCACCCTTCCTATACAATCGTCTACAAGCGATTTGCCGGTACCGGTGAATGCCTGTACAAAAGGGTGACCGGGGTGCTCTTTTTCAAACCGGTCAACCGTTACCCGCAACCCGTATAAAGCGGCGCCAACGCTGTCGTGCAGGTCGCGCCCTATGCGCGTACGCTCGGCCTCCTGCGATTCTATTACCGACCGCAGCAATTGTTTCTGGTGCTCAATTTCAATGGCCTGGCGTTTGTTCTTTTCCGCTACCAGCCTGTTCTGGTTGCGCAGCAACAGGAATATGAACGATGCAACGAGGATAAAAATACCCATCATCACCATTACCACCAGTAACGAAATATTATCGGTTATTCCCTGCATTTGGCAAACCCTACGGCAAATAATACATACATAATAAGTACCAGCGTGGCATGAATGGTCCAGATGAGCAGTTTGATATTCCTGCCGGCCTGGCTGCTTATCACATTCGAAAATGAAAATTGTACCAGGCTGCTTGAAAAGTACACCAGGATGCCGATCACTATCCAGGTTTCAGGCTGCGCCTGCCAGGGCCTGTGCTGGTTTTTGACCGACTGCAGATAAAAAAACGCCAGGCTGCCGGTTATGAGCAAAATAGCTTCCACCGGCCGCGTATAGGAATTGAACACCTGCAGCGACTGAACAAAGGTAAAATTGATGAACCCGTACACCGGGAACAACAGCATGCTTACCAACATCCCTTTTTTCATTCCCGGGCTGCCGGTTACCTGGTAAAAGAACAGGGCCAGGAACAGGAACTCGACAATGGTATACACATGCAACAACGGAAGATTATTGATCTGCCTGAAAGCCAGCCAGGCGGCACAGGCATTTACCATACCTGCAAACAGCAGGTAGAAAAAAATGGTGGTAAGGGGTTTATTGAGATCGCTGAATTTAACTATTGCAAAAACAACAGGAACAACAACAGATGCAGGCACAATAACCCCCATGTATAAATACGCCAGGGACTGCATGTAATAAACGGTTCAGGAAAATAAAAAGCTATCAGCTATTCAGGTCATTTTCCGATGCACAAACATCGGGACAGGGCATGGTAAAATCGTACACCGAGGAATTGCCGGCATTGTTGCCTGCTTCATCTGCCAGCGGCCCGTTATTATAAAAATCGGTATGCTTCGTGGCCGGCACCAGCAACAGCCGCAACGGCGCACATCCCTTCTCGTTTTTCTCTTTAATGCCAATGTAGGCCCTTACGCCCGTAGGATGCAGGTGTTGATAATTTTCGTACAACCGTTTGATGTCTTCCATGGGAATAAAAAATGATTGAACGTAATCGTACGGGCAGTCGTCGCCCATATCGGCAATGTGCTCTTTCCATCTTTTTATTTCTTTCTTAGCCTGTTCAAGCGGAATTCTTCCGCCATGACGGTGATGGTGGTGATGGGTCGATCCTTTTTCTTCACTACTCATAGGAAGGGGGTTTTATTAAATATTTGAAATTAGCTGATATCTGGCTGCGCAGTCGTAAATGTAGTACATCCTGTAATAAATGCCAGCTTTTAAAGCGGAAATTAAAAAGAAAACCGCGCTCATAAAGCATAACTTATATATGTAGTTGCAGCAAACAAAACCTTATACGGGCGCCAGGTACCTCGATCGCAGATAGATCACCGTTCTGTTGAGGTAAGGGAAAAGAGCGATCAACAGCAACATGCCGGCGAGCAGCCACGAAATAAGCTCATAGTAATCCATGGCAAACCGCAGCTGTGTCTGGCGGTTTATACCGGCCATCACCAGCTTGTATGCCGCCCGCGCAGCCGCGGCCGGCGGCATACCGCGCGCCATCAGTTGTTGGGTATGGGTTTGAAGGGCCTGTTTGAAGGGAAGGTCGATCGTTGTAAGATGATCGCGGAAAGTATTGTAGTGGCTGTTGCTGCCCAATTTTTCGAAGTAGTTGATGAGGCCGATGCTTACGCAAAAACCCAGGTACCGGGTGGCCAGGGAAACCGCGGCCGCGGATGGGCCCATGACAACAGGCACTGAGGAAATGGTGTATACGATCGTAGGCACCATGATGATGCCCACCCCTACTCCCTGAATAAAAAGCGGCATAAAATAGTTGTGCCCGTTGGCCGGTGCGGTGAACAAAAAGAACATCACCATATGAAAGACCAGCAGGATCATAAAACCCGGCAGCCAGATGTACCTGATTGGCTTTTTTTGCAACGTCATACAACACGCGATGATCACGCCGGAAACCAGCCCGGCGAGGTTGAACAGGTTCATATACGAAATATGTTTAGGGTCGAAACCCAGTACCCCGGCCAGGAAACCGTTGGTGATGCCCACGGCAAAACGGCCAATGTACATTACGAACAACACCAGCAGCCCCACTTTGAAGTTCCTGAAACTAAAGATCTGCAAATTGATGTAGGGCCGTTTCAGGTGCCGCTGCCGCAACACGCCAATGACCGCAAGCGCGGCAATGGCGATGATGCTGTACCGGATGCGCGCATCGTGCAGCCACTCATAAGGCTGCCCATACACCATGGTATAACCGGTAAGGCAAAGGATGAGGGTGTACAGCGAGCAACTTTGCCAGTCGGGCTTATGCAGCGGAAAATGCGCTTTCAACCGCACATTGTTCATAATAAGCAGGAACAGGATGAGGCAGGGAACAAAGGAGAACAAGGCGCATTTATAAACGACGTTAAAATTGAACGAATCGATGATACCGGCCGTTACAAAATTATTGAAAGGGATGGCGCAGATGAGCAGGCCGAAGAAAACGGAGAAACTCACTTCCCGGGCGCGTTCGCTGTGCAGGCGGGTGAACATGAGCGAGAGCGATAAACTGGCCGTGCTGCAGAACAACAGGCCCTGGATAAACCGTACCGGCAGCAGGATATACAGTTCATGGGTAAAATAACAAACCAGGCTGGCCGTCATTTGCAGCGAGGTGAATAAGATAAAATACTGTTTACTGGCGAGGTAAGCAATGAAACGGTGCTCGAGGCAATAGAAGCCGGTGTACCCCGCATAAAATATGACTACCGAAAATTGAACGTCTGCCCGCGTGCAGCCATAATACCCGGCCGCTGCATCGATGTTAGCGAGGGGCAAAAAGAAAAGCACGATGCTGGGCAACAACACCAGGAACAGGCTGCCCCTGATCAACCATTCGGGCGCCCATGAACGGAATACGGGAATGGGGTTACCCACGCTGTTGTTTTTTGGGTACCGATACGTTCACGTTCATGCCGGCTTTCAGCATACACAGTTCTTCCCTGCTGCCATGAATACGGATGCGCACGGGGATGCGCTGAACGATCTTTACAAAGTTGCCGGTAGCGTTATCGGGCGGCAATAACGAGAAGCGCGAACCGGTGGCGGGGGAAAATGAGATGATGGTGCCGGTGAATTTGCGGCCGGGGTACGCATCTACGGTGAGGTGTACCGAATCGCCGATGTGCAGGCCGGCCACCTGGGTTTCTTTGAAGTTCGCCACTACCCATTTATCGGTTTCATCGTTTACGATGTAGGCAAGCATGTCGCCGGCATTGATGATTTGATTGGTCGACACGATCCTTCGGCCCATGCTGCCGTTGTTGGGGGCGGTAATGATAGTATTGTTCAGCCCGAGTTGCTGTTGCTGCCACAGTGCCTGCAAACGCGATAGTTCGGCCTGCACCAGGGCTTTTTCCGCTGTTTGCCTGTTTGCCAGCTGTTTTAGTTGGGCGCTGCATTTTTGCATGGCGGCTTCGGTTTGCTGCAGTTGCAGCAGGTATTCGCGGTTATCGATGGTGAGCAAGGTGTCGCCCTTTTTTACGGGCTGGTATTCTTCAAACCGAACGGATGTTATAGCACCGGCGGCCCGCGAAATAATGGGGGTTACATATTCGTCTATCTGGGCGTCGTTGGTTTGTTCGAAGCGGTAAAAGCCCCAGAGGGTGACAATGCCCCAGGCGGCGAGGGCAACGATGATGAGCGCCGAGAGCCATCCTGTGATCTTTGTAATGAGCCTGTCGGTAAGGGTATACTTCTTTTTCATGTTCAGGAGCCGCAAAAATACCGGGCGGCGGTTGGTTTTATTTCCCTAATAAAGCCAACCTTTTCGTCAATCCTGCCAAAAACATAATTTTACCATCTATGGGACTGATCGCCTCTTTGCCGGAGATAGAAAAGCAGAAAGCAAGCGTTTTCGTGATGCACGAGAAGTCGGAGAAACTGATCCCGCTGCATAAACATAGCAAGGGCCAACTGAGTTATGTGGAAGGCGGTATTGCCTATATTACCTGTGGCAACCGCACGTATGTGGTGCCCGCGAGGCATTTTTTCTGGATCCCGCGTGGCATGGAGCATATTTTGCGCATCGGTTATTCGGCAACGGTGCTGCGTTCGTTGTACTTCTATGCGCATGACGATGCGTCGAACGCTTTTTACGGTAAACTGGGCATCTACCCGGCCAGCGACCTGTTGATAGCCATGATCAATTATACCGAACGCTGGGATGGGCGCCATGTAAGCCGGAAAGATGATAATTTCGAATTTTTGATAGCCCTGAAAAAAATACTGCCGCAGCTCGATACCCAGGCGCTGCCCATTATACTTCCCACCACCGGTAATGAACAAATGCAGCGGATCATACACTACCTCGAAAAGCACCTGGGTGAGCGGCTCACCATTGCCGGCGTAAGCAGCCGGTTCAATATCAGCGAGCGCACCCTGTCGCGCTTATTCCAGGGCACCCTGCAAATGACCTTCCTGCAGTATCTTAAAACCATCAGGATGGTGAAGGCCATAGAGCTGATATTGAAAACGCAACGATCAATGGGCGACATTGCCTTTGAAGTAGGATATGAAAGCCTCAGCTCCTTCAGCGATGCGTTCCGGGAATTCACGCATGTACGGCCGTCGGAGTTCAGAAGAAGTTAGCAACAGCCTAATTCAATGATTATTAAAGGCAAGTAGCAGAAATACGTACAAAAAGATGAAGTCGCGCCACCTTAAGAAAAATCAAAACAGGTGCAAAGTATGAATCGAAAGTGCAAAAATGAATAAACAGCCACTGTAACTTGCGTATGAGCTAACAGTTGAACTCACAATAGCTTTCACAGGATGAACCTCACTTATAAAATGCAACGTTTTGGGTATTACATTTCAAAACCTTGTAAACCGTTGCGTCATGCTATATAAAATACAACTTTGCCTGAAGGGCGCGTGGGCATTAATTATTAAACCTTAACTCATGATCGAGCACACATTGTCGAAAGCCGCCGTTCAGGCTGTGGAAGAACTGGCACAGTTCATAGATAGCAATCCGCTGAACAGGAAAAGTATCAGCACGCTTTTCCCCCAATATTATTCCAACCGGAATATTATTTATGCCGCCTTTGAAACGATCAAAGGCAGATCGGTAAAAGAATACCGCACACGCAAATTGATGGAAGCTGCTGCCAATATGTTAACCGGTCGGGAACAAACCATGCAGCAGATCGCCTACAAATGTGGTTACCGGGGCCCTAAAGCCGGCAGCAACTTTACCAGGGCGTTCAGGAAGGTTATGGGAAAATCGCCCAAACATTGGGCAAAAGACATGAAACGTCAGAGAACATAACACTAACACAACCGGATACGCTATTATCTCAATTACCCCCACAACCCGCCCTCAAGGCGCCACCAGAAAGCCCAATTCAAAGGGAAGAAACGGCCACACTTTCAATAAATAAGCAAAAAGCACTGAACTAACACCTTTTGAGTGCAAAATATGACTTAAATGGGCAAAACATGAACAAGTTCTTCATTGCTTTCCAGATTCACCAATGTAACTTGACATCAATTAAATAACTAAAATACTTTTTTATGGAGGCTATAAAATACCATAAAAAAGAAGTGCAATATATCATAAATAGAATTAGCACATTGGATCTTCAGGATTGCAGGGCGATTGCAAACTGGCTTGCTGAACATATGAACTTAATTGAAGGCGACAATGTTCTTTGCCAAAAAAGCATTCAACATTTGAATTTAACTCCACGCGCCGAAAAAGTGCTTAGGTATAATAATATACTTACTATCGGTTCATTAATTGAAAGAGCATCCAATTGGGATAATATTAAGATGCTGAGAGGTGCAGGAGCAAAAGTATTAAACGAATTAAGCAGTAAAATAACGCAGGTTCAAAAAGGGGAAATTCAGGTTTAAAAACCCTCTTAGCAAAAACCAATTCCACAGCAACCTCACAATTGAATACAAACAATAAACGTACATATCAGTTGCCCCTGATTACAACCAGTAGAAAAAAGTCCTTACACACTTCGCACCACGATAAACCTTACTTAATTAATCACATTTACTAATTAATTGTAAACTTGATTTGATAAGTAAAAACCTTGTCCCATGTTCAATAATGATCAAAAGTCTTGTTCAGTTTATGTATTGCTGGCAATTGAATCTCTCAAAAAAAATATCGACGACAATCCATTTCAATTCAGAACAGCAGCAGAATTGCTGAACAATGTAAGTACAGCCAACCGCAATTCGGTAGAAAAAGCGTTTAAAGATGTATTTGGAACCGGCATCAAAGAATACCAGGTGAGGAAAAGACTGGAAGCTTCCAAAAAATTCCTGCAAAACGGGATGACCAAAAAACTAATAGCTTCGAAGTGTTTCTATAGTAGTCAAACAGCTTATTGCCGGGCTTTTAAAAGGGAGTTTAACGTCAGTCCTACCGAATGGCAAAAAATGGAAATTCTAACGAAGCGACAAGATCCTTGCAAAAATGAATAATAGTGAAGCAAAAATGATAAATAGTGATGCAAAAATGTAAATCTGCGATAGTAACTTGCATACAGAATCAACGATGCTCCGGTAAGTGCCCCGGAAGAAAATAAAAAGAACGAATCGAGGCCCATTTGTAGCTGTTTCATTTCTTATAAAGGCAAAGTCAACACAAAACAATTCATGTTATAAAATATTCTACTCCCGCATCAGGCGTGGGGTACAAATCTTTACTGTTTTTCAGGAGTATAAAGTCTTTATCCTTACGGATAAGGTTTCCGCCGGTACGCCGTGGTTGTCTAGCTACAGCTTGAGCCGGCTGTTCAATAAGAATTTGAAGCGATCAAAACGTTCCCTCTGAAGCAACACCCCAACACCGGTAAATCATTTCCATATTGTTAATTATTAAACCTTGTTCATATGAACGATGTATTCAGCATGCCTATTGCTCAGGATCCTGCTCCTGATCCGGTATCAGCAATTGAAACAGGTGATACGTTAATGGCGGCCACCAATCAACATCCCCTGCCAATTAAGAAACTCTCCATCATCATTCCCGCATATAACGAGGAAAAAACTATTGCACTGATACTCGATAGAATAAACCAGGTAAAACTGATACGAAATATAGAAAAAGAAGTGATCATCGTCAATGATTGCTCAACAGATAATACAGAATTAGCTATACAAAGTTATATCTCCAACGCTACTGATCTCAGCATCAACTTTTTCAAATACATAAAGCACGATGTAAACCAGGGGAAGGGTGCGGCTATCCATACGGGTATCGCCCAGGCAACCGGCGACTACCTGTTGGTGCAGGATGCCGACCTTGAATACGACCCGGGCGAGTATAATACGCTCATAAAACCCATTATACTTGGCTCGGCAGATGTGGTATACGGCTCGCGATTTATGGGCGGCAATCCACACCGCATCCTGTTCTTCTGGCATTCTATCGGCAATAAGTTCCTTACTTTCCTAAGTAACATGTTTACCAACCTGAATTTAACCGACATGGAAACGGGTTATAAAATGTTCCGTACAGAATTAATTCAGGGAATTTCTTTAAAAGAAAAGCGTTTTGGGTTTGAACCGGAAGTAACGGCAAAAATGGCGGCAGTGCCTGGTGTGCGCATCTATGAAGTAGGCATCAGTTATTACGGTCGAACATTTGCCGAGGGAAAGAAGATCAGCTGGCGCGATGGCTTCAGGGCCATCTATTGCATCCTGAAGTACGGGTCTTTCAATATCAGCATCTCGGCTAATAAAAGGGTAAAAGCTACTGTTTAAGAACGTAACAAGTATTCAGATCCACCTTACGTAACACTTACAATACAGTAAGCAATATGAACGTATTTCAACAGGCTCCGGCCGGCGAACAAACCTTTTCCCAATTCCTGTTTCATCACCGGTGGAACAGGACCATCCTATACCTGGCCGCGGCAGCAACCATTATACAGTTCGCCATATTCAAATACCTGTATCCCTTCGCCAATTATATCTATGACGACTCATTCCGGTACCTGATAGCTGCAGATGAGAACCTGACTATCTATATGTACCCGATAGGTTATTCCAGATTTTTACGGCTGGTGAGTGTTTTTGCCAGGCCGGATCTCGTATTGGTAAGCCTTCAATACCTGGTGATCCAGTGCAGTGCGCTGTTCTTACTGTTTACCATCTTTTATTTCTATAACGTTGGCCGGGTAACGCAGGTAATATTGTTTTGTTTTATGATCATCAATCCCCTGCTTTTACATCTTGGCAATATGGTAAGCAGCGATGGGTTGTTCGTGGCATTAAGCATGACCTGGTTTACATTGTTATTATGGATTATCTACAAACCCTCGAATAGAATTATTTTCTGGCATGCCATGGTGTTATTCGCCGCTTTCACCGTGCGCTACAACGCATTGATCTATCCATTCATTGCCATACTGGCATTTGGCTTATCAACGCTTTCGCTTCGAAAAAAACTGGCGGGGCTGGGATGGGGGTTGTTGGTCATGGGCTGGTTTGTACTGCTTTCTATGTACCAATATAAAAAGCTCACCGGTTATTGGCAGTTTTCGCCTTTTAGCGGCTGGCAACTGGCAAACAATGCCATGTATGCCTACCAGGAAGTAACCGGCGCCAACCGGCAACCGGTGCCACCCAAATTCCAGGCACTGGACAATATGGTGCGTGATTTCTATGACACACACCCCGATAAACCGGCAGGCGTAGCCAGTACTGCCTATATGTGGACGGAGTGGTACCCGTTAATGAAATACAGCAACAGCGTTTTTAAAGCAAAAGACAGTTCCACACCCCCATTTAAAGAATGGGCCGCTATGGCGCCTTTGTACGGTTCGTACGGATGGTTCATTATTAAAAAATACCCCATGCATTTTCTCCGCTATTTTGCCTGGCCCAATGCGCAGAAATATTTCGTGCCGCCCCTCGAGTTCCTGGAATACTATAACTGGGGCCATGCATATGTTCCGGAATGGCCCAAAAAATGGTTTGGTTATAAAGACTACCGGGTACACACAAGAATGAAAAACGGCAGAATTTGGGTCCTTATACCTTTCCCCTACCTGGCAGGTATTGCCAATTTGATCCTGTTGCTGATGCTCCTGGCTTACCTGCTTTTGAAAGGATGGCAACACAACAGGGCATTTAACAAGATCATTCTCCTGGCCGGGTCTGTATGGATAGCCAATGCAGCGTTTACCATAATTGCATCTTCCGCTGCAATAAGATTCCAGACGTTCCCGGCATTACTCAGTGTTAGTTTTTCCCTGCTGCTGATCGACTGGATGGTTCAGTTGGTGCAGCGCATGAAATTGCAAAGTCAACAGCAAAGCTTAGCGATATGAACAGTTTTCAACACGCACCGGCCAGCGAACAAACATTTGCGCAGTTCCTCCTTCATAACCGGCGGAACAGGATCATCCTGTACATGGCTGCGGCTGCCATCATAATACAGTTTGCTGTGTTCAAATACTTATATCCTTTTGCCAATTATATACATGGCGATTCTTTTGCCTACCTGGATGCCGCCAGTCAGAACCTGACTATCAATACGTACCCGATTGGTTATTCAAAGTTTTTACGCCTGGTAAGCGTTTTTGCAAAGCCTGATCTTGTATTGGTGAGCCTTCAATACCTGATGATCCAGTGCAGTACGCTTTTTTTATTGTTTACCCTTTTTTATTTCTACAGGGCTGGCAGGGTGACGCAGGCGGTACTGCTATGTTTCATGGTTTTTAATCCACTGGCTTTACACCTGGGCAATATGGTAAGCAGCGATGGGGTTTTTCTGGCATTAAGCATGACCTGGTTTGCCCTGCTTTTATGGATCATCTTTAAACCATCCAATAGAATAATCTGCTGGCATGCCATTGTATTGTTCGCAGCCTTCACCGTGCGATACAATGCAATGATCTATCCATTTATTGCGCTGGTGGCTTTTGCGTTGTCAAAATTATCACTTCGAAAAAAAGCACTGGGATTCGGATTTGGCCTGCTGCTGTGCGGCTGTTTTGTTGGCCTTTCTATGTTGCAGTATAAAAAGCTCACCGGTTACTGGCAGTATACGCCATTCAGCGGCTGGCAACTGGCAAACAATGCCATGTACGTTTACCACGAAGTAGACAGCGCCAACCGCGAACCGGTACCGGCAAAATTCCGGGTGCTTGACAGCATGATCCGCAATTTTTATGACAACACCCCTGTTTTGCCTGGGGGCGAAGCCAGTACCGCCTATATGTGGACGCCCTGGTTTCCGCTGGGACAATACCGCGACGGCCTGTTTGCAAAAGACACGTCCGCAACAAAATTTAAAAAATGGGCCGGTATGGGGCCATTTTATAGTTCGTATGGAATGTACTTTATCAAAAAATATCCCATGCATTTCCTGCGCTACTTTGCGTGGCCTAATTCGAAGAAGTATTTAGCGCCGCCCCTTGAGTTTCTTGAATACTATAACATGAACCACCCAACCGTTCGGCCAACGGCGGTGAAATGGTTTGGTTATACAAATAACCAGGTAAACACAAGAATGAAAAGCGGTAAAATATGGGTGCTGCTACCCTACCCCTATCTTATCAGCATCACCAATCTGATCATGGTTCTGATGCTCCTGGCGTTCCTGCTTTTAAAAGGCTGGCAATACAGCACCACCTTTAATAAAAGCATTCTTTTGGCCGGGTTCGTGTGGATAGCGAATGCCGGGTTTACCATCTTTTCGGCTTCTGCCGCCTTACGATTCCAGGCGTTCCCCGCATTGTTAAGCGCCACCTTTTCCCTGCTGCTGATCGACTGGATGGCCCGGTTAGTGCAGCACCTGAAACTCCAAAATCAACAGCAAAGCTTAGCCATATGAACAATTTACAAAACGCACCGGCCGGCGAACAAACTTTTGCTCAGTTCCTTTTTCATAACAGGCAAAACAGGATGACCCTGTACCTGGCGGCGGCCGCCATTATTATCCAGTTCGCGGTGTTTAAATACCTCTATCCTTTTGCTAACTATATACACGGCGACTCTTTTGTATACCTGAATGCGGCGATAAAGAATTTTACCATCAACTCCTACCCTATAGGTTATTCAAAGTTTTTACGGCTGGTGAGCGTTTTTGCAAAACCCGACCTTGTATTGACAGGTATTCAATATCTGATGATCCAGTGCAGTGTGCTTTTCTTACTGTTTACCATTTTTTATTTCTATAGGGCCGGCAAAGTAGCGCAAAGAATACTGTGGTGTTTTATGGTTTTTAATCCCTTGTTCTTACACCTCGGCAATATGGTAAGCAGCGATGGGCTTTTCCTGGCGTTAAGCATGAGCTGGTTTGCACTGCTTTTATGGATCATGTATAAACCTTCCAATAAAATCATTTTCTGGCATGGCATTGTGTTATTCGCGGCTTTCACCGTGCGGTACAATGCGCTCATCTATCCATTCATTGCAGGAGTGGCCTTTGGCTTATCAAAACTGCCGGTTCGAAAAAAAGCGGCAGGGCTGGCATTTGCACTCCTGCTGTTAGGCTGGTTCGTGGGCCTTTCTATGTTCCAGTATAAAAAACTAACCGGTCATTACCAGTTTTCGCCTTTTAGCGGCTGGCAACTGGCCAACAATGCCATGTATGCTTACCGGAAAGTAGACAGCGCCGCGCGGCTACCGGTGCCGCCGCAATTCCGGGAACTGGATGATATGGTCCGTAAGCTATACGACCGGTACCCCGACCTTGAAATTGGTGAAGCAAGTACGTTCTATATGTGGGCGCCCTGGCTGCCGTTAATGCGGTACCGCGACAGTATGTTTAAAAACGACCCTTCGGCAACCCAGTTAAAAAAATGGGCGGGAATGGGACCTTTTTATAGTTCGTATGGCTGGCACATTATAAAAACCTATCCGGGGCATTTTCTCCAGCATTTTGTTTTGCCTAATTCCCTGAAATATTTTCTTCCGCCGGTTGAATACCTGGGCTATTATAACTGGAGCCATCCTACCGTTCCGGAAACGGCCGCAAAATGGTTTGGCTATGAGAACAACCAGGTACGCACAAGAATGAAAAGCAATAAAGTATATATCCTGCTACCGTTCCAGTATTTTGTTGCCATTACCAACCTGGTAATGGTGTTAATGCTCATCGCTTACCTGCTTTTAAAAGGATGGCAGTACAGACCTTTATTGTACAAAAGCGTTTGCCTCGCCGGCTTTGTGTGGCTGGCCAATGCGGGGTTTACCATTTTTGCGTCTTCCCCCGCATTGAGGTTCCAGGCGTTCCCCGCATTGATCAGCGTTACTTTTTCTGTGCTGCTGATCGACTGGCTGGTTGGTTTAACGCAGCACCTGAAACTTCAAAATCAACAGCAAAGTTTAGCCATATGAATACTATACAACACACACCGGCCGGCGAACATACCTTTGTCCAATTCCTCTTTCATAACCGAAGGAACAGGACCATCCTGTATTGGGCGGCGGCTGCGATTGTTGTACAATTCATTGTTTTTAAATACTTATATCCGTTTGCCAACTATATCCGCGACGACTCCTTTGCTTACCTCGATGCGGCATTGGATAACATGACGATCGCTACTTACCCTATCGGCTATTCAAAGTTTTTACGACTGGTAAGTGTTTTTGCAAAACCTGATCTGGCACTGGTGAGCCTTCAATATATAATGATCCAATGCAGCACGCTTTTCTTTTTGTTTACCCTTTTTTATTTCTACCGGGTTGGCCGGCTTACGCAAAACATCTTACTCTGTTTTATGGTTGTTAACCCCCTGTTCTTACACATGGGTAACATGGTTAGCAGCGACGGGCTGTTCCTGGCATTAAGCACCACCTGGTTTGCGCTGTTGTTATGGATCATGTACAAGCCATCCAGTAAAATCAATTTCTGGCATGCCCTGGTATTACTGGCGGCTTTTACGGTGCGCTATAATGCATTGATCTATCCGTTTATTTCCCTGCTGGCATTCGGGTTATCAAAATTGCCACTTCGCAAAAAAGTGTTGGGACTGGGGCTTGCATTCTTACTTATCGGCTGGTTTGTAGGTCTTTCAATGTTCCAGTATAAAAAACTAACCGGTCATTACCAGTTTTCGCCATTTAGCGGCTGGCAACTCGCCAACAATGCCATGTATGCGTACCGAAAAGTAGACAGTGCAGCCCGAAAACCCGTTCCACTCAAGTTTCAGGCGTTAGACAAGATGAACCGTAGAATGTATGACAGGTACCCTTATCTGCCCGTTGGTGAGGCCGGCACGTACTATATGTGGGCGCCTTCGCTTCCATTAATGGTGTATAAAGAAGATCTGTTTGCAAAAGATACCACCACAAGCGAATTTAAAAAATGGGCAAGCATGGGGCCTTTGTACAGTTCGTATGGTTTGGTGCTTATTAAAAACTATCCCATACATTATCTACGGTACTTTGCGGCGCCCAATTCGCTGAACTATTTTTTCCCGCCGGTTGAGTTTTTGGAAAAATACAATGGTTACAAAACAACGGTGCTGGAATCGGCGGTGACATGGTTTGGGTATACAAACGACCAGGTAAGAACAAGAATGAAAAGCGGTACGGTTTACATTCTTCAGTATTATCCATTTTTAGTGAGCATTACCAATTTCATGCTGTTCTTACTATTCCTCACTTACCTGCTAATGAAAGGCTGGCAAAACAACAGCATCTTTAACAAGATCATTCTACTGGCGGGTTTTGTGTGGCTGGCGAATGCCGCATTTACCATTCTTTCGGCGCCCGTCGCATTACGGTTCCAGGCCTTTCCCATACTCATCAGTGTTACTTTTTCCCTGCTGCTGATCGACTGGATAGGTCGGTTAATGCAGCAGATGAAACTGCAAAATCAAAAGCAAAGCTTAGCCATATGAACATTTTACCAAACGCACCGGCCAGCAAACAAACCTTCCGCCAGTTCCTCTTTCATAACCGGGGGAACAGGATCATCCTGTACGTGGCAGCGGCAGTGATTGTAATACAGTTCGTGGTGTTTAAATACCTGTACCCTTTTGCCAATTATATCCATGACGACTCTTTCAGATACATCGAGGCTGCCTATGACAACCTCACGATCAATTCTTACCCTATAGGCTATTCCAAATTTTTACGGCTGGTAAGTGTTGTTGCCAAACCCGATCTGGCATTGGTAATTTGTCAATACCTGTTGATCCAGTGCAGTTCACTGTTCTTTTTGTTTACCGTCTTTTATTTCTATAAAGCCGGCAGGGTAATACAAACCGTATTGTTCTGCTTTATGGTGTTGAATCCCCTGTTTTTACAGCTGGGCAATATGGTAAGCAGCGATGCGCTCTTCCTGTCATTAAGCATGACCTGGTTCGCGCTGTTGATCTGGCTCATTTATAAGCCTTCCAAAAAGATCATTGGCTGGCATGCCCTTGTGTTATTCCTGGCTTTTACGGTGCGGTACAATGCGCTTATTTACCCGTTTATTGCAGCATTGGCATTTGGGTTTTCTCCTTTGCCTGTTCGAAAAAAAGCAGCAGGGCTTGGGCTGGCGTTACTGCTTATTGGCTGGTTTGCGGGCCTTACCATGTACCAGTATAAAAAACTCACCGGCTACTGGCAGTTTTCGCCTTTTAGCGGGTGGCAATGGAGCAACAATGCCATGAACGTATACCGGGAACTACACTACACAGAGCGGGAACCCGTACCGCCGCAATTCCATGCGCTTGACAACAGGATCCGTACTTTTTTTGACACCCACCCCAATTTGAATGTAGTGAAGGCTACGCCGGCCTATATGTGGACGCCGCGTTATCCGCTAGTACAATACCGCGATAGCCTGTTTCAAAATGACGGGTCGGCCACCGAATTTAAAATGTGGGCCGGCATGGGACCTTTTTACAGCGCATATGGCAAGTATATTATTAAAAAATATCCCCTGCATTTCTTACGCCACTTTGTGTTGCCTAATGCCTGGAAGTATTTTGTTCCGCCGGTTGAGTATTTAGAAAATTATAACTGGGGTTACCCCATTGTTCAGGAGTCAGCGGTAAAATGGTTTGGGTATAGCAGCAACCAGGTAAGAGCAGGAACGAAAAACGGCGGCCTGTGGTCAGTTCAGTACTTCCCCTGGCTGGTAAGTTTTGTGAATATGATCCTGTTCTTAATGCTGTTGTGTTACCTGTTGTTAAAAGGCTGGCAATACAACCCCGCCTTTAACAGGATCATTCTGCTGGTTGGCGTTTTCTGGATAACCTATGCCGCCTTTAACATTTTTGCGGCGCCCACCGTATTAAGATACCAGGCCTTTACCTCATCACTAAGTGTGATCTTTTCATTATTGCTGATCGACTGGCTGGGCCGGTTAATACAGCACCTGAAAACCGAAAGTCAACAGCAGCAACCCAACAGCGAATATGCACAAAAAGCGATCGGATGACAGTTTGTAAATTATAAACCCTTGTTCTATGACGCATACTATAAACAAATCCGGGCTGCCGGTATCTTCCCTGGAACGGGCAGCCGGCAATCAACAGCCGGTGGTGAGCTCCACAGCTTCAACCAATATAAAAAGGCTGTCGATCATTATCCCGGCTTTCAACGAGGAAAAGACCATTACCCGTATTCTCGAGCGCATCAATGCGGTGAAACTCATACGGGATATTGAAAAAGAGGTGATCATTGTAAATGACTGCAGTACCGACAATACAGAAGCAGTTATTAAAGCGTATATCGCCAATACAAAAAACGGCACGCGCAATTACTTTACATACATCAGGCACGAAATAAACCAGGGAAAGGGCGCCGCTATTCATACGGGCATTGCCAACGCAACTGGTGAATACCTGTTGGTGCAGGATGCCGACCTCGAATACGACCCGGGCGAGTACAACACCCTGCTGAAACCAGTTCTGCTGGTGGCAGCAGACGTAGTATATGGCTCCCGGTTTATGGGCGGTCATCCCCACCGCATCCTTTTCTTCTGGCATTCTATCGGCAACAGGTTCCTCACCCATATTTCGAACATGTTCAGTAACCTGAACCTGACCGATATGAACACCTGTTATAAGCTATTCCGGTCAGATATCTTAAAAAGAATTCCTTTGGTTGAAAAACGCTTTGGGTTCGATCCCGAGGTAACCGTTAAAGTGGCGAAGATCCCGCATATAAAAATTTATGAAGTAGGCATTTCTTATTATGGAAGAACTTTTGCCGAAGGAAAAAAGATCGGCTGGCGCGATGGCTTCCGCTCTATTTACTGCACATTAAGATACAGCCTGTTTAACACCACAGCATCAAAAAAAATTAACACTCAACACGCATAGTCATGCTATTTCAACAAACCATCACCACCCGGCCATTTACACCATGGCTATGGCAGGATAAAGAAAACAAACGATTACTCTGGTTTTCAGCAGCTATAATGGTGCTCTCCTTTGCCTGGCTGAAGTTCGGGTATCCGTACCCTAACTTTATGCCGCCGGATAGCTACAGCTACCTCGATGCGGCGGATAAAAATGACTTCATTAACCAGTGGCCCATAGGGTATTCCAAATTTTTACGGCTCGTCAGTGTATTCAGCCGGTCGCACCTGTTCCTGGTTATAGTTCAGTACCTGCTGTTAATGACCAGCGTATTGTATTTACTATTTACCATTCGTTACCTGTTTGCACCGGGCAAATGGCTGTTCCGCATCATACTGACCCTAAGTGCTGCCAACCCCCTGCTGCCCCATATTGCCAATTTTGTCGGCAGTGACAGCCTGTTTGCTGCGCTTAGCCTGGTTTGGTTTACCCAATTGCTATGGATCATTGCTCAGCCCGGTTTACGTCTGCTGTTGTTTCATGCCCTTATTTTGTTGCTGGCTTTTACCGTACGGTTCAGCGCCCTCTGGTACCCGTTTATAAGCATAGCGCTTATTTTGCTGGTAAATTATATTCCCAAAAGAACAAAATGGCTGGGCATCGGTGCCATCGCCCTCTTACTGCTCACCTTTATCGGCAGCACCCAGCATGAATACCACAAAAGAACCGGCACTACGCAATACTCCGCCTTTGGCGGCTGGCAAATGGCAGCCAATGCATTGTATGCCTATGCGCATGCCCGGCCCATTGCCCGCGACGATGTGCCCGGGCCGTTCCAGGACCTGCACAGCGTGGTGAACCAACATATGGATTCCCTGCGTAAACTGGAGGTGTGGCCCTATGCTAAGATCGGCGTTTATTATTTGTGGAATTTAAAATCTCCATTGATAACGTATGCGAAACAACAGCGCGACAAAGACAGCGTCAAAAAAAAGTACTTCATAGTTTGGGCTCAAATGGCGCCGCTGTATGGCGACTATGGCCGCTGGTTGATCAAAGAACACCCGGCGTTATTTCTGAAACATTTTGCCGGGCCCAACCTCGTATTATACTATAAACCACCGCCGAATTTTATGGGCATGTATAACCTTGGGCAGGGTGAAGTAGACTCCGCCGCCGTAAACTGGTTTAACTGGAAAAACAATCGATTGCCCAACCGGTTCAATGACCCGTCTATTCATTTAATGGATTTTTTTCCAACCGTGTTAGCCATTGTGAACCCCCTGTTTTTAGCGGGCATGCTGTTGTTTTTCTGTTTTTCGGGACTGAAACAATGCAGCAAAACCAGCAAACACCTGCTTACCTGTATGCTGTTGGTGTGGATCGGCAACTGCGTTTTCACGGTGTTATCGGCGCCTACCGAGCTACGGTACCAGATCTTTCCGGTGGTGATCACCCTGCCCTTCTGCATTTTATTTATGTCATGGGTAGTACGCTCATTTCAAGCTGAGCCAACGCCATCGTTGGCATAAAAACAATACTACCTATGGCTTTTAACATTAATACGCCTTATCATGAACGACATACAATTTTCGCGGGAAGATGTTCAGCTCTTCCATGCCATAAGGGGAAAAGTGGAAAAGGAATTTAAGGAAAAGCTGCCCTATACTTCCCTGGTAAGAACTTTCTGTGTGAACGACCACGAGCTGCGGCATGGATTCGTTCATTTTTTCGGACAGACCATCCGCGATTACCAGGAGGAGTTAAGGATGCAGTACGCCTGCGAGCTGATGCAGGCAAACCCCGGTATGAGCATGCAGGAAGTGGCCTTTGAAGCAGGTTATAACGAACGAAGCACTTTTTACCGGGCTTTTTCCCGGCTGCGCCGCATGACACCCGGTGAATGGAAACGACGCAATATTAAATCAAAGTAAAACATAATCATAATGAAAACAATTACAGCCGGCAGTATGCCAAAACGAAACCTTGTCTCCCACCTGTTGTTTGTACGGTGGCTGAAAAAAAGCACCCTGATCGAGATCATTTCCATCTTGTACATGAGCATGTTCCTGTACACCGCATTTAGTAAGTGGAGCGATTACACCCTCACCCGGGAGCAAATGGCGCTGATGCCGGCGCTGGAACCGGTGGCGCATATTGTAGTGTGGCTATTGCCGGCAACCGAAATTGTTCTTACCCTGCTCATATTTATTCATCAGACAAGAAAAATCGGGTTGTATGCGTCCACCGTACTGATGATCCTGTTTACGATCTATATTATTTACATGATGCTCTTTTACCCCCACCTGCCCTGTTCCTGTGGTGGCTTTATAAGTGAATTAAGCTGGGGCGGTCACCTGGTATTCAATGGCGCCTTTATCCTGTTGGGCATTTTGGCTATCAAAATGCTTAACAAAAGCAATGCAATAACACAATAAAAAACATCAATCATATGCGTTTACAATTAGTTGCCTTATTGATAATGGCTGCAGCCTGGCTGGGTTGCCAGGAGGAAAAACCACAACAGGTTAAAACAGGACAGGAAGGAAAACCGCTGCCCTCGTTTGCCATCCAGTTACTGGACAGTACCAGTTATATTCATTCCGACGATCTGTCTGCCAACAAAAACCTGGTCTTATTTTACTTCAAGCCCACCTGCCCTTACTGCCGGGCGCAAATGCGGGATATGCTCAATAACATGGAGAAATTTAAGGATAAAGAATTGTGTATATTAACCAATGAAGACCTGAAAGGAGCCAAAGATTTTGCCCGGTATTTCAAATTAAACAGGTATAAGAATGTAATTGTAGGCAGAGATACGGGAAGTGTTGTTTTAAAAACATACCGGGTAATAGCCGTGCCGCTTACCGCTTATTATGATAACAACAAACAGCTAAAAACCTTTTATGCCGGCAGAATGGGGCCGGGTTCGTTTTTGCAATAAATGTCACAATATTGGAAAAAGGGTTTCCCGATCAACAAATTGTTTCTTTCTTCCCCTTTTTTAGATCACATACGTTCTTCAATGAATTAAAGTTTCCGTATGAAACAATGTTGTTCTATTCTTGTATTTATCATTTTGAGCGTTGCAGGGTTTTCTCAAAGCAATAGCCGGTCAACCAGTGTACAAAACTTCAACCCGGGCGATCGCTTACATCTTGAGCAATTCCTTTGGGGGTATGCTAAGAATAATTCCGGGAAAAGTGAAAAGTCGTTGATCGATTTTAATGCCATTGAAAACTGGCGGGGATTAGGTGAATATTTAGCCTTTAGCGACGATGGTAAATATTTTGCCTATACCATCAATAAACCAACTGGTACCCAGTATTGGTTCCGCAGGCTGGATAGTTTGGTGATACAATCAATACATAATGGTTGGCGGTGGGCATTCGCCGGCCCCAATCCAGGTTTTTTTACGGCCAAAGGTGATCAGTATATTTTTAAAAATGGCGGGTCGCTGTGTTTTATGCCATTGGGTAAATCACAACCCAGGCATGTAAATGATGTGGTGTCTTATAAGGGTTCCCAGCAAGGTAAAGATCAATGGCTGGCTTATCAATTAAAAAACGGGGATCCGAATCTCATTTTACATAACCTGGTAACAGGAAAAGAAACACCATTCAGCGGCGTAACAGATTACCAATTCAGCAACACCGGTGAATGGCTGGTTTGTAAACGGGCAAACGACCTATTGCTGTATAACCTGGTAACAGGTACTGAAAAGTTAATTCCATTTGTTGCAGAGCATGTATTTGCCGGTAATGGTAAGGCGGTACTGTTAAAAGCAACCGAAAACACCGCTAACGGCAGTATTACCACGTTAAAATACCAGGGTGCTCCTTACTGGCAGGAAAAGACCATCTGGTCAACAGATCAGAAAAAAACCGGCATAGGCAGCTATAGTTTAGATAATTCAGGCCGGCAGGTTGTTTTTAGCGTTTTGGATAGTACGGACATCAGTATCTGGCATTATACCGCAGGTATGGATAAGGCGGTGGTGAAAATCACCAAAGCAACCCCGGGCATTGGGGAAGGACAGGTATTGAGTGGTGACGTATCCTTTACAGACAATGGCCGCTACATCACCTTTGCTTTGCAATCTCCTCCCAATAGCCGAAAACCTGATCCTGAAATGGCGCAGGTAGAGATATCGGACCACAAAGATCTTTACTTACAGTCTGCCCAGGCCAAATTGTCAAATCAGCCTAAAAAATATACCGCTTTATTTAACCTTGAAAATGGTAAGGCATGGCCATTGGAAAGCAATGGCAAAAGGTTGAACTTACTGCAGGGAGATTTTGCGGTTTTAAATAAGAACCCCAGAAGAGAACATGGAGATCGCTTTTGGGAAGTTAGCAATGAAATGGACCTGGATAGTAATTGGCTGGTCTCTCTAAAGGATGGAAACAGTCGGTTACTTCCCACCAAAGCAGCAGGCGGTCATTTTTGGTTTTCGCCAGGTGGCAGGTACCTGGTTTATTTTGATGCAGACAAAGGGTGCCATTATTTTAGCTACGATCTGCATACCGGTGTAGTAAGAGATATTTCAGAAAATATACCGCATAATCAGCTTGGAATAACAGATCCGTATTCCGGCCATAAACCATCATCGGGCAGTATGGCTGCCTGGCTGGAAAATGATGCAGGTCTGTTGGTGTATGATAATTACGACATCTGGAAGCTCGATCTTACCGGTAAGGAACCGGGCGTTAATATTACCAATGGCTTTGGCCGTTCGAACAATACGATCTTTAAATTACCCGAAGCCAATATTTACAGCACTGATATTCCTGTTATAAAAGCTGGTGCACTGAAAGTCTTACGGGCTTTTAATACTCAAAATAAACAGAGTGGATTTTACCGGAAGGCCGACCTGAGTGCGGGCGCCCCGAAACTTTTATATATGGGTGACTATTTTATGAATAAAATTCCGGGATGTTATGACCCCAATGTATCAAAAGACGGGGTGGCGCCAGTAAAGGCAAAAAATCGTGAAACCTGGCTCGTTCAACGACAATCCGGTACCGATGCTCCCAATTATTATGAAACAAACGACTTCAAAAACTTTAAAAGATTAACCAACTTTCAACCGCAGCAAGATTTCAGGTGGCTCTCGGAAGAACTGCATTCCTTTAACCATTTGGATGGCCGCCAGGGACAGGGCATTTTATATAAACCCGACAATTTTGATTCAACAAAGAAATACCCGGTGTTGATAGCATTGTATGGTTCGTTTTCGAACAACCTGCACCAGTTTCATGCGCCCGCTTATATTGACCAGGCCATGCAGCCCGGGAAATCACCCACCTGGCTGGTGAACAATGGCTACCTGGTGTTTACACCTGATATTTATACAACCCCGCTTAAATATGGTCCATCGGCCTACAACGTAATGGAAGGCGCCGCGCAATATCTAAAACAATTACCTTATGTGGACGGCGATAAACTGGGCTGCGCATCGCATAGTTATTCGGCTAAACTGGGCGCTTATATATTTACCCATTCCACCTCATTCAGCGCTACGGCCATCAGTGAGGGTTATATATACGCCAATGTGATCAATATGGCATTGTCTAACAGCAATGGCGTGAATCAACTGGAAAGCGTTGAAAACGGGCAGGAATATGGCAATTTGTATGAGAATAAAGAAGCATGGATAGACCACACAACGGTGCTGCAGGCCGATAAAGCAACAAGTCCCCTGCTGCTTTTTTGCAATAAGGAAAGTACACCCGAATACCAGGACCAAACCGTGCAATTATTTACCGCTTTGCGTAGACTGGAAAAGAATGTATGGTGGCTAAAATATGATAATGGTGACCATACCTTACACGATCTGAAAGAGCTCAGGGATTATACCATTCGCTATACCCAGTTTTTTGATCACTATTTAAAGAAAGCGCCTGCCCCCTTATGGATGACACAGGGACTACCGCTTACGGTAAAAGGTATAGAAAGCCGGTACGAACTGGCCCCGACAGGTAGTTGTGGAAAAGTCTGTACTATTTGTAAAAAGTGGAATGAGCAGTACAAAAAACATCCGGAAATGTTTAACCAACCTATTCAGGACTGGCGCCTTGAATAGCGTTTCACAGAAATTCCAGAATTGCGACATCATCTACAACCCATATAACTACATTACACATTGATGCGGGGTACTAATTGTGTAGCTCCACCCTGGGGCGAAAGGATAAGCTGTTGTCATGCTAAACGCTAAAAAGTGGCTACATAGCTGTTTATTTGTTTGTCTCACCCTTTCCTCTTATACCTTATATGCTCAAACGGAAGTTGTTGCTATAAAAGGAAAGGTAGGCGACTCTGTTGCCCGTGCTGTTTTGCCCGAAGCCAGCCTTTCTTTATTACGGCTGCCCGATTCAATGATCATCAGAAGATCATTGAGCGGTAAAAACGGCTTTATATTTAACCACCTGAAACCCGGCCAATACCAGTTGTACGTTTCGAACATTGGCTACCGGGATACCATGCTCTCAATTACGCTTACAACAGCTGACACGGTGTTTAACACCGGCGCCATATGGTTACAACCCGCCGTTCATTCTTTGGTGGAGGTAGTGGTAAAAGCCATCATTCCGCCGGTGATCACAAAAAACGATACCGTCATCTATAACGTGTCCGCTTTTAAAACAAGACCCAATGCCACCGTGGAAGAGTTACTTAAAAAATTACCGGGCATTCAGGTAGATAAGGACGGCAACATAACCATGCAGGGAGAAAAAATACAAAAAGTGTTCGTCGATGGAAAGGTGTTTTTTTTGAACGACCCAAAGCTGGCTACCCAAAACCTGCTGGCTGATATGGTTGACAAAGTAGAAGCCTTTAACGAGAAAAGCGAAAGAGCAAAACTGACAGGCATCCCCGACCAGGATCCTGGTAAAGTGATCAATTTGCGGCTAAAGCCCGATAAGAAAAAAGGCCTGTTTGGGCATGGGGAAGGCGGGCTGGCCAGCCAGAACAGGTATGGCGTAAAGGCAAACGCCAATTATTTTAAAGGCAATACGTACCTGAGCGGTGTAGGCCATAGCAGTAATGGCGGTAACCTCCAGGGCAGTGGCGGCACCCTGAACAACAGGGTGAATGAGGGCTCGCTTGACTACCGGAGTAATTTTGGTGAAAAGTTAGTGATTACGGCCGGCTACCGGCGCGGCGGCAATAATTCGGGCAATACCGTTTATAATCAGCGCCAAACCTTTTTGCAGGACTCGTCTTTATTGCAGGACAAAGAAACATCCAGATTTGACAAACAACAGCACCATACATTTACCGCCAAAGTGCAGTATACTATTGATTCAGTTAACAGCATCAGAAGCGATGTCTCCTTCAATATGTTAAATAATGAAAATGGCAACAATGATTACACTGCCGGCCAGATAATACGATCAAATACGATTTATGCGGTCAACGATGCCTTCACTAATAATAACCGCTCTGGCGCCCGGTGGAATGGAGCGATCGGCATTCAATACGATCACCGGTTTAAAAAAGCGGGCCGGTATGTTGGTATCAGCCTGCATAAAGGAAATTCCCAATCGAAAGGCCGCACGGCCCTGCAATCATTGACACGTTTTTATAGTGAGCATGGGTTCACAACAGACAGCCTGGCAAGGGACCAGCTATCCTTTCAAAACGGTAACGGCCATGATTATAGTGTGGGTATTACCTATACGGAGCCGTTGGCAAGGGGCCAGATCCTTGACTTCTCTTATAGCCTGGGTAACGGCGCCAGCAAAGCCAAACAGGAAGCCTTTAATTATAACGGGGTAACCGGCAAATATGATGAACCGGACAGTGTTGCCAGCAATAGTTTTGAAAGCGGCAATAGCAGCCAACAGATAGCACTAGGCTATAATTATTTCCGCAAAAAACTACAGTGGCAGGCGGGGATCTCGCTTGCCCGCAACACCCAGTTGAATAAGGACAAAAGCGGCCGGCAAACGGACGTCCATCAATCGATCACAAACATCTTTCCCCGCGCCTCGCTGCTCTACAGCATCAGTAAACAAAAAAACCTGCAGGTGAGTTACAATGGCCGCAACCGGCCGCCCTCCATACAGGAATTACAACCGATACCTGATTATACAAATCCTTTACTGATCAGGCTGGGCAACCCTGCGCTGAAGCAGGAGTTTACCAATGAAATAAGCCTGCGGTACAAAGATTTTAATGCAGCAAAGAACCGCAGCCTTTTTGGACAATTACAGTTTAACAATACGGCTCACAAAATAGTGAATGCTACCCGTATCAATAGCCAGGGAGCCCAGGAACAGCAGTCCGTGAACCTGGAAGGCAACTATACTATCGGCGCCAATATAGAGTACGGCATCTCATTTGGCAAAGGGCCCAATAAAGGGAACGTTGGGTTCAACACCAGTGCACGGTATGATAATGCGGTGAACCTGGTGAATGCAGAAAAGAATATACGAAAAACGTATACGTGGCGGCAAACGGTGCGGGCAGAATACTATATAAATGAAAAATTCGGCGCCACCGCATCGGCCCGGTTTAATGGAGACTGGTCAAACTATTCAGTTGATGCCCGTAAGACCACCACGTTGTTCTGGCATAACTATAACGCATCTTTGTATTACGAACTGCCCTGGCATTTGAGTATCTCTTCCGACATCAACATTGCCATCAACGAGGCACAACAGAACCTGGCCGGCACACAGGCAGCCGTATGTAACGCCTCCATTATAAAAAGATTGTTTAAAAACCAGAACGGAGAGATCAAACTATCTGCATTCGATATCCTCAACAAAAGCAACAGCTTTTCCCAGTTTACCGGCGATAACTATATTGAAACAGCAAAGACCGAAGTACTCAAAAGGGTCTTTGTGCTATCGTTCAGGTATAATTTCAGAATAAACAAATTGTAATGCCACTCCCGGAGTAACATAAGCCTTATCTGTAACACCGCCATACAAAAACACACATCCCACCTAACGGCTTATCACAGTTACTACCTTTAAATAATTCCAAAAACGCGACAGAATTTATTGGTCGTAAAGCTAAATTGCATATAGTAAGGCTGGCGAGAAAACCATTTTTTAAATCAAAATCATTAATATGAAAAAGTTAAGAATGATTGTAGCTTCTGTAATTGTATTGGCCATTGTTGGCAGTGCATTTGCCTTTAAAGCAAAAGCTGGCCGCTTTTGCATTTTAACCACAACAGCTCCTGGCAACAATTGTACAACTTATACACAATGCAATAAGAAGATAACAACAAGTCTATTAAGCCCGCAATGGAAGTATGCACCATGTTGGGATCAGGATCAAGCTACATGTACTGCTCCTAACAATGGGCTTTGTACAGCTACTTTTAGATTAGCAGACGATTAAGAAATTACATTGGGCATAAATTACTAATTATTGCAAAACTTCATCTCCTAAAACCGATGAAATGAGTTAGAAACCAATCTCGGAAATTCATGCCTGTAGTACATTTCAACTAAACACAATTTAAAGAGTTATTGACTTCAATAATTCCAAAAATGCGACAGATTTAATTTGACGTAAAACTAAATTGCATACAACCGCGGAGGAAAAACGAGATAACATACGGGCTTTTTTAAAATAAAATCTTTAATATGAAAAAGTTAAAAATTATAGTAGCAGCTGTAATTGTATTGGCTATTGTTGGCAGTGCATTTGCATTTAAAGCAA